>CBDIPJ010000031.1:0-50537 GCA_965283655.1 Limisphaerales bacterium | reverse complement strand
CGTCCTTCGGAAGGCGCATTCCACAAGATGGGCGCGGTGCCACCGATGCCGGACGTGTTCATCGGTGACCTGAAACCCATCCGCAACGTGGGGTTCGGGCACACCTACGGTGGACAGACGCGCTACTCGGGGACGGCGAAGGAGCCACAGCGGAATCGGTCGAACCAAGGCGGTGAACTGCGGATCGATCGCCGGGGTTGGACGAACGGTCTTGGAGTGCACGCGACGTGTGCGCTGGCCTATGCCGTGGAGCCGGGATGGAAGCGCTTCGTGGCCTTGGCCGGCGTGGACGAACAGGTGGTCCGGGTGAGCAACGGATCCAATCTCGCGAAGCATCCGACGGTGGTGTTCAAGGTGTTCATCGACGGTCGCGAGGCGGCGGCCAGTCCGGTGATGCGGGTGCTGTCACCGGCGTGGCGGTTTGACGTGCCGATTCCGGAAGGGGCGGCGGTGGTCACGTTGGTGGCGATGGATGCCGGGGATGGATCGCGTGAGGATTTCGCGGATTGGGTGAACGCCGGCTTCATCGCGGGGAGATGAGGGTTTGCCCATTGAAGGCCGGGTACCCTCACCCGGCGGGGTTGAAGGATGCGCCGCGTGGGGGCACGCGGCCTTCAAGCGGGAAGGCCGTGGCTGGGCATCAAACTCCCCAATCTCAGGGCTTGGGTTGGCGCAGGGAATCTGGAAGAACGTGTGAACGGTCCCATGAAGTCACAAGCGTCCACGAAGTCTCCTGCCTGTCCCGCCCTGTTGCCCTGGGCGATGGCGGTGCTGCTTTGCCTTGGTTCCGGCTTTGATGGGACGGCTGCGGAACCGACGTCCACCGCGCCCCACTGGTCGCTGCAACCGGTGCGTCGGGTGGAAGTGCAGGCCGGGGTGCATCCGGTGGACGCGTTCGTCCGGCAGGCGCTCAAGGCGCAGGGGTTGTCCGCGAACCCGCCGGCGTCCCCGCGGGATCTGGTGCGCCGCGTGTACTTTGACCTGATCGGGTTGCCGCCGAGCCCTGCCGAGGTCGAAGCCTACCTCGCTGACCCCGCGGCCGATCGCTATGAGAAGCTGGTCGAACGGCTGCTGGCTTCACCCCGGTATGGAGAGCGCTGGGCGCGTCATTGGCTGGACGTCGTCCGCTACACGGAGAGCCAGGGATTCGAGTACGACCGGTTCCGCGACCATGCGTGGCACTACCGGGATTACGTGATCCGGAGTTTCAACGAGGACAAGCCGTACGACCGCTTCATCCGCGAGCAGATCGCGGGCGATGTGATGGAACCGGTCACCTCCGAAGGGATCATCGCTGCGGGATTGCTGGTATCGGGCCCGTGGGATCAGGCGGGGAACGCGCAGGCCAACGCGACCCAGCGGGCCATCACCCGTGAGGAGGAGATGGAGGACTTGGTGAGCGTGGTGGGCCAGACGTTCCTCGGGTTGACGGTCAATTGCGCGCGGTGCCACGACCACAAGTTCGATCCCATTCCGCTGGCCGATTACTACCGGGTTAAGGCGGTGTTCGATGGCGTGCGTCATGGCGACCGCACGGTCGAGAGTGCCGCCGACAAGGCAGACCGGGAGGCTCGCCTGGCAACTGCCCGCAAGGGGCTCGCCGATGCCGAGGCGTCGGTCAGCGAGTTGGAGCGTGCCGTGGTGATGCGGGTGGCTGCGGGTCGCGGAACCGAGAGCCGCGAGCCAGGTCCGTCCCCTGCGTTCCTGTGGAATTTCGCTGCGAAGGAAACCGGCGCGGCTCCCGGCCAGGCTCACGGTGGCGCACGGTTGGTCGAAGGCGGCCTCGAACTGCCGTCCGAGGGGGCCTATTTCGAGGCGCCAGTTCTCGCGCGTGATGTCCGCGAGAAGACCCTGGAGGCGTGGGTCCGTCTTGCCGACCTCAAGCAGGGGGGCGGTGCGGTGATCTCGCTCGAAAAGAAGGGTGGGGGCTGTTCGACGCGATCGTCTTTGGCGAACGACAGTCCGGGAAGTGGATGGCCGGAAGCGAGGGGTTCGCCCGCACCCGCGATGTGGAGGCGCCCGCGGAGGACGCGCCAGCCGGGGCTTGGGTGCATGTGGCGGCGGTTTATGCGTCCGACGGCACCGTGGCCCTTTTCCGGAACGGGGAGCCGTACGGTCAGCCGTACAAGCCGGGTTCCGGTCTCCAGACCTTCAAGGCCGGCGAAGCCCGCGTGGTGATTGGGCGGCGTCACGAAGGTGGTACGCGGGCGTGGCTGACCGGTGCTGTCCGACAGGCAGCCCTGCACGAGCGCGCGCTGAGTCCGGCGGAAGTGAAGCGCACGTTCCAGTCGGGCGGGGTGGCGGTTTCCACCGCCGAGATGATCGCCGCGCTGACGCCAGAGGAACGGTTGGAACGCGAGGCCCGACGCAAGCGTGTGGCGTCGGCGCAGGAAATGGTCCAGCGGATGTCGAAGGCCGGTCCGGTGGCCTACGTCGGCACGCGGGTCCAGCCCGAGCCCACGCGTGTCCTCAAGCGGGGCGACGTGAAATCGCCGGGGGATGTGGCCGTCCCGGCGGGGCTCCGGGCGGTCGGTTCGATCCCATCGGACCTTGGTCTGGCGGCGGAAGCCCCCGAGGCTCAGCGGCGGTTGAAGTTCGCCGAGTGGTTGGCTCATCCGTCCAATCCGCTTCCGGCGCGGGTGATGGTGAACCGACTCTGGCATTTCCATTTCGGACAGGGGTTGGCGGCGACACCGAGCGATCTGGGGCGGAGCGGAACGGCCCCTTCGCATCCCGAATTGCTGGATTGGTTGGCCTCCGAGTTTGTCTCCGGCGGGTGGAGCCTGAAATCCATCCATCGCTGGATCGTGACCTCGGCAACCTATCGGCAATCGGCCGACGCACGGCCGGAGGCATTGCGGGTGGACGCGGACAATCGCTGGCTGTGGCGGTTCTCTCCGCGGCGGCTCGAGGCCGAGGCGGTGCGCGATGCCATGCTGGCGGCGAGCGGGGAAATCAACCTGCAGATGGGTGGCCCGAGCTTCCGTCCGTTCACCATCTCGGAGTACGGCGCGACGTTCTATCACCTGTTCGACAAGGGGGAGCCGGAGTTCAACCGACGGACGGTGTATCGGATGAACATCAACTCCGGGAAGGATCCGCTGCTGGACGCCTTCGATTGCCCGGATCCCTCGGTGAAGACGCCCCGCCGGGGCGTGACAACGACGCCCTTGCAGGCGCTCGGCTTGATGAACAGTTCGTTCGTCCAGCGGCAGGCGGCGGCACTGGCGGTGCGCGCGGGTGGGCTTGCTGGAACGGGGGCCCAACCCGGGGCCGTGGTCGACGCGGCTTATCGGTTGGCGTTGGGCCGGCCGCCGAGTGCGATGGAACTTCAGGCAGCCGAAACGGCAGCCCGCGAACGTGGCGTGGCCAACGTCTGCTGGGCGCTCCTCAATTCAACGGAGTTTGTCTATGTCCGGTAACCCCTCCTCATCCACGCCGCTGCTGTCGCGGCGTCATTTCCTTTCGAACACCGCTGGCGGACTCGGCGGCGTGGCCCTCGCGTGGCTGATGAGCCGCGAAGAGGCACGGGCCAACACCGCACGCGGTACCGGACTCCCGTTCGGTACGCATCATGCGCCGCGGGCCAAACGTGTGGTCCAGATCTTCTGCTGCGGTGGCGTCAGCCACCTCGACACGTTCGACTACAAGCCCGAGTTGGAGCGCATGGACGGCAAGGCGCTCGAAGGAAAGGGGGAGAACCTCGGGTTCTTCGGGCAGCCCGGAAAGCTGATGAAGAGCGTGTACCCGTTCCGTCAGCATGGCCGGAGTGGCAGTTGGGTGAGCAGCCTGTTGCCGCACATCGCGGGGTGCGCGGATGACCTGTGCTTCATCCATTCGATGTTCGCGAAGAGCAACAACCACACGCCCGCCACCTTCCAGATGAACACCGGGTTCACCCTGAACGGCTTTCCGTGCATGGGCGCCTGGCTGAGCTACGGGCTCGGGACCGAGAACGAGAACCTGCCCGCCTTCGTCGTCCTGCCCGACCCGCGGGGATTGCCCGCCGGTGGTTCCATCAACTGGACCTCCGGATTCCTCCCGGCCAACCACCAGGGCGTTCCGTCCGAACCCAGTCCCGCGAACCCATCGTCGACCTGCGCACGCCGGACTCCATCACGCCGTCAGCCCGCACGGCCGACATGGACCTGCTCGCCTCGATGAACCGTTCGTTCGCGGACGCGCATCCCGGCGACCAGGCCTTCGCGGCGCGCTTGCGGTCGTACGAACTCGCCGCCCGCATGCAGTCGAGCATCCCGGAAGCCACCGATCTCGACGGCGAATCGGAATCCACGCGCCGGATGTACGGAATCGACGACGCGTCGAACAAGGGCTTCGCGCGAAACTGCCTCATGGCCCGTCGCCTTCTCGAACGCGGCGTGCGCTTCGTGCAGGTCATCAACGGCGGTGCCTTCGGAAGTCCCCGGATCAACTGGGACGGTCACGAAAACCTCCGTGAGAACCACGACACGCAGGCCGCAACGATGGATCGGCCCGTCGCGGCCCTGATCCACGACCTGAAGCAGCGCGGCCTGTTCGAGGACACGCTCTTCGTGTGGTCCACCGAGTTCGGTCGGAGCCCGGCCACGCAGGGCATCAATTCGCCCGGACGCGATCATCATCCCACCGCGTTCACCTGCTTCATGGCCGGTGCCGGGGTGAAGGCCGGTTACCACCACGGCAGTTCCGACGAGATCGGTTACTTCGTCGGACAGGACAAGGTGACCGTGCCGGACTTCCACGCGACGATCCTCCACCTGCTCGGCATCGACCACGAGAAGCTGACCTTCTACCACAACGGCGTGAACCGTCGTTTGACCGATGTCCACGGCGAGGTCATCCGGCCGATCCTCGCCTGACGTTGCGGGCGGAATTCGTGCAGAAGACATCTCGCGCAGAGGCACAGAGACACCGAGAGAGACAGGGAAACTTCATGGGGCGGGGTTCAGGGTGTCGGCCGCGGGGAAGGTTTGGTTGGCTTCTCGGAAAGCGCATCGCCCCAGTGACCGAGGAAGGAGATCTTTTCCTTGGCGAACAGGACGTCGGATTTGCCCAGCCACGGACGCAGGGCGGTGGCCATCTGGAAGGTCACCAGCAGGAAGATGCCCGACCAGACGATGAAGGTTCCCGGTGACGTTGCGCCGAGCGCATGCAGGCATGTGCGGCCGAGTCGCAACCCGAAGCTCACCGAGATCAGCCACAGCAGCCAGTGCAGGAATCCGACGAACCCAACCGAGGATGACGATTCCGAGAATACCCACGCCACCGGCGCGAAACTGAGCAACAGGAGCATGGTCAGCGACAGCATGCCTCCGAGCACGATCAGGAGTTGGCGTGGTCGGAGATCGGCGCCGGCCATCACCGACAGGACGTACAGGCTGGGGGTGCAGATCAGGCCAGCGAGGAGCATTCCCCCGGCGAGCTTGAGAGGAACGATCCAGAGCATGTCGCCCCGTGCGAAGGAGCCCACGACCACTCCGTAGATCAACGCCCCGAGCAACGTCAGTCCCAGCAGTGCCGGCAATCCGACACCGGGCCCGGCGGGATCCACCAACGCCCCGGGAGCGCGCAGGAGTTGTCCGATGAGATTCCGCGGTGGGATGGCGGGTGGTGCTGTGATCGAAGGTTGTCGTGCAGCAGGGGCTGGAATCGGAGGCGGTTCAGGATTCATGGGTGTGGCGGTATTGGGTTCAGCGAAAGAGCAGTTGTTGGGTCGAGTGCCAGATCGTCTCGAAGAAGTTCCCTTGGAGAGGATGTTCGCGCAGGAACTCCACCGGGAGCGCATGCGACCCGAAGTACGGGCGCAGGATCCATGTGATCTGGGTTCCCAGCAGGAAGTTCCCAGCCAGCCATCCGACCAGCACGCGTTTCGCCACCGCTTCCGAACCGGCGAGGGTTTCCAGCAGTTGGAGCAACCGGATGGTTCCCGCGATGCCCGCAAATGCGATGACCAGAACCTGCGTCGCCTGGACGGTGTCGAAGGAACGGCCGCGTGCGGACCAGTCGGCGTCGATGCCGGGCAGGTTGAACAGTTGGAATCCCACGACCGGGGCGGCCGCACCGAGGATCACGGCGCTGATGGAGAAGCTGGCGAGGACCGCCGCGAGCGATTGGCGGAAGTGGAGATTCAATCCCAGCAATGGCGCGAGGGCGGCATTGAGTCCGGCATTGCCGGCAGCCGTCAGCAGCAGGATTCCCGGCAGCTTCACGCCGGTGAACAGCGGTTGCCATCCGCCGCGCCAGGACCCAACGGCCACACCGTACGCGCCCGCACCGAGGACAACCATGCCCAGCAGCGTGATCCAGAGGGTGGCACCCGGGTTCAGGATCAGGGGGGCGAGCACGTCCGAATCCCCGCGCAGCAGCGCCGGGATCAGCCGGTGATCCGAAGGATTCCGGGCTGGCAGCGGTGTCGAGGCGGGAAGGGAGGGTTCCATGCTTTGCTATGCAAAGTAACCAGACAGGTCTCCGGGATGTGTGTTCAAACCGCAAGTTCCCAGATGCCAGATGCCTGCCTCGTGACCTCGTCAGCTACCCCAAATGATTCGAAACCGGGAACTCCGAGTGAAGGCCGGGTGACCTCACCCGGCTAGGGGCTTGGCATCCGCCGCGTGGGGGCACGCGGCCTTCAAACGGGAAATGGAACTCTGTCTGGACGTCGCGTGGGGTACGCCGCCTGCAGTTTGGCAGGTTGAAGATTCAAAGCTGCAGGGGAAACATTCATCCTTTGCCGCGTGCACGACGAATTGACGGACCATTACCAGACGCTGGGGTTGCATCGGCGGTGTACGGAGGCCCAGATCCGGACGGCTTACCGGATGCTGGCCAAGCAGCATCATCCGGATGTGAACGGCGGGTCGGAGGAGTCGGTGCTGCGGACCCGGTTGCTGAACGCGGCCCATGAAGTGTTGAGCGATCCGGACGCGCGTGCGGCGTACGACCGGGAGTTGGCGGCCGCCGAGCGTGACTCGGTTCGCGTCAGGGCCGGACGGATCGAGAAGAACGTGGCGCAGGACATCACGCTGCGGTTGGAGGACTTCCTGAAGGGAACACGACTGGAGATCCGGGTAAACGATCCCGCGAATCCGGACGGTCCGGAGACGTACTCCTGCGAGGTGCCGGAGGGGACCGCTCCGGGGGCGCGCTTTCGCGTTCCTCGAGAAGGTGCGTTCCGCGGCGGACATGTCCTCGTGCGGGTCAAGGCGGGGGCGGACTTCCGTTTCAAGGCCCGGGGATCCGATCTCCGGTGCGACCTGCGGATTCCCGCGGAACGTGCAGCGAAGGGAGGATCGGAACTGTTGCGGGGATTGGGGGGCGGATCGGTCCGGGTGGAGATTCCGAAGGGGGTGGGCCGCGGGGAAATCGTGCGGGTGACGGGGGAGGGGTTGCCGCGGCCGCGGGGTGGTCGGGGGGACCTTCTGGTGCGGATCCAGTATCGTCCGGAGGTGACGGTACGGCGGGCCGGAAAGTAAGGGCGCCGGAAGACAAACGGCGGGCCGGAGCGCACACACGGTTTCGCGCTCGCGGCCCGCCGCCGGGTCCATCCGGATCCGGTAAAGCCGAAGCTCCGCAAGTTGGTACATCCGGTCAACCCCGGTGGGATGGGTGGGCATCCTCCTTTGGCGGGATCTTTTGGGAGCAGATGCCAGGTGATTTCCGGGAACTGGCCCTTGGAAACTGGGGACTCCGAGGGAAGGCCGGGTGTCCTCACCCGGCTGGGTTCACGGATTGCGCCGCGTGAGGGCACGCGGCCTTCAGTGGGAGTTTCTGGGAACTGGGAACTCCCCCATGCGCGCGGCCGGCCGGGGAGAAGCGGAGATCGTTGAGAATTGGGGAGGCGTCGGGGGCGGGGATCTGGCATGAATGGGGGCGTACGTCTTGAACTGATGAACACCTCGACTGCTGTCTTTACCGGAAGTGCGCCGGATCTGGAGTCCTGTCCGGAAGAGGACCTGCCTGAGTTCGCCTTTGCGGGGCGCTCGAACGTGGGCAAGTCGTCGTTGCTGAACCTGCTGGTGGGGAAGCGCGATCTGGCGCGTGTTTCGCCCACGCCGGGGCATACGAAGCACCTCAATTTCTTCACGATCAACAACCGGTGGCGGTTGGTGGACATGCCCGGCTACGGCTACGCCCGGGTGCAGCGGAAGGAGCGCGGGCGGTTCAGCAAGGCGGTGCTGGATTACCTGAAGGAACGTTCGAACCTGCAATGTGTGTTTGTCCTTCTGGATGGGTCGCTGCCGCCGCAGGGCAATGACCTGGAGTTCCTCGATTGGTTGGTGGAGAACGGCGTGCCCTTCGTGCTCGTGTTCACAAAGGCCGACAAGGTCAGCCAGACGGCGTTGCAAACAACCATCGACGGGGTGAAGGAACACCTCCTTGGGTTGAGCGACACACCGCCGGAGGTGATGGTCTGTTCGTCGGTGGCCGGCCAGGGGCGCAACGCCCTGCTCGCGCTGATCGATTCCGTCCTCGAACCCGAGGCCAAGCGTGTCCAGGCACGGACGCCGATTCCCCGCGATACGCCCTGGTGATTTCTGGGAACTGGGATCTGGAGACTGGAAGGCCTCCATCCACAGCCTCGTTACCTCGTCTGCTACGATTGGCTTCTGGAAACTGGGCCCTCTGTGTGAAGGCCGGGTGCCCTCACCCGGCGATTCCATGATTCTCCGCCGGGTGGGGGCACCCGGCCTTCAGCCATGGCAACTGGGAACTTCCCCCCCCTACAGCGCCTTCAGGATGCGGTCGAGGTTCACGTGGCGGGAGATGAGATCCTGGATGAGTTTGATCTTCTGGGTGTCGTCAGGCCGGGTCTTCACGGTCAGGTCGTGGACGGTTGACGCCACGGTGTAACTGTCCGCGGGCGAGAAGAGCACCGGGCAGTTGAAGCGCTCGACCAGACGACGGGCAGCCGGCGTGGGGTGGATGTCGTCGGATAGGATGATTCCGGCGAGACGGCCTTCGTCGCGGATGGAGGTTTCCGCCGCAGCAGCGAGGGTGTCCTCTCGGTCGGCGGGGCAGATGAGGAGGGTGTCGGGTTGGAGCAGCTTGCCGACGTTCGCCGGAGACATGGCGCCGATCACCACGCGTTGGACAATGTTGTGGATACGGTTGGCACCGGCGAGCACCTCCGCCTTCAGTTCCTCCCGGATCAGGTCGAGGGTGGGCTTGGAAAGGATGGGTTGGTGCGGGATCACACCGAGGAGTTCGAGACCCTTGCGCTTGAGGCCGCGTCGGGCGAAGTCCGTGATGTACTCGAGCTTCTCGGGCAGGACCTTGTTCAGGATGACCCCGATGACCTCGACGCCTTCGGCTTCGAAGAGGGCGCGGTTCATGGCGACCTCATCGATGGGGAGTCCGATGCCGCCGCGGGAGACAATGACCACCTTGGATCCGAGCAGCTTGGCGACGGCGGCGTTGGAAAGGTCGAAGACGGAGCCCACTCCGGCGTGGCCCGTGCCTTCAATGAGGACGAACTGCTTCTCCCACGCGACGCGGTCGAAGGCCTTGTGGATCCGCTTGATCAACGAATCGAGGTTGGCGTTCTGGAGGTAGCGTCGGGTGAAGTCCGGCTCGACGGCGATCGGCGACATGTCGACGAGCGGGCAGTTGAGGCGGAAGACGTGGTTCATGAGGACCGAGTCCTCGTCGATCTTCTGCTCGTCGATCTCCACGAACCGTTGGCCGACGGGCTTGATGTACCCGACGCGGCCATAGCGGCGTTCGAGCGCGGCGAGAAGCCCGAGGGAGGTGGTGGTCTTGCCGTCGTTCTGCCGGGTGGCAGCGACAAAAACCCGGGGGGTGACTTCGTTGAGGAGCATGTCGGGGTTTGCGCTCAAGGGATGCGGGTCAGAGTTCGCCCGGGAGGTGTTCGCCGGCGCCGGGGTAGAGCTTCTGGTATTCGATGGATTGGAGACCGACGATGGCCGCGACGCCGAGGATGTCGTGGGCGTTGGAACCGCGGGAGACATCGGCGGCCGGCCGATCAAGGCCGAGGAGGATCTGGCCGTAGGCGTTGGCGCGCGCGATGTGCTGGATGAGCTTGGAGGCGATGTTGCCCGAATTGAGGTCGGGGAAGATGAGCACGTTGGCGCGACCGGCGACCTTGGAATCGGGGAGTTTCCGTGCGGCGATTTCCGGGATCAGCGCGGCGTCGACCTGGAGTTCGCCGTCGAAGTCCGCCTCGAAGAATTCCTCCGCAGCCTTCTGCTGGGCGAGCGCGGTGGCGGCCTTGACCTTGAGGACCGAGGCCTGGGAGGAGCTGCCGTGCGTCGAGAAGGAGAGGAAGGCCACGCGCGGCTTGGAACCCAGCATCTGGCGCGCGAGACGCGCGGTGGAGATGCCGATGTCGGCAAGCTGCTCGACCGTGGGATCCGGGATGACGCCGCAATCGCCGAGGAACAGCGTGCCGCGGTCGCCGAACCGGGAATCCTCGACCTCCATCACCATGCACGAGGACGCGGTCGTGGTCTGTGGAGCCACCTTGATGATCTGGAAGAGCGGGCGCAGGACGGATCCGGAGATCTCATTCGTACCGGAGATGAGGCCGTCGGCCTGGCGCATGCCGACCATCATCGCGCCGAAGTAGTTCGGCTTGGTCATGGCTTCGCGGGCCTCCTGTTCCTTGATGCCCTTCGAGCGGCGGATCATTTCAAACCGCTTCACGAAGGAGTCGAGGTCCGGGCTTTCGGACGGATTGATGATGCGGATGCCTTCGAGGGAGACGTTGAGGGCGGCCGCCGCTTCCTTCACGGCGGAGCGTTCGCCCAACAGGATGGGGACACCCAGACGCAGGGAGTGGAACTGCCGGGCGGCCTGGAGGACGCGCGGTTCGGTTCCCTCGGGGAAGACGATGCGTTTCGGATGCCGCTGGAGCTTCTCGATGACGCCGCCAATGAATCGCATGGAAGTCAGGTTAGCCGGATCTTGGCCGGGTGGCCAGCGGGCAGTCAGGGCAGGGGAACCCTGGGGCGGACCCGGACACTGCCCACTGCGGGAAAGGTTTCGGGGCGGCGATGTCCTGATCGCCCTGAGAACGGCTTTGGAACGGCGACGAGGACGTCGCCTCCCCGTTCCATGCGGGTGGCAGTGTCCAGATGCGCCCGGAACCCGGAGGCCTGGAACGGCTGGGTTGGCGAAATCAGCGCGGCGGGCGACGCTCTCCGCATGCCTGAGTTGCCCGAAGTGGAGATCCTGAGGCGCCATCTGGATGGGGCGCTGCGGGGGCGTCGTGTGCTGTCCGTGGAGGTATTGCGTCCCCGGTTGGTGCGGCCCACGGGGGCGGAGGTGTTGCGCGAACTCCTGGTGGGCGTGCAGGTGCGCGCGGTGGGGCGTCGCGGCAAACACCTGTTGATCGAAGGGGCGGACGTTTCCGGAAACGGCGGGGAACGCCGGATCGTCGGGCACCTCGGCATGACGGGACGGATGTTCGTGGACGATGGAGCGAGGGAATTGCCGCGTCATGCCGCCGTTGTGCTGGGACTGGATCAGGGGCGATTCGTCTTCGAGGATCCACGGCAGTTTGGGCGCTTCCACGCGGACCTGTCCGCGCTCGGCGACATGGGGCCGGAGCCTTGGGATGCAGCGTGGACACAGAACGCGTTCGGACAGCGCATCTCCGGTTCCGGACGATCGATCAAGGAACTGCTCCTCGATCAATCGGTCGTGGCGGGTGTGGGCAACATCTACGCCAGCGAAGCCTTGTGGGTGGCGGGAATCCAGCCCACCCGTAGCGGGCGTCGGTTGACGGCGGACGAATGCGGGCGGCTGTGGAATGCCGTCCGCGAGGTCCTCGAGGCGGCCATTGAACTTGGGTTGCGGGTACAACCGGACTTCGCCTCCGGGGCGGGCGGACTCTTCTATTACGGGGAATCGGGCGCAGGTTCGGGCCTCGAGGAACGCTTCCGTGTCTACGACCGGGAAGGGCAGCCGTGCTCCCGGTGCGGCGGGGGAATCCAACGGTTGGTGCAGGGCGCACGGAGCAGTTTCTTCTGTCCCGGATGCCAATCCTGAGATGCGAAGGGCGGCATGCGATGCGGACGTGGTGTGAGAATTTTTGAAAATGCCCTTGAGCCGGTGGGCGGTGTTTTGCATTCATTTCCGCCCGCCCGTTACCGGGCGCATCCGTGGTAGGATGCCGGAGTGGTCAATCGGAGCAGACTGTAAATCTGCCGGGCTAACGCCCTTCGAAGGTTCGAATCCTTCTCCTACCACCATCTTCTTGCGTAGTTTCTCGTCGCCAGTTTCCGGTTTCCAGGTCCCTGTGTATGGGGGTTCGTGGGTCCACACTTCCGTTTTCCCGTCTCTCTCAGCGTCATGGCGCCTCTGCGCGAAATCTCTGCTGCAGGGAAACGGCCTGAGAATACCGCGGCCGCAAAATTCTTGGGGAACGAGGAAGATCGGCTTCGGAAAGAGAAGAAACTTGGTGGGCGAGGAGGGATTCGAACCCCCGACCAACTGCGTGTAAGGCAGCTGCGCTAACCGCTGCGCCACTCGCCCCGCACCAAGCGTGGCGAACGAGTTACCAACCCCGACGGAAAATGGCGACAGCATTTTAGGGTGGGGGAGGTCTACGAGTGGCTGCGGGAACAGGCGACGGATCTCTGGCACTGCTGGGGATCGACGGCAACGAGTGGCGGGGAAGGGGCCGCGATGATGCCATCCATCCGGGCGGCAACGGATCGATTCGCGCAGATCGACCGGCACCGCGCCTCGCATGCGTCAGGAAAGAGCAGTTGCGTGCCCGGACCTGAAGGGCATAAGTGGAGCGAGTGGCGAGTCATGGAGTAGGAGGGTGAAATTCGAGGCCAACGATGGAGAAGCGACGGTCCCCGGGCCCCATGTCAGGAGATTCATTGATTGATTGACCTGCAACGAAACGAAAGCTGGAGGTGATATGAGATTCTTCATCATGACTGTCATTGCAGGTTGTCTTCTTTGCGGGTGTGTCCGCAGAAATCGTGGGAACTTCGTTCAGGTATGGAAGAACAACGTGTATGCGAAGGGTGCGGTCAACAATCGTTCCAGTGAACAACTTGGATGGTTGGAGTTGGATCTTCGGGTGTCGGACCGCGGCGCAATCAGTAATGTCTTTTTGGAGTTGAAGGGGCATCAAAGTTGGCCCTCGTTTCAGTAACCCCAGGCTTTCTGAAGCAGATCGGTGGCGTTGAGTGGATCGGCCGAGACACGGAATATGGAGGCGATCGCGCATACTTTGTTGAGAGCTTCGAATTCTGCTTCGAAAAGGAAGTTCTCATCGGATTGAAGGTGAATGAGTACGGCTTTCCTCCTGGGGAAAGGAAGAAGGCAAACATGTTAGTTGGTATAGGCACGAATACCGTGCCACTGACTATTCCATGTTCTCTTTCTGAGTTTGAGACTGTCTTCGGAACGGCTGATAGGGTGACTCGTGGATGGGTTTTGTAGAGTTCCAGAGGGATGGTGCTTCGTTCGGATGAGAACTGTTAGTCCCGAGTGGCGTAGGATCCAGAGCCCACACCCACCCACGGCTCACGCCATGAGCTACTGTCTTTCGGCCCTCCGGGCCTGGGGCGGAGGGTTGGGTGATTCGCGGCGTGGGGCGGGTAGGTCGGCCTCACCGCCAGGCCTGGAACGGTCGGGCACGAGGTGCGGAGCACCGGCAGACGATAGCCCACGGCGTGAGCCGTGGGTTGAAGCGCGAAGGGGACCCAGCCCTGGAGGGGCGAAAGATTCCGGGGGCATTGAGTTCTGTCGCCCCGCTGGGGCTGGGATCCCATAACCTATGTCCACCCACGGCTCACGCCGTGGGCTACTGTCTTTCGGCCCTCCGGGCCTATAGAGCCGGCTCCCGCTTCACGGCCCCTGGACCACGACGATGCCCGGCGGGATCTGGATCTTGTCCAGGGCGATCGTGCCATCCTTCCAGAAATGGACTTCGAGCACGTACCCGGCTTCTTGGGAGGCCTTGCGGCGATCTTCGGGGGTGGACTTCGGATCGAGGGAGAGTTTCCCTAGATTGTGCCAACCCTTCGGGCAGGTATAGAGCTGCCAATCACAGCGGCGTCCCTCCTTGTCCCAGGGTGATTTGGCTTCCCCGACGCCCTTGTGGACAATCAGTCGCTTCTCGGAGGGGCCTCCGAGCTTGGAGAAATCCTTGAGGAACTCGGCGAACTGGGGCTGGGAACCGGTGTAGAAATAATGGTCCGCCTGGTTGATGAAGAAGCCGTGCATGCGGTTCGTGAGGTTGACCATCCGTTCCAGACCCGAAGGCCAATTGGTCGTGCCGGCGATGGGTTGGCCGGCAGGATGGTCGGAGCCGAGGGCGCAGGCTTTGTGGCGGGCGAGGAGGGCGCAGAGGCTGAACGCCACTGTCAGGATCCGAACGACGTTTGCTTTCATCGAAGGAAAGGACACCGCTGCTCAGGATTTCTTAGACGAACATCATGCTTTGGGCCACTCGGTGCAGTCGAATGGCAAGGGGTTCACCCCGGTCACCGACGGGCGGGCAGGGTGACGGTGTGCCGGATCCGTTCGATGTCATCGTTGCTGCGACCGGAGTAGCGCACGACCACGGCGGATCCGCGGTCCTCGACCTCCACCAAGCCGAAGCAGCCCTCCCCCTTCCGCGGCTTGTAGAGGCCCTGGCTGTAGGGGCCGCCCTTGATGCTGGCGTCGCGGTCGAGGGGCGCGGCCGCGAAGACCGGAAGTGGAGCGCCGCCCCCGGTGGCGAAGTCCGAGTTGGAACCATCATCGGCGGCGAGCGCGTGCATGTCGCCGTGGAGCAGGATGAGGTTCCGGATCTGGTGATCGCGGATGAAGTTCGCGATTTCTTCCCGTTCGCTGGCATAGGCGGCCCAGGAGTCGCCGGGGGCGGGCTTGGAGGGTTTCGCCCCGTTGTTCGTGGTGTAGGCGAGGGAGGCGTGATGGATGTAGCCGAAATCGTTGGTGGTGACGGGCCAGTAATGGTTGGTGAGGGTCGTTCCGCCCCAGGGCACCGATGTGATCCAGAAGGTCACCGCGTGGGTGTCGCGTGCTGCGAGGAGTTCCTGTTTGAACCACTCCTTCTGGGCGGTTCCGAGCATCGATTTCACGGGCGTGTCCTTCGCCGAGGCGCGTTCCCGTTGGGAGCGGAGGTCGGTGACGATGAAGCGGGCGCGTCCGGCGGTGAACGCCTGGCAGATGGGGTTTTCCAGGCCGTCGAAAGGCAACGGATAATGGGGCGCGTACAGCTCGTAGGCGGCGCGGGCGGCTGGGCGGCCGGTGGCGCGATCATCGCTGCCGTTGCCGCAGTAGTCGTGGTCATCCCACATGTAGACGAGCGGTGTCTGGCGATAGAGTCGGGATTGAACCGGCGAAGCGAAGACGCGGTCGTAGGCCCGCCAGAACTTGTCGACCCGGTTGGTGGCGATGTCCTCGTAGTGGAAGTCGCCCGGACAGAGGAAGAACAGTGGCTTGTGCTCGCGGATGCGTTCGTAGCTGGCGTTGGTGGACCCGGTCTTGCCGCAGGAGGCGAAGGCAAAGCGGAAGCTCGCCGGCCCCGTGGGAAAGGTCTGGAACGTGCCGGCCTCTTCGGGTTCCGGGGTTCCCTTGACCTGGGCCACGTAACGGTAGCGCGTGCCCGGGGTCAGCCCACCGATGTGGAAGGTCACCACCCGGTGGTTGTTGGTGGTGGATCGGAACGGGCCGAATCGGCGCAGGGGTTCCGGGCGCGTCTGATTCGCGACGAGCAGGACGACGTCGTAATCGGGTTTACGCACCTTCAGCTTCACGACGGCCGAGGTCGCAGTGATGCCACCGGACCACGGGCCGAGTTCGACCCGGGACTCGGCCCGGGCGGAAGCGCCGCCGAGGAGCCCGAAGATCACCGTCAGAAAGCCGAGGAATGACCGACGCATTCTCCGGAGGCTGTGAGGCGGAGGCCCGAGGTGCAAGCGTGCGGGTGCCAGCCGCCCCGGCCTCGGTACGGGGAGGCGATGTCCTCATCGCCGTGGGAGGGGCTTCGGGAGGGGCGACGTGGACGTGGCTGCCCTGCTCGCATCCCCGGGCAACCGTCGTATGGACTTCGGTGGATTGGGGTATGGTCGTCTCATGGGAAATGTGATTGGTTCCCGCGAATGACTTTTGACGACGCCCGGGTGTTTATCGAAGAGCTGGCCCAAGCCAGCGCTCGTGAGATCCTGCCGCACTTTGGACAAAAAGACGTGGGCGTCGTGGTGAAGTCAGATCAGTCCCCCGTGACCATCGCGGATCGGGAGGCGGAGCGCGTGATGCGGGAGATGATCACCGAACGGTTCCCGGAGCACGGCATCGTGGGTGAGGAATTTGGGACGGTTCGCGGGGATGCCGAGTTCGTGTGGGTGCTGGATCCCATCGACGGCACGAAATCCTTCATTTCTGCGGTGCCTTTGTTTGGGACGCTGATCGGACTGTTGCATCGCGGGAAGCCGGTCCTTGGGTGCATCCATCAACCGGTCCTGCGCCAGTTGATGATCGGCGACGGGACCACCACGACGCTGAACGGAAAGCCGGTTCGAGGCCGCGACTGTGTCGATCTTTCGACGGCCACGTTGCTGATGAGCGACCCGATGCATCCGGCCGTGTATCAGGATGGCGCCCGCTTTGAGTCGTTGTGCCGCACGGTGCGCGTCGTGCGGTCCTGGGGCGACTGTTACGGCTACCTGCTGGTGGCGGCCGGATGGGCGGACATCATGGTGGACCCGATCATGAACCCGTGGGACCTCCAGCCCATCGTTCCGATCATCCGTGGAGCCGGAGGCATCATCACCGACTGGAACGGGAATTCGGCGGATGGTCTGGCGGCGGCTTCCGGCATTGCGGCGATGCCTGGGGTCCATGCCGACGTGGTGCGCATCCTCAACGGACGGAGCGCGTGATTCGCAGGGCAACGGCCGCGAGGACCAAACCGGCGAGGGCGTCGACGGCATAGTGATATCGGAGATAGACCGTGCCGAGGCACAGGCCGATGGCCGGCAGCAGCAGCGCAACGGCCCGTCGACGGCGTTCGTTGAGGAAATCGAATCCGACGAAGTACGCCATGACCGCGGTGTGGAGGCTCGGGAACACGTCCACTCCATTGCACCCGTTGCGCACGACGAGATCCGTCAGTGCCGTCATCGGCCCCCCCTTGAGCGGTTCAAAGGAGCTGGCGAGATGTATCCAGGGTCCCTTGGCGGGCGCTAGCGTGTAACCGACGAATCCCACGGCGTAGACGAGGTAGAGTCCTGCAAAGAAGCGGCGGGCGAGGGAGGGCGTGGCAAGAATCCAGACGCCTTGGTAGCCCACCATGGCGGGGTAGAAGAGCAGGTAGCAGCCGGACAGGATCTCCGTAAGGGCAGGATGAACGACCGGGGCGAGGCTCAGCGCCGGGGTCTCCCTGAGCCAACGGCGGTCGATTCCCAGCAGCCAGGAATCTGCGGTGGCGTCATGGAACCGCGGCACATCCTGCCCGAGGCGCCAGTAGACGATGTTCATCGCAATGGCGTGGAAGAGCAGGCGGCAGCGGCCTGATACGACGGAGCTCTGCTGGAAATCCCATCGGATGAGCGCGGCATCGATGGCGAGGAGCGTTGCCGGGATCCATGCGGCGGGATCAGCGGGCCCGAGTTGCCCCCATCCGCGGAGCGCGAGGTAAACCAGCAGGATGCCAAAGGCCCATTCCTGGAGGAACAGGCCCGGCGCAGCTTTGGCGGGCGAGGAAGCGGGCGTCATGGCTTCCTGAACGACCGTGCAGGGGGCAGGACGCGCCGTGATTGCGGGGCGGACATCCCGCCATCCTGAGGCGGATGACCGGGAGGATTCGAGTCCAGGATTCCGGCTGGCCTACCGGAACTTTATGCCCGTCTGCCGTCCTCAGTGTGCCGCCTTCGCCTTGCGGGGCGGGCTGACTTCCCCGGAGAGCTGTGCGATCTGCTGACGTGCGACGTCGATGAACAGGCTTTCCGGGAGGCTGAGGCGTCGGCCGCGCCAGAAGGTGATGACCCACGGGATGCGGAGGCGACGACGCCCGAGGGGAAGAGCCACGAGCTTCGCGGAGGCGGCGAAGGCATTGAAGGCCCAGCTGGGGACCAGCGCCGCCCCCAGGCCTGCCGAAGCGAGGGCGAGAGCCTGCGACGGCGTTCCCGTCTCGCATTGGACGTTCAGACTGATCTGGTCGGTTCGGAAGAACTCGTCGATGAACCGCCAGGTGATGGTGTGGAGTCCCGGAACAATCACGGCCTGGGGGCCGACGGCCTCCAAGGGAGCGGTCTGAAGTCGGGCCCAGGCGTGGTCGGCGGGGACGGCGAACACGTGTTCCTCGGAGAAGAGGGGTTCGGTGGCGAACCGTTCATCCGGCTTTCCGGCGGGGCTGAGGACGAGATCCACCCGGCGGGCTTCGAGCAGTTCGAGGGGGTTGGATTCGTCGGCGACCTCGGTCTTGAGAAGGGTTCGGGCTTCGCGTCGCCGGACTTCCGCGAGGACGGTGGGCAGGAGGCCATCGCCGATCGGTGCGGGGGCACCGACGCGGAGTCGACCGAATCCCCATTGTCGGAGGCCGGTCATCCCGCCGCGGGCGGAATCCATTTCGCGAAGGATCCGATCGGCGTGAGGCAGGAGTTGTTCCCCGGCCTGGGTCAGCATGACGGTCTTGCCCACCCTGTCAAAAAGGCGACAGCCCATGTCCGTTTCGAGGGACTTGATGGAATGGCTGACGGCGGACTGGGTGAGGAAGAGTTCACGCGCGGTCTGCGTGAAGCTGCCTGTGCGCGCGAGGATAACGAAGGCGTGGAGCTGGCGGGAGTCGATCGGTGGCTTCATTGATGAAGGAGGTTCATCCTTACGGAAAACCCCGGAGCAACTCGCGGGCCGGACCCCGTCAAATACGCATGAAGATTCTGCGTCGCCAGAGCCAGAGGCAGCAGAGCCAGATGCAGAGAAGGGCGACGGCGCCTTCGAGCATGGGGGCGTACGCGCCGGTGGTGATCTTCCAGAATGAGCTTCCGTCGCTGAACGGTTCCGGGCCGCGGAGCCAGAGCAGGAAGGTGTTCAGGTGGTTGGTGGTGTTGTTCCGGAAGAAGCCGTCCCACAAGTGCGAGATGACGTAGGTGAAGATGGAATTCATCCCGACGACCACCAGCGGGAAGAGCGGGGCGGTCCATTTCCGGATGTCGGCGACCGCGTGGAACGCGGCGAGGAAGAGGCAGGCCCAACCCCCACTGAACAGCACCCAGGACGGGGTCCAGATGCGTTTCACGCTAGGGCAGATCCCGGTCAGATCCAGTGTCGCGCCCAGGGCCAGTCCCGTGAGTCCGGCCAGCAGCAGTCCGCCCAGACGGCGGTTCGCCGGCAGGTCGGTGCGGCGGATCCATTGTCCCGCGAGCAGACCGAGGATCATCGTGCCCAGCGTTGGGATGAACGACAGCGTGAGGTACCCGCCCCCGTTGAACAGCCAGGGCTTCATCCGCGGGAACAGGTTCAGGAACCAGTATTCGAACTGGTGCGCCGGGTTGGCGTTCTTGTTCCAGTGGGCGGCGAAGCCTTGGAGCGTATGCGGCCAGTCACGCGGAACACCGACGGTCGATGGATCGAACTCGGGTCCGGGCAGCGGTGTGAGGGCGAACCACGCCCAGTAGGCGACGAGCAGCGTGATGAGGCTGGCCACCTGCATCCGCACGGAGCGCCAGGCAAGGAAGGTCAGCGGGACAAAGCCCAGGCCGATCTGGGACAAGGTGTCCTCGAACGTGAAGTTGGTAAACTTCGAGCCTGTGGACCTGAGGAAGACGCCCAGCGCGATCAGCAGGAAGGCCCGCCAGAAGGTGTGGAGCCAGATGCCTGCGGAGCCCTGGCCACGGGCCTGCCGGTTGGCAATGGAGAAGGGCAGGGCGCAGCCCACCAAAAAGGAGAACGAGGGCTGGATCAGGTCGTGAAGGGTGCATCCACGCCACTCCACGTGGTCCTGGTGATGGGCGAGGAACCGGAAGAGTCCGCTCTCCGGAAGATTCCCTGCGACGGCATGGAACCGGAGCACCTCGCCCGCCATGAGCAACATCACGAACCCACGGTAGGCGTCGAGGGACACGGCACGTTGGGGGGCGGGAGGAGTGGAGGCTTCCATGCAAGGGTTGGTGTGCCTTGGGTCGGGGTGAGAGCGCAAGAGATGACTTTGCGGGGCTTTACACGGATACCCTCTTGATCATGATCCGGGAATCCCCGGTCCGCGATGGACCTGGTCCATTCCCCACACATGTCAAAAGTCATTGCCGAGATGCTGGTGGAGTCCGTGAAGATGGAGCTTCCGGACGTCAAAACCGTCCGATTCCAATGGCCGGAAGGCTACACGCCGGAATTCAAGACGGGGCAATTCATCACCGTGTACTGGCCGCACAAGCCCAAGTACAAGCGGGCCTACTCGCTGAGTTCGTCCGCCCTGGACCGGGGCCACTACGAGGTCTCGGTGAAGCGCGATGGCAAGATGGGGACCAGCATCGTGGATTGGGTGGAAGCGGGGGACAAGATGGTGGTGATCCCGCCGACCGGACGGTTCCTGCCGGTGTTTGATCCCCCGGGAAGCATCTGATCTGTGTCGCTGGCGGTTCTGGGGTGACTCCCTTCCGAGGGTTCGCACGCGAAGCCACGGCGCGTGACCTCGATACGCGCATCACGATCCTGTACACGGTGCGCACCACCAAGGACATCATCTTCGAGACGGAGTTCCGGGAGTTGGAAGCCAGGAATCCGCGTGTGAAGTTCCACGTCACCTGCACGCGGTTGCAACCGGACGACCCGTGGACCGGTCGCCGTGGGCGCATCACGCCCGAATGGGTGAAGAGCTTTGTCGACGATCCCGCGAACACGATCTTCTACGCGTGCGGCACGAACGACATGGTCGAATCGGTCGAACATCTCGTGATGCACGACCTCGGCCTGCCAAAGGAGCAGATGAAGACCGAGAAGTGGGGCTGACCGGGCGCCGCTGCGGGCGGGAAAGCCATCTCAGAACGTCAGGTTGACGTTCGTCGTGATCTGAAGGTCGTTGTTGTCCACCCCCCTCGGGGCGATCGACTCGTATTCGTTGACCGCGTTCAGACTGATCGTGATCCGTCGGAAGAGCGGGTACGAAAGGATGAGGTCGAAGCGCACCCGGTAATCGGAAGGGTCGGCTACGTTGGGCATGAACTGAAACTTCTGGGTCAGGTTCATCTTGTCCGACGGCTTCCAGTTCAGGTTCTCCGAAATACGCGCTGACCAGATGGAGCGATCGGACTGTTGGGCGTAATCGAAGTTCTGGAATTGCCCGCCCCCTTCCAGGTTCACGATCAGGCGCGGACGTTCATAGATGCGGTAACCCAGCCCAACACCTTCCTCAAGCCGCCGGTCGATCAGTCGGATGGAATCGTATCCACCCAGAGAGAGGTTGTAGGCGTAAAGCTGGCGCTTGCGGTCGAGGAAGACGTCCGTCTTGACCATGCCCTCCATCCGGTTCGCTGCCTCCACATCGTCCACGAGACCGTAGGCGGCGTTGAAATTCAGCGTGTTGACAATGCGCCTCCACGAGTGGGTCGCGTTGGCGGTCGCGAAGAAGGTCTGCCGGTCGGTGGTGCCGAAGCCGAGGTTCATTCCCAGGCCGACGTTTCCGTGCCAATTGGTGGTGAACGGAGCGAGCCATCCGGGCATCCAGTTGCTTGAGAAGAAGGAACCGGAAGGCGATGGCGGAGGAGTGGTTGTGGCGGGCGGTGTCGCCGGTGGCGCCACGGTCTGGGCAGCGGATGCGATTGGGTGCGGGGGAGGTGGGGCTGGGACAGCCGGAAGTAGATTTGTGTTTGTGGCTGCTGGGGATGCCGGGACGGATGGCGGGGATGCGGCCAACGCAGTTCCCGGGGCTTCCCGCTTTTCGATCCAGTTGAGGGGGACCGTGACCCGCCCAGCGATGGGTGTCCGAACGACGATCGATCGGCTGTTCTCGCGGATCACCACGCCCGAAAGGCGATCGCCGTTGCGCAGGTGCAGGACGATGTTGGTGGAACCGATGAGCGGACCGGCGCCGAAGGCCAGGAAAGCCACGACCCATGCCAGCAGAAGCCGCACTGAACTACTTTGCGGGAACGGTGGGCGTTGTGGCTGGAGATTCATCCGGCTTGGATCCGGTTGCCGCGGCCGGTGCTTCCTCGGGAAGGTCGTCAGTGGCGCGGCGACGTTCGCCACCGATGACGGCCACGTCGCCGGAATCATTCATGCGCAGTTGGGGACGGCGCTCTGCGAAGTTGAATGTCTGCCGACGCAGCAAGGTTCCATCCGGTGCGACGACATGGAGGCGGTAGGTGTCCGCGGAGATCTGGTGGAGGCAGTGCAGGCGGGACTTGCGATCCACGGTGCAGGAAGGGCGGCTGAAGGAGACGGTGGGGCCGATGGGGATGACCTTGACCGTGCTGACCTCGTCCGCGTCCGTGAGTCGGATGTAGAGGCGCACGTTGCGCAGTTGGGTGGCCTGCTGGAGGATGTACTTCCGTCGGCCATCGGGGGCGCCGTCGGCCGAGGCAACCCCGACCTCACGTTCCCAGATCCGGGTTCCCCGGAAGACCTCGAAGCTGACGGGCGCACTGGCGTACTCCTCCGTGTCCGACAGCCGGACGATGGCGGTGACACGGTAGCGTCCAGGACGATTGAGGTCGAAATGGGGCTGGATGTCGTAGCGGATGGTTCCGCGGGTCGAGGATTCGAGGTTGAACTCGCCGCTTTCGCTGACTTCGGAGAGGCGGTTGACCACCATGTCGCTGCTGCCTTCCACCTCGAACCGGACCCATCCTGGCCGGGCGCCAAAGGTCAGTTTGCGGCCGGCAAAATTGGAGATGCGGACGGCGGCCTCGATGGCTTCTCCCGGCAGGAACTGTTCCTGTGGAAGGGTGACGCGCACCTCAACCTGGGCCAGCAGGCGAGCGGTGGCGAGGAGCCCGCACAGGAGGAACAGGAAACGCTTCATGAGGGAGGCATCTTAGGGGGCAGTGACGAGAGGGCAAGAATGAGACCCCAGATGGGAATGGTGATTCCCACCGAGGCTGCGAGCGCCTCCAGACAGCGTGAAGGTCGTCATGAACCGGATCTGACAGGCCTGGCTGGAAGGCGTCACGGCGGGGAACCCTGCATTCCGCAGCGGTTGCTAGCGGCCCGTGCTCAGACGTTCCGCGAGGCGCTCCGGGAGACCGGCCGCCCGGATCTTCCGTTGGGCGGTGGCAATATCGTAATCCAGCCGGCGCAACTCGATGGTCTGCTGGGGAAGGTCGTAGATCACGTAGGCGGCCCGGGGGTCGCCATCCCGCGGTTGTCCGACAGAGCCGACGTTCACGAAGTACTTCTTTCCGGATTCCACGCGGAACTTGGAGTAGGTCCCGCCACGAACGCCGGTATCGCGGATGAAGGCGACAGGGACGTGCGTGTGGCCAAAAAAGCACACCTGGGTGTTCTGATAGGTGAAGCTGGCGGCGGCCTCCAGCTTCTCGAAGACGTAACCCCATCGCTGAGGGGCATCAAGGGTGGCATGAACGATGGAAAAATTGGCCACCAGGCGGAAGTACTTCAGTTCGCGAAGCCACTTCCGATCGTCCTCGGTGAGCTGGTTGCGGCTCCAATTGACGGCCTCGGCGGCGGCGTCGTTGAAGCCTTCCGGGTCCTCGCTGGAGCCGATGTATTCGTCGTGATTGCCCTTCACGACGGGGATGTTCATGCCCCGGATGATATCCAGGCATTCCTTGGGGTTGGCCCCGTAGCCGACAACATCGCCGAGGCATACCACGTGGGTACACTTCTGCGCCTTGATGTCAGCCAGCACCACCTGGAGTCCTTCCAGGTTGGCGTGGATGTCGGCAATGATTCCGTATCTCATCAACGCACGATCTCGAACCCGCGGAAATCTCCGATGGGTTCTGCCCAAAACTCCTGTTCGTTCCGAATCATCGGCCCAAGGCCACTCTCGCGGATGGCTGTCCGGAACTCCTTGAGCTCCGCTTCCATCCCCTCGGCGACCAGTTCGACCCTCCCGTCGGGGAGGTTTCGAACCGTACCAGTCACCTCAAAACCGGAGGCGACTTGTCGGGTCTGGTAGCGGAATCCCACTCCTTGCACGCGGCCGGAGTAAAGCACCTGCATGCGGCGGCGGTTCATCCGTCTTCCGTCGTCGTTACCGGCAGGCCGCACCTGTGCGAACCGCCGGTTTCAACTGAGGACGCACTAAGCCATATCCATGCCGTTATCCGCAAATCTTTTCCCTGACTGTCTCATTCTGCCGATTTCCATCGGCCCGTGGGATGGCTGCGCATGGGCCGAGGCTTGTTTCCACCCGGTTTTTTCCGTCTCTTCGGGCTGTGCGTCCTGCGCTGATGAAGTCTGTGCGTCGGTTGGTGGTGAAACTGGGGACGGGTGTGCTGACGGATTCCCGGAAGCGCCCTGACCTGGTTCAATTCGCCCAGTTGGTTTCCCAGATTGCCGCGTTGCGTGAGTCTGGACTGGAAGTGGTGCTGGTGACCTCCGGAGCGGTGGGGGCCGGCATGGGGGTGCTCGGTTATGACAAGCGCCCGGCGAGCCTTGCGGAGCGGCAGGCGTGCGCGGCGATCGGGCAATCACGGTTGATGGCCACCTACGACAGCCTCTTCCGCCATTTCGACCAACCCATCGCCCAGGTGCTGCTGACGCACGAGGATCTGGCAGATCACGCCCGTCACCTGAACGCCCGCAACACGCTCCTGACCCTGCTGAAGCGGGGCGTGCTCCCCATCATCAACGAGAACGATGCGGTCTCGGTGACGGAGCTGAAGTTCGGCGACAACGACCGGTTGTCCGCGCTCGTGGCCAGCCTCCTTCCGGCGGATCTGCTGGTCATCCTGACGACGGCCGATGGCCTGATCGAAGGGTTCGGTACCCCGCAGGCAAGGCTTCTGGATGTCGTCGACAAGATCGACGACCGGATCGAGGCCATGGCCGGGGGGACGACCAGCGCAACCGCCACGGGTGGCATGACGACGAAGATCACCGCCGCCCGGATCGTTGTCCGTTCGGGCATCCCATTGGTGATTTCCCCGGGGCGCCGTCACGACGGTCTCGCCCGGATCCTGGCCGGAGAGCCGGAAGGGACGCTTTTCCTGCCGGTGCCCGGGAAGCTTCCCAGCCGGAAGCGCTGGATCGCCTTCTACCACCACGCGCAAGGGGCGCTGCACGTCGACGAAGGCGCGATCCGCGCATTGACGGAGCATGGGCGCAGCCTTCTTGCTCCGGGCATCGTCCGCTTCGAAGGTGATTTCGAAGCCGAGGACGTGGTCCGGATCTGTGGTCCAGACGGGCGCGAACGGGCGCGCGGACTTGTCCGCTTCGGCTCGGCTGCCCTTCGGGAACGCTCGACTGGCCGCGCCGAGGTGGTCCATCGCGACGACCTGGTGATCCTTTGAATCCCTGAGCGAACATCCCGCGACGGTCGACATCCACCGAATCCCCACATGCCCAAACCTCCTTCCGCCCGCCTGTCTCCCATCCGTCAGGTGCTTGAAGTCATGTCCGCCCTGCGCGCCCCGGACGGTTGCCCGTGGGACCGTGAACAGGACCACCAGAGCCTGCGATGGCACGCGGTGGAGGAAGTCTATGAACTCCTCGATGCCATCGAGGCGGGTGACGAGCATGAGATGGTGGAGGAATTGGGCGACCTGCTTCTGCAGGTGGTCTTTCACGCCCAACTGGGACGTGAACGTGGCGCCTTTGATTTCGACGCGGTCTGCGCGCGTCTTTCCGAGAAGCTGGTCCGACGTCACCCGCACGTCTTCGGTGACGTCAAGGTCCGGGACGTGGATCAGGTCTGGGCGAACTGGGAGCGGATCAAGCGCTCCGAGAAGGAGGGATCGGTCCACGAGCGCAAGTCGGCACTGGATGGGATCCCGCGTCGGATGCCGGCGTTGATGCGGGCCCAGAAGCTCGTGAAGAAGGCGACCAAGGCGGGATTGGCGAAGCCAAGGAAGGTGGGGAAGACAACAAAGGAATCGGTCGGACGGCAGTTGTTCGATCTCGCCCGGAAATGCCAGGGGGAGGGGTGGTCCGCGGAGGAATTGCTCCGCTCCGAGATCCGCCAGCAGGAATCGGCCTGGCGGAAGGCTGAAGTTGGCGTGGGGCGCAAGCGGGCGGCCCGGAAGTCCGGGTGATCCGCATCTTCAGGCCGCCCCCAGAGGGATGGCGACGAGGACGTCGCCGCCCCGGCTTTGGAACTGGATCTGGAACGGTTACGCGGTGTCCTCATCGCCGTGGGGAGGGGCTTCGGGAGAGGGCGACGAGGACGTCGCCGCCCCGTCCCGGTGATCCCGCCGTCTGGGTGCTTCTCCTCGCGCGGGGTGTCCGTTACGATGGGTGCATGTTCTCCTGTGGTTTGGGATTCCTGCGTCTTCTGGCGGGTCGTTCGGTCCGGGCGATTGGATTTTCGACGCTCGTGATCGGGGGGGCGACGGTCTGGGCGGGACCGGATTGGCCGGAGTTCCGGGGGCCTCAGGGTGATGGCATCGCGCGCGGATCCAAGCCCCCCGTGGAATGGGCCGAGGGCAAGTCCGTGAAATGGTTCCAGCCCGTGCACGGCAAGGCGTGGTCGTCACCCATCGTCAGCGGGGGGAAGATCTGGCTCACCACGGCGACGGAGAAGGGCACGGAGTTGTTTGTGGTCTGCCTCGATGCGGCCACGGGAAAGGTTCTGGTCGATCAGAAGCTGTACGACATCGATCGTCCGCAGTTCATCCATGCCTTCAATTCAGGCGCTTCTCCCTCGCCGGTGGCGTCGGGAAACCGCGTCTGGGTGACGTTCGGATCTCCGGGAACCGCCTGTCTGGACGCGTCCACGGCAAAGGTTTTGTGGGAACGGCGCGACCTGGAATGCAATCACTACCGGGGCGCCGGTTCCTCACCCATCCTCCATAACGGCCGCCTCTACCTCAATTTCGACGGAAGCGATCGGCAGTACCTTATCGCGCTTGATGCGACGACCGGACGGACAGTCTGGAAGGTGGATCGTTCCATCGACTACCGGGATCTTGGCCCGGACGGGAAGCCTGAGAGTGAAGGGGATTGGCGGAAGGCTTTTGCCACCTGTCACGTCGCCGAAATCGGGGGCGCGACCCAGTTGCTGAGCCAAGGGGCCAAGGCGTTCTATGGCTATGATCCGGAGACCGGCCGGGAGTTGTGGCGGGTGGAGGAAAGAACCAGTCATTCGGCCGGAACGCGTCCTGTCGTCGGCGCTGGAATGGTCTTCTTCCCCTCGGGTTGGTCGCAGGGTCAGGTTCTCGCGATCCGACCGGGCAAGGCCGGCGAGATGCTGGACGTCAATGGCACCAATAGCGTGAACGGAGGGCTTTCGATGGTGTGGCGATCCAAGCGGAACGTGCCGAAGAAGCCGGCCCTCGTCTTCCAGGATGGGCTGTTGTTCGGGATCGATGACAACGGCGTCGCCACCTGCTGGGATGCGGCCACCGGCGACGTCCTCTGGAATGAGCGCATCGGCGGCAATTACTCCGCCTCGCCGGTTGCGGCGGATGGTCGCCTCTACTTCTGCAGCGAGCAGGGCAAGACCACCGTGGTCTCGGCCACCCGCGAATTCCGGAAGCTGGCCGAAAACCAACTGGGGGACGGTTTCATGGCCTCGCCGGCCATCGTTGGGAACGCCCTGATCCTGCGCAGCAAATCGGGCGTCTACCGTGTTGAGTGATGAACAACGGAGCGATGCGGGACGGGATGCCATTCGGGGACGACGAGGAATCCGGCCCGACCCAACTTCAGGCTGCTTTGTTGGCGTTACGACGCGAACTCGAAGGAACCGCCCAGGTGGGGCAATCTTCCGAAGGCCGGCCCTGGAAGCTGGATCGGATCCGGGTTCGCATGGCGGTGTCCTGCGTTGCCTGTCCCGGGGGAAAGTGGGAGTGGGTGCCAAGCCTGGAGACTCCCCGCATACCGTGGATCTGGAATGGAGTCCGGAGGGGGGCGAATCGCGGCCTTCAGTTCCTTCGCCTTTCAAGGAGCCGTCATCTGCCGCCCCATCCGCCGCTTGGACACCCGAGACCGCGGATCACGTCGGAGTCGTGCTGGATGGCGTTTTTGGTCCACCGGGATTTGACAGTGCGGCCAGAGCCACCGTTTTCCGGGAGTCTGCCATCGAGGTCGGTCCTGAATCACTTCTTGTGGTGCTTTCGGCGCTGATGGAAGGACGGCGTCTGGAGGAGTCAGGCTTGGAACGGGCGCGTCACGCCATCCAACGCTTGCTCGAACGCGGGCCAGCCGGGGTCAAAAGCGGGGCCGGAATCCTGCGCGACGTTTTCGGGAGGAACCCGTTCGATCCGTTGCTGACCCTGATCGAGGATCGGTGGCGGTATGGAACAGGGCACGACCTGGGTCCCATCTAGACCAGATCCGACGATGCAATCTCCGCCCAGAGCGGGGCGAGATCCGGGTCCTCCAGCGCACTGGATCTCAGGTGTCCAATGCCCTTGAGATCGATGACCCGACGCAGCCATCGACGAGCCATTGGCAGGTCGCCCAGTTGGCAGGCGTAGCAGGCGAGGTTGTAAGGAATGATCGAGTTGGTCGGGAATCGCGGTTCCGCTTCGAGCAGGTTGCGGAGCGCCTCCTCGGTGCGTCGCAGTTCGTGCAACGAAAAGCTGCGGTGGATCCAACCATTCGGGAGCCATGGCGCGAGCTCCATGACCCTCTGGGCGGTTTCGACGGCTCCCAACCAGTCCTCGCGGATCGATTGGAGTCGCCATTGCAGTTCCAGAACCGACGGATGGTTCCGGGCTTTCGTGGTCAGCCGATCGTATTCCACCGATGCCTCGTCCGGGAGGTCCAGATCCAGCCATCCTTCCATTGCGCTGGCGTGGTGCAGGTCGGGATATTCGAGCGATTCCATGGATCGTGCGGGGCGATTCAACCTGGAAACGGCAGTTCATTTAACCGCAGATGCCGCCGATTCCGCAGATGGAGGGGCAAAATGCCAGCACCCAAGGCTCGTGCCGACGTCACCTTGCGGGTGAAGGGCACGCCTGATCCAAGCTGCTGACTCTCTGCGTCATCTGCGATCATCTGCGGTTCCAACTGCTGCTTTCAGGTTCAAGGATGGGGAGTGGAGATCGGGTCCTGCGCGGCGGACGGCCCAGGCCTGTCCGGCCGCGGGAACCGAAGCAGCAGTGGCCGGAAGTCCGTGGGAGCCGATTTTCGCGGCATGCCGTTGTTGTCGAAGGCTACCCAAAGATGGGTGGCATCCACGGAAAGACCTTCCGCGAACCCGTAGGGCAGGCCTGTGAGGTAAATGTTCTGCGGTGAGAGTTCCGCCGCCGCAAAGTCGTATTCGGCGATCACGGATCGGGTCGACGGGTCGACTCGCAGGATCTTTCGCAAATCCCGGCACAGCACCCAGAGCTCCCCGGCGAACCACGAAAGATCGGAATAGTGGACGTCCGCGCTCGTGTTTCCCTGCGGTGCCACCTGGAAGTCATGCACGACCTGGAACGTGGAAAGGTCGACTTCCACGATCCGGCCGGTCGAACGTTCGTTTGCGAGATAGAGTCGATTTCCGCCCACCGCGATGCCTTCCCAGGAGGCATTCCCATCGTTCGTGGAAAACCAGCGCTGGACCGGGGTCCAATCGATGGGGAGCCGTTCGACCGACTGACCATCCGGATCTGTGCGGAAGATCCATCTGGGGCCCTCGGTGCAGATGTAGAGTCGACCCTCATCATCGATGGCAAGGCCCTCGATGTCGGGCGCATACCTGGGGCGGCCGGCGGCAGCCCGGACGGCATCGATCGGGAACCATTTCCGCTCGGGTACCAGTCGCGCCGTATGGTTCGTGCCAAAGACAATCACACACGGAGGGACTTCCTTGTCGTTGACCGTCAACAGGCGCCCGTCCCGCAAACGAAGGAGCGCGGAGGCATCGTACCGACCCGATCCGGGTTGCATCAGCCACCGGCCATCCTGGCTCAATTCGAAGGAATTCGTCGAAGGCGTTCCTTGCGTCGGAGTGGGTTCAACCGCAAGTAGGCGGAGGAGCATTGCTAGGGACAGGATGGGGACGCTGACGGCGAAGGGTCGCATCGTTGGGATGACGATGGACTCGCCCGCGGTGGGAACCAAGTCCGGAGGCAGTGTCGGGAACCGCCGGACGGTAACATACTCAATATTGGCGGTTGAGTCCGGAGGGTGGATCGTTACGATTTAATCACAGTGACAGCACGTATGAGTAACGAAACAGAGTTGCGACGCGAGGCGCATGCGTTGCTGCAGAGTACGACGCTGTACCGGGAGTTCCTCGCGGAGCGCGACGAGATTCTCAGGCACAAGTGGATCGAGTCAGAGAAGGCCGGCCGGGATATTGGTTTCGATGCTGCCCTCATTGACTGGGTCTCGAAGTATCGCTCGGGTTGGCGAAGCGCTCGTCAGCCATCGGCGGTGCGTTAGCATGTGATGTGGACCCTGTTGCTTCTCCTGCGTTCAAAAGGATGAGGCCCGGGGAATCATGAAATCGAAAGGGGACGGGCCGACAGGCGCCGTCCCCTTGTTCTTTTGCAGGGCCAAGGGGTGACAGCCGGCAAGTTCAACGGTTAACGTCGTCCGGACTGCTGATCACGATGAACTGGAATCGTAAACATTTGCTGGACCTTCAGGCGCTGGAGGCCGGGGAGATCACCCTGATCCTGGATGTGGCCCGGGAATTCCGCGCCGTTGGAGAGCGCGACATCAAGAAGGTGGGAGCGCTTCGGGGACGGACGGTGGTCAACCTCTTCGTCGAGCCCAGCACCCGCACGCGGATCAGTTTTGAACTTGCGGCCATGCGCCTGAGCGCGGACGTCATCAACTTCACCGCGGAAGCCTCCTCGCTGAAGAAGGGTGAGACCCTCAAGGACACCCTGCGAAATCTGGAGGCCATGAACGCGGACTTCGTGATCCTCCGCCACGGAGCCAGCGGGGCGCCGCACTTCCTGTCCCGTTTTGCCCGCTCGCACGTGATCAATGCGGGCGATGGGGCCCACGAGCATCCCACCCAAGGCTTGCTGGATGTCTTCACCATCCGGGAGCACAAGGGCCGGATCGCCGGTCTCAAGGTGACCATCCTGGGCGACATCCTGTACAGCCGGGTGGCTCGTTCCAACATCTGGGCCCTGTTGAAGCTGGGGGCCCAAGTCACCCTCTGCGGCCCGCCGACGCTTGTGCCGAAGGTTTTTGAGCAGTGGGGATGTCGGGTCACCTGGAACGTCGAGGACGCTGTGAGGGGGGCCGATGTCGTCAATCTGCTCCGTATCCAGCACGAACGGCAGCGGAAGACCATGTTTCCGTCCATTGGGGAGTATGCGACCCTCTTCGGTCTGAATCGGGCCCGGCTCGCACTGCTTCATCCGGATGCCATCATCATGCATCCGGGGCCAATCAACCGAGGGGTTGAAATCGAGAGTGAACTGGCTGACTGCGACAGGTCGGTCATCCTGGAGCAGGTGACCAACGGGTTGGCCGTGCGGATGGCGGTTCTGTATCTGATCAACGGCGGTCGGCCGGGTGAAATCTCCTGAGGCCGCGGCGGCGCCGCAGGGAGGAAGTTATTCCCCCAGCAACTGCTGAAGGGTGGCCACATAGCCGCCCGCCATGGCGAGGATCTGAAACGCGATCCAGATGCTGACGAAGGCGTAGAAGAGGCGCGGACTCCACTGGCTGAAGGTGCGGAGTTTGCGGAAACCCTCCTCCTCGTGGATCCGTGCAAGCCGGCGAAGTTGCTCCTCCAGCTTTCCCGAGATTTCCCCGGTAGCGTAGGCGCTGGAGAACATCTCCGGGAACAGCCCGGAACCGGCCACCAGCTCCGCCGGTGTCACCCCGTTTGCCAGCGGTTCCCGCCAAGTGGCCACTGCGCGGTCCAGGATCTGGGATCCGCTGGCCCGGGCTGCCATCGGCCACGCTTCTGTCACTAGGATTCCCGCGGAAAGCAGCGCGTCCAGAGAGCCTGCAAGCCGCGCCAATGCCAGTTCCGAGCGTGCACTTCCGAGCACCGGAACGTGAATCAGTGCCCGTTCCATCATGGATCTCCATGCAGGCGGCCGGATGGGGCGTGTGGCCCAGTGGAGTCCGAGGGCTGCGAGATAACCGAAGGCCAGGGTTCCAACGGAGTTCAGCAGGTAGAGGGACACACTGCCGGTCTGAACAAACCGGGGCAGGGGGACAATGAACACCGCCACGTGAAGGATCAGCACTGGATAGGCGGCCTCCTGGAGGACGGTCTGCCAGTTCGTGGCCTGTGCCTCGTGGTGGCGCGCCAACACGCCAAAGGCCTGCTCCAGTCGCCCCGATCGTTCTCCTGCCTCGATGAGCGCGATGTCGAATTCGGGCGCCCACCCGGGAAGGTCACGGAAGCTCTCCGCAAATGTCTGGCTGCGTCGAAGCCCGGAAAGCAGTTGTGTCGCTACGGGCCGAAGGGAGGCGGCTGGGGGATTTCGTGACAGCTGGTCGAGCGTTGTGAACAGCGGAAGCCCCGCCTCCAGCAGAGTGGATAGCTGATGATAAAAAAGCGCCCGCTGGCGTGAACCAGCGGGCGCGGAAAAGGCGATCATGACCGTCAGTGGGTCAGGATCGGTGACTGCTATTTGACAGCGGCATCCAAAACCTGACGCAGGGCTGCCTTGGGCTTTGCCCCGACACTCTGTCCCACAACCTGGCCTCCCTTGAAGACCAGGAGCGTGGGGATCGATTGGATCCCGAACTGGACCGCAAGATCCTGGTGATCATCGATGTTGACCTTGCCGATACGCGCACGGCCGTCGAATTCGGTGGCCAGCTCATCCAGCACAGGACCCAGCATCTTGCACGGACCGCACCATTCGGCCCAGAAGTCCACGAGGATGGGTTGTTCGGACTTGATGACCTCTGTGTCGAAGTTCTGCGAGGTCAGCGTGACAATGTTCTTGGCAGCCATGTTCTAGTCTTAGCTCAGGAATTGGTCTGCGCAACGAACCAGTACTGGACGGCGACAGCGGCAATGCCCAGCAGAGCTACGGCGAAGGCCAATCCGACATCAAGGCCACTCACGCCACCGCCCGAACGAACGGGAGCGGGACGGGCCGCTGCGGCTGGCTTGGCAGCTGGAGCTGCTGGCGCGGCGGGTGCAGCCGGCTTGGCGGAGGCGGCCATGGATGCAGGCGCTGCCGAACCGGGGGAAGGAGGCGTCGGTGCCGCAGGGCGGGAAGCTGGAGCGGCTGGTGCTGCCGGAGCTGCCGCTGCTGCGGGTGCCGGGGCAGCGGGCGCGCCTGCTGCGGAAGGAATCCGGATCGACGGCCCCCCGGCCGGCTTGGGCGGGAGCGAGATCCGCACGGTCTGCTTCTTTTGGGCAGCATCCGCGGGCTTCGGGGGCTCCGGTGTGGGCGAGGGCGGTGGCGGGACGGGATTGTTTTCCGACATATGGCGTGCTTTTGGCCACGCTAGGAAGGTGGCCGGTTTAATGTCAATGGCTTTGACCGATCGGCCGCGGAAACCGCACGGAATGCGGTCCCGCGGACGCCGGATTAGGGTACGTCTGTGTATTCGTGACCTTGGCCGAGCCCTGGAAAGGCGAAGGAGGCCTCGACCAAGGACGTGGGGTTCGGAAATCAGTAGCGATCACGGCCACCGCCACCGCCGCGTTCTTCGCGGCCGCCGCGCCATCCACCACCGCCACCACCACCACCACCACGTTCACGGCGCTCTCCACCACCACCGCCGCGCCAACCACCGCCACCACCACCGCCACCTCCGCCGCCGCGGTAGCCTCCACCTCCTCCGCCGCCACCACCACCTCGGAACCCGCCACCACCGCCGCCACCACCACCTTCACGGGGCGGACGTTCTTCACGAGGGCGCGCGATGTTGACCGTGAGAGCCCGGCCTCCGAGGTCCTGACCATTGAACATTTCAACGGCGCGTTCGGCCTCCTCGGCGGTGCCGAATTCGACAAACGCGAAACCGCGTGAGCGGCCGGTGAACTTGTCGAGCATCAGGTTGACGTTCAGGACGACCCCGGCAGCGGCGAAGTGGTCCTGGATGTCTCGCTCCATCGTCTGGTAGGACAAATTGCCCACGAAGAGACGATTCTGGTTGTCCATAACACGAGAGCCGCTTCAAACACCGCGTGGGAATCTGCCCCAGGCAGAACTCTGATTGAGGGGCCCACAATGGATCTGACGCGGCCTCCGCAAACCGTCACCGTGACGCCGACACTGCATGTTGAAATCGGACGGCCGAAGATAGCCACAGCCCGGGTCCTCGGGTCAAACGGGTTTTGGCCCCCTGCGTTCCGGAACGCGATGTTGAGCCGGGAACCCTCTTGACGATGGGGGGCGGAGGGCGGTCACACTGGCGTGTCCCATGAAAAGCTGGATCATTCTTGTCTGTCTCGCCCTGGCGTCCCAACTCCGGGCCGCCGATGCCACCAATGCGGCACCCGAGGTCTCTGTCTTCGCCGACCGGAACCTGGAGGCTGCAGTCCGCCAGCAGGTCTTTTCCAAACGGGATTCGGACAAGCCGCTGACCGCGGCCGATGTGGCGACCGTCGCGGTGGTTCAGGGCAACTTTCGCGGGATCACCAACCTGGCGGGATTGGAACACTGCAAGGCGCTCGCCTCGCTGGAGCTCGCAGGCAACCAGATCGTGGATCTGGCGCCGTTGAAAGGGTTGCGCCAATTGCAATACGTCCATCTCGCTTCGAACCGCATCGCGAGCGTGGACGCGCTGGGAACCCTTCCTGCCCTTCAATACATCCAGCTGGAATCGAACGCCGTCACGGACGCGGCGCCGCTGGCGACCTGCACGAATCTGGCCTCGGTCTATCTTTCGCGGAACAAGCTCAAGACCATCGCGCCCCTGACGTCCCTCCCAAGGGTGGTGACCTTCTATGCAGACGGGAACGGATTGAAGACGATTGCGGGCCTTGAAAACCTGAAGTGGCTGACCACGGTGTCACTGTCGGACAACAAGATCTCGGACATCTCACCGCTCACGAAATTGCGCGCCCCGAGCCTGATCCTGCTTCAGGACAACAAGATCAGCGACTTGAAGCCGTTGCATGCCGCGGCCAAGGCGGACCTCTCGGGAGGCAAGAACTGGGCCCCGTTCCTCCGGCTTTACCTGAAGGGCAACCGGCTCTCCTCGAGTTCCAAGAAGCTGGCGGCGGAGTTGGAGAAGGAGGGAATGCGCATCGTGGTGAAGTGATGCTGACGCGTCCGGCTGCGCCTTCCTCTGGCAGGCCGGTTGAACGAACCTGCGTTTGACAGCGTCGGAAGCCATCGCAACGTGCTCTCGTCAGTCATGAAAACCATCATCGCATCCATTGCCACCCTTTTGGTGGCCACCACCATGATCGCTTCCCCCATCCAGGAGATTCCCGTCAAGGACATCGACGGCAAGGCCACTTCGCTGAAGGCGTTCGAGGGCAAGGTAGTCCTGATCGTCAACGTGGCCTCGAAGTGTGGCTACACCCCCCAATACAAGGGCCTCGAAGCCACCCACAAGAAGTACAAGGAACAGGGGTTCAGCGTGGTCGGGTTCCCGTGCAATGATTTCGGCAAGCAGGAGCCGGGCACGGCCACGGAGATCAAGGAGTTCTGCTCCCTCACCTACAACGTCACGTTTCCCCTGATGGAGAAGGTTCACGTCAAGGGAGGCGAGCAGCACCCCATCTATGCGGCGCTGACCGGCAAGGACTCCCCGTTTCCGGGCGACGTGAAGTGGAACTTTGGGAAGTTCCTCCTCGGCAAGGATGGCAAGATCCTCAAGCGCTGGGATTCGGGCGCTGAGCCCACCTCCGAGGAGGTTTCCAAGGCCATCGAGGACGCGCTGAAGGCGAAGTGACCCTCCTGAGGGGCGGCCTGCTGCCGGGTCAGAGGAGTCCCCGAGCTTCGATTTCGTCCTCGTCGAGACCGAGACAGTGACCCAACTCGTGGAGGAAGGTGATCTTCACCTCTTCGCGGTAAACTTCCTCATCCCCCTCGGCGAAGTTCCAGAGGTTCTCGTAAAACAACAGGATCTGTGGCGGCAGGGGAACCCCAGAGTCCAGGGGTTCCCCGATCGCCTGTCCGGAGAACATTCCGAGCAGATCCGGTTCCCAGCCCTCCTCAATCAAGTGCGGTCCTGGGACCGGTTCATAGATCACGGTTACGGTGGCTGCGAGTTCGGCCAGCTCGGCCGGTAGTGACTGGAGCGTTGCACAGACCACCGCCTGCGCTTCACGGAGGAGCCATTTGGCCGTTGCGTCCATGGTCGTGAACATGCCTGCGACCTTGGCGTTCGGATAGTGGGAAGCCTTCGTGGGAAACGGAGACCGTGCTCCCGTGACGAAACCATTTGCGGTTGGTCGAACTCGACGCTTGCACCGCTCGACTCCGCCGATAGGCTGCACGCCAGACTTCACAAGCATTATGCGCACCGGAATGAAGCATCTTTCCCTCCTCGTAGTTGTCGCCGCCCTTTCAGCGGGGTGTGCCAGTGCCGAGCGCAAGCTCGGGCGTGGGCTGACCAACCTTTCCGAGCCGCTCCGATGGGGTGAAATGAGCCGGGCGTACGAGCAGACCTACCTCTGGGATGGCCCGGATGCTGCCTACGGACGGGGCACGATCAAGGGCATCAACCGGACCATCGGTCGCACCGTTGTTGGTGCCGTCGAAGTCCTGACCTTCCCGATTCCCTCGAAGCCGTACTTTACCCCGGAGAATCCCGTGTATCCGGACACGTACAAGCCCGGCATCCTTGATTCGAGCGCCGTGCGTACGGACGTGTCTCTCGGATTTGATTCGACGGATGTGGCTCCGATGTTCCCCGGCAGCCGCTTCAAGATCTTCGAATAAGACCTTCCATTCCTTTCGAACGCGCCAACTTTCGTTGGCGCGTTTTTCATTTCAACTGCCATGTCCCTGACACGACGTTCGCCCTGCAAGGTCAACCTGCTGCTCAACATCCTTGGGCGGCGTTTGGATGGTTTTCACGATCTGGAGACGATCTTCCTGCCGGTTCCGCTGCATGACACGCTGACCTTTGAGGCGGCGGGGCAGGGGGTTCAACTGACCTGCAATCATCCCGATCTCCCGGTCGACTCGACGAATCTCGTCCACAAGGCCGCCGTTCGATTCCTTGAGGCTGCGGGGATCCGGCAAGGCGTGCGGATCCATCTGGAGAAGCAGATTCCGATGGCAGCGGGACTGGGCGGTGGGAGTGGTAATGCGGCGCACACACTTCTGGGGCTGGATGAGCTCTTCGGAGGCGTGCTTCCGACGGAAACCATCGATGCCCTGGCGGCGGGTCTGGGCTCCGATGTGAACTTCTTCCTTCAGGACAAGCCGGCACTGGCCGTTGGGCGGGGTGAGAAGGTGACGCCGTTGCCGTCGTTCGATGTCTTGAAGGGGCGCGCGCTCTTCCTGCATCACCCGGGCTTTGGCATTTCGACCGCGTGGGCCTACCAGAATCTCGCGAGGTTCCCGGAGGCGCTGAACGGGCGTCCAGGACGCGCGAAGGAGTTCGTGGCCTCGATGGAGTCGGAGTCCCTTTCCGTCGCCCTGGCGGGGCTCTACAACTCGCTGGAGGCCCCGGCGCTGGAGAAATACCCGGTGCTGCGCATGTTCCAGGAGTTCCTTCGGGCCCGAGGGGCGGTGGGAACGCTCATGTCGGGGAGTGGATCCACGACCTTCGCGATTTTTCCCGATCTGGAGTTGGCAAAGGCAGCAATTGGGCCATTTGAGGCCGAATTTGGTGCGGTTGGATGGACCGAGGTGGTGGCCTTGTGAAGGGGTCGATGAAGAAAGTTTGGGGATATCGCAAAAATCCCCCTTGCTCCGGACCTCTTTCTCCATAGACTGCGCGCTCCTTTTCGTAAGCAAGGAAGCTGATATGCGTCGTCCGAAGGGTATTAAGACCAAGAAGTCCGTGGCCAAGCGGTTCAAGATCACCGCTGGCGGCAAGGTGCTGACGCGCCATGCTGGCAAGCGCCATTTGTTGTCCGGCAAGAGTGCGAAGCGTCGTCGCGCCCTCGGGGAGGTGAAGGAGGTTCACCACACCGACGTTTACAAGATCAAGGCGAGCCTGCCGTTCTCGCATTGAGCGAGGACGGTTGGGGTCATCGCTGACCTCCCCCGCCACACCAACCAAAACTGATTTACTGCCATGCGTGTAACCAACGCCGTTGCCTCGCGTAAGCGTCGCAAAACAATGATCGAACGCGCCTCCGGTTTCCGGATGCGTCGCTCCAAGCTGTATCGGTACGCCAAGGATGCCGTGTATCACGGCTTGGTGTACTCCTTCCGGGATCGGAAGACCAAGAAGCGCAACTATCGCGCCCTCTGGCAGGCCCGCATCAATGCGGCCGCCCGGTTGGCCGGCACGACCTACAGCCGCTTCATGGAGGGTCTGAAGGCCGCCCAGTGCTTGCTCGACCGCAAGGTCCTGGCCTACATCGCTGCCACGGATTCCGCCGCCTTCGGTGAGTTGGTGAAGGTTTCTGTGGAAGCTCTGAAGGCCAAGGCGGCGAAGGCCTGAATCGATCAGGACGACGTCCGGCGGTGGGATGCGCAGCATCCAGCCCCGGCATCGGCCATTCGATGAATGCAAGGCGGGCGACCTCTCTCGAGGCGCCCGCCTTTGCGTTTGCGGGGTGAGGATATGGGCGGGAAGATTTCTACCGAAGGAACTGCCATGAGCGTGCTGGTCGAGTTGGAGGAAATTAAGTCCGTGGCCCTGGCTTCATTTGGAGCCGCGGGCGATCTGCCATCGCTGGATCAGGCGAAGGGCGCGGTGCTGGGTGCTGAAGGCCGTTTCACGGTCCTGCTGAAGCGGTTGGGCACCCTGAGCAAGGAGGAAAGGCCGGCCGCCGGCAAGGCACTCAATGCCGTGAAGCTCGAACTGGAGGCGGCACTGGCCGCGCGCCGCTCCGAACTGGAGCTGCGTGCCGCCCTGCCGAAGGAGCCCACCGATTTCAGTCTTCCAGGACGTCGCCGTGCCCAGGGTCGACTGCATCCGCTGACTCAGATCACCGACGACATCGTCCGCGCCTTCCGCAAATTGGGGTTCGCCGTCGCCGACGGACCCGAGATCGAGGACGAGTACCACTGCTTCGATGCCCTCAATACGCCGGCGGATCATCCGGCGCGGGACTCGCAGGACACATTCTTCCTGATGCCGCCTCTCGGCCGTTGCTGCGGACCCACACCAGTTCCGTGCAGATCCGGGTCATGGAAAAGATGCCGCCTCCGATCCGGATCGTGGTTCCGGGCCGTGTCTTCCGCCGGGACAACGCCGATGCGACCCACAACCCGACGTTCCACCAGATCGAGGGCCTGTACGTGGATCGTGGCGTGACGGTCGGAGACCTGAAGGGAACCGTCGAAGCCGTGTTCCGTGAAGTGCTGGGGAACGACGTGAAGCTGCGGTTCCGTCCGCACTACTTCAGCTACACCGAACCCAGCCTCGAGATCGATTTCACCAACGCCCTCGTCCGGAAACTGGGCAAGGAATGGCTGGAGATCGCCGGTTGCGGCATGGTTCATCCCAAGGTGTTCGAGACCGTTGGGTATGACCCCGAGGTCTGGAGCGGATGGGCGTTCGGGTTCGGGATCGAACGGATCGCGATGCTGCGGTATGGCATCACCGACATCCGGCTGTTCTACGAGAACGACGTGCGGTTCCTCCGTCAGTTCTGAATGCGCGCGGGCGCTGCTTCGCCATGCGTGGCCGACGCCCTCACCACCGATTCTGATCTCCGATTTCCGATCCCGTCCCTGAAAGATTGGCCTCCCGCGTGGGAGCCTCCTGATTCCCATGAAAGTCTCCCTGAGCTGGCTCAAGCAGTACGTTGATTTCAACTGGACCCCCGAGGAGTTGTCCGAGCGCCTGACCATGCTCGGGCTCGAGGTGGAGGGCGTTGAGAAGCGGGCGGGCGAGTTTGAAGGCATCGTGGTCGCGCAGGTGGTGACCCGCGACAAGCACCCCAACGCTGACAAGCTCTCCGTCTGCCGGGTCAACGACGGCAAGGGCGAGCGGCAGATTGTCTGCGGGGCGCAGAACTTCCAGGCCGGAGACAAGATCCCGCTGATCCTGCCCGGAGCGGCCCTGCCGCCGAAGGCCGGCGAAACCCAGCCCTTCGTCATCAAGGTCGGCAAGATCCGGAGCGTCGAGTCGCACGGGATGATGTGCTCCTCCGAAGAACTCGGCATCGATCCCGAGGCGATCGGCCATCGGAAGGAGGACGGACTGTTGATCCTCCGCGCCGACGCGGTGGTTGGGCAGCCTTTTGCTGAGTATCTCGGCCGTGCCGGTGCGGATGTGGTGTACGACCTCGAGGTCACGCCCAACCGCCCCGATCTCAACTCGGTCATCGGGATTGCTCGTGAGATTTCGGCGCTGACGGGGAATCCACTCCGGATTCCAGAGGCGGTGGTTTCCGTGGATGCGTCCGCCCCTTCCGTGGACTCGCTGGTCGCCGTGCAACTCGAGGCGGGGGAAGCCTGTCCCCGCTACACGGCGCGGGTGCTGAAGGGTGTGAAGGTAGGCCCGAGTCCGGATTGGTTGCGCGCCCGTCTCGAGCAGGTGGGCATCCGCGCCATCAACAACGTCGTCGACGTGACGAACTTTGTGATGATCGAGACCGGCCAACCGCTGCACGCCTTTGATTATCACCTGGTGGCGCGTTCGGAGGCCGGGTTGCCGACCGTTGTGGTGCGTCCCGCCTCGGAAGGGGAGACGTTTGTCACGCTCGACGGGACCGCGCGTAAGCTGACCTCGGGCATGCTGCTGATCGCCGATCCGACCAAGGGCATCGCGCTGGCCGGCGTCATGGGTGGCCAGAATTCCGAGATCCAGGACAGCACCTGCGACGTGCTGATCGAGAGCGCCTGGTTCCAGCCCACGTCGGTTCGTCGGACCAGCAAGCAGCTGGGATTGCGTACCGATGCCAGCTACCGGTTCGAGCGCGGCGCAGACATTGGCGTCGCGGAGTACGCGAGCCGGCGCGCGGCGGCCTTGATCCTCGAGTTGGCCGGCGGATCGGCAGCGGGCGGTGTGGTCGATGCCTACCCGGTGCCCGTGGCACCGAAGGAGATCGAACTGCGGCACCGTCGGGTTCGTGAGGTCCTCGGCATCGAACTGCGGCCGGAGGAGATTGAATGCCATCTGCAGGCGCTGGGCCTCAAGCTGGCCTCCCGCAAGCCGCGTCCGGTCGATGACACCGCCGAGCCGGAGCCGGTGATCTTCCAGATCCCGACCTTCCGCGTGGATCTCAAACGCGAGGTCGACCTGATCGAGGAGGTGGCCCGGTTGCACGGGGTGGACCGTATTCCGTCGACGACCCCGCGCGGTGCGTTGGGCCAACATCCCTACGACGCCGTCTATGACGTCCTGATGGAAGTGCGCCGGTTGCTCGTGGGCATGGGATTGTTCGAAGCGCAGGGGCAGACCCTGGTCAACGATGTTGCAGCGCGCCTGGTCACACCCGCGATCGTGGCGCTCGCAAACCCGCTCAGCAGCGACATGAACGTCCTGCGTCCTTCGTTGCTTCCCGGTTTGCTCGACACCCTCCGCCACAACCTCTCACGGCGGAGCGGTGATGTTCAGCTTTTCGAACTTGGTCGGGTGTTCCTCCCGACCGATGCGGGTCCGAAGGAAGGCTGGCGTCTTGCCATCGCCCTGACGGGAGCCCGTTCCCCGGGGTTCTGGAGCGGGGCTGACCGCGATGCCAAGTGTGATGCCTTTGACCTGAAGGGCATCCTCGAGGAATTCCTGGAATCCTTCGGTCTTCGTGGTGTCGGCTACGTCCGTCGCTCCGAACCCTCGTCGCTGTTCGTGGAGTCGGCGTCCATTGCCCTCGGCGGAAAGCTCGAACTCGGCCAGATGGGTCAGCTCCAGCCGTCGCTTGGCAAGCGCTACGACCTGCGTGACCCCGTCCTGCTGGCGGAACTGAACCTCGACCTCCTGCTGGCGAAGCGGAATGCGGCACGCTCGTTCAAGCCGCTACCCGCCTTCCCGTTCACCTCGCGCGACGTGGCCATGATCGTCCCTGAGTCGACGACGCACGAGGCCGTCCTGGCCGTGGTGAAGCAGGCGAAGGCGCCGAACCTGGAATCGGTCGACCTGTTTGATGTGTTCCGCGGCCGGCATGTTCCGGAGGGCCACAAGAGCATGGCCTACTCGTTCACGTATCGAGCGGCCGACCGCACGTTGAAGGACGAGGAAGTCAACGCGGCCCACCAGCGTATCGTGGACGCGTTCAAGGCGACCCTGCAGGCGACCTTCCGGGAGTAAAAAGCCCAAGGGTTGTCCAGCGAGTGCCAATTCACGGCTGGCGTGGGCTGGGGAACGGGGAGGATGGCGACATCACCCCATGAAGATGACCTCGCTCAAGAAGGTGTTCTACCCCTCGGACTTCCTCGGGGAGGAGGAAGCGGCGTTCGAACATGCGTTGAAGCTGGCGCTGGCCGCGCATGGCGAACTTTCCCTCATGCACGTCGATGCGCACGACGAGGAGTTCGATTGGTCCCTGTTTCCGAGCGTGCGCGTGGTGCTCGAACGTTGGGGCGTGCTCCCGCCCGGTTCACACCATCGGGACGTCTCCGCCGCGGGACTCGAAGTGGTGAAGGTGCACCGGCGCGCTCCGGGCGTTGCTGAGGCCATCCAGGATCACATCGCGGCCAATCTCCCCGATCTGGTCGTTCTTTCCACTCACCAGCGCAGCGGACTGGGCCGATGGCTGCATCGAGCGTTGGCGGAGCCCATCGCGCGCACCGCTCCTGCGCCGACGCTCTTCGTCCCGCGTCGGGGCCACGGATTTGTGAACCCGCGCACGGGTGAGGTACGGTTGGTCAACATCCTGATTCCCGTGGACCTCGAGCCACATCCGCAACCGGCCATCGATGCCGTCGCGACGGTGGCGCGGTCGCTGGGTGTTGAGGATCCCCACTTCATCTTCCTGCACGCCGGGCCCGAATCGAATGTGCCCGTGTTCACCGTTCCGCCCGAGGCAGGTTGGACCAGTGAGGTGGAAACGTGGGAGGGCGATCCGGTGGATCACATCCTCGCCTCTGCGGAAGCCAACGAAGCCGACTTGATCGTCATGGCCAAACGTGGCCAGCGCACGGTGCTGGACGCCCTGCGCGGAAGCACTACCGAACGCGTGGTGCGAGGCGCCCGGTGTCCGGTGTTGGTGGTGCCGGTAGCGGACCACCGTGGGGAAACCTGATTCGGCCCACGGTGAAGCCCGTGCTCAGACCGCGTCCGGAATGCCGTGGAGGGCGCGATCGGCGCGGGTCTCGACCCAACGGGCAAACAGCCAGAGCAAGTCGGAAAGCCGGTTGAGGAAGATCAGGATCTCCGGGTTGGGCGGTTCGCCGGCGTCGTGCAACGCGTGAATGCGGCGCTCGGCCCGGCGGCAGGTCGTGCGGGCGACGTCCAGGGAGGCTGCGTCCAGGGTTCCACCCGGGGTGGCCCAGCCCTTGTACGACACGCCTTCCTTCTCGATGCGCGCGACGATGACATCGAGTCGGGCGGCGAACTCGGTTCCAACGATCACGAAACCATCTTTCCGGTAACGTTCGAGATCATCCGGGTGCGTGGCCAGTTCGCCCATGACGAGGACGAGATCCTTCTGGATGGCCAGCAGGGACTCCCGGACGAAGTCGTGGGTGGCGGTGGCACGCGCCATGCCCAGCGCGGCATTCAGTTCGTCCACGCTACCGTAGGCCTCGACGCGTCCGTGGGACTTTGGGACGCGGCGGTTGTACATCAGGCCGGTGGTTCCGCCGTCGCCAGTGCGTGTGACAATGCTCATTCGATCAATCGTGATGTCGGTGGCCGGAGTCAGACGTCGCAGAGGGTTTCCCAGACCTTCGAGGAATACCCACGGTACACGCCGGCCACCGGAGATGTGGATGTGTAACCCCAAACGCAGGACCGCCAACAGGAATGTTTGTCGGACGGGCGGTCGTGGCTTGGGCTTCCGCGTGGGTGAACGCGGCCTACCGGGAGTTGCTTTGATTGAACCTGGAAACTGGGATCTGGCGACCGGCAACTCTCCCTAAAGGGTCCGTTCGACCAATCGCTTGTAGGCGAGGACGCCATCCGCGATCGAGCGGGCCAGGGCGGCGCGGCCTTCGGTGGAATAGATCGTCGAGGCATCGTGGGTGTTGGTCATGTAGCCCCCTTCGACCAGAATGCCAGGCATGTCGAGCAAGGTGAGTTCCTTGAATCGTGCCCGACGCAGCCCGCGGTCCCCGAGATCCGTCCCCTGCACAATGGCGCGGTGCACCTGATGTCCCAGGACGATGTTGTCGCGATCGAACCGGTTTCCCGGGTGCCACCCTCCGCCATGGTTTCCCGTGTCGTTGGTCGAACTCGCGCCGGCCGGGGTCAGGCAGTAGGTCTCGACGCCGCCGACGTCGGCGGATCCTGGGCCGTCGAACGCATTGAAATGGACGCTGAGGTAAAGGTCGGCATTGGCCTTCCCGGCGGCCGCAGGACGATCTTCCAGTTCAATGAACTTGTCCGTCGTACGGACCATGATCACCCGCAGCCCTGCACGTTCGAGGCGGCGTCGGATTTCACCGGCGATGAGGAGCGTGTAGTACTTCTCCTGCCGTTTGCCTTCGATGTTGCCCGGATCCTTTCCGCCGTGGCCGGCATTCAGGGCCACCGTGCGGATGGGGCGGGTCGCCGGGCGACGTGGGGGTTGGACCAACGGGGCCAGGACGGTTTCGATGTCGCGATTGGAGATCTGGAAACCATCGCCCGCCTTGCGTATGGGCAGGGTGAGCCGGACGTCGGTGTCATCGAAGAGGACCTTCTTCGAACTCGCCTTGAAGACGATCTCGTAGGCCTTGTTCGAGAGTCGGAGTTCGTCGCTGCCCGACGCGGACTTGGCCGCGAACCCCTTCGCCCGTCCCCACGCCACGAGATCGGTATAGCGCGACTCGTTGCCCGCGGTGGGACGGATGGCGCGTCGGGTGGCCGGTGCCGCCGGCAGGAAGGCCTGCAATCCCAACACCAGACACAAGGCGAGGATGAGTCGTGACACGGGGGAGACAGTGGAGATCGGGGGAGGGAGTTTGAAGTTTGAAGATTCAAGATTGAAGTCGGACTGAAGGCCGGGTGCCCTCACCCGGCGATGGTCAGGATCCGCCGCGTGGGGGCCTCCCCGGGCACCGGGGACGCGGGGCCCCGTGCTCGTGCCCCGAAGGGGCAACCGGTGAAAGCCCGAGGTGGAACCCCGGGGACCACACCACACAACATCCTCTGTGCCCTGAAAGGGCACACGGAATAGGGTGCGTGTGTTCACCGTTCGCCCCGTTGGGGCGAGGTGTCGTGGGGTGGGGTGACCCAGGGTTCCGCTCCGCTCCACCCCGGGCTTTCGCCGTGCGCCGCGTTGCGGCGAGGGCGGGCGCGGGATTCATGTCTGGGGGATGCGTCCCCAAAGGTACAACCGCTGACTTCAGGTGTCAGAGCCCTGCGGTGACAACTTTAAATCAGGACGTGACAGATCTGGGGACTGGGAACTCCCTTTCTGAAGGCCGGGTGCCCTCACCCGGCGCTGGTCAGGATCCGCCGCGTGGGGGCACGCGGCCTACAAACGGAGTTCCCAGACGACTTCAAACTTGAAACTGAAATCTTGAAACTCTGCCCCCCTCACCGGCTGGCATGCCAGTCGGCGCGGCCGTAGCGGGAGTCGATCAGGGCGGGGATCCGCGCATGAACATCCTCGGGCACGGTGTGGTTCAGGGTGGCCCACACGTCTTTCAGCGCGGCCTCGATCCGGGAGGGATCGAGCTGGGTGTTCGTGACGAACTCCAGGTGATCACGGGAGGATCGATAACCCGGTTGGGCGGACGGAAACGCCAGCCACCGCGCGATACAGGGCAGGTCGAAGTGATGGAGGAAGGTTCCGTGGAAGAGCAGGGCGGTACGCTTCCTTCGTTGTGCGTTTCCCGAGAACTTGCGTCCGTCGACGGCGAGATCGGTGTGGCCTTCCACGGTGACCACGCCGGGCAACAGGGTGGCCAGGGCCCGACGCTGACGTTCCATGATCCAGCGGTTGGCGCCGGTGATCGATTCCAGCTCGGGATCCGCCGTGATCGGAAGGGCGAGCCCGTAGTTCAGGCACCCCCGACCCTGCACCACCGTTCCACCCCCGCTGCATCGGCGGAAGATGGGGATGCCATCGCGTTGGCAGGCCTCGACATGCACCTCGCGGGTGATGGACTGGCCGTAGCCAACGACGACCCAGGGCGCGTCGGATTCCCAGAACCACAGCAGCCCCGGACCGCCGCGTTCCTCGACGTGGTCGAGCGCGGCTTCATCGAGGGCCAGGACGTGGGCTGGGGTGTTCAAGCGGTCGGGGCTTCAACCAGACGGAGGTCGGCGACGCATTCGACATGCTGGGTCTGCGGGAACATGTCGATGGGTTGGACGGCGTGCAGCCGGTAGCGGTCGTCCGCGCATAGGATCTTGAGATCGCGGGCCAGCGTGGCCGGGTGGCAGCTGACGTACAGGATCTGGCGTGGTCCGGTCTCGCGCAGGATGGCGAGGCTGGGCGGACGACAACCGACACGCGGGGGATCTAGAAGCACGGTCGTCAGCGCGGGGTTCAGCCGGCGCAACAGCGACGGCAGCAGCAGGTCGGTGTCACCGGAGACGAACTCTCCGTTGGTCACGCCATGTGTGGTGGCGTTCTTGCGGGCGGCGCGGATCGCCGGGGCGTCCAGTTCGACTCCCAGGAACGATTCCACCTCACGGGCGAGTTCGATCCCGAAGAACCCGACGCCGCAGTAGGCGTCGATGAGATGCCGGGAACCGGCGCTGCGCAGCGCGTTGCGGGCGGCGTCGAGGAGCGCAGGGAGTGCGAAGAAGTTGTTCTGGAAGAAGGAATGTTCCGGAACCTCCCAGCCCTCCGGCGGAATGCGGAGCGTGGTCTTCAGGCCACCCTTCGGCGGCGGGTTCTTCCGCCAGTGGGTGATGGCTTCGTTCAGCGCCGGTTCGGCAATCGCGCACGACTCGATGTCGCAGACGAGACCGCAGTCCTGCCGCATGAAGCCGAGGTCGAGCTTCAGCGCCGGACGGTTCCACTGCGAGCGGACGAGGATCCGGTTGCGGTAGCCGTAGGGCTCGGGGCAGGGCGCGACGGGCAGCACGAGCGAGGGATCGAATCCCCCGACGCGCTGGAACAGGTCGCCGATCTGCTTGTGCTTCCAGCGGAGCTGGGCGGCGTAGTCGATGTGCTGGTACTGGCAGCCGCCGCACTCGCCATAGTACGTGCAGCGGGGTTCGACCCGTTCGGGCGCCGGCGTCTGGATGCGGATGATCACCGCCCGGGCAAAGCGTTTGTGGATCTCGGTGATCTTCACCTCGAGCACATCGCCCGGACAGGCATACGGGACGAAGACCACGAACTCGCCCACACGCCCCACGCCTTCGCCTCCAAAGGCCAGGTCGTGGATGGTGAGCGTGACGCGGTCGCCCTGCGTGAAGGGCGCGACGGGCAGGGGAGGGTACTCCGGAGTGGATGTCATCGGAAAATCAGGTCGGGCGGAGCGTGGTCAGCGTTTCAGGCTGGGCTTGCGCTGGGCGAGGGCGTGCGGCCCGACCCAGCGGGTGTTGTACTCGGCGTGCAGCTTGTCCGAGGCAAACGGGGGGCGCGGTTGGACGCCGTGTTTCTGGTCGTCCATGCCGGTCCACGGGAGCGGTTCGATCGTGGTTCCGGCGGCGACGTGGTAATCGGCGTCCTTGTCCCAACCCACCGACCAGAAGAAGAAGGTCCGGGTCGTGCCGGCGGGCGGGGTCGGCTGGGCGGCGGCATCGAACTCGAGCGTGAGTTCGTCGCCGGCCGCCACGATGGCAAGCGCCTGGTCGCGTTCGGCGATCAGTTCGCGGACGTCGCCGGTGCGGGTGGCCCAACCGGAGGGCGTGTAGCGCCAGTTCGGTTGCGGCAGGAGTTGTTCGTAGAGCGGGGTCAGGGGTTCCGTCCACGGAAGGTCCGCGAAGACCGAGTACCCGCGCGGGTGCAGGTCAGCGCGAGCGGGCAACTGCCGGAACTCACGGATTGAGGACGGATCGGCCGGACGCAGGAGCGCGATGCGGTCCCAGTGGATCTCGAAGGATTGCGTGAGGCGGAGGCGTCGGACTCCGGCCGGCAGGATGCCCGTGAGGTCGGCCAGGATGGTCTTCGTCTTGCCCGCGGGGGCACCGACGGTGACGTCGAGCTTCTGCCAGGAACCATTCGCGACCTCAGCTTCGAGGACCGGGAAGGGGAACCCGAAATCCGAGCGGTGCGACGCCGCGATGTTGGCCATGCCACCGCCGAACCGGAGCCATCCGTCGAGCAGGAGGACGAGGGGTTCGTGGATGGGGATGGTGCCGAAGTCGAGGATCACGCCGTGGGGTTCGGCCAGGCCGCGGTAGGATTCACCGTGGGGCTTCGGCGGGGAAACACGGAGGCGGTCGGTGGCCTGGAGGAGCGGGGTCACGTCCGAGCCTTCGAGGGTGGATGCCGCGCGCAGCGGGATCGGTTGATGGAGTGCGACGAGCCGATGCTCGGGGAACGGCCGGCCGGGCATCAGCTTGCTGGTCGGGTGCACCTCCACGCCGGGCGGATGATCCACGACCACCAGACGCGCCGCGTCGAGGTAGAGGATCTCGCGGAGTTCCTCCGTCACCTGCAACACGTGGCGGCCCTCGCGCGCCGGGAATTGGGCCGCAGTCCCGATCCGGACAAGTTCCTCGGGATCGGCCTCGATATAGCGTCCGGGAGCGACCGGCAATCCGACCGGCGCGGCGCCCAGAAGATCCGTGAGGAACCGGAACCCCGTGCCGTCCCAGGCATACAGGTAAGGACAGGATCCGCCCGGCACGGTGAGTTCGATGAGGTTCAGGACGACCTTCGGTTCGACGGCCACGTCGATGGACGGCAGTTGCGTGTCGAACCAGCGGACCGTGACGGAATCGAGTTGGGTGCGCTTGCCGACGCCGATCTCGATGGGGAGCTGCTGGACCGTGCGCAGGGTGCGCCACGAACCGCCGTTCACCTCGATCTTCGTTCCGAGGCCGCTGGAGTTGGAACGGTTGCCGAGCAACCGGACCTTGATGGCGTTGTTGGCGTTGCCGCCGTCGTTGCGGAGGAACCTGAGTCCGCCGCCGGTCAACGCGACGACGAAGTCGGTGTCGCCGTCCTGGTCGAAATCCGCGGGCAATACCTGTCGGACGTCCCGCAGTGCAGGGAGACCGAGCGTCTCGCTGACGTCCTGGAAGCCAAGACGGCCGCGATTGCGCCAGACGCGAAGCCCTTTGGTGCCCCAGCCAAGGAGGTCCTGCCAGCCGTCGTTGTCGTAGTCGATGAACCGAAGGTGCGTGATCTGGTTGTCCTTGGCGGCGAGCCGACGGGGCTCACGCAAGCCACCGAGGAAGAGGTCGATGGTCTTCTCGGTGGCGATCGCGATGTCGGTGCGCAGGTCGTTGTTGAGATCTGCGGTCGCGAGGGCATGCGCGACGGGCCATCCGGTGGGTTGGTTGCTGGCGTTGAGTCCGCCGCCACGCTGGTTGAAGAGGACCAGCGGCGGCTGGGCCGTGCGCGTCAGGATGAGGTCGGGAAGGTCGTCGTTGTTCCAGTCGTCGATGGTGATCGCCGTGGCGCCCGTGACCTGGACCGGAACCGCGGACGTTGGCGGGATCTCACGGAAGGCGAGGTTGCCGAACCCGCGGAAGAGTCGAAGCCCACCCTTCGGATGGAGCGCGGCGAGGCCCAGCTTTCCGGTGAAGTCGGGATCGATCAGCGCACTGGCGATTCCGGGAACCGTGCCGAGATTCGAGATGCGGGTGGCATCGGACAGGACGCCGTTGGTGGCCGCGCGCAGGACAGCCATGCCGTTGTCACCGGTGATGACGAGGTCTTCGTAACGGTCGTTGTTGAGGTCACCCGACGCGATCGTGCGGGGCGTGCCGACCGTTGGCAGCGGCAACGGATCCGCCTTGGGGGAGAAGACGCCGTTCGAGTTCCAGAGCAGGCGCAGGCTGCCGCCGTCGATCACGAGCAGGTCGTTCCACGCGCGACGGTTGATGTCGACCGTGGCCAACGGACCCGCGAAGCGCGCGGCGGCATCGCCGAACGCGGAGGCCGTCTGATCCGAGAAGGTGACGCGGACGCCGGAGGTGTCGGGTTGTTCCAGCGTGGCCTGGCCACGGGGCGTCGTGTAGACGCAGCGTTCGTAAAGGGAGGGGTTGTCCGCCGATTGGGCCTTCCCGGCGTTCACCTGCTGGTGCGTCGCGAGCGCGGCCGACGCAGCCTCCCTCTGGCCCAGGCGCAGCTGCATTTGCGCGAGTTGGTAATACGCGGAGGGATGGTTGGTCTCGAATTGCGTGACCTCGGCGAACTGGTCGGCGGCATCCTGGAACTTGCCCCAGCCCGCATAGGCCCGCCCGAGTTGGAAGCTGACGGCGTTGATGGTGCGGTCGGTGTCCTTGGCGACCTGCAGGGACTGGACGGCGTTGGAGTATTGGTTCTGTCGCAGCAACGAGCACCCGAGCAGGTAATGACC
>CBDIPJ010000030.1:0-57143 GCA_965283655.1 Limisphaerales bacterium | reverse complement strand
ACGGTAGTAGTTCTTCATCATCGTCTGGAATTTCTCCGGGGTATCGAAGCGCCAGCCCCAGCGGACGCGCCCTTCGTTCGTCGCGTCGAAGAACGGTGGCATCCGTTTCCAGGATTCCTCGGTGGCGTTCGGTGGAACCGGGATGGTCACGTCATTGTACAACGCCATGCTCTGCGGTTGCGGGCGGAACTGCTCCTTGTGTCCGTCCTCGGCGTGGGTGGCGAAGAAGGCGAGCGTGAGGCAGAACGGTTTGTCGGCCGGGCGCGTGCGCAGGAACTCCAGGGCGTCCTTCTCGTTCTTCCGTGTGACGTGGATGGGCGTGCCGTCCGCCTGCTTCATCCAGTGTGTGCCGTTGTAGGAGCGGCCGAAGTCGAACTCCTTCGCCGGGAATGCGCCGTTGTGCCATTTGCCGATGTGGCCGGTGAAATAACCTTTCGCCCGCAGCAGCCCGGGATACGTCTCCGTCCAGGGCGTCTGGAACATCTTGAAGGCCTTGTTCCCATGCCGGGACATCCATTGCCCGGTGAACAGGGTTGCGCGGCTCACGCCGCAGATGGACGTGGTGACCGCATTGCGCGTGAAACGCACCCCTTCTCCCGCAAGCCGGTCAATGTTCGGCGTCTTCACCACCGGATGGCCCGCGCAGCCGAGCGTGTCGTGCCGCCAGTCGTCGGCGTAGAGGACGAGGACGTTGAGCGGTTGGGCCGCGCTGAGCTTGGCTGCGATCAGATGGCAGCCCAGGAAGGCAATTCCGGCGCGGGCGATCCGGCGGATGCAGTTCATGGGGGCACGATGCCAGATCCAGGCCCGCGTGTCTCCCAACGCCGAGGAAAAGCGGAAGGACGCGGATTGAGTTCTTCATTGCCACACTACTACCACAGTAGTATTACCACGGTCGTCATGAGCGCTCCACATCTCCGGCTGGGCGATCTGCAGCTCCGCATCCTCGAGATCCTCTGGGATCGCCAGGAGGCCTCGGTTGCCGATGTTCACTCCGTCCTCAAACCCGAACGCGAGCTCGCCTACACCACCGTCGCCACGATGCTCCGCAAGATGGAGGCCCGCGAACTCGTCAGCCATCGCGAGGACGGTCGCACGTTCCTCTACCGCGCCCTGGTCCAGGCCGAGGCCGTCACCCGCAGCGCCGGAGAGCACTTCGTGGGACGTCTCTTCGAGGGAAGCCTGACCGACGCCGTCAGCCATCTGCTGACCACCCGCGAGGTCAGCCGGACCGAACTCGACCAGATCGAAAAGATGATCCGCGAAGCCAAGAGGAGGGCCAAGTGAACGACTTCCAGAACGCTTGGGTGGCCGCCACGCTGCTCGCCGCCATGGAGGTCACGGGCATCGTCCTCCTCGCCGCGGTCGCCTGCCGATGGATCCGCACGGCCGGCACCCGACGCGCCCTCTGGCAGGCGGCCTTTGTCGCCGTGGGATGTGTCCTTATCGTGGAAGCCGTGGGATGGCGTCGGGCGGCACCGGCGCTGGCTGAGCGCCCGGGGCGTGTGTTGACGGTGACGCTGGGGGACGCTGCGGGACTTTCCGCTCCGGAAGCCACGAAGCCGGACGCGTCGACGCGCGGCCCCCGCGCCGCGGCTGTCGAAGGAACGGCGCTGAAGTCTCCGGCAACGGTGCTCCCATGGCTGGCACTCGTGTGGGGTGTTGGTGCGACCTTCCTTGGGGCACGATTCCTGGGTGGCCGCCTGTGGTTGCTCGCCACGACCCGCAAGCTTCCGCGGTTGCAAGCGGATGCGGTGGAGAATCTCGTCGGATTGCCCGCGGCGTCTCCTGACACGGCCCCCACAGGGAACGGGGTCGCGACGTCCTCGTCGCCGTTCCAAAGCCATTCCCAGGGCGATGAGGCCATCGCCGCCCCGAAACCCTTCACAAAGGAGGCCATGTCACGAGGCACCGGATTGCCAGCGGCGCTCGGGCTCGCGCGGGTCCGGTGGCTCTCCTGGTGTGGGCTGCGGGGTCCGGTGGCCTTCGGAGCGTTTCGTCCGACCGTTGCCATACCAGCGGATTTCGAGGAGCGCTTCGAGCCGGCGCAGCGTCGTTCCATGTTGGCGCATGAACTTGGACATCTCGCGGGATACGACCCGCTCTGGTTTGCCGTCGTCGACCTGATCTGTGCCGTGGGCTGGTGGCATCCGGCGCTCTGGTGGGCGCGACGCCGGTTGAAGGTGGAGAGCGAATGGGTGGCCGACGAAGCGGCGGCGGCGGTTCCGGGGACGCCTGGCGTTGGCGGAGTCGCTGGCGGTGCTTGGACGGGAATTGGTGGTTTCCGGAGGCCTCGGCGTGGGCGGGAGCGGATTGAAGTCGGATCTTGCCGTGCGGGTGCAACGGCTCCTCGCCAGCGAGGGACCGGTGCGCGTGCGGAGATCCGGGTGGATCCCGGCACTCGGGTTGATTGCCGTTGCCGCGTTGGCATGGCTTCCCTTGGGAATGCCGCGCGGGAATGCGGGCCCGACAACCGCACCGGCGCCCGCAGCCGTCGAACGGCCGTCGACACCGGCACCGTCATCGGAAGCGCCGGCGACGGGGACTTCTCCGCAGCCGGGTCCTCCATTGCACCTGCGTACCAGCTATTATTTTATTCCCACCTCGGGTTCGGCAACATCGGCACCCCCGGTCGCGCCGACCCTGTTCCCCAGTGGGCAGCCTTCCGTCGGCTATGAGCCGCCCCGATGGGGGTTTGCCCGGTGGGCCCAAGGCTACGAGGTTGTCGAAACCTTCATCCATGCGAGGCCCACCGTCGTACCCGCCGCGCCGCCGACGCGACCGGTGTTGCCCGCAGCCGCCACGAACGCCTCGGTTCCCGTCATCGAGCTCCAAGTCAAATGGGTGGAGTTCACGGAGGGCGTTGGTGGCACGGGATGGTTGGACTGGATCTTCGGCGACAAGGCCGAGGCTGCCGAGGAACTGGTGCGCGTGGAGGACGGGGGGATCCGGACGGACCGGGTCCAGACCACGAACCAATGGCGTGCTCTCGACGACGGCCAGTACAAGGCGCTGCTGAAGCGGTTCGAGGAAACCGCTGGCATTGATCTGTTGTCTGCGCCCGGGATCACCACGCTGGCAGGCCGCCAGGCGCAGGTGTCCGTGGTCGATGTCCGCAAACTGGCCGTGGGACCAAGGAACGTCCCGGCCACGAATGGGGAACCGGCAACGGTCGTTTACGATACAGTCGATGTTCCCGTGGGAACGACGGTCGACCTGATTCCGCGGCTTGAAGCCGGCCGTCACCACATCACCGTCCGTGGGGAATACACCGAGTTCATGGGATACGACGCTCCACCGAAGACGAAGGGCGCGGCGAAGTCGGTGGCCGCCCTTCCCCGGTTGCGGGTCCGCAACGCGCTGGCCGAGGCCCACTGCGAGCCTGGTGAAACGCTGGTCCTGCGTGGACCGGTGGGGACGCAGGTGGTGCGGTGGAAGGATCAGGTGCCGGTGCTGGGATCCATCCCCGTGGCCGGACGCCTGTTCCGGAAGGAAGGCGTCCAGACCAACCTCACCCGCGTGTACCTGTTCATCACCCCGCGGGTGGTGGAGTGAGGGGGGAGTTTCAAGTTTGAAGATTCAAGTTTGAAGCCCGGCTGCGCGGTCCGGCCGTAGGTTGACACGATGCGAACTGGAAAACTGGATAAACGGGTAGTGCGACGGTACAGCGAGGCGTTCAAGGTACAGGTGGTCCGGGAGTACGAGGCCGGCGAGTTTACGGGGTTGGCCGATGCGCACCGGAGGTATGGAATCCGTGGAAACGGGACGGTGGCGAGTTGGCTCAAAGCGTACGGAAAAGAGCATCTGATGAGAAAAGTCATGCGTGTTGAGGCAGTCGGGGAGGCGGACCGGATCCAGAAACTGGAACGGGAGGTGAGGCAGCTGAAGCAGGCCCTTGGAGAAGAGAAGCTGCGGACGCTGGTAGGGGAAGAGTTCTTGAAGATGGCGTGCGAGAGAGGAGGGCTTGGGGGAGTTGAGGAGTTTAAAAAAAAGTTCGATGGGAACTTGTAAGGACGCTGGCAGAGGCCGGGCATGAGGTGAAGGCGACGTGCCGTGTGGTGCGGATGAGCCGGCAGAATTACTATCAGTGCCGAGCGGAGCGGAAGCGCCAGGCGGTGGCTGAGGCAGAGGTGCTGAAGGCAGTGGACGAGCAGAGGCGGATCCACCCGAGGATGGGCTGCCGCAAGCTGCTGGGGGTGACGAGGCAGTCGCTCCAGAGCAACGGGATCGAGCTGGGAAGGGACCGGATGTTCCGTGTGCTGAGGGAGAATGATCGGTTGGTGAAGCGGTATGCCCGAACGAAGCGGACAACGCAAAGCCGGCACAGCCTGCCGGTGTTTCGCAATGAGATCCGGGATCTGGTGGTGACGGAGCCGAACCAGGCGTGGGTGGCGGATTTGACGTACGTGAGGACGGGGAGTGGATTCGTGTTTCTGTCCGTTGTGATGGACGTGTGGTCGAGAATGATCGTGGGGAGTTACGTGGGGGAGACGATGGAATCGATCGGGTGCCAGAAAGCGTTGATGGAGGCATTGGGCCGGCTGAAGAAGGAGGATCTGAGGCCGATTCACCACACGGATCGAGGAAGCCAGTACTGCTGCCATGAGTACGTTGCGAGGCTGCTGGCAGCGGGGTGCCGGGTGAGCATGACGGAGGAGATGCACTGCTACGAGAACGCGAAAGCGGAGCGTGTGATAGGTACGTTGAAGTGGGAATACGGGATGGAGGGATGCTTTGAGACGGCCGAAGAGGCGAAGAAGGCGGTGAAGGAAGGGATCCAGGCGTACAACGAACTGAGGCCACACAACGCGATAGGAGGAAGGAGGCCGGCAGAGATGTACGAGGAAGGAAGGGCGAGGCGGGCGAAGTGAAGACGCGGCCCGGCCCCCCCGCTGGGGATCGGCTCCGCTGCGGTTCGCTACGCTCACCGCAGCTACACCTCACCCCAGCGGGGGGGGCCGGGGGGGCAGGGCCCGGAGGGCCCTGGGGGGAGCCAAAGACGACGGGAGTCCAGTCGGCAAAGTGACAAGTTTTAATCAGGACGTGACAGTCTTGAAACTTGAAACTGAAAACTTCGAACTCTCCTTCCACTGCCTCGTGACCTCGTCAGCTACGGTCGAGGTCAGGAGGCTGGGGAAGAGCCGCGAGAAGGCAGTCCCCAGTCGCCAGATTCCAGAACTGATGGGACGTCTTCGACGTAACATGCTCGTGCCCCGAAGGGGCAGCAGGTGAAAGCCAATACGGGGTGGAACCCCGGGGACCACGCCACACACCGTCCTCTGTATCCTGAAAGGGCACACGGAACAGGGTGCAGGTGGTCACCGTTCGCCCCGTTGGGGCGAGGTGTCATGGGGTGAGGTGACCCAGGGTTCCGCTCCGCTCCACCCTGGGCTTTCGCCGTGCGCCGCGTTGCGGCGGGGGCAGGCACGGGATCATTGATCCACGCCGGGTGAGGGCACCCGGCCTTCAGAGGGAGTTGCCAGCCCTCAGTCGCCAGATTCCGGAACTGGGGACTGGAAACTGCCCTTGCCTTCACCCGGCGGCTTCTTCGGGCTTCAAACTTGAAACTTCAATCTTCCAACTCCCCCCTCAAGCCCTCGGAGCGAGGGTCTTGTCGACCGGGCTGCGGGTGAGGACGACGTACTGGGGCAGGCCATCCTTGGTGGGCACCTTGACCTCGCCGACGATGAGGGGAGCGGCGTACTCGACGAACTTCTCGTTCGGGAGGAAGCCGTCCTCGCTGATCCAGTCGCGGGGGATGAAGTGCTCGACGTTGGCGATGTTGGCCAGGTCTTCGAGCTCGATGGTCCACTTGTAGGGCTTCGAGCTGAGACGGACGATCTTGGGCATCAGGCCGGACTTGCCGTTGACGGCAGCCTTCACGGCAGCCGTGCCGCAGGCGAAGGCTTCGTCGGAATCCGTCTGGGAGGCGAAGTGGGCGGCGGCGCGCTGGGCGTAGCCGAGCAGGACGGTCCGGGTCTTGAGGTTGAGTCGGCCCTGGACGATTTCCTTCAGCTTCTCGGAAGCACCGGCGAGGACCGCATGACCGAAGGCGTCGAGGCGGGTCTTGTCGGCCCCGATCTCTTCGCCGGCGGCGTTCTTCACGCCTTCGCCGCAGACCACGATGCAATACTTGTGGGCGGCGATGGTCTCCTGGACGCGGGCGATGAAGGCGTCCTCGTTGAAGGGGATCTCGGGCAAGAGGATGATGTGGGGCGGCCGGGCCGGATCCCCCTGCTTGGCGAGGATGGTGCCGGCGGCGATCCAGCCGGCGGCGCGACCCATGACCTCGATGATGCAGCAGGAGCCGTCATCGGTGGCCATGGAACCGACGTCGAACCCGACCTCGGTGACGGTGGTGCAGTTGTACTTCACCACGGAGCCGTAACCGGGGCAGTGGTCGGTGTGGGGCAGGTCGTTGTCGATCGTCTTGGGGACGCCCATGACGCGCATGTCGTAGCCGCGCTTGACCGCCTCCAGGTGGATCTTGTGGGCGGTGTCCTGGGAGTCATTGCCGCCGGCGTAGAAGAAGTACCGGATGTTGTGGGCCTGGAAGACCTCGAAGAGGCGGTCCATGTCCTGGGCGGCCTTTTCGGGCTTCTTCTTGAAATCGATCTTGTAGCGGCAGGTGCCGAGGGCAGCCGCGGGGGTGTAACGCAGGCCTTCGATGGCGCTGCGCTTCTCGTCGCCGAGATCGACCAGTTCTTCGTTGAGGATGCCGAGGATGCCGTTCAGACCGCCGTAGATTTCCTCGATGCACTCGTGGTGCCCGGCCTCGGTGATGACACCGGCGACGCTCGCATTGATGACGCTGGTGGGACCACCCGATTGGGCGACCAGGAGATTGCCGTTGAGTTCAGCCATATCGGTAGAAAGTTCGGGTGACAGTGCCGTGCTGGGGAAGGAGGTGGCAAGACTGGACCCACGGGAAGAACGGTATGGGTGGCTTTATCGCTGCCTCGTGACCTCGTCAGCTACGATTCGAGGGTAGCAGACGACGTGAGGAGGCTGTGTTCAACCACTGCCTCGTGACCTCGTCAGCTACGGTTCGAGGGTAGCGGACGACGCAAAGAGGCGCCCCGCAGTTGCCCACGGGACGCCTCAACCTATGCGTAACTCAAGCCGCCCACCCACCCGGGCTGACGGACACACCGCTCAATAGCCATTGCCATGCCAATCGCTGTACCCAGCATTGGGAAACCAGGGACTGGCTGAAATGTCACATCCTTGTCCCACAATTGCAGCCAGTTGCATCGGGCTGACCAGACGAAATCCGCCAACCCTGCCAATTCTCGCCACTGTCAGCGTCCGCCGCGGGCACGCCGGATGGCTTCGGGCAACACGGATGCGATCCGGGCGACATCCTCAGCGGTGTTCTCTCGTCCGAAGCTGAACCGGATCAGGGAATGGCATTCCGCCGCGGGCACGCCCATGGCCTGGAGGACATGGCTGGGTTCCAGCGAACCGGCGGAACAGGCGGAACCGCTCGATGCACAGATACCCTCCAGGTCCAGGTTGGCCAGCAACGCGATGGCGTCCGCTCCCTCCACGGATATCGCCAGGGTGTTCGCCAGGACACCTTCCACCGGGCTGCGTCGATGGACCCCGGGGATCGCCGTTGATGCAGCGGCCAGTGGGTCGGTCCACCCGCCCAGCACCGCGGCGTCGAAGACCGGTGTCGGGACAAATCTCTCGAAGGCCTCCACCAAACCCATGATTCCGGCCACGTTCTCGGTTCCGGCCCGTCGTTCGTTCTCGTGTCCGCCGCCATGCATCACGGGGTGCGGCAACAGGGGCGACCGGATGTAAAGCGCGCCGGCGCCTTTCGGTCCATGGAACTTGTGGGCGCACACGGCAACGAGATCCGCCTCGAAATCCGCCATCGCCCGGAACGGTTGCTTGCCCATGGCCTGAACGGCATCGGTGTGGAACAGGATCCCGCGTTCCCGACAGCGGCGTCCGATTTCGGCCACGGGTTGGACGGTTCCCACCTCGTTGTTGGCCGCCATCACGGAGACGAGGATCGTGTCCGGACGCAGGGCGGCGGTCACGGCGTCGGGATCGACACGGCCCTGGGCATCGACGGCGACGCGGGTCCATTCGAAGCCTTCGTGGCGGTGGAGATATTCGAAGGCGTGAAGGACGGCGTGGTGTTCAACGGCGGAACACACGATGTGACGGCCGCGGTCGCGTCGGAGGCGGGCGGAGCCGAGGATGGCGAGGTTGTTGGACTCGGTGCCCCCGCTGGTGAAGACGACCTCGCTGGGCCGGCATTGCCAGCGTTGGGCGAGACGGTAGCGGGCGTCGTCGAGGAGATCGCGGGCTTCCCGGCCGGCCTGGTGGATGCTGGACGGATTGGCCCAGGCGCGGTCCAGGGCGGCCATCATGGCCTCGCGTACGCCCGGATCGAGCGGCGTGGTGGCGTTGTAATCGCAGTAGATGCGGCGCACGGCCCCACGATGCCGTGTTTCTGGGAACTGGGAATCGGGATCTCACTTCACCGCCGCGTGGGGTCACGCGGCCTTCAAGCAGGCGCAACTTGACACTGCCCCCTTTTGGAAAGGATTCGGGGCGGCGGTGTCCTCATCGCCTTGGGAATGGCTTTGGAACGGCGACGAGGACGTCGCAGCCTTCTTGAAACTTGAAACTGAAAACTTGGAACTCCTCCCCGCCTCACCAATCGGTGGACCGGTAATCCTTGAGGAACTTGCCCCAGATGTGTTCGCCCGTGTTGAAGCCCGCGATGATGGGATCGACGATGCGTGCGGCGCCATCGACGATGTCGAGGGGTGGATGGAAGCGGTGTTCGCGTTGCTTCCGTTCGGCGATCTGGACGGGGTCCTCATCGGTGACCCAGCCGGTGTCGACGGCGTTCATGTGGATGCCGTCGGCGTGGTAATCGGCAGCGGCGGTGCGGGTCATCATGTTGAGGGCCGCCTTGGCCATGTTGGTGTGGGGATGCCGGATGGTCTTGAACCGGCGGTAGAACTGCCCTTCGACGGCGGAGACGTTGACGATGTGCTTGTCGCGTTCCGGCGTGCGGAGCATGAGCGGCTTGAGCCGCGCATTGAGGACGAAGGGCGCGATGGCGTTGACGAGCTGGACTTCGAGGAGTTCGACGGTGGGAACCTCGGCCATGAGCATCCGCCACGAGTTGCGTTCGCGGAGATCGACCTGCTGGAGGTCCTGATCGAGCCGTCCCTCGGGGAAGAGGGCCTTGCGCGCCTCCTGTTCCTCCGGAAGCAGGGGAACCTGCGACAACGCGGCGGCGTGGGTGATCCCGGCCACGTCGGAAAGCACGGGGGCGATGGACGCGTCGGAGCCGTCGGGAAGGATGTTGCAGCTGCGGAGGCCTTCGTAGGCCCCGAGGAGCCGGCGGGCCGACTCGGGCATGTCATTCGCCGAGGCGCCTTCGAGCTCCATCATGTGGCGGTAGAAATCGGGCGGACGCCGCACGGTCTGGCAGGCGTTGTTGATGATGAAGTCGAGTCGGTCGCGGGTCTTGAGCAGGTGGCTGCAGAAGGCCTCGACGCTCGGCGTGTGACGCAGGTCCAGGCCGAACACCTCGAGGCGATGTCCCCACTCGGCGAAGTCCGGCTCGGCGGCGTAACGCTGGGCGGAATCCCGCGGGAAGCGCGTCGTGACGATCAGGTGCGCCCGGCGCGCAGGAGCTTGATGCCGGCCTGGTAACCGATCTTGACCCGACCGCCGGTGAGGAGGGCGACGCGGCCGGTGAGGTTCGCGGTCTCGGTGCGCTTGAAGAAGTTCAAATCCGCGCACTTCGGACACAGCTGGTCGTAGAAGTGGTGGATCGCGGTGTAGTCGGACTTGCAGACGTAGCAGTTCTGCGGTTCGACGACCTCGCGGACTTCGGGTTCGAGCTCGACCTCCTTCTGTTCGAAACCGACCGGCGGGAAGAAGTCGGGGGTCCGGAAGACCTTTTCTTCCCGGCCCTTGCGGATGCCGGTTTCGGCGAGTCGGGACTGGTCGCGCTGGATCTTCTCGGCCTTGAGGCGGCGAACCTTGGCCTTCACGAGGCGGCGGCGCTGGTCGACGTCGGGGCAATAGACGTCGCCGGCGGCCTTGATCAGCCGGGCCTGGTCCTCCGCGGAAAGCTGGGTGAGCAGGACGCGGTTGGTGGCGAGGCGTTCCAGCAACGCGATCGCCGACCGCAGGCTCTCGGCGAGCGCGTTGTCGTTCATTCAGGGCCAAGGCTCCGCGAATGGCGCCCGGGGATCCAGCGCGGTTTCTGGGGTGGTGGCGCTGGGGAGCAAACATCAGGTCGCTCCACCAGCCTCCTGCGCTGGCGTCAAACTCGAATCTCCACCGCCGCGTGAGGGCACGTGGCCTTCAGATCACGAGGCTGAAGGCCGGGTGTCCTCACCCGGCGGGGATCATGAAGCGCCACGTGAGCCACCGCCTCGTGACCACGTCAGCGACAGGTACGGCGGCGAAGGCCTTGGATGAATGGGGTGCAATGCTGTAGATTCGTGCGTATATTATTGGGATTCAACGCATTTTGTCCCAACTTCCGCCGCGTTCGCCCCATTTCCGGAGCGGTTGGTGTCTGGATTCCGGCGGCTGCCCAACGAACACTCCCCGCGTTGAGGCGGGGGCAGGCATCCTGTAGGGATGCTGCATCGATGGTATGGCCTCCGCCCGCTGACTCCCTGGCTTGGGGCCTGCCTGATGGCGGTGGTGATCACGGCTTCCGCCCAGAATCCGGCGGACGGACCGTACCAGCTGGATCCCTTGTGTTTCGCGCCTGGAAACCTTCCCAAGACCCTGCCTCCGGGAAATCCGGCCCCCAGCAATCGGCGGATGGCGGCCTTGCTCCAGAAGTTCGATCGCGAGGTTGATCCGCTCAGCGCAGCGTTCTTGAGTGATCGGGTGGTCGATCGGTTGAAGGGGATGATCCAGAAGGCGACCAACGCCGTTGAGCAGGTCAATCTGCGCGTGGTGCTGGGCTGGCAGCAGATGCAGGCCGGCCGACCCGATCAGGCGTTGAACACCTACGTCGAGCTGGATCGCCAGATGGCCCTGCAACAGGTCGGGTTGGGGCCCGAAGGCCGGGTTGAAGTCCGGTTCCGACGGGCTGTGGCGTTCCTGCGGATGGGGGAACAGGAGAACTGCATTGGTCGGCACATGGCGGAATCCTGCCTCTTCCCCTTGTCCGCAGCGGCGCGTCATGTGCTTCCGCGCGGTTCGCGCGGAGCGATTGCGTTGTTCGAGGAGCAGCTCCGGGAAAACCCGCAGGATCTCGCATCACGCTGGTTGCTCAACATCGCCTACATGACCTTGGGCGAGTATCCGCAGAAGGTTCCGCCGGCGTGGTTGATTCCCCCGGCCGCCTTTGAGTCGGAGCATCCCATGCCGCGCTTTCCCGATGTGGCCGGAGCGCTCGGGTTGGATGTGCCGGATCTGGCCGGCGGTGTGATTGCGGATGACTTCGACAACGATGGATTCCTCGACATCGTCGCCTCCTCGTGGGCGTTGACCGGGCAGTTGCGGTTCTTCCGGAATCGTGGGGATGGCACCTTCGAGGAGCGCACGAGCGAGGCGGGTCTGGTGGGGATCACCAGCGGGTTGAACATCTTCCAGACCGATTACAACAACGACGGTCTCGTGGACGTCTGGGTGCCGCGTGGCGCCTGGATGGGCAAGTCTGGACGCATTCCGCCGTCGCTGCTCCGCAACAACGGGGATGGGACGTTTACGGATGTCACCGAGGAGGCGGGACTGATGCGGGCCCATCCGTCGCAGACGGGGCGGTGGTTTGATTATGACCGCGACGGGCACCTCGACCTGTTTGTCGGAAACGAATCGAGCGATCCAGCCGATCCCGACCGTTGTGAACTCTTCCACAACAACGGCAACGGGACGTTCACGGAATGCGCCATCGCTGTGGGCATCCGCGTCGCCCAGTACGTGAAGGGGGTCGCGTGCGCGGACTACGACCATGATGGCTACCAGGATCTGTATCTTTCGGTAAGGAACGGGCCCAACATCCTCCTCCGCAACAACGGGCCGACAGGTGGGACGAACGGGGTTGCGGCCGGGTGGAAGTTTTCCGAGGTCACGCGGGTCGCACGCGTGGCCGAACCCTTCTTCAGCTTCCCGACGTGGTTCTTCGACTACGACAACGACGGTTGGGAGGATCTGTTCTGCTCCGGTTACGCGATCAACGACGTGGGTGACATTGCCCGGGAATACCTGCACCTGCCCACGTCAGGCTCGAAGCCGAAGATGTATCGCAACAACCGCAACGGCACCTTCACCGACGTCACCGGGCAGGTCGGCATGGAGCGCGTCTGCCACACGATGGGGTCGAACTTCGGCGATCTCGACAACGACGGCTGGCTCGATTTCTACCTGTCGACGGGCGATCCGGACATGGCGACGATCATTCCAAACCGGATGTTCCGGAACGCCGGAGGCAGCCGGTTTCAGGATGTCACCACGGCAACCGGGACCGGCCACCTCCAGAAGGGGCACGGCGTCGCCTTCGCTGATCTGGACAACGACGGTGACCAGGACCTCTACGTCTGCATGGGGGGTGCATTCACCGGGGACACGGCCCGCAATTCCCTTTTCCTGAATCCTGGCACGACCAACGGATGGTTGCGGCTCCGACTCGTCGGTACGCGGTCCAATCGGGTCGCCATCGGGGCCCGCATCGAGGTCCGGCTGACGACACCCAATGGAACGCGCTCGGTGTTCCGCACCGTCGGCAGCGGCGGGAGTTTTGGGGCCAACCCCCTGCGCCAGGAGATCGGCATCGGCGATGCCACGGGCATCGAGTCGATCGAGGTGCACTGGCCGGCGGGCACACCGCCCCAGACGTTCCGGGGATTCCAGCCGAACCATTCCTACGAAGTCCGCGAGGCTGGCACCGAGCCGACCGAGGTCCCCCAACGCCCAGTCCAACTCCGGATCGCTGGATGAGAGCCCCGCGAACCAGGAGGTCTGGGCCTGCGCCCCGTGGACCGGCACAGACCTTTCCGACCGGGGACCGGTTTGTGGTCGTGGCCGAGTCCGCCATCCGATGGATCGAGGCGCGAGGGCGCCGATCGCGGATTCATGCGGTCGATGAAGTTCTCGACGCGGACCTGGGGATTTCACGCGCGCTGGCCGGGCTGGTCTCAGGCCGGATCCTGCGGATTCATCGATCGGCGGCGGTCCATCTGGACCGGATCGCCTCGATGCAACCCAAGGCGCACGGCGATTGGGAGCTGACGCTGGACGACGGGACAATACTGAGCTTGAGCCGGAGCTTCCGGCAGGAAGTCCTGGAGCGGCTCAAGGCGGTGAAGCCGGCCGATGGAACGGCTCCTGCGGGTCAGCAGTCGTAGTACAGGTGGAACTCGTACGGGTGCGGCCGCAGACGGAGGGCGTCGTGTTCCCGCCGCTTCTGCTCGATCCACATGTTGAGGAAATCCTTCGAGAACACGTCGCCGCGAAGCAGGAATTCGTGGTCCTGTTCGAGGCTGTCGAGGGCTTCGCCCAGACTTGCTGGAACCTTCGGGACGCGGTGCGCTTCCTCGGGCGGCAGTTCGTAGATGTTCTTGTCGAGGGGTTCGCCCGGGTCGATCCGGTTGAGCACGCCATCCAGCCCGGCCATGAGGAGGGCGGAATAGGCGAGGTACGGGTTCGCGGCAGGATCGGGCGGGCGATACTCGATGCGCTTGGACTTCGGCGATTCGCTGAAGGTGGGAATGCGGATGGCTGCGGAACGGTTCCGTGCGCTGTAGGCGAGGTTGACCGGGGCCTCGTAACCGGGGACGAGCCGCTTGTAGGAGTTGGTCGTCGGATTGCACAGGGCGCACAGGGCGCGCGCGTGCTTCAGGATGCCCCCGATGTAGTGCAACGCCATCGGGCTCAGTCCGGCGTATTCCTTGCCGGCGAAGAGCGGCTTGCCCTTGGACCAGAGGGACTGGTGGGTGTGCATGCCGGAGCCATTGTCACCGAACAGGGGCTTGGGCATGAAGGTCACGGTCTTGCCGTGCTTCCGGGCCACGTTCTTGATGATGTACTTGTACAGCATCATCGTGTCGGCCGTCTTCACCAGTGTGTTGAACCGGAAGTCGATCTCGGCCTGCCCCGCCGTCGCGACCTCGTGATGCTGACGTTCCACCACGATCCCGAGCTGCTCCATCACCAGACACATCTCGGTCCGGAGGTCCTGCTGGGTGTCCGTCGGCCTCACCGGGAAGTACCCTTCCTTGTGGCGGATCTTGTAGCCGAGATTTCCGCTGCCCGGGCCCTCGATCTCATCGCGGCCGCTGTTCCAGGCGGCCTCGCCACTGTCGACCTCGTAGAAGCACCCGTTCGCCTTCTGATCGAACCGGACGCTGTCGAAGATGAAGAACTCGGCCTCGGGTCCGAACACCGCCGTGTCCGCAATCCCGGTGCCGCGCAGGTATTGTTCGGCGCGATGGGCAATCCCGCGTGGATCGCGGGAATACGGTTCCTTCGTTCCCGTTTCCGAGATGGTCGCGGTGACCGACAGCGTCGGGACCGCGCAGAATGGGTCGACGAACGCCGTGGTGGGATCGGGCATCGCGAGCATGTCGGATGCCTCGATCGACTTCCAACCGCGGATCGACGAACCGTCGAACCCGAATCCCTCCTCGAACACCTCCTCGGTGAGCTCTCCCACGGGCACAGTGAAGTGCTGCCACGTGCCGAATGTATCGACGAACTTCACGTCGACCATGCGGGCGCCGGCCTTCTTGGCCAGCGCGAGGACATCCTTGGGGGTGCTCATCGGGGATTGGGGTCAGTTCGAGTACTCGCGCGGGTCCGCCACGCGACCGGCCACGGCGCTGGCCGCGACGGTGGCGGGGCTGGCCAGGAACACCTGCGATTCCTTGTGGCCCATGCGGCCCGGGAAATTGCGGTTCGTGGCGCTGATGCACTTCATGGGCGTGTTCATGCGCCCGAAGGTGTCCACCGGTCCGCCGAGGCAGGCGGCACAGCCGGCGTTCTCGGTCATCTGCACGCCCGAGCCCACGAGGATGTCCCAGATGGTCTGGTCGCCCCACCGGGTCGTCTGGAGGTCATGGACGATCTCCGGGGTCGCCGGCACGCCAAAGGTGTCGATCGCCACCCGACGGCCACGGACGATGCGGGCGAACTCGACGAAGTCGCTGGTCTTGCCGCCGGTGCACGAGCCGATGTAGGCGCGGTCGAGCTTCACATCGGTCATCTCGGTGACCTTCTTGCGTTGGCCGGGGTCCGGATGGCACGCCACCGTCGGCTCCAGCTGGTCGAGGTTGATGACCGTTTCGTAGATGAACTTCTGGTTCGCGTCGGCCTCGACCGGTTCGTACTTCTGCTTGGTGCCGTTCAGGCGTGTCCGCGACTCGATGTACTCGGCGGTGCGGGCGTCGAAGGGGAAGATGCCATTCTTGCCGCCGGCTTCGATGGCCATGTTGGCGATCGTCATGCGGTCGTCCATCGAGAGGCTGGCAACGCCGGGCCCGTCGAACTGCATCGCGCGGTAGGTCGCGCCGTCGAAGCCGATCTCACCGATGATGTGCAGGATGATGTCCTTGGCCATGACGCCGGGCTGGAGACGGCCCTCGAACCGGAAGCGCATGGTCTCGGGCACCTTGATCAGGAGCTTGCCCGTGCCGAGCACGAACCCTGCGTCCGTGTTGCCGATGCCGGTCGCGAATTCGTTGAACGCACCGGCCATGCAGGTGTGCGAGTCCGTGCCGAACAGGATCTCGCCGGGGCGGGTGTGCCCCTTCTGCGGCAGGGCGGCGTGGCAGACGCCAGCGTAGTTGGAGCCGTACTGCTTCTTCAGCAAGCCCTTGGTGGCATCGAACTTCCAATTGCCGTTGGCGTCGTCGATGACGTCATAGAAGTAGGGAAGCCCCTGCTCACGGGCGAAGTCGCGCAGGATGTCGACATTGCGGTTCGACTTGGAATCCGCCGTGAAGATGTAGTGGTCGGGAATGATGACCACCCGCTGACGGTCCCAGACCTTCGCGTCCTTGCCGAACTCGCGCTTGAACACCCCGATCGTGCCCGGGCCGCAGACGTCATGCGTCATCAGCACGTCTGCTTTCACCCAGATGTTGTCGCCCGCAGTGACCTGCGCCTTGCCCGCTGCACGCGCCAGGATCTTCTCCGTCAAAGTCATGGTTTGGTTACCCTATCTGACCCCACCCGCAGGCGCAATCCCGCCGTCCAGAGAGGGAGTTTGAAGATTTCAGTTTCAAGTTTGAAGCCGGGTGCCCTCAGCCCTCACGCGGCTGACGAGGTAACGAGGCAGTGGAGGAGCCTGTGGTCACCGCCCCCCATGTCATGGGGTTCACCCCTGCCTCCTCCACGTCGTCAGCTACGGCGCCAAACTTCAAACTTCAACCCCCAATCCTGAATCTGCTCTGCTCTGGCCATGACACGAGGATGGCGTGGATGGGCGGGGGTGCTCGCGGCAACGTGTGTGAGCGGCAGTATCTTGGCCGCCACGGCGGTCCAGGAACGGGCCGATCGCTTCCTGAACCTGGTCAATGCCGGATACCAGGCCCTGTACCGGGTGGAAAGCGAGGCGCAGTGGAAGTCCTCGACGGACGTGAAGCCCGAGCATGACGCCGCCACGGAAACCGCCGGTCGGGCGCGGGCGGCCTTCAACGGTAACGCTGCGATCATCCGGGAGGCGCGCGAACTGCTCGGCCAGCGCGAGGCCCTGACCGAACTTCAGGTCCGCCAGTTGCAGCGATGCCTGCTGAACGCCGCCGAAGGTCCGATGACCAATCCCGACCTTGTCGGCCGCCGGATTGCCGCCGAAACCGCCCAGGCTTCCACGCTGAACGGATTCCAGTTCCAGCTGGGCGGGTCGAATGTCGTGGCCAACGACCTCGACCGCATCCTGGGGAAGTCCACGAACCTCGGGGATCGCCGGGCGGCGTGGGAGGCCTCGAAGCGGACGGGTCCGGCGTTGAAGCCCGGTTTGGTGAAGCTCCGCGAGATGCGCAACGCCTGCGCCCGGGAGATGGGTTATTCCAACTACTTCGCCCTCCAGGTCGCCGCGTACGGGATGACGACCGAGGAGATGGTCCGGTTGAACGACGATTTCATGACGGCCCTGCGGCCGCTCTACCTCCAGCTCCACACCTGGACCAAACACGAACTCGCGAAGAAGTACGGCCAACCCGTGCCGAATCGCATTCCTGCCCATTGGATCAACAACCGCTGGTCCCAGGAGTGGGGTGGTCTGGTCGAGGCGGTGAATCTCGACCGCTTCTTCGAAGGCCGCGACCCCGCCTGGATCACCCGCACCGCCGAGGATTTCTACGTCGGGATGGGATTTCCCCGGCTGCCCGAGACCTTCTGGACGCGATCCGACCTGTTCCCCGCCCGGCCGGGTGAAGCCCGCCTGAAGAACAGTCACGCCTCCTGCTGGCATGTCGACCTCCAGGACGACATCCGTTCCCTGATGAGCGTCGAGTCGAACCCCTGGTGGTTCACGACCGCGCATCATGAACTCGGTCACGCCTATTACTTCATCAGCTACACCCGCCCGGAGGTTCCGCCCCTGCTGCGTATCGGTGCCAATCCCGCCTTCCACGAGGGCGTTGGCGAACTCATCGGCCTCGCCTCCTCCCAGCTGCCCTATCTCAAGTCGCAGAAGATCGTTCCCGCGGACTACGCCCCCGACGAGGTCGCCGTCCTGCTGAACGACGCGTTGACGCATTCGATCCCGTTCCTGTTCTGGGCGTCCGGGACGATGACGCACTGGGAAGCCGACGTGTACGCCGGCAACCTTCCGCAATCCGAGTGGAATGCCCGCTGGTGGAAGCACGTCGGCGACTTCCAGGGCGTCGAGGCCCCGGGCGGTGCCGGTTCGCGCGGTGAGGAATGGTGCGATGCCGCCACCAAGACCCACATCAACGACAACCCCTGCTACTACTACAGCTACGCGGTCGCGACCGTGCTGAAGTTCCAGTTCAACGACCACATCGCCCGGAAGATCCTTCGTCAGCCCCCGCAGAGCTGCAATTACGCGGGCAGCCGCGAGGTCGGCGATTTCCTCCGCAAGATGCTGGAATCCGGTGGCACGCGCGACTGGCGGACCGTCCTGCGCGAGGCGACGGGCGAGGACCTCTCCACGCGTGCGATGGTGGAATACTTCAAGCCGTTGCAGAAATGGCTCGAGGAACAGAACCGCGGCCGCAAGATCGGCTGGGAATGAGTACCCTCCCGCGCGATCCGATCCTGGCCGTCGACGGACTGACCTTCGAAATCACCGGACGGGGATGGGGATGTTGCTGACGTCGATGCGTCCGGCGGCGTGATGGAACCATTCTTCCCGTCGGCTGCGTCGGGCTTCGACCCAGCGACGGAAGGTTTCCGTGTCCGTGCGCAGTACTTCGATCTTCGGACGCTCGGCTTCGGGAAGGTCTGCGGCGAGGCGGATGGAATGGATGGGAATGCGGTCTTCCGGTTTCTCGTAGAAGCCCATCGGTGCCGGACCCCGGGGAAGGGCGGTCAAACGATCCATGCCCTGAAGCACGCGGCCGAAGAGGGTGACGTTGCGATCGAGGTGCCGTGGCGCCTGTCCCGAGACCACATACATCTCGGCGCCGCCACCGCTGTCGAGGGCGTTGTCGCGTCCGGCCCCCACCATCCCATAGCTGTGGATGGGCCAGCATCGGCCGGTCTTTGGATCGCGTGCGATGGGCATGCCGTCGAGGAATCCGGCCTGCGGCGCGTAGATGTCGCCGTCGGGAAGCGGATGGAAAGGAAGGGATGGCGGCAGTCGGAACTCCAGTTCCGCCGGGAGATGTCGCTGGGCGGTGCGGATGGGACGGGCGGCTTCGGGCTTCTCCGCGTTGGGATCGCCCCATTGCACCACGTAGTTGTCCTGCACACGGACGATGGCGAGGCCATCGAAGTATCCCTCGCGGACGAGTGCCTGGACGTTGGCCACATGACGCGGGGCGAGGAGGGGCAGCAGTTCGATGACCACGCGTCCCTTCCCGAAATCCATGCAGAGCAGGTTCTGCGGATCGGGCCTGCGCCAATCCTCCGGTTGGGCAGACGCCAGCACGGCGGCGGCGGTGAGCGATGGCGTGGATCGGGTGACCGGGGGGACGGAGGTGCTCTGGCATCCGGCGAGGAGCAATGCCGCCGAACCGGCGAGGGACAGGACCATTCGCATGGGTGGGAGACTGGGGGAAGGACGCGGGCATCGCCAGCCTCGTGGGGGGCAGAACCCAGACTCCAGAAGCCAGTTCACCTGCCTCCTGACGTCGGCAACTACGGTTTGGGGGGTCGCAGACGAGGTAACGAGGCTGTGGATGAGGAGTTCCCAGTTTCCAGACTCCAGAAGCCAGTTCACTTGCCTCCTGACGTCGGCAACTACGGTTGGGGGGTAGCAGACGAGGTAACGAGGCTGTGGATGAGGAGTTCCCAGTTTCCAGACTCCAGAAGCCAGTTCACCTGCCTCCTGACGTCGGCAACTACGGTTGGGGGGGTAGCAGACGAGGTAACGAGGCTGTGGATGAGGAGTTCCCAGTTTCCAGACTCCAGAAGCCAGTTCACTTGCCTCCTGACGTCGGCAACTACGGTTGGGGGGGTAGCAGACGAGGTAACGAGGCTGTGGAGAATGTAAAATATTTAGACGCGACCCCATTGTTTCTCACGGAAGCACAGCTCCTGAAGTCGCGGTGTGGCCCTCCCTCGCTTTCCGGGTTAGAATCTCGCCCATGGAAGCCAGTTCCCCCCACGCATCTCCCTCGCCTGCCCGGCGAGTTTCCGGCAGCGCTGGGCCATGGTGGTTGTGGCGGCCGCCGTTGCCTTCGTCCTGTGGTTGATGAACTCGGGCCTGCCGCCGGCGGCCCGGTTGTCCGATGGCACCGTGCTCTCCGTGGCTGAGATCCGAACCGGGACGACGTTCCACAGCTACCCGCACGGCGTGCCACAGCGATTGCGTTCGCTGGTGCCCGGCTTCCTGGCGCGCCTGCTGCGGTTGGGACCGGTTGATCTGATTGGATTCGGTGACCGGCCGTCCGCGGGGATGCTGGTGACGCTGAAGACCGAAGTGCCCACGGCGGTTCCGATGGTCCCGGGAGGGACCAAAGCGTCCATTGCGACGGATCGCTACCGCGTCACCATTGAAGCGGCGGATATGGCCGGAGCACTTCCGATGGTGGCACCCGGGTTCATCCCGGAGGCCCAGTTGGGTCCCACGACGTTTGTGAGTCGGCAGTTCTTTGCGTCCGTTCCCCGCTCTGCCCGGGAGTTGGTTGTGAAAGTGTACCTGATGGACGACACGCGGTTGGCGACGCCGCTGCACGCGTTCCGGATCTCCAACCCGCTGGGTCCGGAGCCGATTGTTCCGCCGCGTGATCCGCCGCCTCCGGTGGAGGTGCAGGTGCATCACGCGACATGGGCGCAGATGAACAACGGCATCCCGCCCCATCTCCTCGAGGACACGAGTCTTGCGTTCACGGTCCGTCCCGCGGGAACCCCACCCACCATTCCGATGCGGGTGGTGGAGGGTGCGGATGTCTGGATCCCAAAACGGATCGTGGAGCTCGGGGATGCGTACGGGAACCGCCAGGTCATGAACGTTGCGGTGCGCCAGCAAGCCCCGGGGATCTTCGGCGTCCGGTTCACCAACGAGGCATTGCCGGAGGACGCACCGCGCCATGTGTGGGTGGAGTTCACCAAGGGCAATACGGGCGGGCATGATCCCGAGGCGGACCCGGATCCGGAGTATGTCCGGCGTCTCCGGATTCCGCTGCCCGGAAATGGGAAGGTACCGGGCAACCCTTGATGCCGGGGGCCTGGGTCCCCCCGGCCCTTGAACGGGGTGGCGATGTCCTCATCGCCATGGGAGGGGCGTTGGGAGAGGGCGACGAGGACGTCGCCTCCCCGTTCCGTGAGGGCAAAATGCCCGGTCAAGGGCACGAAAAAGCCCGGCTGGAAGGCCGGGCTTGCGTGGGGTGCGATCGAGATCGCACCGGGGTTGGGCCGGATTACTTGGCCTTGATCGAGGAGACCGAGAGCCACTTCTTGCCGTCGGCCTCGGAGACTTCGCCGACGACTTCGACCTTCTTGGTCTCGCCGCAGATTTCCTTGTGGAACTTATCGGAGGCGGCGCCCTTCAGGTAGTAGGTGGTGGTCTTGTCGCCGTCCTTCACCTCGACGACGTTCTGGCACTTGTCGGCCTTCTTGAGGGCGCACTTGGCGCACTTGCCTTCACCGGTGAGGGTGACGTCCTTGGCGAACGCGGTGCCCGCGAAACCGAGGGCGACGATGGCGGCAACGAGCTGGAGGGATTTCTTCATAAATGGAGCTGCTTTTGCTGAACTTTGAGTAATGGAACCCCACAACCCTGAAACGCGCAAGGGGGAGTTCGGGGTGGAGTTGGAAGTTTCAAGATTCAAGATTGTTGCCCCTGAAGGCCGCGTGCCCTCACGCGGCGAATCCTTCAAGCCCGCCGGGTGAGGGCACCCGGCCTACAATCGGAGTTTCCAGATCACAGTCGCCAGTTGCCAGTTCCACGAGGGTAGCCGACGAGGTCACGAGGCGCTGGGAGGAGCGAAGTTTGAAGCCAGCCAAACCCAGCCTCCTGACGTCGTCTTGGCTACTCCACGAGTGGTGGTCACTGTCCCCTATGGGAATGATTTCGGGGAGGCGATGTCCTCATCGCCTTCGGAAATGCTCTGGAATGGCGACGAAGACGTCGCCTCCCCGTTCGGGATCTTCAATCCTGAATCTTCAAACTTCACCCTTTGCCTACCGGACGGGTTCTGTGGAATCCATGGAGTCACATGATGCGAGCGATGCTTCCGATGGGGTGCCTGGTGGTCCTGTTCCTGTGCGGTTGCCGGTCCTTCGAGAAGGACTGGGCTGCGGCGGCCCCGGGGACTCCCCCGACCACGATCACCGGTCGGTGGGTGGGGACCTGGCAGAACACCAACAACACGCACTCCGGACCGCTACGGGCGGTGCTGTGGCAGCAGGATTCCAATCATTTCAAGGCGCGGTTCCATGCCGGGTGGGGCAAGCACACCGGGAGCTTCCGCACCCGGATCTCGGGCGAGTGGCGGGGCGACACCTTCCACTTTTCGGGCAAGCGCCGGATCCTGTTCGTGCCGATCACCACGACCGGGACCGCCACGGCGACACGCCTCGACTCCGGCTACGACAGTCCTATGGACCAGGGCGCGTTCACCCTCCGGCGCGAATAAGCCGCAATGGGTGGTCCATCTTCACCAATGCGGGGTGAAGACAGGACGGGGGTAGCGGAGTCCATCCTCTGTCCTGTTCCACTCCATGAAACCGCATCTCCCGCATCCCACCCGCCGGTTCCTCCTCACCGCGGCTCTTCTGGCCCTCGCGTTCCCATGGGCGGGTTCGCTGGTTGCTGCGACGGGGACTTCGCCCGAAACCACCACCGCGGTCTTCTCGTGGTTCCGGTTCCTCGCCCCGTTCCACATGGTGGTGTTGCACCTGCCGATCGGGTTCGTGCTGTTTGTTTCGGGCATCGAGCTCTGGACATGGCGCAAGCCGTCCCCCGAACGGCGTCAGGTCATCCAGTTGGGCATGCTTCTCGGAGTTCTGGCCACCGGGCTGACGATGGCCCTGGGGTACCTGCGCGCTTCGGATGGCGGCTATGATGAACTGACCCTGACGCGGCACCGCGGTTGGGGCATCGCGGCGGGAGTCCTGATTGCCGTCGCGTGGGGGTTGCACTGGGCGATCCTCAAGGATCCTGCACCGGGCGGGTTGGTGGCGTTCCGCACGCTGCTTTTCACCGGGTTCATCTGCCTTTCGGTGACGGGTCATCACGGCGGCAGCCTGACCCACGGAACGGCGCTCCTGACCGAGAACGCGCCACAGGCCCTGCGCGGGTTGCTGGGTCTGTCGCCAACGTCGGGCGGAGTTCCCGCGGGCGGTTCTTCAGTCGGTTACGCCACGGTGAAGGCGGCTCTCGAGAAGAAGTGTCATGTCTGCCATGGAACCGAAAAGCAGAAGGGTGGACTCCGCCTCGACGATCGCGCGCTCGCGTTGAAGGGCGGCGATAGCGGAAAGCCGGGAATCACGCCGGGCGATCCCGGCCGGTCCGAGATCGTGCGTGCGTGTCTCCTGCCGGCGAATCACGACGACGCCATGCCGCCGGAAGGCAAGGAACTCCTGACGAGCGCAGAGCTCGCCGCCCTCATCCACTGGATCCAGGCGGGGGGCAATTACTGATCCTGGGTATTCCCCCGATCCGTCGCTCTCCGGCACCGGACCATCCGAAGGGAAAAGACTCCGCCGCCGGACCAGAGGACAACCGAAGGTCAGCGGACCGGACCAGTCTTCCGGGCGTGCTGCGCCCTGACTGAAGATTCGTTCGATATTCGAAAGTGTCTTGGGTTCATTGGGTAACAACGCGGAATCCCCTCCGGACAGGGTCCGGACCATTCCGTTGGATCAAAAGATCCTGAGCCTGTGGCAGGCATGGCATGCCCGCTGCACAAGGGATGGCATCGGCCGCGACCGCCGCCCTTTCGGGAGAACCGGAACCGGGCCGATCACCAGAATCGTTCCCTGTCCTGTCCCATGAATCTTTCCGTTGTCACCGTTGCCGCGCTCGCCTTTGGGTCCGCCGCGTTTGCCGCCCAGGTTTATGTTGTCACCGACCTCGGCACCCTCGCTGGCACCCATGGCTCCGTGCCGGTGAACCTCAACGAACGCGGAGACGTCGTCGGGTACTGCACGATGAACCCAGCCAACATGAACGAGGTTGGGTTCGTGTGGCGCAACGGTGTGATGACCAGCACGGGCAAGCTCACCCGCGGCAACTATTCCTCGGCCACGGCCATCAGCGACACCGGGTTGGTCGCCGGCGATGCCGATACCGGCAACTTCCGTCCGCAGGGTTGGGCTTCGGTCAATGGCCGCCCGGTGAACTTCTTTGCCAACAACGGCGGCAACACCCACGTCCTGTCGATCAACAACGCCGGCGTCATCGGCGGCTTCTACACCAAGAGCCTTGGTGGATGGACCTCGTCATGGAAGGGCGCCCTGTGGGTTCCCGACACCCGCAAGCCCGGGAAGTACAACATCATCGACTTGCCCGTCCTGCCGGGTTCCAACCCGAAGGACAAGGCCACCGCCTCCTTCCCGCTCGCCTTCAACCGCTCCACCCAGGCCGTGGGCTACGTCTCCGATTCCCGCTTCGGCCAGCACGCCTGCTTCTGGGACAACAACGCCGCCCGCACGATCGTGGACCTCGGCACGTTCAGTGACGCGGACGGCTCCAGCGTCGCCAACGGGATCAACGACATTGGCCAGGCCGTCGGAACCAGCCATCCCGCCTTCGGAAGCCGTGCCATCCTCTGGCACAACGACGCCGGGCACACTGCCTACGAACTGCCGCTCCTTCCCGGCGACAACTACGGTTCCGCGCACGCCATCAACAACGCGGGCACCATCCTCGGATCGAGCACCTATGGAACGCCGGGAACGTGGGACCTCCAACCCTACGTGCCGGTCGTCTGGATCGATGGCGAACCCCGGACGCTGGAGTCCATCGTCGATGCGACCTCCGCGGCGGGTTGGGAATTCTCCACCGCCATCGCCATCAACAACGCCGGTCAGATTGTCGGCACCGGTCTTCACAACGGCGCCATGCGCGCCTACCTGCTGACGCCGGTCAGCACCGATGCCGCCGCGACGACGGCCACCGGTTCCGCGCTCGTCCGCTGACCCGCGCCCCCTTTCACGGTCCATCGCACGCAGCGATCACACACGCACACGGACCGTGTCCGAGGCCCCCGGCTGTTTCCCCACAGTCCGGCGAGCCTCCATCGTTTTCCACTCCTCGAGGTCGGCGCGGCATTCAGCATCCAGCTCGAATCCGGGAACGACCGGATTGTCGTGGTCCGGCGACCACTTGGGCCGGATCCGGTGCTGCCAGATCCAACGGCCCTGCGAATCCCGCTGGCGGAAGATCCCGCCGATATCAACCACCGGATACGGTGACATGCCATACGGCGTGCCGAGCTTGTGCCAGCAGAGCCGGTAGCTGTCCTTGTCGCCCACCATGTACCGGTAGAAGAACGTGTGCTGTTCGTTCATCCACATCGTCAGCGCCAGTTCACGCCACACGCGTGACTTGTCGAGCAGGGCTTCGCCGCCCTGGACCTCCGGCTCGTCACGAAAGGGAAGGCCGGTGAACCCCCACATCGCCGCATCCGGCGACCACCGCATCACGTCGGGCCAGAACATGGCCCCTGTGCGGACGTACTCCGGGTCCTCGAACAGCGACGTGGGATCAACCAGCACCACCTGGTCGGCGTCGAGGTACAGGATCTCCCGAAAGCGGCTCCAACGCATCGCGTACACCTTGAGTGCCCACGGGTGTTTCAGTCCGGATCCCACACGTCGCCGGGCGTCCTCGTAACTGACGCCAATCGCTCCCAACGCCCCGAACCACGCGGCGTGTTCGGCGTTCCAGTCATCGCCACCCCAGTGCCAGAGCTCGACCGGGAGCGCGCATCCCGTGGCCCGCAACCGCTTCAGGGCAATCCACGCATTCGACCGATACAACCGGCCTGTGGCCACCATGACGATCCCCCGGCCTTCGAATCCGCCGGGGTATTCCGGCAACCGCCTGGCCGCGGCATCGAAGGCCAACCGTGCGGTCGACGCGGTGATCGTGGTCAGGTCGTGGGCGGTCCCGGTACTGACCCGTGGCGCCTGTTCCGCGAAGCGTTGCTCGGCGGTCTTCAACGCGCGTGTCACCCCGCCCTTCAGGTAACCTTCCACCGCCCGCACGACCTCGTCGGGCTCGATCAGCGCCATGCAGCGGGGGAGGGAATGGTCCGCGTCGACATCCGCGCACAACGACCCGGGTTCGTCGAAACGCACTCGGTCTCCGAGCGGCACGGTGCGTGCCTTCCAGCAGCCGGTTTCCGCGCAACAGGGCAGGGCACCCACGCGGTGCAACACCTGATGTCCCGGATACGAGAACCAGTGCAACGGCTCGCGTCCCCCTGCGACCACCACGCACGGCCGGATGCCGGCACGCCCTCCTGGCCTCTCCACCGCGGCCGCCAGTATCAGTACGTCACCGGGGGAAAGTTGGGTCTTCAGGAGGATCCGCCGCACATCCCCATTTCACCCGTGCGCTTGCCGGGGCTCAAGGCGGCAGTGGAAGTTGCTGGAGACTCCCCTGTGAAGGCTGCGTGCCCTCACGCGGCGGGGTGGATGACTTTCAGGCGCATCAGGACACTGCCCCCGCAAGGAACGGGGAGGCGACGTCCTCGTCGCCGTTCCAAGGCCTTTTCCCAAGGCGATGAGGACATCGCCGCCCCGGTCGAATTCTCAAACGGGGGCAGGATCCGGTTGCAACCGCACCATTGTTCTTCTTGTACGAATCGTCCCGGCCGCGACGATGCCGCACACCATCCGTCCGAGAATTGTTCGCCACCCCATGAACCCGCATTTCGATCTCTTCATCGCCGGTCAGGACCGGCCCGCGGCCGACGATGCCCGCACGGACATCCGTTCCCCCCACGATGGAAGCGTCATCGGCTCCGTGGCCCGTGCGTCCACGACCGACCTCGACGCTGCCGTCGCCGCAGCCCGCGAAGCCCTCCGCAGTTGGTCTGCACTGACTGCTTACGACCGTGAGCGGATCGTGCGCAAGGCGTCCGCGCATGTGCGCACCCAGGCGGATGCCATCGGCCACCTCATGGCGTTGGAGCAGGGAAAACCTCTGGCACAATCGAAGTCCGAGGTCATCGGATCGTGCGATACGCTCGACTACTACGCTGCGGAAGGCGTCCGCATCGAAGGCTGGACCAATCCGACCGAGCACCGCGACTACCGCTCGTGGGTGAACTGGCAACCGGTGGGCGTGTGCGGGTTGATCACGCCGTGGAACTATCCGGTGTCGCTGCTCAGCTGGAAACTCGGTCCCGCGCTGGCGGCGGGTTGCACTGTCGTCGTGAAGCCCACCACGGTCACCCCGTTGTCGCCGCTCGCCTTCTGCCGGGCGTTGACCGAAGGCGGGATCCCGCCGGGCGTCATCAACGTGGTCACCGGACCCGGCGCAACGCTCGGTGAAGCGCTCGTCCGTCATCCCGGTGTCGCCAAGATCGCGATGACCGGATCCTCCGAAACCGGGAAACGCATCCTCGGCCTGGCCGCCCCGTTCCTGAAGAAGGTGTCCCTCGAACTCGGCGGCCAGTGCCCGGCCATCGTTTGCGCGGATGCGCAGGTTGATCTCGCGGCCCGCGTCATTGCCTACAAGGCCTTCCGCAACGACGGCCAATCCTGTTCGTCCGTGAACCGCGTGTATGTCCACGCCTCGGTCCGCGACGAATTCCTCCGTCATCTCAAGGCGGCCGCCGAAGCCTTCACGCTGGGTGATGGCATTTCGAATCCGAACGTCGACCTCGGCCCCATGGCGACCGCGGATGGCGTCCAGCTCTGCCGTGAACATGTGGCCGATGCGGTCGCTGCCGGCGCGGGACTCATCGCTGGTGGCCGATCACCGGAGGGGGACACCTACGCGCGCGGTCATTACTTCCTGCCGACCATCCTCGCGGACTGCACCCACGCCATGCGCGTCATGCGGGAGGAGACCTTCGGACCGATCGTGGGTGTCGCGGCCTTCGAGCGGGTCGAGGACGCCGTCGCCCTGGCCAATGACACCGCCTACGGGTTGGTGAGTTATCTCTTCACGCGCGATCTGGCCACCACCGTGCGCGTCAGCGAGGCCCTCGAGGCCGGGACTGTCTGCGTGAATCACGGTGCCGTGAACACCAACTACGGTCCCTATGCCGGATGGAAGGATTCGGGCTACGGACTCGAGCTCAGCCGCCGCGCCCTCTACGAATACCTCAAACCCAAGCACGTGAAGGTGGGACTGTGAGGGGGAGTTTGAAGTTTCAAGTTCCAAGATGGAAGCCGCCTGCATTGCCCCCCGATGGACCGGGGTGGCAACTCCCACTGAAGGCCGGGTGCCCCCACCCGGCGTTGGGCTTCAAACTTCTGACGGGCGATCGTAGCTGACGAGGTCACGAGGCAGTGGTGAAGTCTTCAACCTTGAACCTTCAAGCATGGGCGTCCTACCACAGCCTCCTGACGTCGACTGCTACGTCCTGAGGGTAGCTGACGAGGTCACGAGGCAGTGTGCGGAGTTCCGAGTTTTCAGTTTCAAGTGTCAACGAAGAGTCCCGGTGGCTTGATCTGGACCGGGGTGGCGACGTCCCCGTCGCCCCCAAGCCTTTCCCAAAAGGGGCAGTATCAGGATGCACCCCGTGCGGTGAAGGCCGGGTGCCCCCACCCGGCGTTGGGCTTCAAACTTGAAACTCCATCCCGCCGCCGCATGAGGGCACGTGGCCTGCACTGGGAATTGGGATGCCTTTTCAGGATAAATTCTTCCGTCCCGGTTGCGCGGAATCTCATTCAGCCTTTTGGGATCGGCTGTACAGTCGAGGACGTGAACCTGTCCCCGATCCTGGCCCGCCGGGCCATCCTGTCGTCGGCTGTGCTGTTGGCCGTCCTCTCCGTGTCTGAGTCCGGATTGGCCGGGACGCCGGCGGAATCCAACCTGCGTCCGCATCCGGGGTTGCCCCCGTTGCCGTACCAGAAATCACCGGACGCCATCCCGAACTACATCGCGGGCGAGAAATGGGGAACGCAGGGCGAGGTCCAGTCCGAGATGCAGCTGCCGATCTCGCCGGCGGAATCGCATCGGCACATCGTGACCATCCCCGGATTCCGGACGGAACTGTGGGCGGCGGAACCCGAGATCCTGAAGCCGATCTGCATGGCGTGGGACGAACGCGGGCGCCTCTGGATTGCCGAGACCATCGATTACCCGAACGAGCTGCAGCCGGCGGGGCAGGGGCGCGACCGCATCAAGATCTGCGAGGACACGGATGCGGATGGAAAGGCGGACAAGTTCACCGTGTTCGCGGAAGGCCTGAGCATCCCCACGGGCATGGTGTTCGCGCGGGGCGGGCTCATCGTTGTCGAGTCCGGGCACACCCTGTTCCTCAAGGACAGCAACGGCGACGACAAGGCCGACGAACGGCGCGTGCTGTTCGAAGGCTGGGGCATGGGCGACACGCATGCCACCGCCTCGAACCTGCGGTACGGGCCGGACAACTGGATCTGGGGTGTGGTCGGGTACAGCGGATTCGACGGGGAGGTGGGTGGGAAGCGCGTGCGGTTCAGCATGGGCGTGTACCGTTTCAAGAGCGACGGCTCGCAGCTGGAGTTCGTGCGGTCGAGCAACAACAACACCTGGGGCCTGGGCTTCAGCGAGGACGGCACGGTCTTTGGATCCACGGCGAACAACAACGCCTCGTGGTACATGGCGGTGGCGAACCGCTACTACGAATCGGTCAACGGCTGGACCGCCAGCCGCATGGAAACCATCGCTGACCGGCAGGATTTCTACCCCGTGACCTCCCAGGTGCGACAGGTGGATGCCCACGGCCGCTATACCGCCGGTGCGGGCCATGCGCTCTACACCGCACGCAATTATCCCCAGGACTTCTGGAACCGCGTGTCGTTCGTGACTGAGCCCACCGGACACCTGATCGGCATGTTCCGGCTGGAGGGCAAGGGCGCGGATTACGTCGCGCGGAACGAAAAGAGCTTCCTCGCCAGTTCGGACGAGTGGTGCGCGCCCATCATGGCGGAGGTCGGACCGGACGGCGCCGTGTGGGTGCTCGATTGGTACAACTACATCATCCAGCACAACCCGACGCCGCATGGGTTCAAGAACGGCAAGGGCAACGCGTACGAGACGCCGCTCCGCGACAAACGCCACGGCCGGATCTATCGGGTCGCGTGGGATCAGGCCCGGAAGGTGGCCCCGATCAACCTGACGGGTGCGACCACGGCCAAGCTGGTCGAGACGCTCCGCAACGACAACCAGCTCTGGCGGATGCACGCGCAGCGGCTCCTTGTTGAAAAGGGCGGCTCCGAAGCCGTGCCCGCGCTCCTGCGGCTCGCCCAGGAACGTTCGGTGGATCCCGTGGGTCTCAACGTGGGTGCCCAGCACGCCCTGTGGACCCTTTCCGGCCTGGGCGCGGGTGAGGCCTCCAACGTCCGCCGCACCGCCAACACCTCCCTCCGCCATCGCAGCGCTGCGGTGCGTCGAGCGGGGCTCGGCGTGTTGCCGCGGGATGCGGCCGGCGCGAAGTCGCTCCTCGACGCGCGCCTGCTCGAAGACCCGGATGCCCAGGTCCGCCTGGCCGCCTTTCTCGCCGTGGCCGACATGCCCGAGCAGGACGCCCTTGGCGCGGCCGTGTTTGCTGCGTTGCGCCAGGAGCCCAACGCCGGCGATCGCTGGATCCCGCACGCGGCCACCTCGGCCGGCGCGAAGCATCACCGCGGATTCCTGAAGGCGGCCACCGGTCCCGCGGTCCGCGGCATGGCCCAGGCGTTCCCGGACTCCGTGCTCGAAGCCGTTCGCGTCGTCTCCGCCCATCACGCCGCCGTGGATTCCACCAGCGGCCTCGCCACCGCGCTGGCGTTGAAGACAGCTCCCGCCGTCGTGGCTGCCCCGATCCTCGACGGCCTCACCGCCGGCTGGCCCGCGGGCAAGGCACCCACGATTTCCGCCGAAGACGAGAAACGCCTGCAGGCGCTCGCCCTGGGACTCTCGGATTCCTCCCGCGGCTCGTTGATTGGTCTGTCCGACCGCTGGGGTCGACGCGAGATCTTCGCTTCCGTCATTGATTCCACGGCGGCCGCGTTGCGCGGGAAGCTGGGTGAAGCCGGAATGAAGGATGACGAACGCATCGCCCTCGCGCGTCGTCTGGTGACCCTCGACGACCGTGCGGAGTCGGTGCGGGCGGTGCTCGCGTTGATCACGCCGCAGACGGCGCCCTCCCTGACCACCGGCCTGCTCCAGGCCGTGGGCGTGAGCCGGCAATCGGCCACCGCGGGTGAGTTGCTCAGCGCATGGTCCCGCCTCACCCCTGCCGCCCGGCGCGCGACCGTGTCGACCCTCCTGCGCCGCACCGAATGGGCTCAGGGGCTCCTTGCCGCGGTGGATTCCGGGCGCCTCGACCGGACTGACATCGCCAACGACCAATGGGGCCAGCTCCGCAACAACCCGGATCGGGCGGTCGCCGAAAAGGCCCGCGAACTCAGCGGCAAGAAGGCCATCAAGGGCACGGCTGAGATGGAGGCCATGATCCAGAAGCTCCTCCCCGTCGCCAACCGCACCGGCGACGCCGCCCGTGGACGTCAGGTCTTCGAGACCTCCTGCCAGATCTGCCATGCGCTGAACGGCAAGGGACAGCGCATCGGACCCGACCTCACCGGCATCGGTGTGCGTCCGAAGTCGGAGCTGCTCGTGGAGATCCTCGACCCCAACCGCTCCGTGGAAGCCAACTACCGCCTCTGGACGGTGGTGACGCGCGACGGTGAGACCGTGGCGGGTCGCCTCGACACCGAGACGGCGACCAGCATCGAGATCCTCGACACCGCCGGCCAGAAGCACGCGATCCAGCGGAAGGACATCCAGACGATTGAACCGTCGAACCAGTCGATCATGCCGGGCGGATTCGAGCAGTTGCCGGCGGATGACCTCGCCGGCTTGCTCGAGTACCTCGCCACGAGCGCACAGCACAAGTGAGGTGGAGTTCGAAGTCCGGCGGCTGCGCAAGGATTCGCAGTGCCTGGGCTGGGAGCCTGGACCTGGATGAGGTCCGGGCTGGTCGTGGGGCGGGCCCGGGTCTCATCGGCTCCGGGTGGGCCGCAAGTCGGACACCTTCGCCTTGGAGAGAGCAGGCCTGAGGGCAAAGATTGCGAAGGCGGAGGGCGAAAACGAAAAGGACGAAGGGAAGAAGTGGTGGCTGGGGCCGGGATCGAACCGGCGACACTGCGATTTTCAGTCGCATGCTCTACCAACTGAGCTACCCAGCCACTTCCGAGGCGCAGATGGAACCGGGTGACCCGGGGGGTTGGCAAGATGGTTTTTGCTGAAAAGCATAAAACCACCCCATGACACCCTGCCTCAACGGGTCGAACCGTGACCACCTGCACCCTGTTCCGTGTGCCTTTTCAGGGCAGGGAGGACGTTGTGTGGCGTACCCTCCCGGGGTTCCACCCCCGGGCTTTCACCTGTTGCCCCTTCGGGGCTCGAGCACAATCTGGAAACTGGGAACTCGGAACTCCCCCTCACGCCTTCTTGGGGAGCTTGGGGCGGTTCTTGATGCCGGTGTGGATGACGTTCAGGACCTGCTTCCGTTCGGCACCGGACAGGACGAGGCGCGGGGCGCGGGTCCATTCCTTGCCGAGCCCGACTTCCTGGACGGCCAGCTTGATGTACTGGACGAACTTCGGGTGGGTATCGAGGTGGAGCAACGGAGCGAACCAGCGGTAGATGTCGCGGGCCTTGTCCCATTCGCCCTTGCGGGTGAGGTCCCAGAAATACTGGTTTTCGCGGGGAAACGCGATGCCGGACCCGGCGACCCAGCCGTCGATGCCCAGGATGGCGCACTCCATGGCGAGGTCGTCGACGCCGGTGAAGATGGCGTAGCGGTCGCCGACGGTGTTGTGGAGGTCGGTGATGCGGCGGGTGTTGCCGGAACTTTCCTTGAGGGCGACGAAGTTCTTGGTGGAGGCCAGTTCCGCGAAGAGCTCGGGGGTGATGTCGTGCCCGTAGCTGAGCGGGTTGTTGTAGATCATGATCGGAAGTCCGGTGGACTTCGCGACGGTGCGGAAGTGGAACAGGGATTCCTTGGGATCCGGCGACTTGTAGATCATCGGCGGCATGAGCATGAAGCCATCGGCCCCGAGCTTCTCGAGGTCCGAGGCGTAGCGGCAGGCTTCCTGCACGCTGGACTCGGCGACGCCGCTGAGGACGGGCACCCGGCCGTAGACGACCTTGACCATCTCGGCCATGACGAGGCGCTTTTCCTCGGCGGTGAGGGACTGGTTCTCGCCGAGCGACCCCAGGAAGATGAGGCCGGTGATGCCGGACTCGATGAGGGCGTTGGCGTGGGCTGCGGTGGCGTCGAGGTCGATCGAGCCATCCTTGTGCATCTGAGTGGTAATGGCGGGAAACACGCCTTGCCAGTAGGGCTTCATGTGGCGGTTATCATGCCGGATGCGCGGGCCGTCGTCTTGTAGCGAATGAACCCGGAAACGGCCGTTGGATCCACAGAACGACGGGGGAATGGTGGATGGCTGTGAAGTTTGAAGTGCGAAGATTCAAGATGGAAGCCGGGGCTGGGAACTGGCGCCTGGCGCCTGGGAACTCCCCACCATGCCATGGCTCCGTTCCACGCGGGCCACGCGGAGGTGAAAGTCCGAGTACCACACGCTTCGCCCGGTTTCCTGGGCCACCCGATGCTCCGCATGGGATCGCCATTGGCCGATGGCTTCCTCCGACGACCAGTAGGAGACGGTGATCCCGAGGCCTCCCGGCGTCCGGGCGATGCTGTTGGACATACCTCGGATGGAACCAAACCGGCGCGGTCGGCGCAGCTCAAACTCCCAATCTCGAAGTCTCAGGTTTTCAAGCGCACGTGGCGTGGGCGTGTGGATCGCGGACCTGCAAATTGACCGTGACCCATATTTACGGCAGGGTCGTCGGATGAAGACCACCGTGGAAATTCCGGACCGGCTCTTCCGGGAGGCCAAGACAGCCGCTTGCCAGCCGTGACGCCCATTTCGACCACGTCCGGGGACTGAAGCGCGTTACCTGGTGACCCGACCGGGCAGGCGTTGAGGGGGCGGAAACCAGGGCTATCGGCTGCAACGCCTCCGGCGTACCGGAGGGCGTGCGGGTTAGGGGACGCGCCTCCGGACATGCATTCCGCGTTCGCCCTCGCCGCAACGCGGCGCACGGCGACAGCCCGGGGTGGAGCGGAGCGGAACCCTGGGTCACCCCACCCCATGACACCTCGCCCCAACGGGGCGAACGGTGACCACACCCACCCTTTCCCGTGTGCCCTTTCAGGGCATAGAGGACGTTGTGTGGCGTGGTCCCCGGGGTTCACAGGGAGTTCCCAGTTGCCAGTCGCCAGTTCCCAGAAACGCGGCGTTTCATGGATCCCGCCGGGTGGGGGCACCCGGCCTTCAACGTGAGTTCGAAGTTTTCAGTTTCAAGATTCAAGACGGACGGAACTGGGAACTGGCTTCAAACTTGAAACTCCTTCCACAGCCTCCTGACGTCGTCTGCTACGCCTTGTGGGGGCTTGAAACTTGAAACTTCAAACTTGGGACTACTTCCCCTTGAGCAGCATTTGTTCGAGGCGGTCGAGGCGGGCCTTGAGGGCGGCGTTCTCCTGGCGGAGTCCGGCCACTTCGGACCGCAGTTCGGCCGACTCGTTCTCCACCTTGTGGTCGAGTTCCTGCACGGCGGCGATGGTGACGGGGATGAGCCCGTCCAGGTTCAGCACCTTGTATTCGCCCTTCTGGCCGACCAGTTCGGGCAGGATCTCCTCCACCTCCTGCGCGATGAATCCGAACGTCGACGGTTCGGTCTCCGCGACGGGCTTGTAGCGGAAGCTCACCGGGTTCAAGGCCATCACGCGCTCCAGCATGGGCGCGAGCGGCACGATGTCCTTCTTCAACCTCCGGTCCGAGGCGACGGAGATCGTGCCGGCCGTGTCGCTCATGTAGAAGAACGCCGCGCCGCCGCTGTGGCGGAAGGACAGGTCGTTGTCGCTCCAGTTCTCGATCTGCCAGTAGCCGCTGGTGCTCGCCCGCTCCAGACGGATGCCGCCGGTGGAATCCGCGAACGCGGTGCCGTCCACCGATTGCTTGATGTGCAGGCGGGAAACCGGAGTGCGACCGATGCCGAGATGACCGCTGGTGTTGACCTCCAGGCGGCCCACGCTCGTGGGGGCGTTCTGGAAGAGCGACCAGCTGCCACCGCTTCCGCTGACACCCGTGAACCATTCCGCGGCGGTGTTCTTGGCCACGAATCCGGCAAAGCTCGTGTCCGTGCTTTCGGCGCGGGTACGTGTGCCCGTGCCGACAAGGTGAAGCCGATCGGTCGGACTGTTGGTGCCGATGCCGACTTGGCCGTTGTTGCGGATGCTGAGCCGGGGTTGGTAGCTGGTGTAGAAATCCAGCCCGAACCGGTTGCCGCCGGAGGTGCGCTTGGAAGCGATGCCTTCTCCGGTGTTTTCTCCCCAACCGCCGAACAGCAGGGCGCCACCCCCCGTTGCCCCTGTCCCGACAATGGTCCCGTTGTTCAAACCTTCCGCGTCGACAGCAATCTTGCCGTTGCTGGTCAGCTCTCCGGAGAAGTAGTTGTCCTGGTTGAGCCTCGCGACTCCCGTTAGCTGGCTCCCATCCCCGACGAATCCGCCATCCGCCTTGACGGTGCCTTCGACGCGGAGCCGGTGGCCTTGCGGATCATTCGCCCCCTCGCCGATCACAGCGCCACCACTGGCGCGGACGAGGAATTGGTCAGCGGCGGTCGAGGTGAAATCAACGTCCGGCATCTGGCTGGCCCAAACGAAAGAGCCGTTGTGCATCGACTTGGCACGTTTCCCTGCTGCAAAGGAATGCCAGGCATTCGCCACATTGTATTCCCCGCCGGGGACGGTTGCCCACGTTCCAGAGGCGACGTTTTCGTTGCCGCCGGCAACGGTTGAGAAGCCGCCGGATGCGGTGTTCCCGCTGCCCCCGCCCACGGTGGCGTCTAGACCGGGAGCGGTGTTTCCTGGCCCCGGTGTCCCGATGGCACCGGATGGGCCCCGGACGCCTTGGACGCCTTGGGGACCTTGAGGGCCGGTGGAACCTGTGAGGCCGATGGGGCCCTGGGGACCGGTGGACCCGGTGGGACCGATGGGACCGATGGGACCCATGGGTCCCTGAGAGCCGGCGGGGCCCTGGGGACCGGTGGACCCGGTCAGTCCAATGGGGCCTTGGGAACCCTGTGGCCCTGCCGGGCCGGTGGCACCGGCGAGACCGTTGGTGCCTTTGGTGCCGGGGTCACCCTTGGGACCGATGGGACCCATAGGACCTATGGGACCGATGGGACCGATGGGACCTTGTGGGCCAGTGGAGCCGGTCAGGCCGATGGGTCCCTGTGGGCCGGCCACGCCGGGGAGGCCTTGGGTGCCGGCAGCGCCGGTGGGTCCCGTGGCTCCCCGGTCCGAGATCAGGTCCCAGGCGATGCCGACAGCCGGCGTGACGCCGGTGCTGCCGATCTTGGCGATCCAGGAGGCACCGCCGTCGGAGACGGCGTCACCGATGGCGTAGGCAGTGCCCGCAAGCCAGGGGCCGCGCCAGTTCAGGCCCTTGGGGCCGGTGGGGCCAGGGTCACCTTTGGGGCCAGTGGGACCTATAGGACCCATGGGACCAATGAGACCAATGGGCCCCTGAGGCCCGGTGGCGCCGGCGGCGCCAGTGAGACCAATGGGGCCCTGGGGGCCCACCGGGCCTGCATTGCCCGGGATACCCTGAGGCCCGGCCGGGCCAGTGGCACCGGGTAGGCCGTTGGTGCCCGGGTTCCCTTTGGGCCCCACGGGTCCTATGGGTCCTATGGGTCCCATAGGTCCCATGGCCCCCACCGGCCCCGGCACCCCATTCACGGCAAACAGCGCATACGGCGTTGCGGTGAGTGGTTGCCTTGGTGAGAGCACGGTCCATGCGGTGGCACTGCCGGCCGGGCGCACGGCGATCTCCAGCCAGCGGGCGTCCCCGGCGAAGGGGGACAGTCCGAAATCGAGGGTGGTGTGGAACACGCCTTCGGTGACGGACACCGGGGCATTGGTGAGGATGGGGCCCACCTGAAGGCCGTCGGCGGAGGCGTCGAGGAGGCGGAAGCGGAATTCGAAGTTGCCGGTGACGGGCGCGCCGGACTCGCCCAGGCGACCCTGGTAGGTGAACCCGGAGGAGACCGGCGATGCCGCGGCGACACGTCCGGATCCGCCGGCCAGCAGTCCGGCGGCGGCAAGGAGCGGGAGGAGTTGTTTCATGGGAGGTTTTGGAAGGGGGGGAGTCAGGCTGGAAAGGGGGCGTCGGATCCGCAGAGGGTCAGGGAGTTGAACTTGGAAAAGGCAGTAGGATCCGCAGATGGCGCAGATGGCGCAGATCATCAGGAGGTTGGATCGGGCGTGCCATTCACCTGCAAGGGGACGTCTTTGCGAGTGTCGGGTGCTGTCATTTCTGCCCTTCTATCTGCGCAATCGGCGCCATCTGCGGATGAATGGATTGCCGGTTTCAGGGTCAGGGACGGACGAGTCGCAGGAAGCGCACTTCGGCGGCGGCGGGCAGGGTGACGGGGTTCTGGGATCCGCTGGGGGCATTGCGCCAGGTGCCTTCGGGGGCATCGGCTTCCTGGAGGACGAACCCGGCGATGGCGGGCGTCCACGAGATGGTCACCACGGACTCGGAGGACACGATCTGGAGGGTGGGTCCGTCCGGGATCACGACGCGGGTCAGCAGGCCAGGCCAGAGGCCCCCTTCGAGGGCGTACTTGCCGCCGGAGAGGGTGCCGGCATCGGGTTGGCCGGCCGTGCCAGCGAGGGTGTAGGTGCCGGCGGAACTGAGGCCGCCACCGCCATCGATGGACGCCGGGGCGATGGTCAGGCCGGAGGTCTGGGCCAGGACGCGAAAGCCGGTCGCCAGGCCTATGGCCAAGGCCCAGGCCAGGGGTCGGGGAAGGTCGCAGCGATTCATGGTCTACTCCCTTCTATGAGAAAGGAGCGGATCCGTTAGCGGCGGGAATGAGATTTGTTTGCGGGGGAGTTTGAAGTTTGAAGTTTCAAGTTTGAAGCCGGGCCTCCAAAGGGAGTTTCCAGAGGCCAGTTGCCAGTTTCCAGAGGCCGGAGGTCTACGCCGGAGGCGTTGAAGCGGGTAGCCCGGGGTCGCGAAGCGATACCCCGGGAAACGACGGAAAAGATCACCAACCCTGGAGGGGTTGCAGCAGGGGGCAGGGATCTTCGCACCGCCTTCGGGGTGCGTGCCCTTCACCACGCAAGAACCCCGGGTAGGCGCGGTCGCGCCAACCCGGGGCTATCCGCTGCAACGCCTCCGGCGTACGGGAGGGCGTGCGGGTCATGGGACGCATCCCCCGGACATGCATCCCGCGCCCGCCCTCGCCGCAACGCGGCGCACGGCGAAAGCCCGGGGTGGAGCGGAGCGGAACCCTGGGTCACCCCACCCCATGACACCTCGCCCCAACGGGGCGAACGGTGAACGCACGCACCCTGTTTCGTGTGCCCTTTCAGGGCACAGAGCACGTTGTGTGGTGTGGTTCCCGGGGTTCCACCCCGGGCTTTCACCGGTTGCCCCTTCGGGGCACGGAACTGGAATCTGGAAACTGGCAAATCCCCCTACTTGGCTTTGAGCAGCAGTTGTTCGAGGCGTTCGAGGCGGGCCTTGAGGGCGGCGTTTTCCTGGCGGAGTCCGGCCACCTCGGTTTCGACCCGGTCCTTGAGTTCCTGAACGGCGGCGGCGGTGTAGATGGTGAGGGGATAGGTGTCGACCTGGAGGATCTCGGAGCCGTCGGGCAGCTTCTCGCCGCTGGACTGGACGTGGTCGGGGAAGACCTCGGCGAACTCCTGGGCGATGACGTTGAGGTAGGGACGGTCGGTGATCGAGGGATGGGCGGCGCGGTAGTCGTCGGTGTAACGGAAGCTCACCAGCCGGACGCGGTCCAGGGTGTCGAGGGCGCTTTCCACCGTCCGGATGTCCTGCTTGATGCGGCGGTCGGAATTGGCGGCCCAGCCGCTCGCGGTCGTCTTGGAGGCGTTGCCTTCGACCTCAAGCCTGTTCGCAGAAGGGCTGCGGCCGATGCCGACATTGCCGCTGGTCAGGATGGTCATGGCGGCGCCGCCGCTGTTGACGAAGAAGTTCAGCGGATCCGGGCCGCGGGTGCCGAACCAGCCGCCGCTGGTCGACAGGTAGGTGCTGAGGCGGCGGGTGCCGTCGGTGTGCTCGATACCGTAGCTGGCCGTGGCCGTGGCCACGGTCAGCCGGGTGGCGGGCGTGTCGGTGCCGATGCCCACGTTGCCGTTCGTGCCATTGATGCGCATCCGCTCGGTGAAAAAGCCTGCCGGTTCGGCTGAAAACACAAGGCTGCCGCGGGCTGCCATTTGCATCGTGCCAGGACCGCCGAAAACGGACTGGCTGTTCACATACCCAACAAGGCCTCGATACTGGTTGTCCTCGTCGAAGTAGATACCCGCGAAGCCGCCTGGATGCCGATTGTCAAACCGGGCCACGCCGGCATTGGGGGCGTCGGTCTTCACGTGCAGGGCCGTTGCGGGCGTTTCGGTGCCGATGCCGACCCTGCCGCTGGTGGTGACCACCAGACGGGGTGCGGACGAAGGAGAGTTCTGATGAAGCACCCACTCACCACCAATCCCGCCGACGCCGGTGAACCATTCCGCAGCGCTGTTCTTGGCGATGTAACCGGCAAAGGTGGCGTCGGTGCTCTGGACGCGTGCGCGGATGCCCTGCCCGACGAGGTGGAGCCGGTCAGCCGGGCTGTCCGTGCCGATGCCCACGCTGCCGGTCATCGTCTGGTTGGCGGTGAACGTGTTGGCGGCACCGAGCTTGGCGACTCTGGTCAAGGCGCTGCCGTCGCCGGTGAAGCCGGTGGCCGTGACGGTGCCGTTCACGTGGAGCGCGGTGGCGGGGTTGTTCGTGCCGATGCCCACCCCGCCGGCGGCGCGGATGAGGAACTGGTTGGGGGCGGTGGAGAAGAAGTCGGTAAAGTTAAGATCAGCCCAGACGAAGGCGCCGTCGTGGTTGGCCTTGGCTTGAGTGCCCGCCGCGAAGGAGCCATCACCGGCGGCGGTGTTTTGGTATCCACCCGGAACCATGGAGGCAGCGCCGCTGGCGGTGTTCTTAATTCCACCAGCGACGGTCGAATTGATGGCGCTGGCGGTGTTCCGTTGTCCGCCAGCGACGGTCGAAGCCTCCCCGCCGGCGGTGTTTCCTCCCCCTCCGCCCACCGTGGCGTAGCTTTTCGTCACCTGGTTGATCAACGTGGCGCTGCCGCCACCGGCAATGGTCCCCGAGAGATTGGCGTTCACGACATTATTGCTGTAGCCGCCGATGACATGCACGGTGCCCTGTGTCGCAGGCTGCAGCCGCAGGCCGCGGGTTCCGTTGACCCTGAATTCCAGCGGCTGGTTGTCGGTGGTGCCGAGGAAATTCACGGCGGGGTTGATGCCGGCGTTGCCGGTGGCTTTCCAGGCATTGTCCAGCGCGGCGGCGGGCACGGTGCCGCTGGTGACATTGGCCGCACTGATTCCGGTCAGGCCGCTGCCCTCGCCGATGAAGCGGGTGGCCGTGACGGTGCCGTTCACGTCGAGCGCGGTGGCGGGGTTGTTCTTGCCGATGCCCACCCCGCCGGTGGCGCGGATGAGGAACTGGTTCTCGGCCGTGGAGGCGAAGTCGGCACCAAAGTTTCTGTCCCCCCAGACGAAGCTGCCGTGGTGATTGGCTTGGGCACGAAAGCCCGCCGCGAAAGATGCTTGCCCTGCGGCGACGTTAAACTTTCCACCTGGAATCACCGATTGATCTCCACTGGCGGTGTTGACGCTTCCACCAGCGACCACCGCTTCGTAGCCGGCGGTGTTCGCCCTCCCTCCGCCCACCGAGCCGAAGCTGTTCACCACCTTGTTGATGCTCGCGCCGTCGCCTCCGCCGCCGGCAATGGTCCCCGCGTTGGACCCGCTCACGACATTGCCGCTGTGTCCGCCGATGACATGCACGGTGCCGTCTGCGGCAGGCTGCAGCCGGAGGCCGCGGGTTCCGTTGACCTTGAATTCCAGCGGCAGGTTGTCGGTGGTGCCGAGGAAGGTGCCGTTGGTCGGGTTGGCCCCCGCGTTGCCAGTGCGGCTCCAGGCATCGGCCGAACCGGGGCTGCCTTGGGGGCCGGTGGGGCCTGCCGGGCCGGTGAGACCTATGGGACCAATGGGACCGGTGGGACCCTGAGGGCCGGCCACGCCGGGGAGGCCGTTGGCACCATTGGCTCCCTTGTCGGCGAGGAGGTCCCAGTTGGGGCTGCCGAGGATTGGGGCGGCGTTGGAGTTGGGTGCCTTGGCGAACCAGGAGGCGCCATTCAGGACGATGGCATCCCCCAGCACGTAGTTGCTGGTGCCGGTCCAGGTGCCGCGCCAGGTGAGTCCGCGGGGACCGGTGGGGCCGGTTGCGCCGGTGAGGCCGGTGGGGCCTTGAGGGCCGGTGAGACCAATGGGACCAATGGGCCCAATGGGACCCTGTGGGCCAGCGACCCCGGGGAGGCCTTGGGCGCCGGCAGGGCCGGTGGATCCCGTGGATCCCTTGTCCGAGATCAGGTCCCAGGCGATGCCGACAGCCGGCGTGACGCCGGTGGAGCCGATCTTGGCGATCCAGGAGGCACCGCCGTCGGAGACGGCGTCACCGGTGAAGTAGGAAGTGCCCGCAAGCCAGGGGCCGCGCCAGTTCAGGCCCTTGGCACCGGTGGGGCCGGTGGGACCCTGTGGGCCGGTGGCACCGGGGATGCCTTGGGCGCCGGCAGGGCCGGTGAAGCCGGTGAGACCAATGGGGCCTTGGGGGCCTGCTGGGCCTGTGTTGCCCGGGATACCCTGGGGCCCGGCAGGGCCGGTGGTACCGGCGACACCGGGAAGGCCGTTGGTGCCGCTGGCTCCCTTGTCGGCGAGGAGGTCCCAGTTGGGGCTGCCGAGGATTGGGGCGGCGTTGGAGTTGGCCGTCCTGGCGAACCAGGAGGTTCCATTGAGCACGACGGCATCGCCGAGGAGGTAGTTGCTCGTGCCAGTCCAGGTGCCGCGCCAGGTGAGTCCGCGCGCCCCTGTGGCCCCGGTGGGACCGGTGGGGCCGGTGGGGCCGGCCACGCCAGCGGTGCCTTGGGGGCCGGCAGGGCCGGTGGCTCCGTTGAGACCGATGGGACCCTGTGGGCCGGCCACACCGGGGATGCCTTGGGCTCCAGCCGGGCCGGTGGCACCGGCCAAGCCATTCGTGCCGTTGGTGCCGGGGTCACCCTTGGGGCCAATGGGACCAATGGGACCCTGTGGACCGGTGAGGCCGGTGAGGCCAAGGGGACCTTGGGGGCCCGCTGGGCCTGTGTTGCCCGGGACACCCTGAGGCCCGGCCGGGCCGGTCGCACCGGGCAGACCGTTGGTGCCGGGGTTACCTCTGGGTCCCACGGGTCCTATTGGTCCTATTGGTCCCATAGGTCCCATAGGTCCCATGGCCCCCACCGGCCCCGGCACCCCATTCACGGCAAACAGCGCATACGGCGTTGCGGTGAGTGGTTGCCGTGGTGAGAGCACGGTCCATGCGGCGGCACTGCCGGCCGGGCGCACGCCGATCTCCAGCCAGCGCGCATCCCCGGCGAAGGGGGACAGTCCGAAATCCAGCGTGGTATGGAACACGCCCTCCGTCACGGTGACGGGGGCATTGGTGAGGATGGGGCCCACCTGGAGGCCGTCGGCGGAGGCGTCGAGGAGGCGGAAGCGGAACTCGAAGTTGCCGGTGACGGGCGCGCCGGACTCGCCCAGGCGACCCTGGTAGGTGAACCCGGAGGAGACGGGCGATGCGGCGGCGAGACGTACGGTCGCCAGGCCTATGGCCAAGGCCCAGGCCAGGGGTCGGGGAAGGTCGCAGCGATTCATGGTCTACTCCTTTCTATGAGAAAGGAGCGGATCCGTTAGCGGCGGGAATGAGATTTGTTTGGGGGGAGTTTGAAGTTTGAAGTTTCAAGTTTGAAGCCGGGCCTCCAAAGGGAGTTTCCAGAGGCCAGTTGCCAGTTTCCAGAGGCCTGCGCGGTCCGGCCGTAGGTTGACACGATGCGAACTGGAAAACTGGATAAACGGGTAGTGCGACGGTACAGCGAGGCGTTCAAGGTGCAGGTGGTCCGTGAGTACGAGGCCGGCGAGTTTACGGGGTTGGCCGATGCGCACCGGAGGTATGGAATCCGTGGAAACGGGACGGTGGCGAGTTGGCTCAAAGCGTACGGAAAAGAGCATCTGATGAGAAAAGTCATGCGTGTTGAGGCAGTCGGGGAGGCGGACCGGATCCAGAAACTGGAACGGGAGGTGAGGCAGCTGAAGCAGGCCCTTGGAGAAGAGAAGCTGCGGACGCTGGTAGGGGAAGAGTTCTTGAAGATGGCGTGCGAGAGAGGAGGGCTTGGGGGAGTTGAGGAGTTTAAAAAAAAGTTCGATGGGAACTTGTAAGGACGCTGGCAGAGGCCGGGCATGAGGTGAAGGCGACGTGCCGTGTGGTGCGGATGAGCCGGCAGAATTACTATCAGTGCCGAGCGGAGCGGAAGCGCCAGGCGGTGGCTGAGGCAGAGGTGCTGAAGGCAGTGGACGAGCAGAGGCGGATCCACCCGAGGATGGGCTGCCGCAAGCTGCTGGGGGTGACGAGGCAGTCGCTCCAGAGCAACGGGATCGAGCTGGGAAGGGACCGGATGTTCCGTGTGCTGAGGGAGAATGATCGGTTGGTGAAGCGGTATGCCCGAACGAAGCGGACAACGCAAAGCCGGCACAGCCTGCCGGTGTTTCGCAATGAGATCCGGGATCTGGTGGTGACGGAGCCGAACCAGGCGTGGGTGGCGGATTTGACGTACGTGAGGACGGGGAGTGGATTCGTGTTTCTGTCCGTTGTGATGGACGTGTGGTCGAGAATGATCGTGGGGAGTTACGTGGGGGAGACGATGGAATCGATCGGGTGCCAGAAAGCGTTGATGGAGGCATTGGGCCGGCTGAAGAAGGAGGATCTGAGGCCGATTCACCACACGGATCGAGGAAGCCAGTACTGCTGCCATGAGTACGTTGCGAGGCTGCTGGCAGCGGGGTGCCGGGTGAGCATGACGGAGGAGATGCACTGCTACGAGAACGCGAAAGCGGAGCGTGTGATAGGTACGTTGAAGTGGGAATACGGGATGGAGGGATGCTTTGAGACGGCCGAAGAGGCGAAGAAGGCGGTGAAGGAAGGGATCCAGGCGTACAACGAACTGAGGCCACACAACGCGATAGGAGGAAGGAGGCCGGCAGAGATGTACGAGGAAGGAAGGGCGAGGCGGGCGAAGTGAAGACGCGGCCCGGCCCCCCCGCTGGGGATCGGCTCCGCTGCGGTTCGCTACGCTCACCGCAGCTACACCTCACCCCAGCGGGGGGGCCGGGGGGGCAGGGCCCGGAGGGCCCTGGGGGGAGCCAAAGACGACGGGAGTCCAGTCGGCAAAGTGACAAGTTTTAATCAGGACGTGACATTGAAGCGGGTAGCCCGGGGTCGCGAAGCGCACCCCGGGAAACGACGGAACAGGTCACCAACCCTGGAAGGGTTGCAGGAGGGAGTGTGGATCTCCGCACCGCCTTCGGGGTGCGTGCCCTTCAACACGCAAGAACCCCGGGTAGGCGCGGTCGCGCCAACCCGGGGCTATCGGCTGCAACGCCTCCGGCGTAGGGGAGGGCGTGCGGGTCAGGGGACGCGCCCCCGGACATGCATCCCGCGCCCGCCCTCGCCGCAACGCGGCGCACGGCGACAGCCCAAGGTGGAGCGGAGCGGAACCTTGGGTCATCCCACCCCATGACACCTCGCCCCAACGGGGCGAACGGGACCACAGCCACCCTGTGCCGTGTTCCCTTTCAGGGCACAGAGGTCGTTGTGTGGCGTGATCCCCGGGGTTTCACCCCGTATTGGAAAGCCGTGGTTGTTCACAGGGGGCAGGGGAGTCCTTCCCCAACTCCCCTACAGCCCCCTGTGAGCAACCACGCCAGGAGGGGGGCTGGGGGAGGAGATGCCCCCTGATTTTTCTCCCGTTTGTTCGCATCCTGAAGACCGGCTCCGGCACGTACGTGACCCCGAGTTCGTCGAACGAATAAAAGCCAAGCTACGACCGGAGCCGGTCTTCAAGATGCGGGTACGAATACTCAGTTGCCGTCCCTAGAGGACCCTCAATACGAACTGCGACCCGCATCGCCAACCCACAAAACATGCCATCCACCATGACTGCCAGATCAAACATTCCATCCGATCCGCCAGCCGCATGCATCGGCTGGGATTGGGGCTACCAAGCCCACACCATCGCCCTGCGGATAGGCGGTTCCCAAGACGTGGAACACCTGACCCTTCCGGCCACGCCCGAAGCCATTTACCAATGGCTGCAAACGACCGAGACACGCTTTGGCGGGCGGACATTGTGCGTGGCTGTGGAAGGGACCAAGGGGCCTGTGTTCTCACAGTTGCTGGAGTGTCCTTGGATTCACGTCTACGGGATTCATCCGGCGACTTCATCGCGCATGCGCAACGCCTTCACTCCTTCCGGTGCCAAGGATGATCGCCCCGACGCTGAGGTCCTGCTGGAGTTGGTTGAGAACCATCGGGACAAGTTGCGACGGGTGCACGTCCTGGATGCCGCCACGGCCCGGGTTGAACAACTGACCATGTTGCGGCGAGACATGGTGAATCGACGCACACAGCTGACCAACCAGCTGGATGGCCTGCTCAAGAAGTACTTTCCTCAGGCATTGGAACTGGTTGGAGCCAGTTTGCACTCGGAGATGGCGATGGATTTCCTGACCCGGTGGCCAAGCTTGGTGGAACTGAAGGGCTGCCGATCGGCGACGATCAAGCAGTTCTACCACAAGCACAACGTGAGGAGCACGGTGTCAGTCGAGGAACGGTTGAAGCTCATTGCGGAGGCAAAGTTTGTGACAGTCGATACGGTCCGGAACGAGATCTGGAAACTCGAGCTGGCCAGCCTTGTTGAGGAGTTGAAGGTCCGGGTCAAGCACGTGGGGATTGTCGAAGAGCAGATAGCTGAGGCGATGAAGGAACATCCCGATGCGAGCCTGTTCACTGAGCTGCCTGGAGCCGGGCCCGTGCTGGCGGCGCGCCTGTTGGCGGCCTTCGGGAGCGACCGAGGGCGCTACGAAAGTGCGGAGAACCTGCAACGATTGTCTGGGGTGGCGCCCGTGCTGGAACGGAGCGGGAAGACCTCGCGTGTGCGATGGCGAATGCTGGCACCGCAGTTCCTGAGGCAAACGTTCGTAGAATGGGCGCGTTGCACGACGAGGGTATCGGCGTGGGCGGCGGCGTACCACGAGGAGCAGCTGGAGAAGGGAAAGGGCAACTGGGCGATCTATCGGAGTCTGGCGTACAAGTGGATTCGGATCCTGTGGAAGTGCTGGCAGGATCGGAAACCGTACAACGAGACGGAGTACCTGAAGGCGCTGGAGCGACGGAATTCCCCGTTGGCCAGGAGGCTGAAAACCATGGCTGCCTGATCGAAAAATCCCTTGAACGGCTAACCTCAGTTGTTGGCTTTCACCTGTTGCCCCTTCGGGGCACGAGCACGGTACGCACCCAGCCTTCAACGTGAGTTCGAAGTTTTCAGTTTCAAGTTTCAAGACGGACGGAACTTGGAACTGGCTTCAAACTTGGGACTTCTTCCACCCGCCTCCTCACGTCGTCGGCTACGCCTTGTGAGGGCTTGAAACTTGAAACTTCAAACTTGGGACTTCCGGAAACTTCCCCACTCTACAGTCCCAGCCGATGGCCCGGGTAATCGGGATGGCGTTGCCGGAACTCGCGCCATTTCTCCATCCACTCGGGTCGGGCCAGTTGGGCGAGTCCTCCGCCGGGATGGACCACGGCTCCGGCGTCGATCTCGCTGAGGAGCCGGGTGCCTTCCGGGTCGAGGTCGGGTTCCGGGAGGGCCGCGGTGAGGTCTACCAGTTCGAAGTTCCGGTCGAACCAGCCGCTCACGACCAGGGTTCGGCCGTCCGGCGTCACTTCCAGTCCGCTGATGCTTCCGTCGCGTCGCAGGGGTGGACGGAGGCGCATGCCCGTGCGCCCGTCCCAGAAATGGACGATGCCGTCCTGGGAGCCGGTGATGACCCAGGGTTTTCCCGGGACGAAGCAGGCGGCGAGGACGGCATCGGCGTGGGGCAGCATGGGGCAGGCGAGCCGTGCCTGCTTCCAATGCCAGATCTGGGCGAGCCCGCCGCCGCCGGCGGTCAGGAGCAATTCGCCGGTTTCATTGAAGCGCGAGACGAAGGGCCAGGCCACGTACGGAATGGCGGGTGGGGTCGCGGCGCCCGTGGAGGTGTCGTGGAAGCGGATCTGCATCTCGCTGGCCCCGACGGCGCGCACAGCGGTGTTCCCGTGGAAGGACAGGGCCAGCGTGGTGGACAAGGGCTCGATCGGGGGAATGAGCTCGCGTGAGTTGACGCGATCGAACAGGTGGATCCGCTGGTGGAATCCCCAGGCGGCGAAGATCCGTCCGTCCGGGCTGTAGGTGCATTCCCCGCTGCTGGCCGTTCGCGCTTCCTCGGGGTTGACCGCCAGGTGGAAGAGCTCGCGGAGTGTGCGCGTCTCCACGTCGATCTCGATCCCTTGTCCGCCCGCACAAAGGACACCCAGCAAACGGCCCTCCGGATGCCAGGCCACGCTGCGCGGCTCCGATGGCATGGGGATCGGGTTGGAGCCCCGGGTGCCCGCGGCGAAGTCCCAGAGCTGGATGTTGCCCGTGCCGCCCGATGGTCCCGTGCCTGAGTCCGGTCGTCCGGCGACGGTGCTGACGGCCATGGCCAGCGAGGTTCCTGAGGGTTGGAAGCGGGCGTCGAGGATCCAGCCGTTGGCCGCCAGTTCGGGACCCGCGGGCTGCGCAGTGCGGACCGCGTGGACGCGGGTTGAACGCGTGGTGCTGCTTTGGTGGCCGTGTCCCGCCGCGACGACCCATTGGCCATCCGGCGAGAGCGCCGCGCGCGTGGTGGATTCGTGCCGGATCGATGTGGCCAGCGTCGGCCTGGCAATGCGCCAGACCCGGAGCAGGCCGTTCTCACCCGACGCGATGAACCGGCCGTCCGGGGAGAATTCCACGCTGAGCACGGCGGAGTGATGGTGGCCGACCTGGCCCAGGAACCGGCCGTCGGGAATGGACCAGAGTTCCAGCCGGCGATCGTATCCGCCGCGGGCGAGGATCGTACCGTCCCGGCTGAACGCGGCGGCCGTGGACAGGCCGGACACATTCGGGAAGCCCGCCGGCCTGCCGGAATTTCGATCGAGCGCCGGGGCGCTGTTCCGCGCGATCCAGCGACCGTCGGGGCTGAAGGCGAGGGGGCTTCCCGCGCCTTCATTCTCACTGGTTGCCGGGTGTTCGCCCACCACCTCGCCGGTGGTGGTCCGATGGATCCTCAGGCCGCCGGCGGGAAGGCCCACGACGAAGAGTTCGCCGTCGCCCAGGAATCCAGCAGGAGGCCGCGGCGTGCACGGCACCGGGGGATGGAGGAAAGCGCCCGGATCCGCCATGGTGCAGATCCCGGCGAAACCCTCATGGCAGGCCAGGAGGAACCGACCGTCGGGACTGAACGACATCGTTCCGGCGATGTTGGGCAGTCGCCGCAGTTCACCTGTCCGCCAGTCCCAGAGAGTGCTCCCCACCGCCAGCCAGCGACCCGTGGGGTCCCACCGGAGGAACTCCCCGTCGACATCGGCCAGTCGGGCCAGGTCGCTTCCGGAGGGATATTCCCGTACGGTGAGCCCTCCGTCCTCGATCATCGCGATCCGCTCCCCGGTGGGATCCCAGGCGGCCGCGGCGACCCGGGAGCGTTCGCCGGGTGCCCAGGGTTGTTCCCGCTCCAGGTCCCAGACGCGTGCGGTGGGCGTGCCGGATGATTGCACCAGCACCGCTGGCAGGCGTGGGTTCCACGAGATGCCTTCGAGATACTTGAAGCCCGTGTCGATGGCGCGGACCGGTGTGTGGGAGTCATTGCGCCAGGCGGCGGCGCGCATCCGGTTCAACACGGTGCGTTCCTGGTCGCGGGCACCGATGATCGCGGCGTTGGCAAACCAGAGGGCGGCGTGGTTCGGGGATTCCGTCCCTGCCGCGGCCAGGCCGGACCGCAAGTACATGTCGGCCACCGTGAACGTGGCTTCCTCGCGGGCCCGCACTTCGCCGGCAAGGGCCACCCGCGCCCGATGGGTCTGGGCGAGGCTGACCGTCAGGGCGACCAGCAACGCCACGAGGACCGTTCCCGCGGCGGCCACTGCGCCCCGGTTGCGTCGGATGAACCGCGAGGCGCGGTAACGAAATGTCGGGGCAACGGCGGAGACCGGTTCGCCGTCGAGATAGCGCTGGAGGTCGTCGGAAAAGGCGGCGGCGCTGGGGTACCGCTGTTCGCGATCCTTGCGCAGGGCCTTCATCACGACCTGGTCGAGGTCGCCACCGGTGAGCGGCGACAGGTCCTGTTCCTCGGCGGGAGCGATGATGTTCCGACGCGAGGAACGCACGCGGACGCTGGGGGTGGGCGGTTCCTCTTCCTGGAGGATGCGTTGCACTCCGGCGAGGTCACTCTTCGCCAGACGTTCGGGATCGAAGGGCGGCGTGCCGGTGAGCACCTCGTACAACACCACGCCGAGGGAGTAGACATCCGTGCGGGTGTCGACGTCCGTTCCCGCGGTCCGGGCCTGCTCCGGACTCATGTAGGCGGGCGTGCCGACCGCCTGGGTCGCGCGGGTCAGGAGGGAACCGCTCCCGGATTCCTGCGTTGCCCGCGCGAGGCCGAAGTCGATCACCTTCGGAACGCCGTCGGCGACGAGGATGTTGGAAGGCTTGAGGTCGCGGTGGATGACGCCCTTTTGGTGGGCGTGTTCGATGGCGGCGCAAACGTCGCGGAACAACCGCAGTGTCGATGGGACGTCGAGTCCGGCCTTCCGGCAGTGCTCGGTGATGGGCGGGCCCGCGACGAATTCCATCGCGAAGTACGGCCGCCCGGTGGCGGTGGAACCGGCCTCGTATACCTGGGCGATGTTCGGGTGGTTCAGGAGGGCGAGCGTACGGCGCTCGCGTTGGAAGCGGCGCACGACATCCCGCGTGTCCATGCCCCATTTGATCACCTTGAGGGCGACGGTCCGGCGGACAGGCGCGGTCTGTTCCGCCTGCCAGACGGTTCCCATCCCGCCTTCGCCCACGCGACGGATGAGACGGAAGTGGCCGATCTGGAGGCCTGGTTCCTCCGCAGCGGAAGCGTCCTCCGCGCCGGAAAAATCCCCGTAGACCGGGCCGGCGTCGTCGGGGTCGCCGCCCGCTTCCGCGTGGCCCGCGAGGAGCATCTCGACGGCCTCGCGGAGCTCGGGATCGCCTTTCGTTGCCTGCTGCACGAAGGCCTTCCGGCGGTCGGGTTCGCACTGCAGCGCGGCCTGGAAGATCCGTTCCTCCTCATTGCCCGCGCCAGCGGCGTCGAGGAGGCAACGGGCGCAATCCCGCTCGTCCGGCCTCAGGGACGCACCGCACCGGGGGCATGTCGGGCTGATGGCCATGGTGCGGGATATCAGAACAACCCACGCAGGTGCGCCACCTCGGACTCGACCTCGTCGAGGTCTGCGACGGTGTCCCGGATCAGGTCGCGCAAGGTCTGGCGATAGCGTTGGCGGAGCTTGAAGGCGGCGAAGCGTGCCGCCGGTTCGGAGATGCCCAGGCCGGCGGCGATCCCGTCATAACCGGTCTCGCCGGAGCCGTCCGTGAGATGGTCGCGCAGGGCGTGGAAGACCGCGGTGTTTCCGGCGGCCTGGTAGCTGGCCTCGAGGCGGTCGACGGCCTGACGCAGGAGTTCGCGGGCCCACGCGCGCTCGAACTCAAGTTCGGGCGTGGAGGTGTCGTGCGGTTCCAGCGCCAGACGTTCCTCGGCCGACAGCGCGTCGATGGCCAGCGCTGGCTTTCCGGCACCCCGCTTCTGACTCGTGTCGCGTCGCCATTGCTCGGCCATGAAGTTGGCGAAGCAGCGAAGGAGGAAGGTGCGCAGTCGCCCGCGGCTGCTCTTCGCCTGGGCGAGGAAATCGCGCGCGAGCATCCGCTCGAAGAACGCCTGCGTCAGATCCTCGGCGTCCTCGACGCCCTTGCCCGTCCGACGCGCATAGCAATAGAGCGGGAACCAGTAGGCATGACAGAACGTGGCGCGTGCCACGGGATCGTCCTCGCCCGCGTCGAGCACGAGGCTCCATCGCGTCGGAGGAAAGGTCTCGTGCTGCTTTTGGTCGTCGCCGGGTTCCATCGCGGATGGCGGGTGGGTTCTCAGCCGTTGGATGCCGTCCCGCATGGGTGGGCGACGTGGGACAGGAACCCGACCACCCTGCGAAGGGCGATGTCGCCGGTCACAAGGCGGAGTCGGGTCGTTCCGATGCGGGATTCATGTTCGTCGGACATGCGGTCTCTGCGTCAGCAGAAGCCCGGAGCAGCGCGGTTGCAATCCGCTTTTGCCGGGAGGTTCAAGGGGGGGGTTGCTGTTTCGGCCGGTTGGTGAATGCTTTCGCTCAACGCATGCAACCGATGACCCACACAAGCCGGGGACTTCCGTTCATCCTGACGAATGGACACGAATCCGGGCTACCGAATTTCCCGCTGCCTGACAGAGGCGGGATGAGTCCCTCCCGTGTGGCAACCTGGGTCTGCCTGGTTTGGGCTTTGATCGGGTTGATGGGGGTTCCTGAGTCTGCCGCTGCTGCCGGAGCTGGCGGCAAGGGTGGAAATGCGGCCGCCAAGGGGGATGTTGGTTTCATCCTGCTCAACAGCGAGGACACCACGCCGCCGTCGATCCGCGTGGGCGATGCCCATGTGGCGGAAGGTGACAGCGGTGTGTCCGAGTTGGTGTTCCCCATTGAAGTTCGCGGACAGTTGCTCGCGCCGATCACGCTCGCCTGGGCCACGACCAACGGGACCGCCGTTTTCCCGGATGACTTCGCCGCCAGTTCCGGGTCTGTGTCGATCGCTGCCGGGGTCCGCAACGCCGAGATCCGTGTTCCCATCGTGACGGACATGATCGAGGAGGTGAACGAAGCGTTCCTTCTGGGAATCGCACTGGGACCAGAATCAACGGGTGCTGCCAGGCTCGTGGACCGGACGGCGGCGGGCGTGATCATGAATGACGACGGTTTGCGGGACCGGGTCCAACGCTTCGAGTGGAGCGTACCCTCGGGCGTGAAGCGGCCGGGCGAGCCGATCGCGGTGGAATTGCGTGCGATCGATGGCTTCGGTCAGGTGGTCTCGAATTTCTCCGGAAGCGTTTCTCTGGGTGCCGTGCGCCTGGGCCGGCCGACGGATTCGGGGCATCCATCACCCTTGGTCATCGCGGAGATTCACCACTCCCGCACCGATCAACTTGTCGAGGTCTGGAACACCAGCGGTCAGGATCTGGACATCTCCGGTTGGAAGGTGTGGATTTATGAGAACTTCCGGTGGCCGCTGCCCCAGCAGTCCTTTGTTTTCCCGCCCGGTACGGTGATTCCGGCGAACACACTGTTCACCCTCAATGAACGGCCTTGGGGAACCTTCCGCGAGTTCCTGATCCGCTCGCCACGGTGGGGCCCTGCGTGGAACGGTCCGGTGCCCGTCGCCGAACTGTGCATCGGGGTCCTGCTCCAGAAGGATACGGGCGAAGTGGTGGACTTTTTCGGGGCGGGTGGTGCGGATCCACGTCAGATCCGCGTTCCGACGGCTTTGGAACCGTGGGTCTGGAATGGACCGACGTTCCCCGCCCTCGGACGGGTGGGCCCAGCGGATGAGGCGTTGGTCTACCAACGGGTTGGGCAGTCGAATCCCCGTAACGCCGCCGCCTGGCACCTCGGGATCGGCGAAACGACCAATCGCTACATGAAGCTGGCTTTCGTGGACGGAGCGCCCCAGTCCGTGACGCCTTCGACCGCAACCGGGTTCGTGGAGGGTGTCTGGCGGGGATCCATCACGATCGCTGACCCCGCACGCTGGATGAGTCTCTACGTCACCGATGGCTCGGGCCACGTGGGCGTGCACGCGCCGCTGGAGTTCGAGGTGGGCAACGACCTGCGCATCGAGTCCTACATCCTCGGGAGTCCGCTTGTTGGCGGAGGGCAGATGTTTTCACAGCAGATCATCGTGACCAATCCTGGGCCTGCGGCTTCCACGGATGTCCAGCTGAGGGTGGTCATTCCGTACCATTTCGAGGCGATCCTGGATGTCAACGGCGAGCTGCGGGTGTCCAGGGAACCGCTCAGGTGGAGCGGACGATTGGCGTTGCCCCACCTGTCGTCCGGGCGCGGTTTGGCACCCTGGAAGCGGGGCAATCGGCCACCCTGGATCTGCGGTTGCTGGCCGATCGTTCGAGCGGGGGTGTTCCAAGGACCACCCGCTTTGTTGCCGAGGTCACCCGTGCGGAGCCAGATCCATCCGGAGCCAACAATTGGGTCGAACGTGTCGTGGAGGCGTCAGAGGCCGCTGCGGCACCACTCCCGGGACGCATTGCCTGGTTGCGAGGTGAAGGCGATGCCAGCGATGCCTTGGGCCGGCTTCAAACCACGAACCGGGGCGTCTCCTTCGTCCCTCGCCTGGATCGGCAGGCATTCCATTTCGACGGCGATGGACGCATTGACATCATGGCTTCGGAGGACCTGGTGCTGCGCCCCGGGCAATCCAACGCGTTGACCGTGAGCCTGTGGATGCGTACGCCGCCTTCGACCCGGTCGCGGATGGTCCTCTTTGAGACCGAGGCGGACGGATCCATGCCGGGATGGACCCTCCAGTTGCAAGAGGGACTCCCCATGCTCGTCGTTGGCACCGTGACCCGGCAGGCCCGTAGCACTGTGAGGGACATGCGGGACGGCCGTTGGCACCTGATCTCGTTCCAGATCGCCCTCACGCCGACACCCTGGGTCGACATGGAGGTCGATTGGGATTTGTTCGGCTCGTCTCCTGCCGGGCTTTCCGCCGACGTCTCCATTGGAGGAACCGGCAGGGCTTGGCTCGGGGGCGGAGCGGACGGGGATGGTTTTGTCGGCGAGTTGGACGAAGTCACCGTGGCTCGAGGAATCCGGCGCCTCGCAACCGCAGGGGCGCTTTTCCACCGCGAATATCAGGCCGGAGCCCGCGGAACGGCGGAATCGGTGCTTGAAACCGAGATCATCCGCCTTGGAACGGATGGCCAGTTGGCCAGCGCGGTGGCAGGCCGTCCTTACACGCTCACCTATCGGATCCGTAACACCGGATGGACGAACTCCGGGGACGTTCGCGCAGGGCTCGGGTTGTCGGGGGTTGGCAACGTGATCCGCGCACGTCGGGACGGAATCGACCTTCCCATCAACCCAGCGATCGGCGGGGTCACGCTTCCGCTGGGATCGATTGCTGCGGGCGGGAGCACCGAGCTGGAGGTGACACTCGATCGTCTTGCCGATGCGGTCTTCACGACCGCGCTGACTCCCCACGGCGGTCCACGGGATCGCGCTCCGGGGGTGCAGCGGAACATCGGTGTCCGGGTGGACAGCGATCTCGATGGAATGGCCGACGACTGGGAGCGACTCATGGGTCTGGACCCCCTGAATCCAGCGGATGCGTTCCTGGATGGCGATGGGGACGGCTATTCCAACCGGGCCGAGTTCGACGCGGGCACGGCACCGGGAGACACGATGTCCCATCCGAGGATCGAATGGTTGGAATTGGGTTCGGAAGGCGTCCGGCTTCGGGTGGCTTCGAGGCCAGAGATGGATTACGTGCTGGAACGTTCGCTGAACCTCCCTGCGGTTGAGTCGGGTTGGACGCCGATGGAGCGGCGCCGTGGCACGGGCGGCCTGTTGGAGTTCATGACGATGCCGCCGGAGGGGGCCGAAAGTCTGTTCTACCGGCTACGCCCGATGCCGCTGTGGTGAGGGTGAGGACGGCGGCCTGTCGGATCCAGAATTCGAGTTTTTTGGAGTGGGTTGGCCATCCGAGTACTGGAAGGCGCATCTTGAAACTGCCCCCTTTGGGAAAGGATTCGGGGCGGCGATGTCCTCATCGCCTTGGGAAAGGCCATGGAACGGCGACGAGGACGTCGCCACCCCGTTCCATGGGGGAGTGTTGGGATCCTCCCCTCCGCGCGAGGGGGCTCAAATGCAGGTGGCTTGTCCTTCGCTGAACGGGCAGGGTGACGGGTGGCGGGAGCGCCATACTGCATGATGTTTATCGCCGGATTGATGCTGGGGGCGGGATTGTGGTTCGTGATCCGCTGTGTGATCGGAGGCTTTTATACGGTCGGGCCGAGCGAACGCGCGGTGAAGACCTCCTTCGGTCGGGCCGACCGCATCGAGGGAGCGAGCACGTTGTCGGATCCGGTCGCGGAATCGCTGAAGGGCGAGGAGCGGGAACGGTACGATTATCCGCAGGTGCGGGTGATTTCGCCGGGCGGACCGTACTTCAAGTGGCCGTGGGAAAAGATCCACAAGGTGGTGGTGGCCACGGAGACGATCAGCATGGCGTACGATCCGGAGACGCCGAACGCGAACCAGTCGGGCCAGATGCTGGAAGCGGTGACGAAGGATCAGCTGAACACGGGCCTCACGGGCCAGATCCGGTTCCGGGTGTCCGAGCGCAACCTGTATGCCTTCCTGTTCGGGGTGAAGAACCCGCTGACGCACGTCATGGGGTACTTCATCTCCATCCTGCGCGAGCGCATCGCCAATTTCTCGGCACCGCCGACGGCGGCTGCAGCCGCCCCTGAGATCAAGATCGGCGAGGCCGCCATTCCGAACGCCACCATCGGCGTTTCGATCAATGACCTCCGGAAGAACCTCCGCGATCTGAACGAGCACATGGATCGCGAGTGCGAATCCAGCGCCGCCCGGTACGGGATCGTGCTGGAGGCATCGTTGATCACGGGCATTGATCCGCCGGCGGAGGTGGAGTCGGCCCTCGCGGCGATCAATACGGCCTACAACCAGGTGTCGTCCGACATCAGCCTCGCGCAGGCGTCGGCGGACCAGAAGCTGGTGCAGTCGCGTCGGGCGGTGGAGATCGAGACGTTGAAGGCGCAGGCGGAAGTCGAACCGCTGCGGGCGTTGTCGCAGCAGTTGATCGACCTGAAGACGCAGGGCGGGCCGGGAGCGCTCGCGGCATATGTGCGGTCGGTGCGGTTGAAACTCTTTGGTCAGGCGCGTCGCGCCGTGGTGGAGGTGGCCCATGAATAGTCTCGCTGAACTGGGGATCGGGTTCCTGACCGGATTGTTCGGGATGACGATCGGGGTGCCGTTGGTGCTGGGCTTCGCGAAGCTCTTCGGCCTGTACGTGACCATCCGCGAGCGGGAGTGCCTCGTGTTCGTGCTGTTCGGGAAGGTGATCGGAAGTATCGAGGAACCGGGCCTGCACTTTCCCGTGACCCTGCTGGGCTGGCGGGCGTTCATCGTGCGGTTCTTCGGCAAGGTCCATCGCGTGGACATGCGGGTGGACCAGGCGTACCTGCGCAGCCAGGCGGTCAATTCCGAGGAGGGCGCGCCCATGGGCATCGGCGTGTGGTACGAGATGTATGTGTCGGACCCGGTGGCGTACCTGTTCCGGAACACGGACCCGCGCGGGTCGCTCGGGGCCAATGTCTCGAATGCCGCGGTGCGTTGCCTGAGCAACCTGCCGCTGGAAGCGATGATGATCGACCGGCATCGGATGAGCCTGACGGTGCGCAACGACGTGTCGCCGAAGTCGCAGGAGTGGGGGTACCGGCTGGGTTCGGTGTACATCCGGAAGGTGCATTTCCGGGACGTGGGCATGATCCGCCAGATCGAGGAGAAGGTGGTCAACCGACTGCGTCAGGTGACGAGCGCGATCAAGCAGGACGGCGCGAACCAGGTGAACGTGATCACGTCGACGGCTGAGCGTCAGGCGGCGGTGGCGTTCGCCCAGGCGCGGGCGTTGCGTCCGCGGATTGTCGGCGAGGCGTTGCGGGAGATCGGACGCGACCCGGAGATTGCCAACGCGTTGTTCCAGATGCTGGAGACGCAGGGATTGCTGGAGGGCGGCACGGAGATCGTGCTGGTTCCGCAGAACCGGTCGTTGCAGGGGGATCTGCTGGCCGCGGATCCCATCAAGGGCCGGACCATGGTGCCGCCGCCGCCGGTTTCAGGGGCGGGGTGAGGGGGGGACAGGGCGACGTGGACGTCACCACCCCGGCCTTGGGATGGGGAGGCGATGTCCTCATCGCCGTGGGGAGGGGCTTTGGGAACGGGCTACGTGGACGTCACCACCCCGGCCTCCCATTCTGGGGACTGGGAACTTCGTCTGTAGGCTGCGTGCCCTCACGCGGCGGATGGAGGAGTTTGAGGATGCGCCGGGTGGGGGCACCCGGCCTTCAATCAGGGACTCGTTCCACAGCCTCCTGACGTCGTCTGCTACGATCGGGAGGGGTAGCTGACGAGGTCACGAGGCAGTGGTGGGGGGGCTTGAAACCTGAATCTTCAAACTT
>CBDIPJ010000029.1:0-62072 GCA_965283655.1 Limisphaerales bacterium | reverse complement strand
CGTGGCGTGGATGCTGGGGCGTCGCGCGGTGTGGACGGGTGCCCCGGTCAGCGTCGAGGATGTTTCGGCGACGACGGGCGCGGTCGCCTTGCAGGGGCCGCGGGTGGTTGAATTCATCGAGGCCCTGTTCCCGGGGGCACCCACGGCGGGCACCACGGTCAGCCGTGTGACTGAGCTCAAGAAGAACCAGTTGGGCTGCTGGTCGTTTGATGGGCATCCCGTGTGGGTGGCCCGGACCGGATACACGGGTGAGGACGGCTTCGAAGCGGTCGTCCCGGCGTCGGTGGTGGAGGCGTTGTGGAACCGCTCGCTGGAACTGGGCAAGGGGGCTGGAATGCAGCCGGCAGGGTTGGGTGCACGTGATACCTTGCGTACGGAGATGTGCTACCCGCTTTACGGGCACGAGCTGACGCTCGACATCACTCCGATCGAGGCGGGGCTTGGGTTCTTCGTCTCGCTGGACAAGGTGTCGTTCGTGGGACGGGACGTGCTGGCCCGGCAGAAAGCCGAGGGTGTATCCCGCCGTTCGGTGGCCTTCCGCATGACGGACAAGTCAGCCCCTCCACGCCCGGGTTATCCGGTCTGGGTCAGCGGTGAGTCCGTGGGAACAGTGGTCAGCGGCACCCAGAGTCCGTCTCTGAGCAACGGCATCGGGATGGCTTACGTCCCGGTGGGCGCGTCGGAGCCCGGGACGCGGATTGAAGTCGAGATCCGGGGGCGTCGGTTTGCCGCCGAGGTGGTGAAGAAGCCGATCCTCAAGAAACCCTGAAGTCGGGGAACCACCGCCGTGGACAAGACGCTCTACGATTTCCTGCCGAAACTTGAACGTCCGGTAACCGACCTCCTTCTGGGTCGGTTTCTGGACTACGTGACGGCGCGGGGCCTGGAGCTCTATCCGGCGCAGGAGCAGGCCATCCTCGACCTGTACGAGGAGAAACACGTCATCCTGAACACCCCGACGGGTTCGGGGAAATCGATGGTCGCCGCGGCGCTGCACTTCAAGGCGCTGGCCCAGGGTCGGCGCTCCGTCTACACGTGCCCGATCAAGGCACTGGTGAACGAGAAATGGCTGTCCCTGTGCAAGGAGTTCGGTCCCGACAACGTAGGTCTGAGCACGGGGGATGCGACCATCAACCGCGACGCGCCCATCCTGTGCTGCACGGCTGAGATCCTGGCGAACCTTGCGCTTCGCGATGGGCCTGAGTGCGTCTTCAAGGACGTGATCGTGGACGAGTTCCACTATTACTCGGACCGTGAACGCGGCGTGGCGTGGCAGGTGCCGTTGCTGACCTTGTCGAAGTCCCGGTTCCTGCTGATGTCGGCAACGCTGGGCGACACGACGTTCTTCGAGGACGAAATTCGCAACCTGACGGGCAAGGAAGTGTCGACGGTGAAGTCGGTGCAGCGTCCGGTGCCGCTCGACTTCACGTATTCCGAGACGCCGTTGTCGCAGACGCTGGAGAAGTTGGTGGCGGACGGGAAGGCGCCGGTCTACGTCGTCCACTTCACGCAGGCGGAGGCGGCGGAGAGCGCGCAGGATTTCACGAGCATCAACGTGGCCTCGCGCGAGGAGAAGGCGGCGATTGCCGCGGCCATCGAAGGCCAACGTTTCAACAGTCCGTACGGTCCCGACATCAAGCGCTGGCTGCGCCACGGCATCGGACTGCACCACGCGGGGCTGTTGCCGAAGTACCGGATCCTGATTGAGCAACTGGCCCAGCGCGGGCTGCTGAAGGTCATCTGTGGAACGGACACGCTGGGCGTGGGGATCAATGTCCCCATCCGCACGGTGCTGTTCACTCGTCTCTGCAAGTACGATGGCCAGAAGGTGGGCATCCTGACTTCGCGTGATTTCCACCAGGTCGCCGGTCGCGCGGGACGCAAGGGGTATGACAACGTGGGTTGGGTGGTGGCACAGGCTCCGGAACACGTCGTCGAGAACCTGAAACTGGAGGAAAAGTCGGCGCGGGACGGGAAGAAGGTGGTGAAGAAGAAGGCGCCGGAGAAGAACTTCGTCAGCTGGGATCGGAACACCTACCAAAAGTTGATTGGGGCCCCGCCCGAAAGGCTGCAATCGCGATTCCAGGTCAGTCACGCGATGCTGCTCAATGTGCTGTCGCGTCCCACGGACGGTTGCCAGGCGATGCAGGACCTGATCCGCCGTTGCCACGATTCACCCACGACCAAGAAGTACCATCGGAAGCGGGCGTGGCAGCTGTTCCGGTCGTTGCTGGATCGGAAGATCGTTGAAGTGATCCCGCGCACGGAGACCGGCGCGAAGGTGCGGGTGAACGTGGAGTTGCCCGAGGATTTCTCGCTCAACCAGGTCCTGTCGCTGTACCTGCTGGACACGCTGCGCCTGCTGGATCGGGAGGCGCCCGACTACGCGCTGGACGTCATCACGCTTGTCGAGTCGATCCTGGAAGATCCGGACCTGATCCTTCGCCGGCAGTTGGACAAGGTGAAGGACCAGAAAATGGCCGAGTGGAAGGCCAGCGGGATGGAGTACAACGAGCGGATGGACGAGTTGGAGAAACTCGAGTACCCGAAACCGAAGCGCGAGTTCGTGTACGAAACCTTCAATGCGTTTTCGGAGAAGCACCCCTGGGTCGGACAGGAAAACATCCGGCCCAAATCGATCGCGCGGGAGATGTTCGAGTCGTATCGGTCGTTCTCCGACTACATCAAGATCTATGACCTCCATCGGGTCGAGGGTCTCTTGCTCCGGCATCTGATGGGCGTGTGGAAGGTCCTCCGACAAACGGTGCCCGCCGAGGCGAAGACCGAGACGGTGCAGGAAATGGAGGAGTACCTGTCGACGATGCTGCGCCAGATCGATTCCAGCCTGCTCGACGAGTGGGAGAAGATGCGGAATCCCGATTACGCGCCCAAGGCGGCGGCCGCCGAGGTGCGTCCCCCGGGAGCGGAAGAGGCCGCGAAGGATGTGACGCGCGACGAGGTCGCCTTTACGGCGGCCATCCGGGCGCGCGTGTTCCTGTTCCTGCGATCGGTGGCGAACGACGCATTCGAGGAAGCCTTGTCCGGTCTCCCGGGCACCACCCGCGGCGAGGGCAATGGCGTGTGGACCCCGGAAGCGTTGAAGGCGTTGGTGGAACCTTACTACGCCGATCACCAATGGATCTGCATGGATCCGGGTGCGCGAAACCGGCAGCACACACACGTGGTGAAGTCAGAGGATCGGAAGACCTGGAAGGTCGAACAGATCTGGGTGGATCCCGAGGAGAAGAACGACTGGAGCGCGGTGTTCCTGGTGGACCTCGATGCCTCGCGGGCTGCGAGCCAACCCGTGTTCATCCTTTCGGGGCTTGGGCCTGTTGGGCGGCATGCAGCGCCAGTTTCGGCCGAGGGGGAGACTGGCGAACCCGCGGCTTGAGCCGGGTGTGGATGCACCTGTTTTGCACGCAGCCGAGAATCGGGTGAAACCCGTGACGCAGGTAGCGGGTCAACAGCCGCGCCGGGAACTGGAATTGCTCCGGTCCTCCGCGTTGACTCGATCATGAACACGGCTCACGCTCGCTCATCCATGAGTATTGTCCGTCCGTTGGTTGCAGCGGTTGCCGCCGCCGGTTTGCCGGTGGCGCTGACGGCTGCGGAAATCCGGCAGGTGTCCCTCGACGATTGCCTGCAGATGGCGCTGCAGAAGAACCTCGACGTGCGCATCGCACAGTACACGCCGATGGTGACGCGATTGACGCTGAGTTCGGCCTATTGGACGTATGAGCCGACATTGTCGGCGGGCGCACGCCAATCCTTCGCTGAATCCGAAGCGCTGACCGTGATCGGCGCTTTCCAGCCTCCCGCCAACGAATCGTGGAACGAGCGTTTCGATACCTCGGTGACCGGAGCCATTCCAACGGGCATGAACTACCAGATGACCGCGGCCATGAATCGCCAAAGCGGTGAACAGGGCGGTGTGGATCGGGGATTCTTCTATACCCCGTCGGTCGGAATGACGGTGACGCAGCCGTTGCTGCGCAACTTTTGGATCGACCAGCCCCGACTGACCATCCAGTTGGAAAAGCGGAACCTGAAGCAGGGCGAGTACGACGTCCGTGCGCAGGTGATCCAGACCGCGACCGATGTGACGATCGCCTATCACGATCTGATCGCGGCCCGGGAGAATGTCCGTGTGCAGCAGAAGGCGCTGGAACTTGCCGAGCGCTCGCTGATGGAGAACAAGAAGCGCGTTGAGGTCGGCGCCATGGCGCCACTGGATGAAAAGGAGGCCGCGGCGCAGGTGGCCCGGTCGAAGTCCGACCTCATCTCGGCGCAGCAGAGCCTTTCGATCGCCCAGAATGCGTTGAAGCGGCTGACGACTGACGACTTTGCTGGGATGAAGGACGCCGAGTACGAGCCGACGGCCCGACTTGTGGCCATTCCGGAGACATTCAACCGGATCGACAGCTGGCAGAAGGGCCTGTCGATGCGCCCCGACATCCTGCGGAACCGGTTGGAACTGGAGAAACAGCGCCTGACGATGAAGTTCACGCGCAACCAACTCTTCCCGCAGTTGGACCTGCAGGGATCCTTTGGCGTGGCAGGTGCCGATTCGAACTTTGGTCCGTCGCTGGACGACATCGAACGGCGCAACAATCCGAATTTCAGCGCGGGCGTCCGGATCGCGATGCCGTTCACGAACAAGCGGGCACGCAACGATCATCAGGCGGCCCGTCTGCGGAACGAACAGTTGCTGCTGCGGTTCAAGTCCCTCGAGCAAAACGCCATGGTCGAGATCGAGAACGCCATCCAGGCGGCCGACGCGGCCTTGCAGCGGGTGCAGGCGACCGAGGCGTCCATGGAATATTCGGAGGCGGCCTTGCAGGCAGAAGAGAAGAAGCTGGAGAACGGCAAGTCGACGAGCTTCATCGTTCTCCAGCGCCAACGCGACTATACCTCGGCCCAGTCCGAGGCCATCCGGGCCAAGTCCGATTACAACAAGGCGCTTGCCCGGTTGGCGCAGTCGGAGGGGTTCACCCTCGACAAGTACCAGTTGCGCCTCGAGCTGAAGTAACGGCTGGGCCTGTCACGAATCTGGCTCGCAATGGGGTCGTGACGTCCTCGTCGCCCCTCCAGCCCCCTTCTCACGGCGATGACGACATCGCCTGCCCGGATCCTTGAATCAACAAGGGGCCGTGCTGACCATCGCCGGGCATCCGGGCTGACAGGTTGCCGGGCGTGACTCGGCGTGAGTCGGTACGGTAACGTGCTGCACCGTTGCTCATGAGTGCCGCCCCCTTTGTCCTCACCCGCGTTCCCTCGCTCAAATCGCCGGAGGCGTTCCGGCAGCATCTATCCGCCCTCGGGCTGGAGTTGCCGTGCGATGATGCGCTTCTCACTGGTGCTGCGTCGCCACTGACGCAGCCCGTCCGCACGGACGTGAACGGACGGATCCCCGGAAATCGTTGGGCGATCCATCCGATGGAGGGATGGGATGCCACCCCTGACGGCAAGCCGACTGCCGAAGTGCACCGACGCTGGCAACGTTTCGGGCAGAGTGGTGCGAAGTTGATCTGGGGCGGCGAAGCCATGGCGGTGCGTCCTGACGGACGTGCGAATCCGAACCAATTGATCCTGCTGCCCGAGAACCGAGAGGCCATTGCAGACCTGCGCCGTGGGTTGGTCGCCGCCCATCGGGAGGCGTTTGGATCAACGGACGATCTGGTGGTGGGATTTCAGCTCACCCATTCCGGGAGGTTTTGTCGGCCGAACGACAAGAAACGCCTCGAACCCCGGATCGCCTATCGGCATCCCATCCTGGATCGGAAGTTTCAGATCGATTCAGACGGGCCCGTTCTGTCGGACGACGAGGTTTGGGAGCTGATCCGTGATTTCGTGCGCGCGGCTCGGGTGGCTCATGAGGCCGGTGCCGACTTCGTCGACATCAAGCATTGCCATGGATACCTGCTCCACGAATTCCTCGGTGCCCACACCCGGCTGGGACCCTTCGGTGGAACTTTCGAGAACCGGACCCGAATCCTCCGCGAGATCGTGGAGGGCATCCGGGCCGATGGGAACCCCGTGGCGGTTGGGGTGCGGTTGAGCGCCTTCGATATGGTGCCTTTCCGGCCGGATCCGACGCGAAGCCAGCCCGGCAAGCTGGGGCCCGGAATTCCGGAGGATTACACCGGGTGTCTGCCGTACCGCTTTGGGTTCGGAATGAACCCCGAGCGGCCCATCGAGCCGGACCTGACCGAGACCTTCCAATTTGCCGAACTGTGCGGGTCGCTGGGGATCCGGTTGCTGAACCTCAGCGCTGGCTCGCCCTACTATAATCCGCACCTCTTGCGGCCGGCGGCCTATCCGCCGAGCGATGGCTACCAGCCGGCGCATGACCCGTTGATCGATGTGGTGCGGCAGATCCAGGCAGTGCGGGAAATCCGGTCTCGCGCACCGCGGGATCTGATTGTGGTGGGTTCCGGATACACCTACCTGCAGGAGTACCTGCCACACGTGGCGCAGGCGGTCGTCCGTGAAGGGTGGACCGACGTGGTGGGCATGGGGCGCATGGTGCTCAGTTATCCGGGGATCCTCGCGGATGCGACCGCGGGCAGGCCCGTGGTGGCGCGAGGGATTTGCCGGACCTTCAGTGAATGCACGACGGCGCCACGCAATGGGTTGGCCAGCGGGTGTTATCCCCTGGACCCATTTTATGTCGCGCGGCCCGAGGCTCAGGTCCTCAAGGAACTCAAGAAGGCGGCGCGCTGATCGCTCCTGATTCTGCGGCTTCCGTTGCGGGAACCGGCACGGTAGGCTTCGGCCATGCAACATTCCCCGGGTTTCCTGAAGCTGGTGCAGGATGCACAGACGCGCGTGAACGAGGTGACGATCGATGCCTTGCGGGAACGCCAGAAGGCCAACGCGGCCCTCGTTCTGATCGACGTGCGGGAGGAAAGCGAATGGGCTGCTGGGCACACCGTCGAGGCAACGCATCTCGGGAAGGGAATCCTGGAGCGGGATCTGGAATCACGCTTCCCGGACAAGTCGAAGGAGATCGTCATGTACTGTGGCGGCGGCTTCCGAAGCGTGCTGACCTGTGATGCCGCCCAGAAGATGGGCTACACCAACGTTTCCTCACTGATCGGGGGCTACAAGGGGCTCGTCGCCGCCGGATGGCCCATGACCCGGTGAATCGCGTTGCGCCATGCATATCATCACCGACGAGCGCTGCCTCGAATATCGCGCCCCGGGGCATCCCGAACGTCCCACCCGTGTCAGTCGGACGATCGACCTGCTGAAGACCCAACAGGTCCTGCCGCTGGAATGGGTGAAGCCGGAGGCGGCAACAGACGAGGTGCTTTTGCGGGCGCACCCGCAGGCCTATCTGGACCGCCTCGTGGTGGCGGAGGATTTTGACGGCGACACGGCATTTCATCCGGGCATCGGGGACCATGCTCGACGGGGTGTGGGTGGGGCGTTGAAGGCATTGGAATTGGCCAGAGCCGGGAAGTCAGCCTTCAGCCTCCTCCGCCCGCCGGGTCACCACGCCACGCGCATTCGGTGATGGGATTCTGCTACCTCGGATCGTTGGCCATCGCGGCATTGCATGCGCGTGCCACCGGGGTGGAACGTGTGGGCCTGTTTGACTTCGATGTGCACCACGGAAACGGCACCGAGGACATCGTCAGCGGAAAGCCCGGGATCGTCTTTGCCTCCGTGCACCAGCATCCGTGTTATCCAGGGTCTGGGACGGCCGTGGGTGGCAATTGCTTCAACTTTCCCGTAGCTCCGAAGACGCCACGTGAACAATGGCGGGCCACGTTGCGGCGTGCGTTGGACCGCGTTCTGGAATCGAAACCCCAGGTCATCGGCGTGTCCGCGGGTTTCGACGCCTACGTGCGGGATCCGCTGGCCAATGGGACCCTGGAGCGGGAGGACTTCCACTGGATCGGAACGCAGTTGCGCGAAACGAAACTGCCGGTGTTCAGCATCCTGGAAGGAGGCTACAGCCTTGATCTTCCGGATCTGGTTTACCACTACCTCCTGGGTCTGGAGGGCAAACCGTTCAAGTGACCGGTCTCACCTCAACCTGACGCATCCATGATTGAAACACGCATCCTGAACCCGCACTTGCTGGCGCTGCTGGCCCGCGTGCGGCATACCAACCGCCTCGTCATCGCTGACGCCATGTTCCCGTCGTGGCCTGAGATTCCCGAAGTCGATCTGTCGCTGGTGGCTGGGTTGCCCAGCATTCCCCAAGTGCTCGCGGCAATCCGCGCGACCTGGCGACCCGGCGTCGTGTGGATGGCGTCGGAGTTCAACCAGCACAACGATGCAGTGGTTCGTGCTGAATTCGCGGGATCCCTCGGGAACGGGACAACGATCGAGTTCGAGCCGCACCTGCGCCTCAAGGAACGCGTGCCCGGTGCCACCGGGTTGATCCGGACCGGAGAGATGCGGATCTACACCAACGTCGTGATGGAATCCCGCTGAGGCGAGGCACCCTTCTTCATGCCTTCCCGGAATTGGAGTTGTCGAACGTCAATGCGCGTCCAGAGTCGGCGCATGGGAGTGTCGAATCCGGCGTGCGGAGTGGCAGCAAGGCGGTGGATGCGGGTGGCGTTGGTGGCCTGTCTCGAATTCTGGGCCATGGGCGTCCTACGGGCGTCCAACCCGGCCGCGGAAGCGCTTGTAGGCCCGGCTCCGGCCGCACGCGTGAGCTTCGAGGTCTCCTTCCGCCGGGCCTGCGCAACCTTCCCCATGATTCCCGGTTGCTGGTCGTGCTGGCTGCTCCGGGGCGTGGCGAACCACGGGAAGCAATCGGCCAACTCGGAGCGCAGGCACCGACGCTGATGGGCGTGGATATCCCCGCGGGTTCGAAGGCGGCAACGGTTCGTGTTGGCGAAGGTTCTGCAATCTTTCCTTGGCGGGTTCTTGGAGAATTGCCCCCACGTGCGTATGCGGCTCAGGCCGTCTTCATGACCAACCGCGACTTGTGGTTTCCCGGTGCCCCAGGGAACCCTTTCTCCGAAGCCCGTACAGTCACGGTGGACGCTCGGCAAAAGGCATCCATTGCCCTGACCCTCGGAGGAACGGAACCCGTGGAGACACTCCCCGCGGAGGCAGGTTTGGTTCGATACCGGAAGATCCGGTCGGAAAAGCTCAGCCGGTTCTGGGGGCGCGACATGTTCTTGCGCCTTGGGGTAGTCCTCCCGCGTTCATGGGAAACCGAAACGGGTCGAAGATTCCCGTTGGTAATCGACATCGGCGGTTATGCCAGTCGTTACACCCGCGCGGCAGGGATGATGCGGGAACGCTCTGGATGGCGAACGGCCTGGATGGCTCCCGATGCGCCGCAGATGATCTGGGTGACCCTCGATGGGGCAGGTCCGCTGGGCGATCCGTATCAGGTGGATTCGGCCAACCATGGCCCGTATGGCGCGGCTCTGGTCGAGGAAGTGTTGCCTGCGTTGGAGCACGAGTTTCGGGCCATTGGCCAACCGTGGGCTCGCTTTACTACCGGCGGTTCAACGGGTGGCTGGGTGTCCTTCGCCCTTCAGGTGCTGTACCCGGATGTTTTTGGTGGTTGTTGGAGTGGGTTTCCCGATCCGCTCGACTTTCGGGATTTTCAGTTGGTCGACCTCTACCGTGATACCAACGCCTTCGTGAATGTCGACGGCTTCGAGCGACCCAGTTCGCGCACGTTGCGCGGCGATGTGAAGTTCACGATGCGCCACGAGGTGCAGTATGAAAACGTCCTTGGTCTCGGGGACTCGTACACCCGGAGTGGCGGCCAATGGGGCGCATGGAATGCGACCTTCGCTGCCCGGGGGGATGTCGGACAACCGGTACCGGGATGGGATCCCAGGACCGGAGCGCTCGCGTTGGCATAGGTGAATCCTGGCGTCGATGGGACATGCGTCGGCTGATGGAGGAAAACTGGGAAACACTGGCTCCCAAACTCGACGGAAAACTGCACGTCTGGGTGGGCGAGGCGGATGAGTATTTCCTGAACAATGCCGTTCACCGGATGGACGACTTCCTCAAGAAGGCAACGCCTTCAGCCAATGCCCGGTTCGAGTACGGTCCGGGTCAGCCTCATGGATGGAACCCGCGTTCGCCCGCGGCCCTCTTGAAGGAAATGCAGGAGGTGACGGATCGCGGGGCGCCCAAGGAAACGGGGCGCGAGGCATACTTCCGGACCCGGTTCATGCATGGCGCCGCCTGCGTCCATTGCAAGGGCGGCCGCTGATGGGAGAGGACCAAGGGCCGCATCCAGACCACGTGGCGCAGTGAACGGGGTGGCGCCACCCTCATCGCTCTTCCACCGCCTTCCTCAGGACGAGAAGGTCAACGGCGCCTTGTTGTGGACCTGAATCGGCGGCGATACCGAAACGCGTTGTTCGGTGTTGCTCGCCCTCAGCGGGCACGCTCGATCATCTCCCAGAACTTGGGATTGTCCTGAAGCTGTTCATCCTCGCCGGTGGGCAGGTTGGATCGGAAGAGGAAGTCGCGGACGGTGTTTCGGCTGAGGATGCGGTGCACGACGATGCCCAGCACATGCCGTTCGAAGTAGAGTCGGTAGTCACCGAGGCGGTAACGCGTGAGGGTCCGTCCGTCGCGGGTAAGGCTCCCGAAATGGGAGTCCTCGCGTTGCAGTTCCTGGGGCAGGCCGCGGAATTGACCGAGGATGTGCAGTTGGAGGTCCCGCGGGAGCTTCGCAAGCTCTGCGGCACTGGTCGGATTGAAGATGATCTGGAACGGCTGCATCCGCGTTCAGTGTCATGGCTCGGGGCAGGGCAGGCAAGAGCAGGCTCGAACCGCTCGCAGCTCCTCAGCCCTGAATCCACGCCTCGACCAGTTGTGTGGCCCGCGGGGCAACCTCGCGCGCGACGTCGAGGACTTCCCCGTGTGACAATGATTGATTCGGTCCGGCCAGCCCGGCCGCGACATTCGTGATGCAACTCAAGCCGGCCACGCGCATCCCGCACTGTCGTGCCACGATGGCCTCGGGAACAGTGCTCATCCCGACGACATCCGCACCCAGCGTCCGGAAGGCGCGGATCTCGGCAGGGGTCTCAAAGGACGGTCCTGAAACCGCCAGATAAACGCCCTCGCGGATCCGCATTCCAAGGTTCTTCGCCGTGCGCACCGTGCGTTTCCGGAGTTCGGGATCGTACGCGGCGGTCATGTCGATGAATCGCTCGCGCCCCGGAGCAAGGGGGCCACGCAGCGGGTTTGTTCCCAAGAAATTGATGTGATCGGAAATGGCGACGAAATCGCCGGGCTTGAGACCGCGTCGGATGCCGCCGGCGGCGTTGGTCAACAGCAGATCACGGATGCCAAGTGCCGCGAGAACGCGGGTTGGAAAGGTCACGGTGGACATGTCGAAGCCCTCGTAGAAATGGGCGCGGCCAGCCAATACCGCCACCTCGACGCCATGCCACCGTCCCAGGATCAATTGGCCGGAATGCCCCTTCACGCCGCCGACGGGAAAGCCTGGAATCTCCGAGTAAGGGATGGAACAAGCCTCCGGAATGACCTCCGCAATGGGGCCGAACCCGGAGCCCAGGATGATGCCTACTCCGGGCGCGTTGGAGCATCTTCGTTGGATCCACCGGGCAGCCCGGGCTGGATCCAGGGATGGGGGGCGTCGAATCATCGTGACCACAGGGTGGACCCGATCGGGGTGGATTGCCCAGTGCAGGAACAAGGTGGGTTGAGGGGCGTTCGCTCGCTCAAGGGAGGGAAGCCTGAGCGGGGCAGGGCGGTGCATCGACACTTCGGTGAGCTGGAGGATCAGCTGCCACTTGGCAGGTGTGAATCGGCCGGGCACTGTTCATGCATTCCACATGAGTGACGAACGATCCTCCGGGCACGACCTGAACCGGCGCCATTTCTTCAAGGCAGGCTCCTTTGCGACGGTCATGGCCGCCATGGGCGGCATCCCGCTGACCGCCCAGGAAGCAGCGAAACTGGACTCGGCGGACGGTAAGGTCCTGCCGCCACCCAAGGTCGATCCCAACTACAAGGAAAAGCCTCCAGGGCCTCCTGTGCGGTGTGGCGTCATCGGCCTTGGAACGCAGGGCCGTGATATCCTGACGACCCTGGCGAAGTTGCCGAACGGTCCTGTCACGGCGATTTGCGACAACTACAAGGCCGCCTTCCGGAGGGCCGCCGAGGCAGCGCCCAATGCCAAACAGCACCCTGACTATCGGGAGTTGATCGCCAATCCCGAGGTCCAGGCTGTGATCGTGGCCACGCCCACCCACCTGCATCGGGAGATTGCCGTGGCCGCCATGCAGGCAGGGAAGCATGTTTACGTGGAAGCCCCCTTGGCCCACTCGATCGATGATGCCCGCGCCATTGCCGCGGCCGCGAAGGTGCTTCCAAAGGGGCAGGTCTTCCAAGCCGGACTCCAGCTTCGGGAGAATCCCCAACATCATCATGTCCTGAAATTTGTGAGGACAGCAGCAACGGGCAAGATTGCCGTCTCCAGGGGGCAGTACAACCGCAAGCAAAGTTGGCGCCGCTCCTCTCCAAACGGGGACCGCGAGCGAGCTCTGAATTGGCGTCTCTACAAGGACACTTCCATCGGCCTTCCTGGTGAAATCGGAATCCACAGCCTGGATACGGCCTGTTGGTTCAACGACAAGGTCCCGGTAGCCATCTCCGGTTTTGGAGGGATTCTCCAGTGGCAGGACGACCGTGAGGTGGCCGATACCGTGACCGTCATCCTCGAGTTCGCGGGAGGGTTGCGTCATTCGTTCACTTCGACGCTGGCCAATTCCTTCGAAGGCGAGCATGACGTTTTCTACGGCTCGGATGCCGCCGTTCTGATTCGCGACAACAAGGCATGGATGTTCAAGGAAACCGATGCGCCCTTGCTCGGTTGGGAGGTCTACGCACGAAAGGACGACTTCCTCAACGACTCGGGCATCGCGCTGGTGGCGAATGCGACGAAGATCCTCGCGCAAGGCAAGAAGCCCGCTGAAGCCGCCTCACAGACCGAGCCTCCTCTCCAGTTCGCACTGGGCCGTTTCATTGAGCACATCAACGACGGCACCGTGCCCGACGCGAGCTGGAAGGCGGGCTACCAAGCCACCGTGCTGGCCATCAAGGCGCATGAGGCGGTTCAATCCGGGACTCGGATTGCCCTGGATCCGGCCTGGTTTCAGGTCTGAGCGCGGGATTCCTGAATCTGTCCAGAGGTCCCCACGGAATTTCGTGTGGGCCATCGGCAAACGGTAGGCTAGAAGCCCGCAGCAGCATGCGACAATACCACGAACTTCTGCGGCAGGTTCTCGATTCGGGGCAATTCAAGGCCGACCGCACCGGCACCGGGACCTACAGCCTGTTCGGTGCTCAATGTCGTTATCGGCTTGCCGACGGATTTCCCTTGGTCACCACCAAGAAGGTCCATATCCGATCCATCATTTACGAACTTCTCTGGTTCTTGAGAGGGGAGACCAACGTGCGATGGCTTCAGGAGCGCGGCGTCTCCATCTGGGACGAATGGGCACGTCCTGATGGAAGTCTGGGCAGGGTTTATGGGGCGCAATGGACGGACTGGAGGGGCGGTAATGGAGTGTCGATCAACCAGATCGCCTGGGTCGTAGCTGAGATACGTCGAAACCCGGACAGTCGTCGGCTTCTGGTGACGGCTTGGAACCCTGCAGAGATCGGTGACATGGCCCTGCCGCCCTGCCATACGCTCTTCCAGTTTTACGTGTCGGACGGAAAACTGAGTTGCCAGCTCTACCAGCGTAGCGCGGACCTGTTCCTTGGAGTGCCTTTCAACATCGCCAGTTACGCCTTGCTCACCCACATGGTCGCTCAGGTGACCGGTCTCGGTGTCGGCGATTTCGTCCACACGATGGGTGACGTTCACATCTACGCCAATCACGTTGAACAGGTGAAACTGCAGCTGAGTCGTGAGCCTCGGGCTTTGCCCAGATTGCGTTTGGATCCGACCCGGCGTGAACTGGAGGAGTTCGTCTTCGAGGACATCACTCTCGAAGGATACGACCCGTGTCCTGCGATCAAGGCTCCCGTCGCCATTTGACAAGCGCGCACCAGCGGGCGCGGACCGTTACCCGTTGAATGGAATTCTTTGGAGAGGCTGGTGGTTCACGAAATGTTTCCCAAATATATGCTGTTTAGATGTTTGTGAAATTTTTCCGATCGAACCGTGAGGGGGAAATCGTGAGGCGTCCGGAACCGATGCTTGCGTCATGGGGGGAGCTTGTGATTTTTTTCACGAGTCATTGGTGCACTTACGGAATACGGGTCAAAGCCGGGTTCGCTGGAAGCTAATGCGGTGAATCACTGAAGCGAAAGACGTCCATGGCAAGGAGAAGACGCTTGCGATGGTTTGTTTCGTTGGTAGAGACAAGGCGTTCTGTAGGGCAACTTATGGTGTGGGGATGGCAAGCAGGGAAAATCAAGTTTGCTAATTCCTGCGTCGCCTCCAAAAGGCTCCGGGAGACTGAGCGGAAAGGTTGAGCATGTCGGATATCTTCCCAAAGTGGACGAATCAGCTGCCGATTATGGCAGGTATCGCTGCGGCTGTTTTAGGCGCAACGGCTCTCGCCGGCATTACGTATTACGTTACGCCGAAGTACACGCGCGTCGGCTACCAGCCGAAACAGCCCGTCGCCTTCTCTCACGCCATCCACGTTGACCAGTTGAACCTGGATTGCCGTTACTGCCACAATGGTGTGGAGAAGTCTGGTTCTCCAATATTCCCTCCTCCTCGACGTGCATGAACTGCCACAGTCAGGTCCGGAAGGACTCCGAGAAGCTGGCTCTGGTCCGAGAGTCCTATGCCTCCGGAAAGCCCATCTCGTGGGTGCAGATCCACAAGGTCCCGGACTACGTGTACTTCAACCATTCCGTGCACGTGAATCGCGGCATCAGTTGCGTTCACTGTCACGGGGAGATCAACAAGATGGATGAGGTCTACCACGCCAAACCGTTGTCCATGAGCTTTTGCCTCGATTGCCATCGTGAACCGGAAAAGTTTGTTCGCCCGAACGAACTCGTTACGAAGTTGGATTGGAAGAACGAAGGCTTTGATGGAAAGAAGGCCGTTCACGATTGGAAGATCCAGCCCGGCCAGAGCTGTTCCACCTGTCACCGCTGATGAAAACGATTCCCCCGCCTTGTCCCGAGCCGGAGGTCGGACCCAAGTATTGGCGTTCGCTCGACCAGTTGGCTGAGAAGCCCGAATTTCGTCAATGGATGGAACGGGAGTTCCCGTCCGGCGCCTCGATCGCCCCCGAAGGCGAGACCCGTCGAGACTGGATCAAACTGATGTCCGCCAGCTTCATGCTCGCCGGTGTCGGTGGCTTTGCTGCCGGTTGTCGTCGTCCTGAGGAACATCTGACGCCGTTCGCCAAGCAGCCCGAAGGCTACATCCATGGCAAGGCACAGCATTTTGCTACGGCCATGCCGAGCCGTGGCTCTGCCATACCGCTCGTGGCCAAGTCCCACGACGGCCGGCCTGTCAAGTTGGAGGGCAACCCGCTCCTGCCCAACTCGAACGGGGGTACGGATGCCTTCGCACAGGCCAGCCTGCTGAATGTCTACGACCCGGATCGGGCTTACCGGCACACAAAGGGAGGATCAGACGTCAAGGTTGAGGTCCTGCGCGATGCTCTCGCCCAAGTAGCATCCAAGTTCTCTGCGAACGGAGGCGACGGCTTGGTGTTCCTGTCGGAACGATCTGGATCGCCCACTCGGGCACGGATTCAGGACGAGATCTCCAAGAAGTATCCGAAGTCAAAGTGGTTCGCCTACGAGCCGGTCGACTTTGCGGTCGGTCAACAGGCATTGAGCACCCTTGTTGGAGCAGAGGTTCAACCTGTCTATCACCTTGAGAATGCTCGCCGGATCCTTTCGTTGGATTGCGATTTCCTTGGTGTCGAAGGCGAATCCTACAGGCTGATCCGCGGCTTTGCGAAGGGAAGGAAGCCGGCCAAGGACACGATGAGCCGCATGTACGCGGTGGAGTCCCTCCTGACAGTCACGGGTGGATCCGCAGACCACCGGCTACGTGTGCGCCCGACCGATGTCGTCCGTGTTGCCGCCCAGGTGGGTGCCGCGGTCCTCGAGTTGCTTGGGCAAAGTGGGGAGTTGGCCACGTCCTTGAAGGCTCTGGCCAAGGACTCCGTTGCCAATCCGCAGTGGGTCGCTGCCTGCGCCAAGGATCTCGTGGGACACAAGGGAGCCGCAGTGGTTCTCGCAGGCTACGGCCAGCCCTTGGTGGTCCATCTCATTGCTCAGGTCCTCAATTCGGCCCTGCAAGCGATTGGACCCGTGGTCTCGATCGTCAAATCCAATGAGTCGAGAAACGACGGTTCCATCGCAGAATGCGTTGTACAGCTTCAATCGGGTGCCGACACCTTGGTCATCCTTGGTGGCAACCCTGCGTATGATGCGCCCGCTGATCTCGACTTCGCAGGGGCCATCAAGCGTGCGAAGACAGTTGTCCGATGGGGCTTTTACGAGGACGAAACCTCGCAGTTCGCCACTTGGAACATTGCCGCAACCCACTTTCTGGAAGCGTGGGGAGATGCGCGCACGGCCGATGGCACAGTCGTTCCTGTTCAACCGTTGATTGAGCCGCTCTTTGGCGGGCTCACGGACATCGAGGTTCTCGCTCGGATTGCCGGGCTTGAGAAGCCTCTACCGCTCGACCTCGTTCGTGCCACCCACGGAGCCGACGAGTCAAAGTGGCGCAAGTTCCTCCATGATGGATTCCTTGAGGACAGTGCACCGAAACCCATGGAGGCCTCAGTGGCCCAGATGGGTCGGGCCGTAGCCGCCATTGCTGGTTACAAGGCTCCCGTTGCCGCAGACTTTGATGTCGTTCTTTACCGGGACGCTTCTGTTGACGACGGCCGATTCAACAACAACGGCTGGCAACAGGAAGTTCCGGATCCGATCACCAAGGTGACTTGGGAAAATGTCGTCCTCGTATCCTTGGCCACCGCCAGGGAGTTGGGGATCGCCGATGCCGCGAACGCAAAGGATGGCCAGTACAAGCAACCGATCCTCAAGGTGACCCTCGGCGGGCGGACGGTTGAAGGGCCTGCCTGGGTTCAACCCGGTCTGGCTGACAAGACTATTGGTTTGGCCCTTGGGTACGGGCGTCGCTTCACGGGCCGGGTTGGTCGGGGAAGTGGATTCGATTCCTATCCGCTTTATCTCAAGGACACACGCCACCTCGTCACCGGGGCAAAGGTTGCCAAAGTTCCTGGTCGCCGCCTGGTTGCGGTCACCCAGGAGCATGGCCTGATGGAGGGCCGGCCGGTTATTCGGGAAGCGGATCTGGCCCAGTTCGAAGCGAAGCCCGACTTCGCCAAGAACATGGACCTGGATGCGCATCTTCCGCACTACGTTCCGTACAAGAAGGAGTCCGATGGTCGGAATGTGGGACCGCGGCCTCAAAACATCTACGAACACCCGTTCGACAAGAACCCCGAAACGGCCTCCAAGATACACCAATGGGGAATGGTGATCGACCTGTCCACCTGCGTGGGCTGCACGGCCTGTGTCGTCGCGTGCCAAAGCGAAAACAATATCCCGATCGTTGGTAAGGATCAGGTGGCGCGTGGTCGTGAGATGCACTGGATGCGCATCGACCGGTATTACAGTCACGATCCCAAATCCGATCTGGGTTCGGACATCGCGGCCGAGGATCCCCAGATGGCCGTCCAACCGATGCTCTGTCAGCATTGCGAGTCGGCTCCCTGCGAGAGCGTCTGTCCCGTCAACGCGACGGTGCACGACGAGGAAGGGTTGAACGTGATGGCCTATAATCGCTGCATCGGCACGCGTTATTGCGCCAACAATTGCCCCTATAAGGTTCGTCGATTCAACTTCTTCGATTACAACAAGCGAGAGACCGACTATGCCGGGGCACAATCCCAGCATTTCTTCAACTTCGGCAACCTCTACAAGGGCCCCCTGGGTGTTAACCGGAATGACGCCCCGGAGTGGGAGGTGGTCAAGTTGGCGAAGAATCCGGATGTTTCCGTTCGGATGCGCGGCGTGATGGAGAAGTGCACGTTCTGCGTCCAGCGTATTGAACAGGCGAAGATCGCCCGCAAGGTCGAGGTTGGGAACAGTGGCGATGTTGCGGTGAAGGATGGGACCTTCAAGACGGCCTGCCAGCAGGCCTGTCCTGCGGAGGCAATCACTTTTGGCAACTTGCTCGATCCGGCAAGCGCCGTCTCCAAGCTCAAGACTGATCCCCGCGATTATACGGTTCTCGGTTTCCTCGATAACCGTCCGCGAGTCACCTATCTGGCCCGGATCCGGAATCCAAATCCGGAAATTCAGGAAGCCAAGATTGAGGGGCGGAGTGGTCCTGATTCCATGCGAGACTACGAGCGCCACCGCCACGAGAACCCTTTCAAGACCGAAAGCCATGGAGATAGCCATGGCGAGAAGAAGTCAGCCTCGATTTCCACGCAGAAAGGAGCCGTCTGATGGCCACAGCAGCTGCCGCTTCACATCATAACGCCGGCAAGAAGGGATCCTCGGATTCCGATATCCAGCCGCCGGTACTCAAGGTTTACGATCCACCCAAGGAGTTGGAACGTGAGCCCTTGGTCCTGAACAACCGCTCGCTGGGATGGATCACGGATTCGATCGCGGGAATTTGCGAGAATCCCATGCCCAAGTGGTGGTGGCCCGTATTCGTCATGAGTGCGGGCGGGATGATGCTCATGTTCTCCCTGGTGGCCTATCTGATCTCGACAGGTGTCGGCGTCTGGGGACTGAACCAACCGGCGGATTGGGCTTGGGACATCACGAACTTCGTCTTTTGGATCGGTATCGGCCATGCCGGAACCCTGATCTCCGCAGTGTTGTTCCTGCTTCGCCAGAAGTGGCGCACATCGATCAATCGCGCCGCTGAGGCCATGACGCTGTTCGCGGTGGCATGCGCAGGCATCTTCCCCGTTGTCCACACGGGTCGTGTTTGGTTCGCCTTGTATCCCGGCTTCCTGTTTCCGGTGCCCAATGCGAACGGCATCTGGCCGCAATTCCGCTCCCCTCTGCTGTGGGATGTTTTCGCTGTTTCAACCTATGGAACCGTTTCGCTCCTGTTCTGGTACGTAGGCCTCATCCCTGACTTGGCGACCCTTCGCGATCGGGCCAAGACTTTGATCCGGAAGTTCGCCTATGGGTTGTTCTCGCTGGGATGGACCAACTCCAACAGACACTGGAGCAACTACGAGAAGGCCTATTTGATCTTTGCCGGTCTAAGCACGCCTCTGGTGCTCTCCGTGCACTCCATCGTTTCCTTCGACTTCGCCGTCTCACAGGTCCCAGGTTGGCACACCACCATCTTTCCTCCGTATTTCGTTGCCGGTGCCATTTTCTCAGGGTTCGGCATGGTTCTGACCCTGTTGATCCCGATGCGCTCCTTGTTCGGATTGGAGGACATCATCACCAAGCGCCATATCGAATTGATGTGTAAGGTGATTTTGGCCACGGGCTCGATTGTTGGTTACGCCTACGGCATGGAGTTCTTCATCGCTTGGTATGGCGGCAGTCCTTACGAGCTGTACGCATTCAAGAACCGAGCGTTCGGTCCGTATGCCTGGGCCTATTGGTCCATGATCACTTGCAACGTCATCAGCCCGCACCTGTTCTGGTCACGCAAGCTGCGTACCTGGCCGTTGTTTGTCTGGTTCGTTTCCATCGTGGTGAATATCGGCATGTGGTTCGAGCGCTTCGTTATCATCGTGACCTCGTTGCATCGCGATTATCTTCCATCCAGTTGGGGTTACTTTACCCCGAGCTGGGTCGATGTTTTCACCTTCGTGGGCAGTTTTGGTCTCTTCATGACGCTGTTCCTGCTCTTCATCCGATTCCTCCCTGCCATCGCCATCAGCGAGGTGAAGGCAGTCACACCTCAGGCGGATCCGCACCACCCGCTCGGCGGAGCCAAGGGCCATCACTGAAGTCACGCCAAGGACTCAACATGAGCAATTCTTCTTCAAGACCTCACGGGCTGCTTGCGGAGTTTGAGACTCCCGCAGCGGTGATGGACGCAGCGATCCAATGCCGCGACGCCGGATTCTCGAAATGGGACGTCTACACACCGTTTCCCATCCATGGAATGGATGAAGCCATGGGACTGCGGAAGTCACCTGTCGGGTGGTTTACATTCGCGGGCGGCTGCACGGGCTTCTTCACGGGCATGACCATGATCTGGTTCATGAACAAGTTTGATTATCCATTGGTTGTTGGCGGAAAGCCGCTCTTCACGCCGTTGTTTGCGTTCCCGGTTTCATACGAGATGACGATCCTTCTCGGCGCGTTCGGTACCCTCTTCGGCATGTTGTTCCTGAACCGTCTCCCACGGCTTCACAATCCTCTGCTGAAGGTGGAGCGCTTCAAGCGAGCATCCAACGACCGGTTCTTCATCTGCATCGAGGCAGCGGACTCCAAGTACGCCTCCGAGGCAACCCGCCAGTTCCTGGCTGAGACCTGTCACGCAACCGCGGTTGAATATGTGGAGGAATAAATGCGAAAGTTCCTGATCTTCTTCCTCGCGACCTGGGCTCTGGCTGTTGTTGCCATCGTCAGTGTTGCAGGCCTTCGTGGTGGCTTGTCCCGCAAGCCACCCATCGAGGTCTTTCCGGACATGGACCGTCAACCCAAGCTTCGGCCACAGACCACCACGGCGTTCGCTGGTTTTGCGGACGGGCAAAGCAGTCGCATGCCGGTTGCCGGCACTGTCTCCCGGGAAGCGTTTCGCGCACCTGATGAGTTCAGTGTAGGGAAGAAGGCCGATGGTGCATGGGTAGACGCCATTCCCGTGAATGTAACGCGTGAGATGGTTTTGCGTGGTCGCGAGCGTTATGACATCTATTGCTCTCCCTGCCATGGCGTTGCCGGTGATGGAAATGGTGTCACCACCAAGTTTGGAATGGCCGCTGTCGCCAAATTGCATGACGAGCGCCTGATCAAAATGGCAGACGGGGAGATCTTCAATACCATCAGCAATGGCAAGAACCTGATGCTTCCTTACGCTGACAAGCTCGAGCCGCGCGATCGATGGGCAGTGATTGCCTATGTCCGGGCATTGCAATTGAGCCGGCTTGGTAAGAAGGAAGAAGTTCCGGATGCGGTCCGTGCAAACCTCAAGTAACCCCGCCATGAAAATCCTTTCACGATTGTTCGGACCTGTGTTTGCCGTTCTGGCGCTTGTCGGATTCATTTCGGTTGTATCAGGACAGTTGGTGGCTGCTGACGAAACCAACGCCTCCAAGCCATCCGCCGAAGCAGCTCAACCTGGTGTCGCAGCGGCCGGTGGCCACGCCCATTCCCATGATGGGCACGCAGATGCCCACGGAGAGGGGAAGAGCCTGCTCCGGGAAATCGGGCTTCGCTATCTCACGGCCTACATGTTTTGCCTGAGCATCTGCGTTGGTGCTCTGTTCTTGGTCCTGATCCATCACCTTTTCGATGCGTCATGGTCGGTCCCTATCCGTCGGGTGAATGAGCAGATCGCCTCCCTTCTGTTTCCGTGGATGCTGGTTCTTCTGGTTCCGATTCTGGCACTCCAGCAGTTCATTTATCCATGGTTGACCATTGACCCGGCGACAGACCATTCCCTCGCGGTCAAGAGCGCCCTCTTCAACACAGGATCCTTCAATTTCTTGGTGCCGATCCTGGTCGCGAGCTGGGGATGGATTGCCCATACCTTTCGCAAGTGGTCCATTGCCCAGGACAAGGATGGCGCCGCCATCTGGACCCGGAAGGCTCGGGTTCTTGCAGCAGGCGGCATCTTCTATTTCTCGCTGACGCTTACGCTGGTGTGTTTCTACCTGATGAAGTCACTCCAGCATCAGTTCTTCAGCACCATGTATGGTGTCTACTATTTCGCCGGCAGCGTCTGGACAACCCTCATCACGGTCTGGGTTCTGGTCCTCTGGCTCCGGACTACGGGTCCCCTGAAGAACGTTGTCCATAAGCGTCAAATCCAGGATGTGGGTGTTTGGTTCTTCGCCTTTACGGTGTTCTACGCGTACATCCACTTCTCTCAGTACTTCCTGATCTGGAATGCAGCTATTCCGGAGGAAACCTTCTGGTACGTGAATCGCGAAGCAGGTGGTTGGAAGTGGGTTGGCTTCACCATCCTGTTTGGGCACTTCGTCGTTCCGTTCCTCGTCTTGCTCAATCAAGACGTCAAACTGAACCCCGCGATCATGTTCCCCATGTGCGGTTGGGCTTGGCTCATGCATTTCGTTGATATGACTTTCAACATCATGCCGACATACGGCCCGCTGAAGGAGGGACCTCAGGTTTCGTTCTGGGATCCGCTCTTCTGGTTTGGCATGGCCGGTTTCCTTGGATTCATGTTCCTCAGGAACTTTCGCTCCTCCGCTCCCTATCCCCTCCGGGATCCGCGTCTCAAGGAAGCTGTCACGCATCATGAGGTGCCTGCCCCCGGTGCTGCTGCCCATCACTAACACCTGACATCCATGAGTGACCTGAAGTGCTGTACGGAGAAGACGCGGACGATCGCCGCCACATTTCTTGGCGGCGTGGGAGCATTCCTCATCATAGGGGTGCTAGCGTGGCTGGTAGTCAAACAACCCGCGGCCGGTCTGGATGCGGCCGCCGGCCAGAACCGGAAAGCAACACGCCTGAAGGTGGAACAGGAAGGTGTTGCTGAGCTCTCCAAGTTTGCCGTGGATCCAAACAAGGAGAATCTGGCTCGAATCTCTGTGGATCGTGCCATGGAAGTCTTGGTGGCTGAATGGGGAACCTCGAGTGCCGACGGCAGGGCAAAGCTGCTTGAACGTCTGGATGCGTCCAAGCGGACGCCTAGTTTCGAGTGACGAAGTGATCCCATGAGTCCAATCGGAATCCTTCTTTTGTTCGGTGCGATGGCCGTCCCCGTTGTGGCATTGGCTTGCCTCCGGTGGGCTGCCCGGAACGGTCAACTGCAGAATGGTGATCGGGGTGCCCTTCTCCCGTTTGATGTCGAAGAACCGTTGGACAGGGCAACGGACCAGGTCCTCAACAGGAAGTCCGCAAAGTCATGAGTTCAACATCCAAGAGCGTTTCAGCCCTCATGCCAGGTGAGGTGGCCGACGCAGATCAACGAAGGGCCATGTTGGCGGAGATTGATGCCTCCTGTCGTGCTCCAGTCCTGTTTTTCGTCATCAGCGGTCTCGCTTGGTTGCTTTTGGGCACGCTTCTGGCCTTGGTGACCAGTATCAAGCTGCACAACCCCGGGTTCCTCTCCGCCTGGGAGTTCCTCACCTTCGGGCGGGTCCGTCCGGCCCACCTCAATGCAGTCATTTATGGCTTTGCATCCCAGACCGGTATTGCGGTCACGATCTGGTTGATGTGCCGGTTGTGTCGCGTTCCTTTGGTGTCCGGTGGATTGATCGTTCTGGCAGCAATCTTCTGGAACCTTGGGTTGACGATTGGATTGGTTGGCATCCTGGCCGGGGATTCAACCGCCATAGAGTGGCTTGAACTCCCGGGCTACAGTACGCCGATTCTTTTCTTCAGTTACGCTTTGGTGGCGGTGTGGTCCATCATCACCTTCCGGCTTCGTCGGGAATCGCATCTTTACGTCAGCCAATGGTACCTGCTCGGTGCGATCCTTTGGTTTCCGTGGCTCTACGCAACTGCCCAGATCATGCTCATCCTTGAGCCTGTGCGAGGAACCGTGCAGGCGGCCATCAACTGGTGGTTTGCGCACAATGTGCTTGGCCTGTGGTTTACCCCCATCGGGTTGGCGGCCATTTACTATTTCATCCCGAAGGTGATTGGGCGCCCGATTCATTCATACTACCTGAGCGTTCTGGGTTTTTGGTCTCTTGCCTTGTTCTATAATTGGAACGGTCTCCATCACCTGATTGGCGGTCCGATGCCCGCCTGGATGATTACGGTATCGGTCGTGGCGAGCGTCATGATGCTGATCCCGGTGATCACCGTGGCCATCAACCACCACTTCACGATGGTGGGACACTTTGGCAAGTTAAGGCACAGCCCAACGCTGAGGTTCGTTGTGGTCGGTGCGTTCTGCTACACTGCAACCAGTTTGCAGGGCGTCGCGAACTCGCTCCGAAGCTACAGTGAAATCGTCCACTTCACGCATCATACGGTCGCACACGCCCATCTCGGTCTGTACGGCTTTTTCACCATGGTGATGTTTGGTTCCCTGTATTACATCATTCCCCGGATCTCGGGTCGCGAATGGCCCTCGCTCGGTTTGATTTCCCTGCATTTCTGGGGCTGCTTCCTTGGGCTTGTTCTATACGTCGTGCCGCTGAGTTATGGTGGCATTTTGCAGGGGTTGGCGATGAATGATGCAACCGTGCCCTTCATGAAGGTTGTCGAAGGGACTCTGCCCTGGCTCAAGCTTCGTACTGTTGCTGGGCTATTGATGGCGTTGGGACACGTCGCTTTTGTTGGAAACCTGGTTTGGTTGCTGGCGAGGGTTTTTGGCCCTTATCGCAAACCTGTTGTTGCCATTCTCTCAGGAACCGAGACCCCGGCCATCGCCGGAAAATGATCCCATGAAGTACGGACCTCTCCTCTTTCTCGGAATCCTGTTTACCTTGGCATCAAGCTGGGTGGGCTTGGTTCTGGCTCCCCACAAGCAATTGGGTGACCTCCTGCCAAATCCGGCCACCAATGCCGTTGGCGCCGTCTCCTACCTTCCGGAAGCGCGGAAAGGAGAAGCCCAACAGGGGGCAGAACACTATCGTTCTCTGGGTTGTATCTATTGCCATTCCCAGCAGGTGCGTCCTGCCGGTTTCGGTGGGGACATCGATCGTGGTTGGGGTAAGCGGCGGTCTGTGAGTCGTGATTACATCCACGATCGTCCAGTCATGCTGGGTACCTCACGTACCGGACCTGATCTGACAAACATCGGCGAACGGCAGTCTGACTACTCGTGGCACTACACGCATCTTTACGACCCTCAGATCACTTCCAAGGGAAGTGTCATGCCCCCTTATCCCTTCCTTTTTGAGAAGCGAAGGATCGGGCTTGGGGGTGCTTCTACCAACGCCTTGAAATTGGTTGGTGATTTTTCGCCCGGTGACGGATGGGAGGTTGTGCCCACACCTGCTGCCCGCCAGTTGGTTGAGTATTTGCGGAGTTTGAAATCTTCGTACGACCTGCCGGAGGCCCCGCTGCCAAAACCCGCAGGTGACGCTGAAACCGCGACTGCAGTCCAATGAGCGAACACGCGATGAGGGATACTTCCAACAAGAACGCTTCCGGGCTCGACCGTGATGAAATCACGGATGTTACCGACCTGCACGCGGCTGTCCTTCGCGAGCGACCAGATCCGGTTGAAGGTCATGAGCCTTTGAACCTGTGGATGGTCGTATTTGTCGCAGTCCTTCTGTTCTGGGCGGGAACGTACCTGACCCACTATTCCGGTGGTTTTCGGGCTGATGAGTTCTCCGAGCGTCAGATCAATCCGCTCCCTCCGCCGTCGCAAGCGGGTCCATCCACGGACGATCCCGCTGCCAAATCTGCGAAGGAAGGGATGGCTATATTTTTGGCTCAATGCTCTCCGTGTCATCAGGCAGATGGCAACGGGGTATCTGGTCAGTTTCCTCCACTTGCTGGATCGGAGTGGGTGCTGGCAGAAGGTCCGAATCGCATCATCCGGATCGTCCTCAATGGATTGTCTGGCCCCATCCAAGTCAAGGGAAGCGACTACAACGCTGTGATGAATGGATTCCGGGATTCCCTGGATGACAAGCAGATTGCCAACATCCTGACCTATGTCCGGAATAGTTGGGGCAACAAGGCTGGGCTGGTCACGCCTGCTGAAGTGGCGGCTCTCCGCGCTGCGACGAAGGACCGCACCGAGGCTTGGGTTGCGGCAGATTTGCTGAAACTCCCTGTCAGTGGAGGTGATGCTCCAGCCGCGGGCCCGGCTGGTGGTGGGCTTTCCCCAGAAGCTCTCAAGGAAGCACTGAAGAAGCTTCCCCCGGATGACCTGAAGTCACTACTGCAGGGACTCGGAAACTAAGAGCGCATCGGTAACCACGTCCTGTTTTGTGCCTGATGTGGTTCCGTCCGAAGCTGACCCCGGGTTCAAGGCGAGCGTTCCTACCTCGTGTCTGTACTGTGGTGGGGTAATCCTCGGGACGCGATTAAGCGCCGACGCTACCGACCAGTATTGCTGCTACGGGTGCCGGGTTCTGTCTGAGGGAGGCCGCAGGGCCGAGCGGCAAACAGGGAATGCGGGACAGGCTTGGTTCCCGATCGGCTTTGGTGCCTTCGTCGCCGCGCAGCTCATGCTGTTTGCGACCGTCGTGAATGTCTCTGAAGTCGAGGGGGCTGCCCGCGGTTGGATTCATCTTGCTCTGGCTGTCGGTGCCATCTCGGTCCTCTGGATACTCGGCCGTCCACTGGTCCGTCAGGCATGCGCCTGCGTTGCAGAAAGGAGGGCGGGGACGGAGTGGTTGTTCCTTCTCGGCATCATGGGAGCCATGGGGGCTTCCGTTCATGCATCATTTCGGGGGACTGGGGCGGTCTATTATGAGGTGGTCGCTGTCTTGGTGACGGTATACGCGGCGGGCAAGGCATTGACCGCATTTGCCAAGCGTCGGGTTCTCGCGGAGCTCGAGAGTCTGGATTCTTGGTTTGGTGTTGCCTTGGTTCTTCGTCCGGATGGTTCCGAGAGTTCTGTCCGAGTTCACGATCTCAAGGTTGGGGACGTTGTTCGGGTCCGGCCTGGAGGGGCCATTTCTGTGGATGGTCCCGTGCGACGAGGTTCAGGCTGGGTGACTTCCTGCGTCCTGAACGGGACGTCCATACCGGAAGTCATTCGAGTGGGAGATCAGGTGCGCGCGGGGATGATCAGTGTCGATGCGGAGTTTGATATTGAGATTTGCCAGCGTCAGGCAGACCGGGTCTTGGATCGACTCGTCAGTACGGTCCGCACGGCTCGAGACGGACTGAAGGAAAGCCGATCGATGGCCTTCGCCGAGCGGTTTGCCGGATGGTTTGTTCTTTTTGTAGTCATCGCTGCTTTTCTGACCGGTTGGGGGTGGTGGATACGGGGGGGAGGGGAAGTTGCCGTTTACCGTGCACTGTCTGTTGTACTGATTGCCTGCCCATGTGCCGTCGGGCTTGCTGTTCCGCTCGGTCTTTGGAGTGGGCTTGCAGCTGCGTCCAGCCGTGGGGTTGTTCTTCGTACGGCTGGAGCGCTTGAGCGGTTGGGGGGGATACGGAGTGTCTGGTTCGACAAAACCGGTACCCTTACAGAGACAAGTCCATCGATGCTGGACTTGGCGCTCGTGGAGGAAGGGTGGGATCGACGACGCGTTCGTCGGATACTTGATGCGGTCGAGTCGAGATCTGGGCATGTGCTGGCTCGGGCTTTCCATACCGGTGATTCGTTGGACGCCATCGAAGTCAGGGATGTCCAGCTGGTGCCGGGTTCCGGAGTTCAGGCGAGGGTCCGGGATCTTGGTGAACGCTGGATGGAAGTTCGGATTGGCCGATTGGCCTGGCTGGGGGCAGAAGGCTCACGGACTTCAGGGGCTGAACCGTTGCGGCACCATCCTGACAATGACTTCACCATTGGGATCGAGATTGACGGAAAGCTGATCGGGCTCGCCTCGATCCATGAGCGCCCAAAGGAGGGTTGGTCCGCGCTTGTTAGCCGGTTGGAAGGTCTCGGGTGTCGTGTGGGGGTCCTTACCGGGGATCGTATCGAAAGGGCGGCAGCGTTTGCGTTGGGCGGGCGCGTTCAAGTTCTAGGAGGCATGGGGCCTGATCAGAAGGCCGAATTCCTGAGAGCTGAGCAGAAGCGAGGAGGGCCGGTGGTCTTTGTAGGCGATGGTGTAAATGATGGACCAGCACTCGCGGTGGCTGTGGTTGGTTTGGCCGTCTCGGAGGGGACCTCGATTGCAAAGGAGGCAGGTGATGGGGTGATCGGAGACAGAGGATTCGATGCTCTCCCACACGTCATCGAGATTGCCCGGGACGTTCAAAGAAGGATCCGAAGCGGACTTTGGTTTGCTTCCGGCTATAACGTCTTGGGAATGGGATTGGCGGCGGGAGGATGGCTGCATCCTGTGGTGGCTTCCCTCCTGATGGTGATTTCAAGCGGGGTGGTCGCCTGGCGCTCCTTGGTTTCCGGTCGTGCCGGATGCGGCCCGGAAGGTGCGGAGCCCGCTGGACATCATCGAAACCTGTTTCTCGTTACGCTGGTCGCGCAAGTTCCCTTGGGCGGTTGGCTGGGTGCCATGTCCTGGCCTCAAATTCTGGCAACGGCGATGGGCTTGTGGGGCGTGGGGTGGGGGCTTGTGCAGGTCCATCGACCTGGACCATGGACCCGGATGATGATGGGAATGCTCGGGCCCGGAGGACTTGGGATGCTGGCAGGGTGGTGGGTTGAAGCGGGCATGAGACCGGTGATGCAGGAAGGAGTTTGTCTCTGTTGCCAGCCTCACCATTACTTCGAGCTATTTGGAAAAGTTCCTTGGATGCATCTCGGCATGTTGCTGTGCGGTTGGGGATCGATGTGGTCTGGGTTGCCGAGGTTGGGTAGGTCCCAACAGAGGTGGCCCGCGGGGTTGATGGCGGCTGCCGGAATGATCGCTGGGATGAACGAGGGAGCACGCATCGCCTTGGCGATCGGAGGTCCAGGACACCCTGCCCAATTCCTGTTGGCTTGGTTGGGGATGGGTTTGGGGATGAGCCTTGGGATGCTTCTTGGCTGTGGTGCGGCGGAGGCGGTTCGTATGATGGATCGGCGCTGATGGATCGTTGGCGCCTGGGACCTAGGCCTTGGCAATAGCGAGAAGGCTTTGCCCGAAAGGTGGCCTCATCTTCTCCTCGTTGTACACGGGCATCACGATCGGCAGACATTGGGGGCAGGAGTTGTTGCTGGTCGTGTTCATTGTCCGCGAGGTTGGCTTTACAAAGTTTACGGTTGGGATTGTGCGCGTTGGAACACGAAGAGGTTGTTTAATCCGATTTGGAAACGTCTGTGGATAAGGAGTTTGAATTTTGGTTCGGCAAAAATTTCCGGTGTCTGTTCTACCTCATATCCGTGGTGCTCCTCGAGTGACATGCCTTGGATCAGGCCTAACCTGAGCAGACAGTCGAGGATTCCATCGACCGCCGCCGATGGGACGGTGATCACAAGTAAACCGCCGGGACGAAGCATTCTATGGATCCCATCAGAGAGGTTTGAGTATTGGGCGGTGGGGAAGTGCTCCAACACGGCCAACATTGCGATGACATCGAATGGTTGACACCCTTGCGGCATGTCGTCTGGGAAGTAGCCGCTGATCATCCGGAACCCTTGGGCTGTGGTCAGGGATGCGCCGAGGGTAGGGTCGATCCCCATGGATCCGGGACCGCAGCATCCTGAGCTACGAAACAGTTCTCCGTCTGCACTTCCCAAATCGAGGACCCGGGAACCTGGGCTGATGTGGGGTAAGGCTACTTTAATCCGCCAGCCTTGGAGTATACGGTCTAATTTTGTCACGGTCGGTGGTGTAGCAGATCAATTTCGGGATTACTCAAGTGAAGGTGGGCGGCGCCCAGTCGTCTTGAGTCCAAGAACGGAGAGATGAAAGCTGCTGAAAATCGTCTGGAGTCCGAGAGTTGTCAGAGTGGCTCCCAGTACGATTCGTCTGAGGTTCTCCGCAGCAGGAAGGTCACCGAAGCTGGCTGCTCCCCATTTCCAGACTGCGAAGCCCAGAATCGTGGCCCCCGTCAGGCTTATAATCGCTCCCGTGATGCAGCCCTTTTCCAGGTTCCAATGCCGGAATAGACCGGCGAAATGCTTGTCGTTTGGGAGCAGACCCTCACCAACGGCAAAAACCTTTGCGTAGAACGCCTGCGCCACCAGTTGATAGCCCAGAATGGCCGTCATGCTGGTGAGGATCAGTGTGCCGAGGTCCAGAGTGATCGTTCCGACAACCCGGGCACCGGAGAAGGTCAGGGCCACTCCGGCCAAACCAACCAGTGTGAGGAGCACTCCCGGCACGAGGAACAACCACTTCGGCGAGTAAATCAGCATGAAGCGGAGATGGCGCCAGCCGTCCCGCCACGGTTTGAGATGCGGTGGACGGGATCGACCATCCGGGTGCAACGTGATCGGCACTTCTGCAACATTCAGGCCTTTGAGCGTGGCCTTCATGACCATCTCGGAGGCGAACTCCATGCCGGTGGTCTTGAGGTCCATTCGGCGATAAGCCTCGGCAGAAAATCCCCGCAGGCCGCAATGGAAGTCGTGGATTGGAGTGCGGAAGAAAAGGCGACCTATGAACGACAGGATCGGATTGCCAATCCAACGGTTTTTCCAAGGCATGGCTCCTTTGGCGATGGTTCCACCGCCTGACGGGAGTCGGCATCCCATGACGAGGTCATGGCCCGCCTTCAGCTTCTGGACGAAGCCCGAGATATTGGAGAAGTCGTAAGAATCATCGGAATCGCCCATGATGATCCACCGACCATAGGCCGCTTCAATTCCACCCCGCAGCGCGTTGCCATAGCCTTTCTCCCGGACACGCTCCACGCGCGCACCCAGTGATTCCGCGATTTCAATGGAACCGTCTGTCGAACCGTTGTCAGCGATGAGCACTTCCCCGCGGACGCCGGCGTGGGCGATGCCGGCCTGTGCCTTCTTGATGCAGGTGGCGAGGGTTTCTGCCTCGTTGAGGCAGGGCATGACGATCGTTAGGTCGAGTAATTCCGGCATGATGGGCGCCGAGAGCGCTGTCCCTTTTACTGGGTATGGATGGCGGGATCAAGCCGCGTGCTTGCACCACCGAAGAACGCCTGCGCGGATCAGGGACAGGAATCTGGCGGCCCAGCTTCGGGGCTGGGGTATCGGGTTGAACCCGAGGACATCGAAGAACCGGAGGTTGGTGCCGGTGAATGAAAGCAATGCACCCAATCCGACGGTTGGATCCATGATGCCGATGGGCGTGGAGTTGTTGAGTCAGTGGTTGGCCTGCGGGCCGTTGCCGAAGCCTGTGTTGTTGGGTCCGGCAAGCAGCACGGCAGAACGCCGGGAAGAGCAGTGCCTGCGAGCGTCCGACTCTGCGGATCTGTGGGTGACATACCTTCAGTTCGCCAATGCCGCCATCGTGGGAAATGAGGGCAGGGCGCCAATCGGCAGCCATAGGCTTTGCCGTCGTGAAGGTTCGCTGTTAGCGTTTCCGAAACTTTTGCGGAATCTGGGCGTTGACCTGTGACGCCCGGGGATTCCCGAGGCAGACACATACTCAAGTCATGAACCTGTCGATCCGTTCCTTTGCCGCCCGGCGAGCCACTTCCCGGGCCTCCGGTTTCACCTTGGTGGAAATCATGATCGTCGTGCTGATCATTGGCCTTCTGGCAATGATCGCCATTCCCAATGTGAAGCGTTCCCTCGAGACCGCCCGTTTGCAGGCGATCAAGGTCAACCTCCGCACCATCGACTCCGTAAAGACCCAATGGGCTGCGGAGAACAAGAAGGGTGGCAATGAGACCCCCTCTGAGGGTGACCTCGCGCCGTACTTCAACGGAGGCAAGTTCCCCGCCAAGGTCGTCGGGGAGACCTACGTGATCAACGCCGTGGATCAACCTCCGGCCGCCACGGTGCCGTCGAAGCTGGGTAACGTTCCCGCAGGTGGTACGGTCCTGATGGACGACCAATAAGGGGGGTACGCCGGATCACGTCTTGACGACCGCGGCTCGCAGCGCCTGTTCCCGCTCAACCAAGGTTGGGTGCGAGTAATGGAAGGTGCTGTACCACGGGTGTGGATTGAGATTGCTGAGGTTCTTTTCTGACAGCTTGCGGAGGGCGCCGACGAGGGGGTCCGGACCGCCCACGGCGTCCCGGGCGTAGGCGTCTGCTTCGTACTCGTGTTTTCTGGACCAAAGGTTGCCAAGGGGTGTGGACCAGAAGAGCACGGCGGGGCTGATCAGGGCGAAGAGAAGGAGGGTCGGTGCGACGCTGTTGCCGGACGGAAACCCGAACGTTTTGCTCAAGGCATCGTCGCTTGCGAGGTATCCGATGAGGCTGAACGCGATCAAGGAGGAGAGGGCCGCCCAGGCGAGGCGTTGAGGAATGTGCTTCCGTCGATGGTGCCCGATTTCGTGGGCGAGGACGGCTTCCAGTTCGGCCTCGGAAAGTTGGGCGACGAGGGTGTCGTAGAGGACGATCTTCCGGAATTTTCCGAACCCGGTGAAGAATGCGTTTGCGTGCCTTGAGCGCCGGGATCCGTCCATGACCTGAATGGTGTGGGCATTGAAGCCTGTGCGCTGACCGAGGGCGAGGAGGCGGTCACGGAGCGGGCCTTCCGGGAGGGGTGTGAACTTGTTGAAGAGGGGCATGATGACGACGGGTGCCAGGAAGAGGATCAGCACCTGGAAGCCCAGGAGAGCGGCCCAGGCCCAGATCCACCAGAGTGAGCCCACCCAGCCGACGAGGCTGAGGATCAGGGCAAGCAACGGGAGACCGATTGCTGCGGCAAGGACCAATCCCTTGAGGCGATCCGCGATCCACGTTCCGAGGGTGGTCGTGTTGAATCCGAAGCGCGCTTCGAGTCGGAACTGCCCCCACCATTCGAAGGGCAAGGAAGGGATGGAAAGGGCAAAGCCGACGCCCAACAGCCACAGGGACTGCCACCAGACATTTGTGCCCAGATGGGATTGGCTCCAGCTCCACGACAGAGGAAGCCAGCCAGACCAGATCAGGGCGAGGAGAACGGCGCCATCGGCGAGGCTCGAGATGTCGGTGAACCTGGATTTCGCGAGGGTGTAGTCGACCGATTTCCGCAGTGTTTCGGGAGGGAGGGAGAGTCGGATGGGTTCTGGCAGGGTCTCCGTGCCGGCATGCGCGTGGTCGCGGTTGAGTTTTTCGAGGAATGCGGCTGCGGCCCATTGGGCGGCGATGAGGGCGGAGGCGACGGCGGGGATGAATTCCGGGAGGGGCATGGACGTCGGGCGACGCTACGTTGAGGCGAGGGCAGCGACAATTCCGGATGCGAAATCGTGAATTGCACGTATGCGTACTAATGCCTAAAGGTTATTGATTCTCGGCATGAAGACCCTTCTCACTCTGATTGTTGTCGCTGCTCTGGGCGCCGGCGGGTGGTTTTATTGGAAGAAGCAGCGCGACGATTCTGCGGCGACGCAGGCTTCCAGTATACCTGCATCGAGCGCGATTCTCGAGACCCGGTCCATCCGGTTCGCGGTGTCTGCCGCGGGCGACATCGGACCGGCGGAGCAGGTTTCCGTGCGGCCGGAGGTGAACGGAAAGATTGAGCAGTTGCCCGTCGACGTGGGTGATTTGGTGAAGAAGGACTCGCTGTTGTTCAAGCTGGACGATGGGGATCTCCAGATCGAAAAGGACGGACAGGACAAGGCCGTGGAGCGGACGCGACTGGAGTTGGAGCAGGCCCAGCGTGAGTACAAGCGGGCGGCAGACCTCTTCGGCAGCAAGTTGATCTCGCAGGAGCTTTTTGAGGATGCCCGCACCAAGTTCGACCTTGCCAAGAATTCCCTCGACCGGGCGCAGAAGTCTTTGGACCTCATGATGGACCGGTTGCGTCGGACACGGGTGACTGCGCCCTTTGATTGCACGGTCTTGACCCGACCGGTTTCGGTGGGGCAGGCGGTGAGTGGTTCCGGCGGTTTCAACGCGGGAACGGAGGTTCTGAGCATCGCAAACCTGAGTGATCTCGTGATCAATGCGCACATCAACCAGGCCGATGTCACCCGGTTGACGGTCAACCAGGAAGTCAGCGTGACGATCGAAGCGATCCCGGGTCTTCGGCTGACGGGGAAGGTGGAGCGGTTGGCGCCGCAGTCGACGTTGAAGAACAACATCCGTGGATTTGCGGCACGCATCCTCTTGAAGGATGTCGACAAGGCAGTGAGGCCTGGAATGACCGCCAACATCACGATTCCGGTGGCGAGTGCGGAGAATGTGGTCGCGGCGCCATTGGCCTCGGTGTTTACGGAGACAAATCCCGACACGCGACAGGTGGAGCGTCATGTGTTTGTGAAGGTGGGTGGCGAGTGGGAGAGGAGGCCCATCGAGATCGGAGTCAGCGATTACTTCTTTGCCGAAGTGACCAAAGGGTTGCAGGCGGGTGATGAGGTTGCGTTGGAGGACAAGGCCAAGAACGTCAAGTCGGTGGTCAAGCCCTCTGCTGGAACGACCTCTACGGGTGGTGGTGGGAGTCGAGGGTCCGGGGCGAGTTCCTCGGGTGTTGCTGCTCCTGCGTCACGCCCCGCGACGTCGACGACCCGCTGAGCATTTCTGAGTCAATCCATCAACCCGCCCCCCAATATCCCGTGGCACTCCTGGAACTGAGGAACGTCAGCAAGATCTACCACACCGGGGGTGAGGAGATCCGGGCACTCGACGATGTCACCCTGGGCCTGAACCAAGGCGACTTCATCTCGATCATTGGCCCTTCGGGAAGTGGCAAGTCCACGCTGATGCACATTCTGGGGTGTCTGGACCTGCCGACGCTGGGGCATGTGGTGCTGGACGGCATCGACATCTCGAAGGCCAGCCAGCGGGAGTTGGCGCGGGTCCGCAACCGTACCATCGGCTTCGTGTTCCAGTCCTTCAATCTGCTGCCCAAGTTGAATGTCCTCCAGAACGTCGAGCTTCCGATGGTATACGCCGGGGTGGGTGGCCGGGCGCGTCGCGAACGGGCCACGGCAGCCTTGGCCATGGTCAAGCTGGAGAACCGGATGAAGAACCGGCCGAGCCAGCTGTCCGGTGGTCAGCAACAGCGGGTGGCGATCGCCCGCGCGCTCGTGAACGACCCGAAGATCATCCTGGCCGATGAGCCGACTGGTAATCTCGATACGCATACCGGTGAGTTGATCCTCAATCTGTTTCGCGAGCTTTCGGCCCAGGGTCGCACGGTCATCCTGGTCACACACAACCCGGAGATTGCTGCGGTGACGCCCCGCCGTATCGAGATCCGGAACGGCAAGGTGGCCGAGCGGGTGGACGATCGGTTGGCCGGGCTCGATCGGTTGGCCAAACTTCAGGCGGCAGGAGCGCAACCGACCCCATGACCTTCCTCAACGCCATCATCGTTGGGTTGAAGGAGATTGCGGCGAACAAGTTTCGCAGTGCGCTCACGATGCTTGGCATCGTGCTTGGTGTTTCCTCGTTGGTGGCGATGTTTGCGATGACGCAAGGCCTCGAGAATGGACTTCGCGAATCGCTGGTTGCGGTGGGTGGGTTGCAGAAGATCCGGGTGGAGGCCCAGACCGTGCCCGTTGAGCAACGGCATCTGCGCGATTTTGCGACCGGCGTGACCCTGCGTGATGTCTATGCACTGCAGAGTTCGGCGGACGAGGTGGATGTGGTTTCTCCCGAGATGCGGCTGGAATCCACGCCGGTGCTCTCGGCGAACGGGAAGTACCACCGGACCTTCATGACGGCGGGGGTTTGGCCGGTGCAGTTGGAGATGATGGAGCATCAGATCGCTCATGGTCGAATGTTCAACTCCCTCGACGATGCCGAGGCGCGCAACGTGTGTGTCATCGGAACAGGAATCCGGGATGAACTTTTTGGTCGGCCCGAGGAGACAGGCGAGCCTGTGATTCCGGTTGGCCGGACGATGAACATCAACGGTGTCCCGTTCACGATTGTTGGCATGTTCGAGCACTACGAGAGCGAGACGGATCGGAAGGTCCGCCTGGAGCGTGCGGCGTTGGCGGCGCAAGCGCGGGCTGCCGGCCAGGGGGGAGCGGGGAGTCGGGATCGGGGTGGACGGGGAGGCCGGCAGGGGAACTTTGCCTTCTGGATCAAGAACAACACGGTTTACCTCCCGCTGAACACGATGTGGATGAAGATGAAGTCCGGTCAGACCAACGCTCCCGCGGAGCCGAGGCTCTCGAATCTGGAGGTGCGAATTCGGGACGTGGCGCGGATGGATCGAGCCCTGACGCAGGTCCGGAACGTCCTGATGGTGAATCACCGAGGGATCGAGGATTTCAGTTTCCGGACGCAGGAAGACTGGGCTGACCAGATCCAGTCGTCCGTGAAGAATGCGCGATTGAGCGGGGGCTTGATCGCAGGGATCTCACTGTTCGTGGGTGGGATTGGCATCATGAACATCATGCTGGCATCGATCAGCGAGCGGATCCGTGAGATCGGGATCCGCAAGGCGGTCGGTGCCGCCGGTGTGGATGTCTTCGTCCAGATCGTGGTGGAGTCGGTGACGGTGGCCGTTGTCGGCGGCCTGTTGGGATTGGCCTGTTCGAAGTTGGTGGTGTGGATCATTTCGCAGGCGACACCGACGGACAACCAGCCGGTCATTACGTTTGGCGCGATGGCGTTTGCCTTCGCATTCAGTGTGCTCGTCGGTGTCCTTGCGGGGCTGTTCCCTGCGTTCAAGGCGGCGCGGTTGAGTGTCATCCAGGCCCTTCGGTACGATTAGCAACGTGGTCGCATGCACCTGTTCAACACCATCGTCATCGGGCTGAAGGAAATCTGGGCGCACAAGTTCCGCTCGGTCCTGACCATGTTCGGCATCGTCCTCGGCGTGGCGTCGCTGGTGGGAATGTCGGCGCTCATCAAGGGCATGGAGAATGGGATGCGGGAATCGATGGTGGCGATGGGTGGAGCGGACAAGGTGCTGCTGGAGATGCAACCGGTCCCCGCGTATCAGGACCATCTGGCGGATCAGGCTCCCGGGAGGTTGATCCGGGACGTGTATGCGCTGGCCAATTCGGCTCCGTTGATGCGGGTGATTTCGCCGGAGATGGCGGTGCCGGACGCGGTCCTGACGCGGGCAGAGAAGTCGTGCGACCCTTCAGAGTGTGTGGGTGTGTGGCCGGCGGTACTGGAGATGAACCTGCACCGGGTGGCCCACGGCCGGTTCTTCAACGCGATCGATGAGGAGCGTGCGCATGCGGTGTGCGTGATCGGGACCGGGGTGCGGGACGCATTGTTTGGGACGCCCGAGGAAGCGGGCCGCGAGATCATTCCGCTGGGGGAGAGGATCCAGATCAATGGTCAGCCGTTCACGATCGTGGGAATGTTCGAGCACTACATGAGCGAGCAGGAGGCGAAGGAGCGTGCACTGGCCCGGAAGGCGCCCAAGGTTTCCGACGCTCAGGGCCCCAAGCGCCAGAAGGGTTGGGGGAAGCGGGGTGGGTGGGCGTTTTCCCGGAAGAACATGACGGTGTACATGCCGCTGAACACCGCGTGGGTCCGTTTCCGGGTCGCGGGCGATCTGGATGGCATTCCGGACCCGCGTCTTTCGGACATCGATCTCAAGGTTGCCGACATGTCCCGGATGGAAGCGGCGTTGCAACAGGCGCGGAACGTCCTTCTGGTGACCCACAATGGGATTGAGGATTTCAATTTCCGGACGCAGGAGAACCAGATCGAAAGCATCAACAAACAGATCCAGAACGCACGGATGAGTGGCGGAATCATTGCAGGAATCAGCCTGCTCGTTGGGGGAATCGGGATCATGAACATCATGCTCGCGTCCATCAGCGAGCGCGTCCGTGAGATTGGTACCTGCAAGGCCATCGGGGCGACCGGGCTTGAGATCTTTGTCCAGATCATCGTGGAGAGTGTGGTGCTTTCGATCCTGGGCGCCTTGTTCGGACTGGTGGCCTCGACCGGTTTGGTGAACGTCCTGGGCCTGATCTCGCCCACAGGAAACACCCCGGTGGTGACATGGCAGGCGCAAGCCATCGCGGTCGCGTTCTCCGCCGGCGTAGGGATCGTCGCGGGACTGTTCCCGGCGTTCAAGGCGGCCCGATTGAGCCCGATGCAGGCGCTGCGCTACGAGTGATCCATTGATGGAAATCGTGGAAACACGAATTCCGCTTTGCGCCGGGTTGGGATCCTCTGGAAGAGTGTGGCGCATGAAGCTCCTCTCCTCTTCCGCCCGGGGTTGGACCCTGGGCACGGTCCTGGCTCTCGCTCCGTTGAGCGGCCAGGCCCACGAATCAGCCCATCACCACGACCACCCACCCACGGCGAAGCCGCTGCCGTTCGTTGTGGATTCCACGGGACCGGTGAAGCAGACCGGGACGAAGGTAAAGCGGGCTGACCTCCCGGTCAGCGGTCAGGGTTACTGGGCGTTCACGCCGGTGGTCGGTGCGATGCCCGTGCCCGTCCAAGCCTTGCCAGTGCTGAAGGGCGCGCATGGAACGTTGATCGTCGATCCGTCCAAGGACGTGGTTTACTGGGGATTGGAGAACGTCGGGTTTGTCGGGTTCAGCAATCGCCTGATGTCGTCGTGGGTTGTGGAGGGTGACCCCGCCTTCAAGAAGGGAAACCTGCACGGCGCCGACATCCTGATGCGCCCGGGCAAGTCGCCGTTGGTGGCAGCGGCGGACAATGCGGAGGGTGAGGTGTACGTCTCCGACACGACCTTTGCGAAGGCGGACAAGGTCAAGCTTCCCCCGGGTGGGCCTTACGCTGACGGCAAGGGCTATGCGCCGACGGATGTGGCGTTTGGCGAATCAGGCACGCTTTGGGTGACGGATGGCTACGGCAAGGCGTACTTCATGGATGCGGACGTGGAGCCGTTGAAGTTCCGGGGCAAGTACCATGGCGGCAAGTCCATGTCCCAGACCCCGCATGGCATCACGTTTGATCCTGCGACGCGGAACCTGTTGGTCTCGGCGCGTCCTGAGGCGCAGGTCCATCACTTCTCCGTGAAGGACGGGAAGATCCTCGAAGTTCAGGGACTGCCCGCGGGCAGCACCGTTTGTGACGTGGACATCTGGGGCAACTACGTCCTCGCGGCCTGTCTGGACGGCCCCAAGGGAACCCCGGGCCCGCTCTACGTGATCGATTCCAAGCGCAAGGTCGTGGTCAGCACGATCAAGCCGAAGGAGGAACTCGGGTATGCCTTTGCCCAGCACATGCACGATGCGTGCTGGTATGTCACCGGAAAGGGCGACAAGCGTGAGGTGTACATCCTGTTCACGAGCTGGAATCCGGGTGGCGTGGGTGCCTTGAAACTGGTGAACGCGGAGTAAACCGCGGGTCAGCTTGAATGACGATCGGGACTGCCCGGTGTGGCCAAGGCTGCACCGGGCAGTCCTGTTTTTGTCCGCGCAAGATTTCCGCGAACCTTTTCCCCGCCCGCACGTATCACTGGTGGGATCGAATGAAGTTGCCCTTCCAGGCCAGTGACGAGCAGGTGATGTGGCGTGTGCAGACCGAGTCGGATTCGGGAGCATTCGCCGAGCTGGTTCGTCGTTGGCAGTTGCCCGTGCAGCGGCTCTGCGCGCGGATGACCGGGGACGTGCATCGTGCCGAGGACCTGTCGCAGGAAACCTTCTCGCGGGTCTTTTCACACCGGCACGACTTTGCCTCGACTGGCCGCTTCTCGACGTGGCTTTGGCGGATTGCCCTCAACCTCTGCCACGACGAATTGCGGAGGCGGCAGCGACGTGGAGAAGTCGCCTTGGCTCCGGACGACGCGGAGCCTGTCGGTGCGTCAGACGGGGCCGCGAGCGAGATGAGTTCCGCCGCCAAGGGGCCGGACGAGGTCCTGGAATCGATGGAGCGTGCCGAGTTGGTGCGGTCGGCGGTTGTCAGCCTGCCGGAGCACTACCGTACGGTCGTGATCCTCCGGCACTACGAGGGCTTGCGATTTGCCGAGATCGCCGAGGTCCTGGGAATTCCTGAAGGAACGGCGAAGTCCCGGATGGCGGAGGGATTGACGTTGCTGGCGGGACGGATCCGGCGGGGTAGTCTTTGATGATCTGCGAGGAACTCTATGAATCACCCAACACCTGAGGAATGGATGGAATGCCTGTACGGCGAAGGGGATCCCCGTGCCCGAGCCTCGGCGGAGGCGCATCTGGAGGTCTGTCCGGAGTGTCGGGAGCGTGTTGCCGAATGGCGGGCAGCGATGGGCCTCCTTGATGAGGATCGGGGAACATTGGCTGTCCGTCGTCCGCGGGGAACTTCCTGGAGTTCGTGGGCGCGTCCCGCCGTCGCGGCTGCCGTCATCCTGTCGATGGGTTTCATTGCGGGGCGGATGGTTGGGCCATCGCGTGCGGAAATGCGGGAGGAACTCGCCCTGGCCCGTACGGCCTTGGAAGCGGACATCCGTGCGCGGTACGAGGCGGACCTGCGGCAGGTAGCCGTGGCAACGGTGACGGCGACCGCGGCCGAGAACCGGCGATGGCTCGATCAGGTGACGACCCAATGGGCTGCGGCCCGACTTGAAGACCGTCGCGTGGTCGAAGCTGCGATCCAGCAGCTCGATCAACTCCGCGTGGCGGACAGCGCGGCGGTGCGCGCCGGATTGTTCGACCTGGTGCGCTATACCGGCACCGGGTTCGAGCAGGCGCAGTCGCAGTTGAACCAGATTTCGCAGGCCAAGTGGAGCCAACCGAATTCCCAAAACACACCCATGCAATGAAGAACCACGCACTTCTCGCGCTGTGGACCAGCGCACTCTTGACCGCAGTTACGGTTGTGGCCGCCGAGGAGAGGAATCCCTCCGTAGCCAAGCTCCGTAAAAGCCAGACACCATCGGCCGCCGCGTCACCGGTGGATCCGCAGAGCCCTGAACCTCCCGAGCCGCCAGTGGCGCCAGAAACACCTGCCGTGGACTCCATTGTCGAAGGGGTGAACGCCCAGCTCGACATGGCGCGTGAACTGGAAGCGCGGGTTCGGGATCAGGTGGAACGTGCGAGCCGTGAACTCGAGCGACAGTTGCCGGCCCTGAATTCCGGGCTCGCCCGGGTCCAACGCAACCTGGGCACCGCCTTTGTGAGGGCTGGGGGGCCATCGACCTTCCGCGCCTTGGTGTTGCCGTCAGGCGACGCGACGCAATCGGTGGCGGCGACGAAAGAGGAGCTGGCCATCATGGGACGCCTGATCGAGAAGTCGCTGCAGCCGGAATCAGAGCGATCCTCCAATCCCTTCCGCTTCGAGTTTGGCTCGGTGAATCTGGGGGGACGCAATGATCTGGATGCGCTCTACATCGAGGGCCACGGGGCGATCTTCTTCATCGAGGTCGACTATCCGCTCGTGAAGGCTCCGGTGGCCGTCGAGAAGGCGGTCGAATCCAGTGCTGGCAAGGAGGATGCGTGGGAGCAGGCGCGGCGCGAGGTGCGTGGCGAGCCGGAACCTGAAAGCGACGACATGGAGGTCGCCGTGGCGCGTGTGTTCAACGCGGAGTCGAAGGCCTTCGATGCGGAACGCGTCGAGGCGTTGCGCGAACGATTGGTCACCGTGCTCCCCCAGGCGCGAAACCTGAAGTGCCTGCGTTCCGGAGAGTCCGTGACCGTCGTGGTTTCAGGCCCCAGTCCAAAAGTGAAGAAGTCGAAGCGCTCCCGGAACACGTCGGTCGCCGTCGCCCGTGCCGAGGCCGGCGCCACTGGAGAGGTGTGGGTGCATGATGCCCGACCGGATTCCAACAGCACTGGCTCCGCCTCGGTCATGATCCTGAAGACGGCAAAGTCGGATCTCGACGCGGTGGGTGCGAAGACACTGACCGACGACGACTTCAGCAAGAAGGTCTCGGTGACCGCACGGTTGGAGGATCCGGTGGCCGCCGAACGCCCCCGTGAGGCTGGCAGCCGCGTCCGGACGACCTCGCCCTGAGTTGGCCCGCCGCCTCCGGAGAAGTCAGCGGCGCGATTCGTTGAGGTAGATCTTTAGGTTCCGGGTGCCACGGCCGGCTGCGACGATGTCGGGCCGGCCGTCACCGTTGAGGTCCGCCACCTGAAGGTCCTCGCAGGCCATGCCGTTGTCGTCGATGAGGGTTTCCCGCCACTGTGAACCCTCGGGGTCCAGCGGTGTGAAAACCTTCACTCCCACTTTTGCTCCGGGTCGATTCATCGCCCGCCAGCCGACGACGACCTGATCACTGCCCAGACCGAGGAAGTCGGCGCAGGCCAAGGCGTGTCCATCAATGAGTCCCTCGTCCAGGACACGTCGGTTCCAGAGTCCTCCCGAGCTGGCTGGGGGTGTCAGGACGACGACCTGGTTGCCGTGCATCGGCGAGATGCCGGCGACGAACCGTGACTTCGCCAAACGGCCGGCGCGGATTTCGCCAAAACCGCCATTCTCCGCCGAACCAAGCTGTCGTGTGGTGGACGATCCGTCGGTACCTGGATCGATCAGGAAGGCTCCCTCCTTGGATCCCAGCAGCAATTCGTCGGCAGGATCCTCATCCCACTGGACCGGGTCCAGGTTGTGGGTCTTGTGGTGGTTGGCATCGAGCACTTCGATGGGCCAGGGAATCTTCATCGCGGGCCCTGGCGAGTAGCGTTGGATGCGGACGCCGTCACCCTCGCCAGTGCCGGGATTGTTCCCCCGTCCATGGAGGGGGGCGGAAATCAGGGTGAGGCGCCCCTGATGATTCCGGACCCAGCGGATCCGATGGATGGTTGGGTCGTGGGGCAGGGGAACCGGCGTCCAAGCAGTCCGTCGATCGACCGGTGGCTGCAGGTAAAACAGGGCTCCGGAATTCTGGGTGTCGCCGGGATTCCAGCCGGCACCCACGGCGATCTCTGCCTTCCCGTCTCCGTCGACGTCGGCTGCGGCGATGCAGACGTGATCCAGGGAAGTCAGCTTTTCGGCGATGACGTGCTTCTGCCAGGAGGGGTTCTGGTACCAGGCGATCTGGGATTTATCGCACACGAGGATGTCGATGCGTCGGTCCCCGTCCACGTCGGCCAACGCGAGTCCGTACCCGATGGCGATGTTCGTATCGACGTTGAGGGCGCGGAACGTGGGTTCGGGAGGCGCAGCGACCGCAGCCAAGCTGAGCAGGGCTGTGGCGACGGATGCGGATCCGGTCCAGGGAGGGCAGGGCATGGGATGAGTCTAACCGGGGGCGCCGGTCGAGGCCAGTGCATGCTCCGTCCAGGTTCTTCAAAGCCGGACCCGAAGGAAGGTGCCGAGGACGGACTCGTGCCGCCATCGCGCCGGCGTGTGGGAGGAGAGGATCATGTAGAAGATGTCCAGATCGGCATCCTTCCCGAGTTGGAAGGTCAGCCCGCCCGGAACCACACGGTTCTCCGCCCACTGGTGCCTGTGGAGGTCAATGATCCACTCGTTGTTGGCGAAGACCCGGGACAGCGGACCCAAGGGTTGTCGAAGCGCGTATCCGAACTGGACCCGGTGGCGGGAGCGGTGGGTGGTGAAGGCTTCTCCTTCGTTCCAGCGCCACTCCATGCGATTCCTGAGCTCAACAGAAAGTTGGGATCCCAGCTGGAAGTGCGGGTTCAGTTCCAGTTCGGGACGCCATTGCGTGGTGCGTTCCTCCGTCCGGACGTTCTCGATGCTCAGCACCGATTGGCCGGTGGCAATGTCGAGCCACGGCAGGAGTTCGTACTTGAAGCGGGGACTGACGATCTGGACGTACGGCCCGTCCTGGGTGTCCAGCCGATTGCCCGCGAAGAGCCATGCCCTGGCGCGATCAGATCGCCAATACTCAACGGACGTCCATGCCCACCATTCATCGGCACGGGCCCAGGTTGTCCCCAGGAAGCTCATGAGGAGGCAGATTCCCAAGCGCTGGCCAGAACCGGACACGGACGCGTCCTACCATCGGGGGGCAGTTCATGCGAGGAGGTTTCCAGGAGTTGACACGATCGCGCATTGAGCTTCAGCGTCCGCTTATCCAAGGAGAGTAAAGCCACCCCGGCCTGTGCCCTGATTTCCACGGGGCGCTTGTTTGATCGTGAAAGCCGAAGGCCGATTCATGAGCGCCAAATCTTTCGAAAGTGCGGTGCCTCTGGCGAAGACAGACCTCCGTTTCGAACAGCGGGTAACTGCGGACGTCTCGATCGTCATTCCAACCCGGTGTCGACAGGAGGCTCTGAGGCGGTGCCTCACGAGGCTGAGTGATTGGTGGGACACCGCCGACATTGTGGTCGTTGATGACGACCCAGAGGGCTCGGCAGAATCGATCTGCAAATCCTTCCCGAGAGTGCGGCGGATTCGTACGGGAGGAGTCGGGGCAGCGGCGGCGCGCAACCTGGGTGCCGATGCGGCCGCAACGTCCTGGATTGCCTTTCTGGACGATGATTGCCTTCCCCGTCGCGGCTGGTTGGAGGGCCTGATCTCCGCGTGTGACTCTGATTCAAGCGTGATGTCCGCTGGCAACGTCCTCAATGGACTGGCGTTGAATCCTTATGCGTCTGCGTCGCACGAGTTGCTGGACTACCTGCACGGCACCGACAACGGAGTCGCGGATGACGCCCGGTTTGCCGCGTCGGCCAATATGATGGTTTCGAGAGGGGCGTTTCTCGCGATGGGTGGGTTTGATGCTTCGTACCGTGCTGCGGGAGGGGAGGATCGGGATTTCTGTCTCCGCTGGCGTCAATCGGGGGGACGGATCCGACTTTGTACCGGAGTGGTGGTTGATCATTACCATGACATGGGGTTGGGGACTTTCTGTCGCCAGCACTTCCAGTACGGGGCGGGGGCTGCGCGGTTTCACCACCTGAACAGGCGGGATGGTTCACGTGACGGGCGCGGATTCCATGGAGTGACGTGGTATCTGCGACTGTTCCTGCATCCCTTTCGCCGTCACTCGATGCGTCATGCCCCGCGGTTGGCCGCCTTGTTGGCCATTGCGCAATGGATGACAATCTCCGGAATGGCGGCGGAGCTCCTGCGAACGAGGAGGACGAGGTGAGTTTATCAGGGCTCGCGGCCTTCTTCCGTTCCACAGGACAACCGACGGAGATGGAAGCGGGAGGACTCTGGGTTGCGGAGACCCGGCTGAGCGTCATGGGAGTGCCGGGGGCACGATCCATCCATCCATCCAGCTCGGAGGTTGATCGTGTCTTGCGTCGAACGGGAAGGGTCGCGGCCTTGTATGCGTCCGTCGAGGCCACCGGCGTGGAGGTTGACCGGTTTGTCCTGCGGGACCGGGACTACGGAATGGATTCCCTGCAACGGCAATTTCGCCAGCAGACGCGTGCGGCGCTCAAGGAGTGTCGCGTGCGACCGATGAGTTGGTCTGAACTGGGTCGTGTCGGGGTGCAGGCGAATCGGGAGAGCCTTGATCGCCAAGGAAAGTCGAACCCGGCCCTCACGGGCGGTGAGGATTGGGCGGGTGTATGTGAGGTGGGGGCGAGTGTCCCTGGGTTGGAGGTCATGGGCTGTTTCACGCCCCAGGGAGACTTGGCGGCCTATATGGTGACCTGGACACACGAACGGTGGTGTTATGGATTGCAGCTTTGCTGGGTCCGTTCGTACCGATCGATGCATCCAACCCATGCCCTCTATTTCGAGACCGCCAAGGACCGGATCCAGCGCGCCGACGTGGATGCTTTCACGGTGGGGCGTCAGACGATTCCGTGGATGCCCAAGGTGGATCAATTCAAGGATCACGCAGGATTCAGTCGGGAACGTTGTTCCGTAGGGGTGATCCTCCATCCATGGTGGAGGCCCTTTCTCCTGAACCCGGTGGTTCTGCGGCTTCTCCGTGGGTGCAGACGTCGAGGGATCGCGTCCGGAGGATTGCGGAATCTCGAAGTCCTCGAAGCAGCGGTGGCGACATCAAACTTTCGAACCTGAATCGATCCATGAACGACTCGTCGCCCTGCATCATCATCACCCAGCGGGAGGGGTTTTCCCGCAGCATCGAAAGCCTGACGAGCGTGCTGGGAACCCTCCGATGTGCGCAACGGCTCATCTATGTGGATGGCGGTTCTCCGCCGGCAGTCCACGCCGAGTTGGCGGCGCTCAGCGGGCGGCATGGATTCCGACTTCTGCGTGAGGAGCGGTTCCTGTCGCCGAACGAAGCAAAGGTTCTCGGTGCACGCCACGCCACCGGGCGACATGTGGCCTTTCTCGACAATGATGTCCTGGTTGAGGAGGGGTGGCTGGAACGGTTGGTGGAGTGTGCCGAGGCGACGGGGGCGGGAGCCGTGGCACCCCTCTACCTGGAGCGGCTTGGGAGGGAGGAACGGTTGCACATGTTCGGAGGTCGATGTCGCATCACGGATTCCAACGGGAAGCGGGCTCTGGATGTGACGCATGAGGATCGGAAGGGAACGATCCCCGCCGCAGCGGCGCGGTCCCGCACCGAGCATATCGAGATGCATGGATTCCTACTCGAGGCCTCGCTCCTCCATTCGTTGGCATTGTTCGATCCCGAGATACCCACGATCCCTGAAAACGTGGACTTCTGCCTCCAGTTGGCCTCGGCTGGACGCACTCTCTGGATCGAGCCCGCATCCCGGGTTACGGTGCTCCTCCCGGAAGTGCTGGATCCGATGGATCGGGAATTCTTCCGCAGGCGTTGGAGCGACGACTGGATCGAGCGGGGGTTTGCCCGCATCCGTTCAAAGTGGAGGTTGGACGGCCATCAACCCGTGCTGGAGAGCCAACGGCGGTGGGCGGTCGCACACCGCATGGTTGCCTTTGACGACGCGCTGCATCGTCGGCTTGGGGTGAAGTCGGATTCCATTTTGAACCGACGCCTGCTGGCCCCGGTCGAGCGACGTCTGCTGGGACGGTGACTGGCTTCCGAAGCTCCAGACCCTGCCTCGTGACCTCGTCAGCTACCCCCTCGTGGACGTAGCTGACGACGTAAGGAGGCAGGGGGTGAGGAGTTTCAAGTTTGGAGAACCCCGACTTCAGTCCGCTGGCCGAGGGTTGACGGACCACGAGGTGGTGTCCGTTCAAGCCAAGCCCTGCAGGGCGAGCCACAGGCCGCGGAAGGAGGGCATCACGCGGATGGGGTCGGTGGTTTCAGCGATCTCGGCCGCGTCAGATCAGGCTGTAGGCGATGAGGGAGAAGAGCATGCCGGCGACACCGACGATGGTCTCGCAGACGGTCCATGTGCGGAGGGTCTGGGGGACGGAGAGTCCGAGGCATTCCTTCACGATCCAGAAGCCGGCATCGTTGAGGTGCGACAGGAAGAGAGACCCGCATCCGATGGCCACCACGACGAGACAGCGGTGGTCGGCGTCGAGGGTGATGCCTTGGGACTTGAGGTAGTCGGGAAGGAGCAGGCTGGCGGTGGTGATGGCGACGGTGGCGGAGCCGGTGGCAACGCGGATGAAGGCGGAGATCACCCAGCCGAAGAGCAGGGGAGAGAGCTTGGCGGAAGCCCCGAAGTGGCCGATGGATTCGGCGACGCCGCTGTCGCGCAGGACGCGGGCGAACCCGCCACCGGCGCCGATGACGACGAGGGTCATGCCGATGGAGGCCACGGCGACCTCGGTGAACTTGAGGACCTGCGCGCCGGTGTATCCGCAGCGGAGCCCCAAGGACCAGCTTGCGAAGACAACGGCGATGAGGAGTGCCATGAACGGTCCGCCGATGAAGGAGAGGCTCTCGCGGAGGTGATCGCCCTTGGGGAGGATGAGTTCGGCGGCGGTGGAGATGAGCATGAGGCCGACTGGCAGGATGATGGTGAACATCGTGATGCCGAATCCGGGCAGCGAGCGGCCGGGTTCGAGCGACCGGGACTTGTCTGGGACAGCCGGGGCTTCGGTGTGGACGCGCTTCACGATGAAGCGGGCGTAGATGGGGCCGGCGACGGCGGCGGTGGGGATGCCGATGATGAATCCCCAGAAGAGGACGCGGCCCATGTCGACGGCGAGTTCCTTGGAGGCAATGACGGGGCCGGGGTGCGGCGGCATGACGCCGTGCATGACGGAGAGACAGGAAAGCAGCGGCAGGAAGAGCAGGAGGAACGGTTGTTTGGTGCGGTGGGTCAGCGTCAGGACGATGGGAGCGAGGAGAACGAGGCCGACCGCAAACCAGGTCGTGAGTCCGATGGTCAGGGCCAGCGCCATGATGCAAAGCTGGATGCGCTTGGGTCCGAAGAAGTCGATGAAGCGTTGGGCGAGGACCTCGGCTCCGCCGGATTCAGCGAGGAGTTTTCCGAGCATCGTTCCGAGAACGACCATGGCGGTGACACCGCCGAGGGCACCACCGAGACCTGCGGTGAAGGATTCCACCACGTTCAACATGGTATAGGAACTCGTGGTGCCATCGGCCGCCTTGAGGATGGCACCGGTTGCGGTACGGGCGGGAACCCGGAGCCAGAAGACGGAGCCTGTTCCCACCACGAGGGCGGCGGCCGCGAGTGCGATGAAGGCGTTGACCTTGATGCGGGTGACCAGCAGGACGAGGACGCCGATCGAGACCAGCGCCAGGGCAACGAGCTTCCAATCTGCGGGTGTCATGGTGATGTGAGGCAGACTGCCACGGCCGAGTTGGGGAGTGGAATGACGAATGTCTGGTGAGGTGTTTCCGGGAGGCGCGTGGGGCTGTGGACGGTCTCGGGATTTGGCCACTCGGTTTGAAGCATCGCTTGGAATTCCGGCCCGGGTTGTGCTCATTTATTGGCATGCGGCTTTCGAAACCCTTCCAACGCTGCCAAGCATACACCCTGACCGAGGTGCTGGTCGTTTGTGCGATCATCGGCATCCTCGCGTCCATGATGGTTCCATCGGTCACCAAGGTGATCCAGAACGGCCGAAGGACGCGGTGCACGGGCAACCTCCGTCAGGTTTCGATCATCCTGCATTCCTACGCGAACGACCACTTCGACCGTTACCCGCATCAGGTGTCGCGAGCGCAGGGGGGAGTGCAGGAGGAGAACGATGTGGTGCCGGTGGTGGAAGGGGTCCTCGCCCTGCATCCGGGGGTGTTCAAGGTCATGGCCGGCGATTTCCGCACGCCCCAGGTCCTCGTTTGTCCGGTCACGAAGTTCTGGATTCCACGGGTTCAGGACGCCGCGGTGACGAACACCAGCTATGCCGTCAACCTGCATGCGAAACATGGTGAAGCGACGGTTCCGCTGCTTGCGGATGCCAACCTCCCACGGCAATGGCAGGAGTTGAGGAGTTTTCCCAAGACCGCAGCCACCATCGAGCTTGGGTTCACCTTCGAGCGCCACCAGGGCCTCTGCAACATCAGCTTTGGTGACAGTCACGTGGAATCAAGGAAGCGTATCCGGATCGAGCGTCCTGCCGAGGGGCCAGTGCGGCGGGTTCCTCCGCGGGCGTTCTGAGGGGATCGCTGGGCGCGCACGGCGCACGGACGCAACTCGACACCGTCCCCTGTGGGAATGGTTTCAGGGCGGCGATGTGCTCGTCGCCATGGGAAATGCTTCGAAACGGCGACGAGGACGTCGCCACCCCGTTCCAGGTCCGCAGCACGCGTTGAATCTTCCCTTTGCCAAAAGCGGGCTTCCGCCCAATATCCGGCCTCCTTTGGGCGGAAACCAATTCCACCGGGCGCGCTGGGCGTTCGGGGGTTGGCCTGCCATGAGTCTGAAATGAAGCGCACGCACCACTGCAACGAACTACGTCCCGCCCATGCGGGACAGACCGTTATCCTTGATGGCTGGGTCCATTCCCGGCGCGACCTTGGCGGTCTTCTCTTCATCGATCTCCGCGACCGCGAGGGGCGCACGCAGACGATGTGCGATCCCACGGTGCTGCCGGCGGAGATGTTTGACCGGGCCAGCCGGTTGCACAGCGAGTCGGTGGTCCGGATCACCGGCCGTGTCCGCGTTCGCCCGGAGGGCACCATCAATACGCGCATCGCGACCGGTGAGATCGAGGTGGTCGTCGACCATCTCGAGGTGCTCAACGACGCGGCCGTGCTGCCGTTCTCGATTGATGATCCGGAGATCGCCAACAAGGTGAACGAGGAATTGCGGCTGCAATACCGTTACCTGGACCTGCGGCGTCCGGAGATGGCGAAGAACCTGCGCACCCGTTCCAAGGTGGCGATCGCCATCCGGAGTTTCATGGACGGCGAAGGCTTTCTGGAAGTCGAGACGCCGACGCTGTTCAAGTCCACGCCGGAAGGGGCCCGCGAGTTCCTGGTCCCCAACCGCCGCGAGCCCGGAACGTTCTATGCGCTTCCCCAGTCGCCGCAGCAGTTCAAGCAGATCCTGATGGTGTCGGGTGTGGAACGATACTTCCAGTTGGCCCGTTGTTACCGTGACGAGGATCTGCGCGCCGATCGGCAGCCGGAGTTCACGCAGGTCGACATCGAGATGTCGTTCATCGATCGCGAGGACATTTACGCGCTGATCGAGGGATTGCTGAAGACGGTGTGGAAGACCGCGCTGGGCATGGACATTCCCGCGCCGTTCAAGCGCATCAGCTTCTATGAGGCGTTGAACCGATGGGGCATCGACAAGCCGGACACCCGGTTCGGGATGGAGTTGGTGGACTTCACCGAGGAGTTCCGTACTTCGTCCTTCAAGGTGTTCAGTGGCGCGGTGGGCGCCGGTGGCGTGGTCAAGGCGATCAACGCGAAGGGTCTGGCGGGGGCCACCCAGGGCCAGATCGAGACCATGACCGAGTACGCGAAGAGCTTCGGGGCGAAGGGTCTCGCCTTCATCAAGGTCGAGAATGGCGAGTGGAAGTCGCCCATCGTGAAGTTCTTCACGCCGGCCGAGAAGGAGGCTTTGACCGCCAAGCTCGCCATCCAGGAAGGCGACCTGATCCTGTTCGCCGCCGACCAATGGCTGACGGCCTGCGAGATCCTCGGAAAGATCCGGCTTTACTGCGCCGAGGTCCTCAAGGGGCAGGGCAAGCTCACGATCGACCCGATGCGCTTCGACTTCCTCTGGGTCGTGGACTTCCCGCTGCTGAGTTACGACAAGGAGATGAACCGCTGGTATTCCAGCCATCATCCGTTCACCGCCCCGGTCGCCGAGGACATCCCCCTGCTGAAGGAGGACCCGAAGCGTGTCCGCGGTCAGCACTACGACATCGTGGTCAACGGTGTCGAGTTGGGTGGCGGGTCCATCCGGATCCATCAACCGGACGTCCAGAAGACGATCTTCGAGGAGATCCTGGCGATTTCCCCCGAAGAGACCCGGCTGCGCTTCGGTTACATGCTCGAGGCCTTCCGGTTCGGCGCGCCTCCCCATGGTGGCATCGCGCTCGGGTTTGATCGCCTGATTGCGATCCTGTGCGGCACGACCAGCATCCGTGACGTCATCGCATTCCCGAAGACGGCGAAGGGAACGTGCCTCATGACGGATTCCCCGGGACCTGCCGCGCCGCGTCAGTTGCGCGACCTTCACATCGAGGTGAAGGCGGCACCGGCGAAGGCCTGAGGGCCAAGGATCCGGTGGGATCCGTGAATCTCTCGAGAAGCAGGGCGGGCCGATCCGGTCCGCCCTTTTGCTGTCTGGATGCCGGGGAAGGCGGCTGAGGCCAAGTCCGTACGCCGCCTAAAGGGGGAGTTCCCAGATTCCAGAGGCCCGTTTCCAGATCCGTGGCTGAAGGCCGGGTGTTCTCACCCGGCAGAGGTCAGGGATTCCGCCGTGTGAGGGTGTATCCACACGAGGCGCCGCATCCGCAGGCTTTATGCCGCCTCACGGCGTCGGGGTAGGCTTCTTGCCGGGGATGAGGCCGGCGAACTCCTTGCGTCCCGCCCAGAGCAGGTACAGCGCCAGGGCCGCGATCACTCCCATCACGGGGGAGAACAGTCCCTCGCCCTTCATGACGAAGGTCAGGTAGGCGAAGATGTTGACCAGGATCGGACCGAGGATCAGGAGGCCCATGTTGCGCGTCTTCGGGATCACGACGAGCAATCCCCCCAACGCCTCCAGGACCTTGACGAAGGTCATGTACCCCGTGGGCAGGAAGGCTGCCATGAATGCCGCGGCCGGGGTTCCTTCCATCGGCGCGGGTGGCGTGGGGCCGATCTTCAACAGCATGGGAACGCTGGAAGCAAGGAACACAAGGCCGAGCAGGACCCCGGCGATGTTCGGGAGGTATTTCATTCGGCAGGCATCATGGCGCGCCCAATGGCGTTCGTCATGCGGTTCGTGAGGGGGCGGGGCTTTGGGTTTGCCTCCTGACGACGGCTGACGATTGGGGGAGGTGGCTGACGAGGTCACGAGGCAGTGGTTGAACCCAGCCTCCTGACGTCGGCTGCTACGTGAGGGGAAGGGCACCCGGCCTTCAAATGGGGCGCCTCTTGCCGGGGCGCACTTCCTGGGTGCACGCTCTGGAATGCTCCGAAGAATCCTGAATCGATGCATCCGTTGGGCGCTGGTGGGTTGCTGGTGCGTCTCGGCTTCATCCTTTGCCCAGGCGCCTGCCGAAGTGCCGGCCGTTGACGTGTTCGTGGCCGGGCAGGATGGGTACCACACCCACCGGATTCCTTCGTTGCTGGTTACCGGCAATGGGACACTCCTCGCCTTTGCGGAAGGGCGAAAGGGCGGAGCTTCGGATACGGGCAACATCGACCTGCGCATACGCCGCAGCACCGATGGCGGCCGGACCTGGGATCCGGCCCAGACGGTCTGGGACGATGGTCCGAACACCTGCGGGAATCCCTGCCCGGTGTTGGATCGTGAGACCGGAACGATCTGGATGCTGATGTCGTGGAACCGGGGCGATGACCATGAGCCGCGGATCATCGCACAGACCAGTCACGATACGCGTCGGGTGTTCGTCTCCCGTTCTACCGATGACGGGCTCACCTGGATGGCGCCTCGGGAAATCACCGCCGACGTCAAGTTGCCGGGTTGGACGTGGTATGCCACGGGGCCCGGCGCCGGCATCCAGTTGGAGCATGGCCCCAGGCGCGGTCGGATGGTGATCGCCTGCGATCACATCGAGGCAGGCACAGGGCACTACCGCTCGCATGTGGTTTATTCGGATGACCACGGGGCCACCTGGAAATTGGGCGGATCGACGCCCGGACATCAGGTCAATGAATGCGAGGTGGCGGAACTCAGCGACGGGCGGTTGCTGTTGAACATGCGCAACTACGACCGGAGCCAACGCACCCGCCAGCAGGCCGTGAGCGTCGATGGTGGGATGACATGGACCGGGCAAAGCCACGTTCCGGAACTCGCCGATCCCATCTGCCAGGCCAGTCTGCGCCGGCTGTCGTGGGCTGGTGATGGACGCCAGAGTGTCCTGCTCTTTGCCAATCCAGCCAGCACCCGACGCGAGCGCATGACACTGAGGGCGAGTCTTGATGAAGGCAGGACCTGGCCGCTGTCGCGCCAGGTGGACGCACGACCCTCGGCCTATTCCAGCCTCGGGATCCTGAAGGACGGACGCATCGGCTTGTTGTACGAGGTTGGAGAAAAGGGACCCTACGAACGGATCGTGTTCCGCGGCCTGCCGGCCGCCTGGATCCTCCAGGCGGGCGGTACGGCGGGCGGTTCGCAATGACATGCCGGCTCCCGTTTTCGGGCAGGAGCCTGGATGTTCGGTTGGCTACCGTGGAAGCGGTTCGCCGAGGTGGCGGCGGAAGTACTCGGCGGTGCGTTGCCAGCGTTGTTCGGCGACGACCGGATCGGGAACCATGTGGGTGAAGCCCGGAAGAGGCAGGACATCAAAGGGACGTCCGGCGCGGAGCAGGGCGTCCGTGAGGCGGAGTGTGTGACGGAAGAAGACGTTGTCGTCGCGGGTTCCGTGGATGAGGAGCAGCGGTCGCTGAAGGCCGGATGCCCACGGCAGGCAGGAGCTTTCCCGGTAGGCGCCGTCGGCTTCAGCGCCCGGCGGCACGCCCATGTAGCGTTCGGTATAATGAGTGTCGTAATCCTCCCAGTCCGTCACCGGAGCCCCGGCTACGGCCGCCTTGAACAGGTCAGGCCGACGCAGGACGGCATACGCGCTGAGGTACCCTCCGAAGCTCCATCCGGTGATGCCAACACGGTTGGTGTCCATCTCGGGCACCCTGGCGGCGAGTGCGAGGAGCGCAGCGGATTGTTCGGCCAGCGGGACGGGGCCCAGCTTTCCAAAGATCGCGCGTTCCCAGTCGCGGCCTCGTCCGGGCGTTCCACGACCGTCCATGGCAACGACGATGAACCCTTGGTCGGCGAGCCATTGGTCGGTGAGGCAGGTGGCCAGGCTTTGGCGGACAACTTGGGAATGCGGCCCGCCGTAGACGCTGGCGATGACCGGATACTTGTGGCCGGCGACGAATGCGGAGGGGCGTACGATCTTCGCGTGCCAGCCCTCGCCCTCGCCGACATGGAGGTACGTGGCGTGGACGGGGCGTGAAGGTTCCTCGGCAACAGAGGGAAGTTCGACGGGAACACCGCCCGAGGCCTGGTGGACGCTGGTGCGCGCCAGTTGCGTCGGCGTGGCGGTGGTGATCGTCCAGGCGGTGCCGTCCGGTGCAACCGTCGCCGTGTGCAGACCCTTCGTCTGCGTATGTCGCGTGGGTGCGCCACCCTGGATGGGAGCGCTCCAGACATGTTGCTGCGTGGGGTCGTCCGTGGCGTGGAACCAAACGGTTTCGTGGCTTTCATCCCAATGGATGAAGCTTTGCCAACCGAGGTGTCCGGGGACCAGGACCCGGTCCGGGGATCCGTCCGCGTGGCGGACTTCCAATTCCCAGCGACCCGAACGTTCCGTGGTCCAAAGGAAACGGCGGCCGTTCTCGATCCAACGCGGAGAGGAATGATCCAGGTTGACCCACGCCGCATCGGACTCGGTGATCAGCGGTGACGTGCGGCCGGATTTTGGGTCGACGCGGTGGACGACGAGGGAACGCTGGTCGCGTGATTGCACCGAGAGGGTCAGGCCGCCGGCAGCGTGCCATTGGACGCGGGCCAGATACGGGTGGGTCTGGGTGTCCCACTGGATCCAGCGGGTCCGGCCGCCGCGGATCCCCGTGATGCCCAGGCGAACCACGACGTTGGATTTCCCGGGTCGCGGGTAGAACTGGGGCGCCGCGGGTTGGCCGGGTTGATACGGATCGGTGACGTGCCAGACCTCCACGCCCCGATGGTCGGCTTCCTCAAAGACGATCTGGCTTCCATCCGGGGACCACCACCATCCCGTCGAACGATCCATTTCCTCCTGGGCGACAAACTCCGCTTCGCCGTGGGTCACTTCGGCGCTGCCTCCACGGGTCACCCGCGACTCGCGCCCGCCATCGATGGGAACGGTCCAGACGTCATGATCGCGGACGTAGGCCACGCGGGTTCCGTCGGGGGAAAGCTTGGGATCGGTGACGCCCGGTCCGGTTGGTAGCCTGCGGGATTCGCCGGTCTTCCAATCAACCCAGTAGACGCTGCCGGAAAGAGGGACGAGGACATGCCGGCCGTCGCGGGAAACCTCGAACGAAACAAGGCCACCGGCGGTGGTGCGCTGGCGTTCGCGCCGCGCCTTTTCCTCCGGGGAAAGATCCTCGGTGGCGCCGCCGAGGATGCGGTTGGCAGTCAGGACTTCCTTGGTGGTGCCGGAGGCCAGGTCGAAGGCGAAAAGGGATTGGCGCGGGGACCTCGGTTCAGCGCGGAGGAAGAGGACGGTGGCAGCGTCCGGGGTGAAAGTGGGCCGTGTGGGCCGACCCATTTGAAAGCTTCGGGTGGCTGAAATGGACCGGAGCCATGGATCGCCGGGGGCAGGGGGCTCGGCCCACAGGCAGTTGGAGGCGAACGAGAGAGCCAGTGTCCGCAAAAGTTGGGAGGTCCACCAACGGATCGACATCGGCGGACTTTGGGACAGCGGCCGGTCGGAGGGAAGGATCCGGACGTTCCCGGCGCAGGATTTCAGCGGACGCTGCGCGAAGACAGACCTTCGGCAGGATGGCGAGTCACCCGATCCGGAACGAGAGGCGTTGGACGACGGCCTTGCCCACGGCGAGTTGGAGGCGTTCGAGGATCTCGCGTTGGCGGTAGCGGACGATCTCGGAGAGCCAGACGCTCGAATCGACGGAGATGAACACCGTTCCCTTGGCGAGGGAAGTGGGGTGGGCGTGTGCCGTGATGAGGGGGTCGATGGTCCGTTTCCAGACCTCGACGATCTGGGATTCGGACTGGCGCTGGTCGAGGCGGAGGCGGCTCAGGACGTTGGGAAGGATTTCAGAGAGGGCCTTGTCGGCCCGACGTTGGGCAGCTTCGAGGGGGCGCAGGTCGATGCCGCGCCAGGCCGAAAGGGTCTGGGCACGGGCTTCAACGCTGGCGCGCGCGGCCTTCTGCCGTTCGCCGGGCGTCGGCAGCAGAGGTGGGGGAGTGTCCTTTGGAGGCGCCTCCATGCGCTGAGGTTGCTGGGGATGGTCAGGGGTGCCAAGAAGTTACCGGGGGAGTTCCAAGAGGCAATTGCAGAACTCAGCGCGCGGAGCGGGTTATCTGGTCCCGTTTTTGGGTTTTCTACCCCAACTTCGCGCCAAGGCGGCGTTTTGGCGCTCCTTAGACCCTTCCAGGGTCAGACTTAGTCCGCCCGCGAACGCGTGTTTCCGCGCTCAGCCCTTCTTCACGACGAATTCATAACAATTTGCCTGCCAGGACTCTAAGTTAGTCGCTCCCAAATCCCGCTCGCCGCGATTGCCACCACTCCAAACATCAGGTGGCACATCACCTTCGCGGCTCCTCGGACCCGCACCGTTCGCCCGCCGAGATTCTCCTTCAGCCGCGAGTTGAATCGCTCGCACGAACTCCTCTGCCCAAAGCGCTTCCTTTGCGCCGGATCCAGCGGGATCCAATTCCCCTTCTGGGCGGGCTCGATGATCGGCACCTGTCCCTGCCGGATCGCGAAATCACGAATTGCCTTCGCATCGTACGCGGCGTCCATCAGTTGGTAGCACGACGTCACCCGCTCAGCCGTCATCTGCATCAGCGGAATCGCCACCTGCGAATCATGCGTGCTGGCACTGGTCAGGATCGCACTGACAGGGATGTCTCCGTCGATGACGTCCACATGCAACTTATACCCACGCCAGTACTCCATGCTGCCCTTTGATCCACGCTTTCCAGAGCAATCCGACGCCTTGGGAAGGTCGGCGAGGTTCTCCGCCAGGGTGCGCGTGGGTTGAAGGTCCAGTCTCTTGGGCTCTGCTGGAACAGGCTCCTGTCCTTTGCACGGACGGCCAACTTTGCCGCGCTCCCGCGCCGGCTTCTTTACGATGGGTGAATTGTCCGGTGCCTTGATCGCGGTGGAATCCCGGCTGACGTGGCCCACCAGCTTGGTCTTGCAGTGCCGCTCGATGAGTTCGGCATGGATCAATTCGGCAATCGATCCTCTGCGAAACGTTCGAAGGCCCGGCAGAAGGTTGATTCACTAGGGATCTCGGAAGCGGATTCCCAGCCACAGAGGCCACGCAACGTGGGATTGGCATGGAGTGCTTCGATGAGGGCTTTGCGTGTCGGGAACTGGTACATCTCCTTGGCGATGAAAGCATGGATCATCCAGATGCGGGCCGCGGGCGGACACCCAACGCCCTTCCAAGCATAGCGCTCGGCAAATCCATTGAGGCGAAGCAGGCCGATGACTTCGACGAACTTGCGGTCCACCTCACGAAGTTCACCCAACTCGTGGGCCAACGCCGGGATCAAATGCCGTTGGATGTGCTTCCAGAGTCCGACGAGTGCTTCCTTCACGAACCGAAAAGGAAGCGATCTCTGGGCCATTCTTCAAAACCCCAATGATTTCGAGTTCTGCAATTGCCTCCCAAGTTTGAAGTTTCAAGATTGGAGGCCGCGTGGGGGCACGCGGCCTGCACCCAACTGGGAACTGGCGACTGGGAACTGGGATCTTCCCTGCGCCGCGTGGGGGCACGCGGCCTGCAAAGGGAGTTCCCAGATGTCAGATACCAGTCTCCAGAACTGGACAAACGCGAGTCCGGGAAAAATCGCCTCGCCCGCCGGAAGTCTCTTTGGCAGGGTTCACTAATCATGCGTTGGCTGAGGCAGTTGGCAGCGGTTTGCCTGTTGGGATGGGTGATGGCGCTGGGACTTTCCGGTGCGGATTACCGATTGATTGATGGGACTTCCATGTCCGGCGAGATCATCTCGGCGGACAAGGATGCGTTCGTGTTGCGCCTTGAGGGCGGCGGATACTCCACACGCACCGACTGGGGCAAGCTGACCGATGAATCGCTGCTGGCGATGTCGAAGCATCCGAAGGCGGCCAAGTTCGTGGAGCCCTATGTCACGCTGCCGACCGCGGAAGAAGTGCGGCGGGAACGCCCGGCCATCAAGATCGTGGAGCCGCAGCGGGTGACGAACCCCGCCGGACCCAAAGGTGCGCTGAACGCAGTGCTGACGCCGGGTGGGTTGTTTTTCCTGGGGCTGATGTATCTGGCGAACATCTTCTTCGGGTTCGAGGTCGCCCGCTATCGATGGCGTTCACCGGTCATGGTCTGCGGCGCTTCGGCTGTCCTGCCGATCATTGGACCGCTGATCTTCCTGGCGATGCCCAAGTGGGTCCCGCCCGAGGAGGTCAATGCCACGGCCGAGGCCGTGCAGGCCCAGACGCTGACGGTGGCGGACTCGGGTCCGTCCCTCGTGCAGCAGATGGGATTGCGGACCGGGGGCGGAGAAGGCAAGGGGCGTCCGAGCGAGGATCTTCCACGGACGTTCCGGAAGGGCGAATTCACCTTCAATCGCCGGTTCTTCGAGACCCAGTTCGAGCAGTTCCTGCCGTCGGCCTCTCCGGAGGCGGCCGCCGGAGTGGTCATGGATGTGACGACGCCCGCCGGACATCTGGTGGCGAACAAGATCAACCGCATGAATGCCACCGAGGTCATCGTGCAGGTTGTCGGCGGCGAGGAATCGCCCCTGGAATATGGCTCAATCCTCGAGATCACGCTCCGTCAGGCCTGAGCGCATCCCATTCTGATGGCTGGCATGAACCAGAAATACCGCGCGATCCTGCTGTTCGGTGCCCCCGGCGCCGGCAAGGGCACCCAGGGCAAGATCCTGGGGCAGATCCCCAACTTCGTGCACTTTTCGTGCGGCGATGCGTTCCGGAACCTGCGCGTGGATTCGCCGTTGGGGCGGGTCTTCGTTGAGTACGCCTCGAAGGGGCAGTTGGTGCCGGATGAGCCGACGATCCAACTGTGGCTGTCCTCGATCCTCGGCATGATCGCCGTGGGCCGGTTCAACCCGGAGGCAGACACGCTCTTGCTGGATGGCATCCCCCGCAATCCACGACAGGTGGAGTTGATGTCCGACCTGGTGGAAGTGAAGGCCATCTTCAACCTGTTCTGTCCGCAAGTGGACAAGCTGGTGTCCCGTCTGCAACGCCGGGCGTTGAAGGAAAACCGGCTGGATGACGCAAATGTCGAGGTCATCCGCGCGCGACTGGAAACCTACAAGCGCGACACCCGGGCGGTGCTCGATTGCTACCCGGAGCAGATCATCCACCAGATCGATTCCACGCAGGAGCCGATGCAGGTGCTGCTCGACATCCTGAAGATCGTGGTTCGCATCCCGAAGCCCGCGATCAGCGATGGGCGGACGGTGTTTTCGCCGGCGACGCCCGAGATTCCGCAAATTCCCGGTCTGCCAGGGACTGGCGTCTGAACCTTGCGGTCCGTGCCCGGAGTCCGGGCGCGAACGACGGACACGGTCGGGATCCTTCACCCACGATTTTCCATGCGCATCGTTTTCATGGGGACGCCGGATCTCGCCCGCGTTGTCCTGTCACGGATTGTCTCGAGTGGGGTCGGTGAGGTGGTGGGTGTCGTGGCGCAGCCGGATCGGCCTGTGGGACGGCATCTGGAGTTGACCCCGCCGCCCGTGAAGGTCGAAGCGCTCTTGCACGGGTTGCCCGTGTTGCAACCGGCGAAGGCCCGTGAACCTCAGTTCCTCGACCAATTGCGCGCTTGGTCGCCCGATGTGATCGTCGTGGCCGCCTACGGCCAGATCCTGCCCCAGGCGTTGTTGGACATTCCCCGCCACGGTTGCCTCAACGTCCACACCTCACTGCTGCCGCGATGGCGCGGGGCCGCACCCATCCAATGGGCCATCGCCGAGGGCGACGCAGAGTCCGGTGTTTGCCTGATGCGGATGGAGGCCGGCCTCGACACGGGCCCCGTCGTGGCCACGTTGCGGACTCCCATCGCCGACGCGGATACGGGCCGGACATTGCACGATCGCCTCGCGGAACTGGGGGGACGGATCGTGGTGGAATCCTTGCCGGCGTACGTGCGCGGTGAATTGATCCCTGTGACCCAGCCGGCGGAGGGCGTCACCTACGCCCGGAAGATCTCGCGGGAGGATGGCCGGCTCGATTGGGCATTGCCGGCGCGGGTGTTGTGGCGGCGATTGCGGGCGTTTGATCCCTGGCCTGGCGGGTTCTGCTTCGTGCCGGCGTCTGGAACGGCGCCCCGGAAACTCCTCAAGGTGCACGTCGTGCAGCCGCTGGACGGGGTCGGGGGCGAGCCTGGGACCGTGGTCTCCGGCGGGAAGGACGGGTTGGTGGTGGCGTGCGGCGATGGGGCGCTGCGGTTGGTGGAGGTGCAGGTGGAAGGCAGTCGTCGCGTGAGCGCCGCGGCGTTCCTGGCAGGGCACGCGGTGACACGCTTGGAGTAGGTCTCGGGCTTGCGATGGGCCTTGGTTCGCTCTGCCGCACGCGAAGACCCAAAGAACGCCAACAGATGCAATCGGCCGGTTCCCGGCCATCAGGGAACCGTTCGGAGCCTAGCCTTCAGGCCGTCCGGGTCAGGACGCCTTCCCAGTCCTTCCACACGGGCTCGTATCCGAGGCGACGCAGGAGGGTGGCGATTTCGGCGGGGGAACGGTTGTCCGCGATCTCGAACTGGCCGGTGGCGTTGGTGGCGCGACCTGCCTCGGGAATGAGGGCGGGGTTGTCGGCCGCGAGTTCGAGGATCCGGCCGCGGACGGTCTGGTGGACCTTCTCGTTCCCGGCCCCCGTGTATCCACCGGGTTCGGTGTGGCTGCCGGCACTGGCGTGGGTGATGCCCAAGGGGAACAAACCGTCGCGAAGGCGAGCGGGCTCCCGGGTGGACAAGACCAGTCCGGCGTCCGGAAGGAAGAGACGCAGGGCGGCGATCAGTTGGACGAGTTCGCGGTCGGCGAGGTGAGTGAGCGGTTGGAATTCGCCCGCACAGGGGCGCAGGCGGGGCAACGACAGGGTCAACGTCGCCTTCCAGCAATGGCGGAGCAGGTACGCGGCGTGGGCAGCGAGCGAGAGCGCTTCGATCCGCCAGTCGGAAATTCCGTACAGTGCCCCGATGCCCAACCGTCGGAAGCCGGCGGCGTAGGCGCGTTCCGGGCATTCGAGGCGCCAGTCAAAGTTGCGCTTGGGTCCGGCCGTGTGCATGCGGCCGTACAGTTCCCGATCGTAGGTTTCCTGATACACGACCAGTCCCTCGGCGCCGGCCTGGACGATCGGCACGTATTCGTCGGTCTCCATGGGCCCGACCTCGAGGGAGATCGACGGAATGGTCTCGGCAAGCGTGCGGGTGCAGTCGGCGAGGTAGCCATTCGAGACGAACTTCGGGTGTTCGCCGGCGACGACGAGGATGTTCCGGAAGCCCTGTTCGGCGAGTGCGCGCGCCTCGCGTCGGACCTCATCGAGCGACAGGGTGACGCGCAGGATGGCGTTGTCGCGGGAGAAGCCGCAGTAGGAACAGTTGTTGATGCACTCGTTGCTGACGTAGAGCGGGGCGAAGAGGCGGATGACCTTGCCGAAGCGTTGACGGGTCAGGGCCTGGGAGCGGGCGCAGAGCGGTTCCAGCAGTTCGGCGGCGGCGGGCGAGAGCAGGGCGGCGAAGTCGGAGAGGGAACGAGGTCCCTGCGCGAGGATGGAACGGACATCGGCCGTGCCGGCCTGGGTGGCACGGCGCAGCAAGGGACCCAGCGGCAATTGATTGAACTCACCGACGAAACTCATCTCGGGGACAACCTACCATCGGTTTGCGGTGGGCTCCACCGTGGAGAATGGGTTCCCTCCGGGCCGGTACAGGAGTGAACCCACGGCGCATCCATCTACGGGATCAGGTCCGCAGGTCCCCGAGGAAGATGTGACCCCGGAGCGCGAAGCCCGCCCGCAACAAGGTTTGCCGCGACGCCGTAATGGGCCGTCGATCTCCAGTCCTGCACCGCGTCGGACCTGAATGGACATGGACCGAATCAGGGGCTGGTGCTTGGGAGGGGGGAGTCCAACGCCGGCGTTGGGGTAGGCGTGTGGACTTCCCGTCGGCGCTGAAGTCCAGCGAACAGGACGTAGACCATGGGGATGACGATCAGGGTGAGCACCGTGGAGGTGACCATGCCGCCGACCACGGCGACGCCCATGGGGCGACGGGATTCGGCACCGGCGCCAAACCCGATGGCGATGGGAAGGATGCCGGCGACCGTGGACAGCGCGGTCATGAGGATGGGGCGCAGTCGGACCAGTCCGGCCTGGATCATGGCTTCGACGGGGTCGACGCCCTTGTCGGCCTGTTGGTTGGCGT
>CBDIPJ010000028.1:0-62187 GCA_965283655.1 Limisphaerales bacterium | reverse complement strand
CGGGCAACCGTCAGCGAATCCCGCAGGGTTGCTTCGAGCTGGGCCAGGACGCGGTCCTGGTGATGCGAATCCGATTCGTCGAGGGCCTCAATTTCGCCTGGAACCCGACGGAGGCGTGGCGTGTAGAGGCTTTCCAAACCTCCGGGAAGTCGCACCTCCATCAGGCGGAGCTTCGGTTCGGAAAGGTCCAGGTCCTCCAGGTCGGATAGGCGTCGACCAGCGAAGCGCCTGTTAAGCACTTCAAAGAACGATTGGACAGTGGTCCGATTCTCACTGGTGGTTTCCTGCAAATAACGGGAGCGCGCATGCGAACGCCGCGTGAACTCTGCGGTTCGCCTGTCGATGGCGTCCGCCAAGGGCTCAACTTGGTCGAGCTTCTGAGAGAATTCTTCCAAGCGGAGCCGGACGCGGGCCATGGCCGCCTCAGGGGCGAGTGTCGGGGCGCGTCGCATGACCTCGGCCTGCATGCGTGACATTGTATCGGCTTGGCCCAGCTCTTCCAGGGCCCGTCGAGCTTCCGCAAGTCGGGCCGGCAGTCGTGCCTGGACCAATTGGGAATAGCAGTTGCGCCCTATGCGCTCGGCAAATTGGTCGAAGAGCACCTCCAGGTTCTCGCGGAGCGTGGATGTAGCGAGCTGCTTACGGGTATGGCGCTCAATGGATTTCTGCATGCCGCGCAGTTCAGCAAGTCCCGCTTCCAGGGCAGCGACGCAGCTTTCCACCTGAGGCCACGTCTGCTCCACCATCGATTCTCTGGTTCGCCAGTGTGTTGCACACGTGGAGCAGTTTGTCCGAAAACACGGCTCCCTCCGGATAAGCAATCTTTCGCAAGGCCTGGAGAAGCAGGGTGCCGTTGGCGTCGAAAAACACCCGATGCCGATAGTCTGACCTGTTCTCCTCCTCCGACACCCATCCAGCACGCTTCAAGGTGTCGAACACTGCCAGGGCTCGTTCTCGCAGGGTCCGCGCCTCGAGCAGCGCTACCGCCGCTGCCCCCGAATCTGACTCCGTGGCACGTGCGAGGTCAGCGGCATGCGATTCAACTACCTGTTCCAACAGGCCCAGCGTTTCCTCCCGGTCCAATTCCAGGCTCCGGCGGCTGGCCTCCGATTCCAGTGCGTCCAGCACGTCAATGTAGAGACGTGACAATCCGCCCGTGAGTACCCGGAAGAACTCAGGACGCACCTCACGGGAAAGATTCTCGGAAAGTGTGGGCATGAGAACTGACGAAAGTTACCGGGGGGGCGCGGAAACATGGAAGCAGGAAGCGTCACGCCTCAAACATTTTACTCTCGTCCTCTATTGCGACGTGGGAGTCACCGGGAGCGCCTCCTTCACGCCTGGGACAGGTGCGATAGATGGAAGACGAATGACGCCTACGCTTGCCCTTCCTTGCTCGGAACATCCCCGCTTCCACTGAGGATGGATCGGCACTGCTCCGTCTTCGGTAACCTTGCCTGTAACCGTCCGGCGGACCCGTCATGCGCTCCATTCGGGAGTCGGGGATGATGGATCCGCCGGACGGGTACGCCTTTTTTGGGTTTCAAGTAAACTCTGTTTGCGGAGGCCATCGCTCCCATGCCACAAAGCTAAACCGTCATACTGACAGTCTATGAGGTTGCCTTAACGATCGCGCGGGGGATGCAGACGCCGCTTAGGTACCCACTTCTTTAAAACCCTTAGACAAGAAAGCAGGCCTGAGTTCGTTCAGAGAGCTGTGCGGGACGGCTACCCAAAGCAGGTCTCGGGCCCGAGTAACCGCCACATAACCGATTCGGCCGACCTCGGTCCCGACGCCATCCAGAAGTGCCTGCGCATGCTCCTTGAGGGTCACGTACAGGACGGCGTCCAAGCTTTCTCCCTTCGCCTTGTGCACGGTATCGATACGAAGTGTTGTGAGATCGCCTTCATTGATCTCCGGAGTAGTTGCAAGCGGCAAGTTTGGCAGCGCCTTCTTCGACAGCTTGCGCCCAATGTTGTCGGTCGCTTTCAGACCGAAATTGGCCTCCAGCCTCCCGAGCAGGACCTTAATCCGCTGCAGGAGCAACGGGTGCCACTGCTTGTTGGCGATGAAGTCGAGGACGGAAGCCCGCTGTCCGCGTCTCGGGTGAATGCCCAAATCTCTTTGCGAAGCTTGCGATTCCGAGGATCGTTTGCTGACTGGGTGATTTCGCCGACAAGCCCGTGAGGCGGGGTGTCCAGCAACCCGACCACGGCCACGGCTACACGATGGAAAGCCGTCAGAAAGTCCTTTCGCCGGTCACGCAGTACCGTAGCAGATGCAAGCATCTTGACGAGACCTTGCCCGATTGGAGCTTCATCGCCGCGTAGCCTCTCCGAAAGACCTCTACCTCGGCAGAGTACAGCGGATCGATTGACATCGGCCCCGGCGACGGACATCGCGACTTGAAAGGCGGACAGAAGTCTGGAGTGCTCGTTGTGCTTGTAGCCCGTGAAGAACGCGCCATGAGGCGTGCTGGGTGCAGTCCGTTCCGCTATATCACTGCGACTGCACAGACCATTGGCCAGTTCGACGATGCTGGGTGCAGATCGGAAATTCCGTTGCAGCGAGTGTTGCTGAACACCTCTGCAGTGGTGGTACTCAACCAAAAACTTCCCGTCAGCTCCCGCGAACTCGTAGATGCCCTGGTTAGGATCTCCGATGAGCGTCACGCATGAGCCGCTAACGATGAGCAACTCCAGAATGGCCCGGTGCACCGATCCTATGTCCTGCGCCTCGTCGATCAGGATATGTGGGTACCGGCGAGCGAGTGCCGCGAGCAGTTCGGGCCGCTCTTTCAGAATCCGGTACGCCCAGTATCGTCCCAGGTCATGGGTGTACGCGCCGGTTCTCCCCAGCCTCGTTATGAGGTTGCGCGCAGTGGCCCCATCCACCGACACTGTCTGGTCGTTGGAGACGTGGAAGAAGTACTCCTCACCATTTACTAATGCCAGGCGCAACGAGGCGATCGGCTGGGGAAACGACGCGGTCGAGAACTTGAAGCCCTCCAGAAAGGCTTCATCGCCCGCAACCAAGAAGCTTCCGCGCGTGGATCCCATGATCCGATGACCATGAGGGCGGACGATATTGGTGGTGATGAATCCGTCCAACGTATCAATATCGACCCGTGAGCGCCCGGCGCCGGGCGGCAGGCAATTTACCATTTGCTGGTAGGCCTTGCGAAAGGTGTCGACTGCAACATTGGAGAATGACAGCAGCGCCACGCGGCCACGCGCATTACCGAGATTGCGTCGCATCTGGACGAGGCGATGGACCGCTGTCTTCGTCTTCCCGCTACCGGCACATGCGATGACGCACAGCGGCCCCATCTGCGCGTCGACCACGGCCTGCTGCTCGGGGGTCAACGTGCTCATGTCGCCGTGGTTGCTGGCAACTGACAAGCATGCTTTATAGCATCCTGTATATAGGTCGGCACGGTAAAGGCGATCTTGTCGTCTGAAATAACCTGTGCCAGAGACTGGGCGAAGCTGCCTTTCTGAATATTGTTTTTCGGGCGTTCAAACATTCCGCAGAACAGTGCTTTGGCCTTGGCCACGTCACCTACTTCCGCATCAACGGTGATGGTTAGCGACTTAGCGATTCTCGGATGGAGTTCGGCCAACGCCTTGAGCATCGCCGTGCGATTGGTGGCATCCAGAGCCAGGTCATACTCGAAGGTCTTGATGCCGTGGAAGACCTTGATGTGGGCGTCCTCGGAGCCCTTCAGCTTAGCTGTGTTGGCCGACACGGTGATGACGTCACCTGGTGCCGGGTACACTGGCTCGGCGTCTTCTTCTTCTTCGGAGGCGTCGGAAACTTCGGCCACCGACGCCAGTGGGGACGTGCTAGGCAAGACCACCGTGCCATCCTCGGCCTGGGGCTCGGTTTTGGGAGGCACAGGGTCGGCATCGGTTAGGACTGCGACTGGAATCTTCAACGCATGATCCCCGAATAGGGGAAGGAACGAGTCGAAGTTCAGTCCCTCGACGCTAATGAGGCTTACACCATTTTGGCGCAAATCATAGCCAAGACGCTTCGCCAGCACGTTGACCATCATCAGCTCGGCCGCGCCCTCCACGAAGATGACGCGTCGGGCGAAGAACAGCTCCGCGCGCGTAACATCCAGGTAGCGCTCCAATTTCTCGCGCTTGCCCTTCTCAAAGACGATGCTACGCGGGAGAAACGTCTCTACTACAGTCCCTGTTTCGACGAGACACACCAGGCTGTCTAGGTCGGCGATGCTCGCGAAGTTCGGCGAGTGGCTCGTCACGAATAGCTGGACGGGCGTTTCGCCTTGGATGGCCTGGATGGACTGCAGATAATGGAGAAGCACGGCTTGAAGCTGGGGATGCAAATGCGCCTCTGGCTCCTCAATAATCAGGCCGCGGTAGCACGCATCCGGATTCTTGGTCAGTTCGCTCAGGACGACCGCCATGTAGATTAGGTTGTTGAAGCCCAATCCGTTCTGTTCAATTTCGAAGGTATCCACCTGAAGCGATAGCCTTGACTTCAGGCTCTTGAAGTCGCTTGCACTCAGACCGACCTCCAGTAGTTGAGCGAGCTGCGGTCCCAACATCTTCTTGTGTCGCGTGTTGATGGCGTCATGGGTGTTGGCAATGGGCAGATGCGCCTTCAGTTTACCATCAAGCTCCTGCAGCGCGTTGTTGATGCCCTCGATCCCAGCATCGTCAGCCAGCAGCTGCAGAAGTCGCGAGTTGACTGGTGCGTCCCGGCTTTAGGCCTTGCGATGCATCCCGCAACGGCGGCAAGTACACACCGCGCAAATTCTCCATCATGTCTGCTGTCAAGCCCACATCCTCGTGCTCACCGCACCAGCGTTTGGCGCGCAAGCGGCCGGCTTGGTCTGCGTCGGAGTATCGAATCTTGATGTGCGCCTCCAGCGCTCCAGAATTGCCGGGGACGAGTGCGGCCACGAAATCCGCCTCATCGGCGAGGCTGAGCCCGCTGAAGACGTACTCAAACACAATGTCACCCGATGGTGCGCCGTCGTGGGGCCTGTGCACATCGTCCTCGCCAAGGCGCGGGTATGGCTCGTCGTAGCCAGCCAGCAGAGCGCGCAAAGCATCAACAACGGCCGTCTTACCAACATTGTTTCCGCCGACCAAGACATTCAGGCCCGCTCGAAACGACACGTCTACGTGCTTCAGCTTGCGGAAGTTCTTGATGACAAGTCTGGCTAGGTGCATTCGTGCTTTCTCTTTGGGTTGAGAGTCTTTGCTACTCGGACACTTAACCCGAGTCGAAGACTATCAGCGATTCAAACGGAGTACGACTTAAAGGCTCTATCGAAAGGCCACGAGAATCAACCATCTCGCCGCGCAAGAATGCGATTTGTCGGCATTCTCACCCGGATGCCGCGAGAAGCTTTAGCCGCGAGCATACGGACGATTGCCGTCCGGATTGGGAGCGCGTCAACCTCCAGGTGATGTACAAGGCGGTTTGGGCAAAGTTTGGGAACTACGCCCTACTTCCCCGTAAACTGCTTTCGACAACTAGGGGAGGGAAATGCGGGCGGTCCCGTACTTTCTAGACTTCATTCAGTTCTCCCGACACCCGACGAGGGAACGAGTCACCACGAACCCGTGGCCACCACGCCCAATCCACCAACGGCCGTCGCGTATGCAAATCGCTTATCATCTATGGCTTGCATCTGTTTCATGTTCTGACCATGGGGAGCGCGACAGGATCAAATTTGCCACTTGAGCGTTTGCTCCAAGGTGGTTTTGCCGCTGGAACCAGAGCCCTTCCTCCCTGCCCCCCGACGGAAGCCCCCCTGTTCCGCACGATCCCGAACTGTGGTACAACCGACCAAGGATTTGTTTGGGAGCGGGGTGACGTGCAGTCGTTGGAAGGTTCGTCGAATGAGGAGTTGTTGGCGTCGTTGGCGGGGAGACCGGCGGCGGCGCGGTTGATGGGGAAGTTCGGGGGGCTTTCGAGCCTGGCGCAGGCGTCCTTTGCCGATCTCCAGCAGGTTCCCGGGGTCGGACCCTCCAAGGCGGCGGCGATCCGGTCGGCTTTCCTCCTGGCCCAGCGACTCGTGCGGGAGACCTACCCGGATGCGCCAGTCGTCGATTCCCCGGAGCGCGTGGCGGGCCTCCTGCGAGAGGAGTATAGGCCCATGACCGTCGAGAACTTCCATGTCCTCTGCCTGAACACGCGTCGGCGGCTCATCAGTGCCGATCTCGTTGCCTTGGGAACCCTCGATTCCGTCCTGGTCCATCCGCGCGAGGTGTTCGCATTGGCGATGGCCCGTCGAGCCTCAGCAGTGATCCTCGTCCACAACCATCCCAGCGGCGATCCCTCCCCCTCCGAAGCCGATATCCGCCTCACCCGCGACCTCATCCAGGTGGGGAGATTGATCAAGATTGAGGTCCTCGACCACGTCATCGTCGGCCGGGCGACCACCGATCGGCCGCGCGACTACGTATCATTACGTGAGCTGGGCTATTTCTGACGAGGCGATGGATGAGGAAGTGGACGGTTCATCCGCAGATTTCACCGATTTCACGGATTTCGGGGACAGGACGTGATCGCTGACCTCTGGGTTGTGAGCGAGGCCTGTCGGGGTTTTGGGATGGGTCTGGCAGGGTTCTGGGTGGTTCGGCGGCGCACGCGTTGCCGCGGTCGTTCTGTTCACTACGGTGGCAGGGGTCGCAGTCAGGTTGTCGTCGGGCGGTCGGGTCCGTCGATCGGCTTGGTGGGTTTGCCTGAGTCCGCCAATCCATGATAGGCTCCCCTTCCACCCAACAACCCAATGGAGGCCCCCATGATCGAGTTCAACCGACGCCCTTCCCCACGTTGTCCGGATCCGAAGCCGCGTGGAGGAGCGGGCGCATCTCGGATGCCACGCACTCCGGCGGGCATCAACCACCCCGCGTCCCGCCACTGCCCATCGTGATCTCGCTGACCACGGATCCGGCACCCCGGTTCCGCATGGGCCGTTTGATAGAGGCAATGAGGCTGAATGGCGCCCATTAAACGCATAAAACACTCTTCTTCAGACGCTTCCAACGTCGAGTCTCCTGCAAACTCCCGAAGATGCGGAGCCGCGTCAGCTGTTGCATCCGAGGATCACCTGCACCGCCTGCCACCACTCAATCAAATAGCACTATAAATATTCCGAGAGTCTCCAGCTTACTTCCGGACGCGTTCGACCTGATTCGGGCGTATAAATCTTTACGAAACAGACGGGCTGATTGTATGTGTCGTAATTGTCATTAGCTCCATATTGCGGACGGTATCTGGAGACTACTTTGTCAACACGCTCAACTTCGACGATGAATATGAACGACTGTTTGATCGCGTAGCACAGGTAGAAATCACGCTGGCCAACGCAAACCTCCGCGGCAAGAATTGGCGCTTCTTGCAGCTTTTTGACGAGTAAGTGCTTTCCCTGTACACCTTCCGGAAGGCAGTCTAGCCCTTCAATCTTTTTGACGTCGTAGATGGCGTGGTCCCCGATTTCCAATGTGTCCGACGTATAGCCAACCAAGTTTGTCTTCATTAGAAGCAGATGCGCATGCTTATCATGCCGTTCAGATACATTAGGTTCACGATTCAGCGCGCACAGCGTGTAATAGTCCGATAAGCACCGCCCGCGGCAAGCCTGTTCCCATGTGCAGCGGGCAATCGTTCCGAAAATGGGGAGCGCAACAGGATCAGGTTTTCCCCTTGAGCGTTGGCTCCAAGAGGGTTCTGGCGCTGGCACCTGAGGCCCTTTCCTCCCTGCCCCCTCGAGGGAAGAGCCCCTGTTCCGCACGGTCCCGAATTGTGGTACAACCCTCCCAGGGATTCTTGAGGAGCGGGGTATCGTGCAGTCATTGGAAGGTTCGTCGAATGAGGAGCTACTGGCGTCGTTGGCAGGGAGACCAGCGGCGGCACGGTTGATGGGGAGGTTCGGCGGGCTTTCGAGCCTCGCGCAGGCGTCCTTTGTCGATCTCCACCAGGTTCCCGGCGTCGGACCGTCCAAGGCCGCGGCGATCCGGTCGGCCTTCCTCCTCGCCCAGCGCCTCGTGCGGGAGACGTACCCGGATGCCCCGGTGGTCGATTCACCGGAACGCGTGGCCGGATTGCTTCGGGAAGGGTACCGCCCCATGACCGTCGAGAACTTCCATGTTCTCTGCCTGAACACCCGTCGGCGGCTTATCAGTGCCGATTTCGTCGCCATGGGAACCCTCGATTCCGTCCTGGTTCATTAATTCATGCCCAAGCAATTCATCCCGAGCCTTGACAAAATGATCGGCGAGGAATTTCCTGAAATCAGTGTTGGGTACTTGTTACTAGCGGGGTTTTTGTGAGTGGCCCCGGCCAGTCGGAGATCGGCTGGATTGACCGGTAATCAACACGGAAACTGCACTCACGATCGGTTCGACTCTCCACCGACATTCATTTGTCGGCTCGCCCCCAAGGTCAGGGCACCTGTACTCACACAGGCTCGAGTGGTCTGCCGGTCGCGTGCAAGGCAGCAATGCTGAGCGCAACAAGACCTATGTATATCTTGCCTGTCCGGCGGGGCCGATCGTGTGCCTGCGCCCGCCCATCAACAACCACCCGCATCGCCATCGTCGGCGGTGATGGACGACGTCCAACCTCGATGGCGAGCGAATCCGCCATCCAGATCATCCCGTCGCCCAAGTATGGCGGACACGGCCGCATTCGGGCCTTCACCAGGGCGCTCCGAAGCGGGCGCTTCCACAGGGTAATCGTACTCAGTCGCTTCATCGATCACCCGACCTCGGGCCGAATTCGGAGGCTCTGCCGGGCAGCCGGAATTCCATTCAGGCTGGCGGGAAGCCAAGACGCCCTCCGAAAGGCTTTGCGATGAAAGTACTCCTCGTCATCCACGGCTATCCAGAGCGATACAACGCCGGTTCCGAGGTATACACTCGTGGTCTAGCCCACGAACTCGCCCACCGTCACGAGGTGCACGTGTTCACGCGCGAGGAGAACTCGTTTGCCGCGGAGTACCAATTGCGCCGGGATCACGACGCCCAGCAGCCCAACATCGTCCTGCACATCGTTAATCGGCCCAATTCCCGGGACCGTTACGCGCACGGAGCCGTAGACGAGCGCTTCGACGAGGTACTCAACCAGGTCCAACCGGACGTCATCCACATCGGGCACCTCAACCATCTGTCGACCTCGTTGGTCACTGTTGCGGCCCGCCGAGGCATCCCGATGGTGTTCACCTTGCACGACTTCTGGCTGATGTGCCCCCGCGGTCAATTCCTGCGCCAAACCTCCGATGCGCTGGGCTCGCCCTGGGCACTCTGCGACGGACAAGAGGACGGGAAATGCGCCCAGCACTGCTATTCGCGCTATTTCGGCGGCGTAGGCGCCGATGACAAGGAGGACCTCGCGCATTGGACCGGCTGGGTCCGGAGACGCATGGCTCACGTGCGCGGGATTGCGGAACTTGTGGATGCCTTCATCGCGCCGTCGCACCAACTGCTCGAGAAATTCGTGGCGATTTCCGGATGCCACGGGCCAAGATAGTCCACGTTCCTTATGGCTTTGATCGGTCCAAACTCAGTGGCCGAAGCCGAGCTCCAGGAGAACCATTCACGTTCGGGTTCATTGGAACACATACTCCGTCGAAGGGCATCCCCCATCTCATCGAAGCCTTCGGAAGGCTCCGAGGCGACTGCGTCCTCAAGATCTGGGGCCGGCCGCGGGGCGCAGACACAGAGGCGCTGCGGGCCTTGGCGGAGAATACTCCGCCCGCGGCGCATGCCCGCATCCATTGGATGGGCGAATACCGCAACGGCGATTTGATCCCGGCGGTATTCAACCAGGTCGATGCCATCGTAACGCCTTCGATCTGGTTGGAGAACGCCCCGCTGGTGATCCATGAGGCCCAGCAGGCCCGGGCACCGGTCATCACTGCCGACGCCGGCGGCATGGCCGAATTGGTGCGACACGAAGTCAACGGCCTCCTGTTCCGGCATCGAGACGTGGATGAATTGGCGCTCCAGATGCAGCGGTTCATCGATGATCCTGCGTGGGCAGCGCAACTCGGCCTCCGGGGCTATCTGGGTCACCCCGGAGGCGATGTGAACTCCATGGAGGAACATGCCCGTACCATCGAGGGTCTATATCGCGAAGTCCTGGCGCGACGCGACCGGACCCGGATCGAGGTTGGGACAGTTCCTTGGCGGATCACCTTCGATACCAATCCGGATGACTGCAATCTGCGTTGCATCATGTGCGAGGAGCACAGCCCACACAGCTCCCTGCAGCGGCAAAGAGTTGCCGAGGGCCGGCCGCGGAGACGAATGGACCTCAGACTGATCCGCAGGGTCGTCGCCGAAGCCGCGGGAAAGGGACTCCGGGAGATCATCCCTTCAACCATGGGCGAACCGCTTCTTTACGATGACTTCGACGGAATACTGGAGATCTGTCGCGAATTCGGCGTGAAGTTGAACCTCACGACCAACGGCACCTTTCCGGGCCGCGGCGCGCGGGAATGGGCAGAACGAATTGTCCCCGTCACATCCGACACGAAGATTTCCTGGAACGGAGCCAACGCCGAGACCCACGAACAGATCATGATCGGCGCCCGCTGGACGAAGGTCGTCGACAACTTGCGGGCCTTCATTGCTGTGCGTGACCGGCATGCCTTAGAGGGCGGAAATCGTTGCCGCGTCACCCTGCAGCTGACGTTCCTTGAAACGAACTACCGGGAACTTCCCGCCATCGTTCGCATGGCGGCGGATCTCGGCGTAGATCGGGTCAAAGGGCACCATCTCTGGGCCCACTTCGAGGCGATCAAGCCCCTGTCGATGCGTCGCAGCGTCGATTCGATCGCGCGCTGGAATCAGGTCGTGGACGACACGACCTCCGTGGCGGAGACCCATCGATTGGCAGACGGACGCCGGGTAATCCTGGAGAACATCTTTCGGCTCGAGCCCGGCGCGACAGAAAACATTGCGCCAGACGGCCGGTGTCCATTTCTCGGTCAGGAGGCCTGGATCAGCGCCTTGGGCAGATTCGATCCCTGTTGCGCGCCGGACGCGCAACGCCGGACCTTGGGGGAGTTTGGCAACCTCAACGAAGCCTCGTTCCGGGAGATCTGGGACGGTGACACCTACCGGAGCTTGGTGCGCACATACCGAAATCGAGCGCTTTGTATCGGATGCAACATGCGCAAACCCGGGGGGGCGCCGTGAACTGGCGCGAACTGAGGCCGGCACGATGCCGTACCCATCACCTGCGGAACGGTGTTCCCGCGTATGGGTCCCGATACACCAGAGTCGGCAAATTCCACGCACCTGGACTTGCCCCAGCCCAAGACGATTCCGGCGCCCTTCATATCTCCGAGCACGGTCTGCCCGCCTACAAGGCAAGATTTCTCCACACGTTCGGATTCTACGAAGGGCGCGCGGCCGTACAAGCGACCAACGGTTGGAAGCACATACTCTCGGACGGAACCCCTCTGACCGATCTCAGCTTTGGCTGGTGCGGCAATTTTCAGGAAGGGCTGTCCACGGTGCGCGGGTTCGATGGCCTCTATCACCACCTCACGTCCGAAGGCTTTTCGGCCTATTCAGCCCGATGGAAGTACGCCGGGGACTACCGGGATGGATTCGCGGTGGTGCAAGCCTTGAACGGGCTTCACACGCATATCGACAGCGAAGGAAGGTCCTTGCACGACCAGTGGTTTCAGGATCTGGGCGTGTACCACAAGGGCCATGCTACGGCGCGGGACGACGAAGGCTGGACGCACATAGACGAAGCCGGAAACCCTCTCTATGGCCGACGATTCGCCGCCGCGGAACCGTTCTACAATGGCCAGGCCCGAATGCTGCGACACGATGGGGGTCTGGAAGTGATCGACGAAAGCGGTGCCACGGTGATGGAGCTGCGAGCGGCACAACTCAGTGAGTTCTCGTCCCTGTCTCGGGACATCGTCGGCTACTGGCGAACGGACACCATCGCGACGGCCGTGGAGGTCGGCCTGTTTGCCGCCCTGCCGGGAAAGGGCTCCGAATTGGCAAATCGCTTGGGGTTGCAGAGCAATCGATTGGCCATCCTCATGCGATCGCTTGCGGAGCTTCGACTCGTCGAGCGTCAGGGCGACAGCTGGCATGCTACAGGGCGAGGCTCATTTCTCCAGATCGACCATCCCATCACGCTGGCCGACGCCGCCAAGGAATTCGCAGGCCCGCTGCGAGACCGATGGCGTTCACTCGAGACCGCATTGAGGGAACCGAAGTGGAAGCCAACCGACGTGTTCGACGATGTGGCGGCTGACCCCGCTCGAGCCGAATCCGTACACCGCATGCTCCGCAGTTATGCGCGGCACGACTATCCACTCGTCCCCGAGGCACTCCTGCTGCGCGGCAATGAACGGATTGTGGATGCCGGTGGCGGCTTGGGCGTCCTCGCCGAGCTTGTCTTGGCGCATTCGCCGGGTGTGACGGTCACGGTGATGGAAAGGCCGGAGGTTCTCGCACAGATCGAGACGACCCGATTCGGGCGGCGACTTGAGTTGGCTGTCGGCGACCTGCTCCGCCCCTGGCCCGTCCGCGGAGATGCCGTGATTCTGGCCCGAGTTCTCCACGACTGGGGAGATCTGGACGCGGTTACGATTTTGAGCAACGCCCGCGCTGCCCTGCCCAATGGAGGCCGGGTGTTCATCATCGAGATGTTGACCTCCGAGGATGGGATCTTCGGAGGGCTGTGCGACCTGCATTTGCTGATGTCAACCGGTGGCGGAGAGAGAACGGAAGCGGGTTACCGGGCGTTGCTGGCTGCGGCGGGATTCGAATATGTCGGTACCCGTCGTCTGTCGGCGTTACCTTCCATCGTGGAGGGAGTTGTTCCATGACCACATCGATCTGGCACATTCCCGAATCGACACTCCACTGGATCGACCAAGTTCCGAAGGACCGGCCCGTGGTGATGCTGATACGGCATTCGGTGCGCGACCACTTGCCGCCGGGCGAAATGGGGTTCGAGATGCCAATCACCGCGGAGGGGCGACGTCTGGCCTTGGATCTCGGAATGCGTATTGGGAAGCGCCTCCTTACCCTGCATGCGAGTCCAACCCGGCGAACAATTGAAACCGCCGCTTGCCTGGGTGAAGCCGCCGGGTTGCGCGATCTCCCGGCGGAAGATTGCCTCTTGGGCCACCCAGGCGTTTTCGTTGTTGATGGGCGCGCCTCCGAGACTTGGCAAAGTCTTGGACACGACGAGGTGCTGCGGCGATTGGTGGAAGACTCTGATCCGCCTCCCGGATGTGCCGCCCCGGAAGCTGCCGCCAGGTTTCTTGTCCACCACATGCTGGCCGTCGCCGCCGGTCGTGTCGGGCTGCATGCCTTTGTCACCCATGATTCGCTCGTAACGGCGACCGCCGCGCGATTGCTGCAAGCGAAGCTCACGAGGGCACACTGGCCCAAATACCTTGAGGCCGCCTTCTTCTGGGAAAGCGATGGCCAGGTTCACTCGGCCTATCAGGATCGCACTGCCCGACGCCGCCTCCCGTTGACCCAACTGACCGAAGCAGACGTCATTGGGCTAGCTCGTCGAGAGATCGCAGCCACGGTAGGATTGGATTGTCCGGCACGCTTCTTCCTCGCCGGCGGAGCCTTCAAGTCACTGCTCAACGGCCGACCGCCCCGCGATCTGGACATCTGGGCTGCCAGCGCGAAAGACCGAGATGCCATCGTGAAATCACTGATTGTCCGCGGGGCCGAATGTTTGCCTGAGACGGCCTACAACCAGCCGTTTCGCATCGGAGGACGGATTGTGGAACTTCCCTTCAAAGTGGATGTATCCAGCCTTGAGGATCGACTCATGCGTTTCGACCTCGCCCTATCGGCGGTCGGCGCCGAGCACTCGCCCAGTGATCAGTGGCGGGCGTGGATCCATCCACTAGCCCGGGAATCCGCAGATTTGCGCCAAGTCCTGCTCCTCCCTGAACTGAAAAACTGGCTGCACTGCCTTACCTCCATCGAACGGCTGCGTCGCTATGCCAACCAGCTGAGATTCGAGGCACCGTTAGCCGAGGAAAACCGGTTGTGGTCAATCTTCGAAAATCAGACGCCTGAAATTCAGGCGAGCATGGTGGCCCGGTTTCAGAAGTCCACACGTGGTGATCAGGGTGTCGAACTCGAGATCGAAAGGCGCGGTTCCTGGAGACTGCGATAAATGCATTCAGATGCCCGCTATTCCGCAACGCCCCGAACTGTGGTACAACACTCCCAGGGTTTCTTGAGGAGCGGGGTGTCGTGCAGTCGTTGGAAGGTTCGTCGAATGAGGAGTTGCTGGCGTCGTTGGCGGGGAGGCAGGCGGCGGCGCGGTTGATGGGGAAGTTCGGGGGGCTTTCGAGCCTGGCGCAGGCGTCCTTTGCCGATCTTCAGCAGGTTCCCGGAGTCGGGCCGTCCAAGGCGGCGGCGTTCCGGTCGGCGTTCCTCCTGGCCCAGCGACTGGTTCGGGAGACCTACCCGGATGCGCCAGTCGTCGATTCCCCGGAGCGCGTGGCAGGCCTCCTGCGAGAGGAGTATCGGCCCATGACCGTCGAGAACTTCCATGTCCTCTGCCTGAACACGCGTCGTCGGCTCATCAGTGCCGATCTCGTCGCCATGGGAACCCTCGACTCCGTCCTTGTCCATCCGCGCGAGGTGTTCGCATTGGCGATGGCCCGTCGGGCCTCGGCGGTGATCCTCGTCCACAACCATCCCAGCGGCGACCCCTCCCCTTCCGAAGCGGACATCCGCCTCACCCGGGACCTCATCCAGGTGGGGAGATTGATCAAGATCGAGGTGCTCGATCACGTCATCGTCGGGCGAGCGACCAGCGATCGGCCGCGCGATTTCGTATCATTACGGGAACTTGGGTACTTCTGAGGAGGGGTTGGATGAGGAAGTGGACTGTTCATCCGCAGATTGCACCGATTTCACGGATTTCGGGGACAGGATGTGATCGCTGGCCTCTGCGTTGTGAGCATGGCCTGTCGGGGTTTTGGGATGGGTCTGGCAGGGCTCTGAATGGTTCGGCGGCGCACGCGTTGCCGCGGTCGTTCTGTTCACTACGGTGCCAGGGGTCGCAGTCAGGTGGTCGACGGGTGGTCAGATCCGTCGACCGGCCTGATGCGTTTGCCTGAGTCCGCCAATCCATGATAGGCTCCCCTTCCACCCAAAGACCCAATGGAGGCCCCCATGATCGAGTTCAACCGACGCCCTTCCCCACGTTATCCGGATCCGAAGCCGCGTGGAGGAGCGGACGCATTCTCGGATGCAATGCACTCCGGGGGCATCAACCACCCCGCGTCCCGCCACCACCCATCGTGATCTCGCTCACCACGGATCCGGCACCCCGGTTCCGCATGGGCCGTTTGATGATCACCCCGCACGCCGCCCAGGTGATTCCGGCCGATGAAGCTGCGAAAGCGTTGCGTCGGCATGCCGCCGGGGACTGGGGCAACGTCGACCGGGAGGACTGGGCCGCGAATGACGAGGCCCTCCGCCAAGGAACCCGGCTGCTGTCGTCCTATAAAACTGAGGACAAGAACATATTCTGGATCATCACCGAGGCAGACCGCAGCGTGACCACGATCCTTCTCCCATCGGACTACTGAGTTGGAGCCGCACCAGGAATGACTCTTGGCGTCGGTCGGTGTTGCCGCATCCAGTGGTTGCGGAGGATCCGCTGTCGGACGGCTTCGAACAGGCTCCCCTGCCCGGCCGCGTGATACTGCCGGAACAGGAACGCGTCCGCCTGCTGGACCGCGTCCGATTCGATGGTCGCCTGCTGTTCCCTGGAGAGGGATTCCCAATAGGTCTCGAAGGCTAGGTCCTCGCCTGAGGGCGCGGGCTCGACCGCAGCGGACGGAGGTGGCGACCAGGTCTTGGGACGGGACGTGCCCGCGGAATCGCGCCACGGGGCGCGTAACCCTCCCGAATGGCCTTTACCAGGAAGCCAGGAGGATTGCGGATGCCGCTGGCCCGCCGGGAAACCTCGTCGAGCTGTTGCCGGATCCGTTCCACGGGGAACGTGGCCACGAGATTCGCCGCCACCGCGGGACTGACACCGAACGATACCAGGTCCTGGACCAACGGGTTGGGTTGGCTTCTAACCGCCTTGCGGAAGCGGACCGTCCATTCGCCACGTCGCTCAGAGCGGAAGCGGTCCCCTTCCGATGCGATGAATCCTCGCTTCTCCAATTCGGCAATGGGACGCCGCACCAGACGCTTCAGGCCGCCGTTGTGGTAGGACCGGGCCACGCCCAGATGCTCAAACGCGAGAGTGGTCAGCCGGAATTCCAGCTGGTCCCGATGGTAGAACCGCTTGTCGAGGAATCGGTAAAGCCGCCGGGCGAGATCGCCTTCGAGACTGCGGTAGAATTCGAAGTCGAGGCGCTTCAGGTAGCCCGCAGCGAAGCTCTGGAACACGGCCTCATTCCAGACGAAGGTGGAGACCGACGAACCCGATCGCCGGTCGAGCAACCGGACGTCATCGAGGACGTGGAATCCACGGTCGACCCAGCACTGGTCCGCGGCGGACCACCAAGCCTTCTCGTAGTGCAACGTCACGCCCAGCCAACGGAACAGCGATTCCTTCACGCGGGCATAGGATTTGGAATCGTCAGGCCAACCCAGGAGACGGATGAGCTGATACCGAGAGAATGGAACCGTCCGGCTTGCGAACCGCTGTTGGCTCGTCAGCTGGATGAGTCCGAGGATGATCTCGTCATCGGCGGGCGTGGGCAGGCCGTAGCGCAGGGACGGCGAGATCGTCAGCTTGCGGGTCACTTCCCTGCCCAGCCCCCGGTCAAAGACCGTGTCGGAGAACACGAGGCACGTCTGCCCGCCGTGTCGGGGTCCCAGTTGGGCCAGCGGAAACTCCGCAAAGTTCAGTTCGTCCCGATAGGCTTCCGGCCGACCTTCTTCCATCTTCCATCCTCACAAAAGGGCATGCACCGCCCTGGTTGTTTTTAGAGCAGGGTTATGGGAACAAGAGTTACGCGCCGGAATCCGCAATGATTCCGCCGGGTTGCCCCACTGTTCCGTGCACCCACCGCCCCTGTTGCCCTTGGGATCGGTGCACCGTTCCCCGGTTTCGCGTGCACGGTTTCCCGGTGTCGCTGTCCCCTTCCGTGCACCCGATCCCGGTGTCGTTATTCCCAGACACGAATGCCGAAGAATACCGCTGAGGCCGCCCTCATTGGCGACGCCCTTTAGGCTCCTCGACTCATCCCATCTCATGGCCCCACGGAAGACACAAGGGGTGCAGGAAAGAACAAGCCGCCGAGAACGGCAGGAGCCGTGATGCCGGGTTGCCGAACTGCCGACATCGCCTGAAGCCGTTCTCGGCAGGTGCCGCGAATGGCAGTGTCCAACCCGCTGATTTCATTGGGTCCCGGGTCTGCCGAGAACGGCACCACGGCAGGAGCCGAGAACGGAAGGACGGCTGAACCATCGCCGGTCCCGATCCGGAGCCAGACCAAACACCGTTCCCGCCAGCCAAACCCGATGCAGAAAAACCGGCCATTTCCCAGTGCACCCATTGTGGTTCACGGCAGGACGCGATATCGGAAGATAGGAGGAATGATCTTATGGAACGGACGACAACGGTGATTGCGGTTGGCAATCAGAAGGGGGGAGTGGGCAAGACCACGAACACGGTGCATCTGGCCCGTGCACTGGTGGAGAGGGGATATCAGGTCCTCATCATCGACCTCGACATGAACCACGGAGCAACCCGGCATTTCGGCATCGTGCCGGAGGCCTTCCTGGGTTCGTACGAACTGCTGCTGGGCGATGAACCGCCGGAGAACCTCGTGCTCCGGCACGGCGACGAAGACGTCACGCTGCCACCCGGTCTGTTCTTGATCCCGGCGGCCCGGAAACTGGAGGGGATCGACCAGGCGCTGGCGCAGCGGAGCAAGTTCATCGCGCCCGGGGAAGTCCTCCGCGGACCGCTCGAGAGATTGCGGGGACAGTTCGACTTCATCTTCCTCGATACTGCGCCGAATGCGACGACGCCGACCATCGCGAGCTACCTGGCGGCCGACCAGTTCCTGCTGTCGGCCTTGCCGGATCCCTTTGCGATTGCCGGCCTCAACGACGCCCTCGCAGACATCGGCGATGCCCAACGGCGGGGAACCCGAGGCTGCGCCTCCTGGGAGTCGTGCTGTCCGGGGTCGATCGCCGCACTTCGCTGGCCCACTCGCTGGTCGAGTTCGTGGAGCAGTCCTTCACGGTCGGTGGCACTTCGTTGAAATTCCGGACCCTCATCGGGAGGTCCACGGTGATCCCCCAGACGCAGAAGCAAGGGCGGACGCTGTTCGAGACGCACCCGGACCACCGGGTCACACACGAGTACCGGGCTCTGGCCCAGGAGGTGGAGGAACGGCTGAAGATGCCTCAGGCAGCGGCGGAGGTGATCCATGGCTAGGCGTGCACCGCTCGACGAAAAGCCTTACCGCCCCCTCGACACCAGCATCCTCAGCGCCGTGCTGCAACCGGGCCTGGTGACGGCAAGCACGCTCGATCCCGCCCGCATCGATACTCCGGCGGCACCCGCGGTGGTGACGTTGCGGTCCGAGCCACCGGCCCGGCCAACCGCACTCGATCATGAGAAGCGGATCCTGTTCACCCGGGAGGAAGCCCGGGCTTTGGACCGACTCGTGGGAAACCTCGCGGAACGTCTCCAGACGCCGGTGAAGGTGAGCCATGTCTTCCGCGCCCTCGCGGCGTTGTTGCTGTCGGCGGAACGCGACTTGGCCCATGCGGCTTCCATTCGTGCGCCGTTGATCCGGCCTCCGAACGGGGACCTGGCGGCACTTCAGGAGTTTGAACGGCAGCTGGCCCGGATGATGGCGGAAGCCCTGCGATCGGCCGAACCTCGGCGGAACGAATGGTAGGTTAGAGACTCTGCACACGAGCCAATGGCTTGCGCGCAATCCATAGAGGACGCCCCCGGCGGCACGAGGAGGGCAAGGTGGAGTCCGAAGGAACTACCTTGCGGCCGCAGTGCCGCCGTACAATGGCGTCTCGGAAAGCGCGCGGTGGTGCATGCTTCGGTCGGCTGGAATGTTGGCTCCGGAGAGGGGAGGCATGCCTGCTTCAAACGGCCGTGGCCTGCCTCGGATTCACCGGCGGTCGAGTGCCCTCAGGGCGGCAGACAATCGGCAATGGCCGTCCCCGGGTGGAGTCCGGCTGAGGGTCCCGGCGAGGTGCTGCCGGGCTTGCGTGAGTGGTTCCAGGGATTCCTCACGGTCCCACCGGTCCATCTCACCACATTGGACAAGCGTCTGCTTCACCTGGCTGTCGCTCAACCGTCCCAGCAGCGCGGCGGTCAGGACGTCGGCGGCCAATCGGGCAGGTTCGTCATTGAGCCGGCTGCAAAGCGTCCACAGGTTGACGACGTGATGCTGGTTCAACAGCGACCAGAGCAACGCCCGGATCTGGACTCCGGTACCCGTATCGGGATTGTCGCGTAGGATCTGCCCCAGTCGTTCGAGGGAGTGCATGGGGCTCAAGGATGGGGACGCGGGACGCATCACACCTCCTCGTAGTGGGAGAGTATCCGGTGAGGAGTGGGTGCCTTTTCGTGGTCGACGGTGGCCTTGGATCCCTGAACCGTCCGGCAACAAGCCATTCGCGCATCTCCGACCGGCAGCAATCCAGCCCTTCGGCGAAGCAGCTTGGTTCCCATGTTCTTTCCTCCAGCGTGGGTCATAGCACGGAAAGGCCCTGAAAAGATACCCCCTTGGGGAACACCCCGGGTTCGATCCATACTGAGCGTTCAGGAGGAAACCCAAATGCCCAAACCCACCCATGAACCCACCAAGAACGCACCGCCCGTCCACGAAATCCGCATCGGCCTGATCAAGGCCGCCATCTGGGCAAACCAGACCGAGGACGGAATCCGCCACAACGTGACATTCGAGCGCAGCTACCGCGACGGCGAGGACTGGAAGACCACCACCTCGTTTGGTCGGGACGACCTGCTGGCCCTGGCAAAGGTCGCGGACCTGGCCCACTCGTGGATCATCCAGCCCGAACGGACGACCACACGGCCGGACCTCGCCCGCGGCCGCCTGCCCAGCGCTGCGTAGTGGCGGCATAGTGGCGGCAGGGCCTTGAGGAAAACGCCCGTCCTGCGCTAGGCTGAAGGCAGATGAAGGTCATGGTCGAAATTCCCGAAACCGCTCAGGTGGCATTGCCGCCCGCGGATGCGCTCGCCCGAGACCTGCTGGAAGCTTACGCGATCACCCGCTATCGGCAGGGGAGCATGACCCAGAAGCAGGTGGGCAACGTTCTCGATCTTGATCGTTGGTCCACCGAGGCCCTGCTCCGACGCGCCGACGCTCTTCCAGCCCTCAGCCTCGCGGACTACGAAATCGAGCGGAGCGGCTCCCGATGACCTTGGTGGTGGCCGACACCGGGCCGCTCAACTACCTGCACCTCATCGGCCGGTTGGAGATTCTGCCAGCGCTTTACGGCGAGGTGTCTGGTACCACCCGCGGTCCTCCGGGAGATGGCGCATCCGAACGCACCGCCAGGCCTTCGACGCTTCGCTGAGAATCCGCCCAGTTGGCTTCAGGTGCGCACGCCGGCCAACGTCCAGTTTCTGGACATCCTCGACGACGGCGAAGCCGAAGCCATCTCACTGGCGGTCGAACTGAGGGCGCAGCGACTCCTGATCGACGAACGGGATGGCCGCCGTTCGGCGCTCGCGCTGGGCCTCCACATCCGGGGCACTCTGGGAATTCTTGAGGAAGCCTCGGAAAAGCGGCTTCTCAACCTGGCGGACGCACTGGACGCACTACGCAAGACGACCTTCCGGGCCGAAGCCGCCCTCTATGAGGCAGCGCTCCAACGCGACCGCGACCGCCGCTCCCGATCGGTCTGAGTCCGGCCCAAACATTCGTCCAAATCCCGTTCTACCCAGGCAAACCCGACCCGGTCCCCCTCTTCCGCTGCCACCCCATCGTGAGGCATAATGTCCTTTATGGGTCCCGAAAGGGGACCCGCAACGGAGGACGGAATGACAGGGCTGCGAGTGATCGAAGGAACCGGAATCCAGGAACTGGCACCCGCCCTGCCCCGACTGATCGTCGACGCGGGTCCTCAGGCATCCCGCCGGTTCCTGGAATTCTTCACGGCCCAAATCCGAAACCGGCATACACGAGAGACCTACGCCCGGGCCGCCGCCCGATTCTGTGGCTGGTGCGAACGACGTCGGATCCGTCTGGATCAGGTTCAGCCCATCGTGGTGGCCGCCTACGTGGAAGAACTCGGCCAGACCATGGCCAAGCCCAGCGTCAAACAGCACCTCGCCGGACTGCGCATGCTCTTCGATCACCTCGTCCTCGGCCAGATCCTGCCCGTGAATCCCGCGGCTTCGGTCCGCGGCCCCCGATACGTCCTGAAGCGCGGAAAGACACCGGTCCTCGCTCCCGAGGATGCCCGGGCCCTCCTTGAAAGCATCGATTGCACGACCCTCATCGGTCTCCGGGACCGGGCGCTGATCGGGGTCATGATCTACAGTTTTGCCCGGATCAGCGCGGTAACCAGCCTCAACGTGGAGGACTACTACCAAAACGGAAAACGCTGGTGGCTCCGGCTGCACGAAAAGGGGGGCCGGTTCCACGAGGTGCCAGTGCATCACAAAGCCGAAGAGTACCTTGACGCCTACCTGAAAGCCGCCGGGCTTGCATCCGATTCAAAATCACCCCTGTTCCGAACCCTGCCAGGCCGGCGCCATCGCCTGAGCGGACACCGCCTCAACCGACGCGAAGCCCTGAAGGTCATCAAGCGCCGGGCCAAGGCAGCAGGCCTCCCCTCGCGAATCGGGAACCACACCTTCAGGGCCACCGGCATCACCACCTACCTCCTCAACGGCGGCTCCCTCGAAAACGCCCAGGCCATCGCCGGCCACGAATCACCACGCACCACCAAACTCTACGACCGCACCCGGGACGAGATCACGCTGGAGGAGGTCGAGAGGATCCGGTTGTGACGACGGCAAGCCCAACGACAGCGCCCACGCCGCTCAAACGCTTGTTGCTACTTTCGCGCCTGCTTCAGCATCACCCCGGGATCGACCTTCAGCGCCTCGGCGAGTTGGACCAGTTCCAGATCGGCCACCCACCGGACCTGGGATTCGATCTTGGCGAGGGTTTCGCGGCTGATATCCCAGCCGAGGAGATTGATCCGGGCGACCAGCATCTGCTGGGTCAGACCCTGTGATTCGCGCAGCTCCCGGACGACCGGGCCCACGATGTTGCGAGGGGTGTTCATGTTCCGAAAACGGAACTTGACCATTCCGGCTTCCTGATCTTGTTTGGTTCCGTATTCGGAACACATCCCACATTTATGTTCACCCGTCGCCTTGGCCTGCCACTGACTGACCCGATCCCATGCGCCCATGGATGCCCGGACATCCTCGAGCTGGTGGACGGAGACTTTGCCGTGATCGGGACCGACATCACCCCGGAAGCCGCTGGAAGGCTACCGGGAGGAACCGTCGTCGGTCCCGGTGAGCGCGTCATCCGCATCCCGCGTTCCCTGCTCGTGCGGGCGCGGCGGGACATCCCGGAGCGTTGAACTGCCCCCCTTCCCTGCCGCGCTGCATCCATGCGAGGATGCAGGAGATGGAGAAGGTTCTCGCTTGGCTGGCTGACAATTGGTTTCCGCTCGTCCAGAGCGGCGGGATCATCGCCGGTCTGGGTTTCACCGGATGGTCCCTGCGGCGGGATGGCGAAGAGCGGATGGTCTCGGCGCGGCTGGGCTTGGCCGAACACCATCGGGAGCTTTGGGCGGAGTTCCATCGCCGTCCGGACCTGGCCCGGCTTCTTCGGGACGATGCGGATCTCGTGGCGCAACCGGTGACGACCGCCGAGGACGAGTTCCTCAACGTCGTGATCTACCACTTCCAGACGTGCTGGGAACTGGGGCGGAGCGGCGGGCTCGTCTCACTGAAGGCCCTGCGGACGGATGCCCGAGCCTTCTTCGCGCACCCCATCCCATTGGCCGTGTGGCGCCGCTCACGGGATCGGCGTGACCCGGAGTTCTGCGAATTCATGGAGGAAGCCATGAGCGCCTCCGACTGACGGCGGGGCGGCGCAGGACGACCGGGGCTGGATTCAAGGGGTTCGCTGCGGGGGTGGCAGGTCGCCGACTTCGCCCGTCGGCAGGACTCCGCGCCAGGCCGACCGCGCGCCAAACACACGGCAGGGCTTGCCGAGGCAGAGGGCCCAGAATCGATTCAGCACGATCATCAGGATCAACCAGGCCGGGAAGTCCCGATCGTAGGCCACGGCGAGGTCGTAGATCCCGTGCAGGAGGGCCGTCGGGGAAAGCCAGAGAAGGAACCGGCCGGCATCGGTCCATCGGTCGCCCGATCGGCGAACCTCAAGGAGGAGATCCGCGGTCACGGCCGAGAGCATCCCATGAAACATCACCAGAGAGCCGAACCTCATCACATAAATGCAAAGTCCCGCCTGCCCATTGTAATTGTTGCCACTGTAAATCAACCCCTCGGCCGCCCCAAATCCCACGCCAGCAAGGAACGCGAGTGCACAACGCTCACGGCGGCTGGACGTGCGGCGTGCGAACGAGCAAAGCCACTTCCCAAGTTCTTCGGGAAAGCCGATAGCGAGAATCAAGGCGATGCCGCGTGGCAGGACACCGTGGTCGAAAGTTTGAGGAGCAAAGTTGGGAATCTGTCTCTGCTCCGCCATTTCCCGCATCCGATTGAACATGGTAAAGAGATCCTCCTGGACCTGTGAGGTCACCGGGATGAACCACGTGATCTTGGTCCAGATGAGTTCGCTGGTCGTGGTCACCACCCAGAAGCCCGGGAAGCAGCCGACCAACAAGGCGGGCAGTCCCCACCCGATCGACCGCCCGGTTCCGGTCAGGAAGAGCCGCGAAGCAACGAAGAGATTGAAAAGGACGGAGCCCAGCGCGAAGGCCACGGGGATGCCCGACACCGCGTCCGTCAACGGACTGGATTGGGGTATGAGCCACGGGCCGACCACTGAGTAACCCGCCGCGGTGAAGAAAAACCAGAACCACCACGGGCGAATGGAATCGTTGCCTTGGGGCATGAGATTCCGGATTGAAGTGAGGATTATACGGGTCTTCATGGGTGACATTGGAGGTTCGATGTTCAATGGCGGTTGACGGACCAGATGGCTGCGATGTCGGGCGGCTCTGCCGCCACGACGGCGGCAGGGCTGGGGGCCATTGGGTCCACGGGTTCGGAGTGGATGGTGAAGCGGCCTTGAGAAGGGATTCCGGGAGGTGTAGCCGCTGGAGATCCGCCGGAGTCCACTCGGTGAGGACTTGTTCCGCGTCCGGTCGGGGATCGCGCTGGAGGACCGCAGGGTCGGCCTTGGGGAGAGCATCGATCACCTTCGCGAAGGAGAATGCCGTGCGAAATGCTCCCAGGCTGGGCACGTCGTGCAGTGCTTGGAAACCGTCTTCCGGGCTTGGCTTTGGCATGCCCATCACCTGGCTGGCCATGACCACATCCTCAATGCGCATGCTGACGTTGGTCGATTCGGTGACCGAAGACTTCCCGTCGTTGGTTGTTGTGGTGACGCCGGTGGTGGTGACTTCGTACTCCGCCTTCCCGAAATGCGCCTGCACCCATTGCGCCGTCTCGGCGCCGTCAGTCCTGAGGAGGATCTTGTTGTGGATCTGGCCTACCAGCTCGGCCGCTCCCTTGTCGCCGTAGACGAGACGCAGTCCCGAGATGTCCTGAAACCCGAGGAAGAGAACCACGCCCTTCGAGCGCCCGGTATTGGAGAGGGCATGCAGCTTGTTCACCTTTCCAAACTCTCGGAGTTCATCCAGGAACAGGAACGTCCGCCGGTGGGAATCGTCCGCGGCTTCCAGCAACTCATCCGAGATGAAGTCGAGGATCAGCTTGTTGATGGGCTCCAGGCTGGTCTTGAAGCGGGTGGATTCTCCCAGAACGAGGACGGCCTCTCCCACGGCCCATTCGCGAAGGCTGATCCGGGCTTCGGCGTGGTCCCAGAGCGAAGCCACCACCTCGAAGGGGCGGAGCTTCGAGCTGATGGTCGAGAACAGGTTCGCGAGTGTCCTCTCGTCGCCGGCGTAGCGTCCCCACACATGGGCCGTTTCCGGGTTCAAGGCCAGAACCTGCCGGACCCTATCTGGATACCGCAGGATCAGCAGCACGTCGCGAAGCGTCCAATGCCCTGGCGCACGACGGATGAGGCTCTCGATCACAGTTGCCAGAAGGTGGCGGGTGGATTCGACCCAGAAGGCCTGTGAGCCCTGCTCGTCCGGGATCAGGGCAGTCGCAACCTGAAAGGCAGCGGCGGGAGAGGTGATGTCGGCCGCCATGTTCCACGCTACGCTACGCCGGTCAAAAGGGTTAAGGATGTGGATCGGGGCTGACCCGGCCAGCGGCTTGAGCAAGGGGAAAAACTCACCCTTGGGGTCATATGCCAGCACCCTGAAATCCCGCCGCTGGCCAACGAGGGGCACCACCGACTTCATGGCAAGCAGGAGGGTCACCGACTTGCCGCTGCCAATAGCCCCTTGCACGAGATGGTGACCTGTGGCCTCGGCGATCGGCAGGTCGAGGAACGACCAGAAGTAGGTATCCCCGAATCCACCGGATTCACGCTCCTTGCGGCGCAACCGTTCGACAACCTGGGAGTAGGAGCTGAGCAACCTCCCCCGAAGATGACGCACGCGCTCGTGCGCGCCGCCACGCGGACTGACGGAGAAGAGGATCAGGAAGGTGATCCCAGCGATCCCGGCGGCCGTCTGGGCGCGGGCGGGGTTACTCGGCTTCCTGTAGCGCTGCGGATTGAAGAGGTCCGTGACGGATCCGATGTCGTCGAAGAGCAGGATGTTGAACGCGACGACGTAGACCGCGAAGGAGATGCCAGCGAGGAGGGCGAAGCCGAATGCAATCCTGGCAAGCCCCAGAATGAAGGACCAGATGCTGCCGAGGATGAACAGCAGGAGTCGGCGGAACCATCCACCCCGGCCCGAGATCACGAGGGCTCCGAGCGAGAGGAAGATCAGGATGAGCAGCAGTTTTCCAGAATTGAGGTTCATCGGGTGTGGCTTTGGGTTGGAGTCTTCGTGGGGGAAGGCCGTGGCGTGCGCACCGGCTCGGGAGCGGTGCCCCTTGCCGGGTCACGGTGGAGATCGCGGGCGAGTTCCTTGGCGGTCGAGCGGCCCATCTGTCGGGCGACAGTGGACAACCCCGGACCAGCCTGGGCCTCGGTCAGGTAGAGACGGGTTTCGGCACGGCTCCGCGAGACCTGCACATAGGTCATCTCACGGGCCTGCATGGTATCGGATCCCATGACATAAGCATGATCCACCGTGACTCCCTGTGCTTTGTGAGTAGTGAGCGCGTAGCCCAATGAGATCCGGTCGTAGGTCCCGGGGTTGACCTGGATGACCCGTCGGTCGTGATCCAGCTTCACCCGCAGGCCCGCGAAGAGGCCCGTCTTCACACCCACCACCGTCCCCAACTGCCCATTGCTCACACCCAGGGCCGAGGAGTTTTGGCCGAAGAGTACCCGGTCCCCGCAGTGGAAGGATTCTCCGCGAACCCGGAGGGCAGGTCCCTCAATCCTTCCCTCCAGCTGGCGCTCCGCCTGCGCCCGTTTGTTGAGGTCGGCAACCTCCGCTCGCGTCGCCGCCAAGATGAGCGGTTCCTTCCCGGCGTCCTGCTTCCAGTCCTTGATGAGCGCCGCACGGGCATCGGCAACCGTCGGCTGGATGTTGACCAGCCCGTGGGCCTGCATCGCCTCCAACCCCTTCCCGACCGATCCGTCAGCGAAGTCGCGGACCATCGCCCGTGCCCACGGCTCGTTCTGCCGTTGGATCTCGGTGAGCATGGTCTGGCCGAGTTCGCGCCCGAGTGCCGCAAGGGTCCGCCCGCGGCGATGGCGGGCAACTGCCGTTCATCACCGACCAGCACCACCTTGGCCCGGACGCTGTGCGCGAGATCGAGGAGTTCCTTCAGCCCGCCCGTGCCGAGCATCCCGGCCTCATCGACGACCAGGATGCTGTTCCGATGGATGTTCAATCGCTGCTTGAAGCGGGTCCGGTATTGCCCCTCCCGGTAGCATCCGGGAATGCGCAGGGGCTCGTTGTTGTGCTTCATGTCCTTGAAGACCTGCCCGAGGAGCGGGGCCGGAAGGCCATCAGGAAGGACTCAAGGGTCATGGACCGGATCCCCGAGGACTTTTCGAGACCCGCTGCCGCCTTGCCCTGCAACGCGAGCCCGACAACCGACTTGCCGTCGCGAAGCCAGATCTTCCCGGCCGTCCGCAGCATCTGTGATTTCCCGGTTCCGGCGAATCCCTGCACAACCTGCACCGTTCCACGACCGGTCGTCAGTTGCTTCACGGCCGTGGCCTGCTCCCCGGTGAGGCCGGCCGCCCGGACGTAGAGATTCGCGAGCCACCGGGGTACCGCATGCCGGGTCGAATTCCGGCCCTGACGGGCTTGGACGATCATCCGTTCCTCCTGCTGGAGCATTGCCGGAGTGGTGTACTGCCGCTCCCGCCAGACCTCTCCGATGTGGATCAGGCGACCGACTTCCGCCCGAGCTGCCGCGAGGATTGCCGGAATGTCGGCACCACCGGTCTGGACCTGTTCGGCGACCCGGCGCACGAGTTCGCGTTCGCCGAGGTAACTCTGGCCTTCCGTGATCTCCGCCACGGCCCTTGCCGGGTCGAGCCGGCCAGGGACTGGCCCGCGCACCAGGTCACGGTCGGGATTGAACCCGTGCTCGGCGGCGAGTTCCCGCCAGCGCCGGGACAGTTCCGCTCGCGGAACGAGTTCCTTGGCACGTCGGGTCCGAAGGGCGGCTTCCTTGGCAGCAATTGCGTTGTCCTCGCCGTACTCCTTGAGCGCCGCCTGGATTTCAGCCCGGCGCTGGGAGTGGGCGGTGATGAGGGAGGCCGGAACGCCTACCAACTCGAACCACGTCCGCTCGGCCACCAGCCGCAGCCCCAGTCGCTGGCTCAACCGCTGCGCGAGCTCGGCCCGGTAGAGCGCTCCCAACGCCATCTTGTTCCGGAACAGCTCCTCGGACGAAAGGGCTCCGAAGGTTCCGTCCGCCCTGGAAGCGATGTTGAAGATCGCGCAATGGGTGTGGAGGTTCGCGTCCCCAGCCCGGGAGGAGCCATGCTTGAAGGTCGCCACCGCGATGCCGCCCGATTCGAGGGTGGTGCCATTGTGGCCTCGCCGGGTCCTCCCGATCATCTCCTCCATGGCCGTGACCGCCGCGCGCACGGACTCGTCGTGCGCTGTCTCGATCCCCTCGCGCAGTGCGTCGTCGCCGGAGCCCCACACCACGCTCACCGATTTCGGCGCGGAGAATGTCCCGTCCCAGAGCGAGCGTCGGCGATGGTCTCCCGCGTTCTGCACAAGGGATCGCCCGTCGGGAGCGATGCCCTCCATCAGCCGGGTCATGTCCTCGGGCCGGACCTCACCCTCAAGCCCCAGCAGTCGGGCCGCCGAGCCGAGCCATTCGCCCGGCGGCTCCCCGCCCTTCAGGTAGTAATCCTCCCGGGCCAGAGTGAGGTAGTAGCGGCCGGCGGAGCGCCCCTTGGCCGCTGTGGAGATCGTGAACATGGTCAGGAAGAGAGGTGCTCGTCTGCCCATCGCTTCGCCTCCTCGGGCGGGAGCTTTCCCTGCCAGACGAGGAGGGTCTGCATGGCGGTGGAAAGGTCCCGACGCAGGTCGCCCAGGCTCGCCTCGGTCCGTCCGAGGTGGGCCTCGAACCGGGCGGCAAGCTCGTCCTCGGCGAGGGCACGGAGGAGGAGCTCCCGGGCGAAAAGGTTGATGGGTTCCCCGGCAGCACGGTTCGTCAGACGACGGTAGTGGGCGGGCTCCAGGCGGAAGGTGATGGTGGGTGATGACATGGCAGGATTCCTCAGGCTCGGGTCTAACGCGGGACCGACACCCCGCACAAGGGGGCAACTTGGAAACGCCGTTTCGGGGTCGGTAAACCGCGGGAGGGCCGTCAGGCGGCCGTTTTGATGATGTTTCGCGGGTGTCTTGGTAAACCGGCTGTAAACGGGGTTATGTCTTCTGGATTCAAAGGCTTGCCGGGGTTTTGAGGCTTGGGCTGCCTGCATCGCAGATGCGTCCGGTGTGCTTGTCTTGTAAGGAGGTCCCTGGTTCCGATTCGTCCGTCGTCCTCGGGGTCCCGATCGCCTCTCCAGGAGGCGTCAGTTGAGTTCCCTGAATGGGGCGCTGGCCGCTCGCCGAGGTCGCGGTCCTCGACTCTGAGTGGGTTCGGGCCGGAGGTTGGGATGGGTCGTCGGTGCTTCGATACGGGAAGCGGGAATGGTCGGCTTCGGGCGGACGAGGTGGCCCCGGTCGCTGACCGGTCCCACCTCGTCCACCAGTTGAAGACTCAGGCCGAGGGCCGGCCGGGTTTCACGCTGACGCTGGTCACCACCGGCAACGGTGGCCGGAACACGACCACAGCCGAAGGGAACGGTGCGGGATGGCGGGCACCTTCGAACTTCAACCGCCCCCGCAGGAACCGGATCTCCGCCGCCCGAAGGACGTAGTCGTGCCACCACGCGGTGTCCGGCCGAGCCGGTACCAACGCCACCACCAGCCCCCCTTCCTGCGCGGTGGTGTGTGCCTTGGCAATCCACCGCGCGATGACCTCGCCATACGGCGGGTTCATCCAGGCCCGGTCACGCCGCCAATCCTGCTGAAGTCCATCCTCGAGCCGGGTGTAGAACCGGCGGCACTTGGCATTGGCGGAGGTGGCACAAACATCGACGGTGAATTTGAATTCGGAATGCAGCGCATCGAAGAGGAACTGCGGCGTTGGCCATTCGTCGGTGGCGCTCGAAAAATGGACCGCGAGACGAGGGGTGAGATCCGGCTGAGGCGGTTTCATGGCTGGGCGATGGATCAGGAGTTCAGTTGTGGGCGAGGGCCGCATGCCCGAGGAGGGCGTCGGGTTGCACATGGGGCGTCTGGAATCCGCAGGTCCTGTTGGTCTCCCAGGAACGCCAACGAGTGTCCGGACCCGGGCTGCGACGCGGGCGGACGGAATCCTTCGCAGCCAGGGAAGCTGGACGGGGACCACGAGACGCGGGAGGCCGGGAGGCCGGCGGCCGTGTCGGCGGCCGGGGCCGTCGGGGACACACGCTGGAGGCAGGCTCATCCGGGGGCTCCGGACGGGAGTTGGACAAGGGGATCACGATCAGGATCAGGAGATGAAAGTTCATGGTGGACTATCGGCTGAGGGGGCGCTCCCGGACCGCCGGGAGCGCCCCGTTTCTGTAGTGCTTCGCAGGTGTCGAATTGCCCGGTCACCTGAGAGCAGCTGGGGCCTGCGTGAGTTGTTAGTTGCCGAAGGAAACCGTCGGCAGGGGGTGCTCCACGACAGGCGAACCGAACTGGTGGGTGGCAGAACCTTTTCCGGTCCGGCGTCCCACCTGCTTAGACTTGGCCAAGCTCCGTTTGTGATCGCGCTCGCAAAGGACGCACGTCACCTCGGACAGCCACGCTTCGTCAGCGAGCGCGGCTTGCACTGCACAGATGCTGAACCAACGGGTGGCATTGTGGACGGGGCGACCGAGCGGTCTGAGCAATCCGCAGGCAATCAGCGTGGCCACCTGATCCGGACGACACGGTATCACCGATGCAACATCTTCGGAGACCATCCGCCCAGCCGGCTTGCCGCTTGTTGGATTACGAACCCAGTCAGAATGACCGGCCATGAGTTTTCGATTTGTCATATGCTGAAGGCCTTTCAGTGGTAGCGGCCTTCAAAAGCAGAACGACAGATCTGCGGCTCCATCCGGACCGATTGCAAAAAAAGTCAGAGTTTCTTCCCGCCTGCCCGGAAGGCCCAATCCTACCGGGCCTCCAGTCTCGGGATCGGAAGTCGTGAAGCGTCGGCACAGGAACGCCGCAACAGACCTCAGAAAGCGGTAAGGGGGAACGGGGCAACCATCCATGCACCGGGTGGCTATGAATCCTCAGCGACCCAGAGCCGCGTGGGGCCAACCCAGCGAAGGATCAGATTGCCAAAGGCCCCACTCGAGCACCGGACTGGATCGCCGCACTTCGCCACGCCATGGAGGAGGTGCTGGTCGGGCAACGAGGCCAACGCCACTCAACTCTCAGCCTAGGCGCACGAGCAGAATGTTCTCTGCTCAGCGGCGCCGGGTCCGTTCGAGCTTACCGAGGCTCCGCCCTTCCGAGAACACTTCGAGGACCAAGGTTGCCTCGGCCACATCTTCAGCATTCACCGGAGCAACGGGCGTCTGCGCCAAGACCGGGTCGACGGCCATCAGCGATCCAGTGGCTTGCACGACGGTCCCATCTTTCAGGCTGCCTGAGACGTCTACCCGGTAGTATTGCCTCTCAGAACGCTTGGGTTCGTTCAGAGCCGGATCCGGATTTAGGCTTCCAGACAGAAGGACCCCGCTCGCAAGACGAAGCACGACCTTGCGGGCCGGGAAGTCACAACGTACGCCTACACTTTCGTTGAAGTCGGCGAACGCCTCCGAAAAGTAGGTGCGCCTCGGAGTTGATCCGAGGACAAATTGGCCCACTGCTCGCCGGATCGAAGGAAAGGCCGGACCGCGAGGAGGGCGACGATAACAGCAGCAGTTGGAACGAGAATCTGTAGCAGCCTCTTCGAATAGACCGGCAAATCCCTGAGAACCGCAAAGCCCTTTTCGTCAGACTCTTCTTTGGGATTTTCCGTGGCTTTGCAGGCCTTGAGCTGAAGATCAACCAAGCGCTCCAGAGTCGCGCTATCCAAGCGATAACGAGGCTCGTTCTCGGTGTTGGTCACCGCAAGGCTCCTCAGAGCTTGCTCGATGTCTTCGTCCTTCATCGCGATTCCCCCAATTGCTCCAAAGCAGCCCGTAACTTCCTGAGCGCACGTTGCTTCCATTCGAACAATGTCGAAGGTGACGTTCCTTTGAAATAACGATGCCCTATCGACTCAAGTGATTCCCCTAGGAAGTAGTGGCACTCGATGATGATGCGCTCGCTCTCTGTGAGCGTCGTCATTGCCTCGAGCAAGGCTGACATTTGGCTCTCTCTCATCCCCGAGGACGCCCACAGCGTGTCGTGCGTGATCCGACACTCGACGTCTTCCTGGTCGAGACTTTCTGTCAAGCCACCCCCTCGCTTGATCGCCTTTGCCCGCTTCTGACTGTCGATCGCCGTACGTTTGGCGGTGACTGTGCAAAAGCCGAGAAACTCGTAAAAGGAACGGTTTCGATGCTGCGATAGCGGAACGCTCAGGACCTTGGTCAACGCCACGGAAGCGAGGTCCTTCGCCGAAACTTCGCTGACCTTGAATTCAAGGATGATACGCTTGACCAACTGATCAAACAGCCTGTCGTAAAACCAAGCGAAAACCTGACTTGGTTCGCGGGTAAGCGAATGAAATAAGGTGTTGGGGCAAAGCTCGTCTGAGCGCAGGGCCATACTCGAGAGCGATTTGAGTCAGGAGCCCACAAACGATCAAGGCGAAAGGCTTTGATTCCGCTACCAAGACTTCCTTCTTTCGCCGCAAGGGAGAAGTATTCACGCCGCTTGAAGGCTTCATGGTCGGCCATCGCCTTGATTCTGATCGCGCTCGTGTTGTGGGCTCGTCCCCTCGCGGAAGGCGTAGGCCCCGGCGACGCCGTCGTCCAGAAAGCAATCGTCCTGAAAGGCCGTGCGGTCGAATGCGAGGTTAGGGGCGACACCGAAGGCGGACTGCGCCTTCGACAAGAGGCCCTGAAGATTCTTGCAGACCACCTCGGACAGAACGATGCGAGAGTGGACGGCACTCGGGTCGACCTAGCTACCACACTGTTAACCTTGGGCCGTTACGACGCGGCCCGCTCCAACCTACTGCAGAGTCTGCGCTGGCGGGAGGCGCAACTCCCCACCGGCCACGTTGACGTGGCGAAGCTGGTCAATCTGATTGGCGAGACCCACCGTCGAGCCGGCAACTCGTTGGAGGCGGTCGAATGCTACCGGCGGGTGATCCGCGACCTGGCGAACAACCCGGAAGGTGCTCTGGTGCGGGCTACCTCGTTTGCGAACCTTGGGAGCATTCAGCACCAGGCCGGCGATCACCGAGAAGCGGCGGCAAGCCTGACTCAGGCCCGGGAACTTCAGGGCACCAACGCGTCCCCACTGAGCCGGGCCATGGTGTTGGTAAGCCTTGCTGGGGTGCAGCGCTCGCTCGGCGAATTTGGGGATGCCACCCAACTTGCGGGAATGGCTTTCAACCTGACCTCGAATCTTCCCCCTTCTGTCCGACTCCAAGCGGGTGTGGAGGCCGAGTGGGCAAAGTCGTTGGAATCGGATCGTCGATTCCCAGAAGCGCTGACAGTGCGCAGCAACATTCTTTTGTGGTACCGGCTCCGACTTGGCCCGACCAACCTCCAATCCCTTGCCGCCCAGCGCGCACTGGCCCAATCGTTCCTGCTCGCTGCTCGCCCATCGGCCGCTTTGCCATTGCTGACAAACGGCCTCGAACTCGCCAGAGCTTACCCAGGTCATCCGCTGAGGATGGCCCTCGCTTTGGACCTGGGGGATTGTCGTCAGGATTTGTGCGAGTTTGACGAAGCGGCGCGTGCGTATGCCGAAGTCCTCCGAGCTGTGGGTGCTGCCTCCGGTTCGCTACATCCTCAAGCAGTAGGTGCAAAACTTCGCCTGGGCCAACTGGCACGGCTTCGCGGCGACTACTCCACTGCCGCCGAGCTCTATGCCCAGTTGATCGCCGGACTCAAGGCGTTGCCACCCGCCAGCGCGAGACCCCGTGAGCTGGCCGAGGTCCTTGTGGCTCAAGGCACACTCAGCCGCATTCTCGGCCGTCCAGACAAGGCAAACGATGCACTGGAAGAAGCATTGGCACTGCTCCCCGGTGAGCCGCAGACTTTTCAACTGCGGGCCGATGCGCACATGCAGCAAGCGCTGCTGGCCCGGGGATTGAACGACAGGCAGCGGGCCAGAGAGCTCCGCGAACTGGCCCGAACCCTTCGAGTGCGAACGTTTGGACGGGTCAGTCTTGCCGTTGCAGAAACCTACATCGCCGACGCTGAACAATGTGTGGATGAGGGGCATGCAGCGGCGGCCCTTGACGCGATCCGAGGAGCTCTCGCCATCACGACGCGGTTGGATGCGGACAACCTTCATGCCGCGGCGATGATCCAGTTTCTTGAGGGACGAGCGCTATCGGCTCTGGGCGAGTCCGCCAAGGCTGCGGAACGGCTTCAGGCAGCATTCAACACATTCGTCGGACTGCGTTCCCGCCAAGCCCTCGAGAGCGGGCAAGAGTTGGGCTTCATGCTTCTACGGTTGGGACGTACCGCAGAGGCGGCTGCACTGGATCGGCGAACCAGCGCGCTCGCGTCGACACTATGGAGCGAAGTTGCCGGATTTGGATCAGAGGCGGACCAACTGGCCTGGCGTGACGATGTAGACCTCTTCTCGTTGCCAGCTGCCTTGGCTCCGTTCGATCCCGCGGCGCTGGCGGAAGCACTACTGAAGTTCAAAGGTGCGGTCCTGGACTCGCTCGCCGCTCAGCAACAGCTTCGAGCGCGCAACGCGGATCCAGACGTATCCCGATGGAGACAGGCAAGAGAACGCCGCAGGAACCTTGAACAACGTGCGGTAATCGCCCCGGATTCCTTGTCCGAGGAACTGGTCAAGGCTCGACGCGAATTGGAGGAAGCGGAATCCGCTCTTACCCTCAAGGCCGGCCAAACCCGGGGAACCTATTCGGGCGTCCGTTGGGAGACCGTCAGGGATTTGGTTCCCGACGATACGGTGCTTGCTGACTTTGTAAGGTTCCGCAGCCCCGATTCATCAGGACGATTGGTTCCGAAGTTCGGAGCAGTATTGCTGAAGCGTGGAATGCCGCCGCGATGGGTCGATCTCGGACCTGCTGAGCCCATCCGCACCAACGTGCTTGCCCTGGCCCAATTGATGGCACAACCAGTGACTCCCGGGTCGGCCGAAACCGTGCAGCTTCTTGGGGAACTGCATCGACTCGTCTGGATCCCGGTCCGGGCGCGCTGGGTCCCACATTGCCCAAGCAGTTGCTCGTGGCCCCAGACGCAGAACTCCACTTTCTCCCGTGGTCGCTGCTTTGGGAGGATGGGCGATTCCTCGGCGAAACGGTTTCCATCCAACAGGTCAGTTCTGGCCGAGACCTATTGCGCGAACCGATCCCGGAAGACCGGACTGGATCGGTTGTTGTGGTTTCGGTCTCGCGCTTCACCCGACCGGGCTGGCAGCGCACCCTGACCACGCTGGTCGCTGACGCGGTCCAAGCCGCTCGCGAGGTGGTAGCGCGCCGCGGGATCTCCAACGATGAACTGCCCACCCACTTCCCGCCTTTGGAAGAGACCAGCGCAGAAGGAGAAAGAGTCGCAGCGCTTGCCCGTGCGGGCGGCTATTCCAAAACCGTTTCCATGGAGGACGGGGATGCAACCGAAGCCGACATCAGGCGCATCGCTTCTCCGCATATCCTGCATCTGGCGACCCATGCCAAGTTCTTGAAGGAGCCAGCCCTGGCCAACCCGATGAACCGCGCTTGGATCGCCTTGTGGCGGGCCGGCGAGACCTTGGCGGACTGGCGAGTCGGACGCTTCGCAGACCTGGCCGACGACGGCATCCTCACTGCGGAGGAACTCAGCGAACTGAACCTACGGAAAACGTGGTTGGTGACGATCAGCGCGTGTGACACAGGCCTGGGCGATCAACGCAACGGCGAAGGTGTGTTCGGCATGAAGCGGGCGCTGGCAATGGCGGGAGCAGGCCAGGTCCTCCTGACTCTCTGGCCAGTCCATGACCGCGACACCCGTCAGCTGATGGAGGATTTCTATCAGCGGGCGCTCAGATCGCACGACGCGCGGACAGCCCTGTTCGAGGCACAGTCCGGGGCGCTGCAAAGGCTGCGGACCAAAGACGGGCCGGGTGCCGCAGCCCAACGGGCAGGCCCTTTTGTCCTTACTGGCTTTACGCGATAGGGAAACAGCCAGTCACTCAACTCCCATCGCACGCAGGTCCGCGCCGGTGGCCGACTCCCAATTCCTTGCAGCAGTTTCGGAGGCCTGCCAGGCGTCTGCAGACGCCTGGCGCTGAGCCTGAGCAGCTGGTTGAAACCGAAAACTCTCGGACTGGACCTGCTGGTAGTAGCGAACTGCCGGCCCTTCGCGAACCGCATGTTTCAACAGCATCTGGGCCTCAAGTTGCCGTTGGAAGGCCCGTTCCCGCGCAAGCTGCTGCTTTGCCTGATACCGATAGGAACAGGTCACGACGATCGCCAACAACAACAGGGTGGCAGGAATTGCCAAGCGGAGTTTGGAAACAAATTTGGGCGGGATAGTCGGGTGAAAATCTCTCGGGGAAACGCCTAGACATGAAAAGTCAAAAAAGCAGTTTACCAGAAGCACGCTTCACCGTCCGTGCCCCTGCCCTTGCGCATGCGTCTTGGACACCGACTGCCTCTGTGCCTGCTCGGGACGTGGTGCTAACGGCGGCACCTCGCGGGCAATCCTGGCAAGGCGCTCCGGAGTCTGAGACGACAGATGCAAGGATACTCGCTGTGCTGGAGATCGTGCCGCCTCGCGCAGCGTGGCGGCATAGCCGAGGCGCACGTGCGAAAATTCACGGAGCGGAAGGACCCTTCGACGATTGTCGTCGGTCCGGAGTTGGAGAATGTCACCTCCGGCACGGTCGGGGTCGATCCGGGTGATGGTCGCCGTCTGCCCCGCCTTCAGTCCCAGAGCCTCGCTGCGGCGCGTCACTCGCACCCGGTCCCCTTCCTGGAGTCGCTCCCCGCCGACCTGGGTACTGCGTTCGCCCAACTCTCCACGCTCCCGCCGGGCTGCCTGCGCCATCCGGTTCAGATCGTTTCGTTCCGAGGGTTGGGCGGTAACAAGCAAGGTGTCGGCCCGGTCCGGCCGCGCGGCCCAGTCGGCGACCAACTGCCGGGGTTCCGGTGAGACGGTCAGGCGGTTGGATCGGGAGAAGCTCTCCAGACGCAGGTCCAAGGCCCACGGCTTCATTTCCGGCCGCGACGCTCCCACGCTGCGCACACCACCACCGGCGACAAATCCAGGCAGTACCGAAAAGCGCGGCTCGGGTTCCATTTGGCGATCGTCCCCGAGGAAAACCAGCTTCGCCCCGGTCACCCGCGCCAGATCGATCAACCGCGACGCGTCGCCCGCACCCATCCGGGTCGCGTCAGGCACGACCAGGACCGCTTTGGGATGAGCTTCGAATCCGCCCCAGGTCGTCACAATCGGCGGCTCCTTGCCGGTGGTGGCGCGGAACCACGGGCGATGCACCGCATCCAGGATCCGCCCCACCAATCCATCCCCACGGCGCGGCCGGGGCGCCGTCACCTTGGCGTACCGGCGGAGCACGTTGGTCACCGTGTCGCAGGCGATGACGCCGGTCCTCCCATACAACGCCGTCAGGCTGCGTTTCTCCGCCCCGACGGCAACCACCCGAAGGCCGGCCTTTTCCCAAGCCACGGTTGCACGGCGCAAGAACTGGTCCCGCTGAGCCGCCGGCAGACGGTCCACATAAAGGCATCCGCCCGGCTTGACCGTCACGTCGATCAGCGCGCTTGAGCTCCCGGTCCAGCCCCTTGAGCAAGCGCGGCAACTCATTCCGATCGGCAACCGCCCGGACCTCGTCCGCCCGTCCTCGCACCGTTTCCGCGATGCGCGTTTCCCGGTCCAACTGCTCGCGCGACTTGCAGACCCCTTCGCCCCCGGAATGCGTGTGCTGCGCCGCATGCCCAACGATGCGGTTTTGGACGTAACCACGGATCATGTCCGCGCTGAGGTCCCCGGCCCGACAACGTTCCGCCAACTGTTGGACCGCCTCCGTCCTGGTAAAGTGGTTCTGCCGTTCGCCCAACCGATGAGTCGTCTCGCGGCAGAGTTCTACGGCGTCCTCGTGGCTGGCACGGCTGATGGGCTGCTTGCGCAACTGGGTGACGTCCTTGAGCCCATGTCGGGCGGCCACGGACTGCCAGTGATCGTGAAGTTCCTCGCGGGAAAGCTCCCAGGGGGAGCGGGGCCCGGAAAACCTCCCTCACGACGGCGGATGGCATCCCTGCCAGCCGGAGTGACCCAGACGGATCCCGACCCCGGGCAGGTTCGGGCCGGACGCCGATCCACGTGCGGAGCTGGTGGGCCAGCTCCGCTCGGTACAGGGCCTGAGCCGCTGGCAGGTGCCGTCCCACCCGCCCAAGGTCGAGGCCGTTCGGCGTCCAGCCGCCGCCGCCGAACGTCCCGACATTGAACAGGGCGACTTCGGTGTGAAACCCGGGCCGGGGCCCCTGGGGGTGACGCGCTGAAACGCCGCGGCCACGAGTCCGGCCGGGAGCCGTTCGCCCCGTGCCGTTCGCACCTGAGCGGCGTCGGCTTCAAGGTAGTCAACGGCCGCGCGGACGGCCTTGAACTGCGCCGTCTCCAATTCCTGACGCAGGGCCGCCGGGGCGATCGCCCAGAGCGCCGCCACGTCGGGCGGCGGCTCGAATCGAAACAGCCGCGCCCCGGTCTCGCCCGGGGCGCGAACATCCCGGGCCGGGTCCGCCAGCGTCGGCCCGCGGGGGGCATTGCCCTCGAAGACAGCCGCCACGTCGGTCGCGTTGACCAAGGGCGCGAGTCCGAGAACCGCAGCGCCCGAGCCCAGCCAAAAGCCGGGCGGATCGTCGCCCCCCGGGCCCACAAGGCGGGTCAACTCGTCGGCGTCAGTGATCGGCCTGGAATGGCTGGCCATGACTCAGCCGAGGTTCATCTCGGTCCACTGCCGCGCATCCTCGGCCGGAACCCGGCCGACCGCCACCAGCAACCCGCGGGTGCTGGTGGCGAGATCGCGCCGCAGATCACGGATCTGGGCCTCGAATTGCTGGTAGTGTGCGCCGACCTGGCTGGCCACGGCGTCGCCCTCCAGGGCCATCCGCAACAACTCGCCCGCAGTCTCCTCCGGCCCCTCAGGACCGGCCCGCTCCACCAGACGGGCATAGTGGTGCGCCGACAGGCGCAGGGTCACTTCGTGCGTCATGGTGAAGTGGGGTTCTCAAGACGATTGATCATCACGGGAGAGTCCATGACGACTCTCCCGTCCGCGCGCATCTGAGTAATGGCGGGATAGCGCCCCTGCCTCAGCCGTAGGACATCACCAGCAGCACGCATTCTGAGCCAAGCTGAACCTCCTCGGTCACCCACGAAGGAGAATCCAGGAAGGCATCCACGTCGAACCGCAGACCGTCCATCGGGGTCTTCTCCCAAATGGCGTACAGATCGGGCCAGTAGAGCTGGAAGAGCTCGAACGCTGCCTCCCTTCGGACGTCGTGGAAGTTCTCCCCGCGAAACGTACTCAAGGGCAGATCCCCCATTGCCGCCACCGTCACCGCCTCGAGGTCCATGCCCTGGATGTTCACCAGAACATGCAGGCGGAGGATCGAATCCAGATCATCCCCATCAAACGCCTGCACCAACTGGATCGCCGTCTCCATCCCCTTCGCATCGAGCGCATGCCGCCCCTGAAACAACACCCTCATCGCCCGCATATCGCGAACCGACGAAAGCTCATCCTCCCCTTCCTGATCTTCCGGATCCCACTGCCGGCCTTCCGACAAGTCCATCTCCCTGAAAAACGCCTTCCGCTCCGCATCTTCACACCCTGCAACCACACCCCGACTCTTACCTCTCATAACCGTCTCCATTAAAAATGCCCCCCGCCCCGACCCGAAAAAACATCCCCCGAGCGGCGGAGGGTTCGCCATCCGTCACCCTCCGTCCCTCGGGGGAAGTGGCTTTCGAAAAAGAACAGTCGGCCCGCGGCCGGCAAACTTGCCTTCAAACCGGCGGAGTCCGGGGGTGAAGGGCTGGCGGCCAACCGATGGCAAGAACCGTGACCAGGTCCCCTGGCACGCGTTCTTGCGGTTGGCCGCCAGAACAAGCCCCGCCAAGCCAACAGACACGACAGGGCAAACCTTGCCTAACAATCTCGAGATCCACCTCAATCGTGGGAGCTCAACCGCCTCTCCCCGATATTCTTACTATGGAAAACGCCATCGAGTAGAACCGCGATCTATCGAGCGTGACTGATTCCTAATCAGCGACACTCACTCCTTCTGATGCTGCCGCATCACCGAACTACCGCCCCGCGCAGGGCCAACTCATCAGATCAAGCCAGAGCGGAAGCTCTCGATGGACGTCCAAAGTCTGCGCGAACGCCATACCGCGCCTCGAATAGACGCCCCCCAATAATCCAAAACGCCCAAACCACTTTTGGTGCCTCGGACAAAAGGGCATTTCCAATCAAGCCCATTCAATAATTTGATTGCCACGGAGCATGGTATTCGAATCCTAAACAGGATGATCATCGGACGCCACTCAAAACCAAGTACCATATTTGGCCTCCTTCTCTTTGTGCTGCTGTGTACTGCAACCAATCGAATCGCAGCTGATACCGCCTCGAAAACAGGTGGAAAGGCAAAACCACCAAGCAAGGAAACGTCCAAGACTTTAAGCCAACACCAGCCGCGACCATTAATAGTCATATCCAATCAGCTGGATGGGGCTGGAACATTTAAACGCTTTCCCTTGGTAGGCGAACCTTGGCTTCTCATTGAGCCAGATAGAAATGCGGTTATGCTCTCAAGGCCTTATCCATTTTTTGATAATTCATCTAGCACAATAATTCTCGCGTGGCCACAACCACCCGCGTATTGGGGCGACAGAGGCGAGAACGCGTACTATTACTTCGTTGCACAGGAGTTCTACCCCAAGGCGCAAGGCTATGGAGTGTCCATAACCAGAGAATATATGTACTTAACGCTTAGCCGAGTAAAGGATCCAATGTGGAATACCCATTCACCAATTCCAATAGATTGGAGAGCTCTCGGAGTTGCTCCTCAGAATGAGTTTGAGAACAGGCGACTAACAAAGGCAATAGCGCCGACATACACCAACTGGATCGCGAGCATGCAAAAGATCACAAACTTTATCAGCATATACCCGATCTCGCTTGGCAATTACGATTTCGACAGGAAGGGTCACTTTGTAAGAGGTTTATTCACATCATTGAGCACCAACTTGAATGTTTTCATCAATGTCAATGAGGCAGACGGAGAGGAGATATCGAAGACTAAAGGGCTTCCTGCTTACTGGGAAATTGATAAGTACAAGTCACGGTCAACGTTCATGGCAATAGTCGAGGGTGAATTTACAACCTATAAAGCACCCAAGGAAAACCCGCAAATAGACCTCAAAGCTACTTCAATCAGAATTGTCTGGATAAAGTCAGACTCAAAAACAGTTCCTGGAGGACCGATGCACTCAAAGAATCACACGGTTTATCGTGAACTCGAGTGGGAGGAGATTCCTCCTGCCAAGCCATAGGAGGTCAAGAGATCATTGTATCCGGCTTGCCCACAACAGTGACGCAAGGCTGGATTGGTACGGTGGACCGCCAGACACTTCGAATACGGCAGGGACTGGTCAAGCTCGGCGCTGCTGGATCCACCATTCCTGCCGGCTAGGCCTACTTGAACTTCGTCAATGGACCGGCGATCCGGCTCCACCTGAATCTGGGACTGCGGTTCCTGAGCCGGTTGGAAATAGCTCACTGTCTTCTTATGGCTCAAATCTGCGTGCCAAAGTGCGAGCTGCCTTGGGGCGCACAAATGCCAATTCATTCTCGACAATATTCTGTCAACAGCGCATTAGGCCATTATAGATGTGGTGAAACGTTCGGATCAGGCGCAGGGGTTTGAGGTACTGCCCAGGCGCTGGGTGGTGGAGCGGACCTTCGGCTGGCTCATGCAATGCCGGCGCCTCGTGCGGGACTACGAGCGCACCACCCAAAGCGCAACGAGCTGGATTCATGTGGCAATGATCCGAATCATGCTCCGCCGGCTCGCGTGATCCCGAGGCAGTTTAGAGTTTTCAGACGGGCTCTAAGCGGACCTCCCAAGCGAGGAGTGACAATTCTTCCCACCGCCAGTCTCGAAAGTATGTGCTGACTCGCTCAAGCGCCCGAGTTTTTCGCACTGCATGGCGGGTCGCCTGAAACCCCATTCAGCATCGGCCCTTCTGGTAAGTCTGTAGCCGCCCCGTCGCCTATCAGTCGGTGTCTCTGGTCCTGAGCCCATTCGCCAAGATCCGATCCAACGCCTCCGCCGGCAGCCGCCACGCGGATCCAACCCGGATGGCTCCCGGAATCTTTCCTTGGGTGAAAAGACGACGGCAGTAAACCGGATGGATCCTAAGAATCTCCGCGACTTCCACCGGGGTCAGCGTCCTGCGGATGATGCCCGCCTTGTTTTCAGGGATCTCGCTCACACCCCAGCTTCCACCGGGCAAGGCTGCGTCAGTAAGTGAGTTGTGTCAGTGTAGTTTGGCCGGCCAAGCGGGGCGCCGAGGTTACGGTGGGTGCGCCAAAGTCAGGCGCTCGGCCCGGTCCAGGAAGGTCAGACTGCGGCCACCGCCTCAGGCCGCCGGACTGCCCCCAACATGGCCCCAATGGCCGGGGCGGCCTTCCTTCTGGATTCGACGTAGATCCCTGCTGTCACGGCGAGGCTGGAATGGCGGAGTTGCTTCGACGCTGTGAGCAGGTCGGCCGACTGGCAGACGATGCTTCCGAACTCCTTCCGGAGAGTGTGCATGGGCTTGTTGTCCTTGATCCCCTGCTTTCGCAACCACCGGACGGCGGCCTCCGCGCTGCCCGGTGTCACGACGTGATCGTCGGGACCGGCGCGGTGCTTCTCCAATTCCAGGATGAGCCCCTCATCGACGTCGACGGCTGCCTCGGACTGGGCGTTCTTGGCCTGCCAGCCGCCGGACATCTGCACGGCGATCTGGAGCCGCTGCCGATCCACGGATCGCCAGCGGAGGTTCTCGATCTCCGACCGGCGTAGCCCTGCCCCGAGCGCCAGGAGAATGGCCATGAAGGCATCCGGATCTTCGCTGGCCAGGGTTTCACGCGCGGACCGGATCAGGTCCACCGGATCAAACCGCGACCGGTATCCGACCGTGACGGCACCGGCGACAACGACGCCGTCAAACGGGCGTGGCGTTGGAATCTGGAGGCGACCGAGCTTTTCGGCTGCCCCGATGGCGGCCTTTGCGTTGCGCAGCCAGGACTTCATGCTGATCCGTGCGCTGCGCTCGCCCACGGCGTCGCCCTTCCTCGCGGCGATGAATCGGTCCCGGATCGCTTCAACCACCTTGGGCGAGAACGTAGCCAAGGCCACGGCGTCGACCGCAGCAGAGTACTCCTCCGATCTCCGGGAAAACTCCTTCCGCCCCGGCTTCATCCCCAGGTGCTGCGCGGCCCACCATCGGATGGAGGTAACGTAGTTCCGTCGGGTGCGTTCCCGGAGATCGACCCGGCCGAGGGTGGCCACCACATCGCCAACGGTGGAGCCAACCTTGGTTCCGTGCTTGTCGGGTTCCAGGATGGCAAGGGCGGCGTCCCAGCCCTTGCCCCGGACATCCCCATAGAACGTGGCCGCCTTGTTGGCTGCCGTGCGACGGTCGGCCGTGTTCAACCCGACGGCATGGCGACGACCGGCGTGCTGGACCTGAACCCAGTAGATTCCGCCGTCCTTTCCCGAGGGTTTGAACACCCGGTCCATCCAGTAGGCAAAGGAGAGTTTCGACGGCCGAATCCTTTGCATTTTCTTTGCACTTTCTGCGTTGCCCAAGGTTTCTTCCGGTTTCATCCCGAGGTCCATTTCCATTCCTTTCCATCTATTCTGGAACGGTTTGGATCAATCATGTGCCACTGGCCGAAATCAAGTGAAATGATCGTTCCGATGACTTCGGATCAGATGGTTGCAGGTTCAAGTCCTGCCCGGTGCACCATTCTCTCCCGAGGAGTTCGAAGTTTTCAGTTTCAAGTTTCAAGCCCCCGCAAGGCTGCCCTCACGCGGCGGATCGTCCCCTCTCGAACTCGAACTCGAACTCGAAGTTGTACCCCACCCCCTCCCCGTCGCACTCCGAATCACCCCACCGCCCCACTCCTCCTCGATTCTCCCTCTGAAGGCCGCTTCTGGCCACTGGATGGCCACTGGAATCTCCCCCCGCCGCAACGCGGCGTACGGCGCTAGCCCGGGGTGGAGCGGAGCGGAACCCTGGGTCACCCCACCCCAACAACACCCCGCCCCAACGGGGCGGACGATGCCCCCCCCACACACTGCCCCGTGTGCCCTTTGAGGGAACGGAGACGATTTCGCGAACGTGGCCCCCGGGGTTCCACCCGGGGCTTTCACCGATTGCCCCGTTGGGGCACGCGCACTGCCCCCGTTGGACACCGGACATCAAGCCACCACCGCTTCCCGCATCGGGCGGGTGCTGACCGGGGGAAGTTCCCGACCGGATCCGCCCATCCCCTCCCCCGCCTCCCCCCATCAGCGCCGGAGGCGCGACAGACGATAGGCCCGGGCGTCAGCCCGGGCTCCGCCAGCCACCCAAACCAGCCCCAGCGGGGCGGCTGAGCGGATGAAGGAGACAGCGCCACCAAGTCCCTCCAGACGGCTCACGCATCCCTGAGGACACTGAAGCTTCGATACAGTACCGCACTCAGGGGTATGGACAGACGCCAAACGATCGGAATAGGACCCTTCTCACAACTCTCCCAGCGCTCGAGGTGAACCTCACCGACGGCGGCAAACTCGAAGTCAGGAGTTTCGCGAACAAACAGGAAGAACCGCCAACCGTTGCCAGGACTTTCCGTGAAACGCTGACCAAGTCGATTTCCAGGGTTGGCCTGATTCTGAGTTTCCCAGGCGAATAGCTCGGGGCTGATCGCATAGTCACGGTACTTCACGCGGTCATGGAATCCCTCGCTCTTGTCGAGAGTGACGAACAGCACGCAAAGGCGGTCACCAGTCAATGCCAACACCCCCTCCCGCTGTACCGGTCGGCGCGTCTCACTGGTGTAGCCCAACGCGGCGAGAATTTCGAGCCGGCTATACCTACCGTGCAAGGACAGCGGCCACTCCGCGGGTATTCCGATCAACGGGTGCCCCGGGTTCTCGCTAGATTCATCCAGGTAGGCCAGCAACTCGGTCAACTCGCTGCGAAATGCGCTGTTCTTAGAAAGGGTTGCCCGAAAATCAGGCATCGTGAGGACCCGGCTTGTCTCATGATAGATCTGGTGCGCCAGCATCAACGGTGCCCTCGGTGGAACGTCTTCCTCCGTGATGGCCGCGACTCCGGCTTGGCGGACGGACAGATCGGACTCGCCCTCGCAACACCCCGATATCCAGCTAATCCACGCCTTGAGCAGACGTGGATCATTCGCGTGAAGCAAACGACCCGATCGCTGCAGCAATATCTCGTCGTCCGGCCCGAAGGCAGCATGCGAAAGGCCTGCCGCGCGCAACAACCCCTGCCACGATCGGCCATTTTCGTAGAGCTCACTGAGCTCAATTCCCTGATCCCTCAAGAAATCACCGAGGCGCAAAGTGCCAGACCTACTCGCAGCCCACGCAAGCACCTCAGAACGCAGGCGTCGGGCATTCAACTGAAGGCCTTGTCGCAAGTTCTCCAGCACCCGTTCGCGGGCCACTTTGTCGAGCTGAAGGTGGCATCCGGGTGGCAATTGCCCGAAGCCCTTTTCGACTGCCTCTCCCAATTGACGACGACTCAGACCGGTTAGACTCCTGTAGAGGATGTCGAAACGAAACTCCTTCTCATAAAGCCCCACGTAATCGAGCACCAGACAGCATGACTTGCCGGGATGATGTCGCAGGCCGCGCCCAATCTGCTGTTGAAAAACCACCGGACTTTGCGTGGGCCGAAGCAGGAACAAGGTGTTGACTGCCGGAATATCGACACCTTCGTTGAACAGGTTGACCGAACAAACAACCTGCAACTCACCCCTCTGCAGCCGATCAACCACCTGCTCACGAACCGCCTGAGAGTCTTCGGCGGACACCGCAACCGCCGCCAATCCGAGTTTCGTGAACACGTCCGCCATGAACCGGGCGTGGTCCACACTCGTGCAAAAGGCCAAAGCCCTCATCGCAGCCAAGTCATCCACATACCGTTCGATCGACTCAGCCACGCTCCGCGCGCGAATTTCGCTACTGGTCAACACCTGAGCCACCTGGCTCATTTCCCCTGCCCGTCCCCATTCTACTCCCCGGAAATCAACCGCATCGGCCGTCGCATAATACTCAAACGGCGAGAGCAATTGCTGATCGAGCGCATCCCAAAGACGCAAGGAACAGGCAGGGGATCCGTCGGGACGTGCGTCGAAGAATTCGGTCAGGGGTTGGCCATCGAGTCGCTCCGGAGTCGCGGTGAGCCCCAAAAGTATCGACGGCTGGAGGCTGCGGATGACTGCTTGGAAGCTTGCCGCCGGAAGGTGGTGAGCCTCGTCCACAATAACCATCGTCCAATAATCGCCACCGAGCTTCCTTACAAGCTGCCGACTATTCAGGGTCTGGATCATCGCGAACAGGTGTTCGTGAGCCGTGGATTCTGTCGATCCGTCGAGTAAATCACCGAAACTGCCATCGCGAAGGACATGACGGAAGGTTGCCCGGGCCTGCTCGAGGATCTGGCGCTGGTGGGCGATGAACAGGAGTCTTGGCCGGCCTCCGCGCTCAGCGCACAGCCTCCGATAGTCAAAGGCCGAAACCACGGTCTTGCCGGTTCCGGTGGCGGCTACCAATAGGTTGCGATTTCGCCCATGCGCTCGTTCATGGGCCAACCGGTCGAGCATGACCTGCTGGAACCCTTTGGGCTGAAGGTCAAACCATGTCCGCAGAGCAATGACCTGACCAGCGGGCGTACCTCGCTGTGTCTCCAATGCACGATCCAATGCGGCTCGATGTTCCGAATCGTTTGGGTCGTAAGGTGAAAACTCCGGATCATTCCACAAGGTCTCGAAATTGGCCCTCGCAGACTCAAACAACGCCGCGTCGCGTGCCTGGGAGATCTTGACCGTCCATTCAATCCCATCAATCAGGGCTGACTTCGAGAGGTTCGCACTTCCGACAAATGCGGTTCCAAATCCGTTGGCACGTTCAAAAATCCAAGCCTTCGCATGAAGTCTTTCCCGCTGACCGTCGAGCGAGACACGAACTTGTACCCCCGGGTACTGAGCCAACTGATCCAACGCGGATCGATCGGTGGCACCGAGGTAGGTGGTGGTGAGGATTCGTATCTGAAGCCGTGTCTTGCCTCGAGCGTCGGCGGCCGTCACCCGCTGGAAGACATCCGCCAGCTTCCGAACCCCGGCCTTCTTGATGAAACTGATGAGAAGATCAAGTCGCTCCGCCGTCTCCAATTCCGCCCGCAACTCGGAGTACAGCGAGGGCTCTCCTTTCCCTGACGTGAACAGCCAGGGTTTGCTGAAACCGGTGCGTGGCAAAACTGGTCGGACCTGAGGTTCATGAATGGCCCGAAGCAACTTGAACTCCTGGGCCGGCAAGGGAACCAACTCACCGGAACCATCTCCGTCCCGAGCCGCCTTCAGCATCTTCGCAATGAGGCGCAGTTCGCGTTGCGCCTGTTCGACCGCATCGCCGGAAGACGAGGCCGCCAAATCGAGAAGCTCCGGGATACGCGAAGAAATTTCATCCAACAGCAGATGTCGCCGTACTGATTCGGAGACCCCGTCGACCCACGCGCGCCCCTCTGCCTCCAATTGCTGGAGTTCAGCCTCTTCGCCTTCGCGGACCAACCGTTCGTAAATCCCAGAGCGCATGGTGCAGGTTTGCTGTTGGTTAGGGTGAAGGACCGTTGACTGTGGGCCGGATGCTTCACCGCCCCTCAATCTTAAACAACGCATGGAGTCGTTCCGGTACCGGTGTCGAAAGCCGCCAGTTGATCGTGATGGGACGTTCGCCCTCCCATCTTTCAAGGGCCACCTCCCCGCAGTAGTAGAACGGAGCCGACTGGGACCGGATCTTCTTCGAGCGGCGAACAAAGAGGTGGACCTTCAGTCCCTTGGTTAAGTGGTGCCTCAGCATTTGGCCGTGCTTCGATGCTTGGGTCGTGCGGTTCTGGCTCTTCCACTGGAACCGATCCGGGCTGAGAAACTTGTCTTCGTAGTCGTGATCGTCCGGCAGGTCATCCTTCTCCAGAGTCACCAAGAGGAATAGGTCTCGAGCGGAGGTAACGAACCCGGCGTTCCAGATGGCGACCGAGAACGTGAGGCCAAACAGCGGTGGAATGCTCTCGCGGAGGTAGGTCTGCCAAAGGCTGGGTCCCGCGGGCGTCGCGGTGACTGTTCGAACGACCACCTCCGCCTCATCCCCTTCCCCATCCCGGCTCAGGTACTCGGTAAGCCGCCAGTCGGCGAGTTCACGGGTCAAGTCCTGGAAGGCGCTCCGCAGTTCAGGGGCGAGCGCGAACTTGGTAGCGAACCGCCGTTCACGGTAGGTGAAGAAGGTCTTGCGGTTGGCATCGTCGCCACCCGTCCAGGCATGGATCGGGTTGGTTTCCAGTAGGCGTATCAGGCGAGTTCGATCCGCAAGGGCCAGGCCAACTTCCTGCCGCAACTTGGCCGATCGCCCCGCCTGCCGGCGGAACCCGTTTTCCAAAGCGTCGATCGACAACGATCCGGGGAACTGGTCTTCGTCGAGCAGCGCCAGAAGGGTGAGGATCTTGAAGCCCTTGGTCATCCGGGTGACCTCCAGATCCACGAGGAAGTCCGAGGCCTGATCCAGCGCTGCGGCCTGGCCCGGCGAAAGATCGCCCATCGCCTGGACGAATCGTAGCCAGGATCCATGCGACGAGCGCAGGGCACGCGGGGTGAATCCATCACGGAACATTTCGGACGCAGTGGGGCGCTGCCCGTGCCGTTCGCGGAAGTCGAGGTAGTGGGCCTGAATGGCGTCGGAGTGGGCGGGTTGCTTGAGCAGAGAGCGCAGGATGTCGATGGCCTGCAGGTCATAGGTCACCTCGCATCCAGGCGGCAATTCAAGGTCCCCCTCCAACCAGAGGTCGAGGGCCCTGCTGATATGGGAGTCGCCCTCCGCGAGCTGGAGCAGGGCGCGTGGTTTGCTCAGGAAGCTGCGGTGATTGCCGATGTAATCGATCACCGTGAGAAAGGCTTTGCCCGCGGACTTTCGTAGGCCGCGGCCAAACTGCTGCATCCAGAGGATCGCCGACTCAGTCGGGCGCAGCATCATCACCGTGTCGACGTTCGGGATGTCCACGCCCTCATTGAACATGTCCACGGCGCAGACGACGTCGAGTTGCCCCGCTTCCAGCGCCTCCAGCGAGGCCGCCCGCGGGGCCGAATTCTCACCGGAATGAACGGCCACCGCGCGGCACCCGTTCTGAGTGAAGAACTCGGCCATGAAGTCGCAGTGCCGTTGCGAGCAGCAGAAGGCGATGGTGCGCTTGCCGCCACGGGCCCGGAGCTGGTCGAGGGCGTTGCGAGCGCGCTTCTCGGTGGCCACCGCACGGGTAAGTTCGGCTTCATCGAACCGGTGGTTACGCCAGGGGATGTTCCTGTAGTCCACCTCGTCCGGGACGCCGAAGTAATGGAACGGAGCCAACAGGCCTTCGCGGATGCCTCGGGCAAGGTCACAGCGGTAGACCAGGTTCTCCTGGCACAGGCCCAACAGATCGCCGCCATCAGTACGTTCCGGCGTAGCAGTGAGGCCAAGGAGGAACTTGGGAGTGAAGTGTGCGATGAGATTGCGATACGTGGAGGCGGCGGCGTGGTGAAATTCGTCTACGATGATATAGTCGAAGCGATCCCGCTCGAAGGCCCTCAGGTGCCGCTGCCGGCCGAGCGTCTGGATCGAGGCGAAGAGCACATCCGCCTCGGGCATCTTGTCAGTGCCGGTATAGTGGCCGAGCACGGCCGAAGGTCGAATGCGGCGGAAGGTCTTGCGTGCCTGGGTCAGGATCTCCTCGCGATGGGCCACAAAGAGAATCCTCCGGGATTCGGGGCCGCAACTGTCGAAGGCGCTGAGCCATGTCTTACCCAAGCCGGTGGCCAGAACGACCAATCCCGCCGAATTCCCTTCCGCACGAGTCTGCCGGAGGGCTGCGAGAGCCTCGCGCTGGATGACATGCGGCGGTGGCGCGGGAGTGTCGTAGGTCTCCTTCAGCGCGGCAGCCCGAGATCGCTGCGGCGGACATCGGCGGTCCGTGTACTCCCGGATCCATTGATGGGTAATCGGGCGGGTCGCCGGGTGGGTGAAGAGTTGATCAAAGGCCACCTGCACCTGGGCGATGGCCTTGGGGTCGGCCGAGGTAACCACGCGATGATTCCATTCAATGCCCTTCTGCAATGCTGAGGCGCTCAGGTTCGAGCTCCCGACGAGTGCGGTGGCGGTGCCGTCTGGGAAATGGAAGAGGTAACCCTTGGGATGGAAGGCAACCTGGAGGGTCTCGAAGACCCGCAGCTCCAACTTGCCGGCAAGATCGGTGAGACGAAGCAGGGCCTCGGGCTCGGTGATGTCGAGATAGTCGCCGGTGAGCAACCGGATCTTACCTCCGCGATCAAGCAGGTCCCGCAGGTGTTCGATGACAAGATCCAGGCCGCTGGCACGCACAAACGCCACGCATAGGTCGGCTCCGGTCGCACGGTCCAGGTGCGCAAGAAAGTGGGGCAACAATGGATCGTCGGTACCGCCGTGAATCAGCGCCCGGTCGTGGGGTACCTGAGCCAGAGAGGGACCGGCGGCGGCCGGTCGACGAAAGTAGTTTCCCTTTGACGGAATGACATTGCGCACACCTCCGCGAGGGTCGGGCAAATCCCCCTCATATCGGGGAATCACATGGAGGTGCAGGTGGAACACGGTCTGACCCGCGGCGGCCCCGATGTTGATACCGATGTTAAACCCATCAGGCTGGTGCCGGCGCAGGATCTCCTGTCGGGCCATTTCAACGCCTCGCAGCAATGCCGCCTGCTCGTCGGGTGTGGCATCGAACCACGTGGCGACATGCCGACGCGGAATCACCAACATGTGCCCGGGCGACACCGGAAACCCGTCCCACAGTCCGAAGAACTGGTCGGTCTCGAAGGCGATCCGCGAGCGATCCGGTTCACAGAAGATGCAGGCACTGGACATGGCGCGGGTCAGGCGAACCTGAGGGATGGCTGGCAGGCCAAAATGGGCGCGACCTCGCGACACAGAAATCCAAAGGGCAACTCGCGGAGAGCGGTCTGGATCCACGTGTTGCGCCGGATGTCCCCTCTTGCAGGGCAGACGTGGCCAAGCAATGCCGCCATCGGACACGAAAAGGGTACCGCCAAACACCCCGGATCATCACGCGTACGCCAGGCTGTGGCCAAATCGGTCAGCACGTGGACATCGTTGAACGGTTTGCTCGGCACAGTCTTGAGTGCCAGGAGAGCTTCGGTGCCCCAGCCAGTCAATGGGCCAAATACTGCAGGTTTGATTCGGGGGCCCCGGCGCCCCGGAGAAAGGCAATGAGGTCGGACCCGCATGTTTCCATTTCATTACTCTCTCGCCCGCCGTCCTTCAGTAATCACCTCACTCATTGCGCCAACGTCCGCACCGACCTTCAAATGCTGCCGACATGGCGGCATTTCGGGAACGCGCCGCAACCGAGGAAGCGTCCTCCTCGCCAAACAGCTCATCGAGCAAGCCGGCACCGGCATCGAGAAACTCTTCGATCAGGCTCTTGCGGGGCATGGTAGTTTGGAAACTTGATTGTCTACAGATCCAACGACAGCGGCCTGGGTGACGTCGAGCGAATGATCAAGCCTGGCGATGGCGATGGATGAGGGAGGGGACGGTTCATCCACAGATTTCAGCGATTTCACGGATTCCAGAGATGACCCCGCCAGCGGTCACCTACCCAGCGCGGGATGAAGGCAATCCGCGGCTTCGAATGCCTTCCCGGGATTCGCCCTGAGAAACGGCGTTGGTTCTGCAGATGACGGATGACCCCGATCATCCGTCGCGTGGAGCGGAGGTGGCAGGCACCTGCTGGGGGAGGTCTTCACCGGCGTCGGGTGTTGAGATTCCTGCCCTGCGGTGTGCGAAGGACTCCGAGGACTCCGAGGACTCCGTCCCTTGGGATCGCTTGCCTGCGACGGCCAACCTTTGCCCATCCTCCATGTGTTCGCCACCGAGGGCCTCGATGGTCTTCCTCACATGGCTCTTCCACTACTTGTAGCCTTCGGCGTGGTCTCTGCGGCGTCGATCCTGTTCTTTGCCAGCCGGTACAAGGCCGCGACCCCGAACGTGCGAGGGCATCTGATCTGGGCTGCGCTCGGCAGCGCGACGGTTGCCACGACCATCGGGTTGCTCGTCGCCTTCCGCTAGGCAGGCATCCAACGGCGTCCGTCCAGAGAAGAGGGGACCGGTAGATCCCATCGGCTCAGTCCCGCACTGTTTGCATTTCCTTACTCTTCCGAATGCCGTCTTCGGCAATCACCGCACCCATTGTCCCCTGCCGCATCTATCGCCTCGCTGGGGCTGGTGATCCGTGGGGACGAGGGACCCACGGCTGACGCCGTGGGCTACCATCTGTCGGTGCTCCGCACCTGCGATCGGCGACATCGGCGGTGCCAACTGCCTTTCCAGATTCCGCGGAATGGCATTCGAGTCCGTCCCGTGCATTCTGCATTTCACCGCACTCCGTTTGGGCGAGCGCCCTTCCCCAGCACCGGGTTTGCGCCCACGAGAGATTCGGCCAAGAAAACAGCCCGGAATCCGCCAAGGCGATCATCGATCATTGTGGGGGAGGTGGCAGCTGCTCAAATCGATCGGCCCAGAGGGCACCCAACAACCTCCAATCAAAGCCATCCGCCGCTTCCAACGCCCGGAAGTAAGCGGACCGCGAATCGTCCCCCTCGACCGTCAGCGATACCTGGGGCAAGCGAACCCTCCGCAGGATTTCACGAAGCCACAGTCGGGTGACGCGGCCGTTGAAGTCGACAAATGGGTGAATGGTCAGCAGTCGGCCTTCGGCGAACGCGAGCGTTTCCAAGGCCAGAGATCCAGCAACGGGCACCAAGGCACCCCACCTCGCAGCCAAGTCGTCGACGTAGTCCTTGAGGAGAGCTGGAACCCGGGGATAAGCAGGTGGGCGCAGGTTGCCGACCTGAACGTCCACCGTTCGCCAACGCCCGGACCAGTCGGGCACCAGATCGCCGCAAATACGCAGGTGCAGTTCAAGGAGGAGCCGCTCGTCGAGTCGCCACTCCTCGAAAGCGCCGGAAACAATCGCCTCTTCGCAAACCAGAACCCGCTCTGCCAGAAGCGGTGCTAGCTGCGTGTAGCTGAGGATGCCGCGACTGGACTCGACAAAGCGGGTATTTCGGTCCGGCGATGGAGTTCCTCCAGCCATGTCTGGTTCACGGGTTCGCCCTCAAAAGCCATGCTGGCTGCGACGCTCGCGGGTATCTGCGCCCAAGCCTGCTCGCTGCGCTTCTCAGAGGGGAGCGCCTGCCATGCCTGCATGATTGCGAGCCAATCCATGGGCGTGACACTGCGACACAGGCCGGTTTCCATCAAGGGGTACGTTCTTCGTGACACCCCATTGAAACGGTCAACGATGACAGATCTGTCCTTCTGAGATTGGGTCCGAGAGGGTTTTCACGATCAGGGCCATGTCGCATTTGGCAGCATCCAACCATTTTCCAAAGAACCACTTGCTCAGAATCCAATGGGGTCCCGCGTCTTCGCGCCTTCGCGTGCGAAACCCGGCTTCCCCGATGGTAGACGCACTTCATCCGGAACAAGGCCGTTGAAGCCACGAATGGCACGGATCGCACGAACAAGCAGGGACTGGTATCCGGATCGCCGCGAACGTGCGAGGGGAGTGTCAGCGCCGAGCTGGGCCGGGATCGGAACCTCCATTCCAACGCGGCCCGTTCGTGGAACTTGTGAAATGCGTGGTCAGGCCAACGGCCGATTCCGGACGGACCCTCAACGCGGTCGCGTGGCGGGCTCCTGCCATTCGCGGTGCCAGGTGAGCGTCCAGAGCTGTTCCAGGGGCACAAGCCCCGCGTGACCGTCGGCAAAGGACAACTGGATGGCACCGGGGAGACGCTGGCCGGGCGGAAGGTTTCTGGGGAGGCCGGCGGGACCGGAGCCGTGCCGGGCGATGGTCAGGACGGCGATGGTTCCAGCGGTTTCGGCCGTGACCCCAAGGCGCAGGTCGCGCGAGGGGCGGTCGGCTTCGCGGGGCCAGGCATCCACCCAACTGCCGTCGGCCAGCACGGGCGTGGTGGAGGGGGAGCGGATGTCGCCCTCGTTGCGGAAGGCATTGGCGGTGGGCGGGCGACGGTCCTGGACCGTCCAGTCGCCGTGGTACATCCAGCCGTTGAGGGCGTAACTGCCGGTCCAGCGCGGCTCGCCGGTGGCGGGGTTGACCTCGTTGCTCAGGGGCCAGACCCACGCCGTGTTGGCGCTCCCGGCCGGGAAGCGCCTGCTGTAGGGCGCGATGGGACAGAGCCGGACCTTGTCCACCTGCGCGTAGAGCTTCATCAGGCTGCGCATCCAGAGGTTGTCATCGAGCCGGTAGGGGATCGTGTGCCCGTGGTCGTTGACGTACATGAAGTGGGCGAGCCCGAGTTGGCGGAGGTTGCTGACGCACTGGATGCCCTGGGCGCGGGCCTTCGCACGCGACATCGCTGGAAGCAACAGGCTCGCGAGCACGGCGATGACCGCGATCACCACCAACAATTCCACCAATGTGAATGCGGCCCGCGCCGGGGGCTGCCGGTGCAGGATGGAACGTTTCACCCCCCCGCCAGACCGACGTCGGAACAACGCGCCAGGCCCGGCGAACCGGGCTGCGAAACGACCGCCCTCTGGATGCAACCGTCCATTTTCACGCGACCCATTCGTGGGATTTGTGAAATTCGTGGTCAAGCCAACGGGCGATTCCAGGTTCATCGAACCCTGCCTTATCTGTCGCCCCGCTGGGGCTGGTGATCCGTGCGAACATGGGACCCACGGCTGACGCCGTGGGCTATCATCTGTCGGTGCTCCACACCTGGGACCGGTCACGGCGGCGGTGCCCGGCAGGACCGTGACCGGGCCACGGTCGTTCCGTGGAGGGCCCTGGACAGCCTTCTCGATGCCGTTGCGGGTGGCGACTGTGTTGGAGTCAGGCAACCCGGGCGTTTCTGCCCCTCACCAAGGGTAGGTGTAGTCAAGAGGCTCAGGCGGAAGAATCCGATACATCCGCATCACCGAGGATTCGAAGGAGTCGAACGCGATGCGCTCGACGTCGGAGCCTTCAAAGAGCCAGTAAAGCTGCCAAGGGCCCTCCGCTCCCGTGTCAGAGGACTCCAGCCGGACCTGATACCCGCGGGCCACCCGGGTCGACAGCATTGCGCCGATCTGGCCGCCCCCGACGTCATACCTGGAGATCGACAGCGGTTCGCCGGAACTGGGCGTTTCGTCGTCGGCCAGGGTCAGAACCGTACTCTCGTAGCCCTTCATGAGCTTCAGGCCCCCTTCGATTGATTCGAGTGTGAGGGTCACATCCAAGGTGCCCTGCGCCTCGGAATTGTTCACCAGCGGGATCTGGACGAAAATCTGCGACTGTCCCGGCTCGAAGGTCGCAGTGCGATTGGTTTGACCGCCCAGGAGGGCCAGCGCCGAGGCCACGCCCTCCAAACGATAGGTCACAGTGGCCGCCTGCCGGGTATTGAGGGTGCGCCAAAGGCGGATCTGGGCGTAGCCGTTGGTGGAACCTTCGTTGATCTGGAAGCGCGGCGAAACGAAACCCACTTCGCCTGGGTTCAGGTCGTCGAGGAGACGCACCTCCATGCGGACCGGTGCGTTGGTGCTGCCGTCGATGGACAACTCGAAGACAGCCGTCTCGGTGCCCTCGTTGATCTCGTCGAGGATCGTGGGCAGTGGCAGCCAGTTCATGGAACCGAGCCCACCCACGGCAGGCACGACCTTCACGGGCTGATTTGTATCGAAGTCCTGGCCCGGGGTGGCCGTGCCGCTGACGAACCGGGCGCGGACCGTGATGTCGTTGGTGCCCCTGTAATCGCCAAGGACCGTGAAGAACAGAGGGATGTAGGCCCGATCCTCCGCGATCTCGAGCGTGGGGTAATCGAGTTTCAGGGACAGGCCCTCGAAGCCTGCAGGCTCTCCTTGGAGAGGCACGACCGGCGGGGGCTCGGGAGTGACGTCCCGCCCAGGAATGGTCTGCGCTGGCAGGGAGAAGCTGAGCAGGGATGCAGCGACGACGACCGCGGCCCAGAAGGTTCGCAAGGGTGACAAACGTTCGATGACCAGTCGGGACCTTGATGCTTTTGTGGGGTTCATGGGAGGCATGGAGTCATGTGTTGTTTCGACGTTGGGCAAAGCTCAGGCAGCCCGGTGCCGCGTGGGTGTCAGCGCGCCTCCGGAAAGCTCCCCGAAGAGCGCCAGGATACCGAGGACGATGGCGCTGGCAGACGCGGCATTGAGCTCCTTGGTGATCTTCATTGGGTCAAACTACATTGCAATTCTATGTATGCAAGTTTGGGGTGTTTTTTGATGCTCTTGGAGAGATGGGGGCCGTGGAGTCAGGCCGCTGTTTCCAACACTTCGGGCGGGTGAACGCTGCGGGCTCCTCCACCGAACACCCTCCCCCGACATGTCTGCGCCTCCGCGGGAAACCATTCCGATCCACAGATTTCAGCCTAGAAACGGCAGTTCATTTAACCGCAGATGCCGCCGATGGCGCCGATGGCGGGGCAGAAATGCCCGCACCCAAGGCTCGTGCAGACGTTACCTTGCGGGTGAAGGGCACGCCCGATCCAAGCTGCTGACTCTCTGCGTCATCTGCGCCATCTGCGGTTCCAACGGCTGTTTTCAGGTTCAGTTGGTCACAGCGGAACTCCCCTTCCCCGATGGCAGACGCACTTCATCCTGAGTGAGGCCGTTGAAGCCACGAATGGCTCGGATCACACGAACAAGCAGGGACTGGGATCCGGATCAACGCTCATTACGGGCCATGGCTCTTCAGGTGGTCCATCCGGGTGATGTCGTGGCTCGTATCCCGCAAGCCCACTTCCCTGCGCCACGGCATCGCATCCTGCGCCCCGGGCCGACACACGGAGATCGCCGCCACCGCCGCAGCAAAGCGCGCCGCCTCCAACACCCCCATCGCTTCCATCCAGCCGACCACGAACCCTCCCACGAAAGCGTCCCCTGCCCCGACGGTATCGACCACCCGCTCGACCGGTGCCGCCTTCACGAGTTCTCGGCTTCCGCCGCCATCCACCCACGCTCCTTCCGCGCCCAACGTCACCACCACTCCAGGCCGTTCACCCGTGCCGCGCCATGCCGTCACCGCCTCCGCGATGGACGCCAGGTCCGACAACGAACGCCCCAGCAAACCCGACACCTCGGAACGGTTCAGGATCAGCCAGGTTGCCTGCTCGAAGACCGGGGTCGGCACCGATTCCCGCCATGGGGCCGCGTTGACCAACAACGGAATCCGGTGCGTCACCGCCCACCTCGTCGCCGCCAGGACCGCCTCATCCGGCACCTCGAGCTGCAGGACGACCGCCTGCACAGGCTCCACCGCCGCCAACCGCGCCAACCCATCCTCGACATCGACGGCCGTCAGCCGGGCGTTCGCACCGGGCGCAACCACGATGTGGTTCTCGCCCGCAGCATCCAGCGTGATGACCGCGACCCCGGTGGATTCCTCCGCGCACGACCGGACCGAACGCACATCAATCCCGTCCCGGACAAGCCCCTCGCGCATCATCGCACCGAAGGAATCTTCCCCAACCGCGCCCACCATCCCCACGCGCGCCCCCAATCGGACCATGGCCACCGCCTGGTTCGCCCCCTTCCCGCCGGGCACCGTGCGGAACCCGGATCCCGGGACCGTCTCGCCCGGGGCGGGAAAGCGTTCTGCCCGGATCACAAGGTCCCGATTGAGGCTGCCAACGACGGCGATCACGCAGCGACTTCAACCTGAAATCCCGGAACTTGGAACCCTCCATCTAGTCCGTTTGACACTTCGAACAGGCATGGCCTCAAGAAACGGCCTCCTGCCCGACCAGCGCATCCCTTTCCCCGCCTTCTTGAGCCGCTCCTCTATCGGCGCCTCGTTGCGTGTGCGGTCGTCGTGATCACGGGAGCCCGTCAGTCCGGGTCTTGCAGTACTGGTGGGATTCGCCGAGGCGTCGGGGGCTCTGGAGGTCGACATCGTTTGCCGACGCATGGCCCCCCAGGAGAACAGCCACTCGAAGAACGGCAGCCAGCGGCTGCCCCGGACCTGGTCGAGGAAGTAGACCTCGTGCTCCTTTTCCTTCAGGCCCATTTCATACAGGAGGACGTCGTGATCGCGGATCCCGAGCGAGTGGAAATGGCGCATCATGACGAAGTACTCGCACACGTTCCCGCTCTCGAGCCGTCCGGCGAAGAAGAACGGCATGAAGCGCCCGATGACATGGCAGGCGAGCCCGATCAGCGTCCCGATCACCCGGAACTTGAACTCGTAGAAACGCGATACCGGCACCCCGTAACGTTGCATCAGCACGAGCACGTTCCTTCGGTGGTCCCATTCATCCTGCTCGATCCGTTGGACGGCAGCGATGACTGCCGGGTCCGTAAGCGACCGGGCGTGCCCCACGTAGGCGAGGGCTGCCGCGCGTTCTGCCGAGTAGGCACGCTGGAGGAGTTCGACGAGGGCAGGATGCCGGAGTTCCATGGTGAGGATTTCGTTGAGGACGCCAGCGCGGGAAGCGAAGCCGCCTCGGGTCGAAGACTGCCCCGGCCGGTTGTGCGTTGGAAGGCAGTGTTGTTTCGATCCCACGCTTGCCTTTCGTCACTTTGCCATACAAAGATGATGGCGAAATGGATCCGCGAGACGCCCTGGACCAACTGGAGACCATCCGACTCCTCATGGAGCGGTCCGCCCTGTACCGGCGCGCCCTCGGGCCCATCTGCCTCGCCATCGGGTTCCTCGGAGCCGCCGCGGCCACGGTCGCTACCTCCTGCCCCTCCAGGGATCCACCTCCTACGCCCTCTGGTGGCTTGGGACCGCCGCCGCCGGGTTGCTGATCGCCTTCACGATTGCCCGCAAGCAGGCCGTGGGTGCCGCCGAACCGTTCTGGTCGCCGCCGACGCGTCGGGTGGCGGAAGCCGTGCTGCCACCCCTCACGGCGGGGGCCCTGCTCGCGGTTCCGTTCATCCTCGGGGAGGACTGGGCCAAGCGCGTCGTGTGGCTGTTGCCCGCGCTGTGGATGATCCTCTACGGGTGTGCGCTCCACGCCGCGGGATTCTTCATGCGCCGCGGCATCCGGCTCTTCGGTTGGGCCTACATCCTGGGTGGCTCAGGCCTCCTGCTCTGGTGGACCTGTCCCCTCAACCAGTTTCCACCCGTGGGCGATGCCCACGTCGCCATGGGGCTTGGATTCGGCATCGGGCACCTTGCCTACGGCGTCTACCTCCACTTCACCGAGAAGACCGTCAAGTCGTGAACCCGGAGCCGTTCCTCCAACTTGACCGGGTCATCCACGAGAAGGCGCGCCTCGCCATCGTGTCGATGCTTGCGGCCAGTCCGGACCTGTCCTTCACCGAACTCCGTCAGACCCTGCAACTCACGGACGGCAACCTGACATCCCACCTTCGCACGCTGCAGGAATCCGGTTACCTCGCCGTCACGAAGGCCTACCAGGATTCCCGCCCGCTCACCACCTGCTCCCTCACCCCGGCGGGCCGTAAGGCCTTTGCCGATTACCTCAACCGCCTCGAAGAGATCGTCCGGCAGGCCCGGTCGATCTCTTGTTTTTGGAATCCGGTTTTCTTTGAACACTCAGTTCCGGGACGTGTCCGTCAACTTTGTAACGCAAAGCCAATCATGAAGCTGCAACGCGCATCCCACCTCGGTTGGTGCTTCGGCGTCCGCGACGCCGTCCGTGACGCCAAGTCCGCTGCCACCTCCGGCCCCGTCACCATCCTCGGCGACCTGGTCCACAACCCCGCCGTGGTCCATGACCTCCACAACCACGGGGTGCTGACCCGACACGACCCGGCCGAGGTCACCACCCAGACCGTCCTCATCACCGCCCATGGCGCCTCCCGCGTCCGCATCCAGGCCCTGCGCGACATGGGCCTGACGGTGACCGAGACGACCTGTCCCCTCGTCCACAAGGCCCACGCCGCCCTCGACGGCCTCGTGCGTCAAGGATGTCACCCGGTCATCATCGGCCAGCGCAACCACGTCGAGGTCCGCGGCCTTTCCGAGGATCACCCCGGCTGCGACGTCGTGCTGTCCGAAGCGGACATCGACGCCCTGGAAGCCCGCCCACGCTTCGGGGTGGTGAGCCAGACCACCCAACCGATCGCCCGGGTCCGGCAACTGGTGGAGTATCTCAAGACCCGTTTCCCCGGTTCCGAAGTGCGATTCCGGGACACCGTCTGCCAACCGACGAAGGATCGGCAGAAGGCGGCCGAAGACATGGCGGCGGCCTGCTCGGTGGTGGTCGTTGTCGGTGGACGGAACAGCAACAACACCCGCCAGCTTGTGGCCACCTGCTCCCGCTTCTGTTCCGGGTCCACCATGTCGAGTCCGCCGCCGAGGTGGATCCCGGATGGTTTCACCCCGAGGACCATGTCGGGCTGACCGCCGGCACCTCCACCCCGGATGAGACGATCGACGCGGTGGAGGCCCGGTTGGCAGGAATCGCCGCGACCTGTTCGGCCGCGGCGTGAATGACCGGGGTCATCCCTGCGGAACATCCAACCGGAAGAAGGCGGTACGCACCTGACCGGCTATACGCGCCTGGATCCAGACCCAGTAGGGACCTGCCTTCGGAAAGACCATGGGAAAGGTCACCTCGCCGCTGGCCAGCAACCGTCCCACCACATCCGCCGGCAACGCCCCGAGATCCCCGCACACTTCATCTGTGTTCTTCGCTGCCGCATCCCCACCGGCCCGCAAGGCAAACCGACGCGCGGCCGCCATCGACAGGTTGCCTGCCGGATGCAGATGGGTGAACACGGTCCCGTCCTCGGACGCCACCACGGCATGCCCGGGCATCCGGAGGTAAGGTTGAAGCAGCGTCGGACGATCGTCCGACTCCCGGAACCGGGCCACCAACCGCACGGCCTCCCGTGGACGCAGTCGCCCGTCCACGTCCAGACGCACGACCCGACCGTCACCGATCGGATGCGAATCTCCGACTCTGGAGAAGCGCCCTTCATGCCGCGAATCGTCGGGATCCTTGAACCCGCCTCCGACGATCGGTTGGGAAACCACCAACCGATTGGTGAGCGTCTGGGTCGACCCCATCGCGTGCGTGACATCGACGAAAACCTGATATTCGCCCGCCGGAAGCTCACCCACCTCCGACCGCCTGATTCCTTCGGGAGTCGGTTCCGGATGCAGGTGCATGAACAACGGCAGGGGGCCTGACCCCAACACGAACGCATGCAGGAGCCGACCATGGTCCGGGACCAGATCCCACGCGCCGCTGCGTCCGCGCCACGAGGGTTCCTCGATACCGAACTCCAAACCCGTGCGATCCGCCTTCACCGTGAGCGGCACCTGTTGCGCGCGGACCTTCGCATCGTGGCCCTGGTCCTCGACATTCCACCAACGCCGCCCGCCCCACACCGCGGCCGCGGCAACTCCGGCGGCCAAGCCAGCTCCGAGGAATCCACGCCACCAGCGTCCCCGTGGTTCACCCGCGACCGTGCTCTCCCGGAAGGTCACGTATCCGATGCACACCCAGCCCACGACCAACAGCATGCCGAGAATCGCAAGGAGGACTTCCATCCAAGTCGGCATCTCCGTCCGCGCCGTCGCCAGGGAATTCGCGGGGACCACCAATGTCCCGCCCCCTTCGCCTTCCACCTCCACCACGACGCCATACGCCCCCGCACCCATGAACCACAACTCGGCTTCGTAAAGGCCGGGTTCGCCAGCAACCGGGCGCGCCGGATCCGGACGCGGGGCTCCCTTCCGATCGGTATCCCAGTGCAACGGCAGGACCGTGACGCCCTTCGCCTCGCCTGCGAGGATCCGGACCCCAACCTGGGCCAGACCCGGCACGACATCCGGTTCCTGGACAACCACGCGCACCGGGAACTTCCCGGCACGCCCCTCCAGCACGACGAAGGGCATGCCGAGATGGGCCGACACCCGAAGCGTGAGCAGGACCCACAACAGCGGAACGAGCCAGATCGGGAATCGCGTCTTCATCGAAGGACGGAAGAATGGAAGCGCCCCGTCACCACACCCACCAGGGCGG
>CBDIPJ010000027.1:0-65444 GCA_965283655.1 Limisphaerales bacterium | reverse complement strand
CGGTGGAGGTGATCTTCAACGAACGCCGGTTCGGCCGATGTCCGCCACGGTGAACTCCCCGCGACCGTTGTGCGTGACGGAACGCCATGCCGCAGGCCGGCCATCGTTCGCGTTCTCGAAAGGACGGATTGCCGATGGCATTCACCGGTTCCTCCGGAGCCGCCGTGGCCGTATTCGTGGCAGGCCGGAACTGGGCCAGCACCGTGCGGAGGAATCCGGAGTCACTGCGCGCCGCCGCCGCAGTGGCCGCCTCGGGCAACCATCGGTCTTCGGTGTTCGCAGGATTCTGAAGGGCTTCGAAGACGGCCTTCGCGGCGAGATCGGACGGAGCCTGGTCTGCCAGACCCAGGAACGCGGCGAGACGCACTTGCGGGTCCGCATCCTGCAAGAGTTTCGCCTGAAGCACGCCCGCCAAGGTGGCTGGCGAAGCCGGAAGCACCATGATCGCCGCACGGCGGACCGCTGCCACCGGATGCCGCAGGGCCGCCAGCGCCGTCCGCATGACGGCGGGGTTCGCGTTCTGGATCGCGCCCAGTCCGTGGAGCGTCCACAACGCATGCAGGGCTCCCGGGTTCAATCCGATGTCGTCGGCGGATGTGTCCGCCACCAACGCCAGCAACGGCTGGACGATGTTCAGGTCGCGGGCATCCACCAGCAGGCGCTGCGCGCTCAGGCGGACGCCGAGATTCTCATGCTTCAATGCCGCCACCAGCGCGTCCGTCTTCAGGGGCTCCTTCGAGGCCTGCAACGGCTGGGTCAGCCGCCCCGACTTCGAGACGATCCGGTAGATGCGCCCGTGAACCTTGTCACGCAACGGCGTCTCGTACGCCGCTCCCTTGCCGGTTCCGAAACCGCGCGGCGTAGGATTGTGCTGGATGATGTAATTATACCAATCGCTCACCCACAGCGCTCCGTCGGGCCCGACCTCCGCGCAGACCGGCGAGGTCCACTCGTCCACGGACGCAGCAAAGTTGCGGGAGTTATAGGCGATGAAGTCGGCTCCCGTGCGGTGCAGGTTGAACCGCCCGATGAGGTGACCGGTGGGTTCGCACACGAACTGGGCCGTGTTCCAGTATTCCTTCGGGAAGCTCCGCGCGGTGTAGATCGCGCTGCCGGCGGCCGCCGTGTACTGGCCGTGGAAATCGACCTGCCGGACCTTGTCCGAGGTCACCAGCGGGAAGAAGCGCTGGCTGTCGGCGATGCTCTCGAGGCGTGCCGCGGACCATCCACGGACGGCCTCGTAGTACCGGTTGGGAATGGGCATGTACATGCTCGCATTGCCATTCGCGGTGGAGCCGACGAGCAGGTTGTCCTCGGTCAGGCCGAGTCCCCAGGTGTTGTTGTTGCTCGAACGGATGAACTCCAGTTCCGAACCGTCCGGGCGGAATCGGAAGAAACCCTGACCGAACCGGACCTGCTTCCCACCCACGGTGCCGTTGAAACCGGAATACCCGACGGTTCCCCAGATCCAGTTGTCGAAGCCATAGCGCAGGTTGCTGGCGGTGGCGTGCGTGTCGCCCATGTTCCAGCCCTTGAACAGGACCTTCCGTTCGTCCGCCCGATCATCTCCGTCGGTGTCGCGAAAGAACTCGGTCAGGCCGGAATGCACGACGATCAACCCACCCTTCGCGAAGACAAAACCCGTGGGCACGCTGAGCTTGTCGGCGAAGATCGTGAACTTGTCCGCGCGCCCGTCGCCATCGGTGTCCTCACAGATCTTGATGCGGTCGCGGCCCTGTCCCTCGGCCTGGAGTTCGTTGGGATAATCGACGGTCTCGGCGATCCACAACCGACCCCGCAGGTCCCAATCGAGCCAGATCGCCTTCACGATGTCCGGCTCGCTGGCGAAGAGCTTCGCCTCGAATCCATCGAGCGTGGCGAAGTACTTCGCCGACTGCGCCGGTTCCATCGGCTTCTGCATCGTCTTGATGGGGTCGCCGCCGCGGCCGGGCCGGTAGTTGGGAAGCGGCGATGGAGCCTCGATTGTTTCCGGCGCGGGAAGGCCAGCGACGGGACGCACGGCGTTGACGGCGTGAGCGGAAGCCCAGCGGATGCCGTTTTCGACGAGGGCATGGAAATTGGTGTTGGACCACGTGCGCTGGTCGTGACCCCAGGCCGTGTAGAAGACGCGGCCCTGACCGAAGTCGCGCACCCACGTATACGGTTCCGAACCCGTGGCATCACGCCGCTCGGAGAGCACGATGCGGTTGGTGTTGTGCTTGGTGTGGACGTAGGTCTCGTCCCAGCTCTCGATCTCCTTCAACCCCTGCATCACCGGATGCGCCGTATCGACGATGCTCTCGCGGAAAACCCCGGTCCCATGGCGCAGGAACTGCCCCCCGACGAGGTCGATGTAGGCCGGCGAATTGAGGAAGCAGTACGACGCGCAATGCAGCGGGACCAACCCGCCACCCGCCTTCACGAAGTCCATCAATGCCTTCTCCTGCGAGGGCTGGATGACCGTGTGGTTCGCGAAGATCGCGACGGCGTCATACCCCAGCAATCGCGCCGGGTTCAGGTCCTCCAGGCTCGGCGTGTAGACGAGTTCGATGCCCCGCTCCGCCATCACCGGTTGCAACTGGCGGAACCGGTCCTCGGGCCGGTGATGCCCGTCATCGCCCAGGAACAGCACCCGCAGGGGCGGACGCGCCGGCGCGGTCGCCCCGTCCGCCGCGTGCACGGCAACCGCCAGCGTCCCCGCCACCCAAACCAGACATCCGGCCCAGAATCCGTATCGTTGCTGTTTCATGACCATTGAGAGTGTGGCCCACACTGGCATCGGTCGGGATGACGCGCTATGCGATCCCGTCCCGCGCCACCGCCAATCCCGGCACAAGCACCCCCAAACGAAAAGGCTCCCACCGGTTTCCCGGGGGAGCCTTTCGCCATCGGTACCGCTGCCACCGCCCTCGGTGGCCAACGGGTTACTTCATCCGATCGAAGTTCTTCTTCAGGATCTGCCAGGGTTCGAGCCCGGCGGTCTTCGCCTGATGGTCGGCGATGATCTGCGCCTCGTTGGCGTTCTTGGTCGGCCGGCTGGTCTTGTAGATCACACCGAACTTGCCCGGGGTCAGATCCTCCGCCAGGCGGTAGGAGGCGTACTCATCGGTGACGTCGTGTTCCTTCGGCACTTCCACGAACGCGCCACCCTTGCGGGGATTCGCGTTGTCGAAGGCACCGGGATAGAACTCGACGCACTCGCTCAGGATCTGGACGAAGCTGAACCCGTCGTGGTCCATCGCCTGTTCCATCATCGCGAGGACGTGGTTCGGATTCGTGCTCGACGAACGCGCCACGAAGGTCGCCCCCGCGCAGATCGCCTGCTTGATGGGGTTCACCGGACGATCCTTGGAACCCCACGCGTCGGTCTTGGACTTGTAGCCCAGCGGCGAGGTCGGGGAGGTCTGGTTCTTGGTGAGGCCGTAGACGTTGTTGTCCATCACGACGTACGTCAGCTTCACGTTCTTGCGCGCCGTGTGCGTGAAGTGGTTGCCACCGATCGAGAACGCGTCGCCGTCACCACCGAACACGAACACGTGCAGGTCGGGGCGGCTCAACGCCACACCCGACGCGAACGGCAGCGCACGGCCGTGGATGAAGTGGGCCCCATGCGCCTGCACGAAGTACGGGAAGCGCGACGAGCAGCCGATGCCGGCCACGGTCGTGATCTTCTCGTGGAACATCCGGCGCTTCTCGATCAGCTTGAAATACAGGGCCAGCACGGAGAAGTCGCCGCAGCCCGGGCACCACGTCGGGTGGTCGGCCGAAACATCCTTCTTCATCAGCGGCTTGCGGTCCGCATCGGTCAACGGCGCCACCGGCGTCGCATTGGTGTTGGCACCGCGCGGCAGCACGGCGAACGGAAAGGCCATCTCGCTCATAATCGTTTCAGAAATCAGGTTTCAGTCTCGGGGTTCAGGCGGTCAACGCAGCGATCCGGTCCAGGATCTCGCGCACCTTCCACGTCAGGCCGTCACACTTGGTGATGCCGCGGATCTTCTTGTCCGCATAACGGACGCGCAGCAGGCCACCGAACTGGCCGATGCCGTTCACGCCCTCGTCGTTCAACTCCACCACGAACACGTGCGTGAAGGCCTCGAAGATCTTGTCGAGGTCGTTCGGCAACGGGCTGATGTACTTGATGTGAAGCGAGGACACCGCCTTGCCCGCCGCACGCGCCGCCTTCACCGCTTCCTGCACCGGTCCCTGGGCCGAACCCCAGCTGACCAACAACACCTGGCCCTCGGGCGCCCCGTAGACCACCGGAGCCGGCAGCTCGGTCGCCAGCCTCTTCAGCTTGTTGCGACGCTTCGCCGTCATCTGCACGTGCAGCTTCGGCGAGCCCGTCGGATGCCCCAGCTCGTCGTGCTCCAGACCGGTCACGACCGGATACTTGCCGCTCGCCACGCGCGTGCCCGGCGCGATGTGCCGCGTGACGCCATCCGGCGCCGAAAGATCGTAGGGCTTGTGCTCCGTGACCGCCGAGTAATCCGGGGAGATGTCCTGGACGACCTTCTGCAGATCAGGCTCCTTGAACGCCTCGATACGCGTCGCGATGCCCTGATCCGTCAGCAGGATCACCGGCGTGCTGTACTGGCGCGCGATGTTCACCGCCTCGATCGCCGAATAGAAGCAGTCCTCGACGCTCGACGGCGCGATGACCACCCGTGGGCTGTCCCCATGGCCGCCATACACCGCGATGTTCAGGTCCGACTGCTCGATGTTCGTCGGCATGCCCGTCGAAGGTCCACCGCGCTGCACGTCCACGACCACCAAAGGCATTTCCGCCATCACCGCCCAGCCGATGGCCTCGGTCTTCAGCGAGATGCCGGGACCGGAGGAACCCGTGACGGCCACCCGTCCACCCCAACTCGCCCCGATCGCCATCGACACCGACGCGATCTCGTCCTCGCACTGCTGGAACTGGCCGCCGTACTTCGGTAGTTCGCGACGCAGCAGCTCCATGATGTCGGACCACGGGGTGATCGGATATCCCGCACCGAACCGGACGCCGGCGGCGATGAGGCCATAGGCGAGCGCCTCGTTGCCGCTCATCACGACCTGCGCCTGGCCGACGTTTTCACCGGGCTCGAACTGGAACAGCTCGGGAGCCGTCGCCAGCGTGTAGTTGTATCCAGAGTTGAAGGCGTTGAGCGCGGTCTCGGCGATCTTTGGATCCTTGCCGGTGAATCGCTCCTGCAGCAGGCGGTGCAACTTCGGCACGTTCAGGTCGAACATCCGCGCCAGCAATCCCAGCGCATACACGTTCTTGCCCTTGTCCCGACCCGTCCCACCGATGGCCTCGATCGTCAGCGAGGAGATGGGGACGCCCACATGGCGATACTTGCTCAGGTTCTCGGCGGGAATGGCCTCCGGCTTCAGGTGGTCGGAATCATAGACCACAATGCCGCCCTTGCGCAGGGAGCCAAGGTGGGCAGTGTAGCTGTGATCATAGAACGCCAGCAGCATGTCGGCCTCGTCACCGGCGGAGAGGACCTCGCCGGATCCGATGCGGACCTGGAAGATCGAGGGTCCGCCGGAGATGGTGGACGGAATGGTCATGAAGGTCATGACCTCCTGCTCGCTCCGGCCTGCGAGGCGGGCAAGGAAGCCGCCGATGGCCTGGATGCCGTCCTGCGAATTGCCCGCGATCCGGATCACGGCCTCGGAAATCTTCGAGACCGTGGGTTGACCACCCGCGGAGGTGGCTACAGCTGCGTCACTCATCGATGATCCTGTCAAAAAGGTTGCCTCAAAGGAACCTGTGCGGTTTCAACGACAGGCGACCCTTCAAAGCGAAGTGTTCAACGCAGCATCCTACCGAGGCGCCCTCCGGGGTCAAGAAACCGGGTGCATCACGAACGCTAAGTTTTTTCATGATCAGGATAAGGGGGTAACCGGAAACCCCGTCTGAAGGCCGGGTGCCCTCACCCGGCGGTCACGGCGTTAAGCCAGGTGAGGTCACGAGCCAGTGGTCGAAACCAGCCTCCTGACGTCGTCTGCTACGATCCAAGCCGTAGCTGACGAGGTCACGAGGCAGTGGTTAAGCCCAGCCTCCTCACGTCGTCTGCTACGATCCAAGCCGTAGCTGACGAGGTCACGAGGCAGTGTTCGAAACCAGCCTCCTCACGTCGTCGGCTACCTTGAATCTTCAAACTTCAAGCTTTCCCCGCTCCGCCAACTGCCGGCGCCACGCCAGCACGCACCGCATCATCGACCGCGCCATCAACCCCCATTGCCACAGGGGCAGGAACAGGAACACCTGCACGTTCCGGACCCCACGCGGATGGAACAGCATGTAGTAGGTGTACACCCCCACTCCCAGCAGGGCCGTCGCCACCGCCCAGAACCGCAATGAACGCCCCTCATCCAACCCACGTCCCACCCACCCCGCCGCCACCGCCAGGATGAACGGCAACAGCGACCACGGCAGCAGCAGGCCGTACACCGGCGATCCCTGGTGTCCGGGCGCCGCCACCAAGGTCATGTAGATTCCCGGAATCAAACCACCCAGAAGGCACGCAAAGAGCGTCCCCACGAACACCGGCGGCAACTGGTGCGCCGCCGCCGTGGCTTCCACATCCTCCGGTCGATCTTCCATGGGCCAAGCCTACGCCCGCTTCCAACGATGCCCAACAGGTTTGATCGACCCGACACGCCGCTGCGGCACCTCTTGACAGTGCCCCCTTCGGGAATGGTTCCGGGACGGCGATGTCCTCATCGCCATGGGAGAGGCTCTTGGTCGGGCGACGGGGACGTCGCCACCCCGTTCCATGCGAGGGCAGTGCAGAGATGGGCACCACGCCGCTTTCCCGAAAAAAAAGGGCGGTCCCCGCGCCATCGCGTGGGACCGCCCGTTGTCACCAGATCCAGTTCCAGGTCCGCAGCCCCTTGGGCTTCAAACGTGAAACCTGAAACTTGAAACTCCTCCCCCTCTCATCGCGGCGCCGCACCCGGCGGACGCGGCGGCAAGAGCGCCAGGATGTCCTGCTGGCGCAGGTACCATTCACGCAGCGAGCGGCTCAGCTGCGAATCGCGGAATTCCTTCAGGTTGGGAATGTTCAACGCGGCATCCACCTCGTCCTTGAGCGCCTTGTTCAGGTCGCCCTTGGCGTCGGTCGCCCAACCGCGGTAGGAACCGGTCCGATCGTTGAGCGCCTTGGCAGCCGCCATGCGCGTATCGTGGTCGTACTTGAAGTCCACGACCTCGACGCGCCCTTTGTCCAGCTTGCCCTTGATCTGCTGACCCTCGTCCTTCGCCAACAGGACGAAGCGCGACAACTCGATGATGCGGCGCTCGAACTGCGCCACCAGATCCTCCTCGGTGATGACGTCATTGGCCTCGCGGGCGATGTCGCGCGGGGCGTTCTCCAACCGGATGAGCACCTGCTTCAGAACGGCCTCCTCCAACTCCTTGAAGAACCGGCGGCACCGCTCGGTGATCACCTTCTTCTCGTCATCCGTGAAGCTGTAGCGCTTCTCGTCCAGGCCCACGAAATTCGTGTAGGCCGGTGACGCCAGGATCTTCTCGAACCGCGCCGTGAGCTGCGCTGCGTCCACCTTCGGCGCCGCTTCCACACCCTCCGGCTCCTTCTTGAGCTCCAGCTTCAGGTCCGCCGGAAGCACCCCGAACAACACACGGTCCACGCCACCCAGCTTCTCCAACTGCTCGGACAACGCCTTCCAGTGCGCGGTCACGCGCTCCTTGCGGTTCAATTCCCCGATGAAATCGAACTGGTTCTCGACGGCAAGGGACCGGGCCCCCGATTGGAACCACAGCGCGATCGACGCCATGTCATTGGCGATCGACGCCGCCGTCGCCGTCACCGACAGATTCACCTGCTGCAACGGGATGCGGTCGCGGGGATCCCGGGGCGCACGGGCAGCGATGAACCGCTCGATCAACGAGTGCGGCAGTCCCCGCAACGTCGCCGAAATCTCGTTGTAGCCCGCGATGATCGGCCGGGCACCGTAATCGAACGTCCGGACGTCGCCGTAGCGCGCCGCGTCCTGATCCGTCGCGAACAACAGCTTCTGCTCCTGGGCATCCTTGCTGTCGAAATAACCCCATTGGATCGCCGCCTTGTCATGCGGGAGGACGCGGTCCGAGGTCCGCACCATCCACCCGATGAACGCGCCGGCCTTGAACACGCTGTATTCCATCATCGAGGAGCTCACGAGGCGGTTGGTCCAGGACTCGAGTCCCTTGCCCGCCACGTACGCCTGGAACCACTCGTCGAGCTCCTTCGGCGTCATCGTGGCCGCCAGGCTGCCGCCGAAGTTGTGCCGCAATCCGAGCACGTGCCCGACCTCGTGCGCGACCACCTCGCACACATAATCCTGCGAGGCGCGCAACGCCGCCGCGTCGGTCAGCGAATCGCTCGCCAGCAACTCCTCCAACCCCGCCGCATACTGCTGGGCAAAGGCCACCAAATTCACCTGGCACGCCGTCGCCGATTCCATGATCGGCAAGCCCATCTGCGGCCACATCATCTTGCCGTCGCCCTTGCCGTCCTTCGAATCCTTCTTCGCCTCCAGCAACTCCCGCATCGACCGCAGCGCTGCCCGGGCCCGCGCCCGTCCGCTCACCGCGAATACCGACGTCATGTAGGCCTGACCATGCCGCGAATCGCCCGTGCGCGGATCCACCAGGATGTCGGCGTAGGCCGAACCCGCCCCGTCCCACGGAACCCACTGCACGATGTTGTACCGCGGATCCGGTGCGGTGACGCCTTCCGGAGCCTTCTCCGCACGCACCACGTTCGTGCCGAACGCGCGATTCCAGTAGAGAATGCCATTCCGGATCGCTTCCACGTACGGCTCCGGCGTGTTCGCGCTGTAGTGGAACGTGATCGGCTTCGAGAGGTCGAAGCGCGCCATCCGCGTCGAACTGCGGCCCGTCGTCGTCTCGAGCACCGGCGCCGTCTCGAAGAAACGCGCGTACCGCGTCTCCACTCCGGACTGCTCCCGTCCCCGGCCCACCGGCTCCTGGTAGGGCGACAGGAAGTATCGGACCTCATAACGCGACTCCACGCTCGCGCCGTTCTCCAGGTCGCGCGCCTGCACGCTCTGGCGCAACGCCAGGATGTTGTCCCGGACCTCCGCCGCAAACACGCGGCTCTGCGGAACCTCCATCACCCGGTCGCGGTTCCCACTGCCATACCAGATGTCCGTGAACACCCGCCGCATGCCGCGGTTGAAATCGATCACGACCTCGGTGTCCGTCTGCGAGACGATCGGGAACGTCGTCAGCAACCGCCGCGCCGGAAGATCCTCGGTGACCACCAGACCCTTGGTGGATTCGTAGAGGTCCACGCCGTCGTGGAAGATCTCGAACCGGACGATCTTGCCCGCCAGACCCGTGCTCGTGGGCGAGGTCTGCTGGGGAATGATCGAAGCCGAAAGCAGGTGTTCCCGACCGAGGACGCTCTTTGGGATGACCACCATGTAGTTGGTTCCCACCTTCAGTTCCAGGGCCGGGGCCTTGGCTGTGTTCTGGGCGTTCACGGTTCCCGCCCCCAGCAGCGCGGTCGACAGGATCGCCCAGAACCCCGTCCGACGCAGAATTGGCAACAGATTCATCTGTGGCCCAAGCAATACCCCTGTCTCCCACCGCCAGCAACGCCGGATGCCTGAAGGAAGTTCACGGTTTCCAGTTCCCGTGGGCTGGTGGGGGCGCCTCTTGCCCCCCGCAGTGAACGGGGTGGCGACGTCCTCGTCGCCGTTTCAAAGTCCTTCCCACGGCGATGAGGACATCGCCGCCCCGAAAACCAGACTCAAGGGGGCAGTGTCAAGATGCGCCCGGTTGCGGTGGAGGAGCGCCACAGGTTTCATTGAAATTTGAAAGTCAGACTTTCAATTTTCAATGATCCTGAAAAGCCCTCGCCCATACTTCCGGTTCGTTGACACCGAGGTCAGGGATGGCAAAATGCCATCATGATCAAGACGCAGATCCAACTGCCAGACGAGCTCTACCACAGGGCGAAGGCCATCGCCAAAGAGCGCGAATGGTCGCTGGCAGAGGTTGTCCGTCGCGGCTTGGAACATATGGCACGGGCGTACCCACTCCGGACTTCAGATCAGAAGTGGAAACTTCCCGTGCTACCGCCAGACCACTTCCAGGCAGACTTCGATCGCCTGGATTTCAAGGCGTTGGCAGAAGCAGACGAGGTTTCGAGCAAATAGCAGAGGCCGGGAATGCTGAGTTTCGACACCAACATACTGCTGTACTCGCTGAATCCCGATTCGCAGTACCACGCCTCGGCGGTCGAATTCCTCGAACAGCAGTTCTCGGATTCCACCCGTCGGATTGTGCTGGCCGACTACGTTGCCGTTGAACTGTACGTGCTCCTCCGAAATCCAGCGGTCATGCGACGACCCTTGAGCGCCCCTGCAGCCCGCAATCTGGCAACGGCGTATTGGAGCAACCCCAATGTCATGCGGGTCGAGAACGCCGAAGTCATGAACGAGGTCTGGGAAGCTGCGGGAAGCAAGGGGTTCGGTCGCCGACGCATCTTTGATCTGCGTCTTGCTCTGACGCTTCGCAAAGCAGGGGTGGAAGAGTTCGCGACTTTCAACGTGAAGGACTTCGAGGGGCTCGGTTTCCAGAGGGTCTGGAATCCACTCCGTTGAATCCCCCGCCCCATCCCCGCAAAGTCCCCCCATGCGCCTTCCTGTCCTGCCGCTCTGGTTCTGCCTGTCCCTGGCCGCGGCCGTCGTCCAGGCCCAGCACCTCCCCGGCACCCAACTCCTCACGCCGCCGGCGGATCCCGCCGCCGAGATGGTCGCCGGACTCGACCGCTACCTCGATCGCCACCGCGCCACCCTCGCTACCGTGCGCGCCGCCGCCTGGTCCAACGCCCCCGCCACCAATCGCGAATCCCTCCGGGCCCGGCTGCGCGAACTCCACGGAATCGTCGATCCACGCACCCCGTCCGCCCTCCGCTACCTCGGCAACCCGGTCACCAACAGCGTCGGCGTGCCGTCCCTCGCCCTCGCCCAGGGCAGCGGATACCAGGTCTACGCCGTCACCTGGGATGTCTTCCGCGGCGTCCACGGCGAGGGATTGCTCCTAGTCCCGGACAAGCCGCCCGTGGCAGATGTCATCGCCCTACCCGACTGCGATGTCACCCCCGAGCAGGTCGCCGGTCTGGCTCCCGGTGTCGCCGAGGAAAACCAGTTCGCCCGTCGCCTCGCGGCCAACGGCTGCCGTGTGCTGGTGCCCGCGCTGATCGACCGCGGCAACCGCTTCGCGGGAAACCCCGGCGTCCGCTCGGTGAAGCACAGCCAGCGCGAAACCCTCTGGCGCGCGGCCTACGAACTCGGCCGTCATCCCCTCGGCTACGAAGCCCAACGCGTGCTCGCCGGCGCCGACGCGCTGGGAACGCCAAAGGGAACACCCCTCCTCCTCGCCGGCCACGGCGAAGGCGGCCTGATCGCCCAGATCGCCGGCGCCGCGGACGACCGTTTCCAGGCCGTCGCCATCGCTGGATCCTTTGGCCTGACGCAACGCCAGCCCGAATTGCCGGTCTACCGGAACGTCTGGTCGCTGCTCCACACCTTCACCGACGCGACCATGGCCGCGCTCATCGCCCCGCGCCGCGTCCTCGTCGAGCATGGCCGTTATCCCGAGGTCACCCACACCGACGCCGGCGGCGCAGCCCCCGGCAAACTCTGGCGTCCGGACGCCGCTGACTTCGATGCGGAGTTCCGCCTCCTCGAATCGCTCGGCAACCCTGCGGCCCAGGTCCTCCGTCCCGGCTCCGACGCCGCCCTCGGCGAGGAAACCATCCGCGCCCTCCTGACCGCCGCAGCCGGTTCAGTTCCATCCGTGAAGACCCTCGGCGTCGCGCCCGCGCGCAACGGTTCCAACACGCTCCCTGATCCCGACGCCCGCACCCTGCGCCTCTACCGCGAACTCCTCGACGACACCCAATGGCTCCTGCGGGAAGCCCAGTACACCCGCGCCGACTTCTGGAAGACGGCCAACTTCAAGTCCGTCGCCGAGTTCACCAATTCCACCGTTCCCTTCCGCGACCGCTTCCGCCGCGAGGTCACCGGCGAGATCCCGAAGCCCAGCCTGGCTCCGAACCCGCGCAGCCGGCTCCTCTACGAGACCAACGGCATCCGCGGCTACGAGGTCCAACTGGACGTCCACCCCGATGTCTTCGCCTGGGGCACCCTGATCCTGCCCGCCGGCATGAAGCCCGGCGAACGCCGCGCCGTCGTCGTGTGCCAGCACGGTCTCGAAGGACGCCCGCGCGATGCCGCCGATCCCTGGGTGGATCACTGGGCTTACCATCGCTACGCCTATCGGCTCGCGGAACAGGGCTACATCACCTTCTCCCCGCAGAACCCGTACATCGGCGAGACGAAGTTTCGCCAGGTCCTCCGCAAGGCCCAACCCGCCGGCCTCACGCTCTGGTCCTTCATCGTCCGCCAGCACGAGGTCATCACCGACTGGCTCGCCGCACGCGAGGACGTCGACCCCGCCCGCATCGCATTCTATGGCCTTAGCTACGGCGGCAAGACCGCCATGCGCGTCCCCGTCCTCGTCGACCGTTACTGCCTGAGCATCTGTTCCGCCGATTACAACGAGTGGATCTGGAAGGTCGCGTCGGCCCGTGCGCCCTACAGCTACCTCTGGAACAGCGAATACGACATGCCCGAATGGAACCTCGGCAACACCTTCAACTACGCCGAGCTTTCGTGGCTGATCTTCCCCCGTCCCTTCATGGTCGAACGCGGACACGAGGATGGCGTCGCCCCCGATGAATGGGTCGCCTACGAATTCGCCCGCACGCGGCGTCACTACGTGAAGATGGGCCTCGCCGACCGCACCGAGATCGAGTTCTTCGACGGCCCGCACACCATCCACGGCGTCGGCACCTTTGACTTCCTGCGCAAGCACCTGAAGTAACCCACGCCGTCCATGAGCCACGCCCTGCCCTGGCTGTTCCCGGTTCCTGTGCGTCGCTCCCGGTTTCGCGCAGGAAATCCCGATCACGCCCGCTTCAACGTCGAGGTCGCCCCCGATCGGCTGGCCCCCTTCGCCTTCGCGCCATCCCCCGACCCGGAAGTCCTCCACTACGACCTCCAGACCCAGATCACGGGCAACGCCCACGGCCGGCTCGGCTCGGGGCGCGGTGGCGTTTTCGCCGGACATTACCTCAAGGGCGTCGGTCGAACGCCCGCCGCCGCCAACTGGAACGAACCCTCCGACCTCTACCACGCCAGCGGTCATCTCTCCGTGGGATCCGCCCTGCGCGAACGGACCATCACGACCGCCCTGCAGGCACGCGGACTCGGCCACGCCATCGTGCCCTGCGTCGCCGTGCTGCTCCGCTCACTGACCCGGACCGAATCCGAAGCCATCGCCGGCGGACGTTCCAGTTCGCGCCCTGCGTTCGCCGCCGCCGACGCGAACCACGCCGCCCTCACCGCCAAGCCCGCCGACTTCGCGCGCATGTCGAACGTCGCCTTCGCCCTCGACCATTTCGTCAACAAACCTCAGGCAATCGGCACGCTGTTCCTCGAGATCGACCGCTTCCTCCGACCGCCCGAAGCCCGCGACAAGGTCGATGGCGAACCCCGCGCCATCGCCGAGGCCCTCGTCGCCGCCTACCACCGGGGTCTCGCCAACTTCCACGCCTTCGCCCGCGCCGGCCTGTTCTGGCTTTACCTCGAGAGCAACGTCGCCCTCGACGGCCGCTTCCTCGACCTCGAAACACCCCTTTACTTCGGCGGCCCCTTCGTCGGCATCGCCCTCTCCGAGATCGACGGCGTCCAGGAACGCGAACTGATCGGCTTCGAGGAATTCGGCTTCACGCGCCAATGGCGGACGTTCGTCCACTGGCTCCTCGCCCGCCTCCGCTTCCTGCAAAATCCAATGGTCGTCGAAAGCCGCGACGCCCGCTCCTTCCTTCGCTCCCTCGAACGCGAAATCACCCGCCGCGTCACCCGCGAACCGTGGATGACCGACGACGACGCCGTCCTCACCGCGGCTCTCGACAACCTCGCGCCAGCCCTCGGACTCGATGCCCGCGACCGGACCCGTCTCGACCGTCTCGCACGCGCCGCCTTTGGTTCCTGGATGTACGGTCGTCCCCCACGGCTGCGCGAGACCGGATGGGTGCCCTTCCTGGATTCACCGGCCGCACCCACGCCGCGCCCTCGCACCTTCCAGCACGCCCGGTTCAGCGAGGCCCACCTGACCGCCGAGGGTGCCGCCTTCGCGACGACACTGACCGCGCTGGGCCGGGAAACCGATCCCCGCCGACTCCTGCGCTCCCTCGCCTCCCACTAAGCCGTATCCATTCGGTAAAGATCTCGCGCAGAGGCGCAGAGACGCTGAGAACGACAGGAAAAAGGGAGTTCGGGATCCCCTGAAAGGGCTCACCGCTTGGTGACTCCATGACGGTGAGCGGAAGGCCATTTCTCTCCGCGTCTCTGCGCCTCTGCGCGAGTCATTCTCCGTCATCCGACTGCATGGTTCCGGCCAAGGGGATCCGACCAATGGCGGAGTCCCCGCGGCCATCGGATCGTTGACCGGAACACAGCGGCCGGGGCTTAAATGAAAGCGCCATCAGGGACTGGCCCGATGTCGGCAGCAGACCCACAAAGGAGTCGCCCGCTTCGACCGCCAGCCCCGAGGCAAGAAACAAGACCCGATGAAAACCAAGCAGACCAAGAAGACCGACACCAAGGCCCCCGCCACCACCGCCGCCAAGCTCAAGGACCTCCCCGCCAGGAAGGATCCCAAGGCCGGACGCAAGCAGGAACAGGGCGACAAGTAAGCCATTCCTGAAACCGCTCACCCGAGAGTTTCCACCATGAAATCCAAGCAGCCCGCGAAAACCGACGCCAAGGCCTCTTCCACTACCGCTGCCAAGCTGAAGGACCTTCCCGCAAAGAAGGATCCCAAGGCCGGTGCATTGCGGCTGAAGGAAGAGGAGAGGAAGTAACTCTTCCTCCAACCAACCACCCACAAGGAAACACCATGAAATCAAAGCAACCGAAGAAGACCGAAGCCAAGGCGCCCACCACCGCGGCGAAGCTCAAGGACCTCCCCGCAAAGAAGGATCCGAAGGCCGGGATCAAGCGGGCGCACGAGGAATTGAGCAAATAGGGTCCATCCCGAACTCACCCGACCCGCGATGGCGGCCAGCCACCGCGGGTCGTTTCACTTGAGACCATGAAGCCCACCGACTTCTTCCGGGCGTTGGACCTGCCAGCAGATCCGTTGAAGCCCGGATTCCGCAGGCCGCGCGCCTCCCGGAGCAACCATTACGCCGTGTTCAACGCGGAAGAGATCCTCGCCGAGGCCACCCTTTCACGGTTCCACGCACTCGGCCTCCGTCTCGGCACCGCCGCCCTCTTCCACAAGAAGCCCGGCTCGATGGGCATCATCCACGACGACGTCGCCCTCCACGGCGGCCGATGGCGCAAGAACGTCGCCGCCATCAACTGGAACCTCTCCGGAGCCGATTCCCTCATGCGGTGGTACCGCATCGCCGCACCCGGGAACGTACCCGATCCCGAACCTCCTGCCGATGCGGGCCCGTGGTACCGGACGCTCAACGGCATCCACTACGGATTCTTCGGTGCCCGGGATCGCGAAAACCTCCCGACCGATCAGGTCCAGATCCTCGCCGAGGCCTTCATCGGGTCCGCCACCCTCGTCCGCACCAACCTGCCCCACGCCGTCGAGAACACCGACTCCGCCCGTGGCCGCTGGGCACTGAGCGTCCGCTTCGAACCCGATTTCAAGAGCTGGGCCGCCGCGAACGCCGCCCTCAAACCCCTCTGGGCCACCCCCCACCGCCCCTCGCGCTAGTCCCAGGTTCTCCATTCCAAACCCCTGAAGGCAGCAGTCGACCCTGAAGGTAGCAGTCGACGTCAGGAGGCTGTGGAGGAAGAGCCGCCAAGGAATGCATCGCCCTCCCCAAGTCCATAGGTGTAGCAGTCGACGTCAGGAGGCTGTGGAGGAAGAGCCCAGTTCCCCTGGAAACTCCCCCTTGAAGGCCGGGTGCCCCCACCCGGCGCTGGTTCTGGCATCTGGGAACTGGTGTCCGGCAACTCCCCCACACGGAACGGGGTGGCGACGTCCTCGTCGCCGTTCCGAAGCCTTTCCTAGGGCGATGAGGACATCGCCACCCCGAAACCCTTTCCAATGGGGGCAATGTCGGGATGCCTCCGTCTTCAAACTTCCAACTTCAAACTTCCAACTTGAATCTTGAGCCCCCCCTCCGTGCTCCCTAGTGTCTACCCCTTTGCCTCCCCGGTAGCCCCGGGTCGGCATGCATTGAAGAGGCAAACAGGCGATTTCGCACAAAGGCATTAACGTGAACGTTTCCGTCGAGAATCTGGGTCCATGCAAGAAGCTCCTCCGCGTGGAGGTGCCCGTCGAAAAGGTCAACGCAACGTTCGACGCTGTGACGGCTGAATTCCAAAAGGCTGCGCAGCTCCCCGGCTTCCGCCCGGGCAAGGCTCCCAAGCACCTGATCACCCGCTCCTACGAGCCCCGCATCGTCGAGGAGACCCGTAAGAAGCTGATCGAAGAGTCCTTCCGTGCTGCGGCCCAGCAGGAGAAGCTCAACATCGTCGTCACCCTCGACGTCGAGGACCAGCAGTTCGGCCGCAACCAGGCCCTCCAGTTCACGGCCACCGTCGAGGTCGCCCCGGACTTCGCCCTCCCCAACTACAAGGGCATCGCCGCAAAACGCGAACTCACCGTCGCCACCGAGGCGGACGTCGAACGCGCCCTCGGCATCCTCCGCGAGCAGCACGCCCAGTACAACGATGTCGACCGCCCCGTGCAGGACGGCGACGTCGCCGTGGTCAACTACACCGGGACCACCGACGGCAAGCCCCTCACCGACATCGCACCCACCGCCCTCGGGCTGACCAAGAAGGAGAACTTCTGGGTCCTCATCAAGACCGGTTCCTTCCTGCCCGGCTTCACCGAACCCCTCGTCGGCGCCGTCAAGGGTGACAAGCGCACCGTGACCGTGACCCTCGCCGAGGACTTCGTGCACAAGGAACTCTCCGGAAAGACCGTCGTGTACGAGGTCGAGATCCTCGGCGTGAAGGAGAAGCTCCTTCCCGTGGTCGATGACGCCTTCGCCAAGCAGTTCGGCGCCGACGTCGTCGCCACCCTCCTCCAGGGCATCCGCACGGACCTCCAGCGCGAACTCGACTTCCGCCAGAAGCGCTCCGTCCGCGACCAGATCATCAAGGCCCTCAGCGCCCAGGTGGAAATCGAGCTCCCCGAGAGCCTCGTCTCCAACGAGACCCGCAACCTCGTCTACAACGTCGTCAACGAGAACCAGCAGCGCGGCGTCGCCAAGGAATTCATCGAGCAGAAGCGCGACGAGATCTTCACCAACGCCCAGGTCAATGCCCGCGAGCGCGTCAAGACCGCCTTCATCCTCAACCGCATCGCCGCCGAGGAGAAGCTGCGCGTCGAAGACCGCGACATCACCCAGCGCGTGCTCCAGCTCGCGCAGCAGAACAACCTGACCCCTGAGAAGATGGTCAAGGCCATCCAGGAGCGGAACGCGGTCAACGAGATCCGTCAGGACATCCTCACCGGCAAGGTCCTCGACTTCCTCGAGATCAACGCCGCCGTCGAAGACGTCGCCGCCCTCCCTGCTGCCACTCCGGCAGCCCCCGCGACGAACGCCTGATCCAACCCAGGCCTTCCTTCAACCCCCTGCCGTCCCTTCAAAGGACCGCAGGGGGTTTTTGCTGCCTTCCTTTCCCACTGAAGGCCGCGTGCGCCCACGCGGCGCATCCACGAACCACGCCGGGTGAGGACACCCGGCCTTCAGCCTCGCGCAGTGAAGGCCGGGTGCCCCCACCCGGCGCACTGGAGACTGGGGAACGGCACCCCTCCCTGACAGCCTCCTCCACGTAGCAGACGAGGTCACGAGGCTGGGAAAGACAGTTCGAAGTTTTCAGTTTCAAGTTTCAAGTCGGCTTCGAACTTGAATCTTCAAACTTCCAACTCCTTCCACAGCCTCCTCACGTCGTCTGCTACCTCCCTCACGTAGCTGACGAGGTCACGAGGCAGGACCGCCCCCTTCAAACTTGAATCTTGAAACTTCAAACTCCCCGCCTCCCCGCCTCCCCCTCACCAACTCACCGGCACACTCAACTTCGCCCCAAACCGGTTCTTGTAGAACAGCATCTTGTTCTGCGCCCCGTACTCGTGGACCAGCTTCGTCAGCTTCACGTCGTAGCAGCAGTACTCCGCGATCTCGTACATCTTCCCTTCCTTGAACCACTGGATCGCCTGCAACCCTTCGCTGGTCTTCTCCAGTCCGAAGGTCGCGTTCGCGATGGAGTCCAGGGAGAGCCGGTGCTTCAGCGTGTCGGCCACGACCACCAGCATGTCCAGGGTCGGCACCTGGGCGAGATCGAACACCGTGTACCCGTGCAACACCTCGTAATCGAACCGCAGCACGTTGAAACCCACCACCAGATCCGCCCGCTGCAATTCCCGGATCAGCGCATCCACCTCGCTCTCCTGATAGATCCGATAGCCGCCCCGCGTGGTGCTGTACGTCACCCCCACGCTCATCTTGAGATCGCGGATCTTGTCCCATCCTCCGACCTCATCCGCCGACTTCTGCGTTTCCAGGTCGAAATAGACGATGTTCTTCACCGCGGCCGGTTTCACGCAAACCAACGGCCGGGGCAAGAGCGAAGTTCCTGACACCCTCAAATCGGCAGATCCGGGAAGTCGAGGATCGTCTCCCTGTTGGTATGTCCTGTGTCACTGGCCTGCGAGGCCATGCTTCACCCGTCACCCAAAAACCCACCTCCAGTCGGTCCCTTACGCCCCGGGGAAGCATGGCCTCGGAGGCCACACACCAGACACCGCCTGATCCCGAGTGCAGACCTTGCATCTGCCTCGTGGTCGTCATCAGACGCCGCCCCGAAATCCCGCGCAACCCCGATCTCACGCTTTTGGCCACATCAGGCGCCTCGTGACCCTGCCCCCCGAGGAACGGGGTGGCGACGTCCCCGTCGCCGTTCCAAAGTCATTTCCAGGGCGATGAGGACATCGCCGCCCCGCGACCTTTCCCAAAGAGGGCAGCATCAAGGCAACGCCTCCCATTACCCATACCGCAATCGCTGCTCCAGCTCGCGCAACCCAACCGTGACACTCACCTTCTTCCCACCCAGAAGGATCGCCACGTAGTCGCCCTGGCCCTGCGCCTGCAGCTCAACCACCATCTCCACGTTCACGATCAAGGACCGGTTCAAACGCACGAACTGCCGCACGGGAAGCCCCTGCTCCAGCGACGCCATCGTCTCCCGCACGATGTGCCGGTCGGTCGCGGTGTGGACCACCACGTAGTTCCCCGCCGACTCGATCCAGCGGATGTCCTCCACCCGGATGAAGGTGACGCGTTCGCCGGCCTTGCACATCAGCCGGGAAATGGGGCGCGCGACCTCGTCAGCACCCGCATCACCCGTCCGACTGGAGTTCTGACGTGGCTCACGCATCGCCGACAACTGGTCGCGAACACGCTCCAGGGCCCGGGCCAACCGCACCGGATGGACCGGCTTGAGCAGGTAGTCCACAGCCCGCGTGTCGAAGGCCTCCACCGCAAAGGAATCGTGGGCGGTGACGAACACCACCAGCGGCAAGGGCTCCGGCTCGAGCAACTCGATGAACCGCAATCCCGTCATCCGCGGCATCTGCACGTCCAGGAACAACAGGTCCGCCGAAAGCCCGACCAGCGCTCCCCGCGCCTCTGACGCCGACCCAAACTCCCCGACCACCTCGATGCCCTCCACCGAAGCCAGCAGGCCGCGCAAGCCCTCCCGGGCCAGCGGTTCGTCATCCACGATCACCGTCCGGATCTTCATGGATTCCTCCTCCCCGCCAATGCCGCGCCTTCCACCCGTCGATCAAACCCGATCTCCACCCGGAACAGCCCGCCCGAAACCAGTCCCGTCTCGAACCGATGCCCCTCGCCAAAGAAAGCCGACGATCGCGCAGCCGTGTTCCTCAGCCCGATGCCCGTGGACGCGGGGCCGTCGGCCGGCCGCGACGCATCCGGTGGGCAGGAGTTCTCGATGACAATGGAGATCCGATCGCCCGCGACCGACACGCGGAGCCGGACGAAACCAGGACCCTCGGCAGCCTCGATGCCGTGCCGGAGTGCGTTCTCAACGAGGGGTTGCAGGAACAACGTGGGCACCTGCACGTCGAGCGCCGCCTCGTCGACTTCCTCCTCGAATCGAAGCCGATCCGAGAACCGGATCCGTTGGATGTCCACGTAGAGCCGCAGCAATCGTAACTCCTCGCGCAAGGAAATGCCGGTGCTGGAGTCATCCCGCAGGCTCATCCGCAACAACTCCGAAAGGTTGAGCAGCATTTCGTTCGCCCCGCGCGGGTCCCGCTGGATCAGGACCGAGATCGAATTGAGCGTGTTGAACAGGAAGTGCGGCTGGATCTGCGCCCGCAGTCCCGCCAGACGCGACTCGTTCAACTGCGCCATCAGCCGCATCGCCTGCCGCTCGCGTTCCCGGATCCGGCCGCGGCCCCGGATGATCTCAGCCACCGCGAGCAGCACCCAGTAGATGGGCACGTTCATCTGCGCCTTGATCAGGGTCATCTGCTTGGTCGGCCGCGGGAGCCCTGTCACCTCGGAGATCTCGAACAGCGGCTGTCGCGTCACCGGGTTTGGCGGGATTGCAAAGGCCTCGTGCGGGTGAACAAAGCGGATGCGTCCCCTCAACGACTCCTCGGCTGCCAGCACCACCACGCGCGAAACACCTTCCGACAACGAGACGAAGATCAGGCTCGCGCAGAAGTGCAGTCCGATCCACAACGCCAGCCGCGGACGACGGATCGGAAATCGCCGCACCATCCAGATCGCCAGTGGCGAAAGCGCCGCATAGGGACCCCACAACGACGCCGCCACGATGTAGGCCATCCCCGCATCCACGACCGCGATCACGTACAGGGTCGTCCCCGTGACGAGGATCAACGCGGCCCACATCAGCCAGGCCATGCCACAGAACGGCAGGAACGGAATGCCGTCCGCATTCCGAGTCTCTTCGCTGCCGGAGTTGTCCACGCTGGCCACCCCTGCATTCTCATCTGCCGCCCACCGCGGATGGCAATGCGCGTGTGGACCCGCCTGCCAGTTTCTTCCCACGACGCCTCGTCACGGAAACTCCCTCCTTCGTCCCGCGCCACGTCCCTCCGTCCCTGGACCCTGTCCCACTGCCCTCCAACTCAGGCACCATGGTGGTTTGCCCCACAGACGGGGAGGCGACGTCCTCGTCGCCGTCTCCCAAAGCCCCTTCCACGGCGATGAGGACATCGCCTCCCCGCTCCAGCGTCGGGGTGGCGACGTCCACGTCGCCCTCTTCCAAAGCCCCTCACAACGGCGATGAAGACATCGCCACCCCGCTCACGGACGGGGAGGCGACGTCCACGTCGCCGTCCTCGAAGCCCCTCCCACGGCGATGAAGACATCGCCACCCCGCTCACGGACGGGGAGCTCGCCAACGCCCATACCCGCACTCGTCGACGTTAGTTGGTTGCTGCCCCTGACTGAGCCCCCCGTCCCCGTTTCCACCCCGTTCATCCCATCCCACGGGGTCTCGTCACCGACTGCCGGACGACCGCACCGGCGTCCTCCATCGTCCGGGCATGACGAAGGCAAAGGCGCTCCTGCTGGCCTCGGTGTTGATGGTCACCGGATGCAGCTTCATCCCGCGCTACCAACGCCCCGAGGCCCCCGTTCCAACGACATATCCCGGATCCAGCATCACCAACGCGGCTTCGGCCACGATTCCCTGGAACCAGTTCTTCACGGACGCCCGGCAACAACGGCTGATCGCGCTCGCGCTGACCAACAACCGGGATCTCCGCGCCGCCGCCCTGCGCGTCGACCAATCCCAGGCGCAGTACCGCATCTCACGTTCCGCCCTCTTTCCTCGACAGGCCGCCGCGGCTGGATTCGACCGCACCCGCGCCGGCGGCATCACCCGGGATCAATGGTCCGCGAACATCGGTTCCACTGCCTACGAACTGGATCTGTTCGGACGCGTCCGCAGCCTCAACCGGCAGGCCCTCGAAAAGTACCTGGCAACCGCTGAAGCCCGTCGCGCCACCCACGTCGCACTCGTCGCCGAGGTGGCAACCGCCGACCTCGATCTCCGTCGAGCCACCCAACAACTCACCCTCGCCACCGAGACGCTCCGCCTGGTCGAGGAATCCCGCGCCCTCAACAAGGCCGCCTTCGACAACGGCGCCAGCAACGAACTCGACGTCCGCTCCGCCGACGCCCAGATCGAATTCACCCGCGTCAGCCTCCTCGAAGCCCAACTCCAGCTGACCGAGGCGCGCAACCGCCTCGAGTTCCTGATCGGCCAGCCGTTGCCCGTGGAACTCGCCTCAACGCCGCTGCCGCTCGACGACCAACTGCTGGCCCGTGTTCCCGCCGGTCTTCCCTCGGAACTGATCCAGTTCCGGCCCGACATCCTCCAGGCCGAACACACCCTTCGCGCCGCCAACGCCAACATCGGCGCCGCGCGCGCCGCGTTCCTTCCCACGCTCCGTCTCACCACGTCCACCGGCACCACCAGCGACGAACTCTCGAAGCTCTTCGGCGCGGGCACAGGCGTGTGGAACTTCTCGCCCCAACTCACGGTCCCCCTGTTCACCGGTGGCGAGAACCGCGCCAACCTTTCCGCCGCCCGGATCGCCGTCCGCATCGAGGTCGCCAACTACGAGAAGGCCATCCAGGCCGCGTTCCGCGAAGTGGCCGACGCCCTCGCCGCCATCGAAGCCCGGGATTCCCAGGCAACCGCGTTCGAATCCCTCACCGTCGCGCAGCAGCGCCGCTTCGACCTCGCCCAGGCCCGCTACCGCCAGGGCGAGGACATCTACCTCAACGTCCTCGTCGCCCAACAGGACCTCTTCGACGCCCGCCAACGCGCCATCAACAACACCTTCTCCCGCCTTTCCAGCCGCATCGTCCTCTTCAAGGGACTCGGCGGCGGATGGAACTGAACCCACCCAGCCTCCCATGAAATCAACCCATCCACGATTCCACTCACGCAGCCTCGCCGCCGCGCTCCTCGTCGCCGTCGCCGTCGTCGCCTTCACCGGATGCCGGCCTTCGGGAGCCGCCTCGACCACCTTCGATGCCACGCCCGCCACGAACGGTCCCCTCGTCCAACGCATCACCGCCTCCGGCTCGCTCAGCGCGCTGGTCTCCGTGGATGTCGGCGCACAGGTCTCCGGAAAGGTCATCGCCCTCCACGCCGATTTCAACGCACCCGTCCGCAAGGGCCAGCTCGTCGCCGAGATCGACCCAACGCTCTACCGCGCGACGCTCAACCAGGCCGAAGGCGAACTCGCCCACGCCCGCGCCACGCTCACCCTCAAGCAACAGAACCTCGCCCGGAAGACCGCCCTCTTCCCGGTCAACGCCGTCTCGAAGTTCGATCTCGACGTCGCCAACGCGGAAGTCGCCCAGGCCGAAGCCCAGCTCACCATCCGTCAGGCCGTTGTCGAAAGCGCCCGCGCCAACGTGGACTTCTGCCGCATCACCGCTCCCGTCGACGGCATCGTCATCTCCCGCCGCGTCGACCTCGGCCAGACGGTCATCGCCGCCATGACCACACCCGTCCTCTTCAACATCGCGCAGGACATCACCCGGATGAACATCAACGCCTCCGTCTCCGAGGCCGACATCGGACTCGTCAACGTCGGGCAGGAAGTGGAGTTCACCGTCGACTCCTACCCCGAGGACACCTTCCGCGGGAAGGTCGCGCAGGTCCGCAAGGCACCGGTCACCTCGCAGAACGTCGTCACCTACGAGACGATGATCACCGTCGACAACCCCGACCAACGGCTCTTTCCCGGCATGACCGCCGACGTCGCCATCCTCGTCGCCCGCCGCGCCTCCGCGACCAAGGTCCCCAACGCCGCCCTCCGCTACACGCCGCCCGAAGGGGTCGCCCTGGAAGGCTCTCCGCCGACCCGCCTCGAACGGACGCAGCGCCTGCTCTACGTCCCCGGCAAAAACCCAGGCCAGCTCCGCCCTGTCATCATCCGTCCCGGCATTTCCGACGGCGTCGAGACCGAGGTCGTCGCCGGCCTCGAATCCGGCACACCTGTCATCACCGCCACCCGGACCCTCGCCACCCGCGGCACCGGCCTCGTCCCGCCGCCCCCACCCCAGACGCCATGAACCCCACCACCCCCATCATCGAACTCGTGAACCTGCGCCGGACCTATGCCTCGGGCGACGTCGCCGTCCACGCCGTCCGCGATGTCTCCCTCACCATCGAACGCGGCGATTTCGTCGCCATCATGGGATCCAGCGGTTCCGGGAAATCGACGCTCATGAACACGCTGGGCTGCCTCGACCGCCCCTCCTCCGGCGAATACCGCTTCGACGGCGTCAACATCGCCAGCCTTGATCGCCCGGCGCTCGCCCACCTTCGCAACCAACATCTGGGCTTCGTCTTCCAGAGCTTCAACCTGCTCCCCCGCACCACCGCCCTCGAAAACATCGAACTCCCCCTGCTCTACCGCACGCCACTGATCCCCGCCGCAACGCGCCGCAACCGCGCACGGGATGCCCTGACCCGCGTCGGCCTCGCGAACCGCTCCGATCACCACCCCAGCCAGCTCTCCGGCGGACAGCAGCAGCGCATCGCCATCGCCCGCGCCCTCGTGACCCAGCCCGACCTCATCCTCGCCGATGAACCCACCGGCAACCTCGATACCCGCACCAGCATCGAGATCATGGCCCTGTTCCAGGAACTCAACGACGCCGGCATCACCCTCGTCATGGTCACCCACGAACCCGACATCGCCGCGTTCTGCCGCCGCATCCTCGTCATGCGCGACGGCCGGGTCGTCAGCGACACCCATCCACCCAGGCGACGCATCGCCCGGGACGAACTCGCCACCCCGGCTCCCGCCGAAGAAACCGAATCCACCGCAACCGCCCTTACCCAATCCCCATGAACCTCCTCGCCCAACTCGCTCCCGCCCGGCTCTGGCTCACGATCGGCGTCGCCTTCCGCGCGCTCCGACGCAATTCGCTCCGCTCCGCCCTCACCGCCCTCGGCATCATCATCGGCGTGTCGTCCGTTGTCGCGATGGTCGCCATCGGCAACGGAGCACAGGCCAGCATCACCGCCAAGGTCGCTGCCCTTGGCCAGAACCTCCTCACCGTCTTCTCCGGACCCCGCCGCACCGGTGGCGTCAGCTCAGGGCTCGGCTCCGCCAGCACCCTCACCATCGCGGATGCCGACGCGCTCCAGCGCGAGATCCCCGGCATCGCCGCCGTCAGCCCCGAGGTCACCACCGCCGCCCAACTCGTCGCCAACGGTCGCAACTGGTCGTCCACCGTCGCCGGCGAATCCCCGGAATACCTCGCCATCCGCAACTGGAAGCTCACCGCCGGCTCGATGTTCACCGAACGCGACGTCCGCTCCGCAGCCCGCGTCGCCGTCATCGGTTCCAAGGCCGCCCACGAACTCTTCGGCCCCATCAATCCCGTCGGCATGAACGTCCGCGTCCGCAACATTCCCTTCGTCATCATCGGGCTTCTCGAAAGCAAGGGCGCCGGCGTCGGCGGCCAGAACCAGGACGACCGCCTCCTCATTCCCTACACCACTGCCATGCGACGCCTCACCGGCGACCGCTACCTCCGCTCGATCAACCTCCAGGTGCGCGACGCCGCAGCCATCGAATCCGTCCAGCAACAGGTGACACTCCTGCTCCGTCAACGCCACCGCCTCCCGCCAGACCAGGAGGATGACTTCAACATCTTCAACCAAAAGGACGTCGCCGCGACCGTCGACTCCGTCACCTCCGTCATCAAGCTGCTCCTCGGATCCGTCTCGGGCATCTCCCTCGTCGTCGGCGGCATCGGCATCATGAACATCATGCTCGTCTCCGTCACCGAACGGACCCGCGAGATCGGACTCCGTATCGCCGTCGGCGCCCAACCCGCCGCCATCCGACTCCAGTTCCTCCTCGAAGCCGTCGCCCTCAGCCTTTCCGGCGGACTCGTCGGCGTGATCCTCGGCATCGCCATCTCCCAGGTCATCGGCCGTGTCTCCGGATTCGACGTCGCCATCTCCCCCGAGTCCATCGCCCTCGCCTTCGGCGTCAGCTTCGCCATCGGCGCCTTCTTCGGATTCTACCCCGCCCGCCGCGCCGCCGCCCTCGATCCCATCGAAGCCCTGAGGTATGAGTAGTTCGAAGTTTTCAGTTTCAAGCCTCCGGAGGTAGTCGACGAGGTCACGAGGCGAGACTCAGGGCAGTTTCCAGAGGCCAGATCCAGGATCCCTGCTGCAGGCCGGGTGCCCTCACCCGGCGGGCCAGAAAGAGTTCCAAATTTTCAGTTTCAAGTTTCAAGCCCGGTAGCCGACGAGGTAACGAGGCGGACCCAAGCGCGTTGGATACTTCTCCATGAAGTCCACCAACGACACGAAGCCGAACCACGCAACCCTGGCCCAATCCGAGCCCCAGGCCCGGAGGGCCGCTAGATGATAGCCCAGCGCGTGAGCGCTGGGTTCCATCCCCACATGAAAACCCAGCCCCAGCGGGGCGACAGAACCCCCGTTTATTCCTCCCTTCCCCGGCCCATTTACGCCGGAGGCGTTGAAGCCAAGAGCCCGGGGCCTACGTTCGTATGGGACTAATCTCCCCCGGCAGGGGCGACAGATTCCCCGCTTCTTCACACATAGGACAGCATTCCATGGACCTGTCCCCTTTGCGCATTCCAGCTGTAGGCCACGTGCCCTCACGCGGCGCCTCTTCCCGTCCGAGGCAGAGCACCAGTCCAAACCCAAACCACGCACCCCATCGACGCCCCCATTCAACGCCAACGGCGTTGCGTCCCTTAGCCCAGGGTTGGCCGAGGAACGAGGCCTACCCTGCAGAGAGGCAATGGGGTCAGTCCCGTATTATTTACATTTGTCCCGCATCCGATCCACAAACTCCTTCAGGTCCCCTCGCTCCTCGGCCAGTCGCCAGAACCGCTTCACCCCCTGCGACAGAGAGCCGTACTTGACGCCGGGCCGCAGCAACCAACATCCGCCGCGCCTTCTCCGGATCCTTGGCCGCTTTCCGGATCAGCCCTTCGGCGTCAATGGGGAGAAGTGGTGGATGACCGAGGAAACCGTGACCCACGCGACACACGGCGGATGAAGAGTGTTCCCCTCGGCGTTCTCGGCGTCTCTGCGTGAAACAACTCCGGGGCTCCTGCGCATCCTCGCGTCTTGGCGTGAGGATTCTTGGAACCCAGACTTTTCTCACGCCGAGGCACGGAGATCGCCGAGCGTTGGCGTTGGTTATGCAAGAACCCGGCGGACGGATGCACTCGCTGTCGGCGGGAGTCGAACGTGAGCCTTCTTCAGGCCTACTCCGACAATCGATCCTTGGCCCGGGTGAGCGCCCGAAGCTGATGCCAGTGGCGCGGTGAAAGTCCCGCGACCGACCGCACCAACCGCAATCCGCGCTGCGTGAGCGAAAGGCTCACCTCACCCTAAATGAAATGCATGCCGCAGACGATGGAGCCGTGGCAAGTGGGGACGCGCAAAGTCACGTCTCCTTTTGGGCATTCCCCCTTTCACCCGGCCACGATCATCGACACCCATCGGCGACGCCGGTAAAAGAACCGCATGTCCATGCCCGCCCACAGGGTGGATGTCCTCGCGATCGGGGCACACCCGGATGATGTCGAACTCCATGCGGGAGGCACCCTGCTGCGCCTCGCAGCGCTCGGGTATTCGACGGGTATCGTGGACCTGACCCGCGGCGAACTTGCCACGCGGGGAACTCCGGAACAGCGCGCCGAGGAATCCGCAGCCGCAGCGCTGGAATTGGGGCTGAGCCACCGCAGCCAACTGGACCTCGGCGATGGTCACCTCGCGGACACGCTCGCGTGCCGGACGGCCGTTGCCACCGTTCTTCGCCAACTCCGGCCGCGCCTCGTCCTCACGCATCATCGGGATCAACCGCATCCGGATCACACCGCCGCCGCCGACATCGTCGGGGCCGCGGTCTACCTGGCCGGTCTCGCGCGCTGGCACCCTTCGACGGACGCCTTGCCCCATCGTCCAGCCACGCTGCTGTCCTTCGGCCTGCCCCACTCCGTCACGCCTTCGTTCATCGTCGATATCTCCGACTGGGCCGAGCGGAAGTCCGCCGCCATCCGCTGCCACCGGTCGCAGTTCGGGGAACTGCTCCCGGGAGACCTGCCCTCGGGCGTCTCGTGCCAGTCGTTCCTCGAACGGGTGGAAGCCCGCCAACGCCATTACGGATCCCTCGTCCAGGTGCGCGACGGCGAGGCCTTCCATGTTCGGGGAATCCCGATGGTGGATGATCCCGTGAAGTTCTTTTCCCGGCCGATGGACATCCTGCCCTGATGAACGTCGGGATCGTCTGCCACGGAACGGTCGGTGGAAGCAGCACCGTTGCGACTGAACTGGCGCGCCACCTCGGCCGCGCCGGCCACGTCGTGCATGTGATCGCCCGCACGCAACCGGCCCGGTTGGATCCGTGCCCACCGAACGTCCACTTCCATGCCGTCCCGACGGTGGATCTGTCCGTTCCCGGCGGATCCTGGCCCACCTTGGAGTTGGCTTCGGTCATCGCACGCGTCGCCACCGATCACCACCTCGATCTGATCCACGTCCACTATGCCATCCCTCATGCGCTGAGCGCGCGCATCGCCCAGGATCTGCTCGGGCGGTCCACCGGACTTCCGATCGTTACCACGCTGCACGGCACCGATGTGACCACGCTCGGTGTCGACCCCACCTATCAGGCGATCACGCGGCTCGCCATCGCGCAGAGCACCGTGGTCACCGCGGTCTCCCAAAGTCTCGCCGCGACCGCCACGCGGCTCCTGCATCGCGCCGACATCCGCGTCCTCCCCAACTTCATCGACACGGAACAATTCCGCCCCGCAAACCATGCCTTGGATCTGGACCAAACGCGTACCGGCACTCCACCGGTTCTGGTCCACGTCTCCAATTTCCGTCCGGTCAAACGTGTGGCCGATTGCCTCCACATCTTCGCCGGGATCCTCCGTCGGATGCCGGCACGGATGCGGATGATCGGCGACGGCCCTGAGCGGCAGGGAGCACAGGCGCTCGCCCGATCCCTGGGAGTTTCGGACTTCGTGGAATTCCTCGGCAACCGTTCAGGCATTGAAGACCTGCTGCCGGAAGCGGACCTGCTCCTGTTGCCGAGCGCGGACGAGTCATTCGGGATGGCGGCCCTCGAGGCCATGAGTTGCGCCGTGCCGGTGGTGGCCAGCCGGGTCGGCGGACTGCCGGAGGTCGTCATGGACGGCGTCAGCGGCCGTCTCCTTCCGGTGGGCGACATCGCAGGAATAACAACGGCTGCCCTCGGGATCCTCGAGGACCGTTCGGTCGCGCAACGCATGGGGCGCGAAGGTCGCCGCATCGCGCAGGAGCGTTTCGAGGCATCGGCCATCGTCCCGCAATATCTCCACGTCTACGCAGTCGCGATGGAAGCCATGAAACGTGGGGGCAACCGATGAACCGCCTGCGACACCGCTTCGATCCGGTCCGGTGGCAGGCGCTGCCGTGGTCGACAAACGTTCCGACCGATCGGCAGTCGGTGCTCGCGATCCAGCTTCATCACCTGCAACGCCTGCTCGTCCACGCACAGCAAGACGTGCCGCTGTTCCGCGATCGACTCGCGACAGCCGGCGTGTTGCCCGGCGATATCCAATCCCTCGCGGACTTCCATCGGCTGCCCACGTTCACCCGGCGCGATTACCAGGACGTGGAACCTGCCCACCGTATCGCCGACGGCCTTGATCCGACCACGTTGCTGGACCGTTCCACCAGCGGCTCGACCGGCGAACGCATGACGGTCCACCGAACGTGGTTCGAGGAACGCCTCCTCAACCTGTTCCGATGGCGCGCGTGGCGGACGTACGGGTTGCGGCTCACCGATCGGATGGCGGTCCTCTACTTCCATCGCAACGTGGATTCCCGCGACAGCCAGTGGATCCAACGCGCCGCCCAGGCCATGGGCCTGTACCGCAACCGTGTCTTTGATGCGTTGGGCGACCCTCGGCTCGCGCAGGCGGTCGCGGACTTCCAGCCCCACGCAATCTCAGGCATGACGAGCGCGATCGCCCACTGGGTCGACGCGGCCACCGAATCGCCGCGTGCCACCCATCCGCGCTTCATCGCCACCGGCGGTGAGCTCCTCACCGAACCGCTCCGCGCCCGGATCGCGGCGTTCGGAGTTCCCATCCACGATCTCTACGGCTGCAACGAACTCAACCTGGTGGCGTGGGAATGCCCATCCGGCAACGGGCATTATCACGTGTGCGACGATGCCCACCACGTCGAGGTGCTCGATGCCACCGGCGCCCAGGCCGCCGTGGGCGATTGGGGGGAAGTCGTGGTCACAAGCCTGTTCTCGTACGCGATGCCGTTCATCCGATACCGGCTCGGCGACCTTGCCCGACGAGGCCCCGACCGGTGCCCCTGTGGAGCGGCTTATTCCACGCTGCTCGCGATCGGCGGCCGGACCATTGATCGGTTTCCGATGGCGGACGGAAGTTGGTTGCACCCATGGGAGGTGATCAACGCCGTGCGACCGCACTTCGCCTGGATCCGCCACTACCAACTCGTCCAACGCACCCGCGACACGCTCGTCTTCCGGATTGTCTCCCGGACGACACCCACACCCGCCATGGTCGAAGGCCTGACGCTGGCCGGGCAGAAGGCGCTGGGGACGAGGGCCGCCTTCGAGGTCGAGTTGACGGAATCCATCCAGGCAACGGCGTCGGGCAAACCACGCCCCTTTGTGGCCCTGAACCGGGAAAGGGCCGTTGGAACCACGAATTGAACCTGGGATCGACATTTCATTCGTCCGCAGATGGCGCAGATGGCGCAGATAAACAGACGCCCCCCTGATTCGAGCCTGGCGCGAGGCTCACCCTGTGGGTGCAAGGCAATCCCGCTTCAAGTCCCCGCTTATCTGCGTCATCTGCGCCATCTGCGGACAGACCGCCGTCTTTGCACTGAAATCTCAGTTGGCCGAAACCAACGAACACCGGGGAGCCGTGCAGAACAGCCGCCGCACCCGTCCGATTCCCCAATAGCCCGCCTCGCCCACGCGGCGAAACCCCACACGCCCGAGGCTGCGGAGGCTGGCTTCATTCTCGGGAAGCACCAACGCCACCAACCGGCGACACCCGGCGGCCTGAAAGTGTTCCGCCATGCCGCGCATCAACCCCGGGGCCAATCCCAAGCCCCGCTGCGAAGGCCGCGTGTACAGGTCGTGCAGGTACACCGCCTGCGGATCCAACCCCACCGCACACCGCAGGTACTCGACCTCGCCACCACCCACGGCGGCCCACACACCCGCAACCATCGATCCCTGTTTCGAGGCCGTAAAACAGACGCAACCCGCATCCAACCGACGCTCGACGTGTTCCCGGAGTGATTTCGGGGACGAGGCCTCGGCCGGGTTGAGTTCGTCCTCCTCGGACAACCGGAAAGCGAGATAATCGTCGATCCCGTCCCGGGTGAGGACTCCGTGAGTCACCGGACCATCGCCCCTTGCCGGTTGGAAGGCTCGCGCCTCGTCGATCGGACATTCCAACACCAGAAGTCGGCGATGCAGGGTGACATCCAGGAGCTTGATCCAGACGCCGCGAAGCCCTTGCGACCGCAGCACGCCCCAAGCGCGTCGGGCAATGGATTGGATGCGGTGTTGCCGGGCCATCGTGTTTACGGACGGTTTTCGACACCATGGATCCGGAGGCTGCCCACCGTGAGGGCGGCCGCCCGGCAACCTGGCGACTTCCCTGCGAATGATCCTTCCCCACGCCACGTGCGACAAGCCCGGGAGCGCGCACGCGCCGCCGGAGGAGTCCGTCGCGCCCACGGCGGCGCCAAACGGAAGTTCCCAGATGCCAGACCTGGTCCGCGACAATCGTGGCAGACGACGTCAGGAGGCTGTGGATGAAGAGTTCCCAGTCCCCTTGAAGGCCGGGTGCCCTCACCCGGCGCAGGAAACTGGCTTCTGGGAACTGGCATCTGGGATCTCTCCTTGCGCCCGGCGCCCACCCCCGATAGAGCCACGGATGCCATGACACGTCGTCCTCCACCCCACGACCGCGATGCCTTCACGCTGATCGAACTGCTGGTCGTCATCGCCATCATCGCGATCCTCGCCTCGATGCTCCTCCCCGCCATGGGACGTGCCAAGGCCAAGGCCCAGCAGACCCGCTGCGTCAGCAACCAGCACCAGATCGGCATCGCGTACCAGATGTACACGGAGGATTTTCAGGACTTCTACCCCGCCCAGTGGGGATGGGGCGCCAGTGGCGGCAAGAAGGGCACCTACCGACTCGACGCCGGCGTCGCCACCTCGTTCGGCGTCTCCATCGAGACCACCAACCGCCCCCTCTACAAGTACACGCCCGCCCCCGAACTCTTCCGTTGTCCCTCCGACAAGGGCGACGAGGAATACACCGCCAAGCACTGCTTCACCGACTACGGCAACAGCTACCTCGTGCAGTTCCAGCACGACTCCTTCCGCGTCCGCCACGTCGCTGGCGATCTCAAGGCCACGAAGGGCACCTACGAAGCCACCCCGATCAAGTCCAGCGAAGTCAGCCGCAGTCCCGTCAACAAGATCATCCAGGGCGACTGGAACTGGCACGCCAACCGCAACGTCCTCGACGGCCGATCCGCCTGGCACAACTACCGCGGAAAGGCCCGCTACAACATGCTCTTCGGCGACAGCCACGTGGAGTTCTTCGAATTCCCCAAGGAAACCCCCAACTGGATCTTCGACCCCAAACCCGACCCCGGCTTCCGGTGGTGGTGAACGCCCTACCGTGCGACCTCCACCACCGCACCCGATTCCGGGCCGGTCACTCCAAACCGGTTGACCGTACGCGCTTCCATCCGGTTCCGACCCGGCCGCAGGTCCCACACCCAGCGCGCCGGGCGCTCTACCCACTCCCCTCCGTCCAGACGCACCTCAAACCGCGCCAGGCTGGGCGTCAGCGTATCGATCTGCACGACCACCCGACCGCCCTCTTCGAGGATCCGCAGCGCGGCCTGGCCGATGGGAAAATACGGTTCCACCAGCGGCTGCGCCGGGACCTTCCGCTCGTGCCATTGGGTCCCGTCACAGAGCCCGTCCTTCACGATGAACATCTTCCCATAGTCGTAACCGGAATCCATCAGGTCGGTGTTCGGGATGAAGGCGGTGAAGCCGTACTTGTCGGGTTCGTCCGGCTCAAAGGTCAGGTCCCCGAAACCCTCCATGCGCGCGACAAAGATCGGCAGGTCCGCCTTGCGGTACCGCTTCCGTTCGGAGCCGGCGACGAAGACCAGATTGGATCCGCCGCGGTAGAACCACTCCTGCCGGATCTCGACGGCGTTCAGGGGCAAGCCGTCCCGTTCAACATGCAGGTTGCTCGTGGGATCCAGCATCACCCACTTGCGGTGCTGATTGGACCAGATCTCCGTCACGGAGTGCTCGGTCGATCCCCCACCTTGGCCACCCCCTGATGCCGACGGAGCGCCAGCGGCCGGTTCACCCAACCCAGGCTCGCGGATGCCGATACCAACACCTGGGCGTACTGCGCGCAGAAGTAGGTGTTCCCCGCCTCGATGCCGGCCAGGATCTCGGCGGCTCCCCGCGCGTTGGACGTGGGCTTCCCAAACTTGCGGAACTGCCGGTGCGTCCAATCCATCAACAGCAACTGCTTCTGGAACTCATCCTTCCCCGGCGCGACGACCGCATCCAGGGAATGGCGTTTCCTCAGCGCGGCAAGCTTGGGGTTGTCGGCCGAATCGTATCGGAACCGCGCCGAGTACTCATTCGTGACCCAGGGCAGGGTTTCCACCGAGATCAACGTCACCGTTCCTGCGGCCATGGGTACCGGCTTCCCGACCGGCATCGGTCGGGACTTCGGCTGGGCCTCAACCCTGTCCTCTGCCCGGATCGCTCTCCCTCCAAATCCGCAGGCGAGGAGCCCAATCGACAGGAAAATCCGGAGCCCAACCTTCCCCGCGTTCGCCATCCAACCGGGGTTCCGGAATGCATCGGTCCTGAGCATGACAACAGGCTATTCCCGACGCCCCAGAGCGTCGAGGCACGCGTACATCCCGACTCGGCACACGGGGCGGATGGATCGGGTGACACCCCAAGAACCGTTGCGAAGCCATTCTCGGGGTGATGAGGACATTGCCGCCCCGGCGCATCGTGATACAGCCCCTGCATGAAACGGGGTGGCGACGTCCTCGTCGCCGTTCCAAAGCCTTTCCCAAGGCGATGAGGACATCGCCGCCCCAGGCCCAGATCAGGATTGGCGCAGGTGGGTGGGTGGGTAGGCTGCTTCCATCGATGGAGATACTCCCGGCGCGTGACACGTCCGGGGGACTCATTCCCATTTTTTCCACCATGCACACCTCCGTTGAACCGCAGGATCCGAGAACCGATCCACCCCTGGTCGGTGCCATCGAAGCGGGCGGCACAAAGTTCGTCTGCGCGATCGGCGTCGGACCCGATGCCGGCCTGCGGGCCAGACAGCAGTTCCCGACCGGCGACAACCCCGAACGGCTCCTGGCCGACGTGGTCACCTGGTTCTCCCAGCAACAGGAACGCCACGGGAAACTGGCCGCGATCGGTGTCGCGTCGTTCGGTCCGGTGGACCTCGACGAACAGTCCGCGACCCACGGCTTCATCACGACGACGCCGAAGCCGGGCTGGCGGAACTTCGATCTCCTCGGCCCGTTGCGCCGGGCATTCCCGGGCGTGCCACTGGCCTTTGATACCGACGTCAACGGCGCCGCCCTCGGCGAGTCCCGTTGGGGCGCGGCTCAGGGACTGGAGGACTTCCTCTACATCACCGTCGGGACTGGCATCGGCGGTGGTGGGATGGCGCGCGGACGCCTGCTCCATGGACTCGTCCATCCCGAGATGGGGCACATGGGCCTGCCGCAGATCGAGGGCGACGACTTCGCGGGTGTGTGCCCATTCCACGGGCGCTGCTGGGAAGGACTGTGCTCTGGTCCGGCCATTGCCCGGCGCGCCGGACAGCCGGCCGAAACCCTGCCCCGATCACCCGGCCTGGGCCATCACGATCCGAATCATGGCCCACGCCCTGGTGAACCTCACCTGCGTGCTCTCGCCGCGGCGGATCATCCTTGGTGGTTCCGTGCGCAAGGCAGGCCTCCTCGGCGAAGAGGCCTTCTTCCATCGGCTCCGCTCCGACTACCGCCAGATCCTGAACGGCTACATCGCCTCGCCCGCCCTCGATGCCGACGGCATCGATTCCTTCATCGTGCCGCCCCGACTCGGCGACGACGCCGGCATCTGCGGCGCCATGGCCCTCGCCCACGACCGGATCGGCGCGCGGAATGTCTGACGCCGCACGGGATGGACCCCAAGCCGTATCCATGCAGTAAGGATCTCGCGCAGAGGGGCAGAGCCGCTAAGAAAAACAGGTAATCGTGAGTTCGGGCACACGTGGAGGGCTAAGCGCTCGGTGACTCGATGCCGGTAACGGAAGGGCTCTTTTTCTCCGCGTCTCCGCGTCTCTGCGCGAGGAGTTCCTGGAAACGCGTCGTAGCCGACGAGGTCACGAGGCGGAGTCGGAGGAATTCGTCGTCGTTCCTCGACCACCACCCACTCATCGGCTGAGCCAGAAGGAACACCAGGCGACGACCAACGGCGGACCGAGCACGAGGTAGAGCACGCCCAATGGCAGGAAATCGCGGGAACGCAGTCCGCCTCCCGCCAGGACAAGGGCGTTGGGCGGGGTCGAGATGGGAAGCGCCATGCCCAGTGAACACCCAAGCGCCGCGGAAGCTCCCATCAGGAGTTCTCCGTTCCGACCGGCCTCCGGATGGACCATCGCCAGCGCGATCGGAAGCAGGATGTTCGCGGCGGCCGTGTTGCTCATCACGTTGGACAGACCGGCAGCCACCCAGCCCACCACGACAGCGGCCATCCACGGGGATCGCGTCCCCTCGCCCAGCAGGCCCGCCACCCATTGGCCCAACCCCGTCTTCTCCATTCCCACCCCCAGCGACAGTCCGCCCGCCAGCAGGATCAAGACGTCCCATGAGATCCCGGACAGGTCGCGTGTCCGCACCAGACCCGTCATCGGAAACAGGACGATGGGCAACAGCGCCACCATCCCGGTCGAAAGCCCATGCCAGGACTCCGTGGTCCAGAGAACGACCGTGGCCAGGATCCCAGGACTCCGACCACGCGGGCGGCCCGCGATGGATCTTCGGCAGAAGAGGAGTCCTCCCGCGCCACCGGCAATTCGCGGATCCTTCCCGGACCCGCCCCCAGTTCGGCGGTCACGCCGCGACGCATCCAGAGAAAGGCGGCGGCCGCACAGGCCAGCGCCACCGGCAATCCCAGGGCAAGCCAGTCCACGAAACCGACCCGTCCGCCCTTTGCCAGCAGCGCCGCCGCGATGGTGTTGGGCGGCGTGCCGATGACGGTTGCCATGCCGCCCAGGTTCGCGCCGGTGGCGACGGCCAGCAGCAGCGCGGTGGCCATGCGACCGCCGGGCTTCAGGCAGCTGAGGACCGGACGCATCAACGCCAGCAACAGGGCAGCCGTCGCCGTGTTGGAGAGCAGCATGCTGAACGCAAAGGCCATTCCGAAAACAACGGCGAGGACGCCCTGCGGTCGGCCACCGGTCCACGCCAGCAACCGCCGGGCAATCCACTGATCCAACCCCGCTCGTTCCGCCCCGACCCCGAGGAACATGCCCCCCAGGAACAGCCACATGGGCGGACTCGCCCACGGCACCACGAACGCCTCCCAGGCCCGGAAGTCACCGGACGCCGCCAGCACACCTCCAGGGAAACCCAGCAAGCCCACCTGCAATCCGATCGCCAGCAACGCCACCGCAAACGCCGGAACCACCTCGCCCATCCAAAGCACCGCACAAAACACGACGATCCCCAACTCGACGCGGCCGGCCGTCGTCAGCCCCTCGGACGCAGGAATCCATGCCGTCGCCAAAACCCCGGCCAGGGCGATCGCCCAGACCAGTGCACTCCGCCATCGGCTGGCGCCCACCGTTCCTCGTTCATCCATGTTCTCACCGGCTTTCTTCCGTTACCTCCGCAACCGCTCGTAGAGCAGCGCCGCCTCCGTCCTCGAACCCACCCCCAGCTTCGCAAACAGCCGCGTCAACTGGTTCCGGATCGTCTTCTCCGCAAGCCCCATCTCGGCGGCAATCTCCTTGTTCATCTTCCCCTCTGCCACCAACCGCAGGATCCCGTGATCCACCGGGCTCATTGCCCCTAGCCCTCCTGCTTCGTCACGACCCTGCCCGGTCGCCGCCCGCATCACCACACCCGCGACCGCCGAATCGAGCACCTGCTCCCCACGCGACACCTTCACCAACGCCTCGCCAATGTTCGCTCCCCCGGCGTGCTTCAACAGGTAGCCGTCCGCTCCCGAAGCCAACGCCGTCAGCACGTTCGCATCATCCCCGTACGACGTCAGGATCACCACCCGCACCTCCGGAGATTCCTGCTTCACCCGACGACACACCTCGGCTCCCGACACATCCGGAAGCCTCAGATCCAACAACAGCACGTCGGGCCTCAAGGTCCGGCACTGCTCGATCGCCTCCCGCCCCGATGCGGCCACCCCGACGAGCTCCAGCTCGGGATAATCCCCGAGCAACGCACGTACGCCTGCCGCCACCACCGGGTGATCGTCCACCACGATCACCCGCACCAATCCGGATGCCTCATTCATGGGTTGAAATCTCGAAGTGAACTTCCGTCGGACCCCCGGGACGCGATTCCACCAGCAACCGCCCTCCCAGTTTCTCCGCCCGCTGCCTCAGGTTCGTCAGCCCTCCACCCACACGCAACGCCTCCTCCGTCACCACGAATCCCTTCCCGTCATCCCGGATGCTCAACCGCACCCGGCTCCCCGATTCCCTCGTCAATCGCAGCCGCACCTGCACCGCCCCGCCATGCCTCAGCGCGTTGCTCGTCCCCTCCCGCGCCGCCTGCAGCAGGTTCACCACCGCCACCTGACCCAACCCCGCATCCGCACCTTCCTCCGCCTCCAACACCACCTCCCGCGACGTCGCCTTCCTCAGCCGATCCGCCAGCACCGACAACGCCGACACCGCCGGTTGCGTCGGTGAGATCTCCGGATCCAACTCCGTCAGGAATCCGCGCAGGTCGCCGATCATCGCGTCCATCTCCCGGATCGCGTCCGAGATCATCCGCGCCTCTTCCGTCCCTCCCAACCGACGCGCTGCTCGGCTCAGCCCCATCTCGATCGCAAACAACGATTGCACCGTCCCGTCGTGCAGGTCCCGGCTGATGCGGGTCTGCAACTCCGAGGCCCGACCCAACAACTGACGCGACTCATCCAGTGCCGACGCCAGTCGCGTCGCCCGCTCACGTCCCCGCATCTGCACCCACAGCACCGCTGAGATCGCCAGGCTCAATCCCGTTCCCATCCACAGCACCGTCCACGCGCGCGGCGCCGTCGAGTGCTGATCAAACAAGGGCGTCGAATGGAACCGCGCCAGCAGCTTGCCGGTGTAGTGCGGGTGAATGGATTCCGACCGGAACGTCGGCTGCCAGGACAATTCGTCCGGACGGGTTCCCCACGTTGAAGCCCAGGCCGGAGGAAACTCCAACAGCGGCTTCATCACGCCATTCCAATTCACCTCCAGCAGCTCCATGCAGATCTCCTGCGGGCTGTTTCCGAAGGTGCTGGCCATGATCCGATCCACGGAGATCGAACCCAGGGTGAATCCCAGCACCGTCTCGCAACGACGGTGGAATACTTCCAGTCTGGCATCATCGCTATGATGGTAATAGCGATCCGTGGGCAAGGCGGACATCTTGCCGGAGTAGGCCGGAATCGCGAAGGTAAACCCGCGTACGACCTTGCCAGCCCAATCGACCCCGATCGCCCGTGGAGCCGTCACTCGCGACAGTCCGTCCACCATCGTCCGGGCCATCAACACCTGCAGCACCGGATCTGCATCCACCCGCGGGCACCGATCCGGGCTCATCCACCTCCGGGACTGCCATAGAAACAGTTCCCGCGAGGCCGGGGAATCCACCTCCGCCGGCATGGCTGTGTCTGGCGAGATCTTCGCTTGCACGGACGGATGGATCGCACACTGCATCAGCCGCCGCCAAAGACTGGACGACAACGCCACGAACCGGATCTCTGCCAACCCGGCACAGTTCACCTCTGGATTCACTGTGTGGACGAAGTTGTTCCACTCGCCCAGGTCCACTGGCCATTGGCGTTCCGTGAAGTCCTGAAACCGTTCCAACGCGTGCTGATGCGTCTCAATCTGGGACTCCAACAGCTCCCACATCGACTCACACGCAGCCTCGAACCGACGACGATCCGCCGCCCGGGCGTCCTTCCATGTCGATCGCGCCTCGAACCCGGTCACCAGCAATCCCACCATCAGGACCACTCCGGAAACCAACAGGGGATTCCGGATCCAGGCCGATGATGTTCCTTGGCTGCGCATCACTTCCCTTCTGCCACTTCGGGCATTCCCCTGTCGAGGGTACCGCCTCGGGTAAAACAGCCTCCCACCCCTCCGCGTCGACCAATGAACGGAGGACCCACAGAGCTGAAGGCCGGGTGCCCTCACCCGGCGGCTCCTTCAACAACGCCGGGGAGGGCACCCGGCCTTCCATTGGGAACTCTCCACCCACTGCCTCGTGACCTCGTCAGCTACCCTCTTCGATCGTAGCAGACGACGTCAGGAGGCTGTGGGGGGTGAAGGCCGGGTGCCCTCACCCGGCGAATGCACTGAAGACGGTCAACGAGCGGGAGACTCCCAGTTCATGGCTGCAAAACCGCCTCCGCGTGAACCTTTCCCCGCCGCCAATTCCTTTTGTCTCACGCGGAGCCGCGGAGATCGCCGAGGGAGCGAGCCGCAAAAGACGCAGGGAACGCAAAACAGGGAACCGATGGGGTGCTGGCTGGGTTCGTTGCCAGCCTTTCCGGCTTTTTGCGTCTTCTTGCGATCCTTGCGGCAATACCCGTTTCCGTCCTCCGCGTCCTCCACGTGATCCATTCCCCTATCCATTCCTCTTGTCCCACCCGGAGCCGCGGTCGTCTGCACGCCCACGGATGCCTCATTCATGGGTCGAAATCTCGAAGTGAATTTCCGTCGGACCACCGGGACGCGATTCCACCAGCAACCGCCCTCCCAGTTTCTCCGCCCGCTGCCTCAGGTTCGTCAGCCCTCCGCCCACACGCAACGCCTCCTCCGTCACCACGAATCCCTTCCCGTCATCCCGGATGCTCAACCGCACCCGGCCCCCCGATTCCCGCGTCAACCGCAGCCGTACCTGCACCGCCCCACCATGCCGCAGCGCGTTGCTCGTCCCCTCCCGCGCCGCCTGCAGCAGGTTCACCACCGCCACCTGACCCAACCCCGCATCCGCACCTTCCTCCGCCTCCAACACCACCTCCCGCGACGTCGCCTTCCTCAGCCGATCCGCCAGCACCGACAGCGCCGACACCGCCGGTTGCGTCGGTGAGATCTCCGGATCCAACTCCGTCAGGAATCCGCGCAGGTCGCCGATCATCGCGTCCATCTCCCGGATCGCGTCCGAGATCATCCGCGCCTCTTCCGTTTCTCCCAGCCGACGCGCCGCCCGGCTCAGCCCCATCTCGATCGCAAACAACGATTGCACCGTCCCGTCGTGCAGGTCACGGCTGATGCGGCTTTGCAACTCCGAAGCCCGACCCAACAACTGACGCGACTCATCCAGTGCCGACGCCAGCCGCGTCGCCCGCTCACGTCCCCGCATCTGCACCCACAGCACCGCTGAGATCGCCAGGCTCAATCCCGTTCCCATCCACAGCACCGTCCAGGCGCGCGGCGCCGTCGAGCGCTGATCGAACAGCGGTGTCGAATGGAACCGCGCCAGCAGCTTGCCAGTATAGTGCGGGTGCATGGATTCCGACCGGAACGTGGGCTCCCAGGTGAGTCCGTCCGGACCCGCCCCCCACGTCGCGGCCCAGGCCGGCGGAAATTCCAACAGCGGCCGTTTCACACCGTTTCGATCCACATCCAGCAGCTCCATGCAGATCTCCTGCGGCCCGGTACCGAAGGTGTTGGCCAGGATCCGATCCACCGAGATCGACCCCAGGGTGAATCCCAGCGCGGTCTCGCAACGTCGGTAGTTTGTCTCCACCTCCTTGTCGACGCCGTAGTAGTAGTAACGATCCGAAGGCAGGTCAGACAGTTTGCCGGCGTACGCAGGTATCGCGAAGGTAAACCCGTACACGACCTTGCCAGTCCAATCGACCCCGATCGCCCGTGGAGGCGTGACACGCGCCAATCCGGCCACCATCGCTCGGCTCATCACCAACTGCAGCACCGGATCCGCATCCACGGACTGGCACCGATTCGGGATCATCCACCTCCGGGATTGCCACAGGAACACTTCGCGCGACGCCGGCGAATCGACCCCCGCCGGCATGGAGAAATTCTGATAGCCCCTAACTTTGATCACTGGATGGATCGAACACTTGATCAGCCGCCGCCAAAGACTGGACGACAACGCCACGAACCGGATCTCCGCCAATCCGGCATAGTTGAACTCCGGATACACCGTGTGGACGAAGTTGTTCCACTCGCCCAGGTCCACGGGCCATTGGCGTTCCGTGAAATCCTGGAACCGTTCCAAAGCGTGCTGGTGCATCTCGATCTGGGACTCCAACAGCTCCCACATCGACTCACACGCAGCCTCGAACCGACGACGATCCGCCGCTCGGGCGTCCTTCCACGTCGATCGCGCCTCGAACCCGGTCACCAGCAATCCCACCATCAGGACCGCTCCAGAAACCAACAGGGGATTCCGGATCCAGGCCGATGATGTTCCTTGGCTGCGCATCACTTCCCTTCTGCCACTTCGGGCATTCCCCTGTCGAGAATGCCGCCTCGGGTAAAACAGCCTCCTACCCCCTCCCCGCCGACCAATGAACGGAGGACCCACAGAGCTGGAGGCCGGGTGCCCTCACCCGGCGGCTCCTTCAACAACGCCGGGGAGGGCACCCGGCCTACAACTCAGTAGCTCCTCCGTTCCTTGGTAGCCACGGAGATCGCCGAGGGATCCAGCCGCAAAAAACGCATAGAACGCAAAACACGGAACCGATGGGGTGCTGGCTGGGTTCCTTGCCGGCCCTTCCGGCTTTTTGCGTCTTCTTGCGATCCTTGCGGCAATACCCGTTTCCGTCCTCCGCGTCCTCCACGTGATCCATTCCCCCTTTCCATTCCTCCTGCCCCACCCGGAGCCGCGGTCGTCTGCACGCCCACGGATGCCTCATTCATGGGTCGAAATCTCGAAGTGAACTTCCGTAGGACCACCGGGACGCGATTCCACCAGCAACCGCCCTCCCAGTTTCTCCGCCCGCTGCCTCAGGTTCGTCAGCCCTCCGCCCACACGCAACGCCTCCTCCGTCACCACGAATCCCTTCCCGTCATCCCGGATGCTCAACCGCACCCGGCCCCCCGATTCCCGCGTCAACCGCAGCCGTACCTGCACCGCCCCACCATGCCGCAGCGCGTTGCTCGTCCCCTCCCGCGCCGCCTGCAGCAGGTTCACCACCGCCACCTGACCCAACCCCGCATCCGCACCTTCCTCCGCCTCCAGCACCACCTCCCGCGACGTCGCCTTCCTCAGCCGATCCGCCAGCACCGACAGCGCCGACACCGCCGGTTGCGTCGGTGAGATCTCCGGATCCAACTCCGTCAGGAATCCGCGCAAATCCCCGATCATCGCGTCCATCTCCCGGATCGCGTCCGAGATCATCCGCGCCTCTTCCGTTTCTCCCAGCCGACGCGCCGCACGGCTCAGCCCCATCTCGATCGCAAACAACGATTGCACCGTCCCGTCGTGCAGGTCACGGCTGATGCGGCTTTGCAACTCCGAAGCCCGACCCAACAACTGACGCGACTCATCCAGTGCCGACGCGAGCCGCGTCGCCCGCTCACGTCCCCGCATCTGCACCCACAGCACCGTCGACATGGCCAGGCTCAACCCGGATCCCATCCACAACACCAACCAGGCACGCCGCGCCGTCGAGCGCTGATCGAACAACGGTGTCGAATGGAACCGCGCCAGCAGCTTGCCAGTATAGTGCGGGTGCATGGATTCCGACCGGAACGTGGGCTCCCAGGTGAGGCCGTCCGGACCCGCCCCCCACGTCGCGGCCCAGGCCGGCGGGAATTCCAACAGCGGCCGTTTCACCCCGTTTCGATCCACATCCAGCAGCTCCATGCAGATCTCCTGCGGCCCGGTGCCGAAGGTGTTGGCCAGGATCCGATCCACCGAGATCGACCCCAGGGTGAATCCCAGCGCGGTCTCGCAACGACGGAAGTTTGTCTCCGTCTCCTTGTTCACGTCGTAGTGGTGGTAACGATCCGAAGGCAGGTCAGACAGTTTGCCGGCGTACGCGGGAATCGCGAAGGTAAACCCGTACACGACCTTGCCAGTCCAATCGACCCCGATCGCCCGTGGAGGCGTGACGCGCGCCAATCCGGCCACCATCGCTCGGCTCATCACCAACTGCAGCACCGGATCCGCATCCACCGACTGGCACCGATTCGGGATCAACCACCTCCGGGATTGCCACAGGAACAGTTCGCGCGACGCCGGCGAATCGACCTCCGCCGGCATGGATAGGTTTCGATTCGGGATCATCCACCGCCGCGATTGCCACAGGAACACTTCGGGCGGCGCTGGCGAATCGACCTCCGCCGGCATGGATAGGTTTTGATTCCCCCTCCCTTTGATCGCTGGATGGATCGAACAATTGATCAGCCGCCGCCAAAGGCTGGAGGACAATGCCACGAACCGGATCTCCGCCAATCCGGCATAGTTGAACACCGGATGCACCGTGTGGACGAAGTTGTTCCACTCGCCCACTCCCACCGGCCATTTGTTTTCCGTGAAATCCTGGAACCGTTCCAACGCGTGCTGGTGCATCTCGATCTGGGACTCCAACAGCTCCCACATCGACTCACACGCAGCCTCGAACCGACGACGATCCGCCGCCCGGGCATCCTTCCACGTCGATCGCGCCTCGAACCCGGTCACGAACAATCCCACCATCAGGACCACTCCGGAAACCAACAGGGGATTCCGGATCCAGGCCGATGATGTTCCTTGGCTGCGCATCACTTCCCTTCTGCCATTTCGGGCATTCCCCTGTCGAGAATGCCGCCTCGGGTAAAACAGCCTCCCCACCCCCTCCGCGTCGACCAATGAACGGAGGACCCACAGAGCTGGAGGCCGGGTGCCCTCACCCGGCGCATGCACTGAAAACTGTCAACGAGCCGGAGACTCCCAGTTCATTGCTGCAAAACCGCCTCCGCGTGAACCATTCCCTGCCGCCAATTCCTTTTATCTCACGCGGAGCCGCGGAGATCGCCGAGGGATCCAGCCGCAAAAGACGCATAGAACGCAAAAGAGGGAACCGATTGGGTGCTGGCTGGGTTCGCTGCCGGCCTCTTCGGCTTTTTGCGTCTTCTTGCGATCCTTGCGGCAACACCCGTTTCGGCCCTCCGCGTCTCCGCGTGATCCATTCCCTGCCGCCATTTCGTTTTGCCACACGCGAAGAACCGACCCTCTACGGAAGGGGTGTTTTGCAGCAATGAACTGGCGGTCTGCAGCTCGCCTACAGTCTTCGATGCAGTCGCCGGGTGAGGGCACCCGGCCTACAACTCAGTAGCTCCTCAGTTCCTTGGTAGCCGCGGAGATCGCCGAGGGATCCAGCCGCAAAAGCCGCAGAGAACGCAAAAGAGGGAACCGATGGGGTGCTGGCTGGGTTCGTTGCCGGCCCTTCCGGCTTTTTGCGTCTTCTTGCGATCCTTGCGGCAATACCCGTTTCCGTCCTCCGCGTCTCCGCGTGATCCATTCCCCCGCCACAACCCCTGTCAGGACGCGCACCACACCGTGGGACAAATGTCCCATGCATCCGGGACATGCCGGGACCTCAGGAGGGTTGCAGCAGGGCACCCTCCTTGAGGCAGGATGCACCCCTATGGTGCCTCTTCCAGGAATCGTTCATCCCGCGCGGCCCGAGGTCCGATTCGCCCTCGTGGATTCCGATGACCGGTTCCGCGGAGAGGTCGAGGAACACGCCGCAAGGCGGCCCCACAACGTGCGCTGCGTGGGGACCTTTGGCTCATTCCTCTCCACGCCCGTCACCCTCCTGAAGCGCCTCGGCATCCACGTCCTCCTGATTGATCCCGACATCCCGGGATTCCCCCTTCCGTCGCTGCTCCAGTCCCTGCGCGCGACCAATCCCGCGTGTCCGATCATCATCCTCAGTCACGACACCGGCACGGATGCCATCCTGTACGCGCTCCAATGCGGTGCCGATGGCTACCTCCTGAAGTCGGAGGGTCCCGACGAAATCCTTCGGCGCATCGCCGACGTTTCCCGGGGAGGCATCCCATTGAGCAACCGGGCGTCGCAGGTGGTATGGAAGCACCACCGCAAGCCAGACCAGGGCCACTCCCCCCAACGTTCCATGCTGACCTGCGGTGAGAGTCGCGTGATGGAACAGCTCGCCACCGGCGCGCGGTACAAGGAAGCCGCCAGCCACCTGGGCATCAGCCAGAACACCCTGCGCAGCCATGTCCGGAACGCCTACCGAAAGTTGAACGCCAACAACCTCGTTGAAGCCGTCCACAAACTGCAGGTCCACGGCCACCGGATCTAGATCGCCATCACCGGCACATCCGTCACGCCATCGCCGGAGACGTGCAGCACCTTGCCCTGCGCATCGAACACGACCGTCCGCTCCTTCGTGAACCCGAACGCCTCCGTGCCCGTCGCGCAGAACGACTGGCGGAACTCGAGCTTCAACGTGACGACGTCGACGTTCTGCCAACTCTTGCCATCCATCTCGAAACGCTCATGCGGCTTCACCGCCGCGGTATACTTCAAGGCGCTGGATGGCTCGGCGTACCGCTTCATCCGGGTCTTGCCGTAGCCCGTCACCAGGCCCGTGTAATACGTCACGGCATCCCCGGTCACGGCGTACGGAAGACGGATGCCGAACTGCTCCCGAAACCACCACACCTTCCCTTCCCGGGGCAGCGGAACGTCGCCCGCCGCCTTCGCCAATTCCGCCCGATCCGGCTGCAAGCCCTCGGCCCGGACGATCAAGGCCCGCCCCGCGTCGTCGCTCGCGCTCCGGACGATCACCACCGTGTGCCTGTTGGTGTTCGCCGGCCATTCCTTCGGCCCTTCGCGACCTGCGTCGGCCGTGATCGCCCGTCGTGCGAACACCGGGTCCGCAACGCCCGCCAGCAGCAGCAGTCCCGCGAGCGACATGCACCAACGCAGCGCACCGGCCAACGGCAGGGAACTCGGCGGACGGATCACGCGAACTGTCAGGTCAGTCTTCATGGCATTGATCGATCTTTCACCGCGACAACGCGGGACTCGCGCCATCCTTGGCCGGTAATCATGGTGATGACGAGGCGGGGTTCCTGGGGACTCGAATCTGGCAACGGGCGATCCGGCTGAAATCTTCAAACCCCAGCGTCAAAGTCCCCCCATCACACACGCCTCGTTCTTGTTCGCGCACAACCGCGCCAGACGGAACTCCGCACACAGTGGGGCCAGTTCAGACTTCAATCGATCCAGCTTGGGATACTCCTCGACGCCCTTGAACTTGATCGTCACCACGAATCGCCGCGCCCAACCCTTCCGCACCCAGTCCAGCGCCAGCCCGATGCTCCGGTCCGGGGCGGCGATCACGTCGCATACCAACCAGTCCACCGGCCCCGGTGGCTGGAACGTGAAGGCGTCCCCCCGATGGAACATCACCCCGGGACTGCGCATCAGATCCTCCCGAAGCTCGGTTCGGTCCACCGAGATCACCCGGGCCCCACGTCTCACGGCGACGTAGGTCCAGCTGCCCGGACACGCCCCCAGATCGACCACCGTCTCCCCCGACCGGATCCGCTCTCCCAGCCGGATCTCTGATTCCACCAGCTTTGCAAATGCCCGACTCGGTGCGGATTTATCCACCGCCACCGGAATGCGTCCCGCCGGAACCGGAACCAGCCCGGACCGCCAGGCATGCGCCACCGGCGCACCCGCCACCGAAAGCACCCCGGAATCCGGCGACGCCAGCAACAACTGGATCCACGATTCGTTCGGAGCCACCAACCCGGGTTCCGTGAGACGGTTCCGCAATCGTGACCGACGGCGTTTGCGTACCCCTTCGATCACGGCTTCCTCGATCAGCGCACAGCGATGTTCCCCAGCGGTTCCCTGACCAAAACACGGCACCACGTGCATCCGCCACGGACCCTCCTCGGGAAACCCATCCACGATCCGATCCACGAGAACCTCCGCCACGGACCGGATCGATGGAATTGGCACCACGGCGGCTTCCGGCAACGCCTGCGCCGCAAAAGCCATCACGGGGGAAGCCCGGCCGCTTCCACAGTTTCGACGCCAACGAAACCCGGAGCCGGGCGCAGCAAGGCGCGCCCCGGAAGGGATCGGGCCAGTTCGGACTCGAGATGGGAAACGGAGTCGGGCGGACTCCACCAGAGATGCATCCGTGGACGAGAATGGAAGCAGGAGGAACGAAAGTCAGGGCCTGATCCGGAAAGACTCGGTGAAACTCAGCGAGAGGAGGATCAATGAGACCAAGAGGAGGGTTGGGGTGACCGACGGGACTCGAACCCGCAACAACCAGAACCACAATCTGGAGCTCTACCATTGAGCTACGGCCACCACCACAGGGCGCGAACGCTAGAAATGCGCCCGCCGTCCGTCAAGTCCCGGTTCTGGGAGTTCGCAGAACACTCGCATCCTTACACTGCCCCCTTTGGGAATGGTTTCGGGGCGGCGATGTCCTCATCGCCCGGAGAAAGGCTTTGGAACGGCGACGCGGACGTCGCCACCCTGTACCTGCGGGGCTAGGATCGGGATGCGACCCGCCAAAGCCTCCTCCACCGCCACATCACCCGGTTCGCGACTTCGAAGGTGAAGGATTTCGAGGGGTTGGACCTGGAGCAGGTCTGGCACCCGCTTTCCTGACCGACTGTTCCCTCACGTGCTTCATGAAGGCCTGGACGGCTTCGCCCATGGGCCGTTGCGGGTTCCAACCCAGCGCCACCGTCCGCTGCGGTCGATCCCCGGTGAACGACCGGTAAACCCGCGTCTCGCTCGTATCGATTTCGCGCGCCATCTCCGGAACGATGGAGAGGCCGTGGTCCAACGAGACCAGTTCCTGCACCGTCACCAACTGGCTCGTGCGCTCCATCGAGACCGGTTGCACGGACTTCCGCCGGCAGAACGACGCGATGTTCTCCGAGAGGCAATGAACCTCGTTGAGGGTCACGAAGGGAAACCGCTCGAGGGCGTTGATGGGAACCGTCCTCGACGACGCGAGCGAGTGCTGCACCGGCATCACCAGCAACAACTCCTCCTCGAACAGGGGTTCCACCTGCAGTGCGGGTGCCGCCAGCGGCAGGGCCAGGATCACCACGTCGAGTTCGCCCTGGCTGCACCGCCGCACCAACTGGTCCGTCGTATCCTCCTGGACCACCACCCGCACCTCCGGCCGCACCTCCGAGAATCCACCCAGGATCCGTGGCAGGAAGTACGGTGCAATCGTCGGGATCGCTCCCAGCCGGATCCGCGGATGACGCCCCGCCTCGGAAAGCTCGGTCAGGGTCTCATCGATCATCCGGAGGATTTCGCGCGCCCGCTCCAGCAACCGCTCGCCAAGATCCGTCAGCACCACCTCACGCGGCCTCCGTTCGAACAATGGGCTGCCGAGTTGTTCCTCCAGTTTCCGGATGGACCGACTCATGGCCGGCTGCGACACGTGCAACTCCTCCGCCGCCCGCGTGAAGTTCCGCGTCCGCGCCAGGGCCACGAACTGTTCGAGCGCATGCAGGTTGAGATCGCTTCGCATGACCGCAGGCTAACAATGCACCTTGGGTATCGCAACGATACGAACGATGCATTGGATGAATGGCTGGCCAAGGCCTATAACTGATGGGTCACCAGGGCCGCTCCGGCCTCTGGCGGCACACCAGATCCACAGTCTGTCCGCTGTCACTCCATGAAAACATCACCGACTTCCTTCGCCTGGGTCGCGTCGCTGGCCCTGCTCGCCGCAGGTTCCGCCAACGCCCAGAACGCGCAGCCCGCCCCGACGGGCGCAGCACCCGCCCAATGCCCGGTCATGGGGCAACCGGCACCCCCGAGCCGTCACACGGTCGGCAGTGCCAAGACCACGCAGGATTGGTGGCCGAACCAGCTCAACCTCCGGATCCTCCACCAGAACTCACCCCGCGGGAATCCGATGGGCAGCCGGTTCCGGTACGCCGAGGAGTTCGCCAAGCTGGACCTCCCCGCGCTCAAGAAGGACATCGAGAAGCTGATGACCACCTCGCAGGACTGGTGGCCCGCTGATTACGGTCACTACGGACCACTCTTCATCCGCATGGCATGGCACAGCGCCGGCACCTACCGGGTGACCGACGGTCGCGGCGGCGCCGGTTATGGCACCCAACGCTTCGCACCCCTCAACAGCTGGCCCGACAACGCCAACCTCGACAAGGCCCGCCGCCTGCTGTGGCCGATCAAACAGAAGTACGGCAACCGCATCTCGTGGGCGGACCTGATGGTCCTCACCGGAAACGTCGCGCTCGAGTCCATGGGCTTCAAGACCTACGGCTTTGCCGGCGGACGCGAGGACGTGTGGGAACCGCAGGAGGACATCTACTGGGGACCGGAGGCCGAGTGGATGGGCGACAAGCGTTACGCCGAGGGCCGCAAGCTGGAGAAGCCGCTCGCCGCCGTGCAGATGGGGCTCATCTACGTCAACCCCGAGGGACCGAACGGCAATCCTGATCCCCTCGCCGCGGCCAAGGACATCCGCGAAACCTTCGCCCGCATGGCCATGAACGATGAGGAAACCGTGGCGCTCATCGCCGGCGGTCACACCTTTGGAAAGGCACACGGCGCCGGAAAAGCCAGCAATGTTGGCCCCGAACCCGAGGCCGCACCGCTCGAGGAACAGGGGCTTGGATGGAAGAACAAGTTCGGTTCCGGCAAGGGCGTGGATACCATCACCAGCGGACTCGAGGGTGCCTGGACCGCCGCCCCCACACGCTGGACCCACATGTACCTCGCCAACCTCTACGGCCACGAATGGGAGCTGACCAAGAGCCCCGCCGGTGCTCATCAGTGGACCCCAAAGGGCGGTGCCGCCAAGGGCACGGTCCCCGATGCCCATGACGCCTCGAAGAAGCATGCGCCGATCATGTTCACCACCGACATCGCCCTGCGGATGGATCCCGCCTACGGAAAGATCACAAAGCGTTTCCTCGAGAATCCCGACCAGTTCGAGGCGGCCTTCGCCAAGGCCTGGTTCAAGCTCACCCATCGCGACATGGGTCCGCGCTCCCGCTACCTCGGAGCCGAGGTACCCAAGGAGCAGCTCACCTGGCAGGATCCCCTGCCCCCGCTGGACTTCGAGCCCGTCAACGCCGAGGACGTCGAACTCCTCAAGACCCGCGTCCTCGCTTCCGGGGTTCCCATCCCGCAATTGATCACCACCGCCTGGGCTTCCGCCTCCACCTTCCGCGGCAGCGACCGTCGCGGCGGCGCCAACGGTGCGCGCATCCGTCTCGCCCCGCAGAAGGATTGGGAGGTCAACCAACCGAAGCAGCTGGCCGAGGTGCTCTCCGTGCTCGAACGCCTCCAGAAGGATTTCAACGCCTCCAGCAAGACCCGGAAGGTTTCGCTGGCCGACATGATCGTCCTGGCCGGCTCAGCCGCAGTGGAAGCGGCCGCCCGCAAGGGGGGGCATGACGTCCGCGTTCCCTTCACCCCGGGCCGCACCGATGCCACGCAGGACATGACCGATGTCGATTCATTCGCCGTGCTCGAGCCGAAGCAGGACGGCTTCCGCAACTTCCTCGGTCTTGAACTGGACCGGCCGGCTCCCGAGACACTCGTCGACCGCGCCCAACTCCTCACGCTCTCCGCACCCGAGATGACCGTGCTCATCGGCGGACTCCGCGTGCTCGGTGCCAACGTCGGGTACCCGCAGCTCGGCGCGCTCACGGCAACTCCCGGCGTCCTGTCGAATGACTTCTTCGTGAACCTCCTCGACATGAACGTCGACTGGAAGGTCTCGCCGAAGTGCGCGCACTTCTACGAGGGAACGGAACGGACCACCGGAAAGGCCAAGTGGATGGCCACCTCGGTCGATCTGGTGTTCGGATCGAACTCGCAATTGCGTGCCCTCTCCGAGGTCTACGCCAGCACCGACGGCCGCCAGAAGTTTGTCGGAGACTTCGTCGCCGCCTGGACCAAGGTCATGAACCTGGACCGCTTCGACGCGATGAACTGAAGGGAGGAGGGGGAGGCCGCCAGTGGTCTCCCCCTGAAGGCCGCATGTCCCCACGCGGCGATTGAAGGATCCGCCGGGTGAGGGCACCCGGCCTTCAACAGAGGCACGGCCAAGTCCGTGATTGAATGGGGAGAGACCCCAACGAACAGTCGCCAAAGACGCTGCCCCAAGCCGACCGGAGCCCGTCTCCGGTCCTCCGGGGTTACCCCGGGGAGTTGGATCATCCGGTATTCCATCGCAGGAGCGCCACTGCACCCGAGGTGCAGGCTTGCTCCCGCCAGACAGGACACGTTGGGGCAGCGTCCATCTGTCTGATGCCGATCACTGCGGAAATCCGAGCACTGGCCCGCCTGCTCCTCCGGGGGGAATGGGATCGGGAATCCATGCAGCAGCGGGTCCAGAGCCAGCTCGGCAAATGCCCGCGCGCGTTCTCCTCGGCCATCACGAAAGTCCTCCGGCAGCATCCGCCCGGCAGTCGACCCACGTTGGAGGCGGTGACGGCGATCCTGTCGGTGAACGACTCGCTGTGCGCGGCACTCACCCGTCAACGGCCACGCTTGTACGAGCGACTCCTGATCGAACCCCTCCAGGAAGCCCGATGGCGTTGGCCAGTACAGCGTCTGGAGTCGGCGGGCGAACTGGCTGATTGGCTGGGGCTGGACCCCAACGATCTGCTCTGGTTCGCCGACCCAGGCGAATGGTTGCGCCGCGGGGCGTCGCAGGCCCTGCGACACTACCGCTGGCAATGGATTCCCAAGAAGACGGGCGGATACCGGTTGCTCGAAGCTCCGAAGCCACGCCTCGCCCAAGTCCAACGGCGGATCCTCGACGGGATCCTGCAGTCAATTCCCGTACACGAATCCGCCCATGGATTCGTCATCGGACGGAACACGCTTTCCCACGTCGAGCCGCACACCGGGAAAGCAACCGTCCTGCGCCTGGACCTGGCAGACTTCTTCCCCTCGATCTCCCGCGCCCGCGTGGACGCCATCTTCCGTCACGCCGGGTATCCCGTTGCCGTGGCCCGTCTGCTGGCGTGCCTGTGCACGACATCCACGCCTTCACACATTCTCGCGGGATGCCCAACGGGCGCTTCGAGCCGGATCCGACAACGGCATCGGATGCCGCATCTGCCGCAGGGAAGCCCCGCTTCGCCCGCTCTCGCGAATCTCGCGGCCTTCCGCCTCGACTGCCGGTTGCGCGGCTACGCCGAAGCGGCCGGAGCCAGTTACACCCGATACGCGGACGACCTGTTGTTCAGCGGTGGACCCGAGCTGCATCGGGCCGCCGACGCCCTGCTCACGCGGGTCGGTGCGATCGTGATGGAGGAAAGCTTTGAAGTGAACTGGCGCAAGGTCCGGGTCCAGACCCAGGCGGTCTCGCAACGGGCCGTCGGACTGGTGCTCAACGAAAAGCCGGCGGTGCCCCGGGAACAGTACGACCAATTGAAGGCCATCCTGCACAACATCGGTCGGCACGGCAGCGCCTCACAGAACCGGGACGGACACGCGGACTTCGAAGCCCACCTGCGTGGTCGGATCGCCTACATCACACACATCCAGCCGGCCCGTGGCGCGCGCCTGAAGGCCCTGCTCGAGGGGATTCCCCGGAGCGCTGGGAAGCCGCGTCAGCGTCGTGATCGCACACCAAAGGCTTTGGAAGGGCGACGCAGACGTCGCCACCCCAGCCCAGGCAATGGGGTCGCGTCTATAAATTTTACATTTCAGCCAGCCGCCTTGCCCCGCCCCCGCAACGTCAGCACCGCCGGCAGGAACGTCAGGCCCGCGATCATGCACGTGCCCGTGCCGACCGCCATGATCCAGCCCAGGCTCTGGATCCCTTGATGCTCGCCCACGATCAGGCTTCCAAACCCGGCAATCGTCGTCAGCCCCGACACCAGCACGGCCTTGCCGGTGCTCTTCGCCAGGATGCTGGGATTCGCCTCCTCGGCGAACCGGTTGAGGATGTGGATGCCGTTGGTGACGCCAATGCCGATGACGAGCGGCAGGGTCATGATGTTGGCCGGATTGAACGGAATGCCGGTCCAGCCCATGAACCCCACCATCCACAAGGTACCAATGGCGACCGGCAGCAGCGAAAGGAGCACCGGCCCCAGCGACCGGAAGTGGAGGAACACCAGGATCACGATCGCGCCCAACGCCCACCACGCGGCCTCGACGTACGAATTCTTGAGCAGCGACGTGTACTCGTAGAGCTGAACCGGAGTTCCGGTGACCTTCGGATCCACACTCCGCAGTTCACGCACGAAGGTCGCCTGTTCCTCCCGACTCCACACATCGTGCTTCGGATAGACCTGGACCAGATGCTTGCCCGACTTCCCGACGAAGCGGTTCCGCAACTGCGCGGGCAAGTCCTCGACCCGCAGCGGCCCCGAATCGTCCTGGTCCTGGATCGCCATCAACGTCTCCTGCACATCGCCCAGAAATGCCCGCTGGAATAGCCCGAGCTTCGCCGCATTCGCCTCCCGATCCCCACGGAACATTGCCACCCGCATCTCCCGCGCCGCCGCCCCGATGGAGCGCAGCCGTCCCGCGAGCTCGGGATCCTTCATCTTGGTCAACTCATCGGCGGCCAGCCCCATGTAGCCGGCGAACGCCCAGAGCCGTTGGCTCAAGTCGGTGAGGTCGACCGGACCCCGGTCCAGCGGCGCGAACTTCAGTCCGGCGAGGTTTGATCGCGCCGCACGCACGATCTCGACCTTCGCCCGTGAATCCTCGGACAGATATTTCGCCATGGAATCGGTCGAGGACACGCTGGGCAGCGCTTGCACCTTCGCCTCCAGCTCTGCCGCGTGTTCCAACGAATCCGCCACCAAGGCTCCGAACAGCACGGACTTTTCCGACGACGCGATGAGCTTGTGTTCGAACACCACCGCCGGCAGCCCGGCGCTCTGCATGTTCAGGAGGTTGTAATCGAACCGCACCGAGGGCAGCCGGACGGCGGCAAGCACGCACAACGCCGCCACCACCCCGATCACCGTCCACGGCCGATCGAGCCAGATGCGCTCCAACCGCGCGCGCGCGTCCAGGGGTTCCACAGGCGCCGTGCCCGCCTCGGAGGATACCCGTGCGGCCGCGGCCTGCTGTCGCACGCCCTCGACCTTGTCGATCCGGTTCTGGCGCCCGCGCAACAGCAGCACGGGCAGCACCGTGATCATGGGAACCAGGCACAACAGCAACCCACCGCCCGAGATCACCCCCATCTCCTGGATGCCGCGGAAGTCCGTCAGCGCCATCGCAAAGAACGCACCCGCCGTCGTGAAGCATCCGGTGAAGATACCCTGTCCGGTGAAGACGACCGCCTTGAACATCGCGTCATGATCGCCCAACCCATGCCTCAACTCCTCCTCGTAGCGCGTCACCAGGTGCACCCCGAAGTCGATCGCCAGACCAATCAGCATCGGAGCAAACGTGATCGTCAGGATGTTCAGGTGTCCCACCACCAGCGTGGTGTAGCCCATCGTGTATCCCAGACCCATCACGAGGCACAGCATCGCCTTCAGCGGCCGCCCGGTCTGCCGGTAGGCCACCACGAAGATCAACGCGCAGATCACCAGGGACAGCACCGTCGCCTTCGTCGAGTCCTTCTCCGACTGGTTCATCTCGTCCAGCGCGAGGACGCTCTCACCCGTCACCCCCAGGTTCACGCCCGGGACTTCCGCACTGACCGCGTTCACCAACTCCCGCGTCCTTCGGATGGCCGCACGGTTCGCAGCCCCCTGCCGCGAGGCACGCGTCTCCTCGATCCGCTTTGCGGTCGCATCGGCCGGCCTCCCACGAAGCTGTTCCCACAGGGACGGCTTCACGTCCGCGGCCGTCACCTCGACCAGCGGCGGCTTCACGGAAAGCAGGTAGACCCGGCCTTGGCCCAACGTGATGTACTTCGCCCGCTCCGCTTCCGCTCCACCGCCGAACAGCGCCTCCACCCCCGGCGACGGCGGATTCCCCGGACGCGACAACGATTCCGCCGCCATCCGCAGCAGACGCTCCATCGCCGGCAACGCCTTCACGAACGATTCCGTCTTCTCCGAACGCTCCCGTCCGCTCTTGCGGATCAGGGTGTTCACCTGACGGAAGAGGGACGCCATGTTGGTGGCGCCCGTGAATTGGTTCATGAACGGCCGGTAATCCCCGAGCGCCCGCGAAAACTCGACCAGGTTGGTCTGCGGAAAGAACAGGAGCGCCTTGCGCCCCATCAACCGCAGGTCGCCCTTGTAGAAAACATCCCCGAACAGGTTCGTCGGATTCGCCGCCACCGATTCCGCCTCCAGGCGCGCTCCCAACCGCTCCACGACCTGACGGTTCTTCTCGGTGTCGTTGCTTTCCACCACCACCACGATGTCGTCCTGGCTCGGGAACTCCCGGCGCATCTCCATGAAGTTGCGGTGGGACGGCTTGTCCTCGCCCACGAGCGAGTTCCGGTCCATGTCGAACTCCAGCTGGAACACCGTGTAGGCGACGCACGCGAAGAACAGCAGCACCTGCGGCCACAGGAACCATCCCGGACGCCGGATCAGCGCCCCCGCCAACCACGTCAACATCCGGGCCGCAAGGGGTGGCTTCGCAACGGAACTCATCGCACCACACTCCCGTCCATCCCGTCCTGCGCGTCACGGCCTGAACGCACGGAGGGCCATCCAGCCTCCTCGCTGACAGCTCCGCCACCACCCATGTTTGATCCGAACCGCATGAAGTCCCCAACCCTGCCACCCCAACCGCCGGATGTCAGGACTTCGAAGTTCCAAGTTTCAAGGGTCGCAGACGACGTCAGGAGGCTGTGGATGAAGAGTTCCCAATCTTCAGTTCGCCTCGTGACCTCGTCGACTACCTCACGGACGTAGCCGACGTCAGGAGGCTGTGGATGAAAAGCTCCCAGTCGCCAGCTGCCAGTCCCCAGAACTGTAGGCCGCGTGCCCCCACGCGGCGCAACCCCAGCACGCCAGGTGGGGAAACCCGGCCTTCCATCATCCCTTCAGCTCAGCCATCAGATCGCGGAGTCCAATCGCTTCCATTCCCTTCGACAACGGGTGCCTTCCGCTGCCGGCATGCACGATCCAACCCCTTTCCGCCTCCAAGTCACGGAAGGCCTCGTGGAATCCGCGGGAGGGCACCGCATCCGGACTGCGCTTGATTTCCACCACCCAACGCCGGCCACCCGGGAACTCCAGCACCAGATCCACTTCGGCACCACCGGACGTCCGATAGTACCCGGGCACCGTTCGCACAGGGGCGACGGCCAACAGGGTCTCAACCGCAAATCCCTCCCAGCTTCCACCCACGACCGGATGCCCCAGCAACGCGTCCCGGTCCCCGATGCCCAACAGCGCGTGCAGCAGCCCGCTGTCGCGGATGTAGATCTTCGGGGACTTCACCAACCGCTTGCCCACATTGACATGGTAGGAAGCCAGCCGACGGACCAGAAGCAGGTCGACCAGCAGGTCGGTATATCGACTCACCGTCTGGCCACTAATCTCCAGGCCGGCACCCAACCGTGCGGCGTTATGCACCCCACCCTGCGAATGCGCCAGCATCGTCCAGAAGCGCCGCAACGTCTCGGCAGGAATCCGCGGACCAAATTGTGGAATGTCCCGCTCCAGATAAGTCCGGATCAGGTCCTGTCTCCACTCCATGCTGTCCGTCGCGGTGCGCGCCAGGAAGCTGTCTGGAAATCCACCCCGCACCCACAATCGTTCATCATCGCCAGGCTCCACCTCGCCGGGATGGACCGGGCCCATGTCCAGATACGTGATCCGGCCCGCCAGGCTTTCGCCGCTCTGCCGGAGGAGTTCGGTCGAGGCCGAGCCAAGGATCAGGAAGCGTCCGGTCCTGTGTCCGCGCCGACGCCCCTCATCAATGACGCCACGCAGGATCGGAAAGAGGTCCGGCGTCCGATGCACCTCATCCAGGATCACCAACCGATCTTCCAATTGGGACAGGTAGGCCGATGGATCGGTGAGTTTTGCGCGGTCTGAAACCTTCTGCAGGTCGAGGTAGACCGCGTTGGATTGCCGGGCGATGTCGAGTGCCAGGGTTGTCTTCCCCACCTGCCGGGGTCCCAGCAGGGCAACGGCTGCCTGGCGCCCCAGGGCGGCACGGACAGCAGCAACGATGGATCGTTCGATCATCCATGCAAATCTTCCACACCATGGAAGATTTGCAAGGTTGACGCGCGTAGCAGACGACGTCAGGAGGCTGTGGATGAAGAGTTCCCAGCTCCCAGAAGCCAGTTCCCAGATCTCTGCCTCGTGACCTCGTCAGCTACCCCTCCAGACGTAGCAGACGACGTCAGGAGGCTGTGGATGAAGAGTTCCCAACTCCCAGAAGCCAGTTCCCAGATCTCTGCCTCGTGACCTCGTCAGCTACCCCTCCAGACGTAGCAGACGACGTCAGGAGGCTGTGGATGAAGAGTTCCCAACTCCCAGAAGCCAGTTCCCCCTGAAGGCCGGGTGCCCCCACCCGGCGCCGCCATCATCCGCCGCGTGAGGTCACGCGGCCTACAATCAGGTTCTGGGTTCTGGACCACCCTCGAAACTTGAATCTTCAAAACTCCATCTTCCCCCATCTGGCATCCGAGAACTTCACTTCAAACTTGAATCTGAAATCTTCAATCTCCCCCCCATGAAGCGCTCGTCCCTCCTCTTCGGCCTCGCCCTTTTTGCGACCATCGCCGTGCGCTTCTCCCTCGCTGCCGCCACCGCCGCCCAGCGCCCCAACATCCTGGTCATCCTCAGTGACGACGTCGGCTTCTCCGACATCGGATGCTACGGCGGCGAGATCCAGACGCCCAACCTCGACGCCCTGGCCCGCGACGGCCTCCGCTTCACCCAGTTCTACAACACCGCACGGTGCTGCCCCACGCGGACCTCGCTCCTCACCGGCCTGCACCCGCATCAGGCGGGCGTCGGACACATGATGGAAGACCGCGCCCACGCCGGTTACCGCGGGCAACTCAACCGCCAGAGCGTCACCCTCGCCGAAGCGCTGAAGCCGGCCGGCTACCGCAACTACGCCGTGGGCAAATGGCACGTCACCCCGGGACAGGGCGCCAAGGTTCTGGCAGAAACCAACAACTGGCCGCTCCAGCGCGGATTCGACCGTTTCTACGGAACCATCCACGGCGCCGGCAGCTACTTCGATCCCAGTTCGCTCGTCCGCGACAATCGCCTCATCACCGTCGCCAACGACCCCGACTATCGTCCGGCAACCTTCTACTACACCGACGCCATCGCCGAGCACGCCGTCCGCTTCCTCCGCGACCACGCACAGGCCCGCAAGGACCAGCCCTTCCTTCTCTACACCGCCTTCACTGCCGGCCATTGGCCGCTGCACGCGAAGGATTCGGACATCGCGAAATACAAGGGCCGATACGACGCCGGATACGAACCCATCCGCGCCGCCCGACGCACGAAGCTGCGTGCACTCGGACTGCTCGACGACCGCTGGGTCCCGGTCCCTCCTGCCGAGTCGTGGGACAAGGTCGCCAACAAGGCCTTCGAGAGCCGTTGCATGGAGGTCTACGCCGCCCAAATCGACTCATTGGACCAGGGCATCGGCCGGATCGTTGCGGAACTGAAGGCCCAGGGTCAGTTCGAGAATACGCTCATCCTGTATCTGCAGGACAACGGCGCCTGCGCCGAGGGAAACGGCCGCGGCAACAAACCCACCGCCCGCGCCGACCAACCCTCGCTGCCCACGATGTCCCCCGACGAACAACAGTTCGGCAGCCAACCGAAGCAGACCCGCGACGGTTACCCCGTGCGCCAGGGCATCGGCGTCCTGCCGGGCGGACCCGACACCTACATCGCCTACGGCCGCGGTTGGGCGAACGTCAGCAGCACCCCCTTCCGCGAGTACAAGCATTGGACCCACGAAGGCGGCATCGCCACGCCGCTGATCGCCCATTGGCCCGCTGGCATCGCCGCCAGCCGCAAGGGCAAACTCGAGACCCAGCCCGGCCAGCTCGTGGACATCATGGCCACCTGCGTCGACCTCGCCGGTGCCACCTATCCTGGCACACTCGGTGGCGAATCCATCCAGCCCATGGAAGGCGCCAGCCTCCGGCCCGCCTTCCGCGGCGAACCCCTCCAGCGCACGCGTCCCCTCGTGTGGGAACACGAGGGCAACCGCGCCATCCGTGACGGCCGATGGAAGCTCGTCGCGAAGGAGAACCAACCCTGGGAACTCTACGACCTCGATGTCGACCGCTCCGAATCCCACGACCTCGCCGCCCAGCACCCCGACCGCGTCCAACGCATGACCGCCGATTGGGACGCCTGGGCCGCCCGTGCCCACGTCCTCCCCCTCGGCGCCTGGCGGGGCACCGCCAAGTAGGCAGGCCCGCGACAACGGCCATCTCCCCCTGAAGGCCGGGTGCCCACACCCGGCGCCGTCATCATCCGCCGCGTGAGGTCACGCGGCCTTCCATCTGGGAACTGGCAACTCCCATTGAGGGTCGCGCGGGGACACGCGACCTCCAGACACGCCATCCTGTCATCCGGTCATCCTGTCCGCGCCCGCCCCCATCCCCCTCCCCATCCTTCGCCGCGACGCCACAGCTTCCAGGCGGCGGCCAGGATCCCCATCCCCATCCCACCCCAACCCGTTGCCTCCGGCACCGGGCTCACTTCGGTCAATCCGGTCAGGGTCAGGGACCAACTCTCCAACCGCATGATTCCCCCATAATCCAGATCTGCGACGTTCAACGACCATTCCCCATTTCCTGCCTGCCCCAGGAACACCTGCAACATCCCCAACCTCGCATCGGTCGTTGCATCCAGCCTTCCATCCGGTTCCCACTCCCCCTTCAACACTCCCAGCGACAGCGGGGCTGCATGGATGTCCCCGGCCACAGCCGCATCCCGGAGCACGACATCCCATCCGTCGTAGCCGAAGCCGACGGCATCCGTGGACGTGACCCCGACGCGATTCAAGAGCACGGCGCTCGCCCCAAGGTCCTTGGTCAGGGAGACAAAGATCTCACTGGCAAAGCCGCCTCCCCCGGTGGCTCCCACCAAGTTCAGGCCTACCCGCACCTCGGTCAGTTGCAGGATGCTGGAGTCGGAAATCGTCTCCACGAACAGGGCCGGCGGATCCTGGAAGTCCTCCAGCGTGTATCCCACGGTAAAGACCCGGGCGGGCTCCGTGATGACGGCGGCCTGGGCCGCCGCGACGACGACCATCGATGTCAGAAAGAGGCCTCGATTCAGGAATGGCATGGTGTGGTTGAGTTCAGATTTGCCGTTCATGGCTTCTTCACGGTTGGGAGATCGCCCGGTAGAACCGGTTCGGGTCTGGCGGGTTCACGTCCACGTGACCAAAAACCCCGGTCGCCCAGCGCAGCACCTGGGTCCAAAAACCCGCACGCGCGACCAACGGGCCGGCCGAGGTCGACGCCGAATGCGCCACCGGCTGCCCGATCGTGCCAGACAGCCCGTATCCCGTGACCAATGACTCGCCACCGCCGGCTGAGATCAGGCCGCGGTCCAGGCTCAGCGTCCCCGCCATCGCCGGGGAACCCAGTCCCAACAGTCCCACCATGACCGCCAGATCGAATGTCCTCATGGGGTTCCCCCCGCTTTGGCCATGGTGGGTTCCGGAGGCCGTTCGCCGTCCTTCCAGAATTGCTGCTGGACGATCTTTCCGTCCTTCAGGGTCACCTCGGCCTTTGGACAACCGCTGGGAAACCACGCCCGGGACAGGCCCTGCGGCTGCCCTGCCCGCAGGTGAAGTTCCTCCGCCAGCACCCCGTTTTCGTGCCAGCGCCGGAAGGTACCCTCCAGCTTCCCGGCCAAGGCGGTGCCCTCCGATTGCATGGCGCCGGTTTCATACCAGCGCGTGACGGTCCCCTCGCTCAACCCGGCCACGAAGTGCTCACGGACCTGCATCACGCCGTTGGTGAACCACCCTTCGGAAACCCCGTCCAGCCGGCCGGCCGCTATCCAGGAGCGCGACTTGGGCCCCGCCCCGGGATAGCTCTCCTCCATCCAGCCGGTGAAGGCATTCGTTTCGCCGGTCCGGACCATGCGGCCCTCGTGCAACGTCAATTCACCCAGCGTTACCGTCACCGCAGGTGCCGGCGCGGACGGAGCCTCCGTCCGCCATCGTCGCACGCCAAACACCGCGCAAGCCACCAGCGCAGCCAGGGTCAGGCCGGTCCAGAACCGCCCCAGAACAGAGGCGTTCGCTGTGGAAGTGTAGGACATGGAAACAGTGTGGGATGCGTCCCATCATTCGGGATTATCCGGAATGCTGCACCGCGTTACGGGGTTCTTTTGAATATCCATCGCCATCAACGGAGCTGAGCCCGACCTGGTTCAACAGGATCGACGACGCTCCCTGGATCGAAACAGTGCGCGGCATTACAGGTGCCCCGCGCGTCCCCGATACAACCGCATGGGCTGATTCAACTGCGGATCTTCGAACAGGAAGATGCCGTTTGCTGGCGCGGTGAAGTTGGCGGGAGGATTGAACTCGCTCCATCGATAGGGTGGCGCCGTATCCTCGGTATACTGAACCCGATAGAGTCGGGTCGGTACTCCGACGAATGCGATCAGCACCTGCTGCTGCTGCACCAGAATCCGGATCGGTGAGGCAGCCGGTGTCTCCGGCGGATTCGAGGCCACCAATGTCACCCTCGCAGTGGTGGTTTCTATCCCATCGGACACGGTATAGGTGAATCCACCATTGCCCGTCCCACCTGCCGGCATCGTATGAACCAACCAAGGTCCAATGATCTGGACCGAGGACCCGGGCGGAGTCGCCGCCGAAACATCCACCACTTGCAAGAGCCCCCCGTCCGCATCGGTATCGTTCGCCAGGACGTCCTCAATCCGCACCTTGGCAACCCTGACGGTGCTGATCCGGTTGAACGAGTCCGGTTGCGCCACCGGCAGGTCATTCCGCCGTGTCAGGCCATCACCCAGGATGGGAATTGAGACCCCATCAAACCAACCGGATCCAACCCACGGAATCGTCTCACTTCCACCCGGACTGGCCGGAGGCGTCACGAGGTACTGCAGGGTACGTGGTGTGGAATCCGTGAACGGACCCCACTTCAACTCCCCACGCGAGGCATCCAATGCGCCACCGTCACTGATCGAACCCACTGTCCAACCCGCTGGAATCGATTCCACCACCGCATAGGCGGAGATCCCCGCCAACGGCACCACCTGGAGCGTCACCGGCTTGGACACGCCCCATTGGAAACTCGGGCCCAGGGTTCGATGAACCGCACTGGCTTCCGCAGCCACCTCCGAAGGACCACCCACCGCCACATCCTGCCCATCGAGTCGCGTCAGTCCTTGAAAGACTCCGATCCCCACGGACTCCGCCGGAGGGGTGATGCTCCCGCCCAACACCCGAGGAATCGCCTGCGAATCCATGAAAGGCCCCCACCGGACAACCGAGTTCACCGCATCGAACACCCCGCCCTGGTCCAATCCGGAAACCGTCCATCCCACCGGAACCCGCTCTTCGATCGCGTACACGGCTGTGGTGTCGATGGGATCCACCCGTACCGACCACGGAAACGGGACGCCCGGCCGATAGGCTGAAGGGAGGGTCCGAACGATCGAATGCTGAGGGTGCACCAGGTATCGGAGCGCCACGCCGCCATTCGTCTGGCGGGCATCATCGAAGAGACCGAAGGCCGTGACCCGAAGGGGTTGGGTGGCGTCCGACGCCGGGATCACCTGATAGCTGAGAATCTGTTCCACCCCGGAAGCCCCACTGAACGGCCCCCATTTGAGCTTCCGATTCGCCGCGTCCCACGTTCCACCGGCACTGACTCCCACCGGCTCCCAACCGACAGGAATCTCCTCTTCCAAGGCCCACACCTGGATGAACCCAGCCGGTTGTCCGCGCAACACCACGTCGAGGGCCACGCCCGGCCTATACGTCGACGCCATGCTCCGACTCAACACACTCGCCCTCAACGGCAGTTCAGCGCTCTCCACGACTCCATCGCCCCCCATCTGTGCCAGTGCCTGAAAAGCACCAACCTGACGGGCTGTGGCTGGCGGTGTTGCCCGGTAACTGAAAACCCGTGGAGACGCATCCGTGAACGGCCCCCATTTCACCTTCCCGGATTCGGAGTCGAACACGCCACCCAGGTTGATCGAATCCACGACCCATCCCGCAGGAAAACGATCCTCCAGACCCCAGACGCCGGAATCCGTCGCCGGGATGGCGCCCAAGGTCATCGTGAGCGGAACTCCAGGAATATAGTCCGCTGGCATCGTCCGATGCACGGTGCCCGCAAAGCGCCCCAACCGGCGAACGCCGCCCACCGTCACCACCTGCGCGTCAAAGTTTCCAACGCCCGAAAACTCCACCACACCCGTCACGCCCAAGGGCACCGTCACATGATAGGACAGGACCCGCACATTTCCGTCCGTGAAAACACCCCACTTGATCCGCCCGGTCGACGGATCCCAGACACCACCCGACGAGATCTGCGTCACCGCCCAGTTCAATGGAGGCGCATCCTCAATCGCATACACCTGCACTTCCGCATCCGGCACCACCTCCAGCTGCACCAGGATATCGCTCCCGGGACTATATGCGACCGGCATCACCGAGGTGACCGTGGACGCACGCGCTGCAATGAACAGCAAAAGGGTCCCCACCCAGGTCACAAGAAAGGACCATCGAGCCGAGCCTCTTGCGCTAATGGAACTTTCAGCCACGCGGATCGGGAGCTTTGGATTGGGTGCGCAGGCCGTGATGCAACGCTCAGGAATCATTCCACCTGCAGGCATCGGTAAAAGCGCGAAGCGGCTCCTCCATCCACCTCAAGCCGCGCCATGCCATCGGCGTCGGGATGCAATCGGCCAACGGCTTTCCATGCACCCAACTCCGCAGCCTCCTGGACTTCATATTCCCGCCCAGGCTCCCCGTGGATCTCCAACACGGTTCGATTCGAAGCATCCAGGCGGGCCACCAACCACGACGAAGGAGTCCTGCCCAGCGGCCAGACCCGCAGCGGACCGACCGACGAAGCCCCATATCCATCGAAACTACCGCGCCCGGCGAAATCCATCCGCCCCACGGCTTGCGGCGGCGGAACGACCTCATAACTCAACGTCCGCGGATTCGAATCAAAGAACGGTCCCCACTTGATCTGACCCGATGAGCTATCCCATCGGCCATCATGGCTCACGTTGCGCGCCACCCATCCCGACGGTGGGGTCTCCACCACGGCATGGGCCTTCACGCCTGGATCGGGCTCAACCGCCAAGGCCACCTTCACCGCAAGATTCGGCCGATAGGCAACCGGGAGGGTACGGACAACCCCCGAGACCATTTCCGAGGGACCCGCAACGGTGGCCTTACGCTCGGACCCCGCACCCACGGGAGGCGTGTTCACCCACCACAAGGGCGCCGTGGTCACCGGGTCGTTGTCAAAGATATAGGTTTCGCCACCTCTCCACAGGGCGCCGCCCCGGGTGATGTAGTCGACGATGTTCGGGGCCGTCAGGACCGGCTCGACCGGCCACGTGCCACCCGTCTTCCACGCCAGGATGTAGGCCGTGATCTCCGACAAGGTGATCCGGTCGTCTGCCGGCGACCGGTCCGCGGGATGCCGCCCATCCGCAATCAGGGGGTTGGTCGCCTGCTGGAACTCCTGCAGATTGGACCGTCCGTCCCCGTCCGAATCCAGGGCCGGATTCCCGCCAATGGCGCTGCCGAAGTGCTCCGATTCAAAGACGTCGCTCAAGCCATCGCCGTCGGTGTCCGGCGATCCGAAGTTCAAGCGCAGCAAGCTGGCCCGCGCCGTCAAGTTCACCACCTGCTGGTCCCGGACTCCCGTTTCATCCACGACGACCAGATGGATCGAAGAGCCCAAAGCCACATTGGCCCCATCCTCCAGAGGCGCCGTCGCCTCCGCGTTCAGGACCAAGGAGTAAAAGTTCCCCGCGGCCCCGTGGGAACCCATCGCATAGCGGACAATC
>CBDIPJ010000026.1:0-80243 GCA_965283655.1 Limisphaerales bacterium | reverse complement strand
GGATCACGGCTGGGAGGCGACCGTTGGCGGACTCGATGGAATAGCCGAGTTGGCGGAGGGCATCCAGAAGGGCCGCCTGGGGGCGTTCATGCATCCGTGGGATTCCGCTGAGGCGGTAGGATCCACGGCCCAGGCAGACGAATGCAGCCAGGAATCGGGCGGCGGTCCCTGCGTTGCCGACGTGCAGATCGAGCGGTGCCGCAGGCGTCCCGGCACGCGGGATCCGGCCGCCCAGACCCACCACCTGGATGGTGCGGTTGGCAGGTTCGGACGCATCCATGGTCACGCTGACTTCGAATCCGAGCTGCCGGAGGCATTCCACCATCACCTGTGTGTCCTCGCTCCAGAGCGCCCCAAGGAGGGTCGTGGGGCCGTGGGCGAGTGCGGCCAGGATCAGGGCTCGGTTGGTGATGCTCTTGGATCCAGGAATGGTCACCTGGATCGGGAGCGGGCGAGCGACGGGTTCGATTTCGATGAGGGCTGGGAGGGCCATGAAAGCGGGAGGCTGGATCAGGAGGTTGGCGCGGATTCCTGGCCTGGGTTCCGGAACTCCCGGAGCCAGGATTCGCGGCGATCGCGGGCTTCGCGCAGGAATTGGTCGATGGCGCGGGCGTCTTTCCGGGTGAGTGCGGCTTCGAGGTGGGCCAGTTCGGTTCGCCACGACTCGATGGTGGCACGGATGGCGTCGCTGTTGGAGAGGGCGATGTCCCGCCACATCTCAGGGGAGCCGCTGGCGAGCCGGGACGTGTCCTTGAAACCCGTGGCGCACAGATCCCGGACACCGGACGGGTGGGCGGGATCCAGCACATGGTGGGCAAGGACGCTGGCCAGTACCTGGGGAAGATGGCTGGCGCGGGCAACCCACAGGTCGTGGTTTGCAGGCGTCATCTCGAGCGTTCGGCCACCAACGGATTGCCACAGCTGATGGATGCAGGCCGCCGCAGAAGTTGGGGTCCGTGGCGTGGGCGTGACGACGCACCGCGCGTGGACATACAGGTCGGGTCTCGAGGCCAGGACACCGGTTTGTTCGGAGCCAGCCATGGGATGGCCGCCAACAAACGTGACCCCGGTTCCCTCGACGAGCGGTTCGATGGCGTTGACGACGGAAGCCTTGGCAGAACCCACGTCCGTGAGGACCGTGCCCTGTCGCAGGAAGGGAAGGCAGTCGGACGCGAGGTCCGCCATCTGCCCGATGGGGGTGCAGAGGACGACGATCTCCGCATCCTTCACGACCTCGGCGAGGTCGGTTGAGGCGAGGTCGGCGGCCCCCACCTGCCGACACTCATCAAGGGTTGCCTGACGACGGGCGTATCCCGCGACGCAGGAAGCGACGCGGAATTCGCGAAGGGCGCGGCCGAGGGACCCCCCGAGCAGGCCCATGCCGACGATGGCAACCTTGTTGAACAACACGGAGCGCGACGGTAGGGGAGGGGCGGGGGAATGTTCCAGAGGCGAGTTTTCGGTTTTCGGCCGGCGGCGGGAAGCTACCGTGGGCCAACGTGAGTTCCGAGAAAGCCAAGACGAGTCGACCCGCCAACCGACTGGGTCAGGAGAAGTCGCCCTACCTGTTGCAGCATGCCCACAACCCCGTCGACTGGCATCCCTGGGGCGAGGAGGCGTTTGCCCGGGCGAAGGCAGAGTCGAAGCCGGTGTTCCTGAGCATCGGTTACTCCACCTGCCACTGGTGTCACGTGATGGAGCGCGAGGTCTTCGAGGATGCCGCCACGGGCGCGTACCTGAAGGAGCACTTCATCAGCATCAAGGTGGACCGGGAGGAACGACCGGATGTGGACCGGATCTACATGTCCTTCGTGCAGGTCACGACCGGGAGCGGAGGATGGCCATTGAACGTCTTCCTGACCCCCGAGCTGAAGCCCTTCTACGGCGGCACGTATTTCCCGCCGGAGCCACGCCATGGACGGCCATCGTTCCGACAGCTGTTGGAACGGATCGTTGAACTCTGGGGGCAGCGTCGGGCCGAACTGGTGGAGTCCGCGGAGGAACTGACGGGGCGGTTGCGGGCGATGGCGCAACAGGATCCGGGGAACTCGTTTCCTGCGGGTTTGCGGGAGTTGGAGGGTGCGGGGCAGACCTTCCTCGGAGAGTTCGATCCGGTCCACGGTGGGTTCGGGGGAGCGCCCAAGTTCCCGCGGCCCAGCCAGCCGTTGTTCCTGCTGCGTTACGCGCACCGGTTTGGCGATGCGATGGCGCGGGACGCCGTGGTGATGACCTGTGATCGCATGGCGGCGGGCGGGATGTACGACCAGTTGGGGGATGGGTTTGCGCGGTACTCGGTGGATGAGCGGTGGCTGGTGCCGCACTTCGAAAAGATGCTCTACGACAACGCCCAGTTGTTGCAGTTGTACCTCGACGTCCACGTGCTGACCGGCGACGCACGGCATGCCGAGGTTGCCCGCGGTGTCGCCCGTTACGTTCTCCGCGACATGATGTCGCCCGAAGGGGGGTTCTATTCGGCGGAGGACGCCGACAGCGAAGGGCAGGAGGGTAAGTTCTACTGCTGGACGAGGGCGGAGTTGTCGGCCGCGTTGACGCCGGGCGAATTGGAGGCCTTTGCCCGTCACTACGGAATCACCGAGGAGGGCAATTTCGTGGACCACAGCCACCCTGAGCCGCTCCGCGGGCTCAATGTCCTCTCGATCGTCGAACCCAACCTCTCCGGAGAGCACGCCGTCCTCCTCGCCAATGCGCGCGAGAAACTGATGGAATTGCGCGCGCGACGGGTCCGGCCGCATCGCGACGACAAGGTGTTGGTTTCGTGGAACGGAATGATGTTGGGGGCGCTGGCTCGGGCAGGCGTGATCCTGGAAGAACCGGCCTGCCTTGCCGCGGCGAACCGCAATGCCGACTTCATCCAGGCGCGGATGTGGGATCCGGCGACGGGCACGCTTTTCCACCGATGGCGCGAGGGTGAACGGGACACGGTGCAGTTGCTCGACGCGTACGCGAACCTTCTGGCTGGGTTGACGGATCTCTACGAGGCAACCCTGGATCCGCGGCGGTTGGCATTCGCGGTGGCGGTGGCCGAGTCGATGATCCGGCGGTTCCACGACGGGGAGGCCGGCGGGTTTTGGCAGACGACGGCCGACGCGCCACACCTTCTGGTCCGTTCGAAGGAGGATTACGATGGGGCTGAACCCAGCGGGAACAGCGTGGCGGCGCTGGCCCTGCTGCGTCTGGCTGCGATCTGCGATCGCAAGGATTGGCGGGACGCAGCCGAGCGGACCGTCAGGCTCTTCGCCCAGAAGTTGCACCAGATGCCCCAGGCCGTGCCCCACCTCCTGCTGTCGTTGGATTTCCTTCAACAGGAGCCCAAACGTGTGGTGCTGGTGGGCGATTGGACGTGTGGTAGCACGGCGTCCCTCCTGCGCGCCGTGCATGGGGTGTTTGAACCCAACCGGGTCGTGCTCGGCAACCACGGTCCCGTCGAGGCATTCGCCAAAACCCTGCCGGTCAACGAGGAGTACACGCGGGCTTTCTGCTGCAGTGGCACCGCGTGTGAGGAACCGACCCGGGACCGGAAGCGGGTGCGGGCCTTTTTGGAACGTCGTGAACCCCTCGAAGGCAAATGACTCCGGGTGGCTCGCGATGGATTACGGAGCCGCGGTGTCGAATCCCTGGGACACCACGGGCTCATGATGGTGTACCGGCATGCCGTCGAGGTAGTTGATGATGTTGTTGCTGAACCCGTAGAGCATGATGAAGCAAAGGGCGACGGAAGCAGCCCACAGCTTGATCCACGAGTGGTTTCCAGACTTCCGGTCGCAGACAAACACCATCCGGACGATACCTGAGCCAACGAGGAGGATGGTGGGGTAATAGCCGAACTGGACGAGGGGGCGAGTCCAGGCGGTGGAAGGATCCGGCTGTTTCCAAAACCCCTGATCTTCCCTCAGCCAGACCATCAACGCCAGTGCCCCCAGTCCCAGTACCACCGGCCACAGGCGACCTGCCCGAGGGGGTTCCATGGGATTTGGGGTGTTCATGATCCACCAAAGGCCTACTCCATTTTAGGGGTGTGGCAAGACTAACTTCAGGGGTTGCCGGACGGGTCTCGGCGTCATGGAAACACCAGGATGTCAGCTCGGGAGGATGACGTGGAGTCGGACAGGTCCGCGACTTTGGACGGGCTTTCCGTTTGCCAGACGCGGCGGGCACCGTTAAGAAAACGGGCCGTTCACACGTCCGATTAATCACAAAAGAATTATGCCTAACGCCTACCACGCTTCCATCGAGGGTGCGCAGCATGGAGCGAAGACTCTCGATCAGTTTCTGGACTACGCGAAAGCGTCGGGCGCCGCGGGTGCCCAGCCGAGCAATTACATGCTGGGCGATGGAAAGGGGGGCTTCAAGAAGGCGAAGGACATCAAGGCCACGTTCGAAGCGCGCGGCATGCATCTGGATGGCATCTCGGCGCATTGCCCCTTCTGGGTGCACACCTCGGCCTGGACGGGAACCAAGTCCGGCAATCCCTTCATCGCCCCGGAAGTGGCTTCGCTGCCTCCGGAGAAGATTGAGAAGTGGCACGAGACCTACCTGCTCAAGCTGATGGATCTGGCGGCCGAGTTGGGGGTGAAGAGCCTGCCGATGTTCTGGGGTGTGGCCTTCGGATGGGAAGTGGCGTCCGGATATCCCTGGGGATTCTGGTCGGGTGCCGGATTTGACCTGGTCAAGGAGGGACAGGAGCGCTTCGTGAAGAAGACGGCGAAGCTCCGCAAGAAGGCCAATGAACTGGGCATCAAGCTTTGCCATGAGATCCATCCGGGCACCGGGGCGATGTGCGCCGATGATTTCCTGATGCTGGTCCAGATCTGTGACAATGATCCGTGTCTGGCGGTGAATGCCGATCCCTCGCACTGCTGGGAAGGCGAGAGCTGGGAGACGCGCTTCCTCAAGGTTGGGAAGTACATCTACGCCGCGCATGTGAAGAACTACACCATCCGCCCCGGGTTCCCCTTGCGCGCCATGGAGGCCAACTGGCCGAAGCGGGCGATGCAGTTCACGGACCTGCCCTCGGGCGACCTGAACATGCAGCGTTACGTGGAGCTGTTGCTGCACGTCGGCTACCGGGATCGCTACTGCAAGCTGAACGGCACCGCGACGGCGCCGTTGGTGGTGGAAGCGGAATCGGCTCATCGCGACCTCGACTTCACGAGTGCGAATGGCATCGCGTACGTCCGCGACCACTGCTGCTGGCCGGCCGCTGCGGGCAGCTTCGAGGACGGAATGGGGGCTTAAACCCGTCATTCCGAAAAACCTCTTTGACAGGTGCGGGGGAGATCGTGCATTCCTCCGTGGCTCCGGTAACGGGGCACTCATCCAGAGTGGCAGAGGGACTGGCCCGATGAAGCCACGGCAACCGGCAGCGCTGACCGCGCTGCGGCCAGGTGCCAAATCCAGGTCCTCCGAAAGGGGGGCGAAGATGAGGAGCGCTGGTCAGGATTTTCCGGCCCCTTCTCGCTTCGCGTGGAGGGGCTTTTTGCTTCGGCACGGTGCCGTTTCCCCTCCCACCACCAGTTGAGTGCCCGGGTCCGGACTTGGAACAGAGACGTATGAGCCAGACGCAGCAGGGATTCATGAAGGCGCTGAAGTGCCGCGAGTGCGGACGTGAGTACGCGCTGGGTGCCACCCACGTTTGTGAGTTTGACTTCGGTCCGTTGGAGGTCGCCTACGATTACGAGCGCATCAAGAAGGTGCTGACCCGTGAGGTGATCCTGTCGCGTCCGCAGAACATGTGGCGGTACCGCGAGCTCTTGCCCGTCGCCGGGGAGCCGACGGTTGGACGGCAGGTAGGATACACCCCGCTGATCAAGGCGGACCGGTTGGCGAAGCGACTGGGAATCCGCGAGCTGTGGGTGAAGAACGATGCGGTGAATTACCCGACGCTGTCGTTCAAGGATCGTGTGGTCAGCGTTGCGCTGAGCCGGTCGGTGGAGCTGGGCTTCAAGACCGTGGCCTGCGCTTCCACGGGCAACCTGGCGAATTCCGTGGCGGCGAACGCGGCGGCCGCCGGTCTGGAGGCCTATGTCTTCATCCCCTCGGATCTGGAGCAGGGCAAGGTGGTCAACTCCCTCGTCTACGGGGCACGGGTGATCGGCATCAAGGGCCACTACGACGAGGTCAACCGGCTCTGTGCCGAGATTGCCGGAAAGTATCCCTGGGCGTTCGTGAACGTGAACATGCGCCCGTATTACGCCGAGGGCTCGAAGTCGATGGGCTTTGAAATCCAGGAGCAGCTCGGCTGGGACATTCCCGAGCACACCGTGGTGTGCATGGCATCCGGATCGCTGCTGACCAAGATCCACAAGAGTTACCAGGAGTTTTCGAAGCTTGGGATCGTGCCGGAAAAGAAATGGAAGATCCACGGGGCGCAGGCCACGGGTTGCAATCCGATTTCCTCCGCGCAGAAGGCAGGCCTGGATTTCTTCAAGCCGCAAAAGCCGAACACGATCGCCAAGTCCCTTGCCATCGGGACACCCGCCGATGGCTTTTATGCGTTGCGCGTGATGAAGGAGACGGGCGGGAGCGGGGACGACGTCACCGATGATGAGATCCGCGAAGGCATCCGGTTGCTGGCGGAGTGCGAGGGCGTGTTCGCCGAGACCGCGGGTGGCGTCACGGTGGGTGTGGCGAAGAAGCTGATCGCCGCCGGCAAGATCCCCGCCGATGGCCGGGCCGTCCTCTGCATCACGGGCAATGGCCTGAAGACGCTGGATGCGGTGGTTGGGCATGTGGGTGAGACACGTGAGATCCGGCCGAGCCTTCGCGAGTTTGAGGGTTTGCTCTCGGTTGAACGTGGATCGACGGGCGTGCCCGCCCATGCGGTGCGTTGATCCGGTCGTCCTTGTGGGATCCTGAGCTGAACGAGCCATGAGCGTGCGTGTGAGCATCCCGCCGACGTTGCGGAAGCTGTGTGGGGGAGAGGATTCGGTCCGGGTGCGTCCTGGAACGGTGGACTCGCTCGTGGACCAACTGCAGCAGCGGTACAACGGCGTGCGGGAACGGCTCTGCGATGAGCAGGGCCGGATCCGCGGATCGGTGCTGGTCTTCGTGAATGACGAGGACATCCGGTTCCTGCGGCATCAGCAGACGGAGCTCTGCCCAGGGGACGAGGTCAGCATCATCCCGGCGTTTGCCGGGGGTAAGTTGGGACGTGGAGCCGGCGACCGTGGCGCAAAGGGTGTCGCGCAATCAGCACTTTGGCCTTTTTGGGGCAGCAACTTCATTCACGGGGATGGCTTGATTGGTTCATGTCCGTGCTTTCGGGGCCTCTGCACGGACGTTCTGGGTGAGGTTGGGTGGGATGGTCGGGGCCCGGTGGGTTGAATCCACGCGCAACGCGAGTGTGGCATTGACGGTGCTGTTCAGGTTGAGTGTGCGGGTAGCAGGTCCGCACCTCGATACACATGGCCATCCACGTCGCACTCCACCACCGCACGCATTACACCTACGACCGTGAGGTCGGCCACTCGCCGCATGTCATCCGGTTGCGGCCGGCGCCTCACAGCCGCACGCCCATCCTGGCGTACTCGCTGAAGGTCAAACCGTCCGAGCAATTCCTCAACTGGCAGCAGGACCCGTTCTCCAACTACCTGGCGCGTGTCGTGTTTCCCGGGAAATCCCGGGAGTTGCTCGTGGAAGTGGATCTGGTGGCGGAGATGGCGGTCTACAACCCGTTCGACTTCTTCCTGGAGGAATCCGCCGGCGAATTCCCGTTCACCTACGAAGCGGTGCTTCGCAAGGATCTCGCGCCCTTCATGGCCTGGCCCGGGGCTGGACCTCGATTGCTTGCCCTGATTGATCGGTGGCGTGGCTCGAAGATGCGGATGATCGATTTCCTGGTGGCGGTGAACCGCTGCGTGAACGAGGAGATCCGCTACACCATCCGGTTGGAGCCGGGGGTGCAGACACCGGAGGAAACGCTGACGTTGAAGAGCGGATCGTGCCGCGACTCGGGCTGGTTGCTGGTGCAGTTGTTCCGTGCGCTGGGCTTCGCTTCCCGCTTTGTTTCGGGATACCTCATCCAGTTGGCACCCGATGTGAAGTCGCTGGACGGCCCCAGCGGAACGTCCGTCGATTTCACCGACCTGCACGCGTGGTGCGAGGTCTACCTCCCCGGTGCGGGCTGGGTGGGGCTGGATCCGACCTCCGGATTGATGGCGGGAGAAGGACACATCCCGCTTTCCTGCACGCCGGAACCTGCGACTGCCGCGCCTGTTTCAGGTGCTGTCGACAAGTGCGAGTCGAAGCTCCATCACGAGATGAAGGTGACCCGGATCTTTGAATCCCCGCGGGTCACGAAGCCGTACACCGAGGAACAGTGGGAGCGGATCGAGGTGCTTGGGAACCGCATCGACGAAGAGTTGGTGACGGGTGACGTGCGGTTGACGATGGGTGGCGAGCCGACGTTCGTATCGATCGACGACATGGACGGTGCCGAGTGGAACACGGCGGCGGTCGGGCCGAAGAAGCGTCTGTTGTCGGGGGACCTCCTGAAGCGGTTGCGGGCGAAATTTGCTCCCGGTGGCCTGCTGTTCCATGGGCAGGGCAAGTGGTATCCCGGGGAGTCGTTGCCGCGATGGGCGCTCGGGTGTTACTGGCGCAAGGATGGCGAAGTGCTGTGGCACGACGACGCCTTGATTGCCGACGAGCGGGTGAATGCAGGGCATGGGCCGGCGGAGGCGGAGGCCTTTGCGCGTCGGTTTGCGGAGAATGCGGGGTTGAGCACCCGGCATCTCATGCCCGGTTACGAGGACGTCTATTACTACCTCTGGCGCGAGCGTCGGTTGCCGGTGAACGTCGACCCACTGAAGTCCAACCTGGACGACGCCGAAGAGCGTCGTCGGCTGACCCGGATCTTCGGGCAGGGACTCAAGAAGGTGGTGGGTTATGCCTTGCCGCTCCGCCCGGCTCCGGGCGGTGGATGGCAGACGGGGCCGTGGTTCCTGCGGGACGATACCATGTGGTTGATCCCGGGCGATTCGCCCATGGGCTACCGGTTGCCGCTGGATTCGCAGGCCTGGGTCGCCAAGGGGGATTATCCCTATGTCCATGAGGTGGACCCGATGCAACCGCGCGGACCGTTGCCGCCAACGCGGGCTCCGGTCCGGATGACGAGTGCCGGTTCGGAGGCTCGGGCCGAGATGGACCGTTTGCGCACGGCTGCGCTGGAGCGTGCCAGAGGCAAGGCTGCGGTCGGCAGCACGGTGGATTCCGCTGATCCGGCCGGGCGTGTTCCGGTGGCCCAGGAATCGGCGTCGTGGCTGGTGCGGACGGCGATGTGTTTTGAGCCGCGGGATGGACGGATGCATGTGTTCTTCCCGCCGCTGGAGAAGCTGGAGGAGTATCTTGAGCTGGCAGCGCTGGTGGAGCAGACGGCCTCGGATCTCGGGATTCCGGTGCTGCTCGAAGGAAGTCCGCCGCCATTCGATCCTCGGTTGAACGTCTTCAAGGTGACCCCGGATCCCGGCGTGATCGAGGTCAACCTGCAACCGGCGCATTCGTGGAAGGAACTCGTCCACAACACGCAGACCGTCTACGACGAGGCGCGGTTGTGCCGTCTGGGAACCGAGAAGTTCATGGTGGACGGCCGTCACACGGGAACCGGTGGTGGCAACCACATCATCATGGGTGGGGCGACGCCTTCGGATTCGCCGATCCTGCGGCGGCCCGACCTGCTTCGGAGCCTGCTGGCCTACTGGCACAACCATCCGTCCCTGAGCTACCTGTTCAGCGGCTTGTTCATTGGGCCGACGAGCCAGCATCCGCGGGTGGATGAGGCGCGGAATGATTCCTTGTACGAGTTGGAGTTGGCGTTCCGGCAGGTGCCGAGCAAGGGCTGGATCGCGCCGTGGCTGGTGGATCGGTTGTTCCGGAACCTGTTGGTGGATGTGACCGGCAACACGCACCGTTCCGAGTTCAGCATCGACAAGATGTACTCGCCGGACAGTTCCACCGGGCGTTTGGGTCTCGTGGAATTGCGCGGCTTCGAGATGCCGCCCCATGCGCGGATGAGTCTGGCGCAGCACCTCCTGCTGAGATCTCTGATCGCGCGGTTCTGGAAGCAGCCTTACGAGCACCATCTCGTGCGTTGGGATACGTCCTTGCACGATCGCTTTCTGCTCCCGCATTTCGTGTGGGACGACTTCGCGGACGTCGTGGAGGACATGCAGGAGCATGGTTACCCCCTCGAGAACGGATGGTTCACGCCGCATTTCGAATTCCGGTTCCCGTATGTGGGCGAGTTCGTCCAGCGCGGGGTCAAGGTGGAGCTGCGGACGGCTCTGGAACCCTGGCACGTGATGGGGGAGGAAGGTGCTTCAGGTGGGGCCGTGCGTTACGTCGACAGTTCCCTCGAACGTCTGCAGGTGAAGGTCTCGGGTCTGGTGGACGGACGCCATCTGGTGACCTGTGCGGGTCGGCGGGTGCCGCTGCATCCGACGGGGGTGCAGGGTGAATTCGTGGCCGGCGTCCGGTATCGGGCGTGGCAACCGTCGTCCTGCCTGCATCCCACCATCGGCGTGCACTCGCCGCTGGTGTTCGATCTCCTCGATACGTGGAACGGCCGCAGTCTGGGAGGTTGCACCTATCATGTGAGTCACCCGGGCGGCCTGAGCTACGAGACGTTCCCGGTGAACTCGTACGAGGCGGAGAGCCGCCGGTTGTCCCGGTTCTTCGCCCACGGACATACGCCGGGCAAGATGGGCATTCCGGCCGCGGAACCGAATCCGGAGTTTCCGCTCACGCTCGATCTGCGTCGGTGAACAAAGGGCGGCCGTCGAATCCGACTCCGCTGTTGGGCACCGGAATTCCCCGGGTTTGGCAATTGCCGAACCCGGGGATTTTGATTTTCGCGGCCGGGCCTATTCCATCGCTTCGACCTTGTAGAACCAGGAGCTGTGGTTTGCGCCCGGCTGGGAGATCGGTTGGATGATCTCATCCCCACTCGACAGCGTGATCAACTGGGCTGAATTGCCCAGGTTGAGGTCGGGACCGGAGCGGATGTTGATCCGCCGGCCCGCGCGTCCGTTGACCTGAAGGCGAAGGCGGCCTTCAGGATTCGTGAACGGTCGGACGGCCAGTGGGAAGAGTTGGCCTTCCGTCCACAGGAACGTGGAGGTCGGCCGGATGGTATCCAGGACCTGCGATTCGGCGGTCCCGGCGGCGAGGTCGAGGAGGTTGCCCCGCAGGTCGACGCCCCATCCGCGGGACCAGTTCTGGAGCGCACCGATCTGTGCGATCTGGTTGAAGGGCGCGTACAGGTAGCGGATCCGATCGAGGACACCCGCTGATCGGACGCTGTCGAGGTTCGACAGGCGGTTGCCGGTGAAATCGAGGAAGTTCAGCGCGGGAAAGGAGGCGAACCATTGCGCGCTTGGAGCGGATTCAAGATCGAGACGTATCAGACGGAGGGTACGCAGCGTGGGAGCGTTGATGGGCTTGAGTTCGATGCCCGGAATGTCCCGCAAGGCGAGCGTGGTCAGGGGAGCGGACGGCGGGAGACGGGAGGTTGAATCGAGATTGCAGGTGCCCAGATCCAGAACCGCGAGGGAATTCAGGGATGAGAGCCACTGCCAGTTGGAGGAGGTCGCCTTGGCGAGAACGAAGGTCCTCAGTCGCGTCAGTGAGCCGAGAGGGCTGAGGTCGGTGCTGCCCACGCCGCCCAGGTTCAGGTTGGTGAGGTTGGCAAGGTTGCCGATCCATTGGACGGACGGTCCCTCGACCCGGGCCAGTTGGAGGGTGGTGAGTTTGGACGGGTTGGACAGGGACAACGGTTGGCTGAGGGTGGTCAACGGCAACGCGAGGCTTTCAAGGAGTGGCAGCGAACCCAATGCGCTCAGCCCGCCGAGGGGGGCTTCCTGCGTGATCGCGATGGCCTTCAATGTCTGTAGCGAGGCCAGATCCTGAAGACCGGTGAGGTTTGCCGCCCGGAGTTGGAGGGACTCCAGGCCGGTCGCCTGGGAAAGGCCAGCGAGGCTTGCAACGATTCCGTTCGTGACATCCAGGCTCTTCAACTGTGCCAGCTTCGCGAGTGGAATGGGTCCCGTTGGGACCGCCAGCCTCTGTCGGATAGCGGCGTTCAACGAAACGTCGGGGATGTTGGCGAATTCCGCTGCGAAGACGTCGAGGCGGACTTCATCGCTTTCCACCGCGCCCGCGGCGTTTGAAATGCGCACCCGGTAGAGGCCGGTATCGGCCAGCCGCAGCGCCTGGAAGGCGAGTGTCTGTGAGTTCGCGGCGACCAGAGCGCTTCCGTTCTTGAACCACTGGTAGGTCATCGGTGCCGTTCCGATGGCGTTGACCCTCAACTCTGCTGCGGAGCCGACGATGCCTTCGACGGCGGAGGGTTGGGCGTTGATGGAGGGGGCGCGGAGGGTGGGTGGGCCTTCGATGGAGTTGATGACCGACCGGAGGTAACTGGCTCCGGGGTAACCGGCGCCCGAGTGGACGACCTCCCACTGTCGGTGGGTCGGAGAGCCGGCGACACCGTTCAGAACCACGAACAGCGGGATGCTGTCGGAGGTGTTGTAGAGGTTCCATGCGTTTCCCGCGAAGTCGTTGGCGACGTTGCGAAGGCCGGAGCTGGTGATGAACGACTGCGTTGCTGGCAGGTTCTGGGATTCGATGTTGACCGGCAGGACAACGACGGGAATCCCGGATTGGTTGCCACCCCGCTGGTCGAAGTACTTCTGCACATTCTTTTCAACATCCGGCGAGGAGACGACGCAGGGGCCACACCAGTACGCAAAGAAGTCGAGAACGACGATCTTGCCGGCGTAGTCGTAGAGTCGGACGGATTGGTTGGAGCCCCAGCGGGTCACGGTGAAGTTTGGCGAGACACCGCCGACGGGCACCGGATTCGCCATCGCGATGGTGCTGCTGAACAGGAGGGCGCAGGTCGCGAACCACACCAGCAGGCGCTGGGGGCTCCGGAGCGGGAGTGCATTCATGGGTGTGCGTTCAGAAGGTTCGGCTGAGTGAAATTTGGGCAGCGACCCAACTTCGGTCACGATAGAGGTGGAGGAAAGGGTTGAGGGGCGAAGCGACCTCCTCGTATTCGTTCAGGTATGGGCCGATGGATGCCTTGAAGCCCCAGGATTCGCCCTGCCATCGGACGACGACCGTGGACTGGTACGTGGTCAGCCCGGGTGAGGCGGTCGATTCGGGAAGGGATTGGTTCAGTTGGCCGTTGTCCCGGTAGTAGCGGACTCCGATCCCGGCGAACCACCCGGAGTTCCAGTGGCGCTCGGCAAGGAGTTCGGCGGAGCCGGAGCTGTAATCAGGACGCTCCACGGTTGCCCCGGCGGTGAAGTGGAGTACCCAGAATTCGGTGATGGCCCAGTTCGCAGAAGCGCGGACGGACGTACGTGGCTCGCGCTCGGTCGTCCACAACACCTGGGCCTCGATCATCCCGCGAAGGGTACGGCTCAGGACGGCCTCGCCGGCAATACGGACTCCCTGAGTGTCGAGTTCGTCCTGACGACGGATCAGGGGCTTGAAGGGAATCTTCTCGTAGGCGGGGGCAACGCGGTCCTGCTGGAAGACCACGTCGCACTGGAGAAAGAGTTGACCAGGTCGGGCTTCCCACCGGGCACCAGCCGCTCCGTTCCATCCGACGGGGCTGGCCTCCTCGTAACCCACGAGGGGTTCAAAACGTTGCCGGTAGTATTCGTTGAGCCAGAGGGAGCGGTAGTCCGTATAACCGGTGTAGGCCCCCCCGGAAGCGTGGAGTGTCCACCGACGCGACGTGCGCGAGCGCAGCGTCACTTGGAGCGCATGACGTGCGGCGTCGAGGTCCGTGGCGAAACCGAGGGGATCGACGAAGGCCGCGTTCTGGTAGTCGACGCCGATGTCGGCGCGTGTGGCGAGAAGCTCGACGTCCCAGTTGACCTCCCGCCAGCGCAGGGAAGCGCTGGCATCGCCGATGACGACATCGCGGCTGACGAGGGTTTCGCCGCCAAGTTCGACGCGTAGTTCCTCGAAGGGTCTGGAGGATAGGGATTGGGGGGCTTCCGTTGGTTGTGCAGTGTCGGATGCCTGGATGGAGAGTGACAGCAGGCAGGCTGCAACGGATCCCGCGGCAGATTGGTGCCGATGCTGGAGGGTTACTTGCATGCGGTGCATCCCGAAGCCTGAGCGCCGCCGCCAAACGCAGACCCGGGTTCGATCTGGCCAACCAGTCGGCGCTGGTCGTTGAAGATCATGGAGTCGCCAAACACCATGTTGGGCCGTGACACCAGGCGTTGGGATGCGACTGGGACCCGGGCACAACCGGAGGAAAACAGAAGGACCATGCCAGCAGAGGCTGCAAGGACCCAGTTCCACAGCGAACGGGCCTGAAGTGTGCGAAAAGGTTTCACGTGGGTTCCGTCGTCGACCAGAAAAGGATTCTCCGATCCTGTGGTGCAAGAAGACGAATGCGACCAGGCCAAGTCAAGTCTGCGCCCGTGGGCGCATCTTCGAACTTGAGTCTTCAAACTTGGGACTTCTTCCACAGCCTCCTGACGTCGTCTGCTACGTCAGGGAAAGGTAGCTGACGAGGTTACGAGGCAGTGGTGAAGGCTTCGAACTTGAGTCTTCAAACTTGGGACTTCTTCCACAGCCTCCTGACGTCGTCTGCTACGTCAGGGAAAGGTAGCTGACGAGGTCACGAGGCAGTGGTGAAGGCTTCGAACTTGAGTCTTCAAACTTGGGACTTCTTCCACAGCCTCCTGACGTCGTCTGCTACGTCAGGGAAAGGTAGCTGACGAGGTCACGAGGCAGTGGTGCAGGCTTCGAACTTGAATCTTCAGACTTGGGACTCCTTCCACAGCCTCCTGACGTCGTCTGCTACGTCAGGGAAAGGTAGCTGACGAGGTCACGAGGCAGTGGTGAAGGCTTCGAACTTGAATCTTCAAACTTGGGACTCCTTCCACAGCCTCCTGACGTCGTCTGCTACGTCAGGGAAAGGTAGCTGACGAGGTTACGAGGCAGTGGTGCAGGCTTCGAACTTGAGTCTTCAAACTTGGGACTCCTTCCACAGCCTCCTGACGTCGTCTGGTACGATTGGGGGTAACGAGGCCGGATGAATTTGCGGTTGCGGGGTTGGAGGGGGGGTGGCGAAGTAGGTGTTCCCGCGGCGGCACACGGTCCTTTGGGCGGTGGCGGCGGGCGTTCCCTCTTTTTCAGGAAACATTGGATCGAACATGGGCAACACGAGTTTCAAACACGTTCACTTCGGGTGGCAGGATGCGGTGGCGGCCAAGCTGGATCCGGTCGCGCGACTGGTCTACCGCTCGAACCAGTTGGGTTCCGACCAACGTGTGACCAACACGGGCGGCGGGAATACCTCCTCGAAGCTCATGGAGAAGGATCCCCTGACCGGCGAATCCGTCGAGGTGTTGTGGGTGAAGGGGTCCGGCGGGGACCTGCGGACGAGCACCCGCGAGAACTTCTCCTCGTTGTACCAATCGAAGGTCGTGGGGTTGCAGCGGACCTATGCGGCCCGCGCCGACAAGGGGCTGAAGGCCCCCGCCGAAGACGACATGGTGGGGATGTACACGCACGCGACCTTCAACCTCAACCCGCGCGCGACCTCGATCGACACCCCGTTGCATTCGTTCATTCCCGGAAAGCATGTCGACCACATGCACCCGAACGCGGTGATCGCGATTGCGGCGAGTGCGCGCTGCGAGGAATTGACCCGCGAGGTTTTCGGTGGAGCGATGGCCTATGTGCCGTGGATGCGCCCCGGATTCGAGCTGGGGCTGGCGATGCAGGAGATCTGCCGGAAGGACCCGTCGGCGAAGGCCATCATGATGGGCCAGCACGGCTTCATCTCGTGGGATGACGACGATGCCGTCTGCTATCAGCGGACGCTCCAGTACATCGAGCAGGCCTCGGAGTACATCGAGGCGGCGTACGCACGGAAGGGCGGAGACGCCACCGCCTTTGGCGGCGCAGTGGTCGCCAGCCTTCCCGAGGAGGTTCGTCAGAAGGTCCTCAGCCGGCTGTTGCCGTGGTTGCGGGGACAGGTCAGCCAGCAGAAGCGCTTCATCGCCACGGTGCAGGACGACGCGAAGATCCTGCGCTTCGTGAATTCCAAGGACGCCCCGCGTCTCGCGGAGTTGGGTACGTCCTGCCCTGACCATTTCCTGCGGACCAAGATCAAGCCGCTCTATGTCTCGCTGGAGTCGCCGTTGACCGACTTCTCCGATGCGGCGATCGACGGGTTTGTGGCGTCGTTGCAGAAGTCGCTCAAGGCGGGAATCGAGCAGTACCGGAAGGATTACGCCTCCTACTACGAGCGTTGCCGCCGGTCGGATTCGCCGGCGATGCGCGATCCCAACCCGACGGTGGTCCTGATTCCGTCGATCGGCATGGTCGCCTGGGGCAAGGACAAGTCCGAGTCCCGCGTGACGGCCGAGTTCTACAATTGCGCGGTGGAGGTGATGCGCGGTGCGGAAGCGATCGACCGGTACATCGCGTTGCCGCAGCAGGAAGCCTTCGACATCGAGTATTGGCTGCTGGAGGAGGCGAAGCTGCGTCGGATGCCGCCTGAAAAGGAACTGGCACGGCAGGTGATCGTGGTGATCGGTGCGGGTTCCGGCATCGGCCGCGAGACGGCGTTGCGGTTGTCGCGGGAGGGTGCGCACATCGTGTGCGTCGACCTGAACGCGGGGGCGGCGGAAGCCACGGCGAAGGAGATCACGGACAAGCTGGGGCAGGGCATTGGCGTGGCGGGCACGGGCCTGTCGGGATGCGGACCCGCGATTGGTCTGGCGGCCGACATCACGAACCGCGCGAGCATCCGGGCGATGCTGGACAAGGTGGCGTTGGCGTACGGCGGGTTTGATTCGATCTGCGTGACGGCGGGGATCTTTGTCCCGAGCGACACGAGCGGCCACATTCCGGACGACCGTTGGGATCTCACCTTCCGCATCAACGTGACCGGCAGCTATCTCGTGGGTGACGAGGCGGCGAAGACCTGGAAGCAGCAGGGATTGCGCGGAAACCTGGTGCTGACGACCAGCGCGAACGCGGTGGTGGCGAAGAAGGGATCCGTGGCCTACGACACCTCGAAGGCCGCCGCGAACCATCTGGTGCGCGAATTGGCGATTGAACTCTCGCCGCTCGTGCGGGTGAACGGTGTCGCTCCCGCCACGGTGGTGCAGGGCAGCGCGATGTTCCCGCGGGATCGCGTGATCGGGTCGTTGGCCAAGTACAACATTCCGTACACGGACGACGAGGCGACGGAGTCGTTGGTCAAGAAGTTGGCCCAGTTCTATGCGGATCGGACGCTGACCAAGGCGCCGATCACCCCGGCGGACCAGGCCGAGGCGTACTTCCTGTTGGTGACGAACCGGCTGAGCAAGACGACGGGGCAGGTCATCACGGTCGACGGCGGGTTGCACGAAGCCTTCCTGCGATAAGGGAGGGGCGCGTTTCGGATCCATGGGTTTCATCCGCATCTGCGGATGAAACCCTTTGCCGTTCTTGGGTCCTTGGGGTTTTGATCGCGGGGTGGCAGTCAACCCGGTAGCGAATCCAGGAAAAGGGGCGGATGGGAAGTTCCCGCCGCAGGTTGCGTTCATCATCGGCAACGAGGCCTGTGAGAGGTTCAGTTTCTACGGCATGAAGGGGATCCTCGCCGGGTACATCACCGGCGAGATGATGAAGGGGGGCTTGGGTCAGTCGGCGGACAAGGCGACCGAGTGGATCCACCTGTTCATCATGCTGAACTATTTCACGCCGCTGCTGGGGGCGTGGATCTCGGACAAGATCTGGGGCCGCTACAAGACCATCCTGTGGATCTCGCTGCTGTACTGCCTCGGGCATGGGGTGCTGGCCTTGGCAGACCTGCTGTATCCGGTGGTCGCCGCCACGGCCCCGTTGGTGGAACTGACGGAGACGGCGAAGAATGCGTGGGAGGTGAGCAACCGGGCGGCGGCGGAAGGGCGGATGTGGATGCTGGGGGCCGGGTTGACGCTGATTGCGTTTGGCGCGGGCGGGATCAAGCCGTGTGTGTCGGCCTTCATGGGCGACCAATTCGTGGATGCCAGTTCCAAGCTCTATGAGCGCGCCTACGCGGCGTTCTATTTCTCGATCAACTTCGGGTCCTTCTTCTCGTTCCTGACCATTCCCTGGGTGGCCAAGAACTGGGGGTATTCGTGGGCGTTTGGCATTCCCGGCATCCTCATGGCTGTGGCGACGCTGATCTTCTATCTGGGCAGCAGCCAGTACCGGAAGGTGGCACCGGCGAGGGAGACGCGGTCGGCCGGATTCTTCCCGGTGCTCTTCGAGGCCCTGCGGAACCGTCAGCCGGGTCGTGGCTTCTGGGAGGGGGCGCTGGCGGGGGCGCGTTTCTCGCCGGGTCAGGTCAAGGCGGCGGCCTCGGTGGCCCCGGTGCTTTCGGTGTTCGCGTTGATCCCGCCGTTCTGGGCGATGTTCGACCAGCACTCCTCCACGTGGGTGCTGCAGGCGAAGGAGATGACCGCGATCGACGTCGTCGTTCCGTTCTTCAAATGGAAGTACAGCATCGGTGGTGAGGAGATGCAGTCGTTGAATCCGCTCCTGGTGATGCTGCTGGTTCCGCTGGTCACGTTGGTGTTGTACCCGGCGTTTGGCCGGATCACGAAGGTGACCCCGTTGCGGCGTATCGGCGTCGGGATGTTTGTTGCGGGGCTTTCTTACGTGGTGGTGGCCTGGATCCAGCAGCGCGTCAGTGCGGGGGAGAAGCTGAGCGTGCTTTGGCAGGCGGTCCCATACACGATCCTGACGACGGCAGAGGTGCTGGTGTCCACGACGGGATTGGAGTTTGCGTACACGCAGGCCGCGAAGAGCATGAAGAGCACGATCGTGAGCTTCTGGTTGCTGACGGTGGCGCTGGGCAATTTCCTGGTGGCCATGATCACCAAGTTTGGGTCCAAGGCGGCGGAAGGGCAGGCGGCGTCCGAGTCGGTGACGGCCGGTCGCTTCCTGACCTATGCGCTGATGACCTTTGGTGTCGCGGTCGTGTTTGTGTTCGTGGCGATGGCCTACCGGTACCGGGACGCCGAGGCTGGGGAATCGAAGGCGTGAGCGTGGTGTTCCACGGATGATTTGTCGGTGAACCCTTAACGAATTTCGGAGGCTGCATGTATCGAGTCAGAGGTGCGGATCAGAACGTGTATGGACCCATTGATGCCGAGACGGTGCGGCAGTGGATCCGTGAACGTCGGTTGAATGGCGAGTCCCAGATCTGTCGCGATGGCGAGGAGGTCTGGCAGAACCTGGGGCATTTGGCTGAATTTTCAGGGGATCTGGCGACGACGGTCGTTCCGGCAGTGCCTGTGGCCTCCACCGGATCGTTCGTGGGTTCCTCCGGTACGCCCGGATTCTATCCCTCGCGTGAGGCTGCGCTGGTCCAGGTGAAGCCCGCGGCGATCTGCATGATCGTCTTTGGCGGATTGATGTGTGTGATGGTTCTGGCGAGTGGGTTGATGCAGTTGTTGTCCGGGGACGCCAGGAGTTGCCGCCGAACTCGCCCGACTGGCTTGTCCAGATCAACAACATGCAGAGTGGCATGCCGGGGGCTGTCCAGTGGGTGATGCTCCTGTTGAGTGCGGTTGCCGCGGCGTTGGTGGTGTTCGGAGGAATCAAATTCCTCAGCATGCAATCGCGCGGTCTGGTGATCACGGCAGCCATCCTGATGATGGTTCCCTGTTTTTCGAGCTGCTGCTGTGTGGTCGGCCTCGGGTTCGGCATCTGGTCCCTCGTGCTGTTGAACAAGCCTGAGATCCAGGCGGAGTTCCAGTAAGGCTGAGGCTTCGATGAGCGCCGTGGGGTCGTCAGCACCGCCGCCAGTGATCGTTCCGGTTTCCCGCGCCGGGGTGACCCGATGGCTGCGCTGGGTGGTGCTGGCGGGCTTGGCCGGGATCGCCCTTGTCCTTTGGCGATACCAGCCTGCCGGGCAGGTGTTCTATCCGCGGTGCTGGACCTATTCGATGACCGGGCTGAAGTGCCCCGGCTGTGGCGTTCTCCGGGCAACCCACGCCATGCTGCGCGGCGAGTTCGCTCTCGCCTGGGTACTGAATCCGCTGTGGGTCTGCGTCGCGCCCTTGGTCGCGTGGACGACCCTGGTGTGGGTTTCAGGGATGTTCGGCGTGAAGCTCCCCAACCCGATGGCGCGGCCATGGGTGTTGGGGGCGGTAGGCGGGTTGGCCGTGGCCTACGGGATCGTGAGGAATGTCCCGGGGATCCCTTGGCCGCAGTGATGGGGGGAATCGGACGGATCGGACGGATCGGACTGATCCGTCGGATCCGTCGGATCCGTGCTATGAAGTCTTGGATGCAGGCCGCCCGCGGATGATGGAGACGACGGCGGACTCGGGCACGAGATAGCGTTGGGCGGCGGCCCGGACGTCCTCGGCGGTCACGGCCTCGTAGCGTTCGTCGTCCTTGTCGCCGTGGGCGTAGCCCAGTCCGTAGAGTTCATCGAGGGCGGCGGAAAGGGCGAGGTGGCCGAGGTCCTGCCGGGCGATCTTCTTTTGACCGACCAGCTTTGCCTTCGCGCGGAGGAGTTCCTCTTCGCTCAGGCCTTCGGTGCGGAGGGCATTGGCCTGGGCGCGGAGTTCCTGCTCGACCCGATCCACTTCGTCGGGAGCGGTGCCGCAATAGAAGGCGAAGTATCCAGGGGTGCGTCCGAGGAAGTTCGAAGCCCCGACGTAGTAGGCGAGGCCGAGTTCGTCGCGGATCCGCATGAAGAGGCGGGAGCCCATGTCGGAGCAGGCCTCCTGAAGCAGTTCGAGGGCGGGGCGATCGGCGGCGTCGAAGGTGGAGCCGGGGAATCCGAGGGCGATGACCGCCTGTTCCTTCTCACGAGATTCTTCAATGCGGGCCGTATGGCCGACGGGTTGTGTCGACTGACGGCCGAAGATGGCACCGGGTTGCCAGTCACGGAAGGCGTGTTCGACCTCCGCGCGCACGGCGTCGGCGTGGACGTCGCCGAAGATGGAGAGGACGGCGTTGTTGGGGACGGCCAGGTGGCGGTAGAAGGAGTCGATGTCCTGGACGACGAATCGACGGACGTTGGCTTCGGTGCCGAGGGAGTCGAGGCCGTAGCCGTTATCGCCGAACAGCCCACGGCGGAGTCCCTTGAAGGCGCACTGCAGCAGTTGGTCGCGTTGGCCGCGCAGGCTGGCGAGTTGGACCTCACGTTCGCGTTCGATGGCTTCGGCGGGCCAGGCTGGATGGAGGATGACATCTGCGAGGAGGTCGAGACCCTGGGCAAAATCGCCGCTCAGCACCTCGGCGCTGGCCCCGAAGCTGTGGTTTCCGCCGTAGGGTTCGAGGGAGCCGCCGAGGCTTTCGATCTCGGTTGCGAGTTCGATGGCGGACCGGCGCCGGGTGCCCTTGAGGAGCAGGCGGGACACCATGGAGGTCAGTCCGCTGGTGGCTTGGGTTTCAGCGAGCAGTCCGCCCGAGAAGGCCATGCGGAAGTCCACAAACGGAAGGCGATGATCTTCCTTCACCAGCAATCGCAGACCGTTTGGCAGATCGAACTTCCGGACGGGATGATCGTCTCCGGATTCCACGGTGATCTCGGCGCGTGGGGCGGTTCCTGTGGGGAGCAGGGCGTAGGTGGTGCGGTTGGCCTCGGTCAGGTATTCGTTGGCGACGCGTCGGAGGTCATCGGGGGTGAGTCGTCGTACGTTGGCCAGATAGCGTTCGCTGAACTGGAGGTCATGGGCGGCCATCCAGTTGCCGCCGAGATCCTGCGCCTGGCCTTCCATGGTCTTGCGGGTGGCGAGGGTGGCGGCAGTGAACTGCTTGACCGCCTTGGCCAGTTCGGCACCGGACACGGATTCCACCTTCATGCGCTCGATCTCGGCGAGGATCTCGTCCCTGGCCGCTGCAAACTTGTCTCCATCGCAGGCGCCGCTGACGCCGAACAAACCAGCCAACCCGGGGGCGTAGATCCACGCACTCACGGAATGCACGAGTGCCGCACGTTCACGCACCGCCTGGTACAACCGGCTGCTGCGTCCTGATCCCAGGAGCGTGGCCAGCACATCGAGGGCGGCGGTATCCGGATGCCGCAGATCGGGGGTGTGCCACGCCATGTGGTAATGGCCGAGTTCCACGGTGGACTCGTCCATGACCTCCCGAGGAGAGGTTTGGCGGGGTTCCTGGAGGAGGACGGACGCAGGCACAGGGCGGGCCTTGGCATTCGCGAAGGCGGTGCGGATCTGGTCCAGCACCTCGGCTGGCCGGATGTCCCCGACAACGACGATGAAGCAGTTGTTGGGGGCGTACTTCTCGTCGTAGTACGCGGTCAGGTGCTCGCGCGTGACACGATTGAAGAGGTCGGGCAATCCGATGACGGGGAATCGGTATGGGCTGCGGCTGTACGCGCATTCGAACAGGCGCCGTGAGGAACGTCGACCGGGGTCGTCGTTGCCCATGTCCATCTCACGCCGGATGACATCCAGTTCCTTGGTGAGTTCGTCGGCGGGCAGGGAGGCGTGCTGGAAGATGTCGCAGAGGATGTCGATGGCGATGCGGGCGCCGGTGTTGGGGACGTTGATCCAGTAGACGGTACGGTCGAACGAGGTGTAGGCGTTCATGTACCCGCCGGCGGATTGGACCTCCTGGTCGATGCGTCCGGCGCCACGGGTGGTGGTGCCCTTGAAGAGCATGTGCTCGAGGACATGTGAGAGGCCGGCACCCAGCCATTGGCCTTCGTCGATGGAGCCGGCGCGGCACCATGCCTGGGCGCTGACGACGGGCGCGGAGCGGTCTTCGCGCAGGATGATTTCAAGACCGTTGTCGAGACGGTGGAAGGTGACTCCCGGGGGGAGGTTGGACGTCGTGCTCGTGGGAACGGGTGCGCTGGCCATCGTGCTCATGCTTTGGATCGGACGGCGTGGACCGTAGTGCCTGTGGTCTGGAAGCCAAACCCGGAATGTAATGAGAACTGGGGAGCGGAACGGCGCCGGGTGATGGGCCCTGGAGGTTCATGACGGCAACCGTCGCTGACGAGCCAGTGGTTGAACCCAGCCTCCTGACGTCGACTGCTACGATCGGGGAGGTAGCTGACGAGGTAACGAGGCAGTGGTTTAGCCCAGTTCCTCTTCGGAGGATTGACCGGGCGGGGGAGGTTGGCAGGCTGCGGGGATTCCAATGAAAGCGAAGCGTACGGCGGCGTGGGTCCTGGGGATCTCGGCAATGACGGCGGGCGTTGCGGTGCTCGGGGCGGTGCCGACCCACCCGAAGTTCGGGTTCCCGGTCTACACGAACCTGCCTTCCGGCCGGCAATTGACCGGCCAACATGTGCCGGCCACCACGCCGGCACTGTCGCCCGAGGAGGCGCGGAAGAAGTTCACGTTGCCCAAGGGATTCGAGATGCGCCTGTTCGCTTCCGAGCCCGAGGTGGTCAATCCGGTGGCGATGACGTGGGATGAACGCGGGCGGTTGTGGGTCGTTGAACTGTACGAGTATCCCCTGGGGGCCAAGCCGGGAGAGCCGGGGCGGGATCGCGTGAAGATCCTGGAGGACGTGGATGGCGACGGCCGGGTGGATTCGGTGAAGGTCTTCCTCGATGGAATGAGCCTCGCGACGGGCGTGCTGGTCGGGAACGGCGGGGTGTTCGTGGGACAGGCACCGCATCTCTACTGGGTGGAGGACACGGATGGCGATGATGTCGCGGACAAGAAGACCATCGTCCAGACGGGGTTCGGTTTGGAGGACCGGCACGAGTTGTTGAATGGGTTCACGTGGGGGCCGGACGGTCGGATGTACATGACCCATGGAGTGTTCACCGTGACGCGTGCCGTGAACCCAGACCAACCCGGGGAACCCGTGGTGCTGACGGCGGGTGTGGCGCGGTACCGGCCGGAGTCCCGGAAGATGGAGATCTACGCGGAGGGGACCTCGAATCCGTGGGGTGTGGATTTCGATGCGCAGGGGAATGCCTTCGTGAGTGCGTGTGTGATTGACCATCTCTTCCACCTCGCGCCCGGCGGGCTGTACTCGCGGCAGGCAGGACAACCGCCGCATCCGTACGGGTACGGATTGTTGCCCAGCATCGTCGATCATCGGCATCACATGGCGGCCTATGCCGGCATCTGTGTCTATCAAGGCGACCAGTACCCGGCTGAGTACCGGGGCATGGCCTTGCAGGGAAACATCCACGACAACTCGATCCATCAGGACCGGTTGACGCCTGCGGGAAGTACGTTCAAGGCGGGGTTCGTCCAGGACTTCGTGAGGGCGAACGACGGTTGGTTCATGCCGGTGTCGGCGCAGGTGGGACCCGACGGTGCGGTGTGGATCATGGATTGGTACGACCGCTACCCCTGTTATCAGAACGCGAACGCGGATCCCGCAGGCGTGGACCGGGAGCGGGGACGCATCTGGCGTGCCGTCTACGTGGGCGACCAACCGGGAAAACCGCTGGCGCCCCGGCCGGCCGGATTGGACTACGGGAAGGCGTCGACGTCCGAGTTGGTGTCCGCGTTGAAGCACCCGAACGTCTGGCAGCGGCGCATGGCGCAGCGGGTGTTGGGCGGACGGAAAGATGTGGCCGCTTCGAAGGCGGCGATGGTTTCGATGGTGAAGTCGGGTCCGGGTGAGGATGCGCGCCTGGCGGCATTGTGGTCGTTGTTCAGTACGGGGTTGATCGATGACACGATCCTGGATGCGGCAGCGGAGGCGGACCTGGCCTCGGTCCGCGCATGGGCGGCGCGGTTGACGGGTGAGATCAACCAGGCGACGAGCGCGTCCGTGGATCGCTTGAAGCTGCTCGCGGGCGATGATGACGTTCGTGTGCAGGTCGCGGTGGCGACAGCGTTGCGTCAGTTCACGAGTGGAGCGTTGACGGTGAACACGCCGCCCCGCCACCCGCTGGATGAAACCGCGGAGTCGTTGGCGGGGATTCTTGAAGCGTTGATGGCGAAGGCCCGGGACACGGACGATCGCGACCTCCCGTTCCTGCTGTGGATGGCGGTGGAGCCGCTGGCCATGTACCAACCGGAGTTGGCGATGGGCTGGTTTGCCGAGAAGGGACCGCAGTTCATGCCGTTGTCCGGCCAACTGCTGAACAAGGTGATGCGGCGGTTCTGTGATGCCCGTGATGCCGGCATTCTCGAACAGGCGGTCCGGATGGTCGGCATGTTGCCGGCGGATTCCGAACTGCTGTTGCCGGTGCTGGAGGGACTGATCGAGGGCCAGCGGGGGAAAGCCCAGCTCCCGTCGAAGGATTCGCAGGCGCTGGTTTCAAAACTGATTTCGCACGCGAATACGGAGGTGGCCGGGAAGGCTCGGCAACTCGGTTCGCTGTGGGGCGACACGGCCGCGTTGAGTGCGTCGCTGGCACGATTCCAGGATTCCTCGGTTTCCGATGCCGAGCGGATTGCGGCGATCAAGTCGGCGCGCCAGAGCCGGAGCGATGATCTCCGCCGGGCCTTGCTGAAGGTGGTGCGCAGCGACGGTTCCGACGCCGTGCGTTTGGAGGCGGTCCGGGCGTTGGGCGAGGCAGGGGTCGAGGAGACGGGGCAGCAGTTGCTGGGAGGTTGGAGCACGATGACCCCGGCGGTGCAGCGATCGGTGGCGGAGTTGTGCACGACCCGCTGGCAATGGCGGTGGCAGTTGTTCTCGGCGGTCGAGAAGGGCGGGGTGAAGCGCGGGGACCTGCCGCCGACGGTGATCCGGACATTGGTGACAGCCAAGGAACAGGCCGAGCGCGTGAAGGCGCAGCAGTTGTTCGGCAAGGTCAACGCCACGAGCACGGAGAAGCTGAAGCTGATCGCCGAGAAACGCCGTGTGGTGATCGAAGGCCCTGTGGACCTGGGGGCCGGCAAGGAGCAGGCGCGCAAGTCGTGCCTGATCTGCCACAAGCTGCATGGCGAAGGAGCGGAGGTTGGACCCGATCTCACCGGGGTCGGACGCAGCTCGCTGGATGCACTGCTGCACAATGTGATTCATCCCAACGAGATCATCGGGCAGGGCTACGAGAACGTGATCGTGGAGACCAAGGATGGCCGGACGCTGGCGGGGCGTGTGGTTGAGAACAGCGCGTCGCGGGTCCGGTTGCTGATGGCGGGACCGGTCGAAGAGGTGATTTCAAAGGGGGACGTTCAAGGCATGACGACCTCGGAGAATTCGGTGATGCCCGAGGGGTTGGAGCAGATTCCGGACGCCGATTTCAGGAATCTCATCTGGTACATCCTCGCGCCACCTCAGGACGGAAAGCCGCTGAACGATCAACGTCGGCGGGAACTCATCGGGGGCGCTGGCGATTCCGCGGCGTTGGATCGCGGATCCGATGGGGAGAGCGTGGCTCTGTGGGCGCCGGAGTGGCGCCTGGACGTGCCCGACTTCGAGGGGAGCCCGGCCCGGTTGCCCGAGTTCGGCGGCCGCCGGAATGTGTTGATGACCCATCCTTTCTCGGACGCAAAACCGGCCTCCTTGAAACGGCGGGTCCGTTTGGCGCCAGGCAAGCCGCAGTTGCGGGTCTCGGCAGCGGCGCACGAGAAGGGCGATTGGGAGCTCCGCGTGCGGATCGATGGCACGGTCGTCCATCGCGAAACCGTGACGCATGACGGTGAGCGGTGGCGGGCTGTTCGCGTGGATCTCTCGCGGTTCGCCGGCCGCGAGGTGGACGTTCAACTGGAGAACGCCGCCAACAACTGGGAATGGGAATTTGCCTATTGGGCCGACCTGAGCATCGAAGGAAGCGCCGTTGCGGCGCGGTGAACGCTCTGGAGAGAGCGAGAGCAGAGAAGATTGTGGCTCCAACCCATCCATCGCGATGCCAATGAACGCAGCCGGCACCAACGACGGAATCCCTGCCCGGGCGGCCGACGCTCCCGTCGTTCGACTGGTCCCACTTTCGACGCCGATGTCCGGTTGGTGGGCGGCGGGGCCTGGAGTGTTTGAGGAACACAGTGGGCTGATGGTTGGCGAAGCGGGGGCGTGGATCGGTTCCGTACTGTCAATGACTCGGGCGCCGGACTTCGAAGGACCTGGCGGTGGTTGGCATGGGTTCTGGGCGGTTCGGGGGCACGAGATTGTGGGGACCTGCGCCTACTCCGCGCGACCGGATGCCGAGGGGCGTCGGGAGGTGGCCTACTTCACGTTTCCCCCGTTTGAATCCCAAGGGTGCGGTAAGGCGATGGCGTCGTGCCTGCTCGTGAAGTGGAGTGAGGCACACCCCGGGGGCGTGGCGCTGGCGAAGACCCTGCCGGTCGAATCGGCATCAACGCGCATCCTGACCCGGCTTGGTTTCACCCGAACCGAGGAGGTCTCGGATCCGGAGCATGGAACCGTGTGGGTATGGGAACGGCCGGCATGAGAGTCGTCGCTGACGAGGTCACGAGGCGGTGGTTGAACGTCGTCTGATGGCTTCAAACTTGGCATCAAACTTGGGACTCCTTACCCAGCCTCCTCACGTCGTCTGCTACGATGCCTGGCATCAAACTTGGGACTCCTTCCACAGCCTCCTGACGTCGGCTGCTACGTTTGGGGGGAACCGGGAGCTTGAAACTCCCTTCGGGCTGGTTGCTTGAAATGAGGATGGGTGCAGGCAATCGTGGATCCATGTTGAAACTGGACCCGGTACGAATCCGGGAATTGGTGGGATCTGCCCTTCGGGAGGACGTCGGTACCGGCGATGTCACGACGTTGGCTTGCATCCCACCGGACGCTGAGGCGACCGCGCACATGAATTGTCGGGAGCCCTTGGTGCTGGCGGGAATCGAGGTTGCGGCCGAGGCCTTCCGTCTGCTCAGTCCAAACGTCCAGATCGAGTTCAAGACACAGGATGGTATCCGGATGGTTCCGGGGCAGACGGCCATGACGGTGAAGGGTCCGGCGCGTGCGATCCTTTCCGCGGAACGGGTCGCATTGAATCTGGTCCAGCGGATGTCCGGGGTGGCCACCTTGACGCGGCAGTACGTCGATCGGGTGGAAGGGACCAAGACCCGGATCCTCGATACGCGCAAGACGACCCCCTTGTTGAGGGATCTCGAGAAGTACGCGGTGGCGTGCGGCGGCGGGACGAACCATCGGCACGGCCTTTGGGATCAGGTCTTGATCAAGGACAACCACCTCGCCGCGCTGGCGGATGCCTCGCCGAATCCCATTGCCGCGGCCGTTGAACGTGCCCGCGCTCTTTATCCGAACCTCAAGATCGAGGTGGAGGCGGATACCCTCGAGCAGGTGGGTTGGGGGGCGGAATCCGGGGCGGATGTGGTCCTGCTCGACAACATGAGCCTCGCGGAACTTCGGCAAGCGGTGGCGCTCGTGGCCGGGCGTTGCCAGACGGAGGCTTCCGGTGGGGTGCGCCTGGACACGGTGCGCGCCATCGCCGATACGGGCGTCGACTTCATTTCCGTCGGGGCACTCACGCACTCCGCGCGAGCGGTGGATCTGGGACTGGACTTCGCGTGAGCCCGGACACTCGGATACTTCGGGGCCTCCGCGAAGCGGGAGAGGGCGGTGTTTCTGGAGCCGCGCTGGCCAAGGATCTTGGCGTGAGCCGCGCGGCCGTCTGGAACCGCATCGAGGAGTTGCGTCGTCATGGTTACGACATCGAGGCCAGTCCACACCTTGGGTACATCCTGCGGGGGACACCGGACGCTCTCCATGGTGACGACCTCATGGCCAGGTTGCCGCGCAATCGGGTTCTGGGTCGTGACATCCGGGTCTTCACCGAGACCACCTCGACCAACGACATCGTCGAGAAACTGGCTCGCGATGGCGTGGCCGAGGGCAGCGTGGTTTTCGCGGAAACGCAGACCAAGGGCCGGGGGCGCATGGGACGCCAGTGGTTCTCGCCGTCCGGGTCGGGTCTGTGGTTCTCGGTCTTGCTCCGGCCGAAGCTGCGTCCCAGCTCAGCGACCCAGTTGACGGTCCTTTCCGCGGTGGCCGTCGTGCGGGCCATCGAACGGGAAACCGGACTGAAGCCGGAGATCAAGTGGCCCAATGACATCATGTTCGGCCAGCGGAAGGTTGCCGGCATCCTGCTGGAGTTGGGTGCGGAACTGGATCGGATCCGTCACGCCACACTGGGCATCGGCATCGATGTGAACCTCGATCCGGCATCCATGCCGCCGGAGGTTCGCGAGGTCGCCACATCGCTCAGTCACGAGGCAGGACGCCCCATGGATCGCGCGGGTCTGGCGACTGCGGTGCTGCGGGAATTGGATCATTTGTACCAACGTCTCGGGGAAGGGGATTTTCACGAGATCGGGGACGATTGGATGCGGCGCTGTTCGACGCTGGGGCGTCGTGTGGCCATCACCATCGGCGATCGCCGGATCACCGGACGTGCCGAGGCGCTGGATGACGAGGGGGCGTTGCTGGTCCGGACCGATTACGGATCCGTGGAGCGCGTCATCGGAGGAGATGTGACGCAGGAGAAGCTTCCATGATCCTGCTGCTGGACATCGGCAACACCCACACCCATGTGGGATTGGCGAATGGGAAGGGTGTTGTCCGGGTGCGCGATTTCTCGACGGCAGCGGTGCGATCGGGCGAAGCCGCGGATGAACTGGCACGCTTCGTCGGACGTTCCCGGGGATCGCTGGATGGGGCGGCATTGGCGTCCGTCGTTCCGGCGGCGACCGAGGCTGCACGGCAATTGGTGGCGGACCTGACCACCGGATTGACCGTCCAGTTGACGCCGGAAACCCTGCGCGGCGTGGGGCTGGATTACCCGCGACCGGCGACGATCGGACAGGATCGGTTGGCGAATGCGATCGCGGCGCGCCGGCACTTCGGTGCGCCTTCGGTGGTGGTGGACTTTGGCACCGCCGTCACCTTTGACGTGGTCTCGAAAGCCGGGGCCTATATCGGCGGCATCATCGCTCCGGGGCTGGCATCGATGACGGACTACCTCCACGAGAAGACGGCGCTCCTGCCGCGGATCCGCATCCGCGAGCCGCGGGCGGTCATTGGTCGCAACACGGAGGAGGCGATGTTGGTGGGGGCGGTCGTGGGATACCGGGGACTGGTGCGTGAGCTGATCCGGGAATTGAAGAAGGACTTGAAGGCGCGATCGCTCCCGGTGATTGCCACCGGCGGTTACGCCGCGCTGATGGCGAAGGGGCTCCCGGAGATCACCGCGGTGCAACCCAACCTGACCCTGGAAGGCCTGCGGATCCTGTGGGAAGCGCACGATTCGGAGCGTCGGACCGCTGGGAAGAAGGTCTGAGTCGATCCATCCAGTAAAGATCTCGCGCAGAGGGGCGGAGCCGCTGAGAGAGTGCGACGTCCGGCTGTAAATGAGGGGACGCGTGGGCGCTTCAGCGCCCTGCGCAGGACCGCACCAGGGATGGGTGGAGGGTGTGCCGACAAAAAGGCCCCGAAGGCCTCCGCTGAAGCGGTGGGCCGTCCGGGGCCTGTTCTTGCGATCCCGTGGTGTGGGTGACCTGCCCGGGAACGACCTCCTCAGAGTCGTGCGACGAGCAATTCGCGTTGGAAGATCATTTCCTTCGGGAGGAAGGAATAGAGCTTCATGAAGAGTTCGTCCTGGGACAGGACCTCGCGGCGCCACTCCTCGAGGTTGATGTTCTGGAGGTTCTCGAAGTCAGTGGCATCGAAGTTCTCCATGCCGTCGAGGTCGAAGTCCTGCGTGCGGGGAACCCAGCCGAGGGGTGTTTCCCACGCGCCGACGCGGCCGTGGGCGCGGTCGATGACCCACTTGAGGACGCGCATGTTCTCGCCGAAGCCGGGCCAGAGGAAGCGGCCGTCGGTGCCCTTGCGGAACCAGTTCACCTGGAAGATGCGGGGTGGGAGCTTGATCTTCTTCCGCAGGTTCAACCAGTGACGGAAGTACCAGCCCATGTTGTATCCGCAGAAGGGCAGCATGGCCATGGGGTCGCGTCGGACCTGACCGACGGTGCCGGTGGCGGCGGCGGTGGTCTCGGAACCCATCGTGGCTCCCATGTAGACACCGTGGACCCAGTTGAACGCCTCACAGACGAGGGGCAGGGTGCTGGCGCGGCGTCCGCCGAAGATGATGGCGGAGATGGGAACGCCGGCGGGGTTGTTCACCTCGCGGGCGAGCGAAGGGTTGTTCGCCATGGGCGCCGTGAAGCGGGAATTGGGATGGGCCGCCTTTTCCTTCGAGGCCGGGGTCCACGGGCGTCCCTGCCAGTCGAGGCATTCGGCGGGAGGGGGATCGTCGTGGCCTTCCCACCAGACGGTGCCATCAGGCTTGAGGGCGACGTTCGTGAAGATGGTGTCGCGGCTGATGGTGGCCATGGCGTTGGGGTTGGTGGCCCCATTTGTGCCAGGGGCAACGCCGAAGTAACCGGCCTCGGGATTGATGGCCCAGAGGCGGCCGTCGTCGCCGGGATACATCCAGGCGATGTCGTCGCCGACGGTCCAGATCTTCCAGCCCTCGTAGGCGGCGGGCGGGACGAGCATGGCGAAGTTGGTCTTGCCGCAGGCGGAGGGGAAGGCGGCCGCGACGAAGGTCTTTTCGCCCGCGGGGGACTCCACGCAGAGGATCAGCATGTGCTCGGCGAGCCAGCCTTCGCGGCGGCCCAGGTAGGAACCGATGCGCAGCGCGAGGCACTTCTTACCGAGGAGGACGTTGCCGCCGTAGCCGGAACCCACCGAGATGATGGTGTTGTCCTGCGGGAAATGGCAGATCAGCCGGCGTTCCGGGTTCTGGTCGAGAAGGCAGTGAAGGCCGCGGTTGAACTCGTCGGAATCGCCCAGCTGCTGCCACGCGGCGTCACCCATGCGCGTCATGATGCGCATGTTGAGGACGACGTAGAGGGAATCGGTGAGTTCGACGCCAACCTTGGCGAGGGGCGAACCCGGAGGTCCCATGAGGTAGGGCACGACGTACATCGTGCGGCCCTTCATGGCCCCGCGGGTGAGGGGTTCGAGGCGGCGGTACATGGCGCGCGGTTCGCACCAGTTGTTGGTGGGGCCGACCTCTTCCTCGGTGGGCGTGCAAATGTAGGTGAGCTGCTCGACGCGGGCGACGTCGTTGGGGTTGGAGCGGTGGTAGTAGCTCCGGGGGTGCTTCTCGGGATTGAGGCGAAGCAGGATGCCCTCGTTGACCGCATGCTGGTAGAGGCGCTCGGCTTCGGTGTCCGAGCCGTCGCACCAGACAACGCGGTCGGGTTGGCAGAGGCGGACCTGTTCCTGGACCCAGGAGAGGACGTGCAGGTTGGTGGTATGGGAGGACATCGTGATTTCAATTATGCGCCGCGCCGGTTCCGGGGCGCTTTGGCGGATTCCTGTCAGCGCCCGGAACCGGCCGGTGCCGGCTGGACGCTTGTCAGGCCAGCAGCGTGGGGGTGGAAAGGGACGGAATCAATCCGGAGATTGCCTGAGAGCGGACACGGATTGTGTGGTCCGGACATTGCCCGGAGTGAAGCAAGGATTGGGGACAGCCCGGCAACACGGGGTTGGCAGCATTCCTGGGACCTCGCCAAGGGTGTATCGGTATGAATTCAGCCCCTGCAATGAGCGCCTGTGCTGGTGCCCGGAGCTTCCGGTTCGTTCAGGCTGTCGTCTCGCCCCGGGCCCGGGGGTTGTCCGTCCGGCTGAACCTGAATCCGGACGGCAAGTGCAACTTCGACTGTGCCTATTGCGACGTGAATCGGGCGCGGTTGTGTGCAGCTCCGGAGCTGCCGGAGGTCGGCACGATGATGGAGGAACTGGAGGAGGCGCTGGACATGATCCAGGCCGGTCATGGGGCGGATCTGGTCGGATGCGGAGGCGCCCCGCCGGAGTACTTGAAGGTCGGGCACGTGGCGCTGAGCGGGAATGGCGAGCCGACCCTGTGCCCGGTTTTCGAGGAGATCGTGGAAGGGGTGATGCACCTGCGGGCGAAGGGGCGCCACGGGTTCTTCAAGGTGGCGCTGATCACGAACAGTTCCGGGTTGCAGGAACGCGCTGTGATCCGGGGGTTGCGGCTTCTGACCTCGCAGGACGAGATCTGGGCCAAACTGGATGCCGGCACCGAGGCCTGGTATCGGCAGGTGAACCGCTCGGAGATTCCGTACGCCGACATCGTCCAGACACTCCTGCGCACGGCGCAGTCGCGTCCGGTAACGATCCAGAGCCTGTTTCCACGGTTGCAGGGGCGATCGATGCCGATGGCGGAGCAGGACGCGTTTGCGGCACGCATCGCCGAACTCCGACGCGAGGGAGCCCGGATCCAGCTCGTTCAGGTGTATTCGGCCAGTCGTCCCGCGGCGGGAGGCCGCTGCGGCCACGCTACCTTGTCGGAGTTGTCGGCGATTGCCCGGCGGGTGCGGGAGACGGCGGGAGTTCCGGCGGTGGTGTTCTGACGGCCGTCTGACGCTCCGAGATCCATCGTCCGACGGGCGGGGTCAGTTCCGGAAAACGGAACGGAAGCGCTTCGTGGTTGGAGTCCATCAGGACCCAGAGGCGGCTGCCGGGAAGGCACGTCCCCTGCAACCGTTCCACGGCTTCCACCGGCGCGATGACATCGGCGCCACCCGCCATGAGCAAGGCGTGGGTTGGGTGGGTTTTGAGCACCTCGAGCGGGTCCAGTTCGCCCGCTTCCACCCCGACCACCTCGGGAAGCTTCCGAACCCCGGCGCCGATCCAAGAGGCGGGAACCCACGAGGCAAAGTCGGCCCGGATGTTTTCAATGGCGTCGGCCAATCGGGCGTAGGGCGCGATGGCAATGGCGGAGTCCAGTCGAGGGTCCGTGCCCGCCCAGCGCAGGGCGAGGGTGGCACCGTAGGAGACGCCCATGGCAAAGACCGGACCTGAGATCCGGTCCTGGGACTGGAGGTGCGAGAGCAGCGCGCGGAGTTCGGCGATTTCCACCGGACCGAACGAGATCGCCTTTCCGGAAGACCGGCCGTGGCCGCGGAGATCGACGAGGATCGATTGATACCCGCGTTCACCCAGCCAGAAGGCCCAGGGAAGCATGGTTTCATGGTCGAGGCCGTATCCGTGCAGAAGGAAGACGGTTCCGATGGGCCGGTTCAGTCCAGGGAGGGGAGGTGCCGGAATGGCGCGACGGAAGCCGAACTCCGCCTTCTGGACACCGTTTTCGGTCCAGTTGGTGGCGGTGATCGTCAGGTTGTACGCGGCCGGTGGCACGACGCGATAGACGATGCGGGCGGGATCATTGCCAAAGCGGGAAACCAACCCGGCGAGTTGGGTGGTGTTGGTCTGGAGCGGAAACGCGGTGTTGGTCCCGACGCTGCCATTCGTGAAGTACGCGCTCCACGTGGCGAGGATGGCCTCGAGTTGGAGTCGGTCCGTGATCCGCGGTTGGTAGCCCAGGTAAACGCGGGGTTCCGGCGCAAACCACGTCGGGTATGAGTTGGGCGCCTTGATGAGGCGGTTTGCGATGAAGCGCGACGGGCTGCATCCGCACAGGATCAACCCCAGCAGGAGCCAGAAACCAGGGTTGAAAACGTGCGCGCGCATGGGATGCGAGATAGGAGGGTGCGGATGGCGGGATTCAAGGGTGAAGATATGGGGGGAGCCCCCTCGGGTGTATCCCGACACTGCCCCCTTTTGGAATGGTTTCGGGGCGGCGATGTCCTCATCGCCAGGGGAAAAGCTTCGGAACGCCGACGAGGACGTCGCCACCCCGTTTCGTGCGGGGGGTGGTGTCAAGATGCGCCGGGTGAGGTCACCCGGCCTTCAGTTTGGAGGCTTGGTGGCGGGTTCCCGACCTTCAGTGGAGGATTGCAGGCGTTGCCCGGACCCGCTCAGCATGGGTCATGCACCGACGACAGTTCCTGAAGCTTGCCATGGCGACGGCACCGGTGGCCGGTTGTGTTTCGGCAATGACTCAACCGGTCCGCATCCGGTGTGCCGCCTATGAAGGCTGGGAGGATGCGATCTGGATGGAGAGTGGGGCCGCGTGGGCGGTGATCGTCCCCTCGGTGGGGCGGGTGATGCAGTTCGGGATGACCGGACGCCCGGGGGTTTTCTGGGAGAATCCGAAGCTGGTCGGCAAGGCGATGCCGGCGCACCCGTGGACGGCGGCGGTTGGGAGTTTTGGAGGGGACAAGACGTGGCCCGCGCCGCAGTCGGCCTGGAACTGGCCGCCGCCGGACGTGTTTGACCGGGTGGGCCTGGATGCGCGGATCGAGCGGGACACGGTGATCCTTACCTCGCCGGTGAGTCCACGGTTTGGCATCTCGACGGAACGGCGTGTGCGGCTGGATCCGGAGATGTCCATCATGACGATCGAGACGATCTATCGGAAGGTGGCGGGCGAACCGGTGGAGGTGGGTGTCTGGGTGATCACCCAGATGCGGGAACCGGATCGCGTGTTCTTCAAGGCTTCGGCGGATCCGAAGTTCGAGGGCGGATGGTCGCATGAATGGAAGGCCCCGAAGGAGGTGGTGCAGGTCGAGGAGGGGTTCGTGTCGATGCGTCGCCATCCCAAGGGGAGCTACAAGATCGGGAACGATTCCAAGTCGATCCTCTGGGTGGGCGCGGAGGATGTGTTGCTGATCGACGTGGAGGCCAGCGCGGAGGGGGCACCGGCGGATGGGGGATGTCACGTGGAGCTATACACCAACGGCGGCGACGTGGCGTACGTGGAACTGGAGACGCTGGGTCGCCTGTCGCGGATGAGCGTGGGGGATGTGATCTCGGCGAAGAACACCTATTCGCTCGGATACCGGACGAGTCCGTCGGGGGCGTACGGGGAGGCGAGGTTGTGGCTTCTCTGAAGTCCTGTGCAGGGTTGGCACCGGTTGTTGCGGCGTGGAGCCTCGCCTGTGGGTCGGCGTGTGCAGCGGACGGTGCGGCACCCTGGCGGTTGGGGCGGGCACTGGATCTTCCGGCGTGGCTGGAGGTGTCCGGGGAACAGCGGACGCGTTACGAATCCCTGGATGGGCAATACCGTGCGGGACGGACGGGAGGCGACCAGGCGTTGACCTTCCGGACGTCCCTGCTGACGCAGTTGAAGGCGGAGCCTGGCCGGATCGTGACGGAGATCCTGGATGCGCGGCAGTACCTCTCGGATGAGGGCAGTCCGATCGACGCGACCATGGTGAACGCGCTCGACGTCCTCCAGGCGTATGTCCGGTGGGATGCGGGAGAACTGATCCCAGGCGGGACGAACACGGTCCGGATCGGGCGGGAGACGCTGGACTTGGGCAACCGGCGGTTGATCGCGCGGAATGCGTATCGCAACACGATCAACGCGTTCACGGGCGCGGACTGGCTGTGGCAGGCGGACGGTGGGGCCTGGGTGCGGGCATTCTATTTCCTGCCGGTCCGGAGGCTGCCGGACGATGTCGACTCGGTGCTCGACAACGACATCGTGGCGGACACGCAGAGTTTCGATCAGCAGTTCTGGGGCGTATATGGCGACGTCGGGAAACTGCCATGGAAGCTGCACCTCGAAGGCTATTACCTCCGGCTTCAGGAGGAGGCGGCGGACACGCTGCGGCGGCGTCACCTGCATACGCCGGGCTTTCGGTTGTACCGGACGGCGGCCCCGGGCGAGTGGGATCTGGAGGTGGAGAGCACGGTCCAGTTCGGGACGTCGCAACTGCGGGCGGGCACGGGACAGGCGCAGATGGACCACTGGGCCCATCATCAGCATGCGGGGCTCGGGTACACCTTTGATGCGGCGTGGCGTCCGCGGTTGGGATTCCGATACGACTATGCCTCGGGCGATGCGGATCCGAACGACGGGAAGAACGGGCGTTTCGACACGTTGTTCGGGGCGCGCCGGTTTGAGTTTGGGCCGACGGGGATCTACGGGGCCATTCCGCGGGCGAACCTGAATTCGCCTGAGTACTCGGTGTCGGTGCGGCCGCGATCGAATCTGGACGTGAGCCTGTCGCATCGTTTCGTGTGGCTGGCGGAGTCCCGGGATGCGTGGACTTCGGCGAACGTCCGAGATGCTTCGGGAGCTTCGGGCACGGAAGTCGGGCAGCAGTTGGAGTTGCGGGTGCGATGGGATGTCCGGCCGGGGAATGTCCGGATCGACACGGGAATCACCCACCTGTTTGCCGGGGAGTTCATGGAGCGCGCTCCGAATTCGACCAAGCAGGGGGATGTGAACTTTGTGTACGTGGAACTGACCCTGCAGTTCTGAGGGGGAGTTCGACGTTTTCATGGCATCAGGACAGCCCCACCTGAAGGGAACGGTTCCGGCGCATGCGGTCTTCGGGGGATTCGACCCACATGACGAGGCTTTGCAAGGTGTTCAGGAGGTTGCCGACCTCGTGTTGTTCGCGGTGGAGTTCGAGTTCCGCGCGGCGGTATTCGCGATCGAAGAGTTCGTGCGGCGATGTTTGCTCGAACGCCCAGCCTCTCGACGGTGAGAAGATGGTGATCGCGAAGCGGGAGGCCTCGGCGGGCGAATGACGCCGCAGGAGTTCCAGCTTGATGCGCATGGCCTGCGCGCAGCTGTGGATCTCGCTGAGGTACGACTCGATCGTGCGTGCGTGGACGTTCCAGTCCCTTCGAACTTCGGGGGCCAGGGCTGAGATGTCACCGCGGATCAGTCCTAGTGCGACGAGCAGCTTGGCGTCCTGGAACTGGAGCAGTTCCCAGGATTTGGCCGCGGTGTCGAGGCGGTCGGTTTCGGTGCTGGTCATGGCGGAGTCCATGCGTTCGATCAGGGATCGGATTTCCCGAAGGATGGCATGGACACAGACCCACTGGTGCTTCCAGTGGTTGGTCCAGAGCTCGGTCATGGACAGGTCCCGGCCGAAGCGATGACCCGCGTGGGTGGCGGTTGTCAGCTCGTTCTCGAGGGCCTTGAGGAGGGTGGAATCCTGCTCGAAGCCGAGTTCAAGGAGGGGAAGAAGCTTGGCGAGCTTGGTGTTGGTCATGGCGGGTGTGGTGAGGTGGAGCGAACGTCGGTTCGTTCGTTGATGGACGATGCTGCGGGTGCATTCCCAAGTCTGCCAATTGGGTGAAACCCTCCCAGGGGAATGGTTGGGGTGCGCCGCGTAGGGGAGTTTCCAGCTACGAGTCTCGTGAGCGCCTTTGGCGTACCGCGCTCGCGCCCCGAAGGGGCAACCGGTGAAAGCCGGGGTGGAACCCCGGGGACCACGCCACACAACGACGTCTGTGCCCTGAAAGGGCACACGGGACTGGGTGCGTGTGGTCACCGTTCGCCCCGTTGGGGCGAGATGTCATGGGTGTGGGTGACCCAGGGTTCCGCTCCGCTCCACCCCGGGCTGTCGCCGTGCGCCGCGTTGCGGCGAGGGGGGCACGCGGCCTTCAGCATGGGGTGAAGAATGAGGATTCAGGATTGAAGCCGGTACCACTGCCTCGTGACCTCGTCAGCTACCCTTCCCGGACGTAGCAGTCGACGTCAGGAGGCTTTGGAAGGGGAGTTTGAGGTTTGAAGAGACAGGATTGAGGCCAGCCATTGCGCCGCGTGGGGGCACGCGACCTTCAGCATGGGAACGGCGACGAGGAAGTCGCCACCCCGTTCCATTGGGGGCAGTGTCGAGATGCCCTCCCGCTGGGTGGGGACTGGAAAAATTCTCGATTCGGCGGGGGGGCCTCCGCACAGTGCGTCCCATGATTGTCAGGCCGAAGACGCGCGGTTTCATCTGCATCACAGCGCATCCCGAGGGGTGCGCGGCGCACGTGGAACAGTGGGCGCAATACATCCGCAAGCAGGGACCGATCGCCAACGCACCGAAGCGGGTGTTGGTGGTGGGAAGTTCGACGGGTTACGGGCTGGCGTCCCGCGTGACGGCAGCGTTTGGTGGTGGGGCGGCGACGCTCGGGGTTTATTTCGAGAAGCCGAGCGAGCCGGATCGGTTGGGAACGGCGGGTTGGTACAACACACTGGCTTTCGAGCGTTCCGCACGCGCTGCGGGATTGTACGCGACGGGGATCAACGGCGACGCGTTCTCGGACGCGGTGAAGCAACAGGCGATCGACCGCATCAAGTCGGACCTCGGGCAGATCGACCTGATGATCTACAGCCTGGCATCGCCGCGTCGGACGCATCCGAAGACGGGCGCGGTGGCCAAGTCGGTGCTCAAGCCATTGGGCGAGACGTTCGTTTCGAAGACGGTGGACACCGACAAGTGGACGGTGAACCCGGTATCGATCGAACCGGCGACCGAGCAGGAAGTGGCGGACACGGTGACGGTCATGGGCGGCGAGGACTGGCAGATGTGGGTGGATGCCCTGGAAGCGGGTGGCGTGATGGCTCCCGGCTTCAATACGGTGGCGTATTCGTACATCGGGCCCGATCTGACCTGGGCGGTTTATCGGAATGGAACCATCGGTCGTGCGAAGGAAGATCTCGAGCGGACGGCGCATGCGCTGCACGCACGGTTGGCTGCCAAGGGTGGCCGGGCATTCGTGTCGGTGAACAAGGCCTTGGTGACCCAGGCGAGTTCGGCGATTCCGGTGGTGCCGCTGTACATTTCGTTGCTCTACCGGGTGATGAAGGAAAAGGGCCTGCACGAAGGCTGCATCGAGCAGATCCGGCGGTTGTTCGGGCGCCTGTACGAACAGGGAACGACGCCGGTGGATGCTGAAGGACGCATCCGGATCGATGACTGGGAAATGGGCGCAGACGTCCAGAAGGCCGTGGCGGACCTGTGGCCTCAGGTGACGACGGAGACGTTGCAGCAGTTGGCGGATACCGCCGGGTACCGGGAGGAATTCCTGAAGCTGTTCGGATTCGGCCTTCCGGGAATCGACTACGAGGCGGAGACCGAGCCCCACGTCGTGGCTTGAGGTCGGCGGGTCAGTCGACCGTCAGGAATTCGTTGCTGGCGAAGAGCACGCGGGCGAGGGCGGCAAGCGCCTGACCCGCGGGTTCGGATTGTCCGGAGGCGGCGAGTTCCGCGCGGGTGTCGGCCAGGAACTGGGCGGCCTGGGAAGATTCCTCGGCGCTCGGCCGACGACCCAGGGCGAGGCGCCATGCGGTTTCGATGCGCGCCGGCTCGGTGGCTGCGGCGCGGGTGAGCCGGTCGGCGAAGCGTTGGGCGCAGGTGTGGACGAACGGATCGTTCATGAAGAACAGGGCCTGCGTCGGGACGGTCGTGGTACGGCGTCCGGCGGTGCTGGTGTTGGGGTCCGCTCCGTCGAACAGCGCGAGGAAGGGGTGGCGTTTGATGCGCTGGGCCATCAGGAAGACGCTGCGGCGGTTGTGTTCGTAGACCGCGTTGTAGGGACCGTGCTGGGTGAAGCCCCAGGTGGTGGGCGCGGGGAACGGATGGCCTTCGGCCGGCGAGAGGTCGAGGGCGCCACTGACGAGCAGGAGGCTGTCGCGGGTTTCCTCGGCGGTGAGGCGGCGACGCGGATGTGGTTCGGACTGAAGGGTGGCGGCCAGCGGCGGCGAGGCAACCGTTGTGATGCCTTCGTTCAGAATCGGGCAATCCTCGACGGGCGATGCCGGCGTGGGTTGCGTCCCATAGGGCGAGTAGCGGCTCCGGAGTTGATACACCGCGCTGTTCATGATGAGCCGGTGGAGGGTCTTGATCGACCAGCCCGATTCCACGAAGCGTGTGGCCAGATGATCGAGGAGTTCGGGGTGCGTGGGACGCTGGCCGCGCAGGCCGAAATCGTTGGGGGTGCGGACAAGGCCTTCCCCGAAATGGAATTGCCAGACGCGGTTGACCAGCACCCGGGCGGTCAGTGGATTGCGCGGGCTCGCAAGCCACTCGGCCAGTTCCCGGCGGCCGCTGCCCCGGGTTCCAGGGGGCAGGGGTTTTCCACCAATGACCGGCAACATTCCGCGCGGCACGAGATCGCCGGGCTTCTCGGGTTCGCCGCGGAGTTGGATACGGGCGTCGCGCGGGGTGCCCTCGGCCATTCCGTAGGCGAACCCGACCGGACCTTCGGCGAGCAGCGTGGCGAGTTCCTGCCGCGTCCGTTCGGCGTCGGCCTGAATCCGCGAACGTTCGGTGCGGAGTTCGGCGATGCGCTTCCGACGCGCGGTTGGGTCGGTGAGGGTCCCGATGTTGTCCGGGGCGTCGGGTGCAGGAACGGGGGATTCGCCGATGGCGAAGTTGTCGGCGTCGAGGGCTGGCTTGATGCCGGGCAAGTGGCCGTAGGAATCGATGAAGGTGTAATCGATGGTGCCATCCCAACCGTTGGCGAGGGCGCCGTCGAATCGGGTGGGTTTGCGGGTGGAGGCGGCGGTGATGGAACCGGTGTAGCGGCGGTCGCGCAGGTTCAGGTCGAGTTGGACCTGATACCACTCGCCGACCGTGAGGGGTTGGACGACGTCGCGGGAATCGCCGCTGCGTCGGTAGAAGTTCGCGCCGTTCATGGCGACCTCGACGGCGGCGGAGTTGCCGGGGCCGTGGCCGAGGTAGAAGCGCCAGGAGCCATCGCCACCGGCGTCGGTGACCGCGATGCGGAAGTCGAAGCTCACCGTCATCCGATCGGTCTTCGCGGCCTTCCAGGTGTTGGTCAGGGTCTGGCCGAAACCGTTGTATACGCCGCTGTTTGGAAGATGGAGTCCGAGGGTGCCGGCCGGGTGGATGTTCCGGAAGGGGCTTTGGGATGCGGCTCGGATCTTCACGGCACTGTTCGGACCCGGGTGCCACGGGGTTGCGGGCGGGGTGTTGTCTGTCTGGAGTTCGAAGTCGCCGTCGATTCCAGCCAGCGCGAGCAATTGGGCGTCGATGACCGTCACGTCCGGACCGGCGGAAGGCGCGGGTGCGGGAGGCGTTGTTGAAACCGCGGCGAACGCCGATTCCTGGATGGCCAGGTTGTCGAAGGCGATGGCTGGCAGCGGTGCGCCCGAAGCGTTGCCGGCGTCGAGGGTGATGGAGTCGAGGATGGCGTCGGCGGCCGTGTTGATGGGGAACGGTCCGAAGGCGGTGACGTCACCCGGGGTGCCGACCGTGCCGGTGAGGGTGCGGTCCGCGGGGTGGAGCGTCAGTTGGAGGTTCTGCCATTGGCCGGGTTTGAATTCACGGACGCGGTGGCGGATTCCGCCGGTTTGGATGTGCAGGCCATCCTCGGAGATCAGGAGCTCCGCGGGGACCTTTGCTGCCTCCGAGCCAAGGCGGATGCGGTGGTGGTTGGAGGAACGGGTGGCACCGGCGGTGGTCCTGAAGTCGAGGTTCAGGTGGATTCGGCCGCTGGAGGCCAGGGTGCGTGCGGGGTGCAACGCCTGGGTGATGAAGTAACCATTCGTGCCGCCAGGGATGCTCGCGCCAACGCGACCGGAAGGGTGGACGTTGCGGAACGGACTCTGGGCTTCGGTGGTGATCGCGATGGGCCCCTCATAGACCCAGGGCGGGACGAGGACGCCCTTGCTGCCGCCGGCGGCAGGAGCCTGCAATTCGAAGTCGCCGTCGATGTCGTCCAGGGATCGGAGCAAGGCCGACGGGATCGAAAGCTTGTTCCGTTCGACCTGGGCGGCCAGTTGGGCCACGCGTTGTTCGAAGGCCTTCCATCGGACTTGGGATTCCTGGGGGGCGACCAGCGGAGCCATCGAGCGCGTGCGCTGCTTCTGCTCGGATCCGGGGAACGGGTAGCGGGTGCTCTCGAAGATTCCGTAGAGCGCGTAGTAATCGGCGATCGAGACGGGGTCGTACTTGTGGTTGTGGCAACGCGCGCAGCCAAGGGTCAACCCGAGGAAGTTCTGGCCGACGTTGTCGATCGTGTCCTGGAGGGTGAGGTGGTGGTAGTTCTCGGAATCGAATCCGAAGCGTCGGGAGATCGCGAGGTAACCGGTGGCGATGACCTGTTCGGCGTAACGTTCCGCTGGGCCGGTGCGGGCGAGGATGTCGCCGGCGACCTGTTCGCGCACGAACTGGTCGTAGGGTTTGTCCTGGTTGAAGGCGTCGATGACGTAGTTCCGGTAGCGCCAGGCCACGGGGACGGGGTAATCGGCAGTCTCGCCGGCGGTATCCGCGTACCGGACGACGTCGAGCCAATGGCGGCCCCAGTGTTCGCCGTAGCGTGGGGAGTCGAGGAGGCGATCGACGAGGCGGGAGGTGGCGTCGGGGGAATCGTCCGCGATGAAAGTGTCGATGGCTTCGGGCGACGGCGGCAGACCGGTGAGGTCGAATGTGGCGCGGCGGACGAGGGTCCGGCGGCCGGCGGTGGGTCCTGGTTGCAGGCCTTTAGCTTCCAGGGACGAGAGGATGAATCGATCGAGGGACGTGCGGCACCAGGCGGTGTTGGTGACGACGGGAATGGGCGGATTCGCGACCGGTTGGAAGGCCCAGTGGGGGGCGGGGGTGGACGGCTTCTCCGCGGCTTCCAGCAACGGGGCGAGGGCGAACGCGAACAGGAGGATCGCCCCGTGCCGAAGCAGGGTGTGTGCGCGCATGGAGGGGAACGGGGGCATGACCGCACTCCAGTAAACAGGTTTCGTGGATCAAGGGGAGCGCGAAAACGGGGCTTCGGGAAGGCAGCGGGGCGGAGAACGCCACAACCGCCTTGCGGTTGGCTGAGGACTCGACGGTAACCTGCCTTCGAAGCAAGGGTACCCGTGGGAAGAAGGGCTTTGGGAAAGGGCGACGGGGACGTCGCCACCCCGGTCTGGGGTCTGGAACTGGGACGGGGAGGCGATGTCCTCATCGCCATGGTGAGGGGCTTTGGATGGCGACGAGGACGTCGCCTCCCCGTTCCTGGTCGGGGACCGCGGCCGGTTGCACGTGCCTACTGGCGGAGGTTGTCGGGCCGTGGCACTGTGGGGCATGCGAATCAAGAGCCGACGTGGATGGATCGTGGGGTTGTCCTGCACCCTGGTGGGTGCGGTGGCGATGCTTGCGGGAGGAGCGGAGCGAACCGAGGGTGTGCGGGTGAACACGGAATCAACGACGGGCACGAATCGGTTGGAGAAGGCGACCCTCGGTGGGGGCTGTTTCTGGTGTGTGGAGGCGGTGTACGAAAAACTGCCTGGGGTGAAGGCGGTGGTCAGCGGGTATGCCGGAGGCAAGACCGAGAACCCGACCTACAAGGACATCTGCACCAAGGACACGGGCCATGCCGAGGTGGTGCAGATCGAGTTTGATCCTGCGGTGATTTCCTATGAGCGGATCCTGGAGGTGTTCTGGGTGGCCCATGATCCCACGACGTTGAACCGGCAGGGCGCCGACGTGGGGTCGCAGTATCGGTCGGTGATCATGTATCACTCGCCGGAGCAGTTGGCGTTGGCCGAACGCTCGAAGGCGGTGGCGAATGGGGCAATGGGCGGCAAGGTGGTCACCGAGATCGTGCCGTTGCCGAAGTTTTACCGGGCGGAGGAGTATCATCAGGACTACTTCCGGAATCATCCGGGACAGCCCTACTGCCAGGCGGTGATCGCACCCAAGCTGTTGAAGCTCCAGAAGTCGGGCACGGTGCCGAAGGATGGAGGAGCCACGCGGTGATTCGGTGGTTGGGTCGCTGGACCTGGATCCTGGCGTTGGTGTGCGTTGGGTTTGCACCGGCGCGGGGCGCGGAAGGTACGGAGCGGCCCAACGTCGTGTTCATCCTGGCCGATGATCTCGGCTGGGGAGAGTTGGGGTGTTACGGGCAACAGCGGTTGCGCACCCCCAACATCGACCGGTTGGCGGCCGAGGGCATGCGGTTCACCCGGCATTACAGCGGGGCTCCGGTTTGCGCGCCGTCGCGGTGCGTGCTGATGACGGGAAGGCACCTTGGCAAGGCGGAGATCCGGGAAACATCCAGGCGAAGGTTCGGTTTCCGGAGTTCACGGAAGGACAGCATCCGCTTTCGGCTTCTGCGTTCACGTTGGCGCAGGCGTTCCGCAAGGCGGGTTACGCCACGGCGGCGATGGGCAAGTGGGGACTTGGGCCGGTGGGCAGCACGGGCGATCCGTGGCGCAAAGGATTCGACCTGTTCTTCGGGTACAACTGTCAGGCGGTGGCCCACAGTTTCTATCCCGAGTTCCTCTGGCGGAATGGCGAGAAGGTGCCGGTCAACGCGAAGGCCGTTCCGGGACACCGTCGGCAGCCGCAGGGCGAGGTGCGGATGGAGGATCAATTGGGAGAAGTCTATTCCTCGCGGCCGATGGTGGCCGAGGCGGAGCGATTCATCGCCGGACAGAAGGAGAAGCCGTTCTTCCTGTATCTGCCCTTCATCGAGCCCCACGTGGCCATGCACCCGCCGAAGGAGACCGTGGAGCGGTTTCCGAAGGAGTGGGACACGCAACCCTACCGCGGGGAACACGGGTATCTGCCGCATCCCCGTCCGCGTGCGGGTTACGCGGCCATGGTGGCCGAGTTGGATGATCATGTCGGGCGCGTGCTGAAGGCGATCGAGGGAGCGGGTCTGGCGCAGCGGACCCTGGTGGTCTTCACGAGCGACAACGGGACGACGCACGCCGGCGGAACGACGAACTCGCACTTTCACATCGGTGGCGTGGACGCCGCGTTCTTCAACAGCACGGCGGGACTCCGCGGATACAAGGGGAGCGTGTACGAGGGTGGCCTCCGTGTGCCGATGATCGTGCGCTGGCCGGGCCGGGTGGCTGCGGGAACGGTGAGTGATGTCCCGGGCTATTTTGCCGATTGGTTTCCGACCCTGTGCCAGGTGGCGGGACTGGAACGGCCGCAAGGTCTGGATGGGACGAGTCTCTGGCCGGTGATGACGGGTGGGATGGCGTTGCCGAGGAAGCCGATGGTGTGGGTGTTCCCGGAGTATGGGGGACAGGTCGCGGTGCGGATCGGTGGGATGAAGGCGGTGCGCCAGCGACTGGCGACCAAGGCTCCTGGGCCGTGGGAAGTCTACGATCTCGACGCGGATCCCAATGAAACGAGGGATCTGGCGTCAGTCCGGCCGGACATCATCGCGCAGGCGGAACAGGTGTTGCGCGAGGAGTCGAAGCCGAATGCGGTGTTCCCGGTGGCGATACCGGGGTTGTAGGGGGGAGTTTCCAGAACCCAGTTCCCAGTTGCCAGTGTGGTGAAGTCGCGGAGGAGATTCACGATGCTGCAACCCCTCCGGGGTTGGTGATCCTTTCCGCCGTTTCCCGGGGTGCGCTTCGCGACCCCGGGCTACCCGCTTCAACGCCTCCGGCGTAGCAAACGGGCCTCTGGCCGTGTCCAGATACCAGTTCCGTGCCCCGAAGGGGCAACCGGTGACAGCCCGGGGTGGAACCCCGGGAACCACACCACACAACGTCCTCCGTGCCCTGAAAGGGCACACGGCACAGGGTACGTGCGTTCACCGTTCGCCCCGTTGGGGCGAGTGTCATGGCATGGGATGCCCCAAGGTTCCGCTCCGCTCCACCTTGGGCTGTCGCCGTGCGCCGCGTTGCGGCGAGAGCGGGCGCGGGAGGCATGCCCGGAGGGCCTTGGAGGGGGGCGTAGGAGAAGCCAAGGAGCACGGGAGTCCAGTTGGCAAAGTGACAAATTTTGATCAGGACGTGACAGACCAGAAGCCTCGCCTCCTGACGTCGTCGGCTACCCTTCCAGCTGTCAGATCCGAGATTTCGCCAGGCCGTGGCGGACGGCGTCGATGACGGGGCGGTCGTTGTTGCCGCTGTCCCAGGTCATCTGGAGGAAGTCCGGGAGGGCGATGCCGACCTTGCGGAGGAAGGGGCGGTCGCCACCGCAGCCGTACATGAGTTCGGGCGGGAGTTCGCCGCGGAGCTTGAGGCGGGCCTTGGCGATCAGGCGCGGAAGCCATGCGATGCCATCGACGGCGTCGGTCTTGGCGGGCAGGGCCTTCAGGTTGACGCCGGGGACGGGGGCAGGGAGGCCGGCACGAGGGTGAGGTAGCGGAACCGGATCCGTTGGACGGCGAGGACGGTTTCGAGGGTGGGGTCGCCGCCGTAACCGGCGTGGTCCTCGATGAAGTCGAAGAGTTCCTGTTCCGTGCATCCGATGGAGGCGAGGAAGGTTCGCTCGGAGGGTTCGAAGAGGCGATTGGCGGACTGGCGTCCTGAGGCGAACCTGCCGAGGGCCTGGTGCCAGAGTTGGGTGAACGCGGGTTCCCAGTCGAACGGGGCGTGGGTCGGGGTGGTGCTCATGGGGTGGAGTGAGGTGAAGGCGGGGCGATCCAGTTGGAATGGGTCGGTGATACGGGGACCCGCCCGCTGGGGGCAGCGGGCCTTCAATCAAGGGGATCGGTTCAGCCCTGGGCGGCGTAGTAGGAATCGACCTTCTCGGCGACGTCGCGGTAGCTGATGTCGGCTTCGTAGATGATCTTGAACTGTTCGATGGCCTCCTCGCGTTTGGTCATCTTCTCGAGGATGCAACCGAGCTGGTAGTGGATCTCCTTCTTCTCGTCGTCGAAGACGATCTTCTCCTTGAGGGCATCCTGGAGCTTGCGGGCGGCGAGGTCGTTCATGTTGCGCCGTCCGAAGCACTGGGCGAGGAGGACCATGGCGGCGATGCGCTTGTTGGGATTGTTCTGGGCCTTCTGGAGTTCACCGATGGCTTCCGTGATGCGCCCGGCGCGGAGGTAGAGTTCGCCGAGATCGAAGCGGACGTGGAGATCGGTGGGGTTGGCTTCGGCGCGACGGCGGGCGTCCTCGAGGAGGAAGGTCTCGCGACTGGCCTGGATGGCCGCGACCTGGGCGGCGGCGTCCGAGGCACCGGGATCGACGCGGCTGGCCTGCAGATTGAACGCGGCGATACGCGCGTCCTGCATGGCCTTGAGGATGAGCGGATCCGAGACGCCGCCGACGTCGAGGATGCGCTGGTACCAGGCGATGGCGGCGTCGTAGTCCTGGCGTTTCTCATGCAGGCCGGCGATGTCGCGCATGAGTTTGAGGTTGTTGCCTTCGGTGGCGAGGCGGGCCTCGTAATCCTTGATGAGCCGGTCGGCGACGTCCTCGTCCTTGACGGTCCGGTTCTCCTGTTCGAGGAGGACGGCCTGGTCCTTGTCCTTGAGGATGTCGCGATAAGAGCCGGAGCCATCGGCCAGGGCTTCGTACCCGCCTTCGGTGAGGGTACGGCTGGCGAGGAGGTTCTTCAGCTTCTCGTTCAGGCCGGGGTCGGTGGGATCGAGTTCGAGGAGGTCGCGGAGGATCTTCTCGGCGCGGGCGCGTTGGCCTGCCTGGGAGCAGGTGTCGCTGAGCTTCTCGGCGAGCTTTCGATCGGAAGGGTTGAACTTGAAGGCGACCTCGAGGCTCAGGATGGCGGTCTTGGGGAAGCCGGAGGCGAGGGCGGCGTCGGCGAGGAGTTGGTGGGCGCCGGAGTTGGTGGGGTCATCGTTGAGGGCTTCCTCGGCGATGATGAGGGCTTCGAGGGGGTCGCTGCGGAGGGCGAGGCGGCCCTTGGTCATGGTGTTGGTGGCGCCGAGGAACTTCTTGAAGAGGCCGCCGGACTTGTTGCCGGAGCGGCGGTGCTGGGTGGCGCGGAGGGCCTGGCGGGTGTCGAAGCACCCGGGTTCCTGCCGCAGGACCTGCATGAACAGCTCGATGGCGTAATCGAGGTTGTTCTTCTGGAGGGCGGCAATGCCCTTTTCATGGATCTCGCGGACGTTGGCCCGGAGTTCGTTGACCGACTTCTCTGGCATGGGGATCAGGGTAGGAAGTGGATGGGCATCCGCCAAGGCTGTGAACGATCTTTGACGAAGGCATGAATGATGCTGAGAGTCATGACGATGAAGACACCCGGAGGTTTCAAACGTTTCTGTCTTGTGGCGACGTTCCTTGGACTGGGTGGTGCCTGTGGCCTCACGGCGCCGCCGGTGACGGTCCATACGGGCATTGCGAATGCCTCGGCGGTGGTGTTGCTGGACGACAAGACCTTTGTCACCGCCAGTGACGAGGCCAATGTCCTGCAGATGTACCCCATCGACACCGAAGGGCCGGCCATCGCCCAGTTGGACCTGTCGCACTTCGCCGGGGTGTTCGGGAAGTCGACCGAGATTGATCTCGAAGGGGCCGCCCGCATCGGGGACCGGGTGTATTGGATCGGGTCCCACGGGCGGAACAAGGATGGGAAGCCGCGCCACAACCGGCAGCGGTTGCTGGCGACGCGGTTCGAGGGCGGGAAGGATGGGGGACGGTTGGTTCCGGAGGGGAAGCCGTACGCGGGGTTCCTGGATGTTCTCCTCGCGGATCCGCGTTACGAGGCGCTCGGGTTGCGGAAGGCGGCGGCGGTGTCGCCGGACGTTGGCGGGTTGAACATTGAAGGGCTTGGGGCGAATGCGGAGGGGCATCTCCTGGTTGCGTTCCGGTCCCCGCTGGTCGACGGCAAGGCGCTCCTGGTTCCCATCCTGAATCCGCCGGAGACGATCGCCGGAGGCAAGGCGCGGTTGGGGGATCCGGTCCTGTTGGACCTGGGTGGGTTGGGTGTGCGCGACATGGTTTGGTCAGGCAAGGAGCACTTCATCATCGGGGGTGGGGTGAAGGGTGCGGCCAAGGCGAAGCTGTTCCGGTGGGCGGGTGGCACGGCGCCGGTGGAGGAGATCAAGGGAACGGGGTTCAAGCATTTTAACCCGGAGGCGATGACCGTGATCGGCACCGGGGAGACCCAGGAGTTGCTGGTGTTGAGCGATGACGGAAACCAGCAGAAGAAGGCCGCGGAGCCGGCCTTCCGGAGTTTCCGGGTCAAGCCTTGAGGGGAGTTGGAAGTTTCAAGATTCAAGTTTGAAGTCCGGAAGGGATTCGGGGCGGCGATGTCCTCGTCGCCCGGAGGAAGGTTTGAGGAACGGCGACGAGGACGTCGCCACCCCGTTCCGCGGTGGCCTTCAAACTTGAAACTTCAAACTTCAAACTTTCCCCACCCACCGGAGCCAGTCCTCGTGGGTGTCGATGTCGTCGAGGGTGCGGAGGGTGGTGAGGGTCAGGTTGAGGGCTGCTGCGCGCGCGCAGGTCTGTTGGAGGACGGATTCGGTGCTCCAGGCGATGTTGTCGAACACACCCACCGTGGGACGACGGAGTCCGATCAGCCAGTAGCCACCATCGGAGGCGGGACCGAGGACGACGTCGGATGCAGCGAGGGCGTGGTGTGCGGCGCGGATGTCCTCTGCGGTGATCTCGGGGCAATCGGAGCCAATGATCACAACCGAGGCGGCTCCGTTCCGGAAGTGGTCGACGACGGTGGTGGCGAGGCGTTCCCCGAGGGAGCCGGTGCCTTGAGGAGCGAGGGTCCAGCCTGGAGCGCACCACGATTCCAGTTCGCGCAGTCCGTCGTCGGGTGTGACGCGGAGTTCGACGTGGTTGAGTTCCCGGAGAGCCTTGCAGGTGACGGTGAGCAGGGTGCGGTAGGCGTCGAGGGTGGCGTCGTCGCCGAGGGATCGTGCAAGCCGGGTCTTGACGGTTCCGCGGCGGGGTGCGCGGACGAAGAGGACGGTCTGTGGGTTCGGCATGCGGGCAGGGCTTACGCGAGGACGTCACGGATGACCTCGCCGGAGACGTCGGTGAGTCGGAAGTCTCGGCCTGCCTGACGGTAGGTGAGGCGTTCGTGGTCGAAGCCCAGGAGGTGCAGGAGGGTGGCGTGGAGGTCGTGGACGCTGGTGCGGTTCTGGACGGCGCGGAACCCGAACTCATCGGTGGCCCCGTAGGCCGTTCCGCCGCGGACACCGCCGCCGGCGATCCAGACGGAGAATCCGTAATGGTTGTGGTCGCGTCCGAGCTTCGATTTCCCGCCGTCGCCGAGTTCGACGGACGGAGTGCGACCGAACTCGCCACCCCAGAGGATGAGGGTGTCCTCGAAGAGTCCGCGTTGCTTGAGGTCCGTCATGAGGGCGGCGATGGGGCCGTCGATGTCGTTGGAATGGGTGCGGATGTTGCCCTCGATGTTGTCGTGGTGATCCCACGGTTGCCCGGCGCCGTGCCAGAGTTGGACGAAGCGGACACCGCGTTCTAGGAGGCGGCGGGCGATGAGGGTCTGGCGGCCATGGACGGTGTCGCCGTAAGCGGCACGGATGTGGGCGGGTTCGCGCTGGATGTCGAAGGCGTCGGAGGCTTCGAGTTGCATCCGGAAGGCGAGTTCGAAGGACTGGATGCGGGCTTCGAGGCGCGGGTCGTTGCCGCGTTGCTGCTGGTGGGCGGCGTTGAGTTCCTGGAGGAGGTCGAGTTGACGGCGCTGCGTGGGAACGTCGGCGTGGGGACTGCGGATGTGTTCGATCAGCTTGGCGACCTCGCGGTGCTGGGGATCGACGAACGTTCCCTGGAAGACGCCGGGCAGGAAGGCGGACTGCCAGTTCTCTGAATCCTTGATGGGCATGCCGCCGGGGCACATGGCGACGAATCCCGGCAGGTTCTGGTTCTCGCTGCCGAGTCCGTAGAGGGTCCACGCCCCGAAGGAGGGACGCACCTGGACGCTGTCGCCGCAGTTCATGAGCATCAGCGAGGGCTCGTGATTGGGCACCTGCGCGTGCATCGAGCGGATGACGGCGATGTCGTCCGCGTGGGCCGCGGTCCGGGCGAAGAGATCGGAGATCTCGAGACCGCTCTGGCCGTATCGGCGGAAGGGAAACGGGGAGGGGAAGGCAGCTCCGGTTTTCCGTTCGGTGCGGAGGTATTCGCCGGGGATGGGCTGGCCGGCGTAGCGCGTGAGGGCGGGTTTGGGATCGAAGGTGTCGACGTGGGAAGGCCCGCCGTTGAGGAAGAAATGGATGACGCGTTTGGCGCGCGGCGCGAAGTGTGGGGCGCGGGGAGCGAGTGGGGAAGGGGCCGGAGCGGGCGTGGACGCGGAGGCACCGAGCGTGGCAAGCGAGAGCGCGCCGAATCCCATGCCGGAGCGTCGGAGGAAGTCGCGTCGGGAGAGGAATGGGTTCATGGCGTCGTGGGAAGATCAGTCGACGAAGGCGAACTCATTGGTGAGGAGGAGTACGTGGGCGTATTGCTCCCATGGGTCGAGGTGGTGCGTGGACTGGCCGGGACCGGAGAACCCGCGGGCCGCTTCCCATGTGGTGGCGTCGGCGGTGATCACCGGGTTCCAGAGGAATTGGTCGAAGCCAAGGCCTCCGCCGATATCGACGAGGAAGTCGAGGGTGTCGCCGGCTTCAACGGCGAGGGAGCGGGCGGTGAGTTCGGCGCGGCCGTTGTGGACGGCGGCGGAGGCCACGGTGCCGTGGCGGCTGGAGAGGACGAAGGCGCGGACGCCGTCGCCTTCGGCGGGTTCGTGGACGAGGGTTCCGGAAAACGAAATGGTGGCGGCGCGGGGAGCGGTCCATCGGCGGATGCAGGCGTGGGCGCGGGTGTTTCCCGGGTGACCGCCGGTGGCGGTGAGTTGGGCCCATCCGGTTTCACCGCCCGGCAGCTTGTCGGCTCCCTGCCAGGCGGTGCCCGTGAAATGGGGCAGGGGCTTGAACGACTTCAGGCGTTTCGTGGTTTCGTCGTATTCGCCGAAGCCGTGGAGCCAGGGGAAGGCTCGGGAGGTTTGCCACGGAGGGCGTCTGCCTCGACGGCCTGTTGGATGAAGCGTAGTCCGGTCGCGACTTCCCGGTCGCTCGGGACACGCTGGAAGAGAGCGAGGTGGAGTTCGCGGATCCGTTCGGCGGGTGGGCGTGGCGCGGATCGACGCGCGAGTTCGCGAGCGCGTTCGGCCGCAAAAGGACCGTTGAGGAAGAAGAGTCCCTGCTGGGGAACGGAGGTTTCGTGTCGGACAGCGACGTGGAGGTCCGGGTTGGCGAAGTCGAAGGTGCGGAGCACGCCGGGAAGGAACTGGCGATCGACAAAGGCGTAGACGGTGCGGCGGCGGTTGGTGGCGTCGAGGAGTTCGGCGGATTTGCCGCCCTGGATCCGGCTGAGTTCGCCGGAGACAGAGAGCATGGCGTCACGGATCTGTTCGAACTCGAGGCGGCGGCCCGGGAATGCCGAAAGGAGTCGGTGGTTCGGGTCGGCTTCCGGCGCGGGTTGATGCGCGGTCTGGTACGCGGCACTGAGGAGGATCCGTCGGTGGAGCTTCTTCAGGCTCCAACCGTCGGCCATGAAACGGTCGGCGAGCCAGTCCAGGAGTTCCGGGTGGGAGGGTGGTTGGGCGCGGAGTCCGAAGTCGCTGGGGGTTTCAACGAGGCCACGGCCGAAGTGGTGTTGCCAGACGCGGTTCACGAACACGCGGGCCGTGAGCGGGTTCGTGGAGGAGGTGATCGCCTGGGCCAGTTCGAGGCGACCGCTGCCGTTGCGGAAGGGCTGACGTTTGGCGCCGGAAAGGACACCGAGGAACTGCCGTGGAACCTCATGACCGGGTTGGGAAGCGCTGCCGCGGCGGAACACGCGGGGATTCGGGTGGTTTGGACGGTCGCGCAGGATCAGGGCGGCCGGTTGGGCGACTTCCAGCCAGCGTCGGTCGACGTCGGCGCGGAGCTTGTTCAGTTCCTCACAGATCGGCGTGGGGAGGTAGTACTCGATGTTGACGATGGCCGTGTCGGGGACGGCGGTGGGTGACTCGGGAGCGTGGAGGAATGAGTGGAGTTGGACGAGGGCACCGGACGGGGGGGCGGAAGGCGCGGCCTTGGTGGCGGCGTCGTACTCGGCTTCAGCGGCGTGGAAGATTTCCCCATAGCGGACCGCGACTTCGCGCATCGAAGTGACGGGGCGTTGGAAGGCATGACGGACGCGCTCGTTGAAGTGCGGGTCGGTCAGCAGCGGTTCGAGGCGGGTGCGGGCCTGCTGGGCGAATGCGGCGCCCTCGCGGGGTTCGATGTCCGCGAGGCGATGCCATAGTTCGAAGAGGGGATGCTGGGTGCCGCGGGATTGGCGCAGGAAATCGCGCCAGCGTCGGACGGAATGCGGGATGATGTCGGTGTCCGAGAGGATCTGTTCGAACCCTTCCTCGGGGTAGTTCTGGAGTTCGAGTTGGGCGACGAGGTAATCGGCGAGGCGTGTACGAAGCCGCGCGTTGGCTTCGGCGAGGCGTTGGGCCTGTTTGGAGTGGTAAGTTTGCAGACGTTCGCGGGCGACGCTGTCCTCGACCTTGCCAAGGGCTAAGGGGAGGTCGTCGGCCCCATGGAACACGCCGTACAGCGAGTAGTAGTCGTCGGTGGGGATGGGGTCGTACTTGTGGTCGTGGCAGCGGGCGCAGGTGACGGTGAGGCCGAGGGTGGTCCGGGTGACGACGTCGATGCGGTCATCGATGATGTCGTGGGTGACTCCGAGGAAACGGCGGCCGATGGTGATGAATCCCATCGCGGCGAGGTCCGGGGAATCCGGGGTGACCAGTTGGTCGGCGGCGATCTGGAGTTGCAGGAAACGGTCGTAAGGGAGGTCGCTGTTGAAGGCGTTGATGACCCAATCGCGATAGGCGGCGGCGTGGATGAATCGGCGTTCCTCGCGTCCGTAGACGTATCCCTTGGTGTCCGAGAAACGGGCGACGTCGAGCCAATGGCGGCCCCAGCGTTCACCGTAGGCAGGACTGGCGAGGAGACGATCGACGCAACGGGCGATGGCGGCTTCGCGGTCTTGCGTGATCTCGGCTTCGAAGGATTCGACCTCGGCCGGTGTTGGCGGGAGTCCGGTGAGATCGAAGGAAAGTCGGCGGAGGAGCGTGCGGGCTTCGGCCGGCGGGGCGGGCGAGAGATTGGCGCCCTCGAGACGGGCAAGGATGAAGGCGTCGATCTCGGTCCGCGGCCACGGCGTCTTGCGGATGGCGGGGATGGGGGAAGGGCGGACCGGCTGGAAGGCCCAGTGACCCTTGGCGTCTGGAGCGGCCATTGCCGGTTCCGGGAGGGGCCAGAACCAGCCGATGCCGCACAGGAGGAAGAGTGCGCGGCGAAGGAGGCGTTTCCAGGATTCAAACACGGCAGGGAACGGCATCACGCGACGGGTGGGGCGGTTTCCTCGGTCTCAGGTTCGGGAAGGAGTCCGGGTAGATTGGCGCGTTTGGCAGAGAATCGGCGCTCGGTGTCGAGGCCGATGTTTCCGAGGCGCGGCCCGAGCTTGAGGGTTTCCTCCGTGCGATGGACGGAGATGTCGCGTTGGATGACGGAGAGCCGTTGGGAGGCGAGTTGGGCGCCGGCGGAACCCGGGAAACGTTCGATGATGCGCTGCAGGGCGAGGCGGGCACCTTCGAGGCCCTCGGGGCTCTTGAGGTGGGCGTCCGCGGTGAGGTTGATCCAGCGCACGATGTCGCGGTCGCGCTGGCCGGGAGTGGTGATCAGGGTTTCGAGTTCCTGATGGGCGAGGTCGGGGCGACCGAGTTCGTCCATGTAGAGGCGTGCGAGCTTTTCGCGGGCTTCGTCATCGGTCGGGCATTCGACCAGGCGCAGGGCGAGTTCCTGGGAGCGTTCCTCCGGAGTGCTTTCGGGACGGAGCATGGAGGCGCCGTGGTCGGCGACGAGGCCGATCTTCACGGAGTGTTTCTCGACCGGGAGGCTTTCGCGATCGCCGAGGGGATTGCCCTGGAGCCACGCCTCGGTCGGGAGATGGGCGAGTTGCTGGAGTGCGAGCCGGGCGACCTCGGTGCCGGGGTATTCGTCGCAGACGCGTTGGAGCGAGTCGCGGGCCCCTTTGGGGTCGGCGAGTTGCTTGAGCTGGATGGAGGCCTGTTGGAGGAGGATGGCGGAGACGGTCGCTGTGTCGGCCTTCGGGAGGAATTCCTGGAGGGTGAGGATGCCGAGTTGGGGTTGGCGGAGGTTGATGGCGAGGATCTCGGCCTTGAGGAGCCAGCCCTGGGAATCGTTGGGGAAGCGGAGGAGTTCGTTTTCGACGGCCTCGAGGGCCCTGTCGAATTCGCCCTGTTTCCGGAGGGCGATGGCCTGGGAGTAGGCGGGCTTGGGGATGGGTGCTTCGGTGCCGCCATCGATGAGGCTGGTGATGGGGCTGGCGAAGAACCCGAGGATGTGTTTGTGCCACAGGACGAACACCCCGAGGAACCCTGCCATGTAGATGATCATGGCGTAGAACTGGGCAAAGCCACCCTGCATGCCGGCGGTGTACTTCATGGCGAGGCGGGTAGCCCCCCAGAGCGTCAGGAGGTAGGAGCCGGTGAAGAGGGCGCGGATCCAGCCCGGCATGGATTCCGCGCCGGCGTTGCGGAGCCGCCACGCGGCCCAGACCAGCACGGCGACCATCCAACCACCGCCAATGATGAGCAGTTTCAGGTTGAGCATGACCGGTTCAGGAGTTGGGAACAGCAAAGCACAACGCCTTGGATGGGGAAAGCACCACCTTCGTTTCGGTGGAGCGCCCAGCTTCAGGAATGAACCTGCAAGCTTCAGACTGTGCTTGCACAGCCTCCTCACGTCGTCTGCTACGTCGGGGAGGGTAGCCGAGGTCACGAGGCAGGGATCCCAGCTTCAGGATGGAAGCTGCGATCCCCAGACTGTGCTTGCACAGCCTCCTCACGTCGTCTGCTACGTCGGGGAGGGTAGCTGACGAGGTCGCGCAAAGTGACATTTCTGGAACCTTTGGTTGACAGTTCGAGGCTCCTTGGGAAAAGGGAACTCGGGAAAAGTGGTTGGTGTTTTCACCACGCCATCTATCCCGGTCGGGCGCCGTACTCCGGTGGGACCCAGGGTTGGAGGACGACGTCGGCCTCGATCGTAATCGCGAACGAGTGACACGCCATGACCAAGACCAATGATCTCCTCTCGGAGACACTTCGTGATCCCAAGCATCCCTTCCGTGCCGTCGAAGACCGGCCCCGGAAATCCCAGAAACACCGCTACGAACGCCGCAAGGCGCGTGAGTTCCTGAAGCTGGGGGACTGGCAGTCCGGGGATTGAGTGGGGTTTGGGACGATCCGTCCGATCCTCGGGATCGGACGGATCGGATGGATCCGACTGATCCGACTGATCCACAGTTTGCTGTGGGATCTGGTTTGCCTCGGGGGTGGGGATGACTGAAATCCCGTCATGACATTTCCGGGGAGATGGATGGCTGTTGGGCTTCTGTTGTGGGCGGGCGCAACGCACGCCTTCGGCGAGGATTGGCCGCAGTTCCTCGGGCCGCGCCAGGATGGGACTTCGCTGGAGACCGGGTTGGTCCGTTCGATTCCGACGAATGGTCTCCCGATCCTCTGGGACCGACCGATTGGCACGGGCTACTCCGCGCCGTCCCTGATCTCCGGGATGTTGGTGACGTTTCACCGCGAGAAGAACGAGGAGATCATCGAGGCGTTGGATCCTGCGACGGGTGCGTCCCGGTGGCGTCATGGCTATCCGTCGTCGTACCGCGATCCGTATGGCTACAACAACGGGCCGCGCTGTGCGCCGATCCTGACGGAGCAGCGGGTCTACACGTTTGGAGCGGAGGGCAAGCTGACCTGTGTGGAACGCGCCACGGGGAAGCGTGTCTGGCAACGGGACACGGCCAAGGATTTCAATGTTCCGGAGGCGTTCTTCGGGGTGGGCAGCACGCCGATCCTGGAGGGGGGCTTCTGCTGGTGATGGTGGGTGGGCAGACCGATGCCGGTGTCGTGGCCTTTGATCCGGAGACGGGAGCCACGCGGTGGGAATCGGTGGGGCGGAAAAACTGGCAGGGATTGCCGATGCACGGATGGCCGGGCGACCTGAAGGTGGACTGGCGGGAGTGGGAGAAGGCCGCGAGTTATGCGTCGCTGAGGACGGCGACGGTGAACGGGGAGCGCGTGCTGTTCGCCTGCATGCGACAGGGACTCGTGGCGCTGAACCCGACCAATGGAGCGGTTCATTTCTCGCGGTGGTTCCGGGCGCGCGTGGACGATTCTGTGAATGCCATGACCCCGGTGGTGGACGGAAACCAGGTGCTGATCTCGAGCGCCTATTTCCGGTCGGGTTCGGTGATGCTGCGGATGGAGCCGGGCAACCATGTGTTCACGGAGACGTGGAAGGGACTGGGCCTGGAGATGCACTGGAGCCAGCCGATCCTCGTGGACGGACACCTGTTCGGCTTCAGTGGCCGCAACGAACCTGATGCCGTCCTCCGTTGCGTCGAATGGGCGACGGGCAAGGTGAAATGGGAGCGGAACGAGCGTTGGCCGGCCCATAGCGCCGAGCAGCCGCCCGTTTTCGGTCGCGGTTCCTTCCTTCTCGCCGAGGGACGCCTGATTGCGCTGGGGGAGGGTGGGCTGTTGGGAATGTTTGAACCGTCCGGGGTCGGATGCCGGGAATTGGGACGGTGGCAGGTGCCGTCGATGAAGTATCCCTGCTGGGCGGCACCCATCCTGAGTGATCGTCGGCTGTTCCTCCGATCGGAGGATCGGTTGGTGTGCCTGAATGCGGCCCGGTAGTGCGACGTTTCCGTTTTCCGAACTTGGGGTGGATGGGGAACAGAAAGTAGGCTCTGGAGATCATGAAGCCTTCATCGCGGGCGGTCTTTGGGATCGTCCTGGCCAGCTTCTTTTTGTCGGGTGTCGCCGGGCTCGTCTACCAGGTGGTGTGGACGCGTTACCTGGCGCTGTTCCTCGGGCATACCAGTTACGCGGTGATGGCGGTGCTGGTGGCGTTCATGGGGGGGCTGGCGATCGGCAACGCGTGGCTGGGGCCGAAGGTCGATACGCTGCGTCGCCCGTTGTTGCTGTACGCGGGGCTTGAGGTGGCGATCGGCGTGTATGCGCTGATGTTCCCTGCTTACTTTGCGTTGTTGGAATCGGTGTTTCCGCGATGGGTGACGACGCTGAAGCCGGGACCCGGGATGTTGCTTCTGCTGAAGGGGGCCTTCGCGGCGGTGGCGATCCTTCCGCCGACGATCCTGATGGGAGCGACGCTGCCGGCGCTGACACGTTATGTGACGCGGGCCTTGTCAGAATTGCGGGGTCGCGTGGCCGCGCTCTACGCGATCAACAGCACGGGCGCGGTGGTCGGTGTGTTGCTGGCGGATTGGTGGTGGATCCCGGCGTATGGATTGGAATCGGTGGTGCAGGCCGGGGCGGCGATGAGCCTGTTGATCGGGGTGACGGCGTGGGTGCTGGGCGTGCGTGAAGGCGATGCGGGAACGATGGTGGCGCCGCTGGGCGGTGTCCCGCCCGGAGGCGGGCGCGATGCCGGCGAGATCTACACCGCGGCGCAATTGCGTCTGGCGGTGATCGGGATCGGGATCTCGGGATTCGTGGCGATGTTGTACGAGGTGGCGTGGACGCGGTTGCTGGGCTTGGTGTTGGGATCCACGACGCACGCGTACTCGTTGATGTTGGTGACCTTCATCTCGGGGATCGCGGTGGGGAGCTGGATCATCTGCCGATGGAAGCCGGCGGTCGACACGCTGACGGCGTTTGCGTGGGCGGAGCTCGGGTTGGCGGGGTCGCTGTTCCTGTCCTTGTTCCTGTATGAACGCCTGCCGTACTGGTTCATCCGGATCGCCAACCAGCTGAACCGGACCCCGGAAGCGTATCCGTTGTACGAGCTGTTCCAGGGCGTGGTGTGTTTCGGGGTGATGTTCGTGCCCGCGGTGTGCCTGGGGACGACGCTTCCGTTGGCAAGTCGCGTGGCAACGGTGGAACTGGCCCGGACCGGTGGTTCGGTGGGGCGCGTGTTTGCGGTGAACACGCTGGGCACGGTCCTCGGGGCGATCCTCACGGGGATGTTCCTGCTGCCCGTGCTGGGACTGGCGACGACGTTCGGCGTGGGCATCGGGCTCAACGCGGCGATTGGGCTTTTGATCCTGGATGGAACCGGGCACCGCGATGGCGTCTGGGCTTGCTGGGGCCTTCGGGACTTGCGGTGCTGGTGGCGGTCGGCGTGGCAGCGCAGTTCAGCCGGGGCTGGGATCAGTCGATGGGATTTGGTGCGTGGCGCATGGCGGTGGCGCCCACGAGTTGGGCCGAGTTCCAGCGCTTGGGACGCGAATTGGTGCCGCTGTACCTGAAGCACGGTGCGGGCTCGACCGTTTCGGTGTTGCGCGAGGGGAAGGCGGATTCCGGCGGGAACCTGACCCTGCGGGTGAATGGGAAACCGGATGCGAGTTCAGGGCAGGACATGAGCACGCAGCTCCTGCTCGGGCATGTGCCGATGCTGCTGCACTCGAACGCGACGGAGGTGCTGGTGATCGGGTGCGGAAGCGGGGTGACGGCCGGTGTGCCTCTGCGGTACCCGGGGGTGACGCGCGTGGACCTGGTGGAGATCCTGCCGGAGGTGGTCGAGGTTGCGCGGCGCTTCTTCGCTCCGTTCAACGGAAAGGCGCTCGAGGATCCGCGGGTGCAGGTGCACATCGAGGATGCGAAGACGTTCCTGAAGACGACGCCGGTCAAGTATGACGTCGTGGTGGCGGAACCCTCGAATCCGTGGATGGCGGGCGTGGCCGCGGTGTTCAGCCAGGAGTTCTACGAGGATTGCCGGAAGCAGATGAAGCCCGGCGGCGTGATGGTGCAGTGGCTCCAGGCGTATGAGACCGACGACGACATCTTCGAGATGGTGGTGGGTACGTTCGGATCGGTGTTCCCGTTCATGAGCGTGTGGGAGGTGGGACCGGGCGATGTGCTGTTGCTGGGCACGACGGAGCGTTGGACGCCCGATGTCGAGGTGGCGGCCCGGCGGTTTGCGGTGCCGGAGGTGAAGGCGGACCTGGCGCGCGTCCAGATCACGCGGTTTCCGGTTCTGCTGGGTTTACAGCATGTGGCTTTCGGGGACGGAGCGTTCCTCGCACCGGAGGGGACGCCCGTCCACAGTGACCTCTTCCCGCGCCTTGAGTATGCCGCGCAGCGCGCCTTCTTCGCGCGTCGCTCCAGCACCCGGTTCCGTCGGGTGAGCGAATTGCGGTCAGTGCGTCCACGCACGCTGCTGGGCGATTGGTTGGCAAAACATCCCTTCGATCCCGGCGACCTCGGGGCCTATGTCGGCGGATTGATCCAGCCGGGCATGCTGGATGATGCGGTCAACCGGGGATATCTGCTCCGGTGCCTGGCGATGCAGCCGACGAACACGTTCGTGCTGAAGGCACTCACCGAGATGGCGGGACGTTCCCCGGCGAGCGAGGCGGAGATGGAGCGGTTGGCGGCCCGCCCGGAGATGCAGGCGGAGGAGGCCTTGCAGGACGTGAACCTGCTACGCCAGTACGCCGGGTTGCTGCTGCTGGTGCATCGGGCGCAGCGTTCGGTGTACTACCAGTATCCCAACGCCGATGTGGAGTTGTTCGCACGCGTGGCGGTGAAGCTGGACGAGGCCGAGAAGCGGTTGCACCTGTTCCATCTCGCGGAGGTGTTGTGCGACCGGGGCAAGCTGGAGGAATTCGAGAGCGTCGCGGCCACTGCATTCGGGACGCCGCCCGGTCGTGCGGGCGAGTTGTCGCGCGACCCGGATGCGGCGCGCGTGGTGCTGACCAAGTTGATGGAACTTCACCTCTCACGGAATGATCCGAAGGCGGCGTTGAAGTCGATTGAACTGGCGATGCGCTCCCAGTGGTTTGCGGAGGCGGACATCGATCGGTTGCCGCGCTTGGGGATGCTGGTGCGCCGCGTGCTGGCGTCGAATCCGGCCGTGGCGGGTCCCTGAAAGCGGCCGTTGGGTTATCCACCGATTGCAGCCTGGATTCGGCAGTTCATCTGTCCGCAGATGGCGCCGATGGCGCAGATGAACAGACGGAAAGGCCCTGATTCGCGCCCGGCGCGCGACTCAACCTGCGGGTGCAGCGCAATCCTGTTTCAAGTCCCGGCTTATCTGCGCCATCTGCGCCATCTGCGCCATCTGCGCCATCTGCGGATAAAACCGCCGTTTCTAGGTTTGATGATCAGTGTTCCGGTTCGTCGTGTTTCCGGAAGAGGGGGAGGGAGAGCTTCCAGCGGATGGCGGCGAGTCGGAGGCCGAGGACGATGACGATGCCCACCGTGGCGGCCTGGTTTTCCTCCCAACCGAAACGGCGAAGGACGGCGAACACGGTGGTGCCAGCGGCTGCGGCCGTGGCGTAGAGGTGGATTTCGCGTCGGAAGACCAGCGGGATCTCGCGCATGAGGATGTCGCGCAACGCCCCGCCGGCAACCCCGGTCACGACGCCCATGGCGACGATGACGAGGAAGGATTCCCGGAGGTCATGCGCGGCGAGCACGGCGATGGCCTTGCGGGCACCGAGGATGGAGAACAGGGCGAGGCCGGCGGCGTCGGTGGCCTGCAGCACGGACTCTGGGAAGGCGAACCGACGTGCCGCGAAGAAGGCGAACACTGCGGCCACCACGACCGTATAGAGGTAACGGGTGTCGCGGATCCAGAACACGGGCAGGTCCCCGAGGATCACGTCCCGGAGCGTGCCTCCACCGAAGGCGGTGACAATGGCGAGCACGATGACGCCGAAGAGGTCGACCTTGCGCCCGGCGGCGGCCAGGACGCCGGAGATGGCACAACCGATGACGGCGATATGTTCGATCCAGTAGAGCACAGACGATCAGAGCAACCGCTTGGCCCGCCGGATCCAGGTCTTGTCCCGGGCACGCTGGAACTTGGGGGAGAACTGGTCGTCCTGGATTAGTTCGCGGACGAGCGCACGGGCGGGTTCAAGCTGTCCGCGGGCGTGGAGCAGTTCGGCGTACTGGACCTTGGCGCGGGCGTATCCGTGGTTTTCGAGGATCTTCTGCCATGTGGCCATCGCGGTTTCGATCTCGCCGAGGGCGGTCTGGGTTTCCGCGAGGGCCATCTGGGTGTGGCCGTAGTCGTGGCTGGCGTCCGCGGCGAGGGCCTGTTCAAGGAGCGGCTTGGCTTCCGCGGGACGCTTGAGACGGAGCAGGCATTGGCCGAGGTGCGCGATCGCGTCGGGATCGTTCGGGTCGCGTTTCAGGGATTCGCGGTAGCTGACCTCCGCCTTCGCGAACTTGCCCAGGGAGAAGTAATGATCGGCCAGGTCGAGGTGGTCGCGGGCGTGGTCGAGATGATGGATCCGGTTCTGGATTTCCTTGAGGCGCGCCCGTGCGCGTGCACCGGGGAGTTCGAATCCGACGGATCCTCCGCCGACGGGACCTTGTTGGCGGTAGACGAGGAAGAAGTAGAGGATGGCGGAAAGGACCGAGAAGACGACGATGCACACCGCCCAGATCCATTCGCCGCGTCGGACGGCATCGATGCACATCCAGATCTGGAAAAGGATTCCGACCAGGAAGAGGGGATTTTGAATCCACGTTTCCGGGTGAAAGATGTCCAGCCACAGCGCCGCGCTCAGCATCCCGGAACGCTAGACACCGAATGGCCGGGCGCCAACCGAAGAAGCGTTGGTGCGGGGGAGTTCGAAGTTTTCAGTTTCAAGATTCAAGGCGGACATCCGATGGCCCCTGTAGACCGCGTGCCCTCACGCGGCGAATCCCGACCACTACCGCCGGGTGGGGGCGCCCGGCCTGCAAGGGAGTTTCCAGAGGGGGAGTTGCTGGCGGTCCGGGGGTGGGTGTGCCTATCATGGAACGATGATTCGCGGGAAACGATGGATGTGGGGTGTGTGCTGCCTGTTCCTGGCGGTGTCCGTGGGTTGTGTGGCTCGGGGCAAGGAGGCGGACGTCACGCAGGCCCGGGTGGCGCAGCCGTTCCGGGCGGACAAGCTCCGCGCCATCGACCAAGCCTTCGCGGAGGCCATCGCCGCGGGGCAGTTGCCGGGCGGGGTGGTGTGGGTGGAGCACCGGGGTGCCCAGTATCACAAGGCTTACGGGAACCGTGCGGTGGAACCGAAGGTCGAACCGACATTCGAGGACACCGTGTTCGATGCGGCCTCGTTGACCAAGGTGTTGTCGACCACGCCGGCGATCCTTGTGCTGGCGGAACGTGGCAAGATCGACATCGAAGCCCCGGTCTCGAAGTACTTCCCGGAGTTTGCAGCCAACGGCAAGGAGGCCATCACGGTGCGACAGTTGCTGACGCATACCAGCGGGCTGCGTCCGGGGTTGGGTCGCGCCACGGCGTGGGAGGGATGGGAAGCCGCGTTGAAGCTCGCTGCCGCGGAAACACCGACGCAAAGCCCCGGCAGCAAGTTCGTCTACAGCGACATCAACTTCATCGTGCTGGGCGAATTGGTCCGACGCGTTTCCGGACGCGAACTGGACGCCTTCGTGGCGACGGAGATCTTTGGGCCGCTGGGCATGGTCGACACGGGTTACCGGCGTCGTGGTAAGGCTTCGAAGGACGTGTCGCGGATCGCCCCGACCGAACGGACCGGGGATGCGACCTTCTTCCATGGAGAGGTGCATGATCCGACGGCGCGACGGATGGGCGGGGTGGCCGGGCATGCCGGCATCTTCACCACGGCGGCGGATGTGGCGCGGTTTTCGCGCATGATGGTGGCTGGCGGCGTGCTGGAGGGGAAACGGCTGTTCAAGGCGGAGACGGTGCGCTGGATGACGTCGGTGCAATCTCCGTCGGGGTTGCCTGCGCGGGGTCTGGGTTGGGACATTGATTCGCCCTACGCCGGCCCGCGGGGTTCGCGCTTCAAGTTCGGTTCGTACGGCCACACGGGGTGGACGGGGACGTCGATGTGGATTGATCCGGAGACCGAGACGTTCGTGATCGTGATGTCGAACCGGAACCATCCCACGGAGGCCGGGGATGTGCGGGCGCTGCGCAAGCGGGTGGGCACATTGGCAGCCGAGGCGCTGCCGGATGTCGAATGGCCGACCCGGGAAGGCGCGATGCTTCCGGGCGAATGGGGGGATGGCGACTGGGGGATGGGAGCGGCAGATGCGTCGGGGGATGGGGTCCTGAACGGCATCGATGTGCTGGTCCAGACCGGGTTCGAGGCGTTGCGCGGGCGCAAGGTGGGATTGATCACCAATCACACCGGACGGGACCGGACGCGTCGGCCGACGATTGATCTCCTGCACACGGCGCCCGGGGTGGAGTTGGTGGCGTTGTTCTCGCCGGAGCATGGCATCCGTGGATTGCTGGACGAGAAGGTGTCGGACGGGCGCGACGAGAAGACGGGATTGCCCGTTTACAGCCTCTATGGTGAGCGCCGGGCGCCGACGCTGGAGCAGTTGGCGGGCGTGGATGTGCTGGTGTTCGACATCCAGGACATTGGATGCCGGTTCTACACCTACATTTCGACGCTGGGAAACTGCATGGAAGTGGCGGCCAAGGCGGGCAAGGAGTTCATCGTGTTGGACCGTGTGAACCCGGTGACGGGAACGCGGGTGGAGGGGCCGGTGCTGACGGGGGCGCGGAGTTTCGTGGCATGGCACGAGATACCGTTGCGGCACGGGATGACCGCCGGGGAGTTGGCGCGGATGTTCAATGCGGAGCGCGGAATGGGAGTGAAGCTGACGGTGGTTCCGTGTCGCGGATGGCGTCGCAAGGCCTGGTACGACGCCACGGGACTGCCGTGGACCAATCCGTCGCCGAACATGCGTTCGCTGACGGAGGCGACGTTGTACCCCGGGGTTGGGGTGCTGGAGTTTTGCGCGTTGAGCGTGGGTCGTGGAACAGGCACGCCGTTCGAGGTGATTGGGGCACCGTACATCGATGACCTGCGCCTGGCCGCGGAGTTGAACGCGGCGGACTTGCCGGGCGTACGGTTCGTGCCGGCCCGATTCACCCCCACAGCGAGCGTCTTCCAGGGGAAGGAATGCGGTGGCGTGCAGATCCTGGTGACGGATCGCGACCGGTTGCGGGCGTCGGATCTGGGCATGTTGCTGACCTCGACGCTGTATCGGCTGTATCCGACGGAACTGAAGCCCGAGCGGTTGGGAACGCTGCTGGGGGATGCGGCGACCTGGGACGCGATCAAGGAGGGGCAGCCGCTGAAGGCGATCCTGAAGGTGCGTGATCGTGGGATGCGTGCGTTTGAGCGTCGTCGCGGGCGGTATCTTATTTACCGTTAGGATTTTGAGGGGCGCGTGAATAAAGCGGGAAGGCAATAGTCTGCCCTCCAGCTTCGCGAAAACGGAGCCTCTCAAAATGAAAACGACACTGATCGCCGCCACCACCACCTTCGCCCTCGCACTGGGCGCCTTTGCTCCGGAAGTCCGGGCGGGGGATCGGGAGTGGGCGGTGGCCGGGAAGGTCCTGACGGGTGTGGTTGCCGCGGGCGTGATCGCCCGGGCGTTTGATTCGGCGCCCTGCGCGCCGACCACGGCGGTGGTGTACGCTCCGCCGGTTTATGTGGCCGCCGCTCCTGTGGCTCCACCGGCTCCGGTCTACTACGTGCCGGCTCCGGCTCCCGTCGTGTATGTTTCCGCTCCTGCGCCGGTGGTCTACTACACCCCCCCTCCTGCCGTGTTCGTGGCCCCGGCTCCTTGCTACTTTCCTCCGCCCCGGCCGATCGTGGTGCATCATCACCGCCGGTTTCACGGGTACGCCACTTTCTGCCGGTAGGTGCCGGCAGGGTTAACGCATAGGAGAAGGCGGGCCCGCCGGCGTGAGACACCGGCGGGCCATTTTATTCCAGCTTCGCAATTCTTGCTTCCTCCCGTCCGGCCCCCAAGCTCATGCCCCGTGCTGCTCTACTCGAATTGGAAGATGTCCCGCCGCTCCCCGCGGCGGTGTCGGTTCCTGTTCCGGAGGCGAGCACGGTCCTGATGTCGCCGACGGTTGTTACTTCCAGAGCCCGCGTGACCGTTGACGGCAAGTTCTTCCGCGTCGACGGCCGGAAGTTCCATCCCAAGGGGGTCACGTACGGCCCGTTTGGGTCCGGTCCGGAAGGGGACGGATACTCGACGCGCGAGCAGACGCTGATCGACCTGGACCGCATCCGTGAGTTGGGAGCGAACACGCTGCGGGTTTATCATCTGCCGCCGCGATGGTTCCTGGACCTGCTCCACGAGCAGGGATTGAAGGTCCTGGTCGATGTTCCCTGGAACAAGCACCTCTGCTTCCTCGATTCCGAAGAGGCCCGGCAGGACGCGCGGGACCGGGTGCGGCGGGCGGCTCGGTTGCTCCGGCGCATCCCGCGGTCTTTGCGTTGAGCGTGGTCAACGAGATCCCGGCGGACATCGTCCGGTGGAGCGGCGCTGGCGCGGTGGCGGATTTCCTGGATCTGCTGGTGGCGGACGCGAAGGCCGAGGATCCGGAGTTGCTGTGCACGTTCGGCAACTTTCCGCCGACGGAGTTCCTGCGGCCACGGGACATCGATTTCCACTGCTTCAACGTCTACCTGCACGAACGCCGGCCATTCGAGAACTACCTGGCCCGCTTGCAGATGCTGGCGGACACGAAGCCGTTGGTGCTTGGGGAGTTCGGCATTGATTCGCTGCGCGAGGGACGTACGCGTCAGGCCGAGATCCTGGATGGAAGATCGAGGCGACGTTCCGGGGCGGCGGGGCAGGGGTGTTCGTCTACAGCTTCACGGACGATTGGTTCAAGGACGGCAGGAGCATCACCGATTGGGAGTTCGGGCTGACGACCCGCGAACGCGAGCCCAAGCCGGCCTTCGAGATGGTTCAGGCGAAGTATCGGGTGGCGCCCTATTTCCCGTTGCCTGCGTCCCCGCGGGTTTCGGTGGTGGTGGCGAGCTACAACGGGGCGTCGACCCTGAAGACCTGCCTTCAGTCGCTCGAGAACCTCAACTACCCCGACTACGAGGTGGTGCTGGTCGATGACGGATCCACGGATCCCACGCCGGAGATTGCCGCGCTGTTCCCGAAGGTGCGGAACATACGCCATGAGACCAATCGTGGGCTGAGCGCCGCCCGCAATACCGGGATCTACGCAGCCACTGGGGAGATCATCGCCTTCACGGACTCCGATTGCCGGGCAGACGAGGACTGGCTGTTCTACGTGGTGGGCGACCTGCTTTACTCCGGGTTCGCAGGCATGGGCGGTCACAATTTCCTGCCCGGGGACGATTCCGCCGTGGCTGCGGCGGTCATGGTTTCGCCCGGAGGGCCGGCCCACGTGATGTTGACCGACCGCGTTGCCGAGCACATCCCGGGTTGCAACATGGTCTTTCACCGCTGGGCGCTCATTGAGTTGGGCGGATTCGACCCGGTGTATCGCAAGGCCGGGGACGACGTGGACGTTTGCTGGCGATTGCAGCAACGCGGCTACCGCATCGGGTTCAGTCCCGGCGGTTTCGTCTGGCACTATCGCCGGAACACGGTGCAGGCGTACCTGCGGCAGCAGTCGGGGTACGGGGATGCCGAAGCCCTCCTCGAGCGTCGGCATCCGGAGAACTTCAACCGCTTTGGTGGATCGATCTGGCACGGGCGGATCTATTCACCCGCGAAGATCGGCGTGGAGACGAGTCGGCCGATCATCTATCACGGACTTTTCGGGACGGGGTTCTTCCAGAGCATCTACACCTCGAACCCGGGCCTGACGTTGCTGGTCCTGACGAGCCTCGAGTACCACTTCCTGGCGACCCTGCCGTTGCTGGTGCTCGGTTCCGTCGTGCCGCACGTTGGCACCATCGGCGTGGCCTCGCTGGTCCTGTCGCTGGTGATGTGCGTGGTCGCCGCCTGTCAGGCAGACTTGCCCCGTACGCGGCGCCGCTGGTGGTCCCGCCCCCTGGTGGCACTGCTGTTCCTCCTTCAGCCTGTCGTGCGTGGTTGGGCCCGGCACCAGAATCACCTGCGGGGCCAGCAAACCCCGCTGAGCGCCCGCGAAACCCTCGATTCCCTGAGCCTCGAAGGGCGCGAGGAATCGCTTCACCTGCTGCGGTACTGGTCCGAGGGCGCGATCGATCGCACCGCCTTCCTCAAGCGGGTGCTGGAACGGCTCGACGAGAGGTCGTGGCAGAACAAGCCCGATGGTGGTTGGAGCCGGTACGACGTTGAAATCTACGGCAACCGCTGGGCACGCCTGCGGTTGGTCACTGCCGGGGAATATCTGTCGAATGGCACCCAGGTCCTGCGTTGCCGTCTGGATGGTTCGTGGAGTTTCCTGGCGCGGGCGTTGTTCTCGTCCATCGCCGGAGCACTTCTGATCGTGATCGGTTTCCTCGGCGGGTGGTGGTGGGGACTCTTGATGATCCTTCCCCCGCTGGCCTGGCGGATCCATCTGGCCGAGGTGGACCTCACCCGCCTCATCGTCAGCTTCCTGGACGAACGGGCCAAGGAGTTTGGTCTCGTCAAGCTGCCTCCATCCTCGACGAAGTAGGCGGCGGTCTTCAGCTGTCGGCGGGTACCTGCGGATCTTCGTTGTCGGGCTCTTGCACCTCCTCCGTATCGGTGGCGGGGGCGACGAGCACCACGAATTCACCCTTCCGCGGACGCCGCTCGAGGTCGGCCGCCACGGCGCTGGCAGGACCCCGGAGCCATTCCTCGAATTTCTTGGTCAATTCGCGACAGGCAACAACCCGGCGGGTCGGTGAGGCAGCAGCAATTTCCTGAAGCAGCCGCGTGACCCGGTAGGGGGACTCGTAAAGGCAGAGGGTGCCCGGAAGCGCGAGCAATTGGCCCAACCGACGGGCACGTTGGCCCGATTTGACGGGCAGGAACCCGGCGAAGTGGAACTCGTCGGTGGGGAGTCCGCTGGCGGTCAGCGCGGCCACCATGGCACAGGCGCCAGGGATCGGCTCGACCCGCAGGCCTGCCCCGACCACCTCGGAAACAACCCGCACGCCGGGGTCGGAGATGCCCGGACTGCCGGCATCGGTAACGAGTGCAACGGTGCCGCCGGCACGCAATCGGTCGGTGATTTCGGCCGCGCGTCGGGCTTCGTTGAACCGGAAATAACTGATCATTGGCTTCCGGATGCCGAAATGCTGGAGGAGTTGGCCTGTGTGACGGGTGTCTTCGGCGGCCACGAGGTCGCATTCCCGGAGCACACGGAGCGCCCGGAGCGTGATGTCCTCAAGGTTTCCGATCGGAGTGGCGACCAGATAAAGCGTGCCGGGCGTCAGCGGCGGCGGGGTGGGAATGGTTTCCACGGCGCGAGCCTATCGGAAGTTTTCCGCGGGAAAAAGCCGGCGGAAGGGTGGGGAGCAGATTCCCGGGTTGGCCTGCACCGCAATTCGGGGCTGCTGCCGGGTTGGCGTTGGCTTCGGGCTCGCGTAGGCTCCCCGCACATGGTGGGTGAGCTTCGGGATTCGCACGGCCGGGTGATGCGCGACCTTCGGGTCAGCGTGACGGATCGTTGCAATTTCCGTTGCCTCTACTGCCTTCCGGAGACGGAGGAGGCGGCGAACTTTTATCGGACCCGATGGGAGGGGGTGGGAAAGGTGCGGCCCGCGGCGACCCCGATCGCCTACGAATGGAAGCCGAAGGCCCAGTTGCTGAGCTACGAGGAGATTGAGCGCGTAGCGCGGATCGCTGTTGGCCTTGGCGTCACAAAACTTCGGGTCACCGGGGGTGAACCGCTCATGCGCCAGGGGTTGGAAGGACTGATCCAGAGATTGGCTGGGTTGGCCGGCGTCGAGGACCTGGCGATGACCACCAACGGTTTCCTTTTTGCACGGAAAGCGGCCGCTTTGCGCGAGGCGGGGCTTCAACGGGTCAGCTTCAGCATGGACTCGCTGGATGCAGCGAACTTTCGCCGGATGACCGGTCGCGATGGGTTGAACGAGGTTTTGGAAGGGATCCGCTTGGCGCAGGCGATGGGATTCTCCCCGGTGAAGGTCAACGCGGTGGTGATCCGGGGCATGAACGACCATGAGATCGAGGCGGTGGCGGAGTTTGCGCGCGAGCGGAACCTCGCGATCCGCTTCATTGAGTTCATGCCGCTGGACAGCAGTCGGGCCTGGCAACGTGAGTTGGTGGTTCCCGGACGCGAGATTGTGGAACGGTTGAAGGCGCGCTTTGGGTTGGAGCGCGTGGACCAGACGGGGCATTCGAGCGAGACGGCGCGTCGTTGGCGCTTCCCGGACGGGCGCGGAGAGGTGGGGGTCATCGCCCCCGTGAGCGAGCCGTTCTGCGGTCACTGCAATCGCCTTCGGTTGACGGCTGACGGGAAGATCCGGACCTGCCTGTTCAGTATCGAGGAACATGACCTTCGGCCGTTGCTCCGGGGCGGAGCGAGCGATGGCGAGTTGGCGTCCCGACTGATCGAGATCGTGCGCGGCAAGGAGGCGGGGCACCGGATTGGGCAGGCGGATTTCGTCCAACCGGCGCGCACGATGAGCTGTATCGGGGGCTGAGAATGGAAATTGTGAACAATTCGGGAATGACTTGTTGACCTTCAGAGTTCGTTTGGTAGAAATCCCGCTCCTTTGCTTTCGGATTTTAGATGAAGACGTTTCTGCCGAAGATTGATGTACAGCGTCGTGAGTGGCGCGTGATCGACGCCAAGGGCGCCGTTCTGGGTCGCCTCGCTGTTCAAGTTGCCGATGCCCTGCGCGGCAAGGACAAGCCTACCTACACTCCGCATCTGGATGCGGGCGATTTTGTGGTCGTGATCAACGCCGCCGAGGTGGTGCTGACCGGCAACAAGGAAGCGGACAAGGAGTACATGAGCTACTCCGGATGGAAGGGCGGCGAACGCTACCGCTCCGTCACCGAGATCCGCGAGAAACACCCGGACCGCCTCGTCCTGCACGCGGTCAAGGGCATGCTCCCCAAGAACCGTCTGGGAGACCGTCTCCTGACCAAGCTGAAGGTCTACCCCGGCACCGAGCATCCGCATGGGGCTCAGCAGCCGAAGACCATGGACTACGCCGGTTGATTCCTCTGACCCCTCAATTTTCCTGATATGGCTCAGATTACTGAATTTCTCGGAACCGGCCGCCGCAAGACCTCCACCGCTCGCGTGCGGGTCTCGACCGGCACCGGCAAGGTCACGATCAATGGTCGCGCCTTCGAAGTCTACTTCCCGCTGGAACAGCACCGTGGTGCGGTTCTCCAGCCCTTCACGGTCACCGCGACGATCGGCAAGTTCGATGTCCGCGTGAACGTTGAAGGTGGTGGCCCGGCCGGCCAGGCTGGTGCAGTGCGCCATGGTATCGCCCGGGCGCTCCTCGAAGTGGACGCTGCCCTGCGTCCCCTCCTGAAGGCCGACGGCCTGCTGACCCGCGATCCGCGTATGCGCGAGCGCAAGAAGTACGGTCAGCCCGGTGCCCGTAAGCGCTTCCAGTTCTCCAAGCGCTGATCCTTTCTGGATTTCACCGTCCCCGCTGGCAATCCGGCGGGGACTTTTTGTTTTCGACGCCCCGTTTTTCAGCTTTCAACCTATCGATCATGTCCAAGCGCGTTGCGATTGTCGGTGCCTCCGGATACTCGGGCGAGGAGCTGGTGCGACTGCTCCTCCAGCATCCCCATGCGGAATTGGTGGCCGTCACTTCCCGGCAGTCCGCCGGACTGACGGTGGCCCAGGTGTTCCCACGGTTTGCCAGCCATCCGAAGGCGAAGGCGCTGAAATTCACGGAACCCAATGCGGCCACGCTGGCCGAAGTGGCCGATGTAATCCTTCTGGCGCTGCCCCATGGCGTGGCGGCGGAGTATGCCGTGCCGTTGGTCGCCGCAGGGAAGACCGTGATCGATCTGAGCGCGGACTTCCGTTTGCGCAGTGCCGCGACCTATCAGGAATTCTATGGCCATCCGCACCCCGCACCCGGATTGCTGGAATCGGCCGTGTACGGGATGCCGGAAGTGCATCGGGAAGCGATCCGGCAAAGTCGGTTGATTGCATCGCCGGGATGTTATCCCACCAGCATCCTCCTCCCGGTCCTGCCCTTGCTGCGCGCGGGGTTGATTCGTCCGAGCGGGATCATCGCGGATTCCATCAGCGGGGTGAGTGGGGCCGGTCGAAAGGCCGAGGTTGATTACCTGTTCTGCGAGTGCAACGAGAGTGTGCGAGCCTACGGGCTTCCGAAGCATCGGCACCTGTCGGAGATCGAGGAGCAGCTTTCATTGGCGGCGGGACAAGCGGTCACCATCCAGTTCACACCCCACCTGATGCCGGTGAACCGGGGCATCCACACGACCCTTTACCTCGCGCCAACAGCCGCATTTTCGACCGCAGCGGAAACGGCAGCCCTTGGCGAGAAGATCGCTGCCTGCTACGCCGCGGCCTACGCGAACGAACCGTTTGTCCGCGTGCTCGAAGGGAAAGCCCTGCCGGACACAAAGAACGTGGTCGGAACCAACTACCTGGAACTGGCGTGGCGTCTGGATCCGAGGACAGGCCGGTTGATCGTCCTCAGTGCGGAAGACAACCTGCTCAAGGGGGCCAGTGGGCAGGCCGTGCAGAGCCTCAACCTGATCTGCGGGTACCCCGAGACGTCGGGATTGATTCCGTGAACCCTGGCACGATTTTCAAATCCATCTGGCCCTCCCCCCGTTAGGCCTGAGCTATTGCCCGGCGCCTTTTGGTTGACTACCGTGACGCGCCTTTGAACTGGAATTTCTGGAAGAAGATGAGCAGCGAATCTGTCCCCGGTACACCCGCATCCGAGAACGCAACTCCTGAGGGAGTTGCTCCTGTTGAAACCCTCACCCCCGAGATGGTTGCCGAATGGAAGGCTGCCGCCCAACGGGGTGCCGAAGCCCAGGACCGCTTTGTCCGACTCTACGCCGACTTCGAGAATTTCAAGAAGCGAGCGCAGCGGGAGCGGGACGAGGCCCGGCGCGCGGCGACGGAATCCGTCGTCACGCGTATCCTGCCCGTGATTGACACCTTCGAGATGGCCTTGCAGGCCATGCAGATCCAAGGGACGACGGTGGACACCCTCAAGGCCGGTGTCTCCATGATCCATGGGCAGTTGAAGGGCGTCTTGGGCGAACTGGGTGTCGAGGAAGTTTCGTCCGTGGGACAACCCTTCGATCCGTCGCTGCACGATGCCGTGTCGCAACAGGAGACCGCGGATGTGCCCGAGGGGCAGGTGGTGCAGCAGTTGCGGAAGGGGTACCGCTGCAAGGATCGGTTGCTGCGTCCAGCGACCGTTGTTGTTTCCCGGGCACCGGGTACGGCCCCCAGCGAGTCGGCCGAAGGCAGCCAAGCCTGATTCATCATGGCCACGACGAAGCGCGATTACTACGAGGTCCTGGGCGTCGCCAAGGGTACCTCGGACGAGGACATCAAGAAGGCCTACCGCAAGCTGGCCGTGAAGTATCACCCGGACAAGAACCCGGGTGACAAGGCCGCCGAGGAGAAGTTCAAGGAACTGGGCGAGGCCTATTCCATCCTGAGCGATCCCCAGAAGAAGGCGGCCTACGACCAGCACGGCCACGCCGCCTTTGATCCGCGCTCACGTGCCGGTGGTGGCGGATTCCGGCCAGGCGCCGGTGGCGGTGATCCATCCGACATCTTCCGACAGGCCTTTGGCGGTTCGGATTTCTTCGAGACCTTCTTTGGCGGCGGTGGTGGCGGGGAGGAACGCGATCCCTCAGGGCCGCAGCGGGGTGATGACCTTCGGTACGATCTGCGGATCTCCCTCGAGGAGGCCGTCAATGGTTGCGAGAAGGAGATCAAGTTCACCAAGCCTGCCAAATGTGAACCCTGCGGCGGGACCGGTGCCGAGAAAGGTTCCAAGATCATCAAGTGCCCGCAGTGCAACGGTCGCGGGCGCGTGGTCATGTCCCGCGGCATCTTCTCGATCCAACAGGTGTGTCCGCGTTGCGAAGGTGCCGGCCAGGTGGTGGAGAAGCCCTGCCGGACTTGCGGTGGCGACGGTCGCGTGGATGCCCCGACCACTGTCCGGATCCGGATCCCGGGTGGGGTGGATTCCGGGTCGCGGCTTCGTTCGAGCGGCAACGGGTCGGCAGGCACACGCGGAGGCCCGTCCGGTGATCTCTACGTGGTGCTGTCGGTCAGCAATCACGAGATCTTCCAACGGGATGGCGACGACCTCCTTTGCGAAGTTCCCATCAGTTTCGTCCAGGCGGCGTTGGGCGGGGAAGTGGATGTGCCCACCCTGACCGGCAAGGCTCGGATCTCCATCCCGGCCGGCACGCAATCGGCAACTTTGTTCCGGCTCAAGGGGCGCGGGGTGAAGAGCCTTCAGGACGGCAGCCTGGGAGACCTTCACGTGCGTGTCAGCGTCGAGGTCCCCACACGTTTGAATGCGGCCCAGCGCGCCAAGTTGGAGGAGTTCGGGCGTCTTTGCGACGAGAGCGTGAATCCACAGGCGAAGAGCTTCTTTGAGAAGGCGAAGGAATTCTTCAGCTGATGGCAGGGTTGGAGTCGCTCCGCTGAATCACCGCCGCCATGCATCGCTTCCTTGTCGCGCCAGAGCTTCTGGCCGCGTCCGTGGTGAGCCTGGGTCCGGCGGAAAGCCACCATGCGGCGGTCGTGTTGCGTGTGACGGTTGGTGAGATCGTCACGATGCTGGATGGGCAGGGAACCATCGCCTTGGGGACCGTGGCCTCGGTTTCCAAACGTGAGGTTCACGTCACCGTGACCTCCCGGGATCGGGCACGTCCACGGCGTGGCGAAGTGGTCCTTGCCGTGGCGGTGACCAAGGCCAAGGCGTGGGACTCGATGTTGCAGAAGGCGACGGAACTCGATGTCGCCGGCATCGTCCCGCTGCTCACCCGTCATTGCGTGGTCAAGGTGGATCCGGCCGAGCGCGGGAAGCGTCGTGACGATTGGCAGGCCGCGGTGGCGGAGGCTACGAAGCAGTGCGGAACGCCCTGGATGCCGCAGGTCGGCCTCCCGAGGACCTTGGCGCAATGGTTGGCGGAACCCCATCGCGAAGGTGTCGGTCTGGTGGCCGCCCTGGCTCCCGGCACGCGCGAGATTGGCGAGGTCCTGGATGCCCACCCGGAAGCCCGACACGTCACCCTCGTCATTGGCCCGGAGGGGGACTTCGACGGTCCTGAACTGGAGAGCCTCCTGAAGGCGGGTTATGCCCCGGTCACACTGGGGCCGACCATCCTGAGGGCGGACACCGCCGCGGTGACTGCCGCTGCGGTGGTCGCCCACCAGTTGCGTCGCCGGATCCCTTGAGATCCGAGGTCTGGCCTTATCGCGCGAACCCGTGACCCTTGGTCAGGGTGCGGATACGGAGGAGGTACATGTCGGCGGTGATGTAGAGGGTGGAACCGTCGTCGCCCCAGCAGCAATTGCCCGTGGCCTCGCCCGTCTTGAGGGTGCCCATGAGATGGCCATCCGGCGCGATCACCAGCACCCCGCCGGGGCCGGTGGCCCACAGGTTGCCGCGCACGTCCACCTTGAGACCGTCGGGCATTCCCTTGAGGCCCTTGGCGGCCAGCGGTGCCGCATCGAAGAAGACCTTGCCCTCGCCCACGGTGCCGTCCGGTTTCACCGGGAAGGCCATCACGACCGGCTTGGCACCGTCGGATTGGTTCACGTAGAGGGTCTTCTCGTCCGGGGAGAGGGCGATGCCGTTCGGGAACGTCATCTCGCGGGTCAGGAGTACGACTTCGCCGCTCGTGCGCCGCAGGTAGAGGCCATTGAACAGGAGTTCCTTGAGGGGGCTTTCATTCAATCCGTGCAGGCCGTACGGAGGATCCGTGAAGTACAGGTTGCCGCGGCGATCGAAGACGAGATCGTTGGGGGAATTGAACTTCCGCAGCCCGAAGGTCGTGGCCAAGGGCGTGAAACGGCCATTGCCGTCGTAGCGAGAGATGCGCCGGTCGCCGTGCTGGCACACCACCAGATGGCCGCCGCGGTCCGTGGTCAGGCCATTCGATCCCTGTTCGCGGAAGTTCAGGGAAGTGCCCGTGTACCCGCTGGGCTTCAGGAATGTCTTGAGCCCGTTCTTCTCCGACCACTCGTAGATGATGTTTTCGGGAACGTCTGAGAAGACGACCTTCTTCTCCCGATGCAGCCAGGTCGGGCCTTCGGACCAGTTGAACCCTTCCGCGAGCTTTTCCATCTCGGTGCCCGGTGCGATGAGGGTGTCCATCGCGCCATCATGACGCTCCACGAATCCATGCACCTGGTGGGCACGGGCGACCTCGGGTGCGGGCCATTTCGTGGGCTTGAACTCGCGGCCCAGTGAATCCGCAGCGGTGGCTGGCAGGGCACACGCGATGCTGGCAGCGGCCACGGCCGCCCTAATGGAGATGGACAAGCGTTTCATGGTATCAGCGGAAATCAGGTGGATGGCCGAAATCTCGGCGAAGCCGATCCCGATGTCAGCACCGGAGTCGACCCAACCCACAGCGACGCTGGGAAAACACTTTGACCGGGTGGCGGTGCCTTACCTAGGCTGCGCGCCACATTTTTAATTCATGAGCACGACGTACGTTCCCTTGATCAGCTCCGGCGTGGCCGGCCCGCTGGGAGTTCTGCATCTTCCCCGCCTCTGGCAGAAGGCCTCGTTGGAAGCCGCTGGCAAGTTGGCCGCCGGCTATCCGGGCATCGGTCAGGGCTATGACATGATGGTCATCACCGCCCTGGGCCTGAATGTCGAGGAAGTGAAGAAGTTCCTGGCCGAGACCAAGCCCACCTATCCGCAGTTCGAGGCCTGGATCAAGCGCCAGCCCGGTGTGAACCTGAGCCGCTCCAACATCCATGCGCTCAACCTCTCCATCGCCGGCTACCAGCACAAGGATGAGACCCGTAAGGGCATCCTGACCGCCAACAACCTCCCCGATGACGGCTCCATCCTCGGTGACGCCATCAACCTGAACAACCTCGACGACTGGTACGAGTTCCATCAGGCCGTCCTCAAGGCCTGAGGCTGTTCGGTGCCTGCTGTCCCACGGTTCAACTCCGGAGGGATCCTTCACGTGGCAGTTCCGGTTCGCCGGGACTGCCACGTGTGCTTTTGGGGCTGGTGCCGCGTGGGGATTGCAGCGGTTGATTGGTTGCTGCGAAGGAGGGTGGCAGCCTTTCGCATCGTTCAGGAATGGAAGCCGGTGCTGGGCGTGGGTGGGGGGATGGGGTAGGGTCGCGGAAATGTCGCAATTGCCCAAGGTGGCGGTGCTCGGAGTGGGCTCGCTCGGTAAGGAACACGCCCGTGTCTACGCGGAGTTGGCGCGGTCGGGTCTGGTGGAGTTTGCCGGCGTGTTCGATGTCCACGCGGACTCGGCGCGCCTGCATGCGGAGCGGCATGGGGTCCGGGCGTTCGCCACGGTGGAGGAGGCGTGCGCCGCGGTCGATGCGGTGAGCGTGGTGACGCCGACGGTGACGCACCATGCGCTGGCGCGTCAGGCGCTGCTGGCGGGTCGCCATGTGTTGGTGGAGAAGCCCATGACCGAAACGGCGGCGCAGGCGGCGGATCTGGTGCAGGTGGCACAGACCGCAGGCCTGGTGCTGCAGGTGGGGCATGTGGAGCGGTTCAATCCGGTGTTCCGTTATCTGGAGGAGGCAGCGACGCAGCCGCGGTTCATCGAGTGTCATCGGCTGTCGCCCTACCCGGCGCGGAGCACGGACATCGGGGTGGTGCTGGACCTGATGATCCATGATCTGGACGTGGTGCTGGCGTTCGTGAAGTCACCGGTGGTCTCGGTGGAGGCCGTGGGCATTTCGGTGTTGAGCAAGAGCGAGGACATCGCGAATGCGCGCCTGCGGTTTGCGAACGGGTGCATCGCCAACCTGACGGCGAGTCGGATCTCGCCGGAACGGACGCGCAAGATCCGGGTGTTCAGTGCGGGTCCGAAGCCGACGTATATCTCCCTGGATTACCGGGCTCAGGAGGGCTTCGTGTATCGCCTGGCGGCCGAGGACGCGCAGGAGAGTTCACTCTTGAAGAAGCTGTTGTCGGCGAAGGACAGCGCGATCATCAGTGAGTTTGCCGGGAAGAAGATTGTCCGTGAGCCGGTGCCGATCACGAAGGACGAGCCGTTGAAGTGCGAGCTGCAGCACTTCGTGGAGTGCGTGCGGGAACGTCAGACCCCGCGTGTGACGGGAGCCCAGGCCAAGGTGGCACTGGATGTGGCCTTCGAGATCGTGCGGCAGATCGGGGAAGCGGGTGAGATTCAAGTTTTCAGTTTCAAGATTGAAGCCAGCGTAGCAGACGAGGGCACGAGGCGGAGGTTGGAGAGTTGCCAGTTCCCAGATTCCAGTTCCGTTGCCGCAAAGAAGCCAAGGAGACGCAAAAAGCCCGCAACGCTGACAGCGCACCAGCACGGTCCCGGGCCCTGGTTCCACAGGTGCGGAGCACCGACAGATAGTAGCCCACGGCGTCAGCCGTGGGTCCCACGTTCGGAAGGATCCACAGCCCCAGCGGGGCGACAGACACGGCAGGTTCCCATACGCCGAAATCTCACGCGAAGACGCGAAGGGGGCAGGACGTTGTTTCACGTAGGGACGCGGGGATCGCCCAAGGCGTGTCGTGGTTTGCCCTGTGCCTTGCCAACGCCACCACTGAGTCTCGAAGGAGAAGGCCTTCACCCGACAAGCACGCCGGGCAAGACAGGGAACAGTGATGCGTTTCGCTCGGCGATCTCCGTGCCTCGGCGTGAGAAAGGTCAGCATTCCAAAAATCGTCACGCCGAGACGTGAGGATTCGCAGGAGACACGGCGTTGTTTCACGCCGAGACGCCGAGAGCGCCGAGGGGGATCCTTCCTCCTCCGTTCCTCCGCCGTGCGTCGCGTAGGTGACGATTTCCTCCGCCATCCACCATGTCACCCCATTCCACCGACGAGCTAATCGGCAACCCCGGTTGGGGAGGTGGACGTGATGACGTACAGCGTGGGTGGGAGTCCCGAGATGCAGACGGCTTCGCTGCGGTTCGGCTACGACCGCCTGGGGCGTCGAAACATGATCAAGACCTACTTGCCGGGAACCAATGCCACGTGGATTTTGACGGAGCCTTCGCCCCCTCCTGTGTCCACCCTCTCCCAGACCTGCAACGACCTCGGCGAACCGGGGACGGAGCCGTGGTCGGGTGGGTCGTTGGCGGGGCGTTCGGTGACGACTGTGGAAGGCAATAGTCCGTGGAATGTGGGATTCCAAGAAGAGGTATGATTGATTATGGAACCTAACCAACAAAAGGGGCGTGACGCGGCTCAATCCCGTAGATTCTTCCTGATCATTGGAATAACAGTGTTGGCTTGGGTCCTTTCGCATTTCGTCCCGTCCCCAACAGACTTCAGACCCCAGATCCGATTGGGGGCCGTCAGTCTTTTTAGGGGTATATTTGTTAGGGGCCATGGCATATTCAATTGTCGCGTATGCTAGATGGAAGACGCTCCAACTTTACCACTTGGTGTTGCTCTTGGTGCTCTTGAGTGGTTGGGCTTTTTATGTCGGACTGTATCTGGTTGATTCTTGGCTCTATTTCCACCCGCCACGGAGAATGATCTGAACAGAAGCGAGAATCTCAAGAGTCGGTGTCGATCTACTACGGGGGCGGAAGAGGCCAATGGGGACAACGGTGTCCGTGGCGGGGCAGAGATAGGCCGTCATGGAGATCCGTAAAGGGGGCTGCGCGGCCAGCCTCGCGATCGAAGGACAATTCCATTTCGAATGGTCCCGGTGAATTGGGCTGTCCATCGGACCACAACCGGCAGCAGTCGATCGATGGCCGCCACCTGCTTTCCCGACTCCTGAGCCTTGCTTTCGCGTTTGAGCAGCGCCTCCGCGCCCCGCCAGGAAAGTCGTTATGGAAGGTACTCCAACCTCTGCGGGCTCGGCGTCTCGGTGTGAAAGTGAGTTTCGGGCAAGAGGGGGCACGCGAACACATCAGAGAGTTTTCGATCCCGATGCCGACGCGTGAGGCGAAGGGTTGCCGGGGGGCTCGTCCGCTTGGGGCTTTGAGGCTTTCGGGCTTATCCGTCTCCATGCCGTGGGATGTCGAGGAATGACTCGCGCAGAGACGCTGAGACGCAGAGGAAGGGGGGCTTTGAATCATCGTCATCGAGTCACCCAGCGGTGAGCCCGGTCA
>CBDIPJ010000025.1:0-90249 GCA_965283655.1 Limisphaerales bacterium | reverse complement strand
ATCAACCTGAACGGCGCCCTCGAGGTCAAGGTCACCAAGGCCGGTCAGGACACCACCATCGGCCGCGTCCGCGAACTCATCCTCGCCGCCGAGAAGACCAAGCTCCCCTTCATGCGCATCATCGACCAGTACATGGGCTACTACACGCCCCTCGTCCTGGTCATCGCCGCCCTCGTCTGGGCCTTCACCCGCGACCTCAACCGCGTCATCGCGGTGCTCGTTGTCGCCTGCCCCTGCGCCTTCATCCTGGCGACGCCCACCGCCATGGTGGCCGCCCTCTCTGCCGCCGCGCGCCTTGGCATCCTCGTCAAGAACCTCGCTGACCTCGAAGCCGCCGCCCGCATCACCGCTTTCGTCTTCGACAAGACCGGCACCCTGACCACCGGCAAGCTCGTGGTCTCCCGTCTCAACCCGCTCAACGACGTTCCTCCGGCTGACCTCCTCCGCGCCGCCGCCTCCGCCGAGAAGTTCTCCAATCACCCGACCGCCAAGGCCGTCGTCAACCTCGCCGAGGAAGCCGGCGTCCCCCTCGCCGACGTCTCTGACTTCAAGGAAACCGCCGGCAAGGGCGTCTCTGCCATCGTCGATGGAACCCGCGTGGTCATCGGACGCGCCGCATTTCTCCGCGACCAGGGTGTGCGCGAGGATTTCATGGCGTCCGTCGACCTCGACGAAACCGCCGGATTCTCCCTCCTCTTCGTGGCCCGCGAGGGCAAGTGCATTGGTTGGGTCGGCCTTCAGGACCAGACCCGCGCCGAAGCCGCTACGGCATTGAAGGAATTGCAGGAAGCCGGCATCCGCCGCGTCGCCATGGTTTCGGGTGACCGCAAGCCCGTCGCCGAACGCGTCGCCCTCGAAATCGGGATCACCGAGGTCGTCGCCGAGTGCCTCCCCCAGGACAAGGTCGAGTACGTCCGCGCCACCAAGGCCAAGGGCCATCGCGTGGCGGTGATCGGTGACGGCGTCAACGACGCTCCTGCACTCGCCGCCGGCGACATCTCCATCGCGATGGGCGCTGCGGGATCCGAGGTCGCCATCAACTCCGCGACGATCGCGCTGATGAACAATGACCTCCGCCGCCTGCCCTTCCTCGTGAAGCTCAGCCGCATGGCCCGATCGGTCATCAACCAGAACTTCCTCTTCGGCGTCTTCTTCATCATCGGTGGCCTGGTCGCCGCCGCCATGGGTTACCTCAATCCCATCGTCGCCGCGATCATGCACAACGCCGGTTCCCTGATCGTTGTGTTCAACTCGGCCCGCCTCGTGCGCATGGGCGAGGAACTCGAACCCTTCCACGCGAACGCGCCCACACCGAGCGCCGGCTCGGACTCCGGATCCGCCACAACCGGCAACGCCCCCAAGCCCGTCCTCATCCCGGCCTGAGCCTGGGTCCGGAAGTTTCTACCACCGCCCTCGAATCCACCCGTCCCTGCGCCGCGAAAACGTCCACCACACACCGGCTTCCACATCAGCTTCCTGTTGATCGGATCGCGGCAACGCAGCCAGCACCCCAGTCCCATGGCGAACACCACCACCCTTCCGGCCTCCTCGACTTCCCGCCCAGCACCCAGCGATGAAGTCGTCGTCCGTGCCACCGGCCTGACCAAGGTCTTCAAGGATTTCTGGGGCCGCCCCAAGGCCCGTGCCGTCGACAACGTCGACTTCGAGATCCGCCGCGGTGAGATCTTCGGCCTGCTCGGACCAAACGGCTCCGGCAAGTCGACGACGATCAAGATGATGCTGGGCCTCCTCTACCCCACCAAGGGCCACATCACCGTCTTCAACCAGTCTCCGCGCGACGTCCAGACCAAGGCACGCATCGGTTACCTCCCCGAGGAATCCTACCTCTACAAGTACCTCAACCCGGGCGAGACCCTCGACTTCTTTGGATCACTGTTCCAACTGGACGCCGGCGAACGCCGCCAGCGCACCGAACAGCTCATCGAGATGGTCGGCCTCAATCAGGCCCGCTCGCGGACCGTCGGGGAATTCTCCAAGGGCATGCAACGCCGCATCGGCATCGCCCAGGCCCTGATCAACGATCCTGACCTCATCATCCTCGACGAACCCACCGCCGGCCTCGACCCGCTCGGCTGTCGGGAGGTCAAGGATCTCATCGTCGCCCTCGCCCGGCGCGGCAAGACCGTCATCCTTTCCTCCCACCTTCTCGCCGATGTCGAGGACCTCTGCGACCGCGTCGTCATCTACTATGGCGGTCGCATCCACGCCCAGGGTCCCCTTCACGAACTGCTCGCGCGGCCTGACCAGGTCCGCATCACCAGCCCGATCGTTTCCCGCGAGACCACCGAGAAGGTTCTCGCCGCCCTCCGCGCCGAGGCTGGTGACAAGGTCCGGCTCGACAACCCCACCCAGAACCTCGAGAGCTACTTTCTCGACGTCGTCGAACGGGCACGGGCCGAGGCCAAGACCAGCGGCGCAACCTCGGGAAACCAGGTCGCCCAGTTCATCCGCGGCGGAGCCGCCGAAACCTCCACCTCGCAGACCGAAGCCGTCCTCGATCGGCTCACGCGTCCCACGGCACCCGCTGCCGAACCCGTGGCGACCACCGTTCCCGCCGCACCCGTCGTCAACGAATCCAAGCTCGCCTCGCTCACCAGGCACACGGAACCCGCTCCAGCAACGTCCACCCCGTCCAGCCAGCCGGCCGAACCCGGGACGACGAAACCATCCGAAGCCCCGGCAGCCCCGAAGGCTCCCGTCGACCTCTCGAAGGCCAACGACAAGCTCTCGGGCCTGCTCGGTGGGAAGAAATAGCCCGCGCCATCCATGAAGCGCCGCTACGAAATCTACTCGGACTCCGTCGGGAACCACCTCGCGGTTCCAACGAGCTTCTCCTTCCTCGGCTTCCTGCTGGGCCCAATCTGGGTGTTCCTGCAGCGGCTCTGGATCGAGGCCTCCGCCATCCTCATCGCCGAGGCCCTGCTGCTGGGTGTCCTCTACGCGAACGACATCCCGTGGATGTTCTTCGCCGGCATCGCCGCCGTCTTCGGCCTCGGCGTCGGCCTGTCCGCCCGTCACTTCCGCGAACTGGCTGCCGAACGCCGCGGCTTCGAGTACACCTGCACCATTCCCGCACGCGACGGCGCGACGGCCATCGCCATGCTCGCCCAGGTGGGCGGGATTCCTCTTTCGGAGTGGCGCGCCCGTTACCTGACCGGCGTACCGGACATCACCCCGAAGAAGTTCCGGGCTGTGGTCTCCGTCGCGCTCCTGACGCTCAAGGCCGCGTTCCGCTACCGCTTCGTGGTGGTCCTGCTGGCCCTGCTCATCGGGGCCGTCTTCGTGCTTCCCAGCATCATCAAGCACGACGGCACCGCCACCGGCTTCTCCCAGATCCTCCTCGCCTACACGCTCACGGCCATCACCGGCCTTCTCGGTTTCTCCAGCCTCTGGCTCGCCTGCGGCACCCTCGCCCGCGACATCGAGGACATGTCCCTTTTCCTCGTCACGGTGAAGCCCATCCCGCGCTGGCAGATCTGGCTCGGCAAATGGATCGGCATCATGGCCCTCAACGTCGGCATGGTCGCCATCGCCGGCACCATCGTCTACGGACTCCTCCACGCCCGGGCCTCCCAGCTCAAGCCAGCCCAGCAAGAAAAGCTCCGCAGCGAGATCCTCGTCGCCCGCGAATCCCTTGAAGCCGAGGTCCCCTCGATGGATGCCGAAGTCGAGCAGGAGTTCGAGAAACGCCGCCGCGACCCCTCGCTCTCCGACATGGATCCGAACTTCGTCAAGAAGCAGGTCCGCGCCCAACTCGAGGGCCGGCTCCAGGCCGTTCCTCCCGGCCAGTTCCGCCCGCTCCCCTACGTCTTCAATCTCGGACCAAAGGCACGCCAGCAGTTCAAGGACTCCATCATCTTCGTCCGGATCAAATTCTTCACCCCGGAGTACGTGGGCACGGATGCGTCCTTTGATCACGGCTGGGAAATCGGCGGCGGCAAGGAACGGGGCGCGCTCCGCATGGTCAACAACTTCGGACCGGACGTGACCTCCGAGTTCGCCGTTCCTGGCGACCAGATCGAGGAGGACGGCCGCCTTGTTGTGCGCTATGCGAATCTCGGTGCCCTCACCGTGGTCGTCCCGCTCCGCGAAGGCATCCAGATCCTCACACCCGAAGCGCCCTTTGCCGTCAATTTCGCCCGTGGCCTCGGGGTCATCCTCTGCTGGCTGGGGCTCCTGACGGCGATCGGACTTTTCGCCGCCTCGTTCCTTTCCTTCCCCGTGGCGGCATTCGTCTCACTGGCGATGCTCGTCGTCGGACTCTCCTCCGGCACCCTCAAGCAGGTCGTCGAACAGGGCGGCATCATCGGCGTCAACAGCGAGACCGGCACCATCACCGAGCCCACCCTCATCAACCAGGCCTCTGTCGTCGTCTACGGCAGCGCCTATTGGGTCCTCAACCAGGTCTCCAGCTTTTCTCCCGTTGATGCCCTCGCCACCGGCCGCTCCGTCACGTGGCTCGACCTCGGCCGCGCCATCTTCGTCGTCGTCGGCATCACCGCCGGCGGCATCGGCATCGCCGGCATGATCATCCTTACCCGGCGCGAAATCGCCCTCCCCACATGAACCTTCGCAAGTCCGGCCTCCTCTTCCTCGCCGTTCTCGCCCTGGTCGCGGGCCACTTCTTTCAGGTCAGCCTGAACAAGGACCGCGACCGCCTCGGCCTGACCCGCTCCACGGTGCTTTCCAACGCACCGCCCGTCCTCGCCTTCACGACGGTCGCCCTCGGCGGGTTCCGTGGCATCATTGCCAACGCCCTGTGGATCCGTTCCTCCGAACTCCAGGAAGACGGCAAGCATTTCGAGGCAGTCCAACTCTCCGACTGGATCACCAAGCTCCAGCCACACTTTTCCGCGGTCTGGGTGCACCTCGCGTGGAACCTCTCCTACAACATCTCCGTCAAGTTCCCCGATCCCGAGGACCGTTGGCTCTGGGTCCAGCGCGGCATCGAACTCCTCCGCGATGAAGGCCTGAAGTACAACCCGCACGCCATCGACATCCACGCCGAGCTCGCCCGCCATTTCCACCACAAGATGGGCGCCAACCTCGACGACGCCCACCTCACCTACAAGGCCCACTGGGCCGAGGCCATGCAGGAAGCCATCGGTGGCGGCCGACCGGATTACGAAGCCCTCCTCAATCCAAAAACCCCGGAGGACATCGCCCGCGTCAAGAATCTCGTCGAACGTTACAAGCTCGATCCTGCGCTCATGAAGATGGTGGACGACACCTACGGTCCACTCGAATGGCGCCTCCCCGAGACCCACGCGATCTACTGGGCCAGCCGCGGCCTCAAGGAGGGACGCGGTGCTGGCGACGTCCGCATGCTTCGCCGAAACATCTTTCAGCCGATGATGATGGCCTTCCACCGTGGTCGCCTCATCACCAACAATTACACCCAGCGCATCCAGTTCGGTCCGAACCTCGACATGGTCGACAACGCCTCCCGCGCGTACCTCGACCAGATCCAGGGCGAGGAGGAGGAAGGCATGCGCGAGAGCTTCGCCAAGGCCCACCGCAACTTCATCAAGGACGCCGTCTACTTCCTGTACACCTACAACCGACTCCGCGACGCCCGTCGATGGTTTGAGTTCTGCAAGCAGACCTACGGCCCGAACTCCAACATCCCGCCCGAATGGACCCTCGAGGACTACGCCCTCTCCCGCATCGAGGAGGATGCCCAGGAAACCTCCCGGGACCGTATCAAGGCCATCGTCGAAGGCACGATCGAGTCCGCCTTCAGCAACCTTGTTTCCGGCGATTCCGACCAGGCCCAAGGCCTGATGCTTTTCGCCGAGAAGGTCCATTCCAACTTCCAGGAACGCACCACCCACAAGTCCGCCAAGGTCCGCCTTCCCTGGGCCCCTTCCCGGACATCAAGCGCGAGGTCCTCATGCGTCTTCTGGACCCCGCCTCGGGCGTGAACCCCGAGTTCCAGGCCCGCCTCCGCACCGAACTCAGCCTCCCCGCCGACTTCGGCATCCCGGCCGGTGCCTCCACCAACGCCCCACCGGCCGTGACCAATCCGCCGGCACCGAATCAGCAGTCAGAGCCGAAGAAGAACTAGGCCTAACTCGATGCGCGGCCAACCGTCACCAAACGCCAGATCCCCTCGCTGGCGTTCGGTCTGGGTCACCGCAGGAATCCTCGGGACAGCCTTCGCATCGTGGTTTGCTTGGGAGCAGTACGCATGCCGTCATGCTCGAGCTTGCCTCGCGGCGTGCGCACAGGCCGCCAACGCAGGCACCCTTCCCGACGACGAGAAACTTCGCTCCTTCGTGGTAGCCTTTGGTGCAGGCGATTGGCAGCACCTCATCCTGGAGGCCGGCCGGGGCGAGACAAAGCTGGAGGGTTGGATCGACAACAACCGAAACCGCTTGCCGAGAGCTGTCACCCCCCTGGTGCTACCTGCCGAGCCGCATGTCCGCTGGAATGCTCTGAACAAAGCTTGGCTCCTGACTTCAGGAGACTTGGACCAGCGCCGTATCCTCCTGCTCCGTGCAATGAAGGAGGCTCAGCTCAAAACCCAACCATTGCTCGCCGATCTTTGCGTCACATTCCCCAGGACCAAGCCTCCACTCCTGACCTCTCAGCTCCTCGAAGAGATCAAGGCAGCGTGCACGGATAGCCCAGAACTGAAGGCTTATCTGATGCCCGCGCTATCCTGGTCCGCCCTGCCACAAACGGAACCGGCGATCCATGGATTGCTCGAAGAATGGGCGCGTGATGCCAATCCGAGGACTGCCGAAAGTGCGGCCCGCACCCTGTCTCGACGCAAGTCCATTGCCCCCTGAACCTCAGTCAGGCATGGGTAGAGTTGCGAGCCCAAGGAGCCTCACCGAGCCTCCGGCATGACCGAACCCAACGGCCCCCAAGGCTTCATCCCGCCCCACGGCGGCTTCGCCGACCTGATCTCCTATCAGAAGTCAGCTTGTCCCATCCCCACCAAACCCAAGGTTGACTCCAAATACCCAACCACGGCTAATCCACGCCTCACCGAGATCCCCAAAATGAAACTCCCCCCGTTTGCCGTCGTTACGACCTTGGCCCTGTTGACCGCTTCTCCCTCTGAAGCCGGCGTCTTCCACTTCAACAGCCACCTTAGCGGCGCATCTGAGGTCCCAGCCAATGGCAGTGGCGGATGGGGAAGCGCGACGGCTACCTACGACACGGACACGTTGGAGTTCGGTATCGGTGGATTGGTGGGTGCCCTCAGCTCGGGCATCACCGGGGCCAATGTCCGGCTGGGGGCTCCGGGCGTGGACGGTCCGGTCGTCATCCCCGTGGTCCCGGTTTTCGGGCTGACCGGCGGCCCCATCAACAGCGCCATCGTCACACTCACTCCGGAGCAGGTCTCCGATCTTTTCGGCGGCCTTTGGTACATCAGCGTGGAAACCGCGGAGTTCCCCGAGGGCGAGATCCGCGGCCAGATCCAGCTCGGCGGATTGGCCCCCATTCCCGAGCCCACCACCTGGACCCTCATCGCCGGTGGCACCCTTCTTGGGTGGGTCAGCCTCCGCCGCCTCCAGGGCACCAATCCTCGATAACGGTTCTTGCTCGTTGTTTCACGAACACGCCGGCCGGCGGATCGCTCCGCGGCCGGCGTTTGCGTTGCCTTGGTCGTTCGTCGTCCTTGAGTTCAAAGCGGTCCCTTCCCGAAACGGCGCTCACGACTCACACGCCGCGTCCGAAAAAGACCTCACTCAAGCCGGGTCACTCCACCTGGAAAAACCCATCCTGCCGGATGGATGCCTGCCGCTTCCGCTTCCCATCCTGGAACGGCACGCGCGCCTCCCACCCACCGGCGCTCACCTTCACCACCACACCGGCCGCCGGCTTCCCGGACGCAAACCCAAGTTCCGTCAGCGTCGTTGCAAACCGCTTCTCTTTCCCGTGGAAAGAGCGCTGCGCGTAGTACACCTCCTGCAACACGTCGCGCACCGCCTCCTCCGGACCCGGCTTCACGCTCGGATTGGCCTTCGCCTCCGTCGTGAACTCCACGATCCCCCACTTTTCCGGTCGATGCATGTCGACGATCCCCGTCGGCGACCAGACCCAGTTGTCCTCGGACGTCTTGGGAACCTTCCGATACCCGCCCGCCGTTTCGATCTGCCACTGCACCCGCGAGAAATTCACCCGCCAACGATCCGCATTCCGCGGGGGACTCGCCTGACGCGAGAATTCCTTCAACGCCGCCCAGGGCATCGAGATCTCCAGCGTCCACGCCCGATCCGTATCCTTGGGATCATTCAACGTCCCATCGACGTGCACCGCCGTCCGCAACCCAGCGATGTGCCACTCGTTCAATGCGGGCCCGCCGTCCTTGTACGCCTTCACCAACCGGAGATCCCACACCGTGTTCAGCGCGTTCATCTCGAACTCGTAGTACTGGTGGCTGTCCGCGTCGGGATCGATGAACACCTCGAAATCCGGATCCTGGAAGATGACCGCGTCCCGCTCCTTGATCGTTCCCCACACGTGCGGCTCGATCAGCTCCGCTGCGATGTAGAAATTCTGGTCATCCCACAACATCCGGGCGCGCGTCCGAAACTTCGGCTTTGGCTTCACGCTGCCCTCGATATCCACGAACTCCTCCGTCCACGGTGCCTGTTGCCACGCCGCATCATCCAACTTCCCGTCAATCTGGATCGGGGTCGTTGCGCGAACGCATGAGTACGCCCGCGGAACCATCGGAGCCATCCGTGCCCATTCGCCGACCGACTGGGCCATCACTGTCGAAGCCGCGCAGGCTCCGATCACAACCGTTGGAATGTCGCGCCACTTCATGAGCGGAGACCCTTCACCCCCCACCGCCACTTGAGAAACGGAAAGTGGTCAGCCCCTCGAAAACTTTCCCCGACATAGCCAACGAGGTCACGAAGCAGTGGTTGAACACAGCCTCCTCACGTCGTCTGCAAGCACCTGGCATCTGAAGACTGGGAACTCCCGCCGTGCCGAAGCCCCCCTTCTTGACTCCATCCCTGACTTGCGGTTGCTTGACCCCATGTTCCCTCGTCCATCCATGGCCGTGCTGTGCCTTGTCCTCGGCCTCACGGCCTGCAACCGCCCGGAAAAGCAGGCACCCGTCGCCACCAGCGACGCTCCGGCCGCACCCGCGGCCGGCACCGCGGCACCCACCGCGCCCTCGGTTGCCGATGGACCCGCCATTGCCGAAGCCGACGTCTCCGCCATCCTCGAGGAAATGACCCAGGCCCTCCGGAAGTTCAGCTTCGAGAAGAAGCGCCTCCCCGGGTCCATCGACGAACTCGTCACCGCCGGATATCTCGGCGCGAAACCCACCGCGCCCGGCGGCAAACGCTTCACCATCGATCCCAAGGAAGCGCGCGTCGTCCTCAAGTGACACCCAACCCCCGACCCTCTGCGGAATCTGAATTTGCGCCTCCAACCAAGTTTTTCAGAATGAAAGCCAGCCGTCCGTCCCGCCCCATCCATCCGCCCACGGCGTTTACCCTCATCGAACTGCTCGTGGTGATCGCCATCATCGCGATCCTTGCCGGGATGCTCCTGCCCACCCTCGGCAAGGCCAAGGCCCGCGCGGAACGCCTCAAATGCACCTCGCAGATGAAGCAGATCGGCGTCGCCTTCAACCTGTTCCTGGTCGACAACAACGACCAGAACCCGCCAGCCGTCTACCGCACCGGCGACTACCAGTACCAGTGGACCTGGGATGACATGCTCCACAAGTACATCGGCGGAACGAGCACCAAGTCCGATCTCATGCTCGGCATCACCGATGGCAAGGGCTGCCCCAAGATCCTCCAGTGCCCCGCCGACCGGAACAAGATCACCATCACCTACGCCCAGTTCGGCCAGCGCCGCACCTATGCCATGAACGGAGCCAACATCGCCGGTCCCGGTGCGCTCCCGACACCCCTCCGCGGCGTCGGCGTCTACATCGCCAACAACAACGGCTCCATGCCGCCGGACGAACCCGTGGGCTACAAGAACAGCATTGTCGAATCCCCCTCCGACACCCTTCTCCTCTGCGAGCAGCCCAACGGCCGGAACATCGCTGGCAACGACTGGCCCTCCTTCTGCGCCGGCCCCACCGAAGGCCCGGGCAACCCCGGCGGATTCAACGGCGACTGCTTCCAGATCTCCAAGACCCAGTACGGCTACGGCAAGGCCGCTTACGGCCTCCACGGCGAACGCTTCAATTACCTCTTCCACGATGGCCACGTCGCGATCCACAAGATCACCGAGACCATCGGCCGCGGCACCACCAACAATCCCATGGGCATGTGGACCATCACCGCGGGTGATTGAACCTGGAACGTCAGTGTTCCCCCATCCCCTCCCGATCGCTACACTCCGCCCACTGATATGGGCCTGAAGTTCCACAACACCCTCACGCGCGGCGTCGAGGAGTTCGCTCCGCTCACCCCACCCCACGTGGGTCTCTATTGCTGCGGGCCCACCGTCTACGACTTCGGCCACATCGGTAACTTCCGCACCTTCGTCTTCTCCGATGTCGTCCGGCGCTACCTCGAGTTCCGCGGATTCCAGGTGACCCACGTCATGAACATCACCGACGTGGAGGACAAGATCATCCGCCGCGTCCACGAAACCGGCCAGACACTGGCCGAGTTCACCGGCCGGTACACCGACGCCTTCCTCGCGGACCTCGCGTCCCTGCACTGCCTTCCGCCGCATCATCTGCCGCGCGCCACGGCCCATATCGACGGCATGATCCAGCTGATCAGTCGCCTCATGGAACGGGGCATCGCCTACCGCGCCGCCGATGGCTCCGTCTATTTCAGCATCGATCGCTACCGAAAATCCGAACGCTGGCCCGGGTGCGCCTGTCACTATGGGCAATTGGTGAATCTCAACCTCGACGACCAGCGCCAGACCGAACGCGTCGCCTCCGACGAGTACGACAAGGACAACGTCGCGGACTTCGCCCTCTGGAAGGCCCGCGTCCCCGAGGACGGCGCCGTGTTCTGGCCCAGCCCATGGGGCGACGGACGCCCCGGCTGGCACATCGAGTGCTCGGCGATGAGCATGGCCCTGCTCGGCGATTCCTTCGACCTCCACCTCGGCGGCGAGGATCTCGCCTTCCCGCATCACGAGGACGAGATCGCCCAGAGCGAGGGTGCCGGCGGACTGGCTGGAGACATTGCCTCCAAGGGCCGCCCCTTCGTGAAGTACTGGCTCCACGGCGCCCACCTCCTCGTCGAGGGCCGCAAGATGTCCAAGTCCCTCGGCAACTTCTACACCGTGCGTGACCTCGTCGGCCGCGGCTTCTCCGGACGCGAGATCCGGTCGCTCCTGATGTCCGCGCATTACCGCGAGACCTTCAATTTCACCCTCGCCGGCCTCGACGGTTCCCGCACCGCCCTCGCACGGATCGATGAATGCGTCGGCAAGCTCCGCGAACGCGCCGCCGGCACCACGGCCGCTCCTGCTGCGGGCCTGCTCCAATCGTTCACGGAGGCGATGGACGACGACCTCAACATCTCCCGCGGCTGGGCCGCCGTGTTCGACTGGGTCCGCGAACAGAACCGCGCCCTCGCCGCCAACGAGCTCGACGCCCCCCGCGCCGCCGCCGAACTCGCCGCCTGGGAACGCATCGACCACGTCCTCGGACTCGGGGCCAAGGCCACCGATGAAGCCCCGGCCGAGATCGTCGCCCTCGCTGAAGCCCGCGTCGCCGCCAAGAAGGCCAAGGATTTCGCCAAGGCCGACGCCCTGCGCGCCGAGATCAAGGCCCAGGGCTGGGTGGTCGAGGACACCCCCAAGGGCCCCAAGCTCAAGCGCGCTTGAGATGACACCGGTCACCCTCAAATACCGCCTTGGCCGGTTGGACGTCCTCGCCTGGACGCTCGGCTACCTCGTCCGCAGCCCCCTCATCTGGGTGGTCGTGCTCATCCTTACCAGCCTCCGCTGTTGGACCCTGTTCCGCGATGGCCTCGCACAGTCCGTCCCGCTCCTCGCGTGGCATGGGACGATCACCCTGCTCGGGGCGTGGGCCGGTTATACACTCATGGTCTGCGTGATCAGCCTCCTGCGTCGCCCGGTGGGAATCGGGCTGGATGTCGACCTCGCCGCGCACGCGGATGGGCTGTCGAGCGAATCCTCTCTTGGAAAGACCGAGCTGAAGTGGACCGCCTTCCGATTCCTCCGCACCGGCCCAAGGCACGTGTTCCTCTGCCTGAGTTCCTCGCAGGCCATCATCGTCCCGAACCGCGCCTTCGCCGACGCCACCGCGCGCAAGGCCTTCGTCGAAGCCTGCCGCGGTTTCATCGCCGCCAGCCGGGCCAAAGCCTGAAACCTTCCCCACCGTCCTCCTGACCCGCCGTGTTCCGCATCCATACCGTCACTGACTTCGAGGATCCCCAGCTCGTTCCCTACCGCAACATGCGGTACCAGGTGGACCCCGTGGGGGAAGGTCGATTCGTCGCCGAAGGCGAGAAGGTAGTCCGCCGCATGCTCGCGTCCGACATCCGCGTCGTCTCGATGCTGCTCGCCCCGGAATGGCAGGCCGAATACGAACCGCTCCTGCGGCAGCGCCCGGAGGACATCAACCTGTTCATCGCTGAACGGGACATCATGACCCAACTCACGGGTTTCAAACTGTTCCAGGGAGTCCTTGGCCTCGGATACATCCCACGCCCGGCCACGCTGCAGGAGCTGCTGGACCTGCCACGTCCCCGGCTGTTCGCGGTCATCGATTCAGTGTCCAACTCCGTGAATGTTGGCCTCGTCCTGCGGAATGCCGCGGCGATGGGCGTCCAGGCCCTGATCGTCGGGGAAACCTCCGCCCATCCGTACCTGCGTCGGTCCGTACGCACATGCATGGGGACATTGTTCCGGATGCCCTATCTGCTCAGCCCATCGCTGACCGTTACCCTCCATCAGCTACGGCAGAATGGCATCCGTTGCATTGCCGCGCATCCGCACACGGATCAATGCCTCCTCCCCGACGCACGCCTCGACGAGGACTGCTGCATCGTCCTCGGTTCCGAGGGCGAGGGAATCCGACCCGAGGTCCTGGCCGCGTGCGACCAACAGGTGGTCATCCCGATGCAGGCGGGGGTGGACTCCCTGAACGTGGGCAACGCCTCCGCGGTATTCTTTTACGAGGCCTGGCGAGCAAGGCGATCCGCCTCGTGACCTGCATGAGGACGTAGCAGACGACGTGAGGAGGCTGGGGAAGGAGTTCCAAGTTTGAAGTTTCAAGATTCAAGCCCTGAGTACGCGAGGAGGTAGCAGACGACGTGAGGAGGCTGTGGTTCTGGGCTCCGCAACCTGGCGACCGGGAGCTCCCCTTCATCCCCAGCCTCGTCACCTCGTCTGCTACACGAGGGTAGCAGACGACGTGAGGAGGCTGGGGTCGAGGAGTTGCAAGGTTGAAGTCCCAAGATTGAAGCCCACTACCACTGCCTCGTGACCTCGTCAGCTACCCTCTTCGATGTAGCAGACGACGTGAGGAGGCTGGGGTCGGACTCCCTTCAAACTGAAATCCTTAAACTTCAAACTTACCCCCTCCGGAAGCGCTGGCTTGCCCCGCAGCACTCATCCGGGTAGGGGAAAGGGGACATGACGGCATTAGAGGCACGGATGCAGGTTCAGACGGGATTGGTGTGGATCGCACTGCTCCTGGGCGCCGTCGTGTTCGGGTTCTACATGACCAGCAACGCGCCGTTGCTGATCCTGGCCGTGGCGGGAATCGGCTGGTTGGGAACCCTCCCCTACCACGGCCGTTTGTGCGCGATTCTGGGAATCACCACCTACGGATCCGCGTTGATGGTGCCACTGATGCCCGGACGGCCGTTCATCTGGGAAGTGGCGGCACTGCTCGGTTGCTCGGGCGTTTTCGTGACCTTTGCCCTGCGCAAGTACTCTCCTGAATTCACCCAGAACCTGCGCCGCTACCGATGGATCATCCTGGGCGCCATCGGCTATGCATGCGTCCTCGTCTACCTGATGCGCACGCACGGCCTTGGCCTGCGCATGACCGGTGGTGACCGCATGGGCGGCCGCGTGTACATCCAGCAGCTGGCCTGCTCCTCCTTCCCGCTCATCTTTGCGATGATCCAGTTTCCGGAGCGCTCCCTGCTCCGCCTCTTCATCATCCACCTCTTCCTGAGCTTCACGTTCATTCTCTCGGACGTTGCCTTGGCCATCGGTCCGCAAATGTACTGGGTCTTCTACGTCCTCGACCTCGCCAATGACGCCATCAATTTCGAGATGGGATCGGAAGTGACCGGCATCCGGCGCTTCCAATCCTTCTCCTTTGTGGCCGTCGCGATGCTCCAGTTGGCGCTGATCCTGGTCCCCCTCCGGAAGATTTTCAGCACCAGCGCGCTGTGGTTCGTGCCCCTGCTGTTCCTGATTGCCGGACTCGGACTGCCCGGAGGCCACCGCGGCGTTCTCGTCCTGCTTGGCGGCATCCTGCTGATCAGCAGCTGGAGCCAGGGCATCTGGTCGGTCGTCCGCGCCAGTGGCATGAGCCTGATCGTCGCCATGCTGCTCGCCTTCGTCTACGTCATCGGAGACTCCCTTCCTCTGGCGGCCCAACGCACCCTGGCCGTGCTTCCCGGCATCCAACTGGACCCCGTCGCCGTCGAGGATGCCGAGAGCACCCTCGGTGGCCGGTCCACCATGCGCGAAGTGGGCAAGACACTCATCCCCTCCTACCTCTGGCGCGGACGCGGCTTCGGCCCGTCCTCCGAACCCGTCCCCTACTACGGATTCGACCCGTTCGGAACGATCGCCGGACACGTGAATTATGGCCGGTTCTATAACGGGCCCATCGGCCTGATGGTGAACACCGGCATCCCAGGCACGGTCTGCCTCCTCGGGTTCGTTACGGCCACCACGCTGCTCTGCTTCCGGATCCTCCGCTATTGCCGAAAGCACGGTGCAGAGGATCGCTTCCTGCGGTTCGCCAGCGTCAACGGCAGCACGTACATCGTGAACGTGTTCATCTTCCTCTTCCTCCACGGCGACTCCGAGTTCGCAATGAACACCTTCGGGCTCCAATCCGGTCTCGTGCTGGCCACCGACTGGGCCCTGCGCTCGCGGGAACGCAACGCGCAGGCATCGGCCGCCGCTACGGCCGCAGCCGCTGCGGCCGCCGGCCCCAAGAAACCCTTCCGGCGTCCCACCACCGCCCTCATGCCCCGTCCTTCCACCGTGTGACCCCGCCGGCAAAACCGCACCGGATCCTCCACCTGGTAGGAGCTTCCGAGGACAACGGCGGCATCCTCTCCACGCTGCGTGCTGTCGCCGCTGCCAGCGACCCCGCCCAGTGGGAACACGTCCTCTGGGTCAATTCGGCCTTCCTCCAGACGCGGAAACCCCAGTTGACCTGCCGCTACTCGCCGAACGCCCTGGACGAAACCCCCTCGGCCCTCCGCTTCCTGCTGGCCGCCTGGCGGGCCTGGCCGGATCTCCAACGACTCCTCGCCGCTGAGCCCTACGCCATCGTCCACGCCCATTCCCGCGGCTCACTTCCGCTCGCCGTCCGGCTCGCCCGCCAGTCCCGCCCCGTCCTCTTCACCAATCACACCTACGCCCGCCGCACGGGCATGTACCGCGCCGCGGCCAAACTCGCCGGGCTCCGCACCGTCCTCCTCACGCCCAACCAAGCCCACCATTACGGACTCGCCCCCGAACCCGGCCACATTCACATCGTCTCCGAAGCCGGCTCCGAACGCTTCTTTTCCGAACCCCTGTCATCCCGGCCCCCAACCTCCGATCGCCCCCTCCAACTCGTCGGCATCGGCAACATCGTCGGGTGGAAGAAATGGGACCTGCTCCTCGACGCCCTCCATCGGCTCCCCGAAAATCTCCGTTCCCGCATCCAGGCCACCATCTGGGGCCCCACGCCGGCAGATTCCAGCGCACGCCAGTATTCCGAGGAACTCCGCGCCGCCGTCCAGCGATACGGCATGCACACCTGCTTCCGTCTTGCCGGTCCCACTTCCGAGGTCGAACGGATCCTCGCCCGCGCGGACTGGTTCATCCTCCCGTCCACGAACGAACCCTGCTCGGTCGCCCTCATCGAAGCCCTCGCCATGGGGGTCCCCGCCATCGTCTCCGCCAGTGGCGGCAACATCGACATCGTCCGCGACAATGTCACCGGCGCGCATTTCACCCCCGACTCCGGCGAATCCCTGAGCCGGCGCCTCGAAGACATCCTCCACGGCAACCTCCGCCCCGCACCGCCCGAAGTCATCCGCGCCTCCGTCGCGGACCGCTCCGCACGGGTCGTCGCCGACCAGTATTCCCGGATCTATCGCGAGATGCTGAGTGCCCCGACCTCCGCCGCCTGAAGCCAGCGCAATCGGGCGCATCTGGACCCTGCCCCGCATGCAACGGGGTGGCGACGTCCTCGTCGCCAATCCAAGGCCATTCCCAAGGCGATGAGGACATCGCCGCCCCGAATCCTTTCCAAAAGGCGGCCGTGTCCAGATGCGCCCAGCGCAATCCGCCCCCGAAATCCAGCCTCCCGCCACAGGCCGGCAAAATTCGGGAATGCGCGACTCCCGGACAACGTCTAGGGTGGCCTGCATGTTCGTCCGGGCCTTCAGCTTTCTTGCGTCGCTCCGCCTCACGGTGGTGCTGCTCGCACTGTCCATCATCCTCGTCTTCTTCGGGACCCTGGGTCAGGTGACGGACGGCCTCTATGACGCGCAGGCCCGGTACTTCAAGAGCTGGTTCACCACCTGGCAGCCCACGGCGGGTTCGTGGTTCCACCTGCCCCTTCCCGGCGGCTACCTCCTCGGCACCTCCCTCCTCGTCAACCTCCTCGCCGCCCACTACAAGCGATTCAAGTTCACCTGGAAGAAGTCCGGAATCTTCCTCACCCACATCGGCATCGTCCTGCTCCTCGTCGGCCAGCTTGCCACCGACATGTTCGCGACCGAAAGCTACCTGCGCGTGGAGGAAGGCGAGACCCGCAACTACTCCGAAGGCCATCGCGAGAACGAACTCGTCGTGATCGACGTCACCGATGCCACCACCGAAAGGGTCGTGGCATTCCCGGAAAGCCAGGTCGCCGGACGCGGATCCGTGCTTTCCCACCCGTCCCTGCCCTTCCAGATCCGTGTCCGCGACTACACCCCCAACTCCAGTTACTCCCCCCGCGGCCCCCGCAGCGGCGGCGAACCGCAGGCACCCGCCGGCATCGCCACCGGATTCACCTTCAAACCGACCCAGACCACGGCCGCGATGAACAGCCGCAACATCCCCTTCGCGGTGGTCGACATCGAAGGAGCCAAGGCCATCTCCGGCTCCACCTCCTGGCTCGTCACGCCCTATGCCAGCGACCGTGGCCTGTCCCTGTATGTCCTCCGCAACCTCATGTCGGAATTCGGCCCCGAACTCGGCAACGCGCTCGGGAAGACCCTCACGGCCCCCCAGGAATTCACCGCCGAGAACCGCCGGTACCAGATCGCCCTGCGCCCCACCCGTTACTACACGCCGCACGCCATCGAACTGCTCGCCTTCAAGCACGACAAATACATCGGAACCGAGAAGGCCAAGGACTTCCGCAGCCGCGTCCGCCTGCATGACCCCACCGCGACACGCCCCCGCGAGGTGGACATCTACATGAACAATCCCTTGCGCTTCGCCGGGCTCACCTACTTCCAGTCGAGCTTTGATGAATTCGATCCGAACGCCCGGGCCACGGTGTTGCAGGTCGTGAAGAATCCGTCATGGGTCGCCCCCTACGTGGGATGCATCGTCGTGGGTGCTGGAATGACCATCCAGTTCCTCATCCATCTCGTCGCCTTCATCGTCCGCAAGGCCAGTCCCTCCGCACCGAAGGCTCCGGTGCCTGCCGTCGCCTGAACCCTTCACGCCCAACCTGCCCACCCACCCATGAAGCATCTCCCCTGGATCTTCGCCCTCGCTGCGGTTGCCTGGCTCGTTTCCGGCCTGCGTGCCCCGAAGGACACCACCTTCGCCTACCACGACTTCGGCCGGTTGCCCGTCGTGTTCAACGGCCGGTTGCAGCCCTTCGATTCCCTCGCGCGGAATTCCCTCCTCCAGATCCGCAACAAGCAGTCGATGCGTGACGCCACCGAGAAGCGCACGCTTTCCGCCACCGAATGGGCCGTCGAGGTCATGATGCGTCCCGATGTCGCCAACCAGCGCAAGGCCTTCCGCATCGATCACCCGGATCTCAAGGGCCAGCTCAAGCTCGCCATGGACGCCAACGAGTCCCTCGGCGAGGACGGCAAGCACTACTCGTGGAACCAGCTCATGCCTTCGTGGGAGGAAGTGCAGAAGCAATCCGAGGCCGCCCCCGAAGACCAGTCCAAGCACTCCGCCTACGACCGTGCCGTCCTGAAGCTCCGCAACGCCATGGGCCTGTACGCCATGCTCCAGGCCACCCTGCAACCGCCCCGCAGCACCAACTTCGCCGCGGACATCGCCGCCTACCAGGCATCCATCCCTGCCGGGACCGACGCCCTCCGGAATCGCCTCTCCGGCCGTCCCTTCGACACCAACGCCCTCATCGCCGTCCTGGATTACTGCCAGCAGTTCCTGCCGCTCTCCACCATGCGGGCGCCCCTCATCGTTCCCCCGCATCACCCGGAACTCGCCCGGGACCAGTGGATGAAGCTGGGTGACGCCCTCTTCGAGCCCGGCATCAGCCCGCGTCTCCTGCGACAGATCATGGGGCAGGAGAACATCTCTGACGCCGAGTACCGTGACCTCATCACCAAGGCCGGCACCGGCAAGCTCCATCCCGCCGTGCTCCAATACACCAAGCTCACCGAGGCGTATCGCGGCGGTCAGACGACGACGTTCAACCAACTCGTCGCCGCGCAGTTGGCCGAGTATTCCAGCACCTTCGGCACCGAGATCCGCAAGACCACGCGCGAACAGGCCTACAACGATTTCCAGCCGTTCCTCAAATCCATGACCCTGTACGCCGTCGCGTTCCTGCTCGCCGCGGCCTACTGGTTCACCTTCGCCGACTGGACCCGGCGTTCCGCCTTCGCGCTCATCTCCGTTGCCTTCGTGGTCCATTCCGTGGCGCTCATCACCCGCATGTGGCTCGAAGGACGCCCGCCCGTCACCAACCTCTACAGCTCCGCCATCTTCATCGGCTGGGGAGCCATCGGACTCGGCCTGCTCCTCGAATCCATCTGGAAGAACGCCATCGGCCTCGCCACCGGCGCGGTCCTCGGTTTCACCACGCTCGTCGTCGCCCACAACCTTTCGCTCGGGGGCGACACCCTCGAGATGCTGCAGGCTGTCCTCGACACCAACTTCTGGCTCGCGACCCACGTCATCATCGTGACGCTGGGATACTCGGCGACCTACTTCGCCGGTTTCCTGTCCGTGCTCTACGTCGTCCTCGGACTCGCCACCCGTGCCCTCACCCCGGACATGGCCCGCGGCCTGACCCGCATGGTCTACGGCATCCTGTGCTTCGCCACGCTCGCCTCGTTCGTGGGCACCGTGCTGGGCGGCATCTGGGCCGACCAATCCTGGGGCCGGTTCTGGGGCTGGGATCCCAAGGAGAATGGCGCTTTGATCATCGTCCTCTGGAACGCCCTGATCCTGCACGTGCGCTGGGGTGGCCTCGCCAAGGAACGCGGCCTCCACCTCCTCACCATCGGCGGCAACATCGTCACGAGCTGGTCCTGGTTCGGCACCAACCTCCTCGGTATCGGGCTCCACTCCTACGGCTTCATGTCCGCCGCCTTCTGGTGGCTCGCCGCCTTCGCCATCTCCCAGATCGTCCTCATCCTCCTAGGCTGGACCATCCCCAAGCCGGATGGCGGAGCTTCAGGTCACCGATGACCCCATCCCCCACCCCGCCTACCGGCGGCACCCTCAAGACCGCTTCCTGAGTTGCCAGATCCCAGCCCTGAAGGCCGGGTGCCCTCACCCGGCGCCTTCCACGATCCGCCACGTGAGGGCACGTGGCCTTCAACGGGAGTTCCAGTTCCCAGAAGCCAGTTCCCAGTTCACGAAAGGCAGCTGCCGACGTCAGGAGGCAGTGGTCAATCCAAGTCCCCAGTTCCCAGTTCTGAAGGCCGGGTGCCCCCACCCGGCGCCTTCACGATCCGCCACGTGAGGGCACGTGGCCTTTGTCACGTCCTGATTAAAACTTGTCACTTTGCCGACTGGACTCCCGTCGTCTTTGGCTCCCCCAGGGCCCTCCGGGCCCTGCCCCCCCGGCCCCCCCGCTGGGGTGAGGTGTAGCTGCGGTGAGCGTAGCGAACCGCAGCGGAGCCGATCCCCAGCGGGGGGGCCGGGCCGCGTCTTCACTTCGCCCGCCTCGCCCTTCCTTCCTCGTACATCTCTGCCGGCCTCCTTCCTCCTATCGCGTTGTGTGGCCTCAGTTCGTTGTACGCCTGGATCCCTTCCTTCACCGCCTTCTTCGCCTCTTCGGCCGTCTCAAAGCATCCCTCCATCCCGTATTCCCACTTCAACGTACCTATCACACGCTCCGCTTTCGCGTTCTCGTAGCAGTGCATCTCCTCCGTCATGCTCACCCGGCACCCCGCTGCCAGCAGCCTCGCAACGTACTCATGGCAGCAGTACTGGCTTCCTCGATCCGTGTGGTGAATCGGCCTCAGATCCTCCTTCTTCAGCCGGCCCAATGCCTCCATCAACGCTTTCTGGCACCCGATCGATTCCATCGTCTCCCCCACGTAACTCCCCACGATCATTCTCGACCACACGTCCATCACAACGGACAGAAACACGAATCCACTCCCCGTCCTCACGTACGTCAAATCCGCCACCCACGCCTGGTTCGGCTCCGTCACCACCAGATCCCGGATCTCATTGCGAAACACCGGCAGGCTGTGCCGGCTTTGCGTTGTCCGCTTCGTTCGGGCATACCGCTTCACCAACCGATCATTCTCCCTCAGCACACGGAACATCCGGTCCCTTCCCAGCTCGATCCCGTTGCTCTGGAGCGACTGCCTCGTCACCCCCAGCAGCTTGCGGCAGCCCATCCTCGGGTGGATCCGCCTCTGCTCGTCCACTGCCTTCAGCACCTCTGCCTCAGCCACCGCCTGGCGCTTCCGCTCCGCTCGGCACTGATAGTAATTCTGCCGGCTCATCCGCACCACACGGCACGTCGCCTTCACCTCATGCCCGGCCTCTGCCAGCGTCCTTACAAGTTCCCATCGAACTTTTTTTTAAACTCCTCAACTCCCCCAAGCCCTCCTCTCTCGCACGCCATCTTCAAGAACTCTTCCCCTACCAGCGTCCGCAGCTTCTCTTCTCCAAGGGCCTGCTTCAGCTGCCTCACCTCCCGTTCCAGTTTCTGGATCCGGTCCGCCTCCCCGACTGCCTCAACACGCATGACTTTTCTCATCAGATGCTCTTTTCCGTACGCTTTGAGCCAACTCGCCACCGTCCCGTTTCCACGGATTCCATACCTCCGGTGCGCATCGGCCAACCCCGTAAACTCGCCGGCCTCGTACTCACGGACCACCTGCACCTTGAACGCCTCGCTGTACCGTCGCACTACCCGTTTATCCAGTTTTCCAGTTCGCATCGTGTCAACCTACGGCCGGACCGCGCATCCGTCTTGAAACTTGAATCTTCAAACTTCGGACTCGCCCCGGTTGCCCCGATCCATCCCGGCGTACCTTGACCACGCCTTGGAATTCACGAAGCCACCCTCCGGCACCGACGCCGTCGTCGTCGCCCGCGATGTCCGCAAGTCCTACGACACCCGGCCCGTCCTCCGCGGCGTCAGCTTCACCCTCCGTCCCGGTGAACGCCTCGCCCTCGTCGGCCCCTCCGGCTCCGGAAAGACCACGCTCCTCAACTGCCTCGGCGGCGTGGACCGACCCGATTCCGGATCCATCCAACTCCACGGCGAAGCCCTCGAAACCCTCTCCTCCGACGGCCTCGCCCGACTCCGACGCCAGCGCGTCGGCACGATCTTCCAGTTCTTCCACCTGCTGCCCACGCTGACCGCCGCCGAGAACGTCGAGTTTCCCCTCCAACTCCTCGGCACGCCGCCCGCCGAACGTTCCGCCCGCGTCGATGCCCTCCTCCAACGCGTCGGTGTCGCCCACCGCGCCCACGCCCTTCCGTCCCAGCTTTCCGGCGGCGAGATGCAACGCGTGGCCATCGCCCGCGCGCTCGTCCACCGCCCCGGCCTCATCCTCGCGGACGAACCCACCGGCAACCTCGACACCGCCAACGGCGAGAACGTCCTCGCCCTCCTTCGCGAACTCGGCGACGAAACCGGCATCAGCATCGTCCTCGTGACCCACAGCCTTCCCGCCACCCGCATCTGTCATCGGGTGATCCACCTGCGCGACGGCCTCATCGACCGCGAGGAAACCAACCGCGCGTGAACCGCAGCCCCATGGACGCGTCCACGCTCCGGCTCCTCCTCACGCGGACGACCCTGCGCCACTGGCGGAACCAGCCCCGCCAATCCGCATTGCTCGTCCTCATCATCGCGCTCGGCATCGCCGTCTACTTCGCCATCCGACTCGCCAACCGCGCCGCCGTCGCCAGCTTCCAGAACTTCACCGAACTCATCACCGAGGAATCCGACTGGGTCGTCACCGCGCCCTCCGGCGATCTCCCCGACTCCATCCTCTCCGACCTCCGCACCGCCCTCGGCACCCAACCCGTCGAGATCTTCCCGATCCTCGAATCCACGGCCACCGTGCCGCGGCAGCGCGAGGACGAATCCCTGGGCGAACGCGCCACCTTCACGCTCCTCGGCATCGACCTCATCGCGGTCCAGAACGCCGCTGCGGGCCGACGCGACCGTTCGTGGTTCGGCCAGACCGGTGCCGCCAATCCCTCCGCCGACGGTCCGACCAACGCTCCCGCTGCGAACCCGTTCAACCTGTTCTGGTCGGCCTTCACCAATCCCCATTCGATCTTCATCCCCGAAGCCCGCGCCCGACGCGACGGGCTCGCACCCGGCAGCACCTTTCCCCTGCTCATCAACGAACGCCGCATCGACTTCGTGGTCGCCGGGATCATCCCCACCCTCGCCGACGCCCCCAACCCACCCGACACCTTCCTCGTCCTCGACCTGCCCGCGCTCCAGCACTGGACCGGTCGCTCGAACCGGGTGAACCGCGTCGAATTCCGCGCCTCTCCCGGCCCCGATCACGACGCGCGACGCGCCCAACTCCGCAGCACCCTCGACTCCGTCAGCGCAGGTCGTTGGCGCATCGCGACGCCTTCCGACCGACGTGACGCCGGCGCCGTCATGACCCGCGCCTTCCGTCTCAACCTGACCATCCTTTCGCTGCTCGCCCTTCTGGTCGGACTCTACCTCGTCTTCCAGGCGCTCGACGGCGCCGTCGTCCGCAGACGCGAGGAGATCGGGATCCTGCGATCGCTCGGGGTCACCGCCGCGCAGATCCGCAGCGCGTGGCTCGCCGAGGCAGCGCTTCTGGGTGTCGTGGGCGGATTCGTCGGTGGCCTGCTCGGCTGGGCTGGAGCGCAGGGAGCCGTCCGCCTCATCGGCCGAACGGTCAACACCCTCTACTACGCCAACACCGTCCAGTCCGCCTCGCTCTCGCTTTCTGAACTCGGAGCCGCCATCGCGCTCGCGGTGGTCTCGGCGGTGATCGCCGGCTGGTTGCCCGCACGGGCCGCCGCACGCACTCCACCCGCACAGATCCTCGTACGCAACGCCCCACAGGTCGTCGGCAACACGATCTGGTCGCGGACGTGGTTCGGTGCCTTGCTAGTGCTGGTCGGCCTCGCCCTCGCGGCCTGTGGTCCCCTGACCTTCCAGGGTGGCCTGCGCATCCCGGTCGCTGGTTACGTCGCGGCCCTCGTCGCCGTGCTTGGCGGCGGCGTCCTGGCCGGATCCTTCCTCGGATTCTTTGCCCGTCGCCTCGCCCCCTTCGCACGCCGTTCCGCCACCCTCCACCTCGCCGTCACGCACCTCCGACAACCCTCTGGACGCCACCGCCTCGCCGCCGCCGGTCTGCTCTGCGCCGTCGCGATGACCGCCGGCATGGCCATCCTGGTCGCGTCCTTCGACGCCACCATGCGCGGCTGGATCGAGCGCACGTTCCAGGCCGACCTCTACATCTCGTCCGACGGCGCCCAGAGCGCCTCCACGGAAAACCGCATCTCCGCCGAAACCTGGAAGGCGATCGTCTCCCATCCCGACGTCGCCGACTGGGACATCGTCCAGGCCACCCGCCTCCAGTTGCCCGGCGGCGAGACCATGCTCGTCGGAGCCGAGTTCGGATTCGCCCGTCGCCACACAGCACTCGCCTGGCGCAACCGTCCGACCACCGACGACATCTGGGACCCCGCCCGCAACGCCGGTCTCGCGTTGGTCAGCGAAGCCTTCTTCTACCGGTACAACCTCGGCATGGACGACACCATCGATCTGCCAACACCCGCCGGGCCACGTCGGCTCCGCATCGCCGGGATCTTCTCCGACTACGGCAACGAACGCGGTTCCATCGCGATTGACCGGACCCATTTCGCCACCTGGTTCAACGACAACCTCGCCTCGAGCATCATCCTCGTCCTCCGGCCCGGGGCCTCCGATGAAGCCACGCGCACCGCCCTGCGCGCGCGTCATCCCGGAATCCAGATCCTGACGAACGCGCATCTCCGCCGCGAAGTCCTGCGCATCTTCCGGCAGACCTTCGCCATCACGTACGCGCTCGAGTTCATCGGCGTCGCCGTGGCCGTCGCCGGACTCGGCATGACGCTCGCCGCCGTCCTGCTCGAACGCCGCCCCGAACTCACAACCCTCCGCGCCCTCGGCATGAGCCACGCCGAGATCGCCCGCGCCACCGCGGCTGAAGGCGCTCTCCTCGCACTCGCCGGGGCCACCGGCGGCCTCATCGTCAGCCTCGGGCTGGGCGCCTTGCTCATCTTCGTCATCAACCGCCAGACCTTCGGCTGGACGCTCCAATACACCGTCCCATCGCTCCAACTCGCCGCCCTCGCCACCCTTGTCCTCATCAGCGGCACCGCCGTCGCCCATGGCGTCGGACGCTGGGGCGCCCTCCTTCCCGCCGATCGCGAAGAATGAAAACCAACCTCCATCGCCTCCTCGCGACCGTCCTCGCGCTCCTGTCCTTCGGCACCCTTTCGCTCGCGCAAGACTTCACGCCGCCGCTCACGACACCCGACGGCTTCGCCGTACCGCAACCCGGTCGCACCTTCACCTTCCCCCGCGACCACGGCAGCCATGACGGCTTCAAGATCGAATGGTGGTACGTCACCGGACACCTCCGTTCCGCCGACGGCCGCGACTTCGGATTCCAGCTCACCTTCTTCCGGAACCTCGGCCCCGATCCCAAGCCGGCGTCTCCGGCGAATGCCGCCTTCGCCCACGCCCCCATCCACCTCGGTCACTGCGCCCTCCTCGACGCGCGCAACGGCCGCTTCCTCCACCAATCCCGCATCAACCGCGAAGGCTGGGACGCCCGCGCCGACGCCACCACCCTCGACGTCCGCAACGGCAACTGGTCCCTCGCCTTCGTGCCCGGTTCCACCAATCGCATCCGACTCGCCGGCGGTGTCCAGGCCGACGCCTCCCTCAACCTCGAACTCATCCCAACCAAACCCCTCGTCGCCTTCGGCACGAACGGGGTCTCGCGCAAGGCCGCCCATCCCACCGCCGCGAGCCACTACCTCACCTTCACCCGACTCGAAGCCTCCGGCACCGTCCGGATCGGCACCGACTCCATCCCGGTCACCGGTGTGGCCTGGATGGACCACGAGTTCAGCTCCAGCCAACTCGAACCCGGCCAGGCCGGATGGGACTGGGCCTGCCTCCAACTCGACGACGGCACCGAGGCCATGGCCTATCGCATGCGCCGCGACGACGGCACCACGGATCCCTTCTCCACCTTCGCATGGATCGGCGCCGACGCCCGCCCGCGCCACTTCGGACCCGACCGCTTCCGCTGGGAACCCATCGGTCACTGGACCAGTCCGCTCACCGGTGCGAAATACCCCAACCGCGTCCGCATCACCGCCCCGTCCACCGACGGCGGCCCCGACCGAATCCTCGAACTCGAACCCCTGTACGACGCGCAGGAATTGGCCGACCCCTTGGGCGGGGTCGCGTACTGGGAAGGCGCCTGCCGCGTGAAGGACGCCCAGGGCCGCCCCCTCGGCCGCGCCTACCTCGAACTCACCGGCTACATCGGCAACCTCCAGGAGAAGTTCAAATGAGCCCCCTCTGACGCCGCGGTTGTCGTCGTGGGAGGGGTGGGGCTAGGATCGGGCAGTCCCCATGATCCCGCTCCGATGCTTCGTCGCCACGCTCTTCGTCGGGTTGTTCCCGTGTCTCGGGACCCTGGCTGAGGACGAACCCGCGGCTCCGGCGCTCCGGCGGACTCCCTTCGCCATCGATGACTCCGATACCCGCTGGTGGTCGTTCCAGCCGGTCCGACGACCCCCGGTGCCTGCCGGGGCGCATCCGATCGACGCCCTGCTCCAACAGCACCTCAGGGCCCGTCACCTGACGATGTCGCCCCCCGCTTCCCCGCGGGAACAGGTGCGCCGGCTCTTCTACGATGTCCTCGGCCTGCCGCCTTCCCACGCGGAGATTTCCCTCTTCGAGCAGGATCCCTCCGCCGACGCCTGGGCCCGACTCGTCGATCGCCTGCTCGCGCGCCCGGAGTTCGGCGAACGCTGGGCGCGTCATTGGCTCGACCTCGTCCGGTTCGCCGAGACCAACGGCTACGAACGCGACGGCACCAAGCCCGAGGCCTGGAGGTATCGCGACTACGTCGTGCAATCGTTCAACCGGGACAAACCCTACGACCGCTTCCTCATCGAGCAGCTCGCCGGCGATGAACTTCCCGGATTCTCGGCAGAAGCCATCATCGCCACCGGTTTCTATCGGCTCCATGTCTGGGACGATGAACCCGATTCCACCCTCGTCGCCGAGTTCGATGACCTCGATGACATCATGGTCACGACCAGCGCCACCTTCCTCGGCCTGACCCTCGGGTGTGCGCGCTGCCACGACCACAAGTTCGATCCCTTCAGCCAGGCCGATTACTACCGGATGCTCGCCTACTTCCGCAGCATCCAACCCTACGGGCTGCATCACACCGGCGGTGGCGGCCGCGGCACCGGTCGGATCACGCGCCCGCTGGCACCGGCGGAGGAATTCGGGAAATGGGAACTGGCGCGCATCGAACGCGTGCGAACCCTGCGCGACCAACTCGCCCAGGCCACCGGGGACGGTCGCCGACGCGAGCTCCAGGAGGAAATCCAGCGCAACGAAAAGTTGGCGCATCCCTTCCCGGTCGCCCTGGCCGTCCATGAAGACCCGATCAAGCCCACGCACATCCTGCGGCGCGGCGATGTGCTCACGCCGGGCGCGGAGGTGCAGCCCGGGGTCCCCGGAATCCTGCGGGTGCCAGCGCCGCCCACCGTTCCACCTGAAAACCATCCCGCCACCTCCGGACGTCGGATGACCCTCGCCCGATGGATCACGGACCGTTCCCATCCGCTGACCGCACGCGTGCTCGTGAACCGGATCTGGCAGCATCACTTTGGCGTCGGGCTGGTGCCGACCCCCAATGACTTTGGGCGGACCGGCCTGCGCCCGACGCATCCGGAGATCCTCGACTGGCTCGCCGATGAACTGGTCGAAGGCGGATGGCGCATGAAGCGCATCCATCGCCTCATCCTCACCAGCGATGCCTACCGCCAGTCCTCCCGCACCCATCGGCCAGAGGCCCTCGCCATCGACGAAGGCAATGCCCACCTGTGGCGCCAGAATCCCCGCCGACTCGAAGGGGAACCCCTCCGCGATTCGCTCCTCGCCGTGGCCGGAACACTGAACCAGCGCTCCGGTGGCCCGAGCTTCTTTCCCCACCTTCCCAAGGAGGTCCACAACACGCAGGACGCCGCGGGCAAGGGATGGGGCGAAAGCCCGCCCGCCGAACAGGACCGACGCAGCATCTACATCTTCGCCAAGCGCGCCCTCACCCTGCCGCTGCTCGAGGCCTTCGACTGTCCGGCGTCGACCGTTCCCGTGGGTGCCCGCAGCGTCACCACGGTGGCGCCCCAGTCCTTGATGCTGCTCAACGATGCCTTCGTCCAGCAGCAGGCCCGGCGACTGGTCCAGAACCTCACCCGCGATGGAATCCCCGACGACACCGTGTTCATCGCCCGCGCCTTCCGCGTCGTCCTCCAACGCGAACCCTCGCCCACGGAAACCCAGTCCTCCCTCGACATGCTGGCCCGGCAGCGTGCGCTCGCCGCCACGCTGGCTCCAAAGGATCGCGAGCAAGCCGCGCGCATCCGGTTCACCGCCGCCCTCTTCAACCTCAACGAATTCCTCCATGTCGACTGAACTCCCCCATCGCGGATGCACCGGTTCCCGCCGCGAGTTCCTGTGGCAGATGGGCGCGGGCTTCACCGGACTCGCGCTTTCGTCGTTGCTGGCAGAACAGGGCTTCGGATTCGGCAAGGCGCACGCCGCCCCGGCCATCGCCGCCGATCCCTTCGCACCGCGCCCGCCGCATCGACGCGTCCGGGCCAAGGCCTGCATCTTCCTGTTCATGTTCGGCGGCCCTTCCCAGGTCGACCTGTTCGACTACAAGCCGGAGCTGCAGAAACGCGACGGCCAATCGATCGACAACGAGTTCCGACGGAACACAAAAACCCGCGCGGTCCTTCAGGCCAGCCGACGCACCTTCGCCCAGCACGGCCAATCCGGCCTTTGGTGTTCGGACGCCTTCCCGCACATCGCGCGACAGATGGACAAGCTCGCCGTGATCAAGTCGCTCTACAGCGACTCCTTCGCGCACGGCTCGGCCGTCCTCCAGATGAACACCGGACGCATCCTCCAGGGACATCCCTCGGTCGGCGCCTGGCTCAGCTACGGTCTCGGGACACTCAACCGGAATCTGCCCGCACACGTCGTCATGCTCGACCCGCGCGGAGGTCCCACCACCGGCGCCCCCAACTGGTCGAGCGGTTACATGCCTGCCGCTTTTCAGGGCACGGTCCTCCGCTCCGCCGGTAATCCCATCCTGAACCTGCATCCACCCGACGGCGTCAGCCGCGAGATGCAGCGATCGCAGATCGACCTGATCCAATCCCTGAACGCCGAACACCTGCGCGACCGTCCCGGGTACAGCGAACTGCAGGCGCGCATCGCGAGTTACGAACTCGCCTTCCAACTCCAGTCCACCGCGCCGGAGGCCCTCGACCTTTCCACCGAGTCCGAGGCAACCCGATCGCTGTACGGCATCCACTCGCCGAAGGGCAGCCACCCGCTGACCGTCGGGCCGGCCCCCTTCGGACGCCAATGCCTGATCGCACGCCGTCTGGTGGAACGGGGCGTCCGCTTCATCCAGATCTATTCCGGCGGCGGCGGGGCTGGCGGCCAGAACACGTGGGACGGCCACCACGGCATCGAGGAAAACCTCCAGATCCACGCGCCCGAGGTCGACCAGCCGATTGCCGGACTGCTCGCAGATCTCGAACAGCGGGGACTGCTCGACGAAACGCTCGTCGTGTGGGGCGGCGAATTCGGACGCCAACCCGTTTCCGAGACCTTCAACACCGGCGGGAAACCGGGCGGACGCGACCACAACCCCAAGGGCTTCACCTATTGGCTCGCTGGTGGTGGCGTGAAGGGCGGCATCAGCTACGGCGAGACCGACGAACTCGGACAGCAGGCCGCCGTCCATCCCCACCACCTTCGCGACCTCCACGCCACCATCCTGCATCTCATGGGACTCGATCCCGGGCACCTGACGTACTTCTACGGTGGATTGGAGAACAAGCTCACCGGCGTGATCGAACCGGAGATCATCCGGGGCATCCTTGCCTGACAACGGCCACCTGCCCCGATGGTAGCGGGCGAGGCAACGAGGCACGTCCCGCCGTCAGCCCCCGTTCTGTGCTTCCAAAGCACCTGCCACCCAACGGAACCTCCCACCCATGACCGTGCCCGCGCCCCTGCGAAACCTCCTTTGGTGGTGGTTGGGCAGCCTCCTGCTCTGGGGCCTGATCACCCTCGGGTTCGCCACGCAGTTGGTCTTCGCCGCCGGGGTGGAGTGGCAACCGGCCCTCATTGCCTCCGGACGGGAGTGGGCGCCCTGGGGCATCTTCAGTCCTCTGGTCGTGGCCTTGGCGCTGCGCTTTCCCTTCGAACGTCAGCGGTGGTTCCTCAGCCTTCCCGTTCACCTGCTTGGCTGCGCCGCCGTGGTCGTGGCCTCGGGCCTGATCTCGGAAACACTTGGCAACGCCGACGACCCGCTCGGCCCGCCGTGGCGTCGGCCCTTCGGTGGTCCTCCCGGCGAACGCGAAAACCGTCCCCCGGGAATGCGGGACGACCGTCCCCAGCGTCCCGGGCTCCAGCCGCGTGGGGGCGGCCAACGTCCGGATCGGCCTGGAGCCGGTGGACGCGGGCCCCTGCTCATGCGGGCCCGTCTCAACGTTCCCGTCTACTGGATCGTCGTCTCCGTGACCACCGCAGTGCTCCACTCGCGACGCGCCCGTGAACGGGAACGGCGCAGCCTCGAATTGGCAGCAAGCCTTGCCCAGAGCCGGCTCGCCGCCCTTCGGGCACAACTCCAGCCCCACTTCCTGTTCAATGCCCTGAACGCCATCTCCACCCTCGTCCACAAGGATCCCAACGCAGCCGACGAGATGATCGCGAACCTCAGCGACTTCCTGCGGCTCACGTTGGAGCACGGCGACGCCCAGCAGTTGTCCCTCGCCCGCGAACTCGAATTCGTCCGGCGTTACCTCGCCATCGAACAGGTCCGCTTCGGGGATCGACTCACGATCCGGATCGACTTCGCACCCGAAACCCTCGTCGCGCTCGTCCCGGTCCTGATCCTGCAACCCCTCGTCGAGAACGCCCTGAAGCATGGGCTCCAACCCAGGCGCGGTCCCGTTTCGCTCGAACTGACGGCCCGCGCCGAACATGGGTTTCTGGTTCTGACGGTGGCCGATGACGGCGTCGGGATCCGGGAGGATGCCGGCGAATCCACCAGGACCGGCATCGGCATGGCCAATTGCCGTTCCCGGCTGCACGAACTTCACGGCGAACTTGCCACCCTCATCCTCGAACCCCGGTCGGAAGGTGGCACGATGGCCATCCTCCGGCTTCCCTTCGAAACCCGCGCTGACGCCCAGCCATGAAGATCCGTACCCTCCTCGTCGACGATGAGCCCCTCGGACGCGACCGTATCCGGACGCTGCTGGCCTCGGAACCCGACATCGAGATCGTCGGGGAAGCCGAGGATGGCGAATCCGCCGTGGAACGGATCGCGGCGCTCAAGCCGGACCTGGTCTTCCTCGACATCCAGATGCCGGGGCTGGACGGCTTCGGGGTGCTGCGGCAGTTGAAGGGGCACATGCCGTTGATTGTATTTGTCACGGCCTATGACCAGCACGCGATCCGGGCATTTGAGGAGCACGCTCTCGATTACCTGCTGAAGCCGGCCCGCCCGGCCCGGCTCAAGGACGCCGTCCAACGTGCCCGCGAACGACTCGCCACCCAGACGCCCCTGACCCTTCCCCCGCAGTTGCTTGAACTCCTGAACCAACGCGGCGCGGAACGTCCGAAGGTCACCCGCTTTCCCGTCCGCACGAACGAACGGACCACCTTCATCAAGGTGAGCGCCGTGGACTGGATCGAGGCGGCCGGAAACTACGTGATCCTCCACGTCGGCAAGGAAACCCACATCCTGCGCGACACCCTCGCCGCGCTGGAGGAACAGTTGCCAACGAACTTCCTCCGCGTCAGCCGGTCCGCGGTCGTCAACCTCGACCGGGTCCGCGAACTGCAATCGATGGCCGCCGGCGAGCACGTTGTCCTGCTGCAGGATGGCCGACAGATCCCGATGACCCGCGGCATCCGCGAGGTGGAGGAACGGTTGCGGTTCGGCTGACCAGGAAGTGGTCGTAACCAGTTCGTGGCCGACTCAGTCACATACGTAAATCACGCCTGTCTTGTCCCTGAACCATCCATATCCATGAAACGCCTCCTCGTCCCCCTGTTCGCCCTTGCTACCTCGGCCCTGTGCTTCGCGGACGCCAAGCAAGACCTGATGGCCGCCGCCAAGAAGGTCACAGACGCCCCGAACTACACCTGGACCACGGCCACCGAGATCGAGGGAGGCAACTGGACCCCCGCCACCATCACCGGCAAGAGCCAGAAGGGTGGTTTCGCGGTCATCACTTCCGAGCGCGAGGGCACGGTCACAACGGCCGTCATGAAGGGTGAAAAGGGAGTGCTGAAGACCGACGAGGGCTGGAAGACCGCCGAAGACCTCCGGAACGCCGGTGGCGGTGGCGGCGGCGGCGGCGGCCGCGGCAACCGGGGAGCCATGCTGCTCCGCACCCGATTGCCGGCAGACGACGTGGTCAAGATGGTTGAGAACCTCGGCGAACTGAAGACGGCCGACGGTGTCATCTCCGGCGACCTCACCGAGAAGGGGGCGAAGGAACTGCTGTCCCTCGGCCGCGGCCGTCAGGGCGGTCAGGCTCCCGAGGCGAAGAATGCCAAGGGTTCCGCCAAGTTCTGGGTGAAGGACGGCTCGCTCACCAAGGTGCAGGTCAAGGTTTCCGGAACCATCTCCTTCAATGGCGAAGATCGCGACATGGGCCGGACCACCACCCATGAGATCAAGAGCGTCGGCACGACCGAGGTAAAGGTCCCCGAGGACGCCTCCAAGGCCATCGGGTCCTGAACCCGGAAACTTTTCACCGCTTTCCCGGGTCAAGCCGTAGCCTCGGTTGGAACCGGGCGGGTTAACGCAAACGCAGGGGCGGATTCCTTCACGGGATCCGCCCCTTTTTGTGGAGTGCCCAATTCCCAGTTGCCAGTTGGCTGCGACTCCCATTGAAGGCCGCGTGACCCCAAGCGGCGGTGGAGTTCAAAGTTTTCAGTTTCAAGTGGTTCCCATCCCCGCCGGGTGAGGGCACCCGGCCTTCAATGGGAGTTTCCAGTCTCCAGAACCCCTCCCCATCGTAGCGGCCGACGTGAGGAGGCAAACCAGAGCACCTGCCGGACCCCTGAATTCGTTCTTGGCTCGGCGACGCTTCTTGAGTACCTGACATCAAGTATTCCCAATGAATAACCCCTCCCGCATCCTGGCCATTGCAGCCTCCGTCCTCGTGGCCACCCCGCTGATCGGCGGGCCACCACCGCGTACGCCGCCTGACACCTTCACCCTCACGGTCAACCCAACCCGTGACCTCTACGACTGGGGTCTGGGCGTCATCCAGGAGTCGAACACCCCGGGCGTCTACAATCTTGGCTTCATCTCGGGCTTCCCAAATCTGGTTGGCGTGGCTGGGGATGGTCCCACCCTCTACGAACCCTACACCACCGAGATCACCGTGACGCGGCCGGTTGGTGTCGGAAACTTCGGCTACTTCATCATCGGCCGGTACAACCCGGAAGCCCCGTCGGGAGAGGAAACGGGCGTGACCATCGGCATGAATCCAACCACGGCCACGTCCTACATTGACGACCTCTTGGGCACCGCATGGAGCGTCCCGTTTCCCGGAATCCTCGAAGCCAACGTTTATACCGATATCGGCGGCACCTGGGCCACCAGTCCGTCCGCCAACAACCACACCTTCCTCGGCCAGTTGTTCGCCATCGCCACCCAGTCCGCCAACGCCATCGGTTCCGTCGGCGGCCCCACCTCCCTCGACCTCACGCTGGTGACCTTCAGTCAGGCAGATTTCGGCGGCTCAGCCCTCCTGTTCACCAACATTCCCGAGGCTTCGACCCTTGCCTCGGGCCTTGGCCTTGTCGGCGCGGCAGGGTTCCTCGCTTGGCGTCGGTCCCAGAAAACCGCCTGAACGGGGATCTCCCACCGAACAAGGGCCGCCCGGTGTTCCGGCGGCCCCTTCTGTTTCATTCCCCCAGCCGGAACCGCGGATTCTGGCTCAGGAACCGAACCGGGTTCTGGTAGATGACCCGGTCGATCGCCTCCGCAGTCCAACCCCGCCGACGCATCTCCAGGGCGGTCTTCGGAATCGCCAGGGGAACGCTTTCGCCCCAGTCGCAGGCGGAGTTCATCCACAGCCTCTCCCCGCCATAGACATCCAGGATGTCCACCGCACGGGCCGGGGTACACTTGCTGATCGGGTAGAGGGTCATCCCACCCCAGAATCCCTCGTCCAGGACCATCCGGACCGTATGCTCCTCCACGTGATCGATCAGCACCCGTCCGGGCTGGATCCGTGAATCCGACTTCAGCACATCCAGGATCAAACGGGTTCCCTTGAGCTTGTCTTCAAGGTGGGGCGTGTGGACGAGGATCAACTGCCCTTCCCGGGCCGCCAGATCCACGTGCATCTCCAGCACCTTCAACTCGTTCCGCGAGTTCTTGTTCAGCCCGATCTCCCCAATGCCCAGCACCGTCGGCTTCTTCAGGAACTCCGGGATCAACGCGATCACCGACTCCGCCAGCACGACATCCTCGGATTCCTTGGGGTTGATGCACAGCCAGCAGTAATGCGGCAGCCCGTACTTCGCGGCCCGGGCCGGCTCATACTCTGTCAACTGGCGGAAATAATCGCGGAACCCATCGGCGGACGACCGGTCAAACCCAGCCCAGAACGCCGGTTCGCAGACCGCTGCACAGCCGGCTGTCACCATGTCGATGTAGTCGTCGGTCGTCCGACTCACCATGTGCCCATGAGGTTCGATGTATCGCATGTTCCTGTGAAACTCCCATGCACCTTCGCGCCCATCCACGCCCAAGTCGAGCCGCCACTCAACACCTCCCCAGCCCCCTCCCTTGCCCCCGTCCCTGAATACGGGCAGTTTCACGCCGTCAGCTTGCCATTCGTGAAAACTGTCCGCCCATGCAGCGGGTCGCAATCGCACCCCGCTGGTTCGCCTGAAAACGGCAGGATCCGGACCGCCTGAACGAATCCATCCTCCAACCCATCACCCCATGAAGCACCTGTTCCTCCCCTCTCTGCGCTGCCCTGCTGGCCGGGTGCAGCCCCGGGGAACGCATGGCCCAGGCGGAGACTGCTGGCACCAACACTCCGGCAGGCCCCGGGAATCCGCCCCAGGCAACCGCAGTCGCGGGAGCGGCATCCGGTGCCTCCAACAGCCTCCCCGCTGCGGCGACACCGGTGAAGGCTTCCCTCGCAACCAATCCTTCTCCCGTGGCCTCGGTCGCCAGCACGCCCATCGCGGCACCAAAGCCACCCCCGGAACTTCCTGGCCCCGCGCAGGAAGTGGTGCGACTCGCCCAGACCTCCGTGGATCCGAGCGTCACCATCAGCTACATCGAATCCCTCCAGCAGCCGTTCACGCTCAACGCCGACCAGATCATCTATCTCTCCGATCTCGGCCTGGGCAACCCGGTGATCAACGCCTTGGTCAAGAAGGCCAACAGCACGGCAAACCCCTCGACAGCCATCCAGAACGTGGTGATCAACACGGCAGCGGAACCAACTCCGCCTGCCCCAGCGACCGCCGCTGCGACGGATCCCGCCCAGCCCCCCCCTGTCCCCGGCGCCAACAATGTCCTCCTGACGAACTATCTGGCGTCGACCGTGGGCGGTGCCCCGACCGGGATCCCCGGTGCCCCCCTCCCCGCGGCCCCGGCACCTGTTTACGGCCAACCCCAGCCCGGTCCCGAAACGGTCGCTGTGCAACCCGTGCCGGTCGTGGTCCAGCAGCCCGTTTCCACCACCGTTTTCTACGATTCCCTCTCACCGTACGGCAACTGGGTCCGCGTGGAACCCTACGGCTGGTGCTGGCAGCCAACCATCGTCTCCGTCAACCCCGGGTGGCGCCCCTACTGTGACGGCGGCCAATGGGCGTGGACCGATCACGGGTGGTACTGGCACTCCACCTATTCGTGGGGTTGGGCTCCGTTCCACTACGGCCGATGGCATCGCAGCACGTCCGTCGGCTGGGTCTGGACGCCCGGTTGCGACTGGGGCCCCGCCTGGGTTTCCTGGCGGTACAACGATGCCCACTGCGGGTGGGCGCCCTTGCCCCCGGAATGCCATTGGTCTGCGGGTGTCGGATTCTCGTGGTCCAGCCGTGGCACTCGCGTGAGCATCGGATTCGGGATCGTCGATGATTGCTGGTACGCCACCTCCTGGAACCGCTTCTGCGATCCCGGCCTCCCCCGCTGGTGCCTCGACCGCCGCGAGGTCCCCCGCTTCGTCAACAATTCGCGGAACGCCATCGGCGGCGACAACTCCGTCAACATCGTCGGCAACAACAACACCGTCATCATCAACAACGGCATTTCTGCCGACGACGTCCAGCGCCGGGGGCGTCAGGAGGTCCGCAAGTACGCGGTCGCGGACGCCGCCAACCCGCTCCAGAGCGCCAGCCGGCTCGAGAATTCCAAAACCTCAGCCCGCCCGGAGATCGCCGCCTATCGCCCCCGCATCGATTCGACACCGGGCCGCGACACCGCACCGCCGCCGACGATCCTCGCGCGGCAGGAAGCCCGGAAGTCCGGGGCCTCATCCCCGTCGGCAGCATCGGGCATCGTACCTGCACGACCTGGTTCCGGCAGTTCGGGAAACTCCACCGGCAATGCCGCCCTCACACCGGGTCGCCCCCCTTCAGTGGTTGGCCGTCCGGCCTCCTCTACAGGATCAGCCCAAGGCTCTGCCAAGGCCTCTGAGCCTTCCATGCGGCCTGGCAACATCGCAGACCGAAGCCCGACACCCTCGGTGGGCGGCGGCATTCCAGCACGCAACCCGGCAGGGTCCTCGGCCCCTTCCTCCACGGTTCCGTCTTCCACGCCCGCCCGGCCGCAATCCAATCTGCGCGAATCGCCCCGCGTCACGGCCAACCCCTCCGCCTCCGGCGTGATATCCCGTCCCACCGCCACGACAGCGCCGGCGCGCCCCACGGCATCCAGCCCTGCCACCGGTTCCAGCCAACCCACGACCGTGGCCACAGCCCCGGCTCGCCCGGCTGCCAATCCTCTGGGCGGACCGACATACTCGCAGCCTGCGTACTCGTCGCCCGCCGCCCGGCCCGCGCCTGTGTCCCAGGTGAGACAGGCCCCTCAGGCCCCTGTCCAGACTCCCCCGGTCCGACAGGACATCCGGGCACTTCAGGCGGCACCGACGGCGCGTACGGAACTCCGCAAACCGGAGGTCAGCTATCGGGCCAATCCATCGGCAATGGATTCCAGCAGCTACGGCGGGGGGCGGATGTCCAATCCTTCGAGCCCGGTCCCGAGCCCCACCTATCAGGGCGGCGGTCGCTCGACTCCGTCCTACAGCCCGCAACCAGGACCCAGCGCCAGCGCACCAACTCCGGTCATGCGCGCCCAACCCCAGGTGTCTGCCCCGTCACGCCCGTCCGCACCCCAAACCTCCTACCAGTCCGCGCCTCAGGGCCGGTCCTACCCGGCTGCGCCCCAGCAAGGTGGCGGGGCCCGACCGAGCCCCTCGCGTGGCCAGAATCCGGTGGAGTGAAGGGTTCTCCCATCCCTGACCCGACTCACGAATCTGCCTCGGCCCCTGATTCCCCACGCCATGCGCCCAATCCTGCTCCCCGTCGTCCTCACGCTCTGCAGCGCTTCTGCAGCGCTTGCTGATGCGCCTCGACGGATCGCCGCTCCGGCCACCGAACGGATCCTCTTCGAAACCGGATTCGAACAGTTCGAGGGGTACGATCCCGACTTCGACCTCGCCGGCCAGAACGGCTGGGTGGGGCTGGGATCGGGCGGCAATGGGGTCCTCGCCGGCCCCATTGCAGGGTTTGAGGGTCAGGTGGCCTACGTTGGGTTCAATCCACCCAAAGGGACCAACGACCTCCTGAACCTCTTCAGGCCTGTGGCCCTGGTGCCGGTCGGGAACAACCTGCCACTGATCACCTTCAAGGTCAGTGTCCAGTTCTTCGACTCCACCACCAGCGCCCCCTTCTTCGATGACTTCCGCTGGAGTGCGTACAACACGCGCGAGGAACGCCTGTTCACCATCGACTTCGACAACGACGCCCAGGAGATCAACTACATCCTCGACGATGGGAAGGGGTTCAAGTCCACCGGGTGGACCTTTGCCCCGAACGAACCCTACGACCTGACCATCACGCTGAACTTCGCGCGAAACCTGTGGACCGCCGACATCAATGGCGCGGTCATCGTCAACGCCCAGCCCATCTCCACCCGCGGATCCAAGCTCGATCTGAATGAAATCGATGCCGTGTGGGCCGTCCGGACTCCGGGAAAGCCCGGGGACAACTTCATGATCTTCGACGATTACAAGCTGACTGCCCTGCCGATCGACGAGATCCCGCCCACGCTCGAACTCATCGGACAATTGACCTCCGGCCCAATGCTCATCCGTGTCCTTGGCGAACCGGGAGTCTTCTACATCCTGGAGCGGACGAGCGACTTCATCCATTGGACCGAGGCCGCGTCGGGTCGCGCCACTGCCCCGGATGGCCTGTTGGAACTTCAGGACTCCACCGCGCTCCGAAGCAACCAGCGCTTCTACCGCGCACGCAGCGTCCGGTAAGCGCGGCTGGCGGTGTGGCGTGGCGAGTGCCTTTTGACACTGCCGCCCTCTGGAACGGGGTCGCGACGTCCTCGCCGCCGTTCCAGAACCTTCCCATGGCGATGAGGACATCGCCGCCCCGAAGCTGTTCCCCCAGCGCGCTGTGTCAGGACGCGCCATGGAGTGGCCAATCGGGAAGTTTGGCTTTGACCCGATAGGCCGGCTGTGGCAACCCGTCGTTGATCTTCAGATTTCTTCCATCAATGAGCTCTAAACCTTTCCAACTCGCGGTCGCACTGCTGGCCGCGGTTCCGGCCTTTGCCCAGGCGTATACCCTTGAATCCTACTGGACCGTCGCCCCGGTCAACGGCACCACGTTCCCGGACACGGGCAACCTGACCCGCGGCGGCGGTTTCAATACGGTCACCGGGAATCTCCTCGTTGCCACCCGCGCCGGCGGCGCCGGGGTTCGGGTCCTCAGCGGCACCAGCGGATCCGAGATCGGCACGCTGAACATGACCGGAGTCTCCGGTGGTACCTTCGCCATCAACATGCTTGGCGTGGCTGCCGATGGTGCGATCTACGGGGCCAACCTGACCACCGCAAGCGCCACTTCCCCACTCAAGATCTACCGCTGGGCCAATGAATCCGCTGAGCCCACCGTGATCTACTCGGGTGATCCGGGTGCTGGCCGCTTCGGGGATTCCCTCGCCGTCCGCGGCTCCGGTTCTTCGACCGAGATCATCCTCGGCCAAGGCATTGGCGGCTCCCAATTGTTCCGCCTCGGAACGGCCGATGGTTCCACGTTCACGGGCAGCACCTTCACCGTTTCCGGGATTGCCACCGGCGACCTCCGTCTTGGCTTGGACTTCGGCGAAGGCAACACCGTGTACGCCAAGCAAGGAGGCGCCCTCCGCTACATCAGCTACGACCTCGCCGCCTCCACGGCAGCCGTGACTTCCTCCTTCACCCTCGGCACCGGCGGCGGCACGGCCGGCGCCCTGGGTCTGTACGATGGAGTGATGGTCGCCTACGGCTACGCGCCGACCACGGGTCCCAACAGCATCAACATCTACGACGTTGCCAGCCTGGTGACCACGGGCAACAACCTCCCCGCAGACTCCGAGTTGCTCGCGACCACCAACTCCAATTCCAACGGCGTCGGAGCCGTCGACTTCAACGCCGACGGATCGATCGTCTACGTGGTCACGCCCAACAATGGCGTCCACGCGTTTCGTGTGGTCCCCGAACCCGGCACCTGGGCCCTGCTCGGCGCCGGCACGTTGTTGCTCGGCTGGACCCTCCGTCGCCGGTCCTGACCCTCGGCTCCGGCAGCAGCCGACGTCAGGAGGCTGTAGTCGGCAGGGTTTGACGTTCCAGGTTCAACGGATCGGCCTGCGCGGTCCCCGCTTGAACCTTGAATTGAAATCTTCGAACTCCCCTCAGCCCTCCGGTTCCCGGAGGGCTTTTTCGTGGATTTCTCCATGGCTACCAAGGAGTGCAAGGCATAGCCTCGCCCAGCGGTGTCCCTAGATTCCCAAATCTGTCTGTCAGGGTTTCCCTGCGACTCGATACATCCCTGAAGGTCCGTGAACGCCTCCCCCTTCAGCACCTTCTCACTGACCCCGGCAACCGCCGGTTATCTGGCGCAATTCCTCCTCTCCACGCTGGTCGTCTCCACCCTTTTCCGCACGGCCCATTCTACGCACCCTTCGCGAGCCGCCACCCAAAGCCTCTTTGTCGCCTTTGCTGCGATCGCCCTCTTTGCCCTGGGAGGAGCGGCAGAAAATGGCTTCCTCCTCGGCTGGTCCCTCGTGGGGGGCTACATCAAACCGTCTTGTGCCGTTTTCGCCGGGGCCGCATTGCTCCGGTTCGCCTACCACGTCCATCAACCCGACCCGCGACTCCGCATCGAGTATCGCGTCGTCTCCACCATCGCAGCGCTGGCGTGCTTGTCAGAGTGCTGGACACTGTTGAGGCGGTTCGGACTCCTCGCAACGGAAGGCCACGTCCAGTGGCGGAATCTTGTGGAGGATTTGATGCCTCCGCTGGTCCTCCTTCTCGCGACGTACATCTTCATTCGCCGCTTCTTCCTCCTCACCGGGGAGGAGGCCAGGCTCCACGGACTCCGCACGGCCATCTTCAAGCCCCACAACCCACACCTCCGTACCACACGCTTCTTCGCCGCCCTCCTCGCCACCGCTGGCTTGGTGGCCGCTTCGACTGGCCTGCGGATTTTTGCCTTCTCCGACTGGACCTCCGAGATCGTCAACAGCTTTGGATTCCTCGCGATCCTCTTCCTCTTTGCCTACGGGTACGTGTCGCGGTTGTCGGACCACACCAGCTTCCGGACGCGGCTGCTGGGACTCCTCGCCGTCAGCCTGCTCCTGCTGCTCACCCTTGTGAGCGTTGTCGTCCATTCCACCAACCTGCGGGGCCGGGTCTGGTTGAGTCGGAACAACGAATCGAATTTCGACCTCCTCACCAGCCAACAGTCCGTGCTGTTCGTTCCCTCCCCCGAAGGTTTCCACCTCCTGAATGGAGCCCTCGACTGGAGGCGGGGTGAGGGAACCCCAATGCAGGGTGAGGATCAGAGCGTAGACCTTCCGTTCGGATTCCCCTTCCTGGGCACCAATCATTCCCGGGTCGTCGTCGACAAGAACGGCCTCATCATGCTGGGTGATCGCGCCTGCGAGTATGCCAACTTCCGTTGGCGACTGAACGGGGCACCCATGATCGTCCCGGCATTCATTGACCTGAACCCGGATACATCCCGCGGTGGTCGCGTCCTGATCCGGACCAACGCGCACGAGTTGATTGTCACCTGGTCCCGGCTCAGCTGCTGGCAGCAAACGTCCTTCACACCGGAGTTCCAGGCGATCCTGCACCGGGACGGGCGGATCCAATTCAATTACGCCGACATCGAAAACCGGGACCCGGACGCCGCCGCCCAGTCCCCGCACATCCAGTTCCTCGGTGTGTTCCAGGACCTGAGAGGCCGATACCAGACATCCCACTTTTTCGCGGTCATCCCAGCTATCTGGGGCCTCCGACACATGGCTTTGCCATCAACGTGATCGCCGAATGGCGCCGACAGTTCGCGACCTTCGGCGTCCAGATGGCCGCTGTGATCCTCGCTTCGCCGGTCCTGCTGATCGCTTTCTTCGGTTGGGCACTCCGAAGGGATTTGCTCGCTCCGCTGGACCGACTCGTCGCAGCCGTCCAACAGGTCGAACAGGGCCACCGCATCCAACCCCTCCCCATCGAGTCCAACGACGAGATCGGGTACCTCACGGGCGGTTTCAACCGGATGACCGCGTCCGTTGCCGCCGCCGCCGAGGCACTCACGAAGCACCGCGACCAACTCGGTGAGGAAGTCCGCGTCCGCACCCGGGCCCTCGAAGAGGAACTCCGGGAGCGCAAACGTGCCGAACAACGCGCCGAGGCCGCCAATCACGCCAAGAGCGAGTTCCTGGCCAACATGAGCCACGAACTCCGCACGCCCCTCCACGGGGTGATCGGCATGACTTCGCTCCTCCTCGACACCCAACTCGACCACGTCCAACGGGAGTTCGCCGCCACCGCCCGTCAATCCGCCGAAGCCCTCCTTTCCATCATTGGCGACATCCTCGACTTCTCGAAGATCGAAGCCGGTCGACTCACCCTCCAGTCCGCCCCGTTCTCCCCGGCAGCCCTCCTTCGCGATGTCCTCGACGTCGTCGGCGCTGCCGCCGATACCCGTGGACTCGAACTCTGCGCGGACATCGATCCCAAGGTTCCCCTCCGCATCATTGGCGACGTCAGCCGCATACGACAGGTCCTCCTCAATCTCCTCAGCAACGCCATCAAGTTCACCGAACAGGGCGAAATCGATCTCACCCTCACCGCGATCCAACAGCCCGGCGATCGCGTCACCCTGCTCTGGACCGTTCGCGATACCGGCATCGGGATCGCTCCCGAAACCCTCGACCGGCTCTTCGCCCCCTTCGAGCAAGCCGACAGCTCCACTTCCCGTCGGTTCGGTGGTACTGGACTTGGCCTCGCCATCAGCCGCGGCCTCGCCGACCTCATGGGCGGCACCATCCGTTGTGAAAGCATCCCGGGACGTGGCTCCTCCTTCCACTTCACCCTGCCCGCCGCCGTTGAAGCCCGCGCACCGGTCTATGCCGCCACGACTCAGACCACCTTCGCCTTGATCTCCGGCAATGCCACGAGCCGGGAGCGCTTTCCCAAGCTGGTTGCCCAACTCCAGCTCCCACCGCCCGCATTCGTCGCCTCTGAGGAGCAGATCCCCAACCTACCCTCCAATCCCGGCCCATGTGTGGAGCGTCTGGTGCTCGATCGGCCCACCAAGGGCGGGTTCCCGGGCGAAACCATCCGCCGCCTGCGTCAGGACCCACGCTTCGCCCAAAGCGAAATCCTCCTCCTCGTTCCAAAATCGCACCCGCCCACCGCCCGGGAACAGGAGGAGTTCAGGATCCGTGGCTGGATCCCCAAGCCACTCCTTCCGGACTCAATCGCTGCCTGGATCGGCGCCCCGGATCAGGTCCCGGCCCAGACTAAGAGCTCGAAACCATCTCCCGCTCCCGCACCCACGGCAAAACCCCTGCCGCTGCGCGTCCTGATCGCCGAGGACAACCCTGTCAACCAACGGCTCGCCATCCTCATGCTGCGACGCTGCGGCATCGAACCCGCCGTGGCCTCCAATGGCCGTGAAGCCCTCGACTTCCTCCGATCCCAACCCGTGGACGTCCTCCTCCTGGATTGCCAGATGGCCGATGTCGACGGCTACGAGACCGCCCATCGCATCCGAACCGAGCCGGAAGTCTTCGGAAACCCGTATATCGTGGCCTTCACGGCACACGCCCTTGCCAGCGACGAAGCCGCCTGCCGCGCCGCCGGCATGGACGACTACCTCGCCAAACCCGTCCGTCTGCCAGCACTTCAGGAAGCCCTCGCCCGCGCGGCGGCGTCATCCCGTTGCTCCGCAGCGAACATCTCGGAGCCCGGTGCATGAAATTACCCAAACTTGGAAAACCCGGCCGTACTGAGTTCTGACTATTTTGTTCTATCAAGGGTGTGCTGGGTTCTCCCCCAAGGGAACGGTCCGAGCATGATCTCCCTGATGCCGAAGTCGTGAATTTCGCCAGCCCAGGGACCTTCCTGCTGACTCCAGCCGCCGCTGGATACTTGGCGCTCTTGATCTTGTGCTTCCTCAGCGTGGCCGCGCTGCTGCCGCTGATTCGTCTCGCCAACGCCGACCGGACCACCACGAGATCCCTGCTGGCGACCTTCATCCTCCTGGGCCCGTTTGCCCTCTGCGGATTCCTCGAGACAGGCTTGGAGGGTCCGTGGGCAATCATCGGTAGCTACCTGAAACCCACGTTCGTCGTCCTCGCCGCGGCCGTAATCCTGGATTTCGCACAACACCTCCAAGGCCCGGATCGAACACTTCTGCGGGATTACCAGACGACCCGCATCCTGAGTGTAGCCACATTGCTGCTGGAACTCTGGACGAACGGGCGTCGGTTCTACGCGCTCATCGTCGACGAAAGTGTTCAGTGGCGTACCCACCTCGAAGGCCTCAACCCGACCCTTGCCCTTGCGCTGCCCGCGTACCTGCTCGTGCGGCGCTTCCTCAGGCTGGCCTCGGTCGAGGCCGCCGCACGGGGTTGGCGCCAAACCCTGGTCCACCCGATGAACATGCGACTCCGGACGCTTGGATTCCTCGGATTCCTGGTGACCGGATCCGTCCTGATCTCTGCCATCAGTCAGGGCGGCATTCAAATCCTCCCGGATTGGGTCACCGAGGCCACCAATAGCTTCGGCCCCCTCATCATCCTGTTCCTGTTCACCTACCGGTACATCTCAACCGTGGATGAACCATTCGGTCTACGCTTCCGCATCCAGGGATTTACCGCCGTTGTCAGCCTGGGGGCACTCATCCTCATCACCTTGATCGTCCACTACGCGATCATCGTCCGTCACCAGTTCCAGCCCATCGCCCGCCGCACCCATGCTTCGTCCCTCGCCGACAACCAATCGATTTCCTGTCATCCCGAAGGCAACGCCTTCCGCGTCACTGCAGGGAGCCTCCAATGGGACTCGGCCCCCGACTCCACCTCGGTCAACGCACAAGAAGTCCCCACATCCCTCCGGTTTTCCTTTCCGTTCGCAGGCAAGAAATTCGACAAGGTTGTCGTCGACAAGAACGGCTTCATCACCCTCGGCCCGCGCGGTCAGGGTTATGCCGACCTCCGCTGGGCCATTGACCGGCAACCGATGATCGCCCCGGGGTTCATCAACCTGAACCCGGATCCCAGATTCGGCGGCCAGATCACGATCCATTCCGGCCCCGACCGCCTCGTCGTCACCTGGCTCAGACTTCCCGCATGGGAACACCCCTCCTTCACGCCAACATTCCAGGCCGTCCTTCATTCCGACGGGCGCATCGACTTCAACTACCTGGACCTTTCCGATCCTGACCACGACCTGGCCCGCGGACGCCCCATCCTTCGATTCGCCGGGATCATGCTCGGCAATCAGATTTCACCGACTCCCCTTGAGGTCTTCAATGGCCAACCCTCCATCGCGACCACCGATGTGGGATTCATCATCGACCTCAACAACCAGTGGCGCCGGGATTACACCGCGCTCAGCATCGGCTTCGCGATTGCCTTCGTCCTCATCCCCGGCCTCGAGGTTCTCCTCCTGGGCTGGATCCTCCGCGGATCCGTCCTCGCCCCCCTCGAACGATTGGTCCAGGCCGTCCGGTCCATGGAGAAGGGTGTCCTCACCCCCGCCCTCCCCGTGACCGCCAACGACGAGATCTCCGAACTCACGAGCGGCTTCAACCGCATGTCCGCCGCCATCCACGACCACTCCGCCGCCCTCACCAAACATCGTGATGAACTCCGGGCAGAGGTCGAACGCCGGACCCGCGACCTCCAGGACGAACTCACTGAACGCCGTCGTGCCGAAGCCCTTGCTGAAGCCGCAAATCAGGCGAAGGGGGAGTTCCTCGCCAACATGAGCCACGAACTCCGGACCCCGCTGAACGGCGTCATCGGAATGACCAGCCTCCTCCTCGATACCCCGCTCGAACGCAACCAACGCGAGTTCGCCCTGACCATCCGCCACTCCGGCGAGGCACTCCTCCAGGTCATCGGCGACGTGCTCGACTTCTCCAAGATCGAGGCCGGACGCCTGGAACTCACCTTCGCCCCATTCAGCCCACGCCAACTCCTGCGCGATACACTCGACGTCATCGCCCCCGACGCCGACGCCCGCTCCCTGGAACTCCTCGCCCGCGTCGATCCTTCCGTTCCCCATCAGATCATCGGAGACCTTGGCCGCACCCGACAGATCCTCCTCAACCTCCTCAGCAATGCGGTCAAGTTCACCGAACGCGGTGAAGTCGAGATCACCGTGGAGGACGCTCCCCTCCCCGACGGCCGATCCGAGATCCGCTGGTCCGTCAGGGATACCGGCATCGGGATCTCCCCCGAAATCCAGGAACGGCTGTTCAACCCGTTCGAGCAGGGAGACAGCGGCACCTCCCGCCGTTTTGGGGGCACGGGACTTGGCCTCGCCATCAGCCGCCGTCTGGCCTCCCTCATGGGCGGCCGAGTGGTCTGCCAGAGCACTCCAGGCTCCGGTTCCACCTTCACTTTCTCCATGGTGGCGGAGGTCCACACCCCAGCCCCTTCCCTACCTTTTCTGGCCCACCGTTCCCACGGGGTCGTTGTTTCTCCGAATTCAGGAACCCGCAAATCCATCCTCGAGCAATTGAGACAGCTCGGGATCCAGGACATCCGCTGCCACCCAAACCTCGAAAGCGCCCTCCAACACGCAGATCTGGACGATGCGGAGGCCCCCTTCCTGATCATCGATCCCATCCCATCCCACCCGTTCACCCGAACCGAACTGCAAAGCCTCCGCCGCTCCCAACGCTTCGCCCGGAGTCCCGTGCTCCTCCTGGTTCCCAAGACCCGCCCTCCCATCCCTCCCGCGGAAGGTGGGCCCGATATTGACGGTTGGATGGCCAAACCCCTCCTCGCCGATCGACTCGCGGAGTGGCTCCTCTTGCACCCCACCGGGCCGCGACACTCCATCCCCGAGCCGCCTCCGGAAGACCTTCCTGGAAGCCCCCCTGAGACCAAGGGACTCCGCATGCTCGTCGCCGAGGATCACCCCGTGAACCTCCGCATCGCCGTCCTGATGCTTCAGGGCATGGGCATCGATCCCATCACCACCTCCGACGGCAGGGAGATGCTCACGCTCCTCGCCCACCATCCTGTCGACGTCATCCTCATGGACTGTCAGATGCCGGGAATGGACGGATGGGAAGCCACGCGGATCATCCGGGAGAATCCAGCAGTGTACGGCTCCCCTTACATCGTGGCCTTCACCGCCCATGCCCTCGAACACAGCAGGGAATCCTGCCACGCCGCGGGCATGGACGACTACCTGGCCAAACCCGTCACCCTCCCCAACCTCCAGGCCGCAATCACACGCGCCCTGGATCGGCTGGGAACCCCGCCTGTTCAGGCGTTGTAGGTGCTCGAGCTGACACGGCCGCCGGTGCCGGTCCAGTTGGTGTGGAAGAATTTTCCACGCGGCTGGTCGATCCGCTCGTAGGTGTGGGCCCCGAAGTAATCCCGTTGCGCCTGCAACAGGTTGGCCGGGAGACGGGCCGCGCGGTAGCTGTCGTAGAACGCAAGGGCCGTGCTGAACGCGGGAACCGGCAATCCATTCATCGCCGCAGCCGCGACGACCCGGCGCCAGCCAGCCTGGCACTTCGCCAATTCATCCCGGAAGTAGCCATCGAGCATCAGGTTGACCAGACCCGGATCCTTGTCGAAGGCCTCCTTGATCTTGCCGAGGAACCGGCTGCGGATGATGCACCCCCCGCGCCACATCAGCGCGATGCCGCCGTAGTTGAGATCCCATCCGTACTCCTTCGCGGCTGCACGCATCAGCATGTAGCCCTGCGCGTAGCTGACCATCTTCGACGCGTAGAGCGCCTTCCGGATGTCTTCAATGAACGCAGCGCGATCCGCATCAAGCTTCGGTGCCGGTCCTTTCAGGAGCGCGGAGGCCGCCACGCGCTCATCCTTCATGGCGCTCACGCACCGGGCGAAGACGGCTTCCGCAATGAGCGTCACCGGCTGGGCCAGGTTGGCCGAGTCGATCACCGTCCACTTGCCCGTGCCCTTCTGACCGGCGGTATCGAGGATCTTGTCCACCAGCGCACCGCCATCCTCGTCCTTCTTCGCCAGGATGTTTGCGGTGATCTCGATCAGGAAGCTGTCGAGGTCCCCGGCATTCCACTCGCTGAACACCGCGGCCATTTCATCGGCCGTCATGCCGAGCCCCTCCCGCATCAACTCATACGCCTCGCAGATCAACTGCATGTCGCCGTACTCGATGCCGTTGTGGACCATCTTCACGTAATGGCCCGAACCACCACCACCCACCCAGTCGCAGCAGGCCGCGCCGCCGTCGACCTTTGCAGAAATTCCCTGGAAGATCTCCTTCACGTGCGGCCAGGCCGCAGACGAACCGCCCGGCATGATGCTCGGACCAAACCGTGCGCCCTCTTCGCCGCCCGAAACGCCAGTGCCCACGTACAGCAACCCGCGCGCCTCAAGTTCCTTCACGCGACGGTCGGTGTCGTAGTACAGGGAGTTGCCACCGTCGATGACGATGTCTCCCGGCTCGAGGTGCGGCAGCAACTGGGCGATGAACTCGTCCACGGCGGCACCCGCCTTGACCATGAGCATCACGCGGCGCGGCCGCTTCAGCTTGGAGACCATCTCCGCCACGGAATGGGCCCCGAGGATCTTTGTTCCCTTGGCCTCGTGGGCCAGGAAGTCGTCCACCTTGGACGTCGTCCGGTTGTACGCCACGACCGTAAAGCCGTGATCGTTCATGTTGAGGACCAGGTTCTGCCCCATCACCGCCAGGCCGATCAGGGCAATGTCTCCAGTGGGAGTGCTCATCGTCGTGTGTTTGAAAAATCCGTCGGCCCGAACCTACCCACGACACCCCCCAAGACCAGAGGGAATTCTATCCCACCAGCCGGTACCAGTTGTCGCGCGGCCGCGGTTCCATGCCCAGGTCGGCAATCAGCCGCTGCATGTCCGCAACCCCCATCCGGAAGGTCGTGCCCGCACTGCTGACGACATTTTCCTCGATCATGATCGATCCAAGGTCGTTCGCCCCGTACTTCAGGGCGACCTGTCCGACCTCCTGGCCTTGGGTCACCCACGAGCTCTGGACGCTCGGGAAGTTGTCCAGGTAGATCCGGCCCAATGCCTGCGTCCGGAGATATTCGTGCGCTCCGACCGTCGGCGCCTTCAGCACCGTGTTCTCGGGCTGGAAAGTCCAACAGATGAAGGCGGTGAAGGCGCCACCGCGCAATGCACCCGACTCCAGCGCCACCCCATAAGCACGCGAACGCTCCATGGGCCCGGCTTCCTCGCCAACTCCCAGCCTGCCGGAATCCACAAGCCGTCCCAGTGAAACATCCTGCTGCGAACGCAGGACCTCCAGGTGCTCGATGCGGTCATCCAGCGTCTCCACATGGCCGAACATCATCGTGGCCGAACTCGCCAACCCCATGGAATGGGCCTTGTCCATCACGCCCATCCATTCGCCGGTGTCCGCCTTCAGCGGCGCGATCCGCTTGCGCACACGATCGACGAGGATCTCGCCGCCGCCCCCAGGCAAGGAACCCAGACCTGCCGCCATGAAATCGCTGAGGATCTGCTCAACGGGTTCGCCGAAGACCTTCTGGAAGTGAATGAACTCGCTCGGACTGAACCCGTGCACGTTCACCTGGGGAAACCGCTCACGGATGTGCGAGAGGAGATCCAGGTACCACTGCTTCGTCAGCTTCGGGTGATGCCCACCCTGCATGAGGATCTGGGTGCCACCGAGCGCCAGGGTTTCCTCGATCTTCCGATCCATCTCCTCGTGGGTGATCACGTAGGAGTCGCTGTCCTTCGCCGTCCGCCAGAACGCACAGAACTTGCAGTACACGTTGCAGACGTTCGTGTAGTTCACGTTGCGGTCGACGATGTAGCTGACGATCCCGTTGCCACGGCCGCCATGCGCCGCACCGCGGGCCAGCTGGCGCCGCCGATCCGCCAGAGCCCCCAGCTCCTCCAAAGGAAGCCCAGCCAACCGACGCAATTCAGCGCCACTCACCCGTCCGCCATCCCAAACCCGCTGCAACAGCGCATCGAATCCCGGATCGTAAACCATGCTTCCACACTATGCCCGGTCGCCAAACCCCGCGAGGAACTTTCCATCCAGCGCCGCGCCTTGGGGGGAGGCGACGTCCGCGTCGCCCCTCAAAAGCCTGACCCAATGGCGATGAAGACATCGCCCCCCAAGACCCGGCTCGATCCCACCTACCGCATCCCGGCCGGCAGCACCCGCACCCGGAGCTTCGTGGCCGCGTCCCCGCTCCGGTGGACCCGGTGGGTCGCCTTGACGAAATCCCTTTCGGTTGCCGTATGGATGTTCACGAACGTCTGCGGATTCCGGTCCACGAGTGGAAACCAGGAACTCTGCACGTGGACAACCATCCGATGCCCCCGCCGGAATGTGTGCAGGACGTCCGGCATCGTGAAGGTCACCTCGGTCACCTTCCCCGGCTCCATCGGTTCCGGCTTCTCGAAGCTGTTCCTGAAACGCGCCCGCATCACATCACCGCGGACGAGTTGCTGGTACCCGCCCATCCGCACGTGCGCCGGATTCGGATTCGGGTCAGGAAAATCGGGATCGTGCATGTCGATCACCTTCACCACCCAGTCGGCGTCGGTGCCCGTGGTCGAGACCTTCAGCGTCACCACCACTGGACCAGCAAGGGTCAGGTCCTCCTCCAACGGTTCGGTCTCGTACACGAGGACATCCGGACGCGTTGCCGCAAAGCGCTGGTCATGGGTGGGATAACCACGCGGATAATCGGTGGTGGCCTCCATCGTGAATGGCACCGGCTTTGCGGGATCGCTGATGAACTCATCCGCGGCCGCGGCGCCATCCGTCGGCGCCCGTCCAAGGACGAGCCGACCGCCTGCGTGCAGGAACAGGTCTTCCTGACGAGCCTCTGCCGGAGGCCACACACCGAACCGCCGCCACCGGTAAGTGCCGGTTTCGAACATCAACGCCTCAGGCAGGGTCAGGTTGGTGTCGCCCTTCAGGTGATAGCGGAAGAATGGCAACTCCACCTTCTCCCGATAGTAGACGCCGGTCTTGGCCCTGAAGGCGATGTCTCCCACCCGGTCCCCGTCGCTCGAACCCCATTGCCCATGCGTCCACGGACCCATCACCAGCATGTTTGTGATCCCGGGGTTCAGCTTTTCGGTCCATCGGTAGGTTTCGAGCGCACCAAACAGGTCCTCCGCGTCATACCAGCCACCCACGGTCATCACCGCGCACTTCACGTTCCTGAGGTGGGGCCGGATGTTCCGCGCCTGCCACCAGGCGTCGTAATTCGGATGCGCGAGGAAATCCCGCCAGACCGGCACCTTGCCACGGAAGTGGTCCGACTCCGACCGCGCCAACGGCCCCATCCGAAGGTAAAAGTCGTAACCGTCCGGGTTGTTGAAGACGAAACGCTTTCCACCATCGCGCAGGGGATCGTCCGACTTCTGCTCGAACCAGTAGAAAAACCCGAAGTTCTGGGCGAGGAAGAAGGCCCCGTTGTGGTGGATGTCGTCTCCCATGAACCAGTCCGAGATCGGAGCCTGCGGCGAGGCCGCCTTCAGCGCCGGATGGCTGTCGATCATTCCCATCGACGTGTAGAATCCCGGATACGAGATCCCGAACATCCCCACCCGACCGTTGTTGCCGGGGACATTCTTGACGAGCCAATCGATCGTGTCCCAGGCATCCGAACTCTCGTCTGTCGTCACCCCTGACTTGCCCGGGTTGAACGGCCGTACGTGCTCGAACACGCCGTCCGACGCATGCCGCCCACGGACGTCCTGGGTCACCAGGATGAACCGGTCACGGGCGAGGGCTTCGAACGTTCCGCCCGGATCCTGATAATTGTCCGGACCGTAAGGCTTCAACGCGTACGGGGTGCGGGTCAGGACGATCGGGTAGTTTGTCGAATCGTCCTTGGGTATGTAGATCCGGGTGAACAGCTTGACGCCATCCCGCATCGGGATCTTCCTTTCGAACTTGGTGTAATGCTCGGCCAACCATGCCGCATCCGCCTCGGCTTTGCCGGTTTGCGCACGTCCAACCAAGGCCACCCAACCCACGGCCAGGCCCAACAACAACATCGGCCATCGAAGCATCACACGGACACTCAACACCACCCTCCATCCGTTGGCGAGACCGGCATGAGCGCCTCTGGACACTGCCCGCTTTGGGGGATGGTTTCGGGACGGCGATATCTTGATCGCCCTGGGAAAGATTCTGGAACGGCGACGAGGACATCGCCTCACCGTTCCAGATGCGGCAGCATCACGAAGCGCCGACCAGCATCGAAATGGCACTCCAACAAAAACAGAGGTGGCTTCCCGTGTTTCCCCTCGCGGGGCCCCACCCGAAAACGCCACCTCTTAACCAAACCGGGCAACCATCGAAGACGTCAGACGGACGTCCTATGAACAAGACCCATGAACCGGTTTGATTGGATGACTTTAGGCCTGTCGGGATTCCACCGACACCATCCAAATCTTGGTATTCTGTTCAACCATGGTTGCCCAGGCTGGATTCCCACGCTCTTGACACCGCCACTTCCATCCGCAGCTTGCCGCCCGATGGAAAAGCCACATGAACCTGCGTTTGCTCCGATGACGTTCCCGGCCCATCGTGATCAACGGTTTCATTAACGCATTCCTCTTTTCCTGCTCCCACCCCACCAAAACTGGATGGACCCAAGATCCTCAGAAACCGGCACCCAAGGCGCCGAAGCCCCGACACAGGCCCTTCGGCTCGCACGGACAATCGAGCAACTTGCGCGTCAGACCGGGGTTCCCTTCGACCCACTTCTGACGCGCGACGCAGCCCTGCGCGCCACACAGGCCATCGCAGGTTCGGATCGCTCCCACCGGTTTGAGCAGGTCGTCGCCGCCGCGAGCGAATGCTCGCTTCGGGTGACTCCCATCCGAGCCAGCCTGACCGACGTCGTGTGGATGGCACGCCGTGATTCACCCATCATCGCCATCAGCCGCACCGGCGAATGGGTCGTTCTTGCCCGCCGGGGATTGTTCCACTTGCGGATCGCCAACCTGGATGGTCGCCCGGGCGAACAATCCATCCGACGCGAGACGCTCGCCCGCGAGCTGGGTCTCACCGACGCCGACACCATCAGTGAGTTCGCCGTTGTTCATCCCGAACGCCCCGCGGCAGCCTTGGACGGAAACAAGGGCCGGTCCGCCGGAGGGGTTGGCACCGAGGCGACCAGTGGCGGCAACGGTCATGGGCATGGAAACGGCCACGGCCACGGTCACGGAGCCCACCCCCATCCGGAACCTTATCGACGCCTGTTGGGCCTGATGCGCGCCGAGATGCCGGACGTTTGGGCCATCGTCCTTTTCTCAGTCATTACAGGCATCCTGTATCTCGCGGTCCCCCTGACGGTGGACGCGGTCGTCAACAACATCGCCTTCGGCGGGCAGGAACAGGTTTACCTGCAAGCGCTGGTGATCCTCTCCGTGGCCCTGCTGGCCTTCCTCGGCCTCCTGGCCTTCGTCCGTGCGGTCCAGCATTACATCACCGAGATCATCCAACGCCGGATCTTCGTCCGGCTCGCCGCCGATCTCGCCTATCGGCTCCCGCGCGTCACGGCCAGCGCCACCGACCGCATCCACGCTCCCGAACTGGTCAACCGGTTCTTCGACGTCCTCACCGTCCAGAAGAGCACTGCGCTACTCCTCCTCGATGGCGTCAATCTCGTGCTTTCGGCGGTGATCGGCATGGTCGTTCTCGGCTTCTACCACCCCTCGCTGCTCGCCTTCGACCTGGTCCTGCTGGCGCTGGTCTGCTTCGTCGTGTTCGGTCTTGGCCGTGGCGCGGTCAAATCAAGCATCCAGGAATCCGTCAGCAAGTACTCCATCGCGGGCTGGCTGCAGGAAGTCGCCCACTTTCCGAATCTGTTCAAGAGCCCGGGGGCTGGACAGTTCGCACTGGACCGTACCGACGTCCTGGCTCGCCGCTACCTCGACGCCCGCAAGTCGCACTTCCGCGTCCTGATCCGCCAGATCAGTGGACTCCTTGCCATCCAGGCCCTGGCGTCCTCCTCGCTCCTCGTCGTCGGCGGCGTACTGGTGCTCTCCGGTGAGCTGACCCTCGGCCAATTGGTCGCGTCGGAGATCATCGTCAATGCTGTCGTCTCCTCCGTCGCCAAACTCGGCAAACATCTGGAGGGCTGGTACGACGCCATGGCTGCCGTCGACAAGCTCGGCTATCTCGTGGATCTCGAAACCGAGCGCGAAGCCGGAGAAGTGCCCTCCGACCGTACGCGCCCGGCACAGGTTGATGTTTCCGGTCTCTCCTTCGCCTACGACCACAAGCCGGTGCTGTCCGATGTCTCCTTTTCGCTGGAACCCGGTTCCCGCACCGCCCTTTCTGCGCCGCTCGGTGGAGGGGCCAGCACCCTGCTGGATCTGCTCTACGGCCTCCGCAACCCAACCTCCGGCCACGTTCTGATGGACCGCCTCGACCTTCGCCAATGGTCTTTGGAAGCCCTGCGAAGGGATGTCGCCATCGTCCGCGGCCATGAGATCATCGACGCCACCATCTCCGAAAACGTCCGTCTCGCACGCACAGACATCGGACTCGACGAGGTTCGGGATGCCCTCGCCGCCGTCGGACTGCTGGAGGATGTCCTGATCATGCCGAAAGGCATGGATACGCCGCTTCTCCTCGGTGGCCGTCCGCTGACCAAACTCCAGCGAACACGGCTCGTCCTCGCCCGCGCCATCGTCGGCCGCCCGCGCCTGCTACTGATCGACGAAGCCCTCGATGGCCTCGAACGCGACGCACTCCACGCTCTCGCGTCGGTCCTTTTTGATAAAACCAAGCCTTGGACACTTTTGGTCGCCACGCACGACACCGAAGTCATGCAACTCTGCGATCGTCAGGTGAAACTTGATTCTACGCAGTCCACCGGGACAGCCCACGCCGGCAACCACTGAACCATGGAAACCGGACATCACACCCACACCACACCGGCCAACACGTCCGGAAATGAGTCCATGCCCATGCTGGACCACCGCAGCCAACTCCCAGCGCTCGCGCTGGCAGGTTCGGTCCGCGGTGCCCGTATCCTGAGCCGTGTGCTTTCGACATTGTTCTGCGTGCTGCTCCTCGGCGTGATCTTCATGCCCTGGCAGCAGTTCGTCAGCGGTACCGGCCGGGTCGTCGCCTACGACCCCTTCGACCGTTCCGTCACCATCGAATCACCCCTTCCGGGACGCGTCGCCAAGTCCCACGTCGTCGAAGGCCGCGCCGTCCGCCAGGGCGAGGTCCTCTTTGAGATCGTCGACAACGACCCGAACCTCATCAGCAACCTCCGGCTGCAACGCACGGAAGCCATCACCCGCAAGGCGGCCGCCTCCGAGCGCGCTGATGCCATCGGACGTCAGATCGCCGAACAGGAACGTTCCCTCCGCCTGTCCATCGAGGCAGCCCAGACACGGCTCGACGCCTCGCGCTATGCCGCACAGACGGCCAAGCTCCAATTCGACCGCATTGAATCGCTTTTCAAGGACAAGCGCGGCCTCGCCTCCCAACGTGAGTTCGAACTCGCCACCCTCGAACGGGATCGCACCGCCGCTGAACTCATCCGCGCAGAAGCGGATCTCAAGCGCGCGGAGACGGACGGCCGGGCCTCGATCAACTCGTCCATGGCCGCCCGCGAATCCGCCCGTTCGGAACTCGCCACGGCCTCCCAGGCCGTCGTCAGCCTCGACATCCTGATCGAGCAGACGTCCATGCAACGCGTCATCGCCCCGCGCGATGGGATCGTCTTCCGCGTCCAGGCCACCGAGGGAACCTTCCTCCGTGCGGGATCAGCCATGTGCACCATCATCCCGGAAACCGAAAGCCGGATGGTTGAACTGTGGCTCGACGGCAATGACATGCCCCTCGTGCACGCCCGCGAGACCGATCCCCAAGGACGGATCACACGCGAGGGAAGCTCCGTCCGGCTCCAATTCGAAGGCTGGCCAGCCGTGCAGTTCGTCGGATGGCCATCCGTCGCCGTGGGAACCTTCGGCGGAGAAGTGCTCCTGATCGACCCCACCGACAACGGCAAGGGCAAGTTCCGCGTCCTGATCGCCCAACGTCCGGACTCCGTCGAACGCAACGGTCAACCCGTCCAGCAAGACTGGCCCGCCAACCGATGGTTGCGTCAGGGAGTTCGCGCCAACGGGTGGGTACTGCTCCAACGCGTGCCGCTCTGGTTCGAGATCTGGCGCCAGTTGAACGGCTTCCCGCCGGTCGTCGCCGATGGCGAACCCGAGAAGTTCCAAGGCAGGCTCGGCCGATGATCCCCGCCATGCACGCCTTCCTTCCAACGCGGTTCCTGCGGGTACTTTCCCAACTGATCCTGGCAGGCCTGATCGGCTTGGTCCGCGGACAGGCGGCTGATCCCCTGCCCATCACCTCCACAAACGCCCTCGCGTCCCCGACCAACTCGGCCTACTTCGGCCACCTCCAGCTGGAAGACGTCCTCCGTTCCGTCACCAACCAGTACCCGCCCCTCCTCGCGGCGCTGATCGAACGGGACATCGCCAATGGGCGCCTCCGCAGCGCGCAAGGCGCCTTCGACTTCAACGTCTTCGCCAAGACCTTCGGAAACCCATCCGGCTACTACCAGTTCGGGACCGTTGACGCCGGATTCGAACAGTTCCTCGGGATCTGGGGCAGCACCCTGTTCGGCGGCTACCGCCTCACGCGCGGGACCCTTCCGGACTACGACAAGAACCGGACACAGGATGCTGGCGAACCCCGCATCGGCGTGCGCATCCCGCTCCTCCGCGATGGTTCCATCGACCGACGCCGCGCCAACATCCTCCAAGCGCGCCTCGACAAGGAACTCGCAGATCCCTTCATCCTCCGCCAGCAGCTCGACTTCATCCGCGCCGCCTCCATCGCGTATTGGGCATGGCTGGGAACCGGCCGCCGCATCGAGATCGCCGATCAACTCCTCCGGGTCGCCAACGACCGTGGAAATGCACTCACCAATCAGGTCCAGAGCGGACTCCTCCGCCCCATCGTCCTGACCGACAACCAGCGCCTGATCGTCTCCCGACAGATCAATCTCGTTCAGGCACGCCGGCGCTTCGAGGCATCGTCCATCGCTCTTTCCCTGTTTTTCCGCGACACCATGGGCAATCCGATCCTCGCCGGACGCGATCGCCTCCCGCCCGCGTTTCCCGGGATCCAGCCACCAGACGCCGCCACCGTCGACAAGGACATCGAGCTGGCCTACGTGGTGCGCCCAGAGATCCGTCGCATCCGTCTCCAACGGGATAGAAGCGATGTCGATCGGCGCCTTGCGAAGAACAACATGCTTCCCAGCCTCGATCTCGGTGCCGCCGTGAGCCAGGACTTCGGGTTCGACCGCTACAAGGACAGGTCCGAAACCGAGTTCGAGGCAGGTGTTGAGTTCAAGCTCCCGCTCCAACGCCGCGAGGCCGAAGGCCGTTTGGCCGCCGCCGAAGCGGCCATCGAGCGTCTCGACACCGAGGAGGGTTTCGCACGCGACCGCATCGCCGCCGAGGTTCGCGACGCCTTCTCCGCATGGTCCGCAGCTTTCGAGCAATCCACCCAGACGCACACGAACGTCGAACTGGCCCAACTCCTGGAGGAAGCGGAGCAAGTACTGTTCGAACGGGGCGCTGCCGATCTCCTCGCGCTTCAGATCCGGGAATTGGCGACGTTTGAAGCCCGCGTCCTCGAAGTCGACGCCATCACCGAATTCTTCCGCGCCCAGGCCGAATACAACGTCGCTACGGGACGGCGTTGAGGGCAGTCACCAGATCCGGGCCCGCTGGTCCACCGGCCGATACATCGGCGATCCCTCGCGGATGCCGAACGCCTGATAGAACTCCGAAAGGTTCACGTGCGGTCCCACGGCGCGGTACATGCCCGGGCTGTGCGGATCGACCGTCAGGCGCCGCAACAGTTCCGCCTCGCGGAAGTTCGTCCGCCAGAGCTGGGACAGACTCAGGAAGAAGCGCTGCTCCGGCGTGAATCCATCCAGGGTCTTCCGCTTCGAGGGATCCCGCTCCAGCGCGCGTTGCAAGGCTTCGTAAGCAATGCTTGTCCCACCGAGGTCCGCGATGTTCTCACCCAGGGTCAGCCGACCGTTCACCTTCCGCCCAGGCAGCGGCTCGTAGGCGCCGTACTGATCCACCAACTTCTGGGCGCGCGCCTGGAACTCCTTGGCGTCCGCTTCCGTCCACCAGTCATTCAGGTTCCCATCCGCATCGAACTGGCGACCGGAGTCATCATAGCCGTGCGTGATCTCGTGCCCGATCACGACGCCGATGGCGCCGTAGTTGATGGCGTCGTCCGCTTCGAGATCGAAGAAGGGCGGCTGCAGGATGCCCGCCGGGAACACGATCTCGTTCTGCAACGGACTGAAGTAGGCGTTCACCGTCTGCGGCGTCATCCGCCACTCCGATCGATCCACCGCCTTGCCCACACGCGCCGCCTGACGTCGCGACTCGTAAGCCGATGCGCGCTGCACGTTGCCCAGATAATCGGTCGCGCTCACCCGGAACCCATACTCCCGGAACGTGTCCGGATGCCCGATCTTCTGGGTGAACCGGTCAAACTTCGCGAGGCCCTTCTGGCGTGTGGCCTCGGACATCCACTCCAACTTCGAGAGACGATCTCGAAAGACGGCCTTCACATCCGTGACCAAGGCCGCCATGCGCTGCCGGGCGGCCGCCGGAAAATGGCGCTCCACGTACAAACGTCCCAGCGCCTCGCCGATCGATCCATCCACCACCTTCGCGGCACGTTGCCATCGGGGCTCAGGCTGTGGCTGTCCGCTGAGCGTGGTGCCATAGAACGCGAAGTTGGCCTCCTCCACTTCCCGGTGCAGGTACGACGCCGTCGAGCGGAGCAGGTGCCATCGCAGGTAGGTCTTCCAGTCATCCAGCGGCCGCGAGACCAACAATCCGTCGAGGGCCGCAAAGAAGTTCGTCTGCCCAACGTTCACATCGGCCACCACACCGACGCCCGACGCCTTCAGGTAGGTATTCCAGGGAATGTGCGGATAACGGGTGCGGAGTTCAGCGATCGAAAGCTTATTGTAGTTGGCGTTGGGATCGCGCAGTTCCGTGCGGGACTTCCCAGCCCGAGCCAGTTCCGTCTCCAGTTCGAGGATGGTCGCCGACCGGGCGGTCGCATCCGCGGTCGAATCACCCAGCAGCGACAGCATCCGGATCACATGCGCCCGATAGGCGTCGCGTTGCTTGGCGAATCCGTCCGACAGGTAATAGTCCCGATCGGGGAGGCCTAACCCGCCCTGACCGATCTTCAATTGGTAGACGCTGCTGTTGCGCGCATCAGGGATGACGCCACCCCCAAAGAGGGCCCCTACGCCACGCTCCTGAAGCTCCGCCAGCAGGCGGAAGTACGCGTCGACATCCTTGACCGTACGGATGCGGGCCAGGTCCATCTCGATGGGACGGAATCGCAAGCGCTCGATCCGGTTGGTGTCCATCGCGGACCGGAAGAAGGCCCCCACCTGACGGGCGGGTTTGCCGCTCAGCTTCCCGGCACCCGCTTCGTCGAGAAGTTCCCGGATGAGCTTCCAGTTCCGGTCCTGCAGTTCGTCGAAACCGCTCCACCGCGATTTGTCGGAGGGCACGGGATTGTCCCGAACCCAGGATCCGGTGGCGAAGCGGTAGAAGTCCACCGAGGGATCAACAGACCGGTCCAGGTACTCCACGGAGAAGCGTGGCACCTTCGGAGCGCCGGAAGCCTGGGGAACCTGCGCGAGGCTGGCCGTGGCGCCGAGCACGGCCGACAACAGGAGGGAGCGAACCTTGCAAACCATGCCGCACGCTACCCCGGCCACGGAACCGAAACAACCCTGGCGGACGAACAACCCACCCAGCAACCCCTCGCCGCACGCATCGGAATCGGGATCGGTATCGGCGCCGGGATCGACAACTCAAAGAGAAGAAACCGGCCTCACCAATACACCTTGGCAGCTTCGGGTCTCACCAATCCATGGCCCCAGGCCCGGAGGGCCGTCAGACGGTAGCCCAGCGCGTGAGCGCTGGGTTCCGTCACCATGTGAAGATCCAGCCCCGGAGGGGCGACAGAGGGGTCAGTCCCGTATCATTTACATTTGGCCCGTATCCCGGCCACGAACCCCTTCAGTTCCCCTCGTTCCTCGGCCAGTCGCCAAAGGCGCCGTACCCCCTGCGCCAGGGATCCGTACTTGACCCCGGGCATGTTCCCGGCGGCTTCCGCCAACTGCCACCACCCCGCCCCCAATCCCCATGATCGTCACCCCGTTCTGGCAGTTCAGAAACAAATCCGAGGAACGCCCGGCGATCGTCGTACCGGGGGAACAGGGACTCACCGCCATTCCTACGGCTCATCACGTGAAACCCAGCATCGACAACATGGATGCGAAGCGGTTGTGCCATCAGGCAATGCTGAGCGTCAGCCCCAATTGTTAATAATACGGGACTGACCCCATTGCCTCCCACCATTGCCTCCCATAGATTGGGGTGAAGTGGCGGATGCCCGAGGAAATCGTCACCCATGCGACACACGGCGGATGAAGAGGGGTTCCCCTCGGCGATCTCGGCGTCTCTGCGTGAAACAATTCCGGGGCTCCTTCACATCCTCACGTCTTGGTGTGAGGATTGTGGAACCCAGACCTTTCTCACGCCTAGACGCCGAGCCCGCCGAGCGAAACGCATCGCTGTTCGCTGTCTTCCCCGGCGGGCTTGTCGAGAGATTGCCTTCTCCTTCGAGGATCGGTGGGGCCACAACCGCGATGCGGTTGGGACCGGGTGCGGACGGTGACCCAGGGTAGGCCTCGTTCCTCGGCCAACCCTTCTGGGGGTCTCAACGCCGTTGGCGTTGGAAGGGCAAGAACCCGATGGCGTGAAACCTCCGCTTGTTTCCTCGGCGATCTCGGCGTCTCGGAGTGAAACAACATCGTGTCTCCTCGGCAGCTTCGCGGCTACCAATGAACTCAGGAGCTACTGAGTTGTAGGCTGGGTGCCCTCACCCGGCGCATGCATTGAAGACCGTAGACGGGCTGCAGACCTCCAGTTCATTGCTGCAAAACAACCTTTCCGTAGGGGTCGGTTCTTCGCGTGAGGTTCCACGGCGTGGAAGCCTCCCGTGCCTGTCGCCCCTCTGGGGCTGGGGATCCTTCTGGACGTGGGATCCACGACTCACGCCGTGGGCTACTTTTTGTCGGTGCTCCGCACCTCCAGGCCTCTCCGCGAACTCCGCGTCTCCGGATCCAACTTTCCTCTCGTTTCGGTTGTGGCCCTCCGCCTCAATGGCGGGGCACATGACGTTCCTGCCGGTAGCCCAACGCGAACTGCTCGCCGCCTCCCGGCGGAAGGCAACGTTCCGCATGCGCACCGGCTCGGCGATCTTCGCCGCGCTCCTGACCTTCGTGATGCTGCTGTTCGTGAGCGCCACAGGAGCAGGCTCCCGCAGCGGTCAGTTCCTCTTCAATACCCTCGTCGCGGGTGGGCACCTGTTCGCCGTGATCGCAGGCGTCTTTCTCACGGCCGATGGAATCAGCGAGGAACGTCGCGATGGCACCCTGGGATTCCTGTTCCTCACGGACCTGACCGGGCTCGACATCATTGCCGGGAAGTTCACCGGGCTGGTGCTGAGTGCATTCTTCGGGCTGGCATCCGTGTTTCCGGTGCTGGCCATTTCATGGTTCATGGGCGGCGTCAGCAACGGCGAGTTCTGGCGCAACTGCGCGGCCATGCTCAACCAGTTGTTCGTTACCGCCTCGATCGGTCTTGCGATCTCTGCAGGAGAGACACGTCAGGCCCGCGCTGTCGGCAAGACCCTGATGGTGGTCGGATTCTTCAGCCTCCTGCTACCAGCCATCGTCTCCGGACTGCACGCCACCGGGGCTCATCCGAGTGTCCTCATTCCCGCGCTGCTCTCACCGACCGCCGTCATTGACCACGTTGGCGAATCCGCCTACCTGCGCGATCCGTTCACGTTTTACCTGAACCTCGGGGTCAGCCACTTGGTGGGATGGTCGTTCCTGATCGCGGCCACATGGGTCGTGGGTCGCGGATGGCGGCTCGATGCCGATCGTCCCCGGCTCGCTTCAGCAGCCATGGCGCTCGATCGACGGGTGTTGGACTCGAATCCCCTGGGGGCGTTGATGGGAATCCAGAAGTGGCCCCAACGGGTGGCTTGGTTCGCCAGTGGGACAGCTGGCCTGTTGGCCATGGGGTCGGCGTTCGATGTGACCGGCACCGGAGGTCAATTCCAGATCCCCCTGCTGCTTGGCGTCCTCGTACGAGGCCTGATGGTCTGGGAAGTCACTTCGTTCATTGGCGAATGCCGCCGAAGCGGCGCCCTGGAACTGGTCCTCACCACACCCATCCGTGATGCGGACGTCACCCGCGCCGTTGTCCGGCATCTCACCCGGCGTTACCTGGCTCCAACGGCCCTCATGATGGTGCCCACGCTCGCAGTCAGCATTCCCAGCGGACTGTTCGTTCCGGTGATCGTGGACGACATCGGTGCCGTCCTCCAGATCATCGCCATTCCCACCGTTGGAATCTGGTTCGGTCTCACCGAACCCAAACCGATGGTGGCCTTCGCCAAGACCTTCGGTTTCCTCGTCGTGCTGTCCACCCCGCTCAACTTCGTCTGCTGTGTCGGGTTCGCCATTCCACCCCTGATGTCCGCCTGGGCTCAATCCAAGCTCCGCCTTCCATTCCGCGACATCCTCGCCGGTGTCCGATCCCACTGGCAGCGACGCGACGGTTGGCTCCATTCCACTGGTCCCACACCGGCGCCGACGCCACCGCCGCTCCCCTACATCCGAAAGCAGTGATTTCGAATTCTGCCGTTTTCAAAGCGACGGAATCGGTTCATGAAAGAGGCGAACTTCAACCATCGGTCCATGCCACAGAACGTCGTCGCCAAATCACGCATCCACCTCAAGGATTTCAATCCCGCCGAGGACTTTGGCCTGAAGAAGGAAAAGACCCGGGAGGCCACACGCCGGCTGCTGGAACGTATTGGAGGGTTGCAGGCCAAGCTGTACGCCAACACCCGGCGTTCCGTGCTGGTTGTCCTGCAGGGGATGGATGCGAGCGGCAAGGACGGGGCTACAAAGTCCCTTCTCGAATACGTGAACCCCGCCGGTGTCGAGGTCACGGATTTCAAGGCTCCTTCGAGCGAGGAACTCGCCCATGACTTCCTGTGGCGCGTCCACCACGCCGTGCCGCGCTACGGTCGGATCGGTGTGTTCAACCGATCCCACTACGAGGATGTGCTCGTCGTCCGGGTGATGAAACTGGCACCGAAGGAAGTCTGGGCCCCGCGTTTCGAGCAGATCAACCGGTTCGAACTGAACCTGCATGAGGCGGGATACACCCTCATCAAGTTCTACCTCCACATTTCCCGCGAGGAACAGGCCGAGCGTCTGCGCGCCCGCATCCAGGATCCCGCCAAGAACTGGAAGTTCGAAGGAGCCGACCTCCGGATGCGGGAGAAGTGGGACGAATTCATGACGGCCTATGAGGAGGTCATCAACCGGTGCTCTCCGAAACACGCGCGCTGGCACGTCATCCCAGCCGACAAGAAGTGGGTCCGCGACCATCTGATTGCCACGCACGTTTGTGCAGCGATGGAGGAGCTTGAGCTGTCCTGGCCCAAGCCCCGCGAGGACCTTTCAAAGTACACCGTCCACTGACGGAAAGCCGGTCACTTCACCGGCTCACCAGCTTCGTACTTCTCCAGGGTCTTCTTCATGTCGGCCTTTACCTGGTCTTCCTTGGCCAACGATACCGCCTTCTTCTGGGCCTCCACCGCCTCGGCCTTCTTGCCGCCGTCGTAGAGGGCGCGAGCGTAGGTGTCGAGGACCGCGGCATCCTTGCCACCGGATGCGTCCACGGCCGCAGTAGCCACCTTCAAGGCGAACGGCAGGTCACGATTCTTGATCTGCGGATTCGTCAGGATGTTCCAGGCGATCGCGTTCAGGATCATCGGATCCTTGCCCGCCAGTTCCAGAAGCTTCTGGCCAACCTCGGCGGACTTCTCCGTGTCACCGCCCGAGGCGAGCTGGATGTACTTTCCGAACGAGGCATTCAATTCACCCATCCGCTTCTGCTTCACCTCACGGTCGGCGAACTCCGCCTGGGCCGCCGTCATGTCAAACTTGCCGGCCAGGATCTTCTCGATGGCCTCATCCAGGCCGCCCATCGGATGCCCCACCCAGGCCACCTGACCTTCGGTGTTCACCACGAATGCGGTGGGAATACCGCCCTGCCCGTAGGCTCCCATGTAGGATTTGAACGTCTTCCGCCCATCATCAACCGCCACCACGTAGTCCATCTTCTCCGCCATCTTCGTCACGAAGGGCGCGACCTTGTCTTCGGTCTCATCCGAGATGCCGATCACCGTGACCCCCTTGTCCTTGAACTTCTTTTGCAGGTCCGTCAGGTGCGGAATCGAGGTCTTGCAGGGACCGCACCACGTCGCCCAGAACTCGACGACATAGGTCTGTTTGCCCTTGCCGGCAGCGAGGTCGACCGCCTCCCCCTTGACGGTCTTGGCGAGGGTCAGCGCCGGCGCCGGATCACCCAGCTTGGCCGCGAATGCAGATAGGCCGCCGGCGAGTGCGAGGGCCACGGAAAGAAGTTTCTTGGTGGACATGGTCTGTTACGTTTCTGGGTCGATTCACCGGGAAGCCCCCCGGGAACGCAAGCCTCGACCCACCCCTCCGATGGGTCATTCAAGGACTACGAAGGCACAGGATCTCACCTTGGCGGGCGGCAGGCATTCATGCTACCTGTGACTCCATGATGGGCGGCAGGTTATCACGACGTCAGATGCTTCGGGGTACAGGCGTTCTCATGAGCCTTCCGTGGCTGGAAGCCATGGGTCCTCTATCCGTGCTCGCGGCTGAAAACCCTCCGCGGCGCCACCCTCGTCCGTCGGCAAGCATCCCATCCGCTTCGCCGCCCTCTACATGCCCAATGGGGTCAACATCCACCATTGGACTCCCAAGGGTACCGGACGTGATTTCGAGCTTTCTTCCATCCTCGAACCACTCGCCCCGCACAAGGAGGACATCCTTGTCCTCTCGCACCTTTGGAATGCAGCGACCAACACCGGGGATGGCCACTACGTAAAGACAGGCGGCTGGCTCACCAGCACGACGATCACCCGGACCACCGGCAGCCAGCTATGCGCCGGCAATACGTCCATGGATCAGCTGATCGCCCAGCGCCATGGCAACTTCACCCCGGTTCCTTCCCTCGAACTCGGCATCGAACCCCCATCCACGGGCGTCGATACCAACGTCGGTTTCACCCAGCTTTACGGAGCCCACATTTCCTGGGCCACTCCCACCACTCCCCTGCCGAAAGAGGTTCACCCCAAGCTCGCCTTTGACCGGCTGTTCCGGTCGGGCCAGGCCGCCCGCAAGGCGGGTCTCGGGCACGACCAGAGCATCCTCGATCTCGTCGCTGAAGATGCCCGCCGGCTCAATGGAAAGATCAGCGGGGCCGATCGCCACAAGTTGAACGAGTACTTCGAGTCCGTGCGGGCCGTCGAAAAGCGAATCGAGTTCGAAACCCGGCGCCAACGGGAGGAAATCCTGACCGATCCTCTCGCCCGCAAGGAAATCGAACGTCTCGGCGAACGCGTGGATTCCTTCAACCCCTACCGTGATCCCGGCAAGGCCTCCGAACGCGGCAACCGCCACACCGAGCACGTCCGCCTGATGCTCGACATCATGGCGCTCGCGTTCTGGACCGACAGCACCCGGGTCAGCACCTTCATGTTCGGCAACGCCGTTTCAGGCCGGGACTTCAGCTTCGTCGATGGGGTCAAGGGCGGGTTCCACGAGACAAGCCATCACGAAAACATCGCGGAGAAACTCGAGATGTATCGCCGGATCAACCGCTGGCATCAGGAGCAGTTCGCCTATTTCCTCTCCCGGTTGAAATCGATCCGCGAAGGCGAGGGCACGCTCCTCGACCACTCCATGATCCTGTGCGGCGCGGGCATGCGGGATGGCAACAGCCACAATCCGGAAAACCTCCCGCTCGTCCTCGCGGGCCGCGCCGGAGGAACGCTGAACCCAGGCCGTCACCTGTCCTACAACCTCAAGACGCCCATGGCCAACCTCCACCTCAGCCTCCTCCAGCGTGCAGGCGTTGAGCTCCCGAAGTTCGCTGACAGCACCGGACCTTTGACGGATCTGGGCTGATCTGGTCGGAAGGACTCGAACGATCAGGGAACGTTGGTGGCCCTGCACGGAGAGCACCTCCAGGCTACCTTGCCTCGGGTTCGCCCTCTTGAGCCCTGACTTCATCCCCGGGTGCCGGAGTTCCCGAAATCACATCGGCGGAAATGGTGGTTTCCCGTCGGATGAACCCCGCCTTGAGGATCGCGACGGGCTCTGCGTCCCGATAGCACACCAGACGCTGCCCTGGCGAGGGAGGTTGGTTGAGGCTGTAATCCACAACCACGAATCGAAGTCCCGCTTGCACCTGCAGCACCCGCCCAACAGCTCCATCCAAGGGCCGGACCGTGGGCACGGCGTTGGTGCCACCGTCAGGGGAGGAGTCCTTTGGACGCCCCGTGGCACAACCCACCACGGAGGCCGCCAACCCCAACCCGACCAACATCAGCGTTCGTCGGAAAACAGGGAAGGAACGCCAGTCCACGATTCAGAAGGAAAGCCGAACTCCACCGCTCGCCCCGAAGATCCCACCCATCTCAACCACTGCCTGGCGCCCAAAGCCATCAAAGGTGAGGTCTTCGTTGTGCTGGAACTCGCCGGCCAGGAACAAGGCGACCCGTCGGTGCAATTCAAAGTTTACGCGTAGCTCCGCGTAGCCACCCGGCTGCCAATCCGACTTTCGCACCGTCTGCGAGAGGGAGGAACCGGGAATGTCGGAGCCCGGAAACGAGGTATTTTCCCGGATCCCGAACTGGGCATCCGGAAGAACCGTACAATACCCGAAACTGAGCCCAACGACCCATCGACGTGAAAGAGGAAGCTCGAAATAGGGACCAAACTTCAACGTATGGAGATCCGCATCCAGGCTGAACTCCGCAACCGAGGTTCCCACGCCTTGGATCGTATTGAGCGAAGTCGGAGCGATGGGAATCAACGGGCCAGGTCCATCGAACGTCCCTGCATACGGCGCTTGCGGCGCCTGGATCACCTGCCCACCAGGTCCAACGAGTGAATAGGTACCCATCGTGTACCTCCCCGCGCCCGTGACGCTGCCCGCCCCATTCACGGACAACGAAGCAAACGAGTACCCCGCCTCCAACCCAAACCGGATATCCCGCCCGAAGACCTCAAACCTCAGCGCTTCAAATCCTGCGCGAAGTTCGCCACCAAAGGTCGATCCCGATCCGGCATCCACAGAACCAACGCGAGGCTGCTGATCGTACCGGTAAAGATTCAGCTCTGTCCCCGTGATCGCACTGCCTCCCTGCATGTGGGGTGGAGTCGCTCCGTCGTAGCCCCAATTCCAGGTGTAGGGTGAGTTCGTGCTCACCGAACCCAGCACAAACCCATTCGCAAAGTTGCCCGTACCGCTCGGAAGAACGGGCGAAACGTCATGGAAACTCACTCCATAGCCCGTACGGACCACCGCACCCACGCGAGCCCAGATCCCCGGCGTAGGCCGCAGTTCCTGACCGCAGACCGACATCGCAGCCCCCAGGGACCCAAGCAATGCCACCCCTCTGATTCCTTTCGTCATCCTCATGTAAAATCTGTTTTCGTGATCCCCACTCCCAAAGTCCACGGACTTCAGCGCCCAAGGATGACTCGATAGAACCGGGCACCCTGCACGGGAGCCGAATCCGTCTTCGGCGCGCCAGAATCAATCCATTGGACCCGGGAGCCAGTTCCCGGAATGGCTGGGCGCGCAGTGCGGATTCTGGAGGGATCCTGCGTGAAAGCCTCCACAGATGGGGCGTACTGCACGAAGTAGTTACGCCCCGCATCGGTCGGAAACTCGATGAGGAAGGCAGAGCCTCCAAACACCGCATCCGTCAGGAATTGGACACGGTCGACTTCCAGTGTCCGACTGGCAATGGAAGGCCCCGCAATGGTTGCCACCTCATCCGAGGCAAGGACGGGCGTCGGCACCGTGGTCAGGTCGGCCACGTAGTATTCCAACCCAAGGGGACGGGCCTCCCCGGGCGAAAGTTCCGCCGAGTAAACCAACCAGGCTCCGCTCGCATCCTTCCCCAATGAATTGTAGAGCCGGATGGGAACCCCCAGCGAATCGTTCGTCAGCCCGGAGACAGTCACACGCACCTGAGCCTGTGTGACCACCCCGGGATTCCCGACCTCTATCCGCTGCAGGAACAACCCGGACTGGCCGTTCAACACCGGCGCACCCAACGACCGGACCACAGGCCCAATCAGATCCAAGGCAGGCACTGTATTCGTCCCGGAAAGCGACCCAACCTCCAACGCAAGCGGGGAGTTGGTGAAGTACACCCCCCCAGAATAGGGTCCCGCACCGGCGACAACATCAAAAACAACACGCCCCAAAGCGTTCGCTCCAGGACTCAGTGCCAACGCAACTGGCAGCATCACCTCCACCCCAAGCCGTCCGGGGATCGTCGCATCGGTGCGGACCGACGTGGAGACCTCTCCCTCCCCCATCAAACCAGCCCCGCGGCCCCCGTTGTTGGCCCCGGAACCATTGTCCGTTTCGAGGATGAACCGTGGATTCAGAAGCGCGTTCGTGTGGAAGGCGACGGAGAAAAGCACCCGGGTCTCGCCTCCACGGGCCAGCAACTGGACCGGAACCTCAGGCGCGTTCCCAGCCACAAAAGTCCCGAACTTCAGCGTCGGATAGGGCAGCGGAAGAACAGTCAACGGAACACCATCGCTGGAGGTCGATCCGGTGGAGTCCGTGAGGGTTACCGCATAGATGCCTCCCTGCGTGGACACCAGATTCGTCAGGACCAAGGTGGAATTGGTTGCCGAGGCGATATCGCTGCCTCCGTAACGCCATTGATAGCGCAATCCACCCTCCCCCGAACCAGCCACGGTGAAGGTCGCCGTCTGCGTTTCGTAAGCAGACACAGCCGCTGGCTGACGGCTGATCACGGGGGCCCCCACCAGCGATCCCTTCAGCAGGACTGAGAGGCAGACAGGCAGCATCCAGCCGCCTTGGCCATTGGTGAGACGGGGAATCTTGCAGGAATGAGCGCTCATCAGTCAGGGAGATGGAACCGGGCAAGATCTAAAAAGGACAGCCCAAAGCCGCTCCAAGCTCAGGCGATCGTCCCCGGCGGGATGACACCGTTCTTCGGGACGATCAGGATACCGTCACGGATGTAATAGAGAGGGTGATCCACATTCTCCGCCTTGCCCGCAGGAGAAAGGACACACCCATCTCCGATCCGGGCGTTCTTGTCGATGATCGCATTCTCAATCCGCGTGCCACGCCCCACGCCAACGGGGATCCCGAGATTCTCGGGTCTCGATTGCCGGGAGGGAGTGTCGAAGTAATCCGCCCCCATCATGACCACACGGTTCAGGGAGCACCCTTCCTGCAACATCGACCGGACCCCGATGACCGAATGTTGGACCCGTGCGTTGTTGATGATGCAACCGTCGGCAACCACCGCGTGGTCAATGGCCGCCCCATTCAACTTCGACGCGGGCAGGAATCGGGGACGCGTAAACACCGGCGGGGTGAAGAAATTGAACTTCGGCTGGTCCGCCGCCTGATCCAGATTTGCCTCAAAGAAGCTGCGGATGGTCCCGATGTCCTCCCAGTACCCTTGAAAGACGTAGGAAAACACCCGGTGGCTGTTGATCGCGCCGGGAATGATGTGCTTCCCGAAATCCGTCAGGTTGTTGTTCAGCAACTCGAAGAGCACCTCGCGGTTGAAGACGTAAATCCCCATCGAGGCCAGATACAGATCCTCCGAATTCGTGATCCCCAACGGCCCGTATTGGGCACGGTCCAGCTGAAGGGAATCCAGCACCGCTGGGTCCTTGGGCTTCTCCACAAACCGGGTGATCCGGTTCTCCCCGTTCATCTGCAGGATCCCCAGCGAAGTCGCCTCCTTGGCCGGAACCGGTAGGGTCGCGATGGTCAGGTCTGCCGACTTTTCAACATGCGCACGGACGATATCGCTGAAGTCCATCTGGTACAGCTGATCCCCCGACAGGATCAGTGCGTACGCGAAATCATTGTTCCGGAAGTGCACCAGGTTTTTCCGGACCGCGTCCGCGGTTCCCTGATACCAGGACGTATTCGAGAAGGTCTGCTCCGCCGCCAGAATCTCCACGAAGCCACCATTGAAGTGATCGAACTTGAAGCTCTGGGAAATGTGGCGGTGCAGCGAAGCCGAATTGAACTGCGTCAACAGGTACATCCGGGTGACCCCGGAATTGATGCAGTTCGAGATCGGGATATCCACCAACCGGTACTTGCCGGCAAGCGGGGTTGCAGGCTTGGAACGTTCACGGGTCAACGGAAACAGGCGCGTCCCCTGTCCTCCTCCCATGATGATGCCGAGGGTCTGCTGGGCGAGGTACGATGATCGATTCGGAGACATAACGTGAGCGTGTGGACCGATTTCTACGCCTCTCAGGACGTTCACTCAAGCCCCAGCCTCGATTCTGTCGTGCCTGGTGAAGCCAACAAGCCACGCTTTCAGTCATCGACGTCTTTCAGAACGGCAGCATTGCCACTCACCCGGCACGTCCTCCAACCTCACCTCCAATGCGAGCTTTGGCAGGGGCAACTCCCATCCTGACTTCATGAAGGTAGCGTTCGTAGTTCACGACTTTGACGCCAATTACGGGCAGGGGCGCTACGGCGTGGAACTGGCCAAGAGACTGGCCAACCGCTGCGAACTGACCGTGTACTCCAACACGTTCAACGCCCCTGAGCTCAAGAATGTCCGCTGGCAAAGGGTCCCTGCCTACCGGTGGAACGTTGTCACTTCCGTCTTCAGCTTCCTACCGGCCGCCGAGTGGATCATTCGGAGGGACAAACCGGACATCATCCACGCACAAGGCCTCACCTGCTGGAGTGCGGATGTCATCACGGGACACATCTGCAACGCTGCACGCGCGCGATCCCTCGCAACCCACCGATGGCGCTCCAAATGGTTCATCCAATTGATGTCGCCCATCGAACGTCTCTTTTACAGGCAACGCAGGGCCTCCCACCTCATTGCAATCTCGCATTGCCTGGCCAATGAGATCCGCCGGGACTACGGCTGGAAGAAGGCGGTTTCGGTTCTCCACCATGGCACCAACACCGAACAATTCCGCCCACCCTCCTTACCCGCTGAAAAGGCAGATCTCAAAGCCCGATTCCACCTGCCAGCCAATTCCTGGAACTGGCTCTTCATGGGCGAAGCAGTCAAGGGACTGCGCCAGGCCATTGAATGCCTCCAGCACATCCCTTCAGCCTTCCTTCTCGTTGTCTCCCGCTCAGACACCACCTTGTACAAGAATCTGGCGCGGCAATTGGGTGTCCTGGACCGCATCCGATTCTGGGGTTACGAAGCCAATCCCGAACTGGCATTCCGGGCGGTAGACCTCTTTCTCTATCCCAGCGACTACGACCCGTTCGGCATGGTTGGCGCCGAAGCCATGGCGTCGGGACTTCCTGTCATCATCGGATCCTCCACTGGCGTCGCAGAACTCATCACACACGGTGTGGACGGCCTGCTCTGCGACCCGACGAAACAGTCGTCGATTCTGCACCAGATCCAGGTTCTGGAAAAGACACCAGCCCTCGCCTCCGAATTAGGCACAGCCGCCAGGAAAACCATCCTCAATACGTCCTGGGACAAGAATGCGGAGGAGGTTTTCAAAATCTTCGAGTCCGTTCTCTCCCAACGCGCCAGCGCCAAATGAGCCGTCCCGCTGTCACTTTTCTGGTGCATGGAGGCCCGGACAGTATCGAGGCGGTCCGTCTCCGCGGGCTCAGCCAGAGGGTTCCCTCCAACGCCCTCCAGTTCCTCTTTCGAACAAAGGACAAACGCGCGACGTGGTCCGCATGGGCACGGGAGATCCAGAACAACCGTCCTGATTTGGTCTATGTCCTGAACACCGCTATCCCGGGCGCTCCAATCGCCGCTTGGAACCAACTGTTTCGAGGCATCCCATACGTCCTCGACACAGGCGATGTCATCTTCGAGATGGCCCGCCGCTCCGGCATCGGCGCAGGATGGCGTTTGCCTCTGCTCTGGACCATCGAACAACTCGCATGGCGTCGCGCCCACCGGATCATCGTCCGAGGAACGCGCCACAAGGAGTATCTCGAAAAGCTCGGACTCCGTTCGGCGTTGGTGCGTGATGGCTATGCCAGTCAGCAGGACGTACCAGCGGATAGACTCTCCGAACTCCGCTCAAAGCTCGGACTTCAGGGAAAACTGGTCGTAGGTTTGATGGGCTCCCTGGTCTGGAGCCCGCGCCTGCAGATCTGCTACGGCTGGGACCTGATTCGGGCACTGCCATCCTTGAGCGACCTGCCCATCTCCGTGCTCATCATCGGGGATGGAAACGGACGCGCATGGCTCGAATCGGAAGCAAACCGCCTCGGTGTGGGAAACCGCATCACGTTCACCGGACGGATCCCATATGCAGACGTTCCAGCTTACATGCGTCTCCTGGACGTCGCCCTTTCGACCCAGACCAACAATCTACCAGGACAGGTTCGCACCACCGGCAAGGTTCCCGAATACATGGCGGCGGGTTGTTTCATTCTCGCGAGCCAAGTTGGGGAAGCAGAACTCCTCCTGCCTCCTGAAATGGTGATTCCCTTCAACGGCGAGGTTGATCCCGAGTACCCTGATCGGCTTGCCCGCCGCATTCGGGAGGTCTTGGCCAACCCCGAAATGCTCGCACTTAGAAAATCGCTGCCGGAGCGGGCTGCAAGAACATGCTCTTACGAGGTCCTGAGCCGGGAATGGCTCCATGTCATCAACCAATCCCTTCAGGAACTTGGCAAACCTACGTTTCCGCTCGCTGAACCAATCAAGTAAGACTCATCGGCCAACCCACCACATGGCCCACCCTTGGATCAGCAGCAGCATTGCGAACGTTCCCCACAGTGACAGTTCCCTCCAAGCCAAGCTTCCATGCCTGGCGGGTTGAATCCCCAGTTGGAGACGTATCCCGCCAACTTCCAGAACCAGCCCATCCCGGACACTCACCTCCCGGACCAGTTGGGAATCAACACAGACACGGGCATCCCCCAAAACCCGAACGAAAGGGGCGCCTGATTCTGCCGAAACCAACTCGAAATGCTCGTCCCAAACCCCGGCACCCCTGAAGCTACCAGCCAGACTTGGGGACTTTCCAAAGCGGCATGGCAGCGCTGCCACCGGCAAACGTCGACCTGAGTCCGGTCCTGTCAGAATGGTGATCTCAATCATCCACCGGAATAGTCAGGCGATTGAAATGGAAAGCCCACGTCAAAGACGTGGGCATCTATCAGAACGGACTCTCCGGGACGTTGATTGTGTCTCCCGGGAAAACGGCGACGTCATATTTGCCCGGATCCTCGAGGGCCTTCTTGCAGTTGACGAGGATCGTCCGTCCATTCCGTATGATCTTCACCTTCCGCTTGTTGGCGAACTCCGTAAATCCACCGGCCATGTCGATGGTCTTCAACACGGTCAGCTGCCCCTGATGGGCGTAATCACGGGGCGCACGAACACCACCGCCCACGGTAATGGGACGAGGCAGGACTTCGATGGTCACATTGATGATCTTGAAGTAACCCTTCTCGACGTATCGATCTCGGATCTCCTGTTCCAACAGATCCCGCCGCTTGTCCTTGAAAATAAATTTCTCGGCCAAATGCAGGGTGAGCTCACCATTCTCAGGGATCTGCATCTCCGTTGGCGGGGGAGGAGCCACCGGAATATCCAGAACAACCCGGACCTTGTCGCCCACATGCAGGAAGTCGTTCCCAGGCGTCTCAACCGGCTTCTGGGCGGCTGAATTTGTCGCTGATCCACCTCCGGTTGTCGAACAGCCGGCGCATAGCAAAAGAACCAACAAGGATCCGAAAACCCCGAACTTCGTAATCAAACCTCTCATCGTGAGATCTCCTGTTCAGTCTTCCTCCAACTAGTACTTCGACTTGACCTCGGTGTCCTCGGAGCCCGGGGAACCACTGTCGCTCTTCTTCCGCTTCTTGCCGGACTTCTCGCTCTCGGGCTTCGAGTCTTCGTTCTTCGAGTAGTAGTCGTAGTAATAGCCGCTGTAGTAGTAGTAGTAGCTGTCCTGCGAGATGTTGATGTTGTTCAACACCACACCCAACAGACAACCGGGACCGCCAATCTTCTCAACCATCTGCTTCGCACGAAGCGTCATTTGCTGGGGATACTTGCGGTACTGCACCACGAGAATCGCCATGTCCACTTCACTCGCCAGAATGGACGCGTCCGAAACACCCATGATCGGAGGTGAATCGAAGAACACGAAGTCGTATCGCGCACGCACTTCTTCGATGAACTCCTTCATCTGCTGGGAGTTCAGGATGCCCACCGAACTGCTGGGCAACTTGCCGGAGGGCAGGAAGTCCAATCCCGGTTGCGGAGTCGTCTGAACAACTTCCTCAAGCTTCATCTGCCGAAGCAGGTAGTTCGTAAGCCCGATCGTGTTCGCCACGTTCAGGATCTTGTGCAGGCTGGGACGCCGGAGATCCGAATCAACAATCAGCACCCGACTGCCCTGCTGGGCGAAGATCGTGGCGAGGTTGAAGATGGTCGTCGACTTGCCCTCGCCCGCACCGCCGGAGACGACCGTCATGGTCCGCTGATCCGGATCGGTCCGAGAGAAAAGGATGTTCGTGCGCAGGACGCGATAGGCCTCAGCATGCGGGCTATCCGGCCCTTCCTTGATCAGGGCACCCACGTTCTGGGGAATGACTCCCAAAACCGGAGCGCCCAATGCCTGCTCGACGTCGTCGATCGTCTTCACGCTCGTATCGAGATACTCGATGAAGAACGCCAGGAGGAATCCAAGCAGGAGACCTGCAACGCCACCCGCGGCAATGAAAAGGGTTTTGTTCGGCTTCACCGGCTTCATTCCGGGCAATGCATGATCAATGATGAGCACAGAAGACTCGCGGGACATCTCGCCATTGATCATCTGCTGGTTGTACTCCATCTGCATCGCCGAACGCACGCGCTGGGTCGCCTCCAACTGCTGCTTGGCCCGGATATACGGAGCCGACTTGGCATTGTCCGCCGCCAATTTGTTCTGAGTGTCCGCAAGATCCTTCTCCAAGGCTTCCACCTGCTTGCGGTTGCCTGCCAGCTTGCTCTCCAAGCTGCTCGTAATCCCGATGACCTCGTTGTCGATCTGCTCGTTGATGACGTTGAGCATCCTCTTCGTGGTCCGCACATCCGGGTGCTCTGGCCCGAGCTGCGTCAACTGCGACTCCTGACGCTGACGGGCTTGGTTCAAGTTGCCGATCAACGCGGTCAACTCAGGTGTCGTCAGGCTTGCAGAGGAGGAAAGGAAGTATCGCAAACGGTCGGGCTCGTTCGCCTTGATCCTCTGAACGGTCGCAACGATCTGCTCCTGAGCGGCAACTTCGGTGCGGAGTTGCGTTTTCGCCGCATCCAATCGGATCATGGCCTGGCTCCACAGGCTGATCATCTGGGAACTCTCGGAACTGACATCCGCGATGCCGAGACCTTGTGATCTGAAGTCATCCACCACCTTCTGGGCCGCGGTGAGTTGGAGCTCCAGATTGGCCAACTGGTTGGAGAGCGTCGTCAATCCCCGGACCTGTTTGAGATTCCGGGATGAACTCCGGTAGTCCTCGTAAACTTCCGCCACCATGTCGGCGACGTTGCGCGCGACGATCTTGTCCTGATCGTAAGCACTGATCTCGATGATCGAGGTATTCTTCCGCTGCTTTACCTCAACATTCCGAGACACGATCTCGTAGGCTTGCTGGACCGTAACCTCCGGAACCTTCAAACGCGTCGCGTAAAGCGTGTTCAGCTTCAACCGCGTGATGACCACATCCAGGATGGCATGCGACTTCAGGACCTCGAACTCGGTATTGAAATAATACGCATCGAACTGCTGCTGCGGCATCCCGATCCCGCCAAATGCCAAAAGGTCCGGGGTATCCTTTTCCACCCGCATCCCCGCCGTACTCATGTACATCGGAGTCAGGAAGGAAGTCACCACCGACACGGTGGCCACCACTAGGAACAGGACCGTGAGGATGATCGCCTTCCGCAGACGGATGATCCGCCAGTAGTCCAGAAAATGCAGCTTCGAGTCTGTCGACGATGCTGCCGAGGCGAGGTTATGCGTCGCTTCCATTCGTTACAAAAAAGGGAGGCTGAAAGTGATTCCAGCCTCCCGGCGATTGACTGTAATCGACTCAGTACGTGGCGCGCACACCAACGAATACGCGGTTACGATCGTATTCGCGGAAGTCCACATCAGAGCCCAACCGATCAAAGAAATAGGACGCTTCAGCAGCCAGATAAGCGTTGATCTTGAAGCTGAGGGTGACGCCCAAGGACAGGTAGTTTTCGGCATCCCCATCGTTTCCTTGATTCTCGCTCACACCCACGAACTCAGCGTTCTGGAATTGTCCGATGAAGGAACCACGCAACCGGGCGGTGATCTGATGATTGATCGACCCGTAAACCATCGTGAACTGCTGGTCGAGAACGCCCTCAAGGTCAGTGGCATTACGGCCATGACGAACACCCAACTGAACCGTGCTGCCGTCCGAGTAGGAGTAGGTCAGGTTGGCATCCGCGTACGGGTTCACACCGCTACCGCGCTGGCCAGCCTCCGCATTGGTCCAGTCGATGAACTGCGCACCGACACGCACTGCACCAACCAACCGCGCCGTGAAGGAGTGATCAACGCCAGTAAACAAGTAGTGGGACGTCGAGTCGCGGAAGTCGGCCTCCTTGTAGTCGTTGACGCCGAATTGGTAGTTGCCGGACAGAACCGTCTTCGGATCCAGCTGGTAACGGAGCCCGACGGACGGGAGATGCTCCATCCGGTCCAGGAAGGCACCGAACTGGTCGGCATCGTAATTGAAGTATCCGTTGCGATAGCCAATCACCGTGCTCCAGTGGGGAGCCAGAACCGCCGTGAAATCCGCCCCGGCGGTATTGCGAAGGTTGGAACCCTCAGCGCGCAGCGGCTGATTCTGGGTACCGATCTGCTCTGGTTCCTGTGCGATGGCGAAGCTGTCGAAGATGCTGACCTTGTACCGCTCGCTGAACGCGTGATTCAAGGCGACGTCGGCCAGATGGAACTGGTCGTAGGAACGACCCGGGCGATCCTCGTAGTAACGGTAACCGTAGGTGTACCCTGCAGTGATCGTCGTGTTGTCCAAGGGCACCGTGAAGCGCACCCCGGGGGTAAATTCGAAGCCGGTGCTGTCCGCCTCACGCGGATTTGCCGGATCGCTGTTGTTACCCGTAAAGATGTTGTCGTCGTAGAAGCCGCGCAGGCCGGCACTGAGTGTGTAGATCCGCGAGCCGCTTTCGGCGGCAAGTGCGGCGGCGGTGGAAATTGCGGCGCCTGCCGCCATGAGGCCGGCTGCCTTGATGAGCTTCTTCATACGAGAATCGCGGTTACTTCTTCAGCCTGGTCGATCCAATTGATGGATTGTTGGCGCTTTGTAGGTACCCACCCGATCAGTGTCAAACTCAAATCCCATTGAGCGTGATTCTTTTGGAGCGGCGACACCGTTCCCATCATCCAGTGTTCAAGCGACTTCCAAGTAGTCACCCAAACCCTGGATCCGTACCAACCGGGCATAAGCCCCATCATGCCTTACCAGTTCTTCATGGCAACCTTGTTCCTTGATGATTCCACCTTCCATCACAAGAATCTGGTCCGCCTCCCGGATTGTGCTCAGACGATGGGCGATGACGAAGCTCGTCCGATGCGCCATCAAACGTTCCAAGGCTGCCTGAATTGCCTGTTCCGTGGCTGTATCCACGCTGGCTGTGGCCTCATCGAGGATCAGGATCGGGGCATCCTTCAGCAGGGCTCGCGCGATGCTGATCCGCTGCTTCTCACCCACGCTCAGTCGGATTCCTCGCTCCCCGACCTGCGTGTCCAACCCTTGGGACAGTCTTCCGATGAACGATTCGCAACCGGCAGCGCGGATCGCTGCTTCCAATTCCGCGGCGGTGGCTTCCAGTTTTCCGTACATCAGGTTCTCGCGGAGTGACCCGTTGAAAAGAAACGGTTCCTGGCTGACGATCGCTATCTGCCGGCGCAACTCCTGCAGGGGAATTTCCCGAACATCCCTTCCATCGATCAGGATCCTGCCAGCAGTCGCTTCGTAAAACCGGGGTATCAGGTTCACAAGAGTGGATTTGCCCGCTCCTGTCTGCCCAACCAACGCAATGACCTCACCCGGTTTCGCGCTCAGACTGATTCCCTTGAGCACCATCCGGTCAGCCCCATAAGTCGAAAAGACGTCCTGGAACTCAACCGTACCCGCAGCCCTCCAGGTGGAGTCCCCTTCCCCCGTGCTCTGGCTCTCTGCTGGTGCATCAAGGATGTCGAACACCCGTTCGCCAGCCGCCCTTGCCGATTGGGCCATCTGGTTCAGGGAGTGCAACTGACTGACAGGCTGATAGAGCATCCCCAGGAAGAGGAGGAATCCGACCAGTTCCCCAGCGGTCATGGATCCGGCGATGACCTGTTGGCCGCCAACCCACAGCACCAGCACCGTCCCAGTCGCTGCGATGAAGGACATGGTTGGGTTGTACCAGGCCCACGCCCGCATCACGCGGAGTGTTCCCAACCGCAACGCATCCGCACGGTCGTGGAAGCGGCCATCCTCGTGGGATTCCCGACCGAAGGCCTTCACCTGCCGGATGCCCTGGAGGTTATCCATCAGCAACGCGTTCATGGCGCTGCTGGCGCGGGATCGATCGCGATACCGATCCCCGGCCGTTGCCGTGTACCAGACCGCTCCACCAAACAGGAATGGCAGGGGAATGACGGCAATGCAGGCAAGGAGGGGGTTGATCCAGAAGAGGAATCCAAGCACACCAACGATCCCCAGCACCGCCACCACGCCCTGCTCGGTACCGTCGATCAACAACCGTTCCATCACGTTCACGTCCTCAATGATCCGAGTCATCAGGTCACCACTGGAACGTTGGTCGAACCAACCGACCGGAAGCCGCTGGAGATGTGCGTACACCTGTTTCCGGAGATCCAGGATCACCGCCTGTTCAAAGGCGTTGTTCAACCGGATCCGAAGACTGCTGAACACGTCCCGGAAAACATAGGCACCCAGCAATCCGCCGATGGCCCACCCAAGCCGGTCGGCCCTCCCCTTTCCCAGCACGTCATCGATCACATACTGCGTCAGCCGCGGATAGGCAAAGGCGGCCAACTGTGCGAGCACGGCACAGGTCACTGTAGCCAGCGCCATCCCCGGGTAGGGACGCAGGTAACGGACCACGCGGCGGCTGACTTCCCAGGTTGTACGCCGCGTGACGGCGGCTCCTCCTTCGTTCGGTCGATGTTTCACAATCAGGTCCTGCCAACAGGGAACGGGCGAGACGTTCCACAATCCTTCCTGAGCGGCAGGATGCAGCCTGTAGGCCCGGGTGCCAACCGTGGCAGTCACAATCCGTGGGCCAAGGCCAACGCTTTTCGACTGAATGCCGGTAACCCGACGCGCCGTCGCAAACATGCGACCCGATGGATTCACGCGTTGACCCGGCAGTCCTGACGGGTAGCCTCACGTCATCCACCGGAAAACACTGTTTCAGGAATCCTATGTCCACCCATGATGCATCCTCGGGGACCGTGAACACCACACGGCGCCAATTCCTCAAGCGCTCCACTGCGGCCGCCTCGGTCCTCGCTGCCGCCGGAAGCCTGCACACGCCTGTCTACGGCCAGAACACGGCCCCCTCCGTGAATGTCACGGGGGCCAACGAGCGGCTGGTGCTCGGTTTCGTTGGCGTCGGCGGCCAGGGCGGCGGTGCTCACGTTGGCCAGAACCTCGAACACTACCAGGAGAACAACGTGGCACTCGCTGCGGTCTGCGACGTTTCGAAGCACCGCGTGGAGAGCAACATCAAGCGCATCAAGGAGAAGACGAACGCGGATGTCCAAGGCTACGAGGACTACCGCAAACTCATGGAGCGCAAGGACATTGACGTCATTTTCTGCGCCACGGTGGATCATTGGCACACCCCCGTCTCCAAGGCGGCCCTCGAGTCCGGGAAACACGTGTACGTGGAAAAGCCCATGACACGGTATCTGGGCGAGGCCTTCGAACTCTACGACACCGTCAAGAAGACCGGAAAGATCCTGAACGTCGGCTCGCAAGGCTGCTCCGACCGCAAATGGCACAAGGCAGCCGAGTGGATCCGCGCTGGAAAGATCGGTCCCATCACCATGCTTCAGGGAAGCTACATGCGGAACAACCCGTGGGGTGAATGGAACTACAACCTCCAGCCTTGGGCGACGCCCAACGACATCAACTGGGAACTGTGGCTCGGCAAGCAGATCAAGGCACGACGCTCTTTTGATCCCGATCACTACTTCCGGTGGCGCAAGTACTACCCCTACTGCTCAGGCCTGCTCGGCGATCTTTTCCCCCATAAGCTTCATCCTTACATGCTGGCGACCGGGAATCCGGAATTTCCAACCCGCGTCGCTGCCGTCGGAAGCAAGGCGTTCAAGACCGACCTGCGCAAGGAAGGCCGCAAGCCCGACCAGGAGACGAAGTACGAACGGGATGTCGCAGAGATCATCCAGCTGATCGCGGAGTTCCCCTCCGGCTACGTGATGCACATCACCTCTTCGTCGGTCAACGAGCAGGGCACCCAGGAGCGTATCCGCGGCCACATGGCCACGCTCGACATGGCCGGCAACAAGGTCCAACTCAATCCGGAGCGCCCGTTCGCCGAGGAGATTGACCCCCAAACCTCCGAAGGGTTCCCAGGCGAAAGCGTCTCGGCCCACCACAAGAACTTCTACGAATCGATCCGCGCGAACAAACAGCCCAACGCCGGCATCGATCTCGCCGTGAAGGTCCAGACGGTCATTTCCCTCGCGGAGACCTCCGACCGCCTGGGTGTGATGTGCTACTTCGATCCCAAGACCCGCAAGGTGACCGATGGCATGGGCCGGGCCATCAAGCCGCTGGACTACGGCTGGGACAAGAACTCCTGACCGGCAGGCCAGAACAGCTCACTTCAGGCCATCCTCCGTTCCCCGGGGGATGGCTTTTTTTCTCCCAGGACCCGCCGAGGCGCTGGCGCGTGGATTCAGCATTCCCCGCGCTCTTCCGGCAGGCTAAGGTGCCCCAACGATATGGAACGTATCAGTGACCTGAGGGTCATCACCAATCGCCCACTGCTGGCGCCCCGCGAGCTCAAGCACGCCCTGCCGACGACGGACACCGCGGCAGCCACCGTTGTCCGCGGCCGTGTCGCCGTGCAAAACATCCTGCGTCGGCAGGACCCGCGCCTGCTCGTCGTCGTCGGCCCTTGCTCCATCCACGACCCTCAAGCCGCGATGGAATACGCAAGACGGCTTGCCGCGCTCGCACCGGAAGTATCAGACCAATTGGAACTCGTCATGCGTGTCTACTTCGAGAAACCGCGCACGACGATCGGGTGGAAAGGGCTCATCAAGATCCGCACATCGACGGATCCTACGATGTGGAAACCGGCCTGCGTACGGCCCGAAGGCTCCTTCTGGCCATCAACGACCTGGGATTGCCTGCCGCGTCGGAGTTCCTCGATCCCGTCGTTCCCCAATACATTGCCGACCTGATCAGCTGGGCCGCCATCGGGGCGCGGACCACTGAATCCCAGACACACCGGGAGATGGCGAGTGGGTTGTCCATGCCGGTTGGATTCAAGAACGGAACCGACGGCTCCCTCCAGATCGCGATCGATGCGATGCTTTCCTCCCGGCATCCGCACCACTTCCTTGGAATCGACGATCTTGGAGCAGTCTCGGTCGTGCAGACCACCGGCAACGAAGACGGCCACGTTGTACTCCGGGGCGGAAGGGCACGGACCAATTATGACGCAGCCTCGATCCATCAGGCCGCAGCCGACCTTGGCAAGGCCGGCCTGCCGCCCGTGCTGATGGTGGACTGCAGCCACGCGAACTCTGGAAAACAGCACGCGAAGCAGGAGGAAGTCTGGCAGAACCTCATTGCCCAGCGACTTGAGGGCAACCAGGCCATCATCGGCGTCATGCTCGAAAGCCATCTCCAGGAAGGAAGTCAACCGCTCACCGATCCCAGCAACCTCAAGTATGGGGTGAGCATCACCGATGCCTGCCTGGGCTGGGAAGTCACGGAACGGATGCTGCGCCATGGCGCAGATCTCCTCCGCAAACAACGGACGAACCGGACGAGCGTCCATTCTTGAACTTCCACCGCCGACGTCATGCAGCAGATCGACTGGCGCCTTACGGGGATGCTGGTACTTGCCATCGTCGCCGGAATTGCCCTGATCGCATTGGCGTGGCAGGCAGCCAAGCTGGTCTTCAAGCTGCTCCTCACACTCCTGATACTGGTTCTGATAGGCACCGGTATTTGGTACTTCGCCCGAAACCTGGGCTGATCCACGCCGTTTGAATCCAACCATGACTCCGCCCAACATCCAGAGCCGGCGCAAGATCGATGGAATCTCCGCGGTCCTCCTGCCCTTCGGCCACGACCTGAAGCCGGATCTGACGGCGTATGCGGGCCTCGTGGAACGTACCTGGAAAGCAGGGCTAACCCCGGCCGTCAACATGGATACCGGGTACACCAACCTCCTTACGCCGGGAGAGCGTGCGGAAATCCTCGGACTCGTCGGCAGCCTTGCCCGGGGCCGGCGATTCGTGGTGGGTGCCTTCATCGAGGGATTGGATGGCGATCCCGCCCGACTGTACCGCCGTGAGTGCGGAGCGATTGCCTGCGCCGGAGGCATTCCGATCCTCTTCCCTTGTTCTGCCACCCAGCCGATGTCGGAAGCAGCCTTGGTCAACGTCTTCCGCGCCGTGGCCTCGGAATGCGATGAATTCCTGGGATTCGAACTCGGGCAGATGTTTGTGCCGTTTGGCCGTATCTGGGAACTCGACACCTTTCGGCGCCTGCTGGAGATCCCCCAATTGAAGGGAGCGAAGCACTCCTCGCTCTCCCGAGATCTGGAGTGGGAACGGTTGGCGGTCCGCAACCAGAGCCGCCCCGATTTCAAGGTTTACACCGGCAACGACCTTGCGATCGATATGGTGATGTGGGGTAGCGACTACCTTCTGGGACTGTCGGCATTTCACGTGGAGGCCTTCGCCGCGCGTGACCGGATGTGGGAAGCAGGTGATTCCAGATTCCACGAATTGAACGACTGGCTCCAATACCTCGGAATGCTCAGCTTTCGGCCCTCCGTACCGGCCTATAAACACAGTTGTGCCCAATTCCTGCATCTCCGGGGCCTGATCCCCACCTCCGAGCCACACCCCCACAATCCTCGACGCCCGGACTCCGACCTGCCCCTGCTCGAAAGCATCGCCCACCGGCTTGAAACCTTGGTGGCTGCGACCTGAGTCGGATGATCCTAACTTTCCGTCAAAGCATCCATGGATCGACAGGTTTACGGTGGGGTTAACCGAGCAGTTGCCGAGGCCGTCCCTGCATTCACGGGATCGATCCTCGATCTGGGTTGCGGCGATGGCTCGTTCGGCGTCTGGCTGAAATCGAAGGGGGTTCGTTCCGTGACGGGCGTCACCATCCATGGCCCGGAGGCCTCCCTCGCCCGTCGTTCCCTCGACCGGGTCATCGAAGCCGACCTCGACCGCTGGCAACCGGATCCGGACGATGGCTATGACGGCATCGTGGCCAGTCATGTGCTCGAGCACCTTGCTGATCCGTGGAACCTCCTGAGGAGGCTTCGTCGCGCTGCAAAACCCGGCGCATGGCTCATCGTCGCCCTCCCGAACATTCTCTTCTGGCGACAGAGACTGGCCCTGCTCAAAGGACATTTCCGCTACACCGACGGTGGCATCATGGATTCCACCCACCTTCGATTCTTTGACTGGACGACCGCCGGTGCGCTGCTGACGCAAACGGGTTGGGCGACGATGGCTCAAACCGCCGATGGCGGATTTCCTGGTAGCCGGTGGACCGGCCCACTCCGGGAACCAATTGATCGGCTCGCCTGCAAGGCTTGCCCCGGGTTATTCGGTTTCCAGTTTGTTTTCAGGGCGCAGCTTTGCGCAGAGTCGCGCAGCGTGTCTGACAGCGATATCCCATGAGTTCACCCCGAGCCCTCATAACCGGAGCAGCAGGCTTCATCGGTTCCCACGTCGCCGATGCATGCTCAGCTCTTGGCATGGAGGTCGTTGGCCTCGACAATCTCTCGGGCGGCTTCCGGAGAAACCTATCACCGACGGTACCGATTTGCGTTGGAGACATCCGGGATCCTTCGTTTCTGGAAAGCGTCTGGCGCGATCATGGCCCGTTCGAGTACGTCTACCACTTCGCTGCCTATGCGGCCGAAGGGCTCTCCCATCACCTGCGCTGCTTCAATTACGAAACGAATCTGGTCGGCTCCGCACGACTGATCAATGCCTCGATCCATCACCGGGTCCGTCATTTCGTCTTTGCCAGCTCCATCGCCGTCTACGGTGCCGGTCAACTCCCGCTGACCGAGGAAACAACGCCGCATCCAGAAGACCCCTATGGTGTGGCCAAATACGCCGTCGAACTGGACCTGGCGGCCGCCGCCACGGTTTTCGGACTCCGCCACACCATCTTCAGGCCTCACAATGTCTACGGCGAACGCCAGCACATCGGTGATCGCTACCGCAACGTCGTCGGGATCTTTTTGAACCAATGTCTCCGTGGCGAACCCATGACCATCCTTGGGGACGGGATGCAGACCCGTTCGTTCACCTACATCGGTGACATCGCCGCCTCCATCGCCCGTGCGCCACTGGTGGAAGGTGCGGCCAACCAGACATTCAATATCGGGACAGATCAGCCGACACGCATCCTCGACCTCGCTAACCGGATTGCCTGTGCGGTTGGAATCGAACCCAGAATCCGTCACTTTCCAGCCCGCCCCGAGGTCATCCACGCGGTCGCCGAGCACTCCAAGTTCCGCCGGGTCTTTGGGGTCGCGGAGAGCACACCCTTGGCGACTGGAATCGATCGTATGGCACGGTGGGCGCGAGAACTGGGGCCTTGTGACCCTGCACGCTTTGGCCAACTGGAACTCGCCCAGAACCTGCCCCTGATCTGGAAGTAGTCTGGAATGATCTCCGTCATCGTCTCCAACTTCAACGGCCTGCGTTTCCTCCCACGGCTGCTCGAATCACTCCGGGGACAACAGGGCGTCGAGACCGAGATCATCATCGTTGACCGCCAGAGTACCGATGGGTCCGTCCCGTATCTCCAGGCCCAAACGGACATCCGACTTTGCACGGAACCCCCTGAATCCGGACTGGTGACCGGGTACGCCGCAGGGGCAGCCGCGGCACGAGGTGAACTGCTTTTCTTCTGCAACGAGGATATGTGGTTCGATCCACAATGCCTTCGCAACCTCGCCCTCGGGATCGACCTTCCCAACCGTATCGGCGCCGTCGACGGCTGGCATTGGACCTATGACGGGAAGGAATGGCTGCATGGCACCACACGGTTCAAGAAGTCGATTTGGCACCTCAATTCACCGTATCCCTTCCGCGCCGCAGACTTCACCGTCGACCTCCCTGCAGGTTCCGAAACTCCATTGCCCTGCGCTGGGGCTTTCCTGATCCATCGGGAAATGTACGAAGCGATCGGAGGATGGGACACGTCCTTCTTCCTGGATCACGAGGATGTGGATCTCTTCCTCAGGGCATGGCAGAGGGGTTGGCGCTGTGTCATGGCCCCGGATGCGCGGATCTACCACGCGGTCAACGCTTCCAACGGCCACATCCTGTCAACAACAGGACGGCCAGCCAGCCGGCGTCGCTACGTCGGCCAACGGGCAAATTTGATCATCGTTGCCGTCAAGTACTTCCGCTGGTCCTCCATCCTGGCGGCCTGCCTCCAGTGGCCGTTGGGCGCATTGAACAATCTTCGCGCCGGCCACTGGGATTCCCTGAAGGAAGACCATGCGATTCCAGCCGACGTCTTGCGTCGCCTCTCGAATGCCTGGTCATTCCGACAGGCGAATGCCCCCTACAACGCCCGCCAACCGGGTGAAGACTTCTTTACCGATCCCCGCTTCGCCTCCGTTGCTTCCAGCGAGTCCACCTGACCCGCTTGACTCCAGGACTCGGAGATCTGCGCCACCGCCGGTGCCTCCGGTCGATCGTCAGTCTTCGGCCCTTTCACCGGCATCGGCCATCTTCACGATCCGCGGCTCGAACTTGCCCATGATGTCCACGAGTTCCCGCTGGGCAGCCATCACTTGCTCGATGTCCTTGTAGACGCCAGGAACCTCATCGATTCCAGCAGATATGAGGTGAACACCGCGTTCCCGGAGAAGCCGCCGCACCTTGGTCCATTCAAAGGAGGCCTGGGCCTGTTTTCGGCTCATGATCCGACCGGCACCATGCGAGGCCGACGCCAAAGCCTCCACACACCCACGACCTCGAACCAGATATCCGGGTGTGGCCATCGAGCCGGGAATGATCCCCAGCACCCCTACCCCGGCAGGTGTTGCTCCCTTTCGATGGACAACGACATCCTGGTCGGCGGCACCGATGCGATGGCGCTCCTTCCAGGCGAAGTTGTGGTGGTTTTCGACATCCAGCAGCACCTCCAGGCCGAGGTGCGAGGCAATGTGCCGATGGATCAACTCATGGTTCGCCGCCGCATAGCGGCCCATCAGTTCCATCGCCGCCCAGTACTCCATTCCTTCCGCTTCGGTCAGTTCCAACCACGCGAGGTGAAGGTGTTCCTTGGGCAATTCGCGATGCCTTGCCATGGCCAAATCACTGTAATGCTGGCAAACCGCAGCCCCACAGCCCCGACTCCCACTGTGGCTGAGCAGTGCCACATACTCGCCTGCCGGAAGCCCATCCAACGGTTCCTCCAGTGAGAAGGTCCCGAACTCCACGAAATGATTTCCGGACCCGCTCGTGCCCAACTGCGCCCAGGCCCGATCGCGGTTTGCAGAAGTCACTGGGCTCACCGCCCAGTCAGCATCCATGACCTCGTGTTGACGCCGATCGCTGAATGAAGCCCCGATTCCGAAGCGGGTTTCCTCCTCGATCGCGCGCACCAGTCGCTCCCGTTTCCGCTCGAGATCGCGCACCGGCAGGTCCAGCACCGTCAGCTTCATACGACAAGCGATGTCGACGCCGACCGCATAGGGAATCACGGCTCCCCGAGTCGCCAGAACCCCACCAATCGGAAGCCCATAGCCAAGATGGGCATCCGGCATCAGCGCTCCCGCCACAGAGATCGGCAACTGACAGGCACGCGCCATCTGGTTCACCGCCTCGGGCTCCAACCCCTCACCCCATTGGCGCCACGAAGCCGCGGCAGGAATGACCTTGCGCTCCGTCCGGAGCAGGGCCTGGGCAAAGCCCCCGCGAAGCGGATCCTTCGTGAACCGTGCCGGATCTGCGATCACCGCGCGCACCTCGACCTCGAGTAACGATCTGTCCAATCCCTTCAGGATGTACCTCGAAATGAAATCAACCCCTCGGCGCATGGTGTCACCCGGCGGTACGCCAAGCCGGATCAAGTCCTGCGTGTTCACTTCCCCGAGGTATCAATTGCGACGATTGGATGCATCAACGGAGTTGCCGAACATTGGTGCACGGACGTAAATCTACATCCGGATCCCGGTGAAGGAGGCCACAGCTTGAGCATGTCTCCACGCCGGGACGAACAACCTGGATTGATCCAACTGCCCTCATGAATGCGCGCAGGCCACTCTTCCCCGGGTTCCCGCGGGCACTCGCGGCATCCGCTCTTCTTGGCTTTGGCGCCCACTCGCTCTGGAGGGGCGTGATGTCAACAAAGCCCACCCTGTGGGAAGGAGCGCTTCACCTCGGGATTGCCCCACTGGCAATGCTTCTTGCCGTCGCGCTTTGGTTTTGTGTCGGGGCTGCACGGATTCCCGCCTGTGCCGCCGCTGCGCTGCTTGCGGTCGACGCTCTCTGGCATGCCACCACCCAACCCGAAGTCCGATGGCAATGGCTGCCGGCGGTGGTCCTTGCCTTCGTCATATGGGACATCTGGCAACTCTTCGCACCGGCCCGATTGTCCGCCGATCGAGCCAAGTCCCACGCCCACGATCGCCCACTGATTTCCCTTGTCCTGCTCCTTCGACGCCCCAGACATCTTGATGCCTCCACCCTCGCGCGATACTGCGAGACCGCGTGGGGAGGACGATTCGAGGTGGTGACCGAGACTCAATCCGCCGAAGGAGCGCCTGCTGCCGCGGAAACTCCGCAGGAAGGCACAGGACAGTTCGTGACGGGCAAGCCGCCCCTGCTGATCGCGGCAGCGGCCCTGCGACTCCATCTCGTGCACTGTTCGGACCGCCCCTATTTTGAAGATCCAACGGCGATCTCCGACCAGGCAGGGGAAGCGCGGTTGCGGAAGGTTCTCGAGGAGAACCGGGGCTGGCTCGCCGTGGATCTGGTCCAACGGGAGGAAGAAAGCATCCTGCCGGAGGAACACTACCCAAGACTCGCCCGTCTGGTCGCCGAGCTCGCAGGACCTGACTGTCAGGCGATTTACCAACCCGGCGAACGCCGGTTCAACCACTGGGATGACGCACTCGAAACCAAACTCAGGCAGGGTGACGTGACGGGCGTCTTCACCGATCTGGTGGTCCCCCCGGTCGTGGAAGTCGGTGATGAAGATCCACGGATGGTGGAAGCCTCGAATGAGGCAAGGAGACGGTGGAACGAATTCGTTGAAGCCTTCACCTCAGGCAATGCCAAACACTGCGCCGTGAAGGCCCCAATCACCGTTGGCTCCAGAACCGAGTTCATCTGGATCACCGTCGAATCGATCACGGACGGCCTCATCTCCGGTCGGCTCGGAAACGAGCCCATCGATCTGGGAGATCTCAAACTGGATTCCAAAGTCACCATTGATACCGGCGTCGTCGCAGATTGGGTCTTCTTTCAGGATGAACAGCCGACAGGGCTTTTCAGCCTGAAGGCCTTGAGCGAGATCCAACAGGAACGCCAGAACAAGAGCTGATCCGCGCCCAGATGCCGCCGACCCAGCTTCGACTTCTCCCTGCGCCTCAACCGTTGGTCGAACGCCTGGGTGTTGATTGGTTCCGAAGCGTGCCGGAACAACCCGGGGTTTACCGGTTCTTCGACGAGAACGGCACACTCCTTTACGTCGGCAAGGCCCGATCCCTTCGGCAGCGACTCTCTTCGTACCGGCGCACCCATGGCCAAAACCAAAGAATCACCCGGCTTATCCACGCCACCCAGCGTATCGAGTGGCAGGCCATGGCGGATGAGGCATCGGCTTTGGCACTCGAAGCCGAATCCATCCTCCGGGATCAACCCCGATTCAACCGTGCCGGACGCTGGCGGCCGCCACCCCTTTGGGCCCGCTGCACGAACCACATGGACCACATCCAGGTTCAATGGATCAGCGAACCCTTCGAGGGCGCCTCTGGCCCCTTTCCCTCCGCCCGCCGGGGGGATGTCCATCGTGTGGGTGCACTGCTCTGGTTGGTTGCCCATCCGGATGCCACCGTTGCCGAACTCCCGCTGTCGTTATCCCACCCGCGATCCAGCGAATCCGTTCTCCCGCTGCCAATCGGTCACAGCTGGCAGCAAATGTTTCATGAATGGCTCTCTCACCAAAGGCCGGCACTGCTCTGGGAAATCGCGGTTTCCCTTGAACCCCGAATGGTTGGGTTCAACGCAACGTTCATCCGTGACTCATGGGAACGGGTGGCGTCCGGCACCTTGAGGGGTTTCGAATCCATTTCCACAGGCTGACCCGAACAACAGAACCGCTCCGGCGCGCCCCCCAGACCCCTGGACTGCGCCGGAGCGATACGGATCGCTGGGCTTGCCTTGCCTTTCGATACCCCGTCGAAAGCCCCTGCCCCCTTTTCCCTTGGCAACCCTGGTCAGAAATCCCGTTCACCCAGCCCCTTCGAAAGCACCCTTTGTTTCCCCAGGCTTTCCCCTTTACGCCGCCCTCCCTTTGGTTCTCCCTGGATCCCTGAACCTCCCCTGGAGCAGCGCACTTGGCTCCCATCGTCTGACAAGATTCGTAATCGCAGGCGCGATGCCAACTCGGAGATGAGACGAGCATCACCACAAACACCTCTGCCAAAGAGACTTGAAAACCAACAGCTCCTGACAACCGCAACCCAGCTCTCGTCCTGCATGGCGTGCATCCCTGCGAATGCATCCAGCATCATGCAGGTGCAATCTCGCTTCAGACTCACCCTCCTGACTGGCGGTCTGGACAATAAACCACTAATGTTCGGCAACGACTCGGAAGCGATCCCGGTCCTGACGAATACTTTCCTGCCAGTGCGCGCCGTTGCGAAATTCCCTCGGTCTCGATCCCCCCAGGATCGGTCGGGTTTCACCCTGATCGAACTGCTGGTGGTGATTGCCATCCTGACGATCCTTGCCGGGCTGCTGCTCCC
>CBDIPJ010000024.1:0-100901 GCA_965283655.1 Limisphaerales bacterium | reverse complement strand
CGTGAACTCGGGTGAGTACCGCACGGCGGTGGTGCGCGTGACCCAGGCGGGCGTCCTGGACCTGGCCTTCGGTGACCTGGTGGTCGCCAAGGCGCTGGCGTTGCCGGGGTATGTGCCGATGAGCGGTGCGCGTGTGGCGATGTACGCCCGCACCGGTGGTCTGAATGCCAGCTACTGGTTCGACAACGTCCGCTTGGCCTACACGATTCCGGCGACGGTCTCGATCACGCAGGAACCGGCCGATGCCCTGGTGCTCGCTGGATTCCCGGCGACGTTCAACGTGCAGGTCAGCAATCCCACGGCCTCCACCTATCAATGGAAGAAGGGGGACACGAACATCCCGGGCGCGACGCAGGCCTCGTACACCACGCCGTCGCTGACGGCTGCCGATGATGGTGCGACCTATTCCGTGGTGGTGCGCAGTGGTACCGGTGGCGTGAACAGCCGGGTGGCCAAGGCCTCCGTCCTCACGGCCTTCACCGCGGGGAACACCCCGGCGATCCGCGTGAACTTCAACGACGGCGGCACGCCTGCCGATGCGTTGACCATCGGCTCCGCCTCCGTCCAGGCGACGGGTGGCGTAGCGGATTCCGGTTACATGTCCCTCACGACCGCCGAGAACGGTCAGGGCGGTGCGTTCATCCTGCCCACCCCGACCAGTCCGAGCCCGATCACCGACTTCATCGCCGTCTGGCAGATGCGTGTGGGCGGCGGCACGGACATTCCCGCGGACGGCTTCAGCTTCGCCTTCGGTCCCGAGATCGGGGATGCGGCCTTCGGTGAGGACGGTGCCGGTTCCGGCCTGATCATCGGGTTCGATACCTACGACAACGGTGCCTCCGAAGTCGCGCCGGAGATCACGGTGATCTATCAGGGAAACCAGGTGGCGACGCGATCGCTGCCCATGTCGGTGCTCCGCACGGGTGACGTCTTCAAGCCCATCGGGGTGCGGGTGAGCCGTAGTGGCCTGCTCGATCTCTACTACGGCGACACCGCGGTCTATCGTGGGTTGGCCCTGCCTGCGTTCACGCCGTTTGGCGAAGGCCGTTTCGCGTGGGGCGCACGCACGGGCGGATTGAACGACAACCACTGGATGGACGAGGTCACGATCAGCCTGAACACCCAGCAGGCGGAAGGTCCCGTGCTCGGCATTTCCACGGCCGGTGGCAATGTCACGGTGACGTGGACGGGTGGCGGTGTCCTGCAATCGACCACGACCTTCCCGACGGGATGGAACGATGTGGCCGGTGCGGCTTCGGGATACACGACCCCGACCACGGGGGATGTGCGGTACTTCCGCGTGCGCCAGTAATCGGAATACCAACGGTTGTTGTCACGGCGTCGCCCCGGTCCGGGGCGGCGCCTTTTTTGTGAAGGAGCCTGAAGTGTGCAGGCCGGGTGCCCTCACCCGGCGGATCAAACGCCAAACTCGTGGGTGGCAGACGACGTCAGGAGGCTGTGGTTCCGGGAACTTCAAAACTTGAAACGTGAAACTTCAAAACTTCCTCTCCCCCGCGTGGGGTCACGCGGCCTACAACCGGGCGCATTTTGACACTGCCCCCTGTTGGAAAGGATTCGGGGCGGCGATGTCCTCATCGCCATTGGGAATGGCTTTGGAACGGCGACGAGGACGTCGCCCCCCGTTCCGGATGCGGGCAGTTTCCGGCTTCAACCTTGAAACTTGAAACTTGAAACTTCCAACTCCCCCCATGACCGACCTCGAGCGGATGAAGTACGACGCCTGGACCCGCCAGTTGGAGCGGATGCGGGCGATGCAATACGCGTACAACCGGAAATTCTTCACGCTCCTGTTGGTCAGCACCGCGGCGATCCTGTGGGCGTTGCGGGATGGTTCGGTGCTGGCGCTCTCGTTGGTCCCGATCGGGGTGGTGACGGCGGGGATGACGGCGTCGTTCTTCCTGTGCAACTGCGATTTCGCCCGGGTGCATGCCCGGGCGCTGGAAGGTCAGATCAACCGCCTCCTTGGAAGCCGCGTGCTCATCGCGAGCGAGATGGAGGCCGAGTACTTCTATCCGCATGCCGCACGCAAGCTGAGCGGCCTCGTGTGGGGCAGGGAATGGACGCTGTTCAACTGGTTCACGCTCCATTTCTGCCTGGTTTGGACTGCCGCGGCGGGTTGGGCGGTCCTTCGGTTGTGGGGGATGCTGATGGTGCCGGAGGCGCTGGTCCTGACCCTTGGTTTTGGTGTGTGGGCGCTCGGAAACGTGCTCGTGCTGAACCACTGGTTTGGCGAGGCCGCGGGCGAGAAACGCATGGAACAACAGCTCAAGGAGGCGTTCGGCGACGGAGGGGCCCGGGTGGGTGACGTGGATTCCCGATAGCTACGCGTGCCGCAACGGCATGGTCCGGCCGCGGTTCCCAACGCACCATCCCAAAGTCCCCGTGACGTGGAACGGCTGTGAATTTGGTTGGCCGGGCTTTCGTCGCGGTTCACGTTTTCGGGACACCATTGCCATGACGACGAAGTTCATCCGCCTCTGCGGTCTCCTGTTCGCCGGCCTTCTGGCCGTCGCGAGTCAGGCGGCCGATCCGCTCCGCGTGTTCATCCGCGCCGGAATCAAAACGCACGGCCCCGGCCAGCATGACCACCCGAGATTCCTCGGGGAATACACCCAACTGCTCGGCCAACGGGGCGTCCAGGTGGACGGGGCCATGGAGTTGCCGACGGCCGCACAGCTCGAAAAGACCGACGTGGTCGTCGTGTTTGCGGCCGACGGCATGAAGATCACCGGCGAGAACCGGGCGAACTTCGAGAAGTTCCTCCAGCGTGGCGGCGGCCTGGTCGTCCTCCACGACGGCGTGGTTTCCGGAGACCAGCACGAATGGGCGAAGCAGGTCATGGGCGGCGCCTGGCGCTGGGATGGGGACAAGAAGACCAAGTGGTATGAGGGCGAAGTGGGCGTGTACTTCGTGAACACCGAGCATCCGGTGAGCCGCGGCATCTCGAACTTCGACTGGAAGGACGAGATCTACTACGACCTCGACATGGCGCCGGACGTCAACGTCCTCGCGACGAGCTTCCACAGCGTCTTCGTCATCGCGCCGCAGATCTGGACCTACGAGAAGACCTGGCCCGGTGGCTCCAAGCCCTACCGGTCCATCGTCAGCCTTCCCGGCCACGAGTACGTCTCCTTCCAGAGCCCGCATTACAAGGCCATGGTCCTGCGCTCGATCGCGTGGGCCGGCCGGCGCGACAACGTCGACGAGTTCTGCAAGCCCGAGGAACTGGCGTCCCTGAAGTATCCCGAGGGTGGCCCCGTGACGCCCGAAAAGGCGGCCGCGAAGGTCATCACCCACCCCGAGTTTGACGTGAAGGTGGTCGCCTCCGAACCCCTGCTGGAGAAGGCCATCTCCATGGACTGGGATCCCAGCGGCAAGGTCTGGGTGGCCGAGACGCCCGAGTATCCCGGCGGCCGGACCATCAACAAGAACGACCGCCCCATTGCTCCCGTCTTCCTCAAGAACCCGGGCCAGACGCCCGCTGGTGACAAGGAAGACCGCCCCGCCCGGGACCGCATCGCGTGGCTGGAAGACACCAACGGCGACGGCGTCATGGACAAGAAGCACGTCTTCGCGGACGGCCTCGAGCTGGTGACCTCCCTCGTGTTCCACAAGGACGGCGTCATCGTCGCCCAGGCGCCCGAGATCCTCTGGCTCCGCGACAAGAACGGCGACGGCGTCTGCGACATGGTCGAAGGCAGCGAGAAGATCACCCTCTTCACCGGCTTCGGGAACTTCGACACCCACGCGGTCATCAACAATTTCCGCTGGGGCATGGACGGATGGGTCTACGGCGCGGTCGGGTATTCGGCCGGTTCGCCGAAGTCCCTCGACGGCAAGAAGGACTTCGGCCGCATCACGGCCGGCGTGATCCGGTTCCGCCCCGATGGCAGCGCCATCGAGCAGTATGCGGCGGGCACCTGCAATACGTGGGGCTTCGACTTCGCGCCGGACGGCGAGGTCTTCTACACGACGGCCACCTGCGGTGAGCACTTCCTCCACGTGGTGATGCCGGAGAAGGCGCTCGCGAAGGCCTCGGTGGGCGGCATCCGCTCCTCCTTCGTGGCCCCCGATCACCAGAAGATCTTCCCGGCGGTGAAGCACACCCGGCCGGCGTACGTGCAGATCGATTGGGTTGGCTACTTCACCGCGGCGGCAGGCTGCTGCATCTACAACGGCGGTGCCTGGCCGGAGCGCTACAATGGCTCCCACTTCACCTCCGAGACCACGATGAGCCTCGTCCACAACGAGCTCCTCACGCCGAAGGGTGTGACCTACGTCGCTTCCAAGGAAGCAGGTCGTGAAGAGACCGAGTTCGTCGCCTCGACGGACCTCTGGTTCCGCCCGGTTCACGAGCGCATCGGACCGGACGGCGCGTTGTACATCGTCGACTTCTACAATCAGGCGGCGATCCACAACGACACCCGCGGCCCGGCCCACGGTGCCCGCAACGCCGCCACGCGTCCTGACCGCGACCATCATTTCGGCCGCATCTGGAAGGTGCAGCACAAGCAGGCGAAGACGCTTCCGGCCTGGAAGTTCGACTCGAAGAACGCCGCGGGCCTCGTCGCCCTGCTGGACCATCCGAACGGCTGGGTGCGCATGACGGCCCACCGGCTCCTGTCCGAGCAGCCGGCAGACTTCTCCCGGGCAGCCCTTTCGCAGGCGGTTGCCGCGGGCAAGCCGAGTCTGTCCCGGATGCATGCGATGTGGGTCCTGAACAACGTGGGTGCGCTCGACCAGAAGGATCTCGTCCTCGCCCTCAACGATGCCGATCCCGTGCTCCGGAAGAACGCCTTGAAGGTGGTTGCCGAAGCCTCCAGTGGATCCAGGCCGTCTTCCGGCCCGGTCGGTCCCGCCGTGCAGGCGTCCATCCGCTCCACGGAACCCCGCGTCCAGATCAACGCCCTCCTCGCGATGGCGTCGATGGAAGCCACGCCGGCCATCGCCGCCGAGATCGTGGCGCTCTGGCCCGAGCTCAAGGACAAGCATCTCCAGTCGGCTGCGCTCGGCGTTGCCGCCAACAATCCGTCGATGTTCGTCTCCGCTGCCTTCCAGGCCAAGGATCCCGCGTTCCTCGCCGACTTCGTCGGGCACGCTGTCCGCATCCTCGCGAACAAGGGGGATGCCTCCCAGGTAGCGCAGGTGATCTCGCTGCTGTCCAGGCAGCCGGCGTCGGCCGACGCGTTGAAGCAGTCCGCCCTCGAAACGTTGGCCGGAGCACTCAAGGTCGATGTTGTTCCCGCGTGGAACGCCGACCTTCAGGCGGCCCTCGGGGCCATGCTGAAGTCCAGCCGGCCCGGATTGCCCGGCTCGGTTCTTCCGCTCGTTGCCCGATGGGACAAGACCGGGGCCATGAGCGATGCCCTCAAGCCGGTGATCAGCCAGTTGCGCACGAGCCTCGCGAACGTGTCCCTCGCCGATGACCAGCGCGCGCAGGTCGCCATCAACCTTCTCGGCGTCCGCCGTCTCGACGCCGGCATCATCCCGTCGGTCGGTGCCTTGCTCGGTGGCAACGGTTCCACCGCATTGCAACGCCGGGTCATTGACGCCCTCGGCGTGACCCCTGAACCCGCGGTTGGCGAGCAGTTGGTCAGCGCGTTCTCCCGGGTTTCCGGTGAGCTGCAGGAACCGCTCTTCGGCGCGGTCCTCAAGCGTGGCGACTGGTCCATGCGCATGGTGCAGGCGCTGGCCGACAAGACCATCGGCCTCCAGCAGGTGGGACCGGCCTTCCAGCACCGCCTCCGCACGCACGCCGACAAGGCCGTGGCCGCCAAGGCCAACGAGACCATCGATGGATTGAAGGGGCCCGAGCAGAAGGAGAAGGAGGCCCTGATTGCCCGTTTCGTTCCCGAGGTGGAAAAGGTCGGCAACATCGAGAACGGCAAGAAGCTCTACACGGCGAACTGTGCCGGTTGCCACGTCTTCAAGAACGAGGGGCGCAACCTCGCCCCCAACCTCACCGGCATGGGCGCCCACGGGGCCGCCGACCTGCTCGTCCACATCGTCGATCCGAACCGGTTGGTTGAACCCAACTTCGTCGCGGTGTCCATCGAGACCAAGGACGACCTCACCTACAACGGCGTGATCGATCGCGAGAACAACGCCGAGATCCTGATCCGCGATGCCTCCGGCGATAACACCATCCGCAAGGACAACATCAAGTCCCGCACCAACACCGGCCGTTCGCTGATGCCCGAGGGCTTCGAGCAGCTCGGTGCCGAGGGCCTGCGCGACCTGCTGACCTACATCTGCGCGGACGAAAACCGCTTCCGCATCCTCGACATGACCGGCGTGTTCAACGTCGCCAACAACAAGGGCATCTACGCCAACGAGGAAGCCAAGGACGAGACCGTGCGCTTCCGCAAGCACGGCACCATCAAGGTCGGCGACGTGCCCTTCGACGTCCTGAGCCTCCAGAAGAGCCCGACCGGGAACAACCTCCTCGTGCTGAAGGGCACCGAGGGCCTCGCCCGCAACTATCCCGCGAAGGTCGAGCTGAAGGCGGGCATCGCCATCGGCCGTCTCCACTTCCTCGGCGGCGTCGGCGGATGGGCTTATCCGTACAATGGCGAGAACACCAAGGGTCTGCCGGTCACCAAGGTCACCCTGCATTTCGCCGGTGGGACCACGGAGGAGATCATGATCCGGAATGGCATCGAGGTGGCCGACTACATTGGCCGGTTTGATGTCCCGGGTTCCAAGGAAGTGCCCGAGTTGGCCGCTGGTGGGAAGCAGGTCCGTGCGTTCACCAAGCTGGTGAAGGGACGCGCCGTGGTTGAGAAGATCACCCTGGAGAGTCTCAACAACTTCGTCGCGGCGACGTGGGTCGGCATCACTGCCGAAGTGCCCGGCAACGACGGCGCGATGCTCGCACCGTTGTCGGCCGGCGGCGAATCCGCCGCGGCCGCTCCGCCCGCGCCCAAGTTCGAGTGGGGCGCTGGCCTCAAGACCCTCATCGTGGGTGGTGGTTCCTCCCACGACTTCCAGAGGTTCTTCAACCTCGCTGACGTCGCCACGCTCAAGGCCACCGGCAAGGCAGCCGTGAACTACACGGAAACCACCGGCGGCCTCGCTCCCGTGATCAAGGACCTCGACGTCCTTTACCTGAGCAACAACAAGCCGTTCACCGACGCCGCCACGCGCGACGCCGTCCTCAACCACGCCCGCTCCGGCAAGGGCATGCTCATCGTCCACCCGTCGCTCTGGTACAACTGGGAAGGCAACTGGCCCGAGTACAATCGCGAGCTCTGCGGCGGTGGTTCCCGCGGCCACGACCGCTACGGCGAATTCGAGGTCACCGTCACCGAACCCAACCATCCGCTCATGAAGGGCGTGCCCGCGAAGTTCACCCTCGCGGACGAGCTCTACTGGTTCGAACCCGACACCAAGGGCACCGAGATCCAGGTCCTTGCCACGGCGTACTCGAAGCAGAAGAACAAGACCTACCCGATGGTCTTCGTCGTGAAGCATCCGAAGTCCCGCATCGCGGCCATCACGTTGGGACACGACGGGGCCTCCCACAGTCACCCCGCCTACCAGGCTCTCCTGGTCAACGCCCTCGACTGGGCCTCGAAGAAGTAATCGGGGAGAAGATCCCACCTTGGGACAACACGGGGCGGCGCCATCAGCGCCGCCCCTTTTTTGTTTCCCGAAGAATTCTACCAACGTAGCTGCCGACGTGAGGAGGCAGTGGAGAGAGGTGATGAGCTCAGCGTCCTGACGTCCGCTGCTACCAACGTAGCTGCCGACGTCAGGAGGCAGTGGAAAGACGGACATGAACCTCAGCGTCCTGACGTCCGCTGCTACCAACGTAGTTGCCGACGTGAGGAGGCATGGATGATGAGCCCCACCAAGCCGTCGCAGCACCGCGCTTTGCTTGGGGCCGATCGTGTCGCATGCTTGGGTCCGTATGCCGGTTGATCGATTGGAACTGGAAACACGGGAACGTCAGATCCTGGCGCCCTACGCACAAATGAGCGCGGCGACGCGAGGGCGCGTCCATGCCGAGGATCCGCCCACGTGGCGGACGCAGTTCCAGCGGGATCGCGACCGGGTCATCCACAGCCGGGCCTTCCGTCGGTTGGAGTACAAGACGCAGGTCTTCCTCAACGGCACTGGCGACCATCTGCGCACCCGCCTGACGCACACGATGGAGGTTGCGGCGATCTCCCGGAACATCGCCCGGGCGCTGGGCCTCAACGAGGATCTGGCCGAGACCATCGCGCTGGCCCATGATCTCGGCCATTCGCCGTTCGGCCACAAGGGCGAGTACATGCTCGACCGGTTGATGCGCGGCCATGGCGGGTTCGATCACAACAAGCAGAGCCTGCGCATCGTCGAGGAACTCGAGCAGAAGTATCCCCAGTTCAACGGACTCAACCTCAGCTGGGAGGTGCGCGAGGGATTGGCGAAGCACCAGACCGGATTCGACCATCCGCCGGGTGGTGCGACCTTTGAACATCACCAGCCAAGCCTCGAAGCCCAGATCGCCAACCTCGCGGACGAGATCACCTACTACAGCCACGATCTCGACGATGGTCTCGATTCCAAGCTGCTCGACGAGGATCGACTGCTGAAGGAGGTCGAGGTGTGGGGCCTGGCGGCGCATTCGGTGAAGAAGAAGTTCGGCAAGCTCCCCGAGGAAAGCCGGCGCTATTACACCATCCGCGAGATCATCGACGGGCAGGTGTCCGATGTCGTCCTGACCACCGAGGAACGCCTGAAGGCGGCGAAGGTGAAGACCGTGGATGATGTCCGTGGCAACAAGCGGGCCATCGTGCAGTACAGCCCGGAGCGCCGGCGTCAGAACATCCAGCTCCGGAAATTCCTCTACAAGAATCTGTATTACCACCCGGTCGTGGCCGAGCCCAACAAGCGCGCCATCCGCATGCTGGCGGAGGTGTTCCACTTCTACCTGAAGCACCCGGATCAGATCGGCCCAGGGGCACGCAAACGCTGCGACAAGATCGGGCTCGAACGCGCCGTGTGCGACTACCTCGCCAGCATGACCGACCGCTACTGCATCGAGGAACATCATCGCCTCTTCGGTTTGTACGTCGGCAACTTCAAGCCATTCTAGGGAACCGTCTGGAGGCCTCTTCGGACGGCCTGACGACCATGACGACTCCGCCGCTGCCGCCCGTTCCAACGGTTGATCCACCCGTGCCTTCCACGCCCACGGCTGCGTGGGACGCACCCGTCACGCATGTCCGCGGCGTGGGGCCGGAGCGCGCGGCGCTGCTCGAACGGCTCGGCATCCGGACCGTTGGGGATCTCCTGCTCCACCAACCCCGTCGTCATGAGGACCGACGGAAGCTGGCGGCCATCCGTGACGTGGAGCTGGGCGTGCCTGTCACCGTGGCCGGAACCATCGTCGCGGCCGGGGTGAAGTGGTTCAAGATGCGCACCCGATCGGTGTTCGAGTTCATCCTCGACGACGATACGGGCCGGCTGCACTGCCGCTGGTGGAACGTGCCCCAACTGGCCCGGGTTTATTCCGTGGGCGACCGGGTGCTGGTCTTCGGAAAGCCAAACTCGCTTCGGCCGCGTCAGATCGACCATCCCGAGACGGAACGACTGGAGTCTGAGGACGACCCACGCGTGCATCTGAACCGGATCGTTCCATCCACGGGCTGACGGAGGGATTGTCGGGGCGGGTGATGCGGACCCTTGTGTGGAATGCCTTGGCCGAGTTTGCCGGGTCCATTCCTGCGCTGGATCCCGACCTGGTTGGAGCTGCGGGAGCCGATGGTCGTGCCTGGCCAACGCGCGAGCAGGCGGTGCGCGACCTGCATTTTCCCGTGGAGTTGGCGGATGCCCAACGGGCGCGCGAACGCTTCGCCTTCGAGGAGTTCCTCGATCTCCAACTGGCCATCCAACGGCGGCGGCAGAATCTCGAAGCCAAGGCGAAGACGGATTCGTGTCGGGGCGACAACCGGATGATCCGGCCGTTCCTGGCGGGCCTCGGCTTCCGCCTGACGGCAGCCCAGACGCGTGTCTTGCGGGAGATCCGCACGGACATGGGACCGGGGCGTCCGATGCGGCGCCTGCTGCAGGGCGATGTGGGATCCGGGAAGACCGTCGTGGCAGCGTGCACGGCCCTGATGGCGCTGGAGTCAGGGGCGGACGTCGCCGTCATGGCTCCCACGGAAATCCTGGCGTCGCAGTTGGCGGGTCATTTCCGACGCTGGTTCGAGCCGCTTGGCATCCGCGTGGGACTGCGTGCCGGCGGACGGGTGGAGGGCGGGGACGGCGCGGGGCAGGGACCGGTGGTGTGGGTTGGCACCCATGCGCTGATCCAGGATGCGGTGGAGTTCCAGCGCCTCGGTCTCGTGATCATCGACGAGCAGCACAAGTTCGGCGTCAGCCAGCGCGAACAGCTCGTCCGGAAGGGAAACTTCCCGCACCTCCTCGTCATGACGGCGACCCCGATCCCGCGGACGCTCGGTCTCACATTGTACGGCGATCTCGACATCAGCGTGCTCGACCAATTGCCCGAGGGACGACAATCCATCCGGACCCATGTCCGCGATGAGTCCGCATTGCCCAAGGTCTGGGCTTTTGTGCGTTCAGAACTGGAGGCGGGTCGCCAGACGTATGTGGTGTGCCCGCGCGTGGAGGAATCCGAGCACGATGATGTCCGCGCCGTGACACGCGAGTTGAAGCGCGTTCGAACTGCACTCGAACCCTTCGCGGTGGAGATGGTCCACGGTCAGATGGACCCTGCCGTGCGCGACGCCGCGATGCTCGGATTCCGCGAAGGTCGTGTTCCGGTGCTGGTGGCGACCCCCGTGATCGAGGTGGGCGTGGATGTGCCCAACGCGTCGGTGATCGTGATCCTGAGCGCGGAGCTGTTTGGGTTGGCCCAGTTGCATCAGTTGCGGGGGCGGGTGGGGCGTGGCACGGCGGCTTCCCATTGCATCCTGGTGGCCCGCGAGACGAAGGCTGAGGCCACCGATCGTCTCAACGTCATTGCCGGGACCACGGATGGATTCGAACTCGCCGAGGCCGATCTGCGCCTGCGGGGACCGGGCGAACTGCTGGGGCAGAACCAGAGCGGCATGCCGTCGCTCCGCTTCGGCGATCTCCTTGCCGACGCCGCCCTTGTCCGCGAAGCCCGCGACCGGGCTCGGTCACACCTTGGGCGGGCCAGTTGAAGTTTCCAGTTCCCGGATTCCAGAAGCGCAGAACGCACCCGGGCGCATCTTGACACTGCCCCCGCATGGAACGGGGTGGCGACGTCCTCGTCGCCGTTCCAAAGCCATTCCCAAGGCGGCATGTCCGGGGAAATCGTCCCCAAAGGAACTTCGCACTCTGGCCCGCCGGGTGGGGGCACCCGGCCTTCAATGGGCGAACTGGGAACTGGGAAGTGGCAACTCGGATCTCCCTGTCGTGCCCTCACGCGGCGGGTGTCAGGAGACGTGTTCGCCAGTGGGTTCGGGAACGCTTCCCGCGGTGGTCCACGCCGAGGTCGGGCCGGAGCCACCAGCGACGCGGGAGTTGCCAGGCGGGAAGCGTGCGCTGGAGGAAGGTGCGGAGGTCGGACTCGGACACGGGCAAACGGACATCGTAGACCACGCCAATGGACTCGCCCCGGGCGTCGTCGTCCGGAAGACCGAGGACGAGGCAATCACGGATGGCGGGGTGGGTGAGCAGGACCTGTTCGATGGTTTCGGGAGCCACCTTCCGGCCGGCGACGTTGATGAGGTCGGAGGCCCGGCCGCGGATCCGCAGGAGTCCATCGTCGTCGATGGAGACCAGGTCTGCGGATTGGAAGGTGGGGTGCTGGAGGGCGGGAGCGGGCGTGGGGTAATAGGATTGGGCGACGGCCGGGCTCTGGACGCGGAGGGCGCCGTCCGCATCCGTGGAAAGGCGGACACCGCTCATGGCGGTTCCGACACACGAGGGATCCGGGCGGAGGGTTTGGGTGCGATCAAAGGCGATGCCGCCGCATTCGGAGGCCCCGAGGAAGTTGTGGATCTTCAGGCCCCGTTGTTCGAGGACGTCGCGTTCAAGCGTGTGCGGCAGCGGCGCCCCGGCGGAAAGGGCGAGGTGGACGTTGGCCGGGATGGCGTCCGTCTGATGCCAGGTGGACCAGAGCGCGGGAACCGCAGGGAGGGTGACGCGCGGGGCAAGACGCGCGGCGGCGAGCACGGCGGTAGGGAGTCCGGAGGCCGCGAGGATCAGCGGGATGCCATGAAGGAGAAGTGGCGTGACCAGGTTCGAGTAGCCGTAGCTGTGGGCGAGGGACAGGACCCCGACGTTCGGGCAATCGGGCGAGAGTTGCATCGTGTCGACGATCTGGTCGGCGTCAGCGGCGATCTGCGATTCGGTGAGGGCGACCCAGCGGGCCGCGCCGGTGGATCCGGAGGTCGACTTGAGATGGGCGATGGGGGCCGCGGGCGCGGGGATCGTGGGGATGGGTTGGGAAGGTTCGAGCGGGCAAACGGGAGTGCGGGTCCGCCATGCCTGGAGGACGGTCAGGAGGAATGGGATTCCCGTGCCTTGCGGGAAGAGGACGGGATCCGATGGGGTGCCGAGGGCGTCAGCGGCGGCGGCCAACTCGCGGAAGGTCCAGGTGCGGCCGGAAGCGACCTCGTGGACGGCGAGGGAATTGTGGAATCGATCCACGGTGGATCGCCAGCGTTGCTCCAGCATTTCAAGGGTGTTTGCCCGTCGACAGCGGCCATGGGCAAGCGTGATCTTCGGCGCGGTGTCACGAACGACCGAAATCAACGGGACCGCTGGGAGGCAGAGTGGCGGTTCCTGCCATGTGTTGGGCCTGCGTGGGTGGTGGGTGTTGTTCCTTATGGTCTGCGCGGCGGGGTGCGCGTCACGGGGGCCGCAGGGTTTGGCTCCGATGGTTTTCCCGCGCGACACGCTCGCGATCACCAACGAGACCCGGTGGGTCTACGGGAAGGATCCGGCCACCGGAGCGCAGGTCCATGTGGTGCGTGATCCACCACCCACGTATGCGCTGCGGTGCTTCGTGCTGTCGCGGACGGTGAAACGGTTCCATGCGCATGCGGTGTTCGAACCGGGCGCGGCGCGACTGGATGAGGCGGGGTATCGCGCACGGATCCGGGCGGTGCTGCGGCGGAGTCCGCGGAGCCGGAGTGAGGCCGGGGAAGCGGTGGTGATTCCGGGTTACGACGGGCTGTACGCCTTCAGCGAGGCCTGGCCGCGCCTGTTCCAGGAGGAATGCGGGAAGGTTTGGGAGAGCTACGTCCAACGCGGGCATTGGCGGATGGTCTTCCCGTTCGGGCGTCGGGGACAGGAACGTGAGGCCGCGGCACTGGCGGCGGGCGTGCGGGACGGACGCGCTCCGGTGGTGCACCTGGTGGACTTCCCGGGTTTGAAGATGAACCACGCGACCGTCCTGTGCGCTGTGCGACAGGAAGGCGTGGATTGGGTCTTCCAGATGTACGATCCGAACACTCCGGCGGTGCCGGTGGAACTGCGGTTTGACGGGACCCGCCGGCAGTTCGTCATGGCCCCGGTGCCCTACTTCGTGGGCGGCGACATCGACGTGTACGAGATCTACTGCGGGTGGTTGAATTAGGGTGGGTCTCCAGCCAGCCAGACAATCCCACGGAATGATTGGTGTGGGGTGGTGGGGCGGGCCTACGGGGATCCTCACGCAGCACGGATTCCGGGTGCGCCATCTCACCGGGTCTTACCGGCCCTGGAAGACCGCGATGGCGGTGGTTAGCTGAGGTGGCGTGCGGAGGCCCTAATCAGTGTCGGCATAGGCAGTCATCGGTCCCCGCGCTCCTGTGCAAGCAGATCGGTGGCGGTCGAGGGGAGGATCCGGTCGCCGTAGATGGACCTGAGGCGCGCGAGGAAATCGGGCCGTTGGGAACCCTGCTGTTTGGCGTCCGGTCGGATCATGATCGCGACCGGCTTCCCGCGCTTGCAGATCTCGACCCGGTCACCCATCTCGACCCAGGACAGGACCGTGGAAGTATCGTGCTTCAGGTCGCGGATGCTCACGGTTTTCACAAATGACTTTTTGAGGTGAAGCACTGGGCTCGTCAATGGTTCTGGAAATCCCGGTTGCCAGCGATGGGTTCCGGCAGTAGGGGATTCGGCGTGACTGGGGTGATCATCGTCCTTCTGGCTTCGTTCGGCGTCGTGCTGCTCGGGGCGGTTGCCATGATCACCGTGCACCGTCACCAGTTGCGCCAGTGGCGGCGTCAGAACCGGTTGGTGGAACCCTTGAGCCAGCTCACATCGGCCCGTCGTCGTGCGGTGGCCTTTCCCCTCCCGAACCGGTGGTTGGCGATCCGGTCCAGCAACACCCCCCATCTGCGTGCAGTGTTGTCGCTGCGGGGGACGGCGGTGGGGTGGTCGGAGGCGCTCGGTCGGGCGCGGGACCGGGAGTTGTTCCTTTCGCAGCCCGTGGATGGGTGGAGTTTTGTCATCGGTGGGGCGTTGCCCGACCCGACGATCGATGTGGATGCCCTCTACCGCATGCTGGTGGGGCTGAGCCGGGAGATCGGTGAGGTGCAATTCTTCAGTCTGGATCGGGTGCTGGGTTTCCACGGGTGGGCACGGCTTCGGGACGGGCGGGTTCTCCGGGGCTACGCGTGGGCGGGTGAAACCCTGTGGAACGAAGGACGGATGACGCTGGACGAGCGGTTGCTGGGTTTCCGTTGCCACGACTACGGCGAGGAACTGCCGGTGGTCCAGTACGGCGAAACCAACTTTGCCATCACGAACACGGAGCGCGTGCCCTTGCTGGCGCGTCGGTGGGGCATGGAACTGGCCGCCGCCACCGAGATGTTGTTGCAGCAGGAGGGGGTGGAGTCGGATGAGGGTGGGTTGCCGGGATTCTTGTGATGGGCGCGTTCCGGCGCTTTTTCAGCGCAAGCATGTCATCGGGGCGGCGATGTCCTCATCGCCCTTGGAATGGCTCCGAGACGGCGACGAGGACGTTACCACCCCGGCCCTGGAACGGAGAGGCGATGTCCTCATCGCCGTGAGACGGGCTTTTCGGCATGGCGACGAGGACGTCGCCACCCCGTTCTGGACGGGTTCAGGGCGGGAATCCGAAGGAGAGCTTCACGGCGGAGTATTCGGTGGAGATGGAGCCGTCCCGGAGGCGAATGACGAGCGGGGGTTCGGTGTGGGTGGCGTTGCGGAAGCGCTCGGGCAGGTCGGTGGACCGGTGCATGAGGAACAACCCAAGGAGCGGATCCTCGCCTTCGCGGAGGACGATCGGACGCTGACGGACGATCGATAGCCCGGCAGCGGAAGCTCCGACGCGGACGCGCTCGGCCTGGTCGTCGGGTCGGATGGGAAACACACAGGCAAACACCCCGCCCGGTGCCAGATGGGCGGCGGCGGTGGTGGCGTAATCGGCGACGGTTCCCGGAGCTCAAAGCGGCAGGCCAGACGTTGGGGGTGATCGCTGTGGACCCCGGTCCCCGGTGGGAAATAGGGCGGGCTGCCCAGGATCAGGTCGAAGGTTTCGTCGGGTCCGAGGATGGCGGGATCGCGGAGATCGCCCTGACGGATTTCGTAGCGGTCGGTGAGGCCGTTCCATGCGGCGGATTTGCGGGCGAGTCGGACGCTTTCCTCCTGGGCTTCGACGGTGACGAAGCGGGCACCGGGCAGACGCCAGGCAGCGATCATGCCGACGGTTCCGATGCCGCTGCCGAGGTCCAGGACGGTGCGGGCGCAGGGGCAACCGGAGGTGCCGTACCAGGCGGTCAGGACGTCATCGGTGGAGAAGCGGTGGCCCGCGGACAATTGGAAGAGCCGGAACCGTCCGCTGATGGCGTCGAGCGTTTCGCCGGGCTCGGGTTCGGGCCCGTGGCCGAGGGTGCCGGGAGGAATGGGGCCGGGGATGGCCCAACCCTTGAAGTGCGATGGAATCATGAAGGCTACTGTTCGATGACGCGGAGGAGTTCAGCAGTTCCGGCTTCGGGGTGGAACCAGCTTCCGGTGAGGCCGGGGAAGGTGGCTTCGCCGAGGATGGTCCATGGGCCGGCCGGGGCGGTGGCGCGTTCGATGCGGTAACGGCGGTTGCTGCGCGAAGGCCAGGAAAGGCGGAAGCGGGCGTTGTCCGTGGGATGGATGGCGAGGGTGAGCGGGCGATCGCTGATGCGGGGCGACTGGCCAAGGAAGGCCTCGGCGGCGTGCGACCAGCCGTCGCCATCGGGATCGTCCGCACCGACTTCGGCGAGGGACCCGAGGTGCGTGGTTTCCCAGGCGTCATCGAGCCCGTCGTTGTCCGTGTCGGTGATGGGGATTCCGGAGAGGATGAGTTCGGCCTCGGAGACGACACCGGTCATGCCGGTGGCCTGGTCGGTGATGGCGAGGGTCCAGGTGCCGGCGGAGGGTTCGAGCAGGTGGCGTTTCGAGGAGTACCACCATTCGCTGATCATGGCCGTGGTCTGGGTGCCGGCGCGGTGGAGCACGGAGATGTTGCCGGTGGGGGAACGCAAGGTGACGCGCAGGTCGCCCATGCGCGGATGCTGGCATCGGATCCGGACCTGCGCCCAGTCCAGGGAGAGGGTGTTGGTGACGGTGAAGTCAACGCGGGCGCTCGTGAGTTCGAGTCGGGCTGTCGCTTGGGGATGGGTGACCGAGAGCGAGCGGAGGGTTGCACCGTCGGTGTTTCCGACGAGGACCGCGGGGATGCGTGCGGCGTCGGTGGAAAGCATGAGCAGACGACCGTTTCCGGCGTCGCTGTTGGCGATGACGGTGAAGGCCGCGCCGGCGTCGGCGGCGAAGCGGATCTTGTCGGCGAATTCGTTCGGCAACCGTTGGAGGAGCGCGGCGGCCCCGGCGACAGGGACCGTCAAGGCGCTGGCGCCGGTGCCGGCGTCCACAAGGGGAACCCGGGCTGTGGGTTCGTCGGGATGCTTTCCCGTGCCGCCGGATGCGGCGAACGACCGCGGGGCGTCAAGACCCGGGCCTTCGACGATCACGCGCAGGCCGTCGTCGGGAATGGGAAGTTCGAGGGTCTGGGAGAACTGTAGGCGTTGGCGCGTGGCGGGTGGACGCTGGAAGGTGGGGCGTTGGGCGAGGTCGAGGAGCAGCCCGGGATCCGGGGTCCCGAAACCGACGTTGTGGGAGAGGGCGAGTCCCGCGCGGTTGGTGGAGAGGTCGGGATCGGTGAGGTCGAGGGGCCAGGAGGCGAGCGCGAAGAGGCGTTGGAGATCGGTCGAACCGATGCCGGGCTGGACGTCGAGGACCAGCGCTGCGAGACCGGAGATCAGGGGGGTGGCGAAGGAGGTGCCGGCCGCGCTCCGGGATCCGTAGAGGTAGTTGGCGAGTTCGAGGCTGGAGGTCGAGATCCGGTTGTTCCCGGCGTCCCCGACGGGATCGAGGGTGAAGAGTTGGGAGCCTTCGCTGACTTCGCCGCCCGGGGCCGCCACGAGGAGGCATGCGCCGGGCGCGGAATAGCTGGCGACGAAGCCATCGCGTCGGAGGCCGGCCACCGTGATGGCGCCGGGTTCGTTGGCGAAGCCGTCGAGGTTGGCGTCGCCGACGCCGCGTCGGCCGAAGACGTTCCGGAACCGGGTGTTGCCGGCAGAACGCACGATCACGGTGCCCAGGCCGTTCCGCCCGCGGTTGACGGCATTGGAAATGGCGAGGCGTTCGCCGAGGTAGGGTTCGAGGAAGTCGAGGTCGGCATTTCCCCAGCTGTGGTTCTGGAGGGGAACAAGGTCGGTGCGGTACTCGAAGGAGGCGGCCAGATCGTCGGTTTCCGGGAGGTTGTTGCTGGCGTCGAAGATGACCCATCCGGTGACGCGGGCGTTGGGTGCCGCCCCGGAGGCTCCGATGCCATTGTTGCCGCGGGCGGCGGCGAGGCCGGCAACCGCAGTGCCGTGGTACTTGGCCGATGTCATGTGGGCGGCGTTGGTGGCGCCGGTGAACCAGTTCCGGGCAAGTTCCGGAACGAAGGCGGGGGCAAGGTCCGGATGCGTGGCGTCAACACCGTCATCAACGACAGCCATCACGACGCGGGAGGCGGTGGAACGCGGCCAGACGGAGCGGAACTCCAATCCGGACGAACGCAACGGAGCCCCGGATGCACCGCGGGAGGGTTCGAGGTGCCATTGCTCGCGGAAGTACGGGTCGTTGGGTGCGGGACCCCACGCGCTGTGGGGAATGGCGTTGAATCGGCGTCGGGAGGGGGTGGCGGCTTCGATGCGGGGATCGGAGGCCAGCGAGGCAGCGACGCGCAGCGCCTCGGAGGGGGATGCAAGGGAGAGAACGACCGTCCGGTCGTCGAGCGTGCGGGAAACGGAAGCGCCCAGTTCCGCGAGGATCTCGGGGAGGGAATCGGGATGAAGGGTGCGGACGAGCAGGCGGTTGCTGATGTCGAGGGGACGGCCCGAGGCGCGGTCGATGACCCGGAGGAGGTGGGGAGCCGAGGCGGGCTCCGTGGCCGGGAGATAGGTGTGCGGGGAGGGTTCGCGCAGTTCCCAGTGCAATGGTGAGGCCGCGCGCCCCATGAGGAGCGTCGCGGCGATTCCCAAGGTGACGAGCGACGCTCGCAGGGGGCGATTCACGGGTTTGAGACTAGCGGGTTCCGGGCCGGATGCACCCCCGGAAAGGGAACGGGCAGCCGACGGTGGACTGCCCGGAATGGCTTCGCACAGCCACCGAGGAAGGTGAGGCGAGCCGTAAAGCCCACAAAAGGTCTCAAGAAGGGAAGGCCACGCAGGGTGGCCGGTGTCAGAGCCGGGCTTGCTCAGATTCTGCGTCTCTTTGCGATTATTGCGGCTGAACTCATGAAGGGTGCTTTGCCGCAAGGAACGCAAGAAGTCGCAAAAGGAAAAGGGGCGATGGGGTCAGATCTGTCCATTTGACAAGTCGTCGGGGAGCCCAATAGCGCTCCGAATCGAGTGGGCTGGACCGTGGTTTCGCGTCGAGGGGAAAGCAATGGGGTCAGTCCCATAGAATTGACATTTGAGGCTGATTTTCGAGGTGGCGCCACGAAGGGGGCTGGTTCGTTCTCCTTTCGGCGCGGTTCAGTCGTGTCGGCGGTTGGGATTCTGGCCGGAGGTCTTTTGGGGCGAAGGCAGCGCATGCCATGGCGATCGCGAGGGGGTGTCTGTCGCGTGTGTGAGCGTTGGAGGAAGGCGGTTTCGTCGGATGGGAACCGCGTCCTCTTGCGTCTTTCTGTGATTTTTGCGGCCATCCTCCCGGGATTGAGGCCAAAGGGGCTCAAGAGAAGACGCGAAGAACGGGAAGGGGAAGGGGAAGCCAAGGAATGACTCGCGCAGAGACGCGGAGACGCAGAGGAGGTGGGACGAAGAGCGGATTTCATTCCATGCCTGTCTTGGTGTCTTTGCGTCTTGAGCGAAGCGGGCGTGAGGAATCCGTCCGGGTCCGACGCTGCCCGGGGTGCGAATCGGTGGAAGGCTGCAACCCCGGCCGGGGTTGATTCGTCCCAAACAAACGGAGTTCCCGGGGTCGCTGCGCACCCCGGGCTAATGGCTTGAACGCCTTCGGCGTAAAGGGACCGGGGTGGGAAAGCAATGGGGTCAGTCCCGTAGAATTGACATTTGAGGCTGATTTTCGAGGTGGCGCCACGAAGGGGGCTGGTTCGGCATCCTTTCGGCGCGGTTCAGTCGTGTCGGCGGTTGGGATTCTGGCCGGAGGTCTTTTGGGGCGAAGGCAGCGCATGCCATGGCGATCGCGAGGGGGTGTCTGTCGCGTGTGTGAGCGTTGGAGGAAGGCGGTTTCGTCCGATGGGAACCGCGTCCTCTTGCGTCTTTCTGTGATTTTTGCGGCCATCCTCCCGGGATTGAGGCCAAAGGGGCTCAAGAGAAGACGCGAAGAACGGGAAGGGGAAGGGGAAGCCAAGGAATGACTCGCGCAGAGACGCGGAGACGCAGAGGAGGTGGGACGAAGAGCGGATTTCATTCCATGCCTGTCTTGGTGTCTTTGCGTCTTGAGCGAAGCGGGCGTGAGGAATCCGTCCGGGTCCGACGCTGCCCGGGGTGCGAATCGGTGGAAGGCTGCAACCCCGGCCGGGGTTGATTCGTCCCAAACAAACGGAGTTCCCGGGGTCGCTGCGCACCCCGGGCTAATGGCTTGAACGCCTTCGGCGTAAAGGGACCGGTGGATGGGGTCGGGTTTTGGTGGTCGTACGGGAAGGGGTTCTGTCGCCCCTCCGGGGCTGGTTTTCATGGGGGGACGCAACCCAGCGCTCACGCGCTGGGCCATCGTCTGGCGGCCCTCCGCGCCTGGGGCCATGGCTTGGGCCAGGGTTGCGTGGGTCGGTTTCGTGTCGTTGGTGTCCTTCGTGGTTGAACGACGGCGGAGGGTTGAACGACGAAGCGCGCAAAGGACATGAAAGGAGGATGGGGAGGACTGTGAGCCGATGGGGGAACTGTCTGGGCAGGCCAGCCACAACCACGTTGTGGTTGGGTGGGGGTTACGATGTGGACCCAGGGTAGGCCTCGTTCCTCGGCCAACCCTGGGCTAAGGGACGCAACGCCGTTGGCGTTGATGGGGCCCACGCCAGGGCGCGGGGTCTGGTTTTGGACCGGTACTCTGGCTCGGACTCGAACAGGCGCCGCGTGAGGAGGGCCAATGGTGTCCGTGGCGGGGCAGAGGTAGGGAGTCATTGAAGTCCGTTAAGGTGCCAGAGCGGCCGGCCATCGCATTCGAAGAAAGTTCCAGTTCGAATGGTCCGGATGAATTGAGCTGTCAGCTGGATCACCGCTGGCAACTGTCCATGGATGGTTGCCACTTTCTTTCCCGACTCCTGAGCCTTGGTTTCGAGTTTCGGGACGGACCCCATCGCCAGCGACTCGGCGTGCGGCCGGGACGTCAGGAGGCCTTCCGGGGGGCAAAGCTGGAGAGCGAGGCCAGCTGTTTCCACAGCAGTTCCTCCTCCTTGCTGGTGTGAGGCGGGACGTGGATGGCAATGGTGACATACACATCCCCACGCTCGCCCGCACCGGCAGGCAGCCCCTTGCCACGGACGCGCAGCTTCTGGCCTTGCAGGGTTCCGGCTGGAACCTTGACGGACACGGTCGCATCCAGGGTCCGGACCGGGACCGTTGCTCCGAGGACGGCTTCCCACGGGGACAGGTCCAGATGACCCATCAGGTCAGCGCCGTGCGGCTGCCAATCCGGATGCTGGGCATAGCGGACCCGTAGATAGATGTTGCCCGCGCTACCGCCGTTCTGACCTTCGCCGCCTTTGCCTGCGACCCGGATTGTCTGGCCTGCCTGGACACCGGCCGGGATGCGGACCTGATAGGTTCCGGTCTCCTCCTCGCCGGTGCTTCCATTGGTTCGGCGTACGGAGATGGCGCGCATGGCGCCGCCCAGCACTTCAACCAGCGTGATGAGGATGTCGCCCTGGATGTCCTGACCGCGCTGGGCAACGGCAGGTTCGCTGTGGCCGTTTACGGCCTGATGGGATGCAAACGGTGACGCCCCACGGCCGGCGCGGGCGCGGCCTCCGAAGAAGTGTTCGAAGAAGTCGCTGAATCCCGTGCCCTCGAATCGAACTTCTTCATCCTGGCCACCCATCTCAGGTCCGGAGTAACGGTTGCCGTTCTGCCCGGGCGCAGGACGCGACGTGGCTCCCGTCTTCCAATCGGCACCCAGTTGGTCGTATTTGCGACGGCTCTCGGGATCGCTCAGGACCTCGTTGGCCTCGTTGATCTCCTTGAACTTGTCCTCCGCAGACTTCTTGTCCTTGGCGACGTCGGGATGGAACCTCCGCGCGAGCGCGCGGAACGCCTTCTTGATTTCATCATCGGTCGCGTCGGGCTTCACGCCGAGGACCTGGTAATAGTCCTTGAATTCAACGGGCATGGCGGTGGGGCTGGGGCGGAGTCAGGTCGTTGCCGATAGAGGTCCTTCTGGGACGCAACAGACGCATCGGGCGCGCTGGCGGCTCCATGGCTGTTTCCGGCGTCTGCATCCGGGTCTGCCTGGACCGGGTCTTTGATCTCGGACTTCATGAATCGAACGCCTTTCGGACGACCCGAGGATGCTCACCCCGGTAGGGCAGGCGTCCGTGGGCCTCAACGGGCCGAGGATGGACGTGAGGCGTGCGCCGACGCCATGGGGTGTTCGACCTACTTGCTGCGCCGCCCGAATTGGACGGTCAGGGGCAATGGGTCAGATCTTCTTTCCCGACTCCTGATCCATGGACGCTTGTCCGCTTCGTGTTCCGGGGCCTTGGGTTCTGGAGAAGCGACCGAATGTTGGCGGTCGTACGGGAAGGAGATCTGTCGTCCCTCCGGGGCTGGTTTCATGGGGGGACGGAACCCAGCGCTCACGCACTGGGCTATCGTCCGACGGCCCTCCGGGCCTGGGGTCACGGCTTGGCCCAGGGTTTTGGGGCGGTTTCGTGTTGTTGGTGGACTTCGTGGTTGAACAACGGCGGAGGGTTGAGCCACGAAGCGCGCAAAGGGGGAAGAAACCCGGGCGTTGGTGGGACTGGTGCGACGGGCTTTCGCGACGCATGCTGGGCGGGTGCATCTGGCGAGGCTCCGATTGAGGGATTTCCGGAACTATGCCCGGCTCGACGCCGGGTTCGTTCCGGGTTTCCACGTGCTCCTGGGGCAGAACGCGCAGGGGAAGACCAACGTCCTGGAGGCGATCTACCTGTTGTCGACCTTGCGATCGTTCCGTGGGGTGGGTGGTGCGCAGATGATCCGGCATGGGGCGAAGGGCTATTTTGCGGGGGCGACGGTGGTGGGGGCGGGCGAAAGCGAGATCAAGGCGTACTGGGCGGTGAAGGAACGGAAGCTGTCGGTGGACGGTCGACCGGTGCGGAAGTTGACGGAGTACTTGGGGATCCTGCGGTCGGTGGTGTTCTGCACGGAGGACCTGCAACTGGTGAAGGGAGCGGCGCGTGGGCGACGGCGGTTCCTGGACCTGTTGCTGGCGCAGACGGAGCCGGGTTACCTGGCGTTGCTGCTGCGGTACACCAAGGCATTGCGGTCGCGGAATGCGCTGCTCAAGCAACCGGTTCCGGACGACGCCCTGTTGCAGAGCTTCACGGTGGAGATGGTGGATTTGGGCAATCGGTTGGTGGAGGCGCGGATGGCCCTGCTGCCGCGGATCGCGCCGGTGATTGGACAGGCCTACGCCCAGGTTTCGCGGGGGCGGGATGAGTTCGAGATCACGTATCAACCGGCGGTGCGCGGGGATTTCGCGGTGGAACTGGCGAAGTCCCGGGCGCGCGAACGGGTGATGCGCACGACGCTGGTGGGACCGCACCGGGATGAACTGGTGCTGCGATTGAATGGACAGTTGGCGGCGGCGTATGCGAGCGAGGGCCAGAAGCGGACCATCGCCATCGCATTGAAGATGGCACAGGCGGAACACCTGGGGGCGGTGCACGGGGTGATGCCGGTGCTGCTGATCGACGATGTCATGGGGGAACTGGATGCGGCGCGTCGGGCGGGATTGATCCCGTTGTTGCAAAGGGCGCATCGCACGGGCGGGCAGGTGTTCATGACCTGCACCGAGGAAAACTGGCCCAGTGAGCTGGGCGAGACCCTGCACCGATGGAAGGTGGACCAGGGGGTCCTGACACCGGCTTAGCCGTCTCCATGCGGTTTGATAGCGCAGAATGACTCGCGCAGAGACGCAGAGACGCGGAGAAAAGGAGCCTTTTCGTCACCGTCATCGAGTCACCGAGCGGTGAGCCCTCCACGGGTGGCCGAACTCACGATTTCCTGTCTCTCTCAGCGGCTCTGCCCCTCTGCGCGAGATCCCTACTGCATGGATACGGCTTAGGGGACGGGTTCGATGAGGACGTCGCCGTGCCGGCCATGGGACGAAGAGGCGATATCCTCATCACCGTGGGGGCTTTGGGACAGGGCGACGTGGAGGTCGCCGCCCCGGCCATCCTCAAACGACGGACGGTTTCAGTAGGCGGCCTCCCCTTTTCGAAGCCGGGAAAATCAGGTTTGGGGGTGGTGCGGGGATCCCGTATAACAGGGGCATGCTGTCGGTTGCGCTTCTGGCGGAGGTGACGAACTCGGTGACGTCGGGGAGTACCCCGGCGCCGCCGGGATTCCTGGGGCGGTTCGGGATCATGCTCCTGCCATTGCTGGCGGTGAGTGGCGGGATGGTGGTGGTGATCCTCGATCGGTACCTCGTGTACCATCGGGAACGCATCAACGTGTCCGAGTTCCTGGCGGGCGTCCGTAACGTGCTGAAGCGGGACAACGTGGTGGAGGCCCTGTCGATCTGTGACGCGACCCCGGGCCCGGTGGCGCGCTTGATGAAGGCGGCGATCCTGGCGCGGGATGGTGGGCGTGAGCGGGCGGCGGAGGCGATCGACGAGGTGGGGTTGGTCGAGGTGCCGCGGTTGGAGGCACGGTTGAACGTGCTGGCGACGATCGGGCAGATCGCGCCGTTGCTGGGATTGCTGGGGACGCTGTTCGGGTTCATCGGCGTGTTCGAGGACCTGCAATCGAGCGGCGGGTTTGCCGCCCCGGCGCACCTGTTCCGGCATTTGTGGCAGGCGCTGTACTCGGCGGCGGGCGGCATCGGGATCGCGATCATCAGCCAGACGGCGTACAACTTCCTGGTGGGGCGCGTGAACGCCATCGCCCTCGACATGGAGAAGGCCAGCGCGGAGGCGTTGCGCCTGGTGACGGAACACGGTGGCCCCCGCAAGCCATGAGGTTTCATCGGACAACGCGGATCCTGCAGGGACAATGGAACGCCGTGCCGTTCCTGTGCGTGCTGTTTCCACTGTCGTTCTTCCTGATCTTCGGGTCGCAACTGGTGCTGCCACCCGGGGTGGCGGTGGAGTTGCCGACGTCGGCCACCGGGGTGCGACTGGATGCGTCCCGGCCGCGACTGGTCCTCGCGCTTGACGTGCACGGGCGCGTGTACCTCGACAATCTCTATGTTCCGAGTGGTGAGGTCACCGCACGGTTGCGGGATCGCAAGGCGCGACTGTCTGAAGCGCCTGTGGTCCTGGTGCACGCCGACGTGGGCGTGCCGCATGGTGAGGTGATGCAATTGGGGGAACTGGTGCGCAAGGCGGGCCTGGACCGGATCTTCTTCATGGCCCGACCCACCCGATGACGAGCGCTTCATCAGGGCCCACGGCGGGATGGTCGAGGACGCGGTTGCTGCTGTCCGCAGCCGTGCTGACGGCGGTGCAGTTCGTGGTGGTGGTGAACGTGGGGCAGGTGCCGGCCCCTCCCCAGGCCCTGCCCGCGGATGCGGGCGACGCGATGCTGGTCCTGGATGACGATCAGGCGGCGGTGGTGTTGGCGGGCTTGCCCCGGGCGCGGTTGGACGTCTTCGGCCAGGACGCGGGTGATGCCTTCCAGCAGGTGGCCCTCGGTTCGATTCCGAAGGCGGAATACCGGTTGCAGGAATGGCAGGAACCCACGCGATGGCTGACCAACCCGGCGGTTTTGGTCGCGGTGCGGGTCCGGGCTGTGGAGGAATCGAAACGGGAGTTGACTGAGGCACGGCCGCCTGTGCCGGCGACTGCGGTGCGGAGCCTGGTGTCCCGGGAAACCTTGGTGGAGTCGCATGGGACGACGTTGAAGCGGGGGTGGAGAACGGAACCGGTGCTGGGGACCTGGACGGGGTCGGAAGTGTTGGGAGCGACGCGCATCGACATTGCGGTCAACCCGCAGGGGTGGGTGGTGTTGGCGCAGGTCGTGGAGAGCAGTGGTTCGCGGGAGGCGGATGAATTGGCGCGACGGGCGGTCCGGGCTGCAGTGATGAACCCGCTGCCGGGTGCTGGGAAGCGGCCTGAATTTGATGCGGCCCGGCTGGAATCAGGAAGCGTGACGGTGCATTGGAGCACGCAACCGGCGTTGAGATGAGGCGAGCATGAGGGCTGAACACCTGATCTTCCTGTATGTGGTCCTGGGGTTGGCGATCTTCGCGGGGTTGGCCCTGTTCGAGGAGCGTCGACGACGGAGTTTTGAACCGTCACGGGATCCGGACCAGGTGTTCCGATGCCAGCAGTGCAGCCTGGTCTATACGGATGATCCAGAGGTGGAACGGTCACGTTGTCCTGCCTGTGGGAAGACCAATCACCCGTACGAGTTCCGGTGAGGGGTGAGGTGGCCGTCGGCAAGCGTCCAGGCTTCGTCGGCGAGCGCCAGCACCGCGGGGACGTGGGTGATGACGAGGATCGCCGGTGGCGGTTGGAGGGAAGGGCGGCTGAGGAGGAGGTCGCGGACGCCTTCCTGATCCACGTGGTTGGTGGGTTCGTCGAGGATGAGGAGGGGTGCGTGGATGAGGAGTTGGCCGAGGATGCCAAGTGCCGCGGTGGTGATGGCGAGGGCGACGAGGTAGAGCCCGGCAACCGGAAGGCTGATGGATGGCGCGGTGACTTCCGTACGCTCGAAGATCCGGCGGATTAGCCAGACCATCGGGAGGGCGGTGGCGCATTGCAGGACCGAGATGAGGATGCCGGAGGCGAGGCGTGCGCGGAACGGATGAAGCAGCCCGGTGAGAGCACGCCACGGCTGGCGATGGATCAGGCTCCCGGGAGGATGGATACCCATGTAACGGGGCAGAGGATCAAGGTGTCAGGCGGTGTGACGTTGGACCCGTTGCTCCTCGTAGTAGGAACGCTCGGTGTTGACCTCCCAGGGATCGGCGGGTTCGCCCATGATGCGATGGACGGCGGCGAGGCCGGTGAGCATGGAGTGGTCCTGGTTGTTGTAGCGGTGCTGGCCGTTGCGGCCGATCGTCTGGAAGTTCGTGAGCTTTGGAAGCCAGGCACGCAGCACGTCGAGATGGCGACGGTACGTCGTGTCATAGACCGGATAGGCCTTGGGTTGGCGGATGACGACGCCCCAGGCGACATCGGCGGACCGGGCGAGATCGAGCTGCTCCATTTCTTTCGAGGCGAGTCGGACGAAGTCCTCGTCAGGCAGGTTCCAGGTGCTGTCGCCCCGATTGCAGAAGTACTCCATGCCGATGGAGGAGGTGCCGGGTTCGGGGACGAGGTCGGCGCTCCAGTTGCCGAAGTTCTGGATCCGTCCGACGCGGACGTTCGGGCTGTGGATGTAGAGCCAGTTGTCGGCGAAGAGTCCGGTGCGGCGGACGACGAGACCGACGAGGACGAAGTCCCTGTACCGGAGGGAGGCTGCGGCGTGGAGGACTTCGGCGGGTGGAGCGGGGCGGAGGCGTGCGATGAGGTCATCCAGCGCCATGGTACTGATGAACTGGGGTGCGTGGATGTCGGAGGTGCGGTGGTTGGTGGAGCGGGTGACGACGTGGGTGACCTGTCGGCCGTCGTGGTGGACTTCGGTGACTTCCTCGCGGGTGCGCACAGAACCTCCGAGGAAGGCGATGCGGTCCTGGAGCCGTTCCCACATCATTCCCGGGCCGAGGCGTGGGTAGTGGAATTCGTTGATGAGCGATTTGGGCCCGGAGTCCCGTTTGGGGAAGAGGGCCTGGCGGACGGCGGAACCGAAGGAGAGGTCCTTGATGCGTTGGGCGGCCCATTCGGCGCGGATCTCGTGACAGGGGATACCCCAGACCTTTTCGGTGTAGGTCTTGAAGAAGGTGTTGAAGAGCTGGCGGCCGAAACGATTGGTGACCCAGTCCTCGAAGGATTCCTCGCGGCTGTTTGGGCGGAGGCGTGCGCCGGTGAAGCTGGCGATGGCGGCGGTGCTCTGGACCGGGCCGAGGTTGCGGAGGGTTTGCCAGATGTCGAGGGGGTACTGGTAGAAGCGCTGGTTGTAGAAGATCCGGGAGAGCCTGGGGGTCAGACGGAATTCTGGTCCGAGGGTTTCCTCCCAGAGGGACTGCACCTCGGGGACCTTGGTGTAGAAGCGGTGGCCGCCGATGTCGAAACGGTAGCCTTTATGGACTTCAGTGCGGGCGATGCCGCCGACGCGTTCGCCGGCTTCGAGGACGAGTGGGCGGATTCCATTGCGGGCGGATTCGAAGGCGGCGGTGAGACCCGCGGGCCCGCCTCCAACGACGACCAGTCCTGGGGGGAGTGAGTGGTGGCTCATGCGTGTGAGGAACGGGTGCCCGGGAGTCGCGCTTGGTAATGGAGTGCGGCCCCAAGGATGGCGGAGAGCCCGCAGACCATGTAGAACAGGGCGTGCCAGGGAATGGCCATCAGGGCGAATCCAGGGCCCCGGATCCGGGCGAGGAAGGCGTAGAAGTGGCGGTTCATGAGGATGAGGGAAATCAGCGCCGCTGCGGTGGCGGCAAGGGCGAGTGGAAAGCGGATGGCGAGGACGCCGGAGGCAAGGGTCACCGCGCAGGCGAGCGTGCTGAGGCGGGCGATGCGATCGAGGCTGAGGTCGTTGGCGAGAAACCGCCGGCTCAGGAGAAGTCGGGTCCATGGGATGCCGCGGCAGAACAGATCCGTGCGGAGCATGCTGGCGGCTGTCCAGCGCTTGAGGTGCTGGGCCTGGAGGTCCTTGACGAGACGGATGGAGTAGCCGGCGCCCGTGAGGCGGCAGCCCAGTTCGATGTCCTCGATGGAGGGCACCACATAGGCGGTGTCGAAGCCGCCCACGGCACGGAATGCGTTCAGGCGGACGGCCCCGAGCCCGGCCCAGAAGGTCGAGGCGCGTTCACTGCCCCGCTGGTGGACGTAGTGGTGCAGAAGGTTTCGGTATTGGGACAGGAATCCGGGATCGCCCGGATCGGCGTCGTAGGAGCCGAAGGCAGCGGAGAGACCGGGATCGTCTTCGAAAATCGAGCGGACGCGCTGGATGAGATCGGGGCGGACGACGACATCGGAGTCGACGAAGAGGAGGAGGTCGGTGGTGGCGAGGGTTGCGCCATGATTCCGGGCGATCGCAGGTCCGGAACGGAACGGGACATGGACGAGGATGGTGGAGGTGGGAAGGACGTCCTGGTCGCCAGCAGTGAGCGGGGAGTCCGTGATGACGATGAGTTGGTCCGGGGCAGGGGCGAGGTTCCGGAGGGCGGCGAGGGCCGCGCGGGAAAGGCCCAGAGGACCGTGGGTGGGCATGATGAGTGCCACTCGACGCGGGCCGTGGAAAGGTCGCGGTTCGGGCGTGCTGTCTGGAACAATCGCAGGGGGTAGGGCGATCACAGGTCAGCGGACAATTGGGGTTCGGGAGTCCTTGGCGTCCTTGGAACCATTACAGAACTTGTCTAGGGTTGGAATGGGTGCCGCGTCATTGCAAGCATTGAGGACGAGGCCACGGAAGATGACGCCAAATTGAATACCGCCGAGAAATCCGGGAGCGATGGAGTGGCCGCATCATTGCGGCCGCATGCCATGCTCGGGAGAGGCCCGTTTGGGATTCCGCCGGCGCTGTGGCTGCTATGGATGGTCTACGTCCTGACGGCATCGGGGCGCGTGGGAAACCAGGACGTGGAGGTCACGCTGGGTATGTCGCGTCTGATGGTCGAAGGTCGGGTGGACTTTCCGCAGAGAATGGCGGGATCGGTGCGGGGGCAGGGGGAAATCTGGACGAGTCCGTATGGCGTTGGACACAGCCTCTACCTGACCCCGTATCTGGGAGTGGGGCGTGCGGCGGCGAAGGTGGTTCCGAAGCTTCCCTCGGTGATGTGGGAGGAGTTCGTCGTCAGCTTTTCGAATGTTCCCGTGATCGCTGGGTTGATGGCGTACCTGGTGGCGGCGTGGCGGCGGGTTGGGGCGACGGAGGCGCGGGTGGCGGTTGGGGTCGGGTTGTTTGGATTGTGTTCGATGCTGTGGCCGTATGCGAAGCTGCCTTTCAGCGACAGCCTGATGGCCCTCGCGGTTTTCGGGGCTTGGCATCATTGGAGCCGGGGTATTGGACGTTGGGACGGTTTGGCGGCTGGGTTCTGGCTGGGCGTTGCGTTGGTCAGCCGGCGACAGGCGGATTCGGTGGTCCCGCTCCTCGTCTTGCTGGCTGGGGTGGACACCTGGAGGCGCGGGGGGCTTTGGCGCATGGGATGGCTGTCCACGGGCTTGGTCCCGGCCGTGGCGTTGCGGTTGGCGTTCAATTGGGCGCGGTTCGGGGACATGTTTTCGGAGAAGCATCCCGGACTGGTCGGTGTTGGCGAAGTGGTGCGAGCGGAGCCCGCTGCGCGGCTGTGGGAAGTCCTGTTTTCACCCTCGTATGGGTTCCTGCCGTACAACCTGGTGCCCCTGGCTGTCTTTGGGGCCGGCATTGTCGGGTTGTGGCGTCACCGGCGGAATGATGCGGTCGTGGCCTGGGTGATGCTCGTCGGCGGGATCGGGTTCCTTTCCCTGATGCGGTTTGGATCGGGGGTCTGCTTTGGATCGAGATATCTTCTGTACGCGGTGGCATTCCTGGGATTGGCGTGGCCCTTCGTGCCGCGCCCGCGCAGGAGTTGGGTTGGGTGGGCTTGGTGTCCGGTGGTTGCCGTGTCCCTCTGGCTGATGGCCGGAGGCGCCGCCCTTGATGCCGTCCCGGTGATGTATCGGGTCAAGGCGGTGAAGCCGCCACTCCAACAGTGGAAAGGACTTTACGGTGAATGGGGACGGGTCCTGTCGATGGATGGCCGGCTGGATCTGCCCGAGTTGGAATCAAATGCCATCTGGCAGCATGACGCCTTTCGGCGGCCTGATTTCTGGTGGTGCCATCTGGCAGCCCGGTTTCGAGCCGGCGGATTGGTGAAGGGCGAGCAACCTCAACCGGGGGCGGTTGCGGAACGGACGGTGCGGTAGAGGTCCGTCAGTCGGGCAAGATGCTGGGCCGGGTCGTGGCGCTCACGGAGCAAACGTACGACGTCCGGGGTGCATTGCTGGGACGGGAATGCGCGGCGGTTCGCGACGGCCTGGAGGTGGGCGAACAGATCCTCGGCATTTCCATTTTCGAAGAGGAGGCCGCTTTCACCGGGTACGACCGACTCGGCGAGTCCGCCGGTGCGACTGCAAACCACTGGAATTCCGCGCAGGATGGCCTCCGGTGCGACGAGGCCGAAGGGTTCGGCCCAGAGCGACGGGGCGACGACAGCCCAGGCGTCGGCGAGCCAGCGGTTGATGGAAAGCGCAGGCTGCCACCCTGTGAACTCGATGGTGCCAGGGGGAGCAAGGGAATGGGCCAAGGCCTGGAGCGGCGAGCGGAGGCTGCCGTCCCCGACGATGCGCAGGCGTGCGGTGGAATCGGTCGTGGTAAGGCGGGCGAAGGCGCGGACAAGCGTTTCGACGCCCTTCTCCGGTTCAAGTCGGGAGACGCAGACGAAAAGGGGGTGCGGGGCGGGACGATGGGCAAAGCCGGTGGTGTCGACCGGTACCGGAATGGGAAGGAGGGTTGGGTCGATGCCGTGGGCGCGCAGCATTGCGGCCATGGTCTGGCTGTAGACATGGGTGGCTGCGGCAAGGGGGAGACACTTCCGGATGAGGGCGTACCGGAACTGGTCGCGGAGCCAGTGGAGGTTTCCGAGGCAGGATGTCCTGCAGACTGCGCCCGCGTGGTACGAGCAGAGGATGCCGCTGGGAAGGAGCTTGGTGCCGGTCGGGCAGATGGGTTTGTAGTCGTGGACGGTCAGGATGAACGGAACATCACCGAAGGCCTGAAGGATGGCGGGTGAAAGGTGGTAGGCAAAGAGGTGGACGTGGACGATGTCCGGCCTGAACTCCCGGATCGCGCGACGGGCCGTGGTGATGGCGAACGGATTGACGATCTGGAGGAACGCCTGGGCCACCGGATGGCGGCTGGCGATGGCCACGAAGTCGGCTTTGCCATCGGCGGCGGAACCAGCGTTGCTGGTGAGGAGCCTGACTTCGTGACCCACGCGGGGCAGGGCGCCGAGAAGCCACTCCACGTAGGCTTCGGATCCACCGCGGCCTGGGTTCCAGTCGGTGACCTGAAGGATGCGCATCGAATTCAGGGTTTGAGCACCGGCATCCGTTGGCCGAGATCGGACGATCGTTCTGCGGCGAGGACGGCGGCGAGGCTGGCCCAACCGTCGGAGGCGTCGGCGCCGCAGTCCGGAAGCCCAAGGAGGGAGTTGGCAAAACCGTCGAGGGCGAGCCGGTAGGATGGGTCATGGCCAGGACGGAGGAGGTGTGTGGCGCGGTGTCGCAGGAGGGAGGAGGCGAGCGTTGGGGATGCGTCCGTCAGGCCGTAACCGCTCTGGCGCCGGAGCCGGACGATGGGATGGGGATGATGGCGATCGACGCGGAGGGAGCCGAGTTCACCGTGGAACTCGAGGTGGTCGACCGGACCGGTGAGGAAGGAGAATCGGGATTGGGCGGTGATCCCGTTGGAGAGGACGATGTGGACATCAGCGGAGTCGTGTTCCGAACGTGTTGAGGTCGTCTGGGCCTGGACCGATTTGATGTTGGCGTCAAGGAACCAGCGGAGGAGGTCGAAGTGGTGGGAGCCCAAATCGAGGAGGACGCCTCCGGCGGTCGCACGGGTGCGTTTCCACGCGGGGAGAGTATCGCCGGAGAGCGGTTCGCAGAAGGCGGTCTGGACGGACCGGACAGCGCCGATGGTGCCTGCCAGAAGAAGTTTCCGGGCGAGCGAATGGGCCGGGTGGTAGCGTCTGTTGAAGCCCATCCGGGTGGTGACTCCGGCGGAATGGATGGACTGGAGCAACTGGAGGCCCTCCTCCGGGGAGGAGGCCAAGGGCTTTTCGAGGTAGAAGGGCTTGCCGAACTGGGTCGCCCGGAGCGCGAGTTGTGCGTGAAGTTGGGAGGGGGCGGCAATCAGGAGCGCATCGATGTTTGGATCCTGCAGGACCTCCTCGGGGTCGGAGACAAGGCGGGCCCGGGTGAGCGTGGAGGCACGCTGGCGGGCGGCAGGATCCGGGTCCGCGGCCACGGCAAGTTGGAGCCGCGGAAGGGAGCGGAGGCTGCGAAGATGGGCCCAGAAGGCGATCCCGCCGCAGCCGATGAGGCCGAGACGGATGGGGGTGTGGAGGATGGGGCTCACAGTGTGAATCCGCGCGCGTAGCGGAGACGCTGGATTTCGAGTTCCGCCTCGCGCGCGCGGGTCCATGCCGGGCATCCAAAGAGGTATCCCCAGGCTTCGCCGATGGCCTTGAGGACGCAAAGCAACAGCATGACAGGCAGGACAGCAATGGAGGTCTGGCCTGTGGCGATTGCGGTCCGGGCGCCGGGGAGCTCGCGGGCAAAGAGGACCAGGGCAATGAGCGGAGAGGCGAGGAAGTAGAGGAGCCGTTGATGAAGTGGCCATCGTCGGGCTCTGGACGCGCCCGTGAGGAGGCCGAGAAGGACTCTTTCTTCCAGCGCAGGCAGGAAGAGGGTGATTCCCACGTGCTGGAGACGGACGCCGGGTTCAAAACCGATGCGTGGCTTTTGTGGCTGAAGATCGGAGAGCAAGCGTTCCTCGTAGTGGTCGAGGGCAAGGTCGAGCTGATCGCCAAGTGCGAGGAGGAGGGCGGTCGGGTAAGCCGCGTTGTGGCCGAGGCCGGAATGGACTTCGCCCCTGGGGAGTTCAGGACGCAGGCGCGAGTAGTCCAGCAGGTAGGTGGCCCAGCCGATCAGGCTTTTCGGACAGGCGTTGGTGATCGAGGGAAGAAGGATCGGCAAAGGGCCGTCCTGCGCCTCGAGGAGGGCGTCCAGCCAGCCTTCGCAGGGGAAGGAGTGGGTTTCGCCGATGAAGACGAGCGGGGCCGTGGCGGCGCGGATTCCGGTGGCACGGGCGGCATACATCTGGATGGTGGATTCCACTTCGATGCCTTGAACGCGTCCAAAGGCACGCAGTTCGGGAGCGTCGAGTCCCCCGAGTCCACCGCGATTGGCGACAACGATCAGTTCGATGCGGCTGGGGTCCCGCTGGGAAAGCAGTCGCGCGACGAAAGGCCGAAGGGTGGCGAACGTGTCGGTGGCCAGGACGTAGGCGAGACGTGGGGTGGAAGTCATGGGTTGGAAGGAGGAATGCCGTGGAGGGTCCATCGGCGCCACGCGCGCATGACCCAGGGTTCGAGGTGGCGCACGGCGGAACGCAGGCGGGAGTTCTGATACCATCCGAGCCAACGACCGGAGCGCGAAGCTGGACGCCAGCCAGCCCAGTCGGTCTGGTCCAGGCAGTCGTAGTAGAGTTGGTGCCAGCGGGAGGATCCGAAGTGGCGCCAGGGTTTGAGGTTTCCGCTGAAGTGGACAAGGTGCGGGGTGGCGTCCGAGGGAATGCGATCGGGGGTGGCATTCCAGGCGGGATCGATGGGTGCCCAGCGGTTGGCGAGGGTGGCGTTGAGGGCTTCCTGATCCCAGAAGTAGACCCGGTCATGATGGTCCCGGAGGTAGTCGATGGCACGGGACGAGATCCGGGCGGTGCGCCACGCGTCGAGCGCGACGAGCAGCACGCCGGCGTTGAAGTAGGGTGACTCCGGTTGGAGTCGGAGTTCCTTCCAGCCGGCGACGCCAAAGGTGGATCCGACGGTTGGGACAAGGGGATCCGTGCACGCCAGCGCCAGTCGATCACCTTCGGATTGGACCCAGAGTTGGCTGATGTCGGTCAGCACGAGGATGTCGGCATCGAGCCAGAGGGCGCGCTTGAGGGATGGATCGAGCAGTTCGGCCAGGAGCAGTTTGTCGTAGGTGGCGACCGACATGCGGCCCCAGAGCGGAAGGCCGGCGAGGGACTCCCGTCGCGGCGCGATCCAGCGGATGGAAGATCGCGCGGGGTCGATGCTCCGAAGGATGCGGAGGCGGTCGTCCGGAGTCAGCCCGCTGTCGATGATCTGGAAGTCGATGCGGACCGATGGGGCTGCGTGGGCGAGGACCGAACGGATCATGACCGCGAGCGGGCAGGCGTAGGCGGAGTCCGCCCCGGAAGCCACCACCACGGACGTGGATCCAGATTCGTTCACTCGGGAGCATCGTGCACGGAAGGGTGAGGGTGGGAATGGGAATCTGGACCTGGACCCCAGCCTCCTGACGTCGTCTGCTATGATGGGGGTAGCTGACGAGGTAACGAGGCAGTGGTTGAGGCTTCTGACTTGGGACTGCATCTCCAGCCTCCTGACGTCGTCTGCTACGGTCGGAAAGCAAAAACCCGCAACGGCTCCGTGGGGAGGCGTTGCGGGTTGTGCGGGGAATCCGGTGGATTACTTGGCCGGCTCGGTGACGGCTGCGGGCGCGTTGGTCGAGGCGCTGGTCTTGGCGGCCTTGGCGGGATCCACGTACTTCGGGTGGAACTTGCCGAGGAGTTGGGTGCTCTTCAAGGGGGCGACCAGGCCCGAGTCGAGGTCTCCGCAGTAGTACTTGAACATACCGTAAGCGACGAGGATGACGGCCAGCCACATCTTCCACGGGAAGGCCTTCTCGGCGAAGGCGTCGGAGCGGTCGATGGACGATCCCGGCGGCAGTTCGGCGATGCCGGTGAGGGACGTTCCGAAGGGAACGTTGATCTTGGCGGCGGCGTTCACGGCCCAGCCGTTGGCATCGAGGATGGGGCCGAGGTTGCGCTTCCGGAGCTTGATGTAGGCAAGGATCATCGAGGGTCCGGAGATCAGGGCGAGGAGACCGATGATCGCCCCGATGACGGCGAGGGGACCCATGCCGACGAGTTCGACGGCTCCGCTAGCCACGGCCGCAAAGAAACCACCGATGGCACCAAACGCGACGCCCAAGGCGGCGACGGTTCCGACGTCGACCTTCTTCTTTTCGGCGGGGGCGGGAGCGGGAGCGGCGAGGGTCTTGTCGGCGTTCGCCGTGGCGGCGGCGGCGGCGGCGAGCTTGGCGTCAGCCTCTGCGGACGCTGCGGCAGCGCGCTTGGCGACCTGTTCCTCGATCAGGCGGACGAACTTCTTGTACGGGGACCAGAAGGCCTGCCGGAGGGAGATCGGGTTGGAGATGATCTTGGTGATGGTGGCGTCGTAGTCGCGTCCCTTGCGGTCATAGAACAGACCGTTGCGGCCGACCATCAGGTTGTCGTCATCGCCCTGGGAGAAGATGGCGACGATGGACTTCTTTTCGCCGGTGGCCTTGCGCACGCAGTCGACGTACGCGAGGTAGGCACCGGCGAGGCCGGCCATGGAGGCGTGCTTTCCGGCGTCCTCGACGGAGATGCAGAGGGTGCAGGAGCGTTGGTCGAGGAACAGGGTGCCGACCTGGAAGATGGCGGGTTCGCCGGCATCGTAGAGGTCCTTGAAGTTCACGAAGTTCGTCGCGAGCGTGTAGAGGTCGCGGTGGAACCGGATGAGTTTCTCGACGGTGGAGATGGCGCAGGCCTCGGATTCGAGGGCCTTGTCCTTGGCGAGGAGGGCGGTGATGGAGGCCTTGGCGTTGGAGGCGAGCAGGGCGCGGACGCGGTCCTTGCCGAGCTTCTCGACCGTGGCCCCGGCCTTGCCGAAGCTCCAGCATTCGAAGGGGCCGAGCTTTCCGAGGATCGCGGCCCAGTCGGCTTCGGTGAGGGATTCGCGGGCTCCGAGGATCGGGGTGACGGCGGCCTTGACGAAGGCGGCGATGGCGCCGGCCCAGGCGGGGTTGATCCCGGCTCCGAGGGGCAGGGGTTTGCTGGCGGCGACCTGTGCCAGGGGGAACCCGGCGATCTCGGCAGCGGTGATCTGGATGTCCTTGGCGGCGATGGCGGCGTATTCCTTCTCGTCGCGGTTCACAGCACCGAGGGCGCGGGGATCGTAACCGGCGAGGCGGCAGCGGCCGAAGTAGTCGTCGATCTTGGCCTTCACGGCGCGGGTGGCGGCGGCGGCATCGGCGGTGCCCGCACCGAGGGGCAGCAGGGTGGCGGTTTCGGTCTCGGAGCGGGTGATCCAAGCGGCGAAGGCGGTCGACTCGGCGAAGAACTTCTCGACAAGGTCCGCGTTCACGCCGGGCTTGCCGGAACGGTCGGGGACGGATCCGACGCAGGCGATGATGTCGGTGATGGCGGCCTTGGTGGCGTCATCCGCGGCGGAATCGGCCGGGACGATGCCATCGCCGTTGAACAGGGTCTGGGCGAAGATCTTGGCGGTGTCGGCGACGTCTTCGAGGCCGATGGCGGTGGCGTCCTTCTTGCCGAGGTTGGAGAGGATCTGGCGTGCGGAGGCGAGGATGGCCTTGCCCTCGGCAGTGGCGTCGTTGATGGAAGCCAGCGGAAGCGTGGCCGAGGACTTGATGAGGTCATCGGCGTTCTTGAGGACCGTGCCGGTCCACTTCAGGGCGCCGATGAGTTCCGGGGCGCGGATGCGGCCGTCCTTGTCGGTGTCGATCAGGGCAGCGGTGGCGGGGTCGAATTCAAGTCCGGTGGTGGGACAGGCGAGGGCGACCCAGAGCTTCTGGTCGAGCTGGTCGAGGGCGAGAAGGTCAGCGCCGGTCTCGAGTTTGACCTGGTCGAAACCGCCTGCGCGGAAGAATTTCCATTGATGGTTGGCCATGGTGGTTGGTGATGACTGCGTTCTGGTATCCGTTGATTCGGTGCGGCGCGGGTTCAGGTGGGGATCGTTGCCCGCCGGGAGTGAGGCGGGGAGGGGACAGGGGTTGCCTGCCGCTCAACGCAACTTGGGGATGAACCGGGACGGACGCACAAGGCGCGTGAGTAAACGGGAACGGGGATTTACGGCAAGGATGGAAATGGTGTGGGGAAGGGAGTTGGGGGTTTGAATGTTCAAACTTTGGAATCCCAGTCCACAGCCTCCTGACGTCGACTGCTACGTCGAGGTGGGTAGTCGACGACGTGAGGAGGCGTGCGGGCTTGAAACTTGAGACTTGGGACTTCTTCCACAGCCTCCTGACGTCGACTGCTACCCGTGGGGATGGTTCAGCGCGTGAGGTGGAGGAGGGCTTTGGGGCCGCCGGGTTCGGTGGGGGCGGGGGAGTTCATGCCGGTGTGGGCGGTGCGGTCGAAGCCGATGGCGAGTCCCGGATCGAGGCGATGGAAGATCGGGGGACCGCCGTTGAAGGGGTCGGTGGGCAGGGTGGGCAGGTAGCGGGGGACCAGGTCGGAGGGAGCGGATGGGAAGGCTCCGTTGTGGTCGACGCCATAGCGGTGGGCGGCGACAGCGAGCAGGCCCAACCGGGCATTGGCGTTGATCACGATCGCCCCATTGTGCACGGCGATGGGGTGGCCAAAGTAGACATCACGCACCCAGCGGGGTTCGGACTTGATCCGGGCCTCGCACAGTTGGAGTTGCTGTAGGACGTTCGGGTCACCGATCCGATCCAGTGCGTCCAGTTGGGCGGCGTAGTTGTCGAGGGCCAGGCTGGCGGCCCGATCGTAGAAACCCAGGTGGACGGTCATGCGGTGCCGGAGCCAGCCGAGTGCTCCGAGCATCCGACCGCGCAGTCCGCGCACATTGCTGAATTGGAAGGCCCCGATGGTTGCCAGGATCGGGGCTTCGGAGATGTGGAAACTGGCGACTGGGAGCCTGGAACTCTTCCCTACGGATTGGTCTTCAGGAGGCGTTCGATGACTTCGGCGGGGAGTCCGGAATCCTTGATGGCGATGGCGGCCTTGACGGGGTCGAGGCGGATCCAGGCGGCGGCGGCGGATTCGAGGTTGGCATTGCGCGTGGATTCCTCCTTCAGGGCACCGGCCCAGGTGAAGGCAGCCGCGGGTTCCTCGTGGGCCACCTGGCCAACGAAGGTCTGGATCGCTTGTTGGCGGGTGGGTTCGTCGGTGAGCTTGTTGATCCAGTCGGCGGTCTTGGCGGGGCTCTCGCGGGCCCATTGGCTGATCAGGGTGTTGTTGGCCTGGGTGCGGAGTTCGCCTTCGGGAAAGCGTGAAATCCATTCGGCGGCCTCCTCGGTGTTGGCACGGACGTATTCCTGGAGCACGGCCGAAACGGCACGGTCCTGTCCGGGGCCTGGAGGGAGGGCGACGGCGGCGGCAGCGGCTTCTGCGGGGGAATGTCCCGACCAACTGGCCAAAGCGGCGGATTGGGCGGCGTCGCGGACGGCTGGATCCGTCAGGGTGCCGGCCCACGCGAGGGCATCGGCGGGGTTCTGGGAGGCCCAGCGGTTGGCCAGACCTTCGACGAGGCCCTCGCGTGGAATGTTGTCGGGGAGTTGGTCGAAGTAGGCAGCGGCGGCCTTGGGATCGGTGGAGCCCCAGGTGGACAGGAGATTCTGGAGCGCGCCACGGCGGGCGGAGTCAGCGGGCAGGTCGAGGAGATAACGGCCGGCCTCCTCGGGTTTGGTCTGGGCCCACCTTTCGGAGACGGTGTTGAGCATCTGGGAGCGGAGTTCGCCGGGAGGAAGATCCTTGGCATAGGCCGCGGCCTCGGTCGGGTTCTGTTCAGCCCATTGGTGGGCGAGGCGGCCGATGGCGGCGTTCTGGGTCCGGCCTTCGGGGAGGGTCTTGGCCCAGGAAAGGGCGCCATCGATGTCCATGTCGGCCCAGCGGCCGGCGAAGTCGCCCAGCATCTGGCGCTGGGAATCGCCGGAGGGAAGGGTGGAGAGGAAATCGGCGAGGGGTTTCGGGTCGGAACCGTCCATGGCCCAGATGAGCGATTGTGTGATCTCGCGGTTGCTGGACTGCGAAGGGTTCTGCTGGAGCCAGGCAATGGCGGCGGCGGGGTCCTGGCCAGCCCAGGCCTGGAGGACCTGGGTCGTGGCCTGGGTGCGGGCGTTTCCGGGGAAGGTTGAGCGAAGCGAGCGCGGCGGCGGCAGGATCGTTCTGGGCCCATCCGGCGAAGACTCCCGCGAGGGCCTGGTCTCGGGTGGGACCGGTGGGGAGTTCCCGGGCCCAGGTGAGGGCGGCGGTGGGGTCCTGCTGGGCGAGTTGGCTGGCCACATTGTGGAAGGCCCAGGTGCGGTCGCCCACGGCCTTGAGTCCCTTGAGGAGTTCGGCGGCAGCTGCGGGATCGCCCTGCATTCCCTGCGCGACGGCGAGCGTGGTGGCGGTGCGCTCGGGTCCTTCGGGAAGCCCGTTGAGGAGTTCACGGGCGCCCTCGGGATCGCGCTGGGCGAGGGCGGTGAGGGCGGCCGAGCGGGCCCCTTCGCGGAGCTTTGGGGAGGGGATGAGGTTCGCGATCTCGAGGGCGGCGCGGGGGTCCTGCCACGCGACCATCTGGGTGGCCTCGGCGAGCATGCCCTGGTTCGCGGATCCTGCGGGCAGCTTTCGGCACCAGGCGACCGCGCCAGCGGCGTCCCGCTGCGCCCAGATCTGGACGACGGTGGCGAGGAGGTTGCCACTGTTCCGGGTGCCGGGGTTCTTGGCCTGCATCCCCACGGCCATGTCGGCGGCGCGCTGCGGGTCCACCTCGGCGATCGAGGTCAGCACGGCGCGACGTGCTTCAACACGCTGGTTGGCCGGAAGGGCGTCGATGCGTGCAAGGGCGGCGGTCGGATCGACCTCGGCGAGGCCATGGATGGCGGCGACGAGGAGTTCGCGACGTTCGGATCCGGCGGGGAGTTTCTGGACCCAGTCGAGGGCGCCGGCGGCGTCGCGTCGGGCCCATTCGATCACGGCGGGGCGCAGGGCCTGGAGACGTTCATTGCGCTCGCGGAGGGTCTGCGCATAGGCGAGCACGGCCATCGGATCGACCTCGGCCCAGTGTTCGAGAACCTGGAAACGGAAGTTCTCGCGGAGACCCGCCGGCAGGATCGCGTTGCCGGCGGCAATGGCTTCCATCGCTTCGGCCGGCTTCACACTGCGGGCGATGTCGCTCAGTCGGACCCAGCGTCGGCTGGGGTGTTCGCGCAGCACGGCCCGCAGTCGGGCCTCGATGGAACCCGTGGCGGCGGCGGAAGGGGTGTTGGTTCGGCCGGGAATGGGGCGCGATGGGGGCGGAAGGTTGGCCAGCCCGGAGGTCGTCGAGGCGGGGGCGCCGGATTGTTGGGGAGACGGGCGTCGCCGGCCCAGTTGGTAGCCGGTACCTCCGGCGATGGCGGCGGCGAGGGCGATCGGAATCCAGGCGTTCGAGGACATGGCAAGAGGCGGTGCGGGGAAAACCGGACCGGATGCTTGGAGTGTGGCGCAGGTCCCGTCGGGGAGAAGCGATTTCTTGGAGGGGGAGATGATGGTTGGAAGTTCCCAGATTTGTGGCTGAAGGCCGGGTGCCTTCACCCGGCGGGGCTCAAGCATCCGCCGCTACAAGGGAGTTCCCAGAACCCAGATGCCAGTTGCCAGAGCCCGGTTTGCCAACGTCAGGAGGCTGGAGTCGTCGCTGCCCTTGAAGATTCAAGATGGAAGCAGGAGGCCAGCGTCCTGACGTCCGCTGCTACGGGGAGCTGGATTCAGGTTTGCCACGCGGGGCTCGGGGCGGTTGGGTGTGGGGACACCGATTCACTGTCATGCCTTCCGAGACCTTGTTTGGCGCGCTGACGCCCGCCGCTGCTGATCCGAAGTTCCGCGTCCGCAATGGACGGATCCGCCAGTCGATCATGGGCTGGACGTACAATCCGATGCCCGTCCCGGAACTGGCGCGGCTGTGTCGGGAGATTGGATTGGCCGGCATGGAGGGGATCGATGCCCAGCACTACCCGCTGATCCGGGAGTTGGGGATGGAGATCGCGTTGGTGGGATCGCACGGCTTCGCCAAGGGACCGTTCAACCCGGCGAACCGCGAACATGTCGTGACCTCACTCCGTCAGGGCATCGACACGGCGGTGAAGTTCGGATCCAAACGCGTGATCACGTTCACCGGGATGCGGGAACCGGGGATCACCGACGAAGCCGCTGCGAAGAACTGTGTGGAGGCGTGGAAGGAGGTCATGCCGTACGCGGAAGAGAAGGGTGTGGACCTGTGTCTGGAACACCTCAACAGCCGCGACTTCGGGCACCCGATGAAGGGACATCCGGGGTACTTCGGCGATGACGTGGGCCTGTGCGCCCGCCTGGTGCGTCAGGTGGATTCCCCACGCATGAAGCTGCTCTTCGATTTCTACCACGTGCAGGTCATGCACGGGGATGTGATCCGGCGCTACCGGGAGTTGCAGCCGATCATCGGGCACCTGCACGTCGCGGGTGTCCCGGGACGCGGTGAACTGGATTCCACGCAGGAGTTGAATTACCCGGCCGTGATGCGGGCGGTGGCCGATTCCGGATACACGGGTTTCGTGGCACAGGAGTTCCTGCCGACGTGGACAGACCGCGTGCTGGCCCTGCGGCACGCGGTGGCGTTGTGTGACGTGTGACCGGCAGTTGGGTGGGATGGCCGGTTTCGGAATCGCCCGCCGGGTGAGGGCACCCGGCCTGCAAGCGGGAGATGCCGAAGCATGTCGGGGTTCAGCCCTTGGCCTTGCCCTTGGGCTTGGGGATGCTGCTCCGGGGTTGGCTGGAGCGTTCGGGCGGTTTGGCAGTCTGACGGGGTGCCGTGGACCGGTGGGCGACGTGCCGGATTTCGGTGCGACTGGCCTTGCCGGCGGAGTCACGGGCTCCGGGATGTTCACCCGGAGGGAGGGGCTTCTTGGTACGCCGGGCGGTCTGTTCGGCCAGGGGAACGGCCAAGGGGACTTCCACCGCGGGCGGCGGAGGGACGACGACAAGGGGAGGGGTGGTGGGTGTTTTCTTTGGTTTCGCCATGACTGGAACCTGACACGGGGCGGTGAGATGCGCACCTCATCTCTTGTCGGGATTCAAACACGAGCCGCTGGAGGTTCGTGAGGTAGCCCCCTGCATGGAGTGCGGCGGGAGACCGCAGGAGATCGACCACGCCTTGGCCGGTCAGCACACCTACACGGAGTTTCGGATAGTCCCGTCCGCTCCCGACGCAGGCTCATTGCAATCCTTTGCAACACCGTGCGAGCTGTTGCGGCGGTTGCGTCCATCCGAAGGTCCATGCATGGCGACCCCGAATCTGGTTTCAAGCCCAGCATTGGGGCTTCTTCCACAACCTCCTGACGTCGGTTGCTACGTCTTGGAGTGTTGAAGCTTCGAACCTGAGGCTCTTCCACAACCTCCTGACGTCGATTGCTACGAACGGAGGGGCGATGGGTGTTGCGATGGGGGCGCTGGAAATTGAGGTCTTCAAAGTTTGCGGGCGGGTGGCGAGGGTTGGGGGATGCAGGTTGTGCTGGGGCAGATGGACATCGTGTGGGAGGACGCGTCGGCGAATGTGGCGCGGGTGACGGCGGCGTTGGAGCGGGTGGTGCCGCGGGCGGGTTCGTTGGTGGTGTTGCCGGAGATGTTCGCGTCGGGGTTCAGCATGGACGCGACGCGGGCGTGTGCGGGCGGGGCTTTGGCGGCAGAGGCCTTGGCGGGATGGGCGCGGCGCTGGGGTTGCTGGGTGGTCGGCGGAGTGGCGCTGGAGGACGCGAATGGTCCGGGCAACATGGCGCTGGGGTTCGGTCCCGATGGAGCGGAAATCTTCCGGTTCCGGAAACTGCACGGGTTCAGTCCGACGGGTGAACCCCAGCAGTATCGATCGGGGAACGCGGTGGGCGTCTGGTCGGTAGGGGATTTTCGGGTGGCTCCGTTCGTGTGCTACGACCTGCGTTTTCCGGAGGTGTTCCGGGCGGCGGTCGGGCAGGGGGCGGACCTGATGGTGGTGATCGCGAACTGGCCGGCGCGCCGGGAGCGGCATTGGCTGGCGCTGTTGCAGGCGCGGGCGATCGAGAACCAGGCGTGGGTGATCGGTGTGAACCGCGCGGGCATGGATCCCAACGCGACCTACTCGGGTCGGAGCGTGGTGGTGGATCCGATGGGGGTGGTGCGCCTGGACGCAGGAGAAGGGGAACGCTGGGTGACGCTGGACGTGGACGTGGCGGAGGCGCGTGCGTGGCGCGAAACATTCCCGGCGTTGAAGGACCGGCGCGAAGGTTGGAAGGGGTGAAGCGCGCCTGCCATCGGAGGTTTGATCCGCAGATGGCGCAGAGGACGCAGATACGCTTTCGATGCCAGGCTGGGTGAACGTCAGCGCAGGTAGGTCTTGAGCCAGTCGAAGATGGTCCGGTGCCAGAGCTCGCTGTTCTGGGGCTTCAGGACCCAGTGGCCTTCGTCGGGGAAATAGAGGAGGCGTGAGGGCACGCCCTGGCGCTGGAGGGTGGTGAACAGGGAGAGGCCCTGGTGGATCGGAACGCGGAAATCGAGCTCGTTGTGGATGACGAGATTCGGCGTGCGGAACTTCGCGGCGTGGCGATGCGGGGACCACTTGTGGAAGTTCGGATTCTGCCAGGGGATGCCGTGCTCCCACTCGTCGAACCAGAGTTCCTCGGTGGTGCCGTACATGCTGGCGAACTCATACACGCCGCAGTGCGTGACGAGGGTCTTGAACTTGTCGGTGTGCCCCTGGAACCAGTTCATCATGTATCCGCCGTAGGAGGCCCCGGCGGCGGCCATGCGCTGGTGGTCGATGGAAGGTTGCTTCTCCAGCCACGCGAGGCAGGCCATGAGGTCGTCGTACACCTTGCCGCCCCAGTCGCGGGAGATTTCGTCGGTGAACTTCTGTCCGAATCCCGTGCTCCCGCGCGGATTGGGCATGGCCAGGACCCATCCGTTGGCGGCCCAGACCTGGGCGTTCCAGCGGGTGGACCAGGAATCCATGAAAGCCCCCTGCGGACCACCGTGAACCCAGAACACCAGCGGGTGGCGGCGTTTGGCGTCGAACCCGGGCGGCCGCAGGATCCACATCTGGACGGGCGTGCCGCCGGCACCGGCGACCGTGACGGATTCGGGTTCGGGCAGGGTGAGTTCGCCGAGTCGTGCGGTGTTGGCGCGGGAGAGGTTGAAGGGGGTTCCGCCGGAAAGCGGGAGCGTGAAGACGTCGGGCGGATGGGTCATCCGGCTGAGCGTGAACACGAGTTGGGAACCGGCGAAGGAGGCGTCGCCGGCGGCTCCGGCGGTGGTGAGGGGTTGGGGTTGGCCACCGTTGAGCCCGAGTTTCCAGAGGCGTTTGGTGCCGGCGGACTCGGCTTCGAGGATCAGGGAGCGACCGTCGGGATTCCAAGTGATGCCTTCGACGGAGGTGTCGAAGTCGGCGGTGAGGCTGCGTGTCTTGCCGGACTTGCGATCGAGGAGGAAGAGTTGCCAGCGGTCGGCCTCGGCGCCGGGACGGGCCTGGGCGCGGTAGGCGAGGTAACGGCCATCGGGGGAATACTTGGGAAGGCCGTCGGCGGCGGGATTGGCGGTGAGCCGGGAACGTTCGCCCGTGGCGAGGTTGACGGACCACAGGTCGTGGTTGGTGGACCACGCCTCCTCGCGCGTCGGCCTCGGCGTGGTCGTGTGGGCGATCTCGAGACCGTCGGGGGAAAACGCGAACTCGTCACTGGCGCTGAAAGTGGACGACGTGGGGACGGCGTCGCGGTTTCCCGGCGTAAGGTTGCGCGGGGCACCTGCGGCAACGCCGTTGGTCACCGGGACGACGAAGAGATGCTGACGCTTGTCGTCCACCCACGAATCCCAGTGGCGGTAGAGGAGTTGGTCGATGACGCGGGCCTGGACCTTGGAGGTGTCGCGGGACTTCTGCTTGTCGCGATTGAGCGCGTCGGCTTCGGCAAAGGGCTTGTCGGAGAATTCCTGGAAGACGGCGGAGACGAAGGCGATGTGGGCGCCGTCGGGCGACCACACCGGCGTCGTGGCCTCGGTGGAAATGCTGGTGAGGACGCGGGCTTCGCCGCCAGCGACCGGAAGCGTGTAGAGCTGGAAGGCGCCGCCGCGGTTGGATTCGAAAACGATCCACTGGCCGTCGGGTGACCATCGCGGATGACGGTCGTGGCGTGGGGAGGTGGCCAGGGCGCGGGGTGTCCCGCCAGCGGTGGGAACGATCCAGAGATCGGAGTTGGTGCGGTTGTCCGCGTACTCGACCTCGGTGACGACGTAGACGATCCACTGGCCGTCCGGGGAGGGCTGGGGATCGGAGACGCGTCGGAGGGCGAGGAGGTCCTCGACGGTGATGGGGCGCGCCGCCATGAGGGAACCGGCGGTGACCAGGCTGAGGAGGAGGGCGGAGCGCATGGAAGGGAAAGGAAGGGCGGAAGGACGGGGCAAGGCGGCGGGTTCCATGGGGAGGAACCCGCCGCAAGGAGGGGCGGGCTCAGTACTTGAGCTCGGCGATGAACTTGCGTCCCGCGGCGAGGTCGATGACGCGCTGCGCACCGGCTTCACGTTCGAGGCAGAGGTTGCCGCGGTAATCGATGTCGCGGAGCGCGCGCATGAACGCGGGCCACTGCACTTCGCCGGTTCCGACGACGACTTCGGCACCCCACGTTCCCGGCGTCTGGGTGCGGGTGGCATCCTTGAGGTGCACCTGGCGGATCCACGGGGCGAGGGTGTGCAGGGCGGTGACGGGATCGCCCTTGTCGTAGAGGAGCATGTTGGCGGGATCGAAGTTCACACCGACGTTTGCGCGGTTGAGCTTGCGGAGGAAGTGGCTCAGGAGGGGTGCCTCTTCCTGGCCGGTTTCGAACGAGATTTCGAGGCCGTGCTCGGCGAAGAGGTCCGCCGTACGGGCGATGCGGTCCATGAGCTTCGCGAAGGTCGGATCGGATTCGTCGTGCGGGAGGAATCCGGCGTGGAGCGTGACGAGCTTGAGGCCGAGGTCGACGGCGATGCGGGCGTTGGCCTGGAAGTTCCGCCAGTTCTCGTCCCACGTGGCATCGGGCACGACGCCGCCGGTGACCTTGATGGTGTCGAGGGTGGAGTAATCCTCGCCGACGGTGGTCATCATGCCCGAGAGGAGGCGGATGCCATGGCGCGCGCAGAGGGTGGCGGTGTTGCCCCAGGTGCCGGGGCTTTCGCGCAGGGGATCGAGGTGAAGCTGGAGGGCGCGGACACCGGTGCCGGCGAGGCGTTCGAGGAGTTCGGTGGGCGACGCGGGCTGGAGCGACCACGAGCACACGCCGATGCGGTCGATGGACGGGGCCGGGGGCAGGGCCTTCACGAAGCCGAGGAACCCGGACGCCTGGCGCTGGAGGCGCGCGACGAGCTTTTCATCCGAGATGCGGCCGTCCTTGCCGATGACGCCGTAGATGGCGGGGATGAAGACGCGCTCGGGATAGATGTGGCTGTTGCGGTACCCGAACACGCCTTGCAGCTGTTCGACCGGACGCACCGCGCCGGAGTCGCCAGCGGAAAGCCCGATGAAGGCGACCGGGCGGCGTTCGAAGGCGGACGGGAAGGGCAGCAGGTCGATCAGGCACTTGAGGGCGCCGGGGAAAGACCCGTTGTACTCGGGCGTGACCACGACCAGTCCGCGGGACTGGAGGATGGCGTCGGAGGCGGCGACGACGGCGGGCGACTTGGCGGCGTAGGATGTCGGCGCGAAGGCGTCGGCCGGGAACTGGCCGATGTCGATGATGTGCAGGGGTTCGCCGAGGGCGGCGTAGAGTTCCGCGACGTGGCGTGCCACGCGTGCGGAGTTCGAGTCGGGACGATTGGTTCCGATGATCAACGAAATCATGCCGCGCAGTCTGGAGGAGAGGTGCGGGGGTGTCCTAGGAAAAGTGTGGCCGGAGTTGGAAGTTTGAAGATTCAAGTTTCAAGCAGTGGCCAGTACCCAGATTCCAGAGCCGGCCGCCTGCCCGTGCCGCACGCGTCGGTATCGGGATCGGCGCCGGAATCGAGAATTCAGGGGGAAGGAACGATCCCGATCCCGATTGCGATCCCGATACCGAGCAGGATCTCAGCGGAAACATCGCGACCCGACCCGACCCGGAATGACAGCGAAGGCAGGCTTGCCCCGGAAGGGTTGGAACGTACCTTCGCGGCCGTGTTCGGGTTGAGCGATCGCCACTGGTTCCTGGGCGCCGTGCTGTTGTACGGCGTGGCGGCGCTATTCGGGGTGCTGGTCTGGCGGCATGGGTTCCGTCGGGACAACCGCGCGCTCTATGGGCTCCTGTGGGCGGGATTCGCCCTGCACACGCTGGCGTTGGTGGCGCGCGGGGTGAGCCTCTCGCGGTGCCCGATCCGCAATCTCTACGAGGCGACGACGTTCCTGCTGTGGACCATCGCGGTGGCCTATCTGCTGGTCGGTGTGGTGCGGCAGGTGCGGTTCCTGGGCGTCTTCGTGGCTCCGTTGCTGCTTGGAGTCGGTGTGTTCGCCCTGATGCCGGCGCTGGACGCACCGGAAGCGGGAACGCGGTTGGTACCGGGGTGGAAGAGCCTGCACGCAACTTTCATCCTGCTGGCCTACGGGGCGTTTGGCCTGGGGGCGCTGACGGGCGGGATGTACCTCATGGAGGCGAACACCCTGAAGAACCACAAGGCCCGGGCGATGGCGTCCTTGCTGCCGCCGATCACGCGGGTGGAAGCGGTGACGGGCGGAAGCCTGATCGCCGGCGTGGGGCTGCTGACCGCGGGCCTGGTCACCGGAGTGTTTTACCTGAAGGCGGCCAAGGGTTCGTACCTGAGCACGGATCCGTTCGTGGTTTACTCGGGTCTGACCTGGCTGATGTACGCCGGCATGGTGGTGGCGCGGTGGCGGTTTGATCAGCGGGGGCGGCGGTTGGCCCTGGGTGCCGTGGCCGGGTTCGCCTTCGTGCTCCTCACCTTCTGGGGCATCTACCTGCTCTCTGGATTGCACCGCGCGTCCACGTCGACCGGCGCCGAACCTGCGCAGCCCCGCATTACCCTGACCACCCGCTGACATGCCCATCGTCGTGGTCGGACTCAACCATCGGACGGCGCCGGTCGAGGTTCGCGAGAACTTCGCCTATGGCGAGACTGCGGTGCCGGTGGCGCTGGAGGGGCTGAAGAAATCCGGGTGGGTGGAGGAGGCGGTCCTGCTGTCGACGTGCAACCGGGTGGAGTTGTACGCGTCGGTGGTGGGGGATTCGCGGGCGGGCGCGCGACGGTTGCGGGAGTTCCTGGGGACGGACCGGCGGTTTCAGGGGGACATCGCCGCGGTGACCTATACGCACCTCGATGGCGGATGCCTGGAGCATCTGTTCCGGGTGGCGGGTGGATTGGATTCCCTCGTGCTCGGGGAAACCGAGATCCTCGGACAATTGAAGAAGGCGTACGATCTCGCCTTGCGCGGTGGTTTCACCGGCAAGGTCTTGAACCAGGCCTTCCAGCGGGCCTTCAGCATGGGAAAGCTGCTCCGGTCGGAAACCCAGATCCAGCGCGGCAACACCTCGGTGGCGTCGGTGGCGGTCGAACTGGCGGAGAAGATCTTCGACGACCTGAAACATCGGGAGGTGATCATCCTGGGTGCGGGTGACATGGGCGAGAAGACGGCCCGCGCGTTGCTGAGCCGCGGCGCACGCAGCCTGATGGTCTCCAACCGATCCTTCGACCGGGCGGCGGCACTCGCGGAGGAACTCGGCGGCCGCGCGGTGCACTTCGACGAATGGGAACGTGAGTTCCAACGCGTCGACATCCTCGTGTCGAGCACCAGTGCACCGCATTACGTGGTGGATCGCGCACGCCTGGAACGGTTGATGCCAACGCGTCCGGCGCGACCGCTGCTGGTGATCGATCTTGCCGTGCCTCGGGACATCGATCCGGAAGTGGAGAAGCTGGACGACGTCTTCCTCTACAACGTGGATCATCTCCAGACGGTCGCGGATGAGTACGCGCGGTTGCGTCGGGCCGAGGTGGCACGATGCGATGAATTGATCCGGGCCAGGGTGGCTCTCTGGACGGGGGCGAGGCCAGTGGCGGTCGGATGGGGTCGGCTGTTCCGGTCCGGCCGGCCTGACCTTCCAAAGGGCTTCGGCGTCCTTCAGGCGTCCTGCCAGCGAATGCTTTTCAGACTGTGAATCCAAATCGAACGATGGTGATCGCCACGCGCGGATCCGCGCTGGCACTGGCACAGGCCAGGTCGGTCCAGGAATCAGCGAAGGCGCTGTTTCCCGGACAAAACTTCGAGCTGAAGATCGTCCGGACGACCGGCGACCAGATGCAGACAGCCTCGCTCGCGAATCCCGATGGCGCCCTGCCGCGTGGGCTTTTCACCAAGGAGTTGGAGGTGGAACTCGAGTCGGGCGGCGCAGATCTCGCCGTGCACAGTCTCAAGGATCTGCCGACGGAACTGCCGTCGGGGCTGGAATTGGCCGGCGTGTTGCCGCGGGCAGACGTACGGGATGTGCTGGTCTACCGGAGTGCCGCGCTGGTGGCATCCTTGCCCCCGCCGGCGGAGTGGTCACCGGGGACGCGCATGATGCGTGGGTTCGAGCCGCCGTTGCGGTTGTCCAAGCTGCCACTGAAGACGGTGATCGCCACGAGCAGCACGCGTCGGGCGGCATGGATGCGTGCGCTTCGGCCGGACATCGAGGTGATGCCGATCCGTGGGAACGTCGGGACGCGCCTCGGCAAGTTGGTCCAGGATGCGCGGTTCGATGCCACGATCCTGGCCGCGGCGGGACTGGTCCGCCTGGGAATGTTCGTGGGGCCGAAGTCGCGGTTGGTCCTGGACCCGGTGCTGCGGCCGGGTCACGGATTCGAGCCGCCGCCAGAGGGCCTGTGTGCGACGTTGTTGGAACCGGAGGAGATGCTGCCGGCGGTGGGGCAGGGCGCGATCGGCATCGAGATCCGGTCGGACAATGCCGAGGCACGGGAGGTGGCGATGGCCCTGAACCATGGCAATACGTGGCGGTGTGTGGTGGCGGAGCGGGCCTTCCTGCGGGGCATGGGCGGTGGATGCCAGAGTCCTGTGGCGGGCTACGCGCGCATCGTCGGGCATCAGGTGCATCTGCGGGCGGGAGTGCTTCGGGGGACCACGTGGTGGCGGGGCGAAGGGCGACGCCCCATGGCCGAGGGCGAGGCTCTGGGCGCCGAACTGGCTGCAGGCGCGCGATAGGGGGCTTCTGGCTTCCATCGGCAGGCTTCTGGCAACTGGCAACGGGGCGCATCTGGACACTGCCCCCTTTTGGAAAGGATTCGGGGCGGCGATGTCCTCATCGCCTTGGGAAATGTTTTGGAACGGCGACGAGGACGTCGCCAGCCCGATGCATGCGGGGGCAGTGTCAAGATGCGCCCCTGAGAACTCTCCCTGCATCTTGGCCCTTTTCACAGGGGGAGGATCGGGCATCCTTGGTGCATGCAAATCACTCGATGGATGCGTTGGGCGGCAGCAGTCTGGATGATTGTCGGTGTTTGGACGGTGCGTGCGGAGGACACCGGGGTGCGTGCCGACAGCAAGCCGGCTTTCCAGAACATCACGGTGAAGGAGTTCGAGAAGATGCGGGGAGGGACGAACGTCGTGATCCTCGATGTCCGGACGGAAAAGGAGTTCAAGGATGGGCACATCCCGGGTTCGGTGTTGATCGACGTGAATTCGAGCAGCTTTGACAAGGAAGCGGCGAAGCTCGACCGATCGAAGGTGTATCTCATCCATTGCGCCGCGGGTGTGCGCAGCATGAAGGCCTGCAATTCGATGCGCGGGATGGAGTTCACCAATCTCTACAACCTCCGCGGGGGGTACAAGGCGTGGGTTGCGGACGGGAACAAGGGCGTGAAGTAGGCCTGGGTTGGCTGCTTCTGGACGACGGACGCCCGCACTTTTTGCTGCCTTGGGACGGCAGGGTCACCGAAATGCTTCGCAGGGCGGCCCGGTGTGGCGTAGGTTGTGCAGCCAGAGATGCAAGCAACGTTGTTTTCGGAGCTCGGCCTGTCGGCTGAGGTCCAGCGGGCGGTCCAGAAGCTCGGATTCGAGCAGGCCTCACCGATCCAGGCCGCCGCCATCCCCGTCCTCCTCGCAGGACGGGACGTGGTGGGGCAGTCCCATACCGGCTCCGGCAAGACCGCAGCCTTCGCGATTCCGGCCATCGAACGGCTGGACCTGAACGCGCCCGGACCGCAGGCGCTGATCCTTTGTCCGACGCGTGAGCTGGCGATGCAGGTGACCGAGGAGGTCCACAAGCTCGCCTTCTTCAAGCGCGGTGTCCGGGCGGTGCCGATCTACGGCGGCGCCAGTTACACCCGCCAGTTCGCCGAACTCCGCGGCGGCGCCCAGGTCGTCGTGGGTACTCCCGGCCGCCTGTTGGATCACCTCCGCCGCGGCACCCTGATCCTTTCGAACCTCCGTACGGTCATCCTCGATGAGGCCGACGAGATGCTGAACATGGGTTTCCGTGACGATATCGAGACCCTCCTGAAGGACAGCCCGACCACGCGCCAGACGGTGCTGTTCTCGGCCACGGTTCCCCGGGGCATCGAGGAATTGATCTCCCGGTACACCAAGGATCCCGCCCGACTGCGCATGGAGTCGGCGACGCTGACGGTCCCGACGGTTGAGCAGGTTTGTTTCGAGGTGGACCGCCGGTGGAAGTTCGAGGCCTTGACGCGCCTCATCGATCTTCACGACATCACGCTCGGCATCATCTTTGCCAACACGCAGCGCGATGTGGTCGACCTGGCCGATCATCTGGTTGCGGCCGGTTATGGCGCCGAATCCATTCACGGCGGCATGCCGCAGAACGCCCGGGAACGGGTGATGCAGAAGTTCCGGCGTCGGCAGACGCAGTTGCTGGTGGCCACCGACGTGGCGGCCCGCGGCATCGACGTCGACGACATCCAGGCGGTGGTCAACTTTGACCTGCCCTATGACCCCGAGGATTACGTCCACCGGATTGGCCGGACGGGTCGCGCGGGCCGTCATGGTCTCGCGCTCTCCCTGATGAGCGGACGCGAGGTGTTCCTGGTCCGTGACATCGAGCGGTTGACCCGGCAGCGGTTGCGTCGGGGACAGATCCCGACGATCGGCGAGATCGAGGATGCGAAGCAGAACCAATGCCTCCGCGAGGTCCGCGAGACGCTGGCCGCGGGTGATTTCCGCCACTATGACCACCTCCTTGAGGTGCTGCTGGAAGAGGGCTTCGACTCCCTCGATGTCGCCAGTGCCCTGATCCATCACCTTTTCGCCAAGGCGAAGGCCGCCCAGACTGGCGGAAAGGATGATTCCAACGAGGCCCCGGATCGTGAACGTGCCGCGCGGCCCAATGAAGATCGCACGGCGAGACCGGCGCGCAAAGCTCCCGGCGCTCCTGCCGCACCCGCCCGTCCGGCAGCGTCCCGGCCGGCCCCGCGTGTGCCTGCAGCCTCCGCCGCCGCGACCAAGCCGGCGCCTGCAGCGGTGCCTGCGACGTCGGAAGCCGCCCCTGTGGCCTCCGAGAGCGCCCCTTCGGAGGAAGCCCCAAAATCGCCCGAATCGGCTCCTGCCGCTGAAGGCGCGGTGGCTCCCGTGATGGCGGTGGAAGGTGAAGTTCCCGTCGCGGCTTCCGAGCCCACTCCGGCGCCCGCGCCGTCCCCGGCTCCGGCTGCAGCCCGGCCGGCCCCGCGTCCTGCGCCGCCGCAGCGTCCGGTGCCTTCCGCCCGTCCCATGCCTCCGACCCGTCCTGGCTTCCGTCAGGATTCGGCGCCCATGGGCAACCGTCCGATGGGTGACCGCGGCATGGGCGATCGTTCGATGGGAGATCGGCCGATGCGTCCGATGCGTCCGCAGGACGGACCGATGGGCGCCCGGGCTCCTCGCCCGGAGCGTGGCGACATGCGTCCGCCGATGGCGCCGAAGGCTCCCATGGCCCCGCGTCCCGCACCCGCACCCCGGCCTGCCGTGGTTCCCAACCCGCCCAAGCCGGCCTTCAATCCGGCGGAAGCTGCAGCGGAGAAGCCGGCGGCCGTGGTCAGCGAGTTCACGCGGTTGTGGTTGAGCGTCGGCGAAGAGCATGGCGCCGATGCCACCAAGCTCCGGGATTTCATCCTGGGGACGACCGGCGAACCCGCCGAAAGCATCCGGCATGTGGATGTCCGGCCGCGGCACAGCTTTGCCGAGGTGCCGACGGTTCGCGCCTCCGCGGTGCTGGGCCAGTTGAAGCGGGCGCCGTTTGGTGAGCACCGCATGAAGGTCAAGGTCGCCTGAGGAATCGGTGGGGGAGTCCCCACGGATGTCCCTCCCCCCGCGATAAGGTCGCGGGCATGAACTTGAACCTGATTCGGTGGATGGCGACGGATGGGGAGCTGGAGACGCTGGTGACCTTCGGGTCCAGCCGCGTGGTCCGGCTTCGCAGTGGACGCCTTGAGATCCGGGGCGGCGACCGGTTGGACCGGGCCGCCGCCAAGGAATGGACCTCGATCTTCTGTCACGAGGCCCTGCCTGGGCGTGAGGAGTGATCGTCCTGCCCTGCTGGGCTCAGTTTGGCAGGGGCCCTGACCTTGAACGGGACGGCGATGTCCTCATCGCCCTGTGACAGGCCCTGGAACAGCGATGAGGACGTCGCCACCCCGTTCCCGACACGAGCTGTGTCGGGACGCCCCTCCCATGCTTCCGTCTGAAAATGGCGCTTTGCATGGGCGGGCGGGTTCGGGGATGTTGGTTGCCTTTGAGCGTCATGTTTACCGGCACGTATACCGCGATTGTCACGCCGTTCCGCGACGGCAAGTTGGATGAAGCCTCCCTGAAGCGCCTGGTCGAGTCCCAGGTGAAGGGCGGCGTCGACGGCATCGTGCCCGTCGGGACCACCGGCGAATCCCCGACCCTCGACTACGACGAGCACATCCGGGTGGTGGAGTTGGCGGTCCAGTTTGCGAAGGGACGGACGAAGGTCATCGCTGGCACGGGCGCGAATTCGACGTCGGAAGCGATCCACCTGACGAAGCGGGCGGAAGAAGTGGGTGCGGACGGGTCGTTGCAGGTGGCGCCGTATTACAACCGGCCCACGCAGGGCGGCTTGTACGAGCACTTCGCGGCGGTGGCGCGTTCGACGAAACTGCCATTGTTGCTCTACAGCATTCCCGGGCGCTGCGGCGTGGAGATCGGGATCGAGACGTGCGCGCGGCTGGCGAACGATTTCAAGAACATCGTCGGCATCAAGGAAGCGGGCGGAAACGCGGATCGCGTGAGCCAGTTGCGGGTGGCGTGCGGACCGAAGTTCACGATCCTGAGCGGTGATGATGCGTTGACGCTGCCCTTCATGGCGGTGGGGGCCCACGGCGTGATCAGCGTGGCGACGAACGTGGCTCCGAAGCAGGTCAGCAAGATGGTGAAGGCCTACGCGGCCGGCGACGTGAAGGGCGCGCAGAAGCTGCACTTCCAGTTGTACCCGTTGTTCAAGGACCTGTTCCTCGAGACGAATCCCGCGCCCGTGAAGGCGGCGCTGGCGATGATCGGGATCGGGAGCGAGGAGATCCGGTTGCCGCTGGTGCCCGTGAGCGAGAAGACCCGGGAACAGCTGCGGGCGACGCTCCAGCAGACCGGCATCCTCAAGTAGGACGCATCAGTCGCTCCGCGCCGGCGTAGACGTTGAACCGGCCGTCGCGGAGGAACCCGACCAGGGTCTGGCCGGATTCCGCGGCGAATTGGACGGCCAGGCTGGACGGTGCGGAGACGGCTGCGACGACCGCGATCCCGGCGGCGAGTGCCTTCTGCATGACCTCGAAGGACACACGTCCGGACACCAGCAGGACGTGGCGCTCGAGCGGGAACCATCCGCTGAGGAAGGCGTGTCCGATGACCTTGTCGACGGCGTTGTGGCGGCCGATGTCCTCGCGCAGCACGCGAAGCGTTCCTCCGGCATGGAAGAGGGCGGCCGCGTGGATGCCGCCGGTGGAATCGAAGGCCGACTGCGCCTCCCGCATCTGCCCGGGGAGCGAAAGCAACCAGGGCGCAGTGATGGCGAAATCATCGGCGATGGGTGGGTGCGACTGACGCACCGCATCGATGGCCGCCTTCCCGCACAGCCCGCAGGAGGACACCGCGAACACGTGTCGGGTCAATCGGGCGAAGTCCACCCGGCAATCCGGATGCAACTGGACGTCCAGGATCGCGCCATGCGGATTCCTCGGATGGGGATGGAAGCGGACGATCTGGTCGGGCCTGCGGAGGATTCCCTCGGTCACGAGGAACCCGGCGGCGAGTTCGTTGTCGTGACCCGGCGTCCGGAGGGTCACGGAGATCGATCGGGTATCGACGCGGATCTCGAGGGGTTCCTCGGTGGCAACCCGGTCGGGCCGTGAACTCCAGCCGGTGTCAGAATGAAACTGGACGACCGGGACCGCGCAGGAGGCCGGATCAGGGCTTGAGGGGTTCGGCATGGCGGAGAACCCAGGCGCTGGGGTGTGGCTGGAAGCCGATGCGCGGGTAGTAGTCGACGGCGGCCGGGGCGGAGAGGAGCACGAGGAACGACCGCGGGCCCATCTGTTCGCGGGTCTTCGCGATGAGTTCCTGACCGATACCCTGACGCTGGTAGGCGGCGTCGACGGCGAGATCGGAGAGGTAACCGACGTAGGAAAAGTCCGTCAGCGTGCGTGCGAATCCGACAAGGCGGTCGCCGTCCCAGGCGGTGACCATGAGTTGGGCGTTCCGGATCATGTCGGCGATGATCGACGGATCATCGACGGGACGGCGTGCAGCCAAGGTCGAGGCCTGGAGGAGTCCGATGACCGCGTCCACGGAGACATCGTTGCCGACGCGGTACGAGATCATGGGAGTCGGGCGGTTCAGACGAGGGACTGGCCGTTGCCGTCGTAGCCTTCGCCTTCGAGGTCGAGCAGGACATCGCGTGGTTCGGCACCCTTGCTGGGGCCGACGATGCCGCGGTCTTCGAGTTCATCCATGAGGCGTGCGGCGCGGCCGTAGCCAAGCTTCAGGCGGCGCTGCAGGAGGGAGACCGAGGCCTTGCGCTCGGTGCGGATGACCTCGATGCAACGCTGGATGATGGCTTCGTCGGCCGAATCGGGTTCGTCGTCGGGATCCAGCGACATGGACCCGACGGAGGAAGGGGCCTTCTGGAGGGCGTTGTGGATCTCCATCTCGTAGGAGGGCTTGCCCTGCTTGGCGATGTGGTCGACGACGCCCTCGATTTCCTGGTCCGTGATGAGCGCGCCCTGTGCGCGGATGAGTTTTCCGGAGCCGGGGGGCAGGTAGAGCATGTCGCCCTTGCCGAGGAGTTTGTCGGCGCCCATTTGGTCAAGAATGGTGCGGGAATCGACCTTGGCGGCGACCTGGAAGGCGATACGGGCGGGGATGTTCGCCTTGATGACGCCGGTGATGACGTCGACGGAGGGGCGCTGGGTGGCGACGATGCAATGGATGCCGGCGGCGCGGGCCATCTGGGTGATGCGGGCGATGGCCATTTCGACGTCGGCGGGAGCAACCAGCATCAGGTCGGCGAGCTCGTCGATGATGACGACGATGTAGGACAGCTTTTCGGGGATGACGATGTCCTCGTCGCGGGGCACGACGATCTGTTCATCGACCTCGACAGCGAAGCCATCGGCGCCGGCCTCGACCTTGTCCTTCTTCTGCATGAGGGGCAGTTCGGGCTGGCGGGAGGGCGGGAGCTTGTCCTTGGGACGTTCGTTGAAGGCCTTGATGTTGCGGACGCCGACGCGGGCGAAGATCTGGTAGCGCTTCTCCATCTCGTTCACGACCCAGCGGAGGGCGAGGATCACCTTCTTGGGGTCGGTGACGACGGGGACGACGAGGTGGGGGAGGGCGTTGTAGGTCTGCAGTTCGACGACTTTCGGGTCGATCATCACGAACCGAAGCTGGTCCGGAGTGAACTTGAAGAGGAGGGACGCGATGATCGTGTTGATGCAGACGGATTTTCCGGAACCGGTGGAACCGGCGATCAGGACGTGGGGCATCTCCGCGAGGTCGGCGATGATGGGGAGGCCGTAGACGTCCTTGCCGAGGGCGAGCGGAATGCGGGCCTTCGAGTTGCGCCACTCGTCGGACTCGAGCAGGTCCCGCATGATCACCTTCGTCTTGACGAGGTTGGGGACCTCGACGCCGACGGAGGATTTGCCGGGGACGGGCGCGAGGACGTTGAGGCGTTCCGCCTTGAGGGCAGCGGCGATGTTGTTGGTGAGGCCGGCGATCTTCTCGAGCTTCACGCCCGGGGCGGGGTGGAGTTCGTACCGGGTGATCGTGGGCCCCTTGGTGATGTCGCCGGGAGCGACCTCGATCCCGAACTGCGCCAATGTCTGCACCATCAGGCGCGCGTTGGCCATCAGCTCCTCCTTGGTCTCCGTCGGCTTGACGGTGAGATCCGGGTGGTTGAGGAGGTCGATCGACGGCAGCAGGTAGTTCCCGATCATCGGGGTGCTGGCGACCGTGATCGGCCGGGGCTTGCGCGTCTGCATCATCCCACGGGGACGGGGCGCGCCCTCGCCTCCGCCAGAGGCCTCGGAGCCTGCCAGCGGAGTCGAGGGAATGGGAGAAGCCGGAGCGGCTGCCTGAAGCGAGATCGCGTCCGCCGCGGGCAGGCCGATCGGGCTGTCGTCGTCGTCCGGTTCGAAGGCCCGGGCCATGGGAGCGACCGGTTCGAGGCCCCCGTTTCTCCGACCGGTGTCGGAGGGGAGATCGTCGAGGATATCGTCCTCAGGGACGGCGTCGCGGTCGGGCGTCGAAAAGGGATTGGAAGCACCGGTCCGGGCCGTGGGGGTGTTGGGTTCACGTCCGAGAATGACGTCGGTGATGGAACGTTTGCCTTTGCGGACGGTGGACGGCGCGGGGGGCGTCGGGATCTTCCTCCGGCGTCGGTGAACCGGCCGTGGGAGGAGCGCCGAGGATCTCGTCGGCGCGGATGACGTCACCCGTGCGCATGGGCTCCGCTTGAGGGCGCGGGCGCGGGATGGAGAGGTCGCGGACGGTGGGCTCGGGGATCGGTTGGAGATCGGCGCCGAGGTTGTCGGGATTGCTCGAGACCGGGGTGACGGGTTCGGTGGTTGCTTTGGCCTTGGCTGGACGACCGGCGCGGGCGGCGGGTTCGGGGGCGGCAACGGAGGAATCGTCGTCGTCGAGGTTGCGGCGTTCGAGTTCGCGGGGACGGGCTTTTTCCTTCTCGGCCTTCTCGGGACGCTCGCGTTCGAGTTCGCGTTGGCGACGGGCAAGTTCCTTCTCCTGCTTGCGCAGTGCGGCTTCCTCGGCGGCGAGGCGTTCCTCCTCGTTTCGGGGAACGTGGGTGAACAGGGCAGCCACCCAGGAGATCAGCCGGAAGTCGGTCAGGAAGATCAGGCTGACGAGGTAGATGATCCCGAAGAAGAGGGAGGCACCGGTGTTGTTGAAGAAGTTCCGGAAGAAGTAGGTGTTCAGCGACCAGCCCATGACGCCGCCGGCGGACATGGATTCGTGGCGCACGCCAAGGGGCGGCAGTGAGGCGGAGTAGAGGTCGAGCAGGCCGGTGGCGGCAACCAGGAGGCCAGCGACCCCGCAGGCGGAACGCCAACCGCGCAGGTAGCTCAGGCCGGAGACGAATCCGGCGAGGCCGAAGAAGAACCCAAGGACGGGCAGGGTGTAGGCGGCCGCGCCGACGAGGAAGAAGAGGCTGGAGGCGAGGCTGGCTCCGAAGGCCCCCATGAAATTGTGGGGCGTGGGATTGGCGGGGACGGTGTTCGAGACCAGATCCCGACGGTCATAGGTGGCCAGGGCGACCAGCAGGACAATGGCCGCAAACATCAGCAGCCAGCCCAGCAGATCGCCCCACGGATGCCGCTTTTTCTCGGCTGGAGACTCGGTACGCGCCACGCCATCACTCTAGGAAGCGCGCAAATTCATCCGCAAGCCGCAATCCAGACCATGTTGACGGAGTTGAACGCCTTCACCGGTCCGGTGTCAGCCGAGGGTCTTGAGGAGGCGTTTTGCAATCGCACGTCGCATATGCGACGCGCAGATGCAAATGGGCGGGGATTGGCGGGGGTCCTGTTTGGGGCAGTGCGGGCGATGGCCGTCATTCTCCTTCAATCTTGAGACGGGATCGGGGAGTGTTTGGGCGTGTTCACGCGTGTCCAGACACGGGGCTACCGTTGCCTCAAGTCCGTCGATCAGGCCCTGGGAGGATTCCGGGCACTGGTTGGCCCCAATGCCAGTGGCAAGACCACCTTTCTGGACATCATGGCCTTGCTCGGAGATCTCATGCGGCGCCGGGGTGATGTCGTTGATGCCATCCAGGAGCGCAGCCCGACGTTCCAGCAATTGCTTTGGCTTGAGCAGGGGGATGCTTTCCAGATCGCGGTTGAGGCGGAGATCCCAGAGAGAGTTCACCGAGACCTAGCGGAAGACCTCCAGCGCTGTACCCATGTGCGGTACGAACTGGAGGTGGGTGAAGTCGATGGGGTAATTGGCCTCAATCACGAAACCCTCTGGCTGTTGTCGCCGCAGCAACCGCGACCTGAGCGACAGATCCATCTTTTCCCCAGCCTTCAAGATGCGATGCCTGACCTGCGCCTCCGGGCTGGTGCCGGACGCAAGGTTGCCGTGAAGAAGAATCCGGGTGGCAATGACAACTACTACAACGAGGGCAAGCGGAAGACGTACAATCCGTCCTTCAAATTGGGCCGAGCGAAGTCGGCCTTGGCAAACCTGCCTGCTGATTCCGAAAACTTTCCAGTCGGTTCCTGGTTTCGGGACTATCTCGAACAAGGTGTCCTGCCGTTTGTCCTGAACAGTCAGATCATCCGACGTCCCAGTGCCCCTGGTCAGGAGCGACGATTTCGGACGGATGGGGCGAATCTGCCTTGGGTCGTCGCTGAGTTGCGGCTGCAACCTGGGCGATTCGCGCGGTGGCTCGCCCACGTTCGAACTGCTTTGGAGGACATCAAGGACATCACAACGGTCATCCGGCCGGAAGACCGGCACTGCTACGTCGTGATCGAGTACACGAACGGAGCCCGGGTGCCCTCCTGGCTGGCTTCGGATGGGACCCTCCGGCTTCTCGCACTGACCATTCCGGCATATCTCCCTGAACTTACCGGAACGTTTCTCATCGAGGAGCCTGAGAACGGTATCCATCCAAGGGCTTTGGAAACAGTGCTGCAGTCCCTCTCCTCGATTTACGGGGGGCAAGTCCTGATGGCCACCCACAGCGCGGTTGCCCTCAACCTCATCAAGCCTGCTGAGATCCTCTGTTTCGCAAAGGACACGCAGGGTGCGACGGACATCGTCTCCGGCAAGGACCACCCGGCCCTCAAGGAATGGAAACAGGGAGAACCGGATCTTGGACTCGTTTTCGCCACCGGAATCCTCAGCTGAAGTCGCCATGCTGGATCTCTTCGTCCTCACTGCGGACAAGAACATGCTCCATGCGGTGCGAGGCGTCTTGAATCGCCCGCAAGCGCTGGGAATCTCCTCGATCCGCTCCAAGATTCTGCCTCACCCGAATCGTGACGGCGGGGTTCGGACCACTGGAAAGGACTTGCTGGCGTGGCAGGCGAGCGAGGCCCGGCATGGCTTACTCCTTCTGGATCATGAGGGGAGTGGTTCCGATGAATCGCCGGCTGAGTTGGAGGCGCGTTTGGACGAACAACTGAGGCCCGTCTGGGGCTCACGCGCCAAGGCGATTGTCATCGAGCCCGAACTCGACATCTGGGTGTGGGGGGCTGACAACGCCCTACGGGATGTTTTCGAATGGAAGGAAAACGTCGGAATCCGTGAGTGGCTTGTGAAGAAAGGCTTCGAGTTTGACGCTGCGAGGAAGCCTCTCCGTCCCAAGGAAGCACTGGAGGCTCTCATGTTTCACCTGCGTCGGCCCCGCTCGTCCTCACTTTATGAAGAGCTGGCGACGAAGCTCAGCCTCCACCGCTGCACTGACAGTTCCTTTGACCGGCTGCGATCAACCCTGAGTGGTTGGTTTCCACGCTGATTGCAGCATGGACCTTGATTCGACAAGGCGCTGGAGGCGACGGGCAAGATCCCTTCGGCCGATTGCAAAGTGGACCTGGCGTATGGCCTTGGGCGCCTCTTGATACTGCCCCTGAAATGAACGGGGCGGCGATGTCCTCATCGCCCTGAGAAATGCTTTGGAACGGCGACGAGGACGTCGCCTCCCCGTTGCATGGGGGGCAGTGTCAGGATGCACCCCATCGCCCGCTGAGGCTGATTTCGGGCTCCCATTGGAGACAGGGTGGAACGTAGGTTGGGGCATGCGTTTTCCGGGGTGGGTGTGGGTGGCATTGGCGTTGTGTGGCGTGGCTGGGGTGGCGGGATGTCAGGCCCCGCGGGCGGTGGCGCTGCCCCCGTTGGTGGCGACCAATCGCTGGGTGAAGGAGATGATCGCGTTTGATGCGCTGGACGCGACGAATCCACCTCCGAAACGTCCGATCGTGTTCACGGGGAGTTCCTCGTTTCGGATGTGGAAGGAGTTGCCGGAGGATTATCCCGGGATGGGCGTCCTGAACCGCGGGTTTGGCGGTTCGCACCTCAGCGATGTGGCCGAGCATTTCGAGCGGGTGATCCTGCGCTACGAGCCGCGTCAGGTGGTGCTCTATTGCGGCGGAAACGACATCGCGGCCGGGAAGTCGGTGGAGACAGTGGTGTCCGACCTGAAGACCGTGGTGGAACGCATCCACCGGGAACTGCCGAAGACGCAGGTGGCCTTCGTGTCGATTGCGTTGAATCCGGCGCGCTGGGAGCAGCGGGAGAAGGTCGTGGCCGCGAATGCGGCGATCGCGGCATACATGTCGGCGGATCCACGGCGACGGTACGTGGACGTAACGACGGCGATGTTGGGGGCGGATGGGATGCCGAAGGCGGGGATCTTCCTGAAGGACCGGTTGCACATGAACCGGCAGGGCTACGAGATCTGGAAGCCGATCATTGGACCGGTCCTGGTGCGTTGAGCCGGTGCGGTGGGCCTAGAAGCGGCAGTTCATTTAACCGCAGATGTCGCCGATGTCGCAGATAGGAGGCGAGAAATGACACAAGCGGGCGCCGGCGAGAACCTCACCTGGAAGGTGCACGGAGCGTCTTGTACAAGCTCCTGATCATCTGCCTCATCTGCGCCATCTGCGGTTCCAACTCCCGCCTTCCGGGTGAGCCCTACTTCTTGGGGCCGGAAAGGAGCATGACGACGTCGATGACGAAGAGGACGACGACGGCGATCTCCAGGGCGAGCATCCAGCGGTTGGACTGGTCGTGTTTCAGCATCTCGTGGAGTTCGCCGACGGTGCGGAGCTTGTCGTTGACGGAGCGGTGCCAGTCGCCGAGGTGGAAGCGGGCGGCGGTCATTTCGTAGAGTCGGGCGACGTGCCAATCGCCGAAGAATTTGGAGATGTTGGACAGTTCGTCGCTGAACCGGGCCATGTCGATGCGCAGTTCGCGGAGGTCGCGCAGGAGTTGTCGGCGGCCGCGGACGGAGACGGAGAGATCCCGGTAGGTCCGTTCGAGCGAGGCGTCGAGGAGGCGGTCGTAGGCTTCGAGTTCGGCGAGTTGCAGGTTGGCGAGTTCGAGGACGTAGAGAGATTCCTCCCATTCCGCGGGTTCGTCGATCAGCAGGGCGGCATCCCAGTCGATGACGATGAGGTCGTCCTCGTAATAACTGAGGTGGCGTGAAGTGGACTCGAAGGCCTCCTGGCGGGAAAGGCGGGACGTGTCTGATTCCTGCGTCAGGAGCGCGGCGACGGAGCGGCGGTGGGTTTCGAGCCACGCTTCGCCACGGAGGTGGGGTTGCGGGCTTCCCGGGGTGGAGGGTAGGGGGCCGTGGAGGCAGAAGACGGTGTAGGCTTCCTCGTCGGGAATCCGTTCGATGGGACGGAGGATGTGGGGGGCGAGTTCGGTGCGCGCCTGCTCGGCCAGTTTCCGTGCCTCTTCGTGGAGCGATCCGGAGGCAAACTGGAGGTCGTGGAAGGCGACCAGGTCTTCGAGGCGATCGACGGCGAAGGGAACCCGGAAGCGGACCGAGAGCGCACCGATGGGCAGGATCTTGATCTCCCGTTCCATCCGGATCGGACCAGCGGGGCCGGTGCGTTCCTGCGCGGGGAGACGTGCGCTGCGCGGTTGGTAGAAGAGGATGTGTCGGGGACTACGGCGGGAGGCGTCGACCGCGTAGGGAGCGATGGGCGCGCCGAGAAGCTGTGGGATGGGATCGCGACCCATCTCATAGGCGATGTCGTAGGCGAAGAGGTAGACGACCTCGCCGGTGTACCGATGGGTGGGAGTGGCGGCGGGTTTCATGGGGGGACGGGAAGGGTGTCAGTCTTCGTCGTCGGGGGTTGCGTCCAGAAGGTAGGCCTTGGTACCGCCGCGCACCTTGCGGCGATTGACGGCCCACGTGTGCTGCTGGCGGCGTTCCGCGACCCCGTCGAGTTCCGTCTGGAGCTTCTGGTACGACTCGATGCGGGCCTTGGGGAGGGAGCCATCGGCGACGGCCTGCTGGACGGCGCATCCGCCTTCGGAATGGTGACGGCAATCGCGGAACCGGCAGCGCGTGGCGATCTCGGCAATGTCGGGGAAGGCGTCGTCCAGTCCGCCATCGGCGAGCCACAGGTGGAACTCGCGGAGGCCGGGGGTGTCGATGATGAGGCCGCCGGCGGGCAGGAGGATGAGTTCGCGGGCGGTCGTGGTGTGGCGTCCCTTGGAATCCCATTCGCGGACGGGGATGGTGGGTTGGACGCGTTCGCCGTAGATGCGGTTGATGAGGGTGGATTTCCCGACGCCGGAGGTTCCGAGCACGACGGCAGTGGTGCCGGGGATGAGCAGTTCGCGCAGACGCGGAAGGGCGCGGCCGGTGCGGGCGCTCACGGCAAGGACGAGGTGGTGTCCCGCGACGGCCTGGACCTCGGCGAGTCGGGCTTCGATGTCTTCGCAGAGGTCGGTCTTGTTGAGGATGACGACCGGCCGGGAACCGCCCTCATGGACCATCACGAGGAAACGTTCGATGCGGCGCAGGTTGAGGGTTTCGTCGAGGGCCTGGACGACGAGGGCGACGTCGATGTTGGCGGCGAGGACCTGACCGGAGCCGGCGCGACCGGCGATCTTGCGGTCGAGGGTGGACTTGCGGGGGAGGACGGCCTCGATGCTGACGCGGTCGGTCTTTTCCGGGCGGCGGATGGCGACCCAGTCACCGACCTTGGGGAGTTGGGCGTTGTCGGCGCGGAGGTGGAGGAGGCGACCGACGATCTGGGCGAGGTGTGGGCCCTGATCGCTGACGACGGTGTAGTAGTGCTTGTCCTCGGTGACGACGCGGGCAGGGGCAAGGCCTGCGGAGGCATGGTCCGTAAACAGGTCCTGCCAGTGCTGATTCCAACCGAGAGTGGTGAGGTCCATGCGATCCACGCGTGGGCGCAGGATAACCGAACGGTGATTCCTGTGAATCCACAGAATGCGTGGATTTTTGGGGGCGGTTTGGGCCTGCCTCGTGACCTCGTCAGCTACGCGATGGGGGGTGGCCTTACTCGTAGCGGAGGGCGTCGATGGGATCGAGATTGGCGGCCTTGAGGGCGGGGAAGAATCCGAAGACGACGCCGATGATGGCGGAGACGGAGAAGGCGAGGATGACCGAGGTGTTGGAGATCAGCGTCGGGAACTGGAAGAATTTGGTCAGGAGCGGGGCGAGCCAGAATCCGGTGGCGATGCCCAAAGCTCCTCCCATGACGCTGAGCAGGACGGCCTCAGTGAGGAACTGGCGCATGACATCCCGGCCGCGGGCACCGACGGCGAGGCGGATGCCGATCTCGCGGGTCCGTTCGGTGACGGAGACGAGCATGATGTTCATGATGCCGATGCCGCCGACGACGAGGGAAATGCCGGCGAAGAAGCCGATCAGGATCGTCATGATGCGGTTGTTGGCGTTGAGGAACTCGGACATCTCCTGCTGGGTACGGATGGAGAAGTCGTCGTCACGACCATCGGCGATCTTGTGGCGTTGGCGGAGGAGTTGGGCGAGGTCGTTGGTGACGCTGTTCATGACCTCGGGGCCTTCCACCTGGACGTTGAAGGACCGGAACATGCTGTCGCCGGAGAGGCGCTTCATCGCGCTGGTGTAAGGGAGCAGGACGACGTCGTCCTGGTCGCTCCCGAAGGAGTTCGCGCCTTTGGGCTTGAGCCATCCCACGATGGTGAACGGGGCATTCTTGATGCGCACGATTTGCCCGACGGGATCGACGCCGTCACCGAACAGGGTCTTGGCGGCCGTGGTCCCGAGGAGGCACACCTTGGAGGCGTTGCGGACGTCGGCTTCGCTGAAATTTCCGCCCGAGCGGAACTCCCAGGAGCGGATGTCCGCGTAGGATTCGCTGACGCCGAGGATGTCCGAGCTGGAATTCTGGTTGCCGGCCATGACCTGGGCGCGGGTGCGGACCTCGGGGCTGACGCCGACAACACCGGAGACCTCGCGGCGGATGGCGTCGTAATCGGAGGGGGTGAGGTTCGGGGCGGCGCCGAAGCCGCCGCGGACACCACCGCGGGACATGTTGCCGGACATCACCATGAGCAGGTTGTTGCCCATGGAGGCGATGCGTTTGTCGACCTCGGCCTTGGCACCGGTGCCCATGGAGACACCGACGATGACGGCGGCGATGCCGACGATGATGCCGAGCATGGTGAGGAACGAGCGGAGCAGGTTCCGTCGGATGGCGCGGAAGGCGATCTTGAGGATGGCGAACATGGGTCAGGCGAGTTGGACGGCCTTCTGCTCGGCTTCGAGTTTGGCGAGTTCGGCGGAGGCGAGGGAGCGGTCGGTGACGGGTTCGTCGGACCGGATCTGGCCGTCGCGCATGACGACGATGCGCTTGCAGTAGCGGGCGACGTCGAGTTCGTGGGTGACCATGATGACGGTCATGCCCTGGTCGTTGAGGTGTTGGAAGATGCCCATGATCTCGATGGAGGTCCGGGAGTCGAGGTTGCCGGTGGGTTCGTCGGCGAGGAGGACCTTGGGTTCGTTGACGAGCGCCCGGGCGATGGCGACGCGCTGCTGCTGGCCGCCGGAGAGTTGGCTGGGGGTGTGGTCGGTGCGCTGGCCAAGACCGACCAAAGTCAGGGCGGCGAGGGCCCGCTTGCGCTGTTCCCCGGCCGGAAGCGGTGGGCGGGTGTAGAGCATGGGTAGCTCGACGTTTTCGACGGCCGTGGTCCTCGAAAGGAGGTTGAAGCCCTGGAAGACGAAACCGAGCTTGCGGTTGCGGAGGTCGGCGCGCTCGTTGCGGGAGAGCGAGCCGACATCGACGCCGTCGAGGAGGTACTTGCCGTCGGTGGGCCGGTCGAGGCAGCCGATGGTGTTCATCATGGTGCTCTTACCGGAGCCGCTGGCGCCCATGATGGCGACGAATTCACCGGGGAGGACGGACAGGTTGACGCCCCGGACGGCGTGGACCTCGACTTCGCCGGACTTGTAGGTCTTGCGGAAGTCGGTGAGCTGGATGACAGGCTGCACGGTGGCGAAGGGGGTTAGCGGCGACCGCCACCGAACGGCGATCCGAACGGGGATGCGGCGGGGCCGGCGGCGGCGGCCGTTGCGGCTCCGCCCTTGGAGCCGGTGATGACGGCGTCGCCTTCCTTGAGGCCTTCGAGGATCTCGTAGTTGACGCCATCGGTGATGCCGACCTTGACGTTGACGGCCTGGACGGTCGGTGTGGATTTCCGGTTTGGATCCGCAGCCGCGGCCGCGACGACATAGACCGTGCGCAGGGTCGGACCTTCGATGGTGGGTGCGGGACGGTTCGGTGCGGAACCACCGCCACCTCCCCCGCCGCCTTCGCCGCCACCTCCACCCCCGGGGCCTCCACCGCCTTCGGCCCGCCGACGGCGCATTTCGGCCATCATCTTCTCGTATTGTTCCTTCTGTTCCGGAGTGAGCGAGGCCATGTACTTCTCGCGTTCCTCATCGGTCGGCCGACGGAAGCCGCCGGACATCCACGGCGGAGTCGGGAGACCTTCCATCGCGGCCATTCCGCTGCGGCGTGGGCGGACGATGTCGTTTGTCGAAACGGTGTTGGTGGCGGTAAGGATCGTGGCCCCGATGGCGGCCGGGCCGAAGCGGAAGGCGGAGCCGGGAAGGCGGAGGACGTTCGTACGCTCGGAGGTGATGATGGAGGCATTGGCCGTCATCCCGGGGCGGAGCTTCAGGTCGGGGTTCGCGACCTCGACGACGGTCGTGTAGGTCACGACGTTCTGGTTGGTGGTGGCGGCGTATCGGACCTGTTTGACGGTGCCGTTGAACTTGCGGTTCTGGAAGGCGTCGACCTGGAACTCGATGCGCTGGCCCTGGTCGACCGCGCCGATGTCGGCCTCGGACACGGCCAGTTCGATGTGCATCTTCGAAAGGTCGTTCGCGATGGTGAACAGGGTCGGTGTGTTGAAGGAGGAGGCGACGGTCTGGCCGGCGTCGACGGCGCGAGAGATGACCATGCCATCGAGCGGGGCGTAGATGGTGGTGCGTTGGAGGTCGACGCGGGCGCTTTCGGCGGCGGCCTCGCGCATCTTCACGTTGGCGGCGGCCTGGAGCAGTTGGACGTCGTTCTGGGTGTACTCGGTCTCGGAGATGAGTTTGGCGGCGAAGAGTTCCTTGGCGCGCTTGAGATTGAACTGGGCGAGGACTTCCTGGGCCTTGCCGGAGGCGAGGTCTGCCTCGGCACGCGCCAAGGCGCGCTCGAAGGAGGCTGGGTCGATGGTGGCGAGCACGTCGCCGGCCTTGACCTTGGAATTGAAGTCGACCTTCACGTCCGTGAGCGTCCCGGAGACCTGGGAGCCGACCTGGATCAGACGCGTGGGAGTGAGTGAGCCGTTGGCGGAGACGGCCTGGATCAGATTTGTACGGACGATGGCCTCGGTGCGGAACTCGACCGGCGGCGTGCTCTGGAACTTGCTGCATCCTGTGGCCATGGCGGCGAGGGCAGTCAGGGCCGTGGCGGTGGTGCGGACGGTTGGAAGGCGGTGTTGGGTACGCATGGGGCGGGCTGAGGCGGAAGGGGCGGGAGGCGGCGAACAGGATTCAACGGATGCCCTGCGCACCGGATCGGGGCCGGAAACCGAGGGGGCGGGGATGCAGGAAGCGTGAAACCATGCCGACATGATGTCGGCGGAGACCTGCGAATGGAAGCGGCGGTTACAGGCTGCGATCGCGGTTCTGGACGCAGCCTGGCCCCCTCCTTGGTGCATTTGTGCCCGGAGTCGGCACAACCCGTGGGGAGGTCATCGACCGGTACTGCCTTTGCAGGATGCTCGGGATGCGTCGGATGCTCCCGCTGGATTCATGCAAAGGATGAGGAAAGAGCGTTAACGTCGAGTCCTTCCTGACTGACTTGCGATTTGACAGCAGGACGGTGCGGCGGGACGGTGATTGTGAAATCGGCGCAACAACGTCACTGGAAGTTCGAAAGGCTTCACCCATGGGGGCGAACTCCGGGAACAAGCGTCCTGAGGCGGAATGACTGCCAAGAACGGTCCTATTGCCGAGGGGATTGCGACGTAAGGGGTGCCGTAACCATGCCACACCTATGGTTCCAACCACAGAATTGAATCGTTCCCGCCGGATGCGGATATCCGGTGGCTTCACACTGATCGAGTTGCTGGTGGTGATCGCCATCATCGCGATTCTTGCCGGAATGCTCCTGCCCGCCCTCGGGAAGGCGAAGACCAAGGCGCAAGGCATCAACTGCCTGAACAATCACCGGCAGCTCACGCTGGCTTGGCGGTTGTACACGGATGACAACAACGACGTGCTCCTATTTGCGTCTGAGAATACCTCGGACCGTGCGACCTACACCGGTGCCTGGGTTACGGGCATTCTCGATTTCAATCCCCAGAACCGTGCGAACTGGGATCCGGACGTCGGCATCCGCAGGAGCCCGATGTGGAAGTATTGCGGGAACAGTTTGGCGATCTGGAAGTGTCCGTCGGACCGCTCGACCCTGAGGACGCCCTCGGGTCCGAAGCCGCGCATCCGCTCCATGTCGATGAACCTGTTCCTCGGTGGCTGGGGTGGCACGGACGGCGGTTTTTCGGAGGATGTGGGACGCTATCGGATCTACAAGAAGAGCTCGGATCTCTCGGAACAGGGGCCTTCGAACACGTTTGTGTTCCTCGACATGCGGGAGGACAGCGTGGACATGGGGAATTTCCTCGTGAAGATGCGGGGTTATCCGAGCACTCCAGCGCAGTATGGCTTCTATGACCTGCCCGGGTTCTACCACAACAACGCCGGAGGGTTCTCGTTTGCGGACGGACATTCAGAAACACATCGGTGGAAGGATGCGCGCACCATGCCGCCGTTGAAGAAGAACGGGATCGTGGAGGATGACCTGACCACGCCCAACAACGTCGATGTGGCTTATTTTCAGAGCATAGCCACGCGTCCGAAGTAGGCAGTTTGGCGAAACTCGGGGTCGACAAAGACCGACTCCGGGTTTATACCGAGCACGATTTTCGGGGCACCCATTCTCCATAAAGTGCGCAGAGCGATACGTACTGGTGTGCCGTGGGGTGGCCCCGGGGGTTAGTTGGCGGCATGCCGAAAAAAGAGGGGCTGTTGGTGGACAGTCTCTTGTTGCTCATCCACCCAGGCACCGGTGCAAACCGGTGCCTTGTTCTTTTTCCGTAGGACATGCGGGACGCCCTAAGCCGTATCCATGCCGTTGGGTGCCGGAGAATGACTCGCGCAGAGACGCGGAGACGCAGAGAAGGTAGGCCTTTCATTCCTCGTCATCGAGTTACCCAACGGTGATCCCGTTCAGGGGTGCCGAACCTCCCGATTTCCTGTCGTTCTCAGCGTCCCTGCGCCTCCGCGCGAGATTTCTACTGCATGGATACGGCTCAGGCTGAGGCCGGGTGATCGGTGAAGCGGCGGAGGAGCTTCCCGTGGATGCCGTCGAAACCGCCGTTGGTGAACACGCACACGACATCGCCCTTGCGGGCGTCGAGGGCGATGTGTTCGACGATGGAGTCGGCGGTCGGGAGATAGGCGGCCGGTTTGCCAGCCATGCGGAGATCCTGCATCAGCTTGCCCGGGTTGAGTCGTTCCTCGGGTTTGAGCTGTTCGATGCGGGCGACCTCGGAGACCACGACGCGGTCGGCGCGTTCGAGGGCTTCGACGAGTTCGGTCTGGAAGACGTTCCGTCGGGTGGTGTTCGAGCGGGGCTCGAAGACCGCCCAGATGCGGCGTCCGGGGAACCGCACGCGGAGGGCGCGCAGGGTTTCGCGGATGGCGGTGGGGTGATGGCCGAAATCGTCCACGACCGTGACCCCGCCGGCTTCGCCGCGGACATCCATGCGGCGGGCGACGCCCTGAAAGGTGTTGAAGGCCGATTGGATCTGGGCATCGGTCAGGCCGCAGTGGCGGGCGCAGGCGGCAACGGCGAGGGCGTTGCGGACGTTGAGCTCCCCGATCAACGGCAGGGTGAAGCGGACGTCATCCAGGAGGAATTCGGAGTGTTCGGGGTGGAGGTTGAGTCCACTGGCGCGGATCTCGTTGGCATTGCCGAGGCCGAAGCGCTTGACGGGGCAATGGGTGACGTTGAGCAGCGGGGCGAGGTTGGCCTCGTCGCCGTTGGCGAGCAGCAGCCCTCCTCGGGGAATCAGGTTGATGAAGCGGCGGAAGGCGAGCTGGATGTCGGCCAGGGTGGGAAAGATGTCGGCGTGGTCGAACTCGAGGTTGTTGATGATGGCGACCTCGGGGAGGTAGTGGACGAACTTGGAACGCTTGTCGAAGAAGGCCGTGTCGTATTCGTCGCCCTCGATGATGAACCAGTCGGAATCCGTGAACCGGGCTCCCTGACCCAGGTTGCGGGGAATGCCTCCGATCAGGAACGACGGGTTGAATCCGTTGTGCTCGAAGACCCAGGTGAGGAGCGACGTGGTCGTGGTCTTGCCATGGGTTCCGGTGACCACCAGCGATCGTTTGCCCCGGATGAAATACTCCTTGAGGAGTTCAGGAAGCGCGCAGTAGCGGAGTTTGCGGTCGAGGACCGCTTCGGCCTCGGGATTGCCGCGGGAGATGGCGTTGCCGATCACGACAAGGTCCGGCTTGTGGGCCAGGTTGGATTCCGCGTAGCCCTGCATGACCGGGATCTTCCGCTGGGCCAGGAAGTCTGACATGGGCGGGTAGACGTTGAGGTCGGAACCGGTGACGGCGAAGCCGCGTTCCTGCATGGCGACGGCGGCGCTGGCCATGGCGGTACCGCCAATGCCGACGAAATGGACGCTGCGGATCGGACTGAGCATGTGGGCCAAGGGTGGGCGGGCGGGAGCGCAGGGCAATCGAAAAGGCGATGACCTTCCCAGCATTGGAATGGCTTTGAGTGTGCGACGAGGACGTCGCGGCCCCGTCCCGGATGGGGCGGCGATGTCTTCATCGCCCTGGGGAATGGCTTTGAGGGTTCGACGAGGACGTCGCGGCCCCGTTCCAGGGAGGCGGGGCTTGCGTGTCCAGGCCGTGTCGGCTTCCGTGGGGCTTCGACATCGAATTCCTGCCCCCCATGACATCCCCTTCCAAGCCCGGCAATTTCCGGTCCGCATCCCTCGTGGTTCGCTGGCTGCTTGCCGGGTTGTGGCTGGTCGTGTCTTGGCCGCACGTCCAGGCGCAGGGAACACGGTCGATTCCGGCCCCGCTGCAGGCCTGGGAGTCCTGGGCCACGTGGGATGACGTTCATCGCGGGTGTCCCACTCCATACTCGGATCCGAAGGTTCACCGTTGTTTCTGGCCGGGCCGGATGGACCTCAAGGTGGATGGCACCGGGACGACGTTTGAACTCACGCTGACGGTCTTCCATGCGACCTGGGTCCCGTTGCCGGGAGGGGTGGAGGCATGGCCGCAGGGCGTCCGCGTGAACGGCGAACCGGTCGCAGTGCTGGAACGTTCAGGCGTCCCGTCCATTTCGCTGGAGGCGGGACGCCATGTGGTGTCCGGCACCCATCGGTGGGTCGCGGTGCCGCAGACGCTGCGGGTGCCGCCGGCGATCGGCATCCTGTCCCTCACGTTGGACGGCCAACCGGTCGAGATTCCGTCGCGCACGGCTGAAGGAGTGCTCTGGTTGCGCCGGGATGCGTCATCGGAACCCAGCGAGAAGAATTACCTGTCCGTGAAGCTCCATGCCGCGTTGGAGGATGGAATCCCGATGTGGTGGCGGCAGGAGGTGGAACTGACGGTGGCGGGGAAGAGCCGCGAGGAGGACCTCGGGTTGCTGCTGCCGGACGGATGGAAGCTCGCCTCGATCTCGGGTCCTGTCCCTGTGGCGGTGGATGGCGAGGGACGGGTGAAGGTTCAGGTGCGTGCGGGAAAGTGGACGCTGGAGGCGAGTGCCTTCCGGTTGGACAACCCGAAGCAGATCCGGTTTCCGGCGGGCACGACGCCGATGGTGACGGAGGAGTTGATGGCCTTCCGGGCGAAGCCGGATTTCCGAAGTCTGGAAGTGGTGGGGGCACCCTCGGTGGATGTTTCCCAGCTGTCGTTTCCGACGAAGTGGAAGGAGTTGCCCGTGTACCGATGGACCACGGCGGGTCCCATTGAGTTGGTGGAGCGGATGCGGGGGATGGGGAACCAGAAGCCGGGAGGCTTGGCGATCGTCCGGGAGTTGTGGCTCGACGACGACGGTCGCGGGTTGACCTTTCGGGACCGGGTGACGGCGGAGATGCAGCAGATCTGGCGGTTGGATGCCGCCCCGGGGCAGGACCTGGGGTCGGTCCAGGCGGGAGGCGTGGGCCAGTTGATCACGCGGAACCCGGTGAACAATGCCTCCGGCGTGGAACTGCGGACCCGAGCGCTGAACGTGGAAGCGACCGGTCGGATGGGAACATCGACCTCGTTCTCGGCGACGGGTTGGCGTTCCGATGCCGAGAAGGTGGAGGCGACACTTCACCTGCCTCCGGGTTGGCGGCTGCTGGCGATGTCGGGGGCGGATTGGGTGCGTGGGGACTGGCTGACGGCGTGGACATTGCTGGACCTGTTCCTGTTGCTCGTCTTCGCGTTGGCGGTGTTTCGGCTGCGGGGGTGGTGGGCGGCGGTGCTGGCCTTTGTTGCGTATGGGTTGGCCTATCATGAGCCCGGGGCTCCGCGGTACGCGTGGCTGGTGCTGCTGGTGCCGATCGCGCTGGCCCGGTTTGTGCCGTCGGGTCCGGGTCGTCGCGGTCTGCAATGGTTGCAGGGCGCGATCGTGATTGGGTTGCTCTTCCTGCTCGTGCCTTTCGTCACACGACAGATCCAGCAGGCGCTGTATCCCCAGTTGGAGCCGCATGAGAGCTCACGATTCCACGCGAGCATTCCGAATGAGGTGGCCAATGCGGCGGTACAGGCCACACAGCAGGCCATGCCGCAACGCATGGTCGAAGTGCCGTCGAAGAAGGATGGCTGGCGGTACGCGTCGAAGGTCTCGTCGGAAGACAACATGCAGCAGGACTCCAAGGCGCGGATCCAGACGGGGCCGGGCGTGCCGGAGTGGTCCTGGCGGGCGGTGACGTTTGGGTGGAATGGCCCGGTGCAATCGGGACAGCAGGTTCGCCCGATCCTGCTCTCGGTTCCCGTGGTGCGGTTGCTGACGGTCGTCCGGACGTTGTTGTTGCTGGCATTGGCCGCGGTCCTCTTGTGGCCGCGCCGCGAAGGTGGGACGACGGTTTCACCGACCGAAGCTCCGATCGGTGGAACATCGGTGAAGGCGGCGGTGGCGGCGCTGGCGTTGGCCATCGGGCTGTGGGCGATCGGAATTCCCGAGGCGCGCGCGGCGACCCATGAGTCGGCGGTAGGAGGGGTGATTCCGGATGCCTTGACGCTTCAGAAGCTGCGCGAGCGGTTGCTCGAAGTTCCGGATGCATTCCCGAACGCCGCGAACATTCCATCCGTCGTTCTCCGATTGCAGGATCGTCGACTGACGATGGAGGTGGAGGTCCATGCCGCGGTACGGACCGCGGTGCCATTGCCGGGGCGATTGCCGGCATGGTCGCCGCTGGCGGTCCGGGTGGATGGGAAGCCGGAGACCGTGCTGCGACGTGATGATGGCTACCTGTGGGTGGTGTTGTCGCCCGGAGTGCATCGGGTCGAGGTCGAGGGAATGCTGGCGGGGGTTGCAGAATGGGAATGGACGTATCTCCTCAAGCCGCGGCACGTGCGGATCGAGGCTCCGGGCTGGACCCACGTGGGCGTGCGACCCGATGGGGTACCGGAGCAGCAGGTGTTCTTTGCTCCCGAACGTCGGGCGGCGGCGGCGCAGGCCAGTTACGAGCGCTCGGATCTCCAGTCGATTGTCGTGGTGGATCGATCCCTGGAGATCGGGTTGGTGTGGCAGGTCCAGAGCCGGGTGACCCGCCTGTCGCCGGTTGGAAAGGCGCTGGCGTTGCGGTTGCCGCTGTTGCCTGGAGAGAATGTCGTCTCGGCGGGAGCCGTGGTGCGTGACGGTTTCATCGAGGTGCGGATGGGAGCCCAGGAAACCTCGGCGGAATGGACCAGCAGTCTCGCTCCGGTGGGTGAGTTGAAGTTGTCGAGCCAGGCGACGGACGCCTGGGTGGAGCGCTGGCATCTGGTGGCGTCCCCGGTATGGAACGTGGCTCTGGCGGGATTGCCGCCGGTCTTCGAACCGGGGAACACGGAACTGGTGCCGGTGTGGCAGCCGTGGCCCGGGGAAACCGTGACGCTCACCATGACGCGTCCGGAGGCCACGGCGGGGGCCACGGTGACCGTCAGCAAGGCGCTGCACGAAATGACGGTGGGACAGCGTCAGCGGGTTTCGACGCTGGACCTGCTGGTGCGGTGCAGCCTGGGAGAGGACTTTGCAGTCGAGTTGCCGCCGAACGCGGAGGTCACCCGGTTGGTGCAATCAGGGAAGGACATTCCGGTGCGACAAACGGGGACCAAGCTGATCATCCCTCTGCGACCCGGCGAGCAGTCGTTGTCGATTGGATGGCGTGAGAACGTGCCTTCGGGCGTGCGAGCCCGCATCGGTGAAGTCCGGTTGCCGGTGGAGAGCGCCAACATCCAGAGCACGATCCGCGTGGCCCAGAACCGCTGGGTGCTGTGGGCCTCCGGTCCGCAGTTGGGGCCGGCGGTGCGGTTCTGGGGGATCCTCCTGACCTCGCTGATCGCGGCGTTCGCGTTGGGACGCCTGCCGCATTCACCGTTGCGTTCGTTGCAATGGATGCTGCTGGGCATTGGGCTGACGCAGGCTCCCTTGGTGGCGGCCTTTGCGGTGGTGGCCTGGTTCTTCGTCGTGCGGTGGCGAAGCACGGAAGGCTTCCAGCGCCTGCCGTTCCTTGCCTACAACGCCGTGCAATTGGCGCTGGTGGCGGCCACGATCGCCGTGGTCGGAGTCCTGATCTATGTCGTGGGCGAGGGCTTGCTGGGAAACCCGGAGATGTTCATCGCCGGCAACAACTCGACCCGGACGCAGTTGCAGTGGTTCCAGGCGCGGAGCGGGACCCTGATGCCCTCGTGCGGATGCGTCTCGGTGTCCATTTGGTGGTACCGCTTCCTCATGTTGCTGTGGGCGCTGTGGCTGGCGGTTTCAGTCCTGCGCTGGCTGGCCACGGCGTGGAAGGCGTTTGGATCCGGGGAGTACTTCCGTGCGTTTCCGGGGCGGAAGACAGCCGCCACTCCACCGCCACCGCCGATTGCCGCGGGTTGAGCGGGTTCGATCCGCCTGGAACTGGCAGTTCGTCAATCCGCAGATGGCGCCGATTGCGCAGATAGAACGGCAGGAATGTCGATATCAGACCCGGAACGGGGTCTCACATCTGGGCGCCGGACCAACTCGATCCAAGGCCCAGATTATCTGCGTCATCTGCGTCATCTGCGGATGCAACCGTCGTTTTCAGGTTCGGTTTCGGGCGAATCCGCGGAGCACGTGATCCGCGACGGCTTCGGGCGTCACGGACTGCATGATCCGGGTGAGTTCGTCGGGCGTGCCCGCAATGGGGCGCCCGTCGTACCGGTAGAAATCCAGGGAACGGCCGCCCACGGCGGGATTGGGGATGCGGACCCAATCTGGGCGAAGGGGTTCGACCGGTGGGTTGAGCGTGGGAGTCTCGATCACGCACTGGTGGGGAACGCGCGTGGCCGCGGCGATGTGCATGAAGGCGGTGTCGACGGAGAGGAAGGCGGACGCGCGGGCCACGAGGGCGGCGGCGTGGCGCAGGTCCGGGGTTTGGGGAAAGTGGATCCGGCCGGGCGGCAGGGTCGCTCGGAGCTGCTCGTGGACCTGTTGTTCGCCAGGGCCGCCGAAGGCGACGATGGGAATGTCCGGGCGCACGTCTGCGAGGAGGCGGGCGAAGCCGATCCACGATTCGGCGGGCCACCGACGGAGCGAAAGGTTCTTGGTGCCGCCTGAGCCGGCATGGATTCCGAGCCAGGGTGTGCCCTCGAGCCCGAGGGTGCGTTCGCAGGTTTCCGCCCAGCGCAGTTCACCGTCGCTGAGATGGATCCGGGTCACCGGATGCGAGAGACGTCGGGGAAGTCCAAGCAGCGAAAGGAGCCGAAGGTTGTTCTCGGCTCCGGAGACGGCGTAGTCCTGTGGCAGGGAATGGGTGATGAGCCAGCGGTCGATCCGGGACCGGTTCTCATAGTCGTGGGAGAGGCGCTGCCGTGCTCCGATGAGCCGGGTGACGATCCGGTACTCGCGTCGGCCCTGCGGGTGCAGGGTCAGGGAGAGATCGAAATGGTGGGACCGGAGGCCGAGGAGGAAGTGCAGGGCGGCAGGCTTGGATCCGTGGAGCAGGTTGAACTGATGGACCTGGTCGACGTGGGGGTTGCCGTGGAGGAGTTGTGCGCTCCCGGGCCAGACGACCGCGGCATGGATCTGGGCCTCGGGGAACTGGAGTCGGAGTTCCTCGAAGACAGGCGTGGCCTGGAGGGTGTCCCCGATGCCGGCCATGGAGATCACGAGGATCCTGGCCGGACTGTTGGACCGGGCGGAGGCCATGCTCAGATCCGTTTCCAGAATCCGGGCTTTCCCGCGATACCGGCGCGGCCGATGGGTGTGACGCGGATTTCTTCCGGTGGTGGAAGGGAGGGCGAGACCCGAAAGCGCATTTCGCGACGGTCTGGCGGCAGGACATCGAAGGACCAGACCACGCCGCGTCGGACCTGGACGGCGAACAGGCGGATGGGTTCGGTGGCACGGATGTCCCACGAGGCCCGGACCTCGGCACGTCCTTCGACCTTGACCTCGAAATCGGACAGCGCCGGTGCATTGGTCCATCGCCAGGGAGTCGCGGGGGGGACTGCGGGTGAACGGAGGACCGTGCTTCGAAGCAGGTCGGTCACGCCGCCCTTGTTGGCCCGCAGGCTCCCGGCATTCCAGAGCATGAGGCCGTTGGCGCCGCCGGGGCTTTGCACGAGCCGGACCTGTGAGGCGATCTCCTGGGCGGTGCGGTCGGTACCGATGCGCGCGGACGCGATGCCGGCGTAGAGGTGTCGATGCAGGTGATTCTGAGCGGCCCACCACGACATGAGGGCGGGGAAGCTCTGTTCGCGTTGCTCGATGTTCCAGTAGAGCTGAGGGGCCAGATAATCGACCCAGCCTTCAACGAGCCACCGGCGTGCGTCGGCGGCGAGCGTTTCGAAGGCGTCGAGGCCGCGGATGCCCTGCGGGTAATTGGGGCGCCAGATGCCAAACGGACTGATGCCGAATTGCACCCAGGGTTTGGTGCGATGGACGGTGTCGCCGGAGCGATGGACGAACTCATCGACGTTGGCGCGCCGCCAGTCGGAAAGCGTCAGGCCGCGGCCGTATTGGGCGAAGCTGCGTTCGTCGGGGAAGGGGACGTCGCGGCCGAGCGGGTCCTTGATGGGGTAGGGGTAGAAGTAGTCATCCATGTGGAGCGCATCGATGTCGTAGCGCTTCACGAGGTCGGCGATGACGCGGAGGCCATGGTCGCGGACGGCGGGTTCGCCGGGGTCGAGCCAGACGAGGTTGCCGTAGTTGCGTGCGAGGTCGGGGCGTCGCGCGGCGAAATTCGAAGGGGCGATGGGTGAACGGGAGGTCTCGGACTTGGCGCGGAACGGGTTGATCCATGCGTGGAGTTCGAGACCGCGTGCGTGGGCTTCGCGTACGGCGAAAGCGAGGGGGTCCCAGGCCGGTTGGGGAGCGGTGCCCTCGCGTCCGGTGAGGTACTCGGACCACGGTTCGAGAGGGGAATCGTAGAAAGCGTCCCCTTGGGGCCGGACCTGAAGGATGACGGCGTTGAGTCCGGTTTGGCGTGCGATGTCGAGGAGGTTGCGGAGTTCCTGCTGCTGGGTCGTGACCGGGAGAGCGGGCTTGGAGGGCCAGTCGATGTTTCCCTTGGTGGCGATCCAGAGCGCCCGGAGTTCACGGGGGATTTCGGGGACGGCCGGAGCGCTCCGCTGGGACGGCGGAGCCGCGAGACCCGTGAGGGTCGCGAGGAACAGGGCCGGCAGCCAGGAGGGGAAGTGCATGCGAACTGGGGGTGACGTTGACGGAGGAACCCAGGATTTCAAATTTCAGATTTCGGGTTTTCTGCGAGGCGCGCGCAGCGTGCACTTGTTCCCCGTGAACCACGGTTCCGCAGTGGCGGTGCCGAAGTAGAGTCGCCCGGCTGGCTGTCGATGGTTCTGTGGTTCCTGGCGTTGTTCCGTAGGTCGGAGGCGCGGGAGGCCACACGCCCGAAGCTCGACGCTACTTGGAATGTACCAATCGCCGCTTTCAGGTTGAAGTGCGGTCAGGGGACAACCTGTCCTTCGGACTTCGTCGGAGGAACGTAGGCAAGAATACCGCTGATGCCGAGGCCCAGCCTCGCGAGTTCGCGGATCTGTTGCGGCTCAATCTCCCATTCGAGGGAGCTGGAACTGCCGGGGAGGGCCTAGGCGATGGTTTCGAATACCTCCTCTCAAGTCGAGGACGGACTCCACAAGGTGCGTTCCCATTGCTGTTGATTTACCGTGTGGGATTAATGTCATGGAGCGCAATGGGGGCGTGTCTATAAAGTGTGCATTCACCGCCGACATGGGTTTGGGGGCCAAATTTCAAAATCAAGATGCGACCGCATTTTCTCCTCCCATGTCCGACAGGTGCGGAGCACCGACAGACGATAGCCCACGGCGTGAGCCGTGGGATTAAGCGCGAAACAGATCCAGCCCCAGCGGGGCGAAAGAGTCTGGGAAGAGCGGGTTCTGTCGCCCCGCTGGGGCTGGGCTCCCATAACCCAAGTGCACCCACGGCTCACGCCGTGGGCTACTTTCTTTCGGCCCTCCGGGCCTGGGGCCAAGGCCGTTGGGGAACCTCGATGGCGGCCGCGCCCGTTTCGGTGATGCGGTAGGCGTGGTTGGGCTGGAGGCCTTCCAGCCGTTGGCGGGTACCGGAACCCGGCCATTGGATCTCGACCGCCACAATGCGGGTGGCATCGCCGATCCCGATCTCCTGTCGCAGTGGATTCGCGCCGAAGCTGGCCCCGGTGCCGAGCGTGCGATGGATGGAGCGGGGGCCAGTCGGTGTTTCGAGGAGGACGTGGATGCGGGCTCCGATGGCGGCGCGATTGGCGCTGACGCCTTCAAGGTGGAGGCGGAGCCAGCGGTTGGTGGAACCGGGATTCTGGAAAAGGCAGTTGTGGGCGTTGTCACCGGGGAAGGCCCCGCCCATGACCACGTAGACATCCTGGTCGCCGTCGTTGTCGAGATCGGCGAAGGACACGCCATGGCCCTTCTGCAGATGGCCGGTGCCGGTGGCGGTGCTGACGTCCTGGAAATGGGAGCCGCCGTGGTTTCGGTACATCCGGTTGGGGATGAGCGTGGCGAGGTCGGGGTCTCCGGTCGCGAGGTAGAAGTCGAGCCATCCGTCGTTGTCGAGGTCGCCGAAGTTGCAGCCCATGGCGTGGCCGATCCGGTTGAGCCGGGTGGCACGGGTGACATCGGTGAAGGTGCCATTGCGGTTGTTGCGATACAGCCGGGGAAGCGCGCCCTTCGTTGGCAGGCCGAGGTAATCGGCGGCGACGTCCCCGACGTTGTTGATGCCATAGCCCGAGGCGTAGAGATCCTCCCAGCCGTCGTTGTCGAAATCGAAGAACCAGGTGGGGAAACCGAAGATCGGTTGCTCGACGCCCGCCTTGGCGGTGACGTCCGTGAAGCGCCAGTGGTTGGTGGACGGGCCGGGGCCGGTGGGGCCGTCGTTGTGGAAAAGGATGTTCGGGCCGGTGCGGCAGGAGAGGTAAAGGTCGGGACGACCGTCGTTGTCGTAATCGGCGCAGGCGACGCCCTTGATGAAGGCACGTACCCGGAGACCCACGGCTTCGGCGCATTCCGTGAAGGTACCGTCGCGGTTGTTGCGGAAGAGTTCGCAGGGATCGGGATCGGCGGGATCGGTGGTTTCGTTTCCGATGAAGAGGTCGAGCCACCCGTCGCCGTCGAAGTCGAACCAGCGGGCGGTCTGGGTGGGGTGGAAGGAAAGGAGGCCGGTCTCCTCGGTGACATCCGTGAAGGTGCCGTCGCCGTTGTTGCGGAGGAGCGAATTGGGGATGCGGCCGAACTTCATGAACCAGGCGCCCCGGAGGACCCAGATGTCGGGGCGGCCGTCGTTGTTGTAGTCGGTCTGCATCAGGTTGAGGCCGCCGTTGAGTCCGACGAGTCCGGCCTGGCTCGTGCGTTCCTCGAAACGTCCGGTGCCCGTGTTACGGAAGAACCGCAGCGGGCCGTTGAATCCCCAGCTGGAAGCGACGATGTCGAGCAGGCCGTCGTTGTCGAAGTCCTCGACGATGGAACCGCCGCCGAGGTCATTGACGTCGACGCCCGCAGGACCGGCGACGTCCGGGAATCGCGGCATCGGGTGTTCGGAAGCGAAGCGCGCGGGTGGGACGAGCCACTGGGGCGGGACCTTGTCGGGGTACTGGCCCACGGTCATGTGGGCGATGTTGAGGAGCCAGCGGGCGGCGAGGTCGTCGGGGAACTCCTTCAATTGTTCCTCAAGGACGGTCAGGGCGCCGCGCGAACCGCGCGGGAGGACGTGGAAGGCGGACGGCGACAGCGGGAAGAGGCAGGATTCTGGGCCGTGCCGGGCGATGCAGTTCTCCTGTTCACCCATCCGGAGGAAGGCGACGGCCTGGCGCATGCGGAGTTGGGAACGGCGGGAGGGAGGCACGTCGATGCCGTTGGCGATGATCGCCTCCATGGCGGCGTAGGTGTTGAGGGCGGAATCGGGTCGGCCGGCCTGCGCCTGGTGGAGTCCGAGCTGAATGCCGGTCTGGAGGCGCTGGATGGGATCGGTGGCCTCGTCCCAGGCCTTGGCCAGGACGGGGGCATAGACATCGCTGCGGAAGAAGAGCGAGTTGGGGTCGTGGTTGTCGCGGAACGTGGCCAGGCGTTCCGCCATGCGGCGGTTGGATGGGGGTGGATTGCCGGGATCCAGGGTGGCGTCGGGCGGGAGTGGCGCGAGGCAGAGCGGATCGAGTTGGTAGAGGTTGGTGATGCCTTTCTGGGCGAGGGCGGGAAGGGCGGCGACCAGGAAGACTAGAACGAGGAGCCACGACGGGACACCGGACGTCGGACATGCGATCGCGCATGGCGGCGTTCCAGCGACGAGGTCAGCGCCGCCTGCGTGGCGGCCCGTCGGAGAGAGCATGGGACAAGGGTGGCCGAATGGCTGGGGAGGTTCCAAGGTTCAACATGCGGTCCACGGGTGGGGGAGGCGCAAATGGACACGCTGCGTGATGCATGGAACGGGGTGGCGACGTCCTCGTCGCCGTTCCGAAGGATTCTTCATGGCGATGAGGACATCGCCGCCCCGGTTGAGGGGAGGTGAAGCCGGGATGGGGTACTGACAAAGAGGGGCGTGGGGTGTTGGATCTCGCCCGGTCGCCATGAAAACATCCAGAAATGCGTGGGCTGGGTTTACGTTGATCGAACTGCTGGTGGTCATCGCGATCATCGCGATCCTGGCGGGATTGCTGATCCCCGTGCTGGCGCGGGCCAAGGACAAGGCGCGGGCGACGGTCTGTCAGAGCAACCTCCGGCAGTTGTCGATGGCGGCGATGATGTACGACGGGGATCACGGGACGTATCCGATTGGGTGGCCGCTGGCGGAGTGGTTGACCGCTCCGACTCCGCCGATCTGGTATCGGCAGTTGCAGCCGTACGTGGGCAAGAGCCAGAAGGTGGCGGGGCAAGGGATCTTCGTGTGCCCGGGTTCGCTGCAAAGGAAGGAACAGAAGTCCGGGGCGGCTTTGGCGGCTGGTGGTTTCTGGGGTTACCTGGCCTACGCACAGAACGCCTTCATCAACAACGGCAGCAGGACGACGGGGACGCGCCAGGTCGCGGATCCGGTCGAGACAGTTCTCTACGGCGACACGGACGGGTGGGATGCGTGCCTGTATCCGGACGGTGCCAACGGGGCCAACGTGTGTTACCGGCACAGCGGTGGAAACGAGAAGAGTGCCGAGACCGACCGTGGCGTGGCCAGCGGGGGCCGTCGGACAAAGTTCCGGGCGAACCTCGCCTTTGCGGACGGGCATGTGGAGTTGCGGCGGGCGGCTCCCCGGCGGTTGTTCACGCTGGAGCGTGACTGAACCAGTCTTCCTGGATCTTCGACTTTCCTCGGATGCATTTCGCGGCCTTCGTGCGGTGGCTTGGGGTTACTGGATTCCTGGCCTTCCTGGGAACGTTTGCGCTCGGTCAGGAGGCGGAGCGGGGACGCCCGTTGCTCCGGTCGTGGGGCGCGACCGATTATCGCGCCAGTCCGCAGGTCGCGCGTGTGGCTGTGGGGCCTGACGGCGTTCTGTACTTTGCCTCGGCCAACCTCGTGCTGTGGTACGACGGTCACGAGTTCGGCCGCCTCGAAACGCCCTTGAGCCATATCCGGTCGATGGTCGTCCAACCGGACGGTTCGATCTTCCTTGGGGGTGCGGATGATCTGGGCGTGGTACGTCCGGATGCCTTCGGGAGACCCGCATTCCGGTCGTTGTTCGAGGGAGCCGCGGGGGTTGAACGGAAGTTCGGCGTCGTGTGGGAAGCGGCGGCGGCCGGGGAAGACGTGTGGTTTTCGGCGGAGCGTCACGTGTTCCGGTCGGCTCAGGGGCGGCTGCAATCCTGGGCCTTCACGAATGGTCCCGGCACAACGGGCGTGATGGTGGCCGGGACCAATGTCTTCGCGCAGACCACGGGCGTGGGCCTGCGGGAGTTTGATGGGCGCGAGTTCGTGACCCGGTCCACCAACGCGCTGGTGGCGCGAGGATTGGTGACCGGCATGGCTGCGGCGGCGGACGGCGGTTGGTGGGTGTTGTCGCGCAGCGCGGGCCTGCTGCGTTGGCGCGGTGAGTCCATGGAAGCGGTGGCCTTTCCGGGCTCGGAGGAAATCCGGAACGGGCGTCCGGCGCAGTTGGACGTGTTGCCGGATGGCCGGTTGCTGATTGCCACGGGGCGGGCGGGATTGTTCCTCGTGGATCCGGCCGTCGGTGTCGTGCGGCATTGGGGAACGGAGGACGGATTGCTGGCGGACGCGATCCGCGACGTGTGGTGTGCCACCGATGGGACCTGGTGGCTGGCGACGGACGTCGGACTGCAGGCGTTGGACCTTCCGCTGGCGGTGACGGTGTTCGATGAACGACGCGGGCTGCCTGCGGGTCTTTGCGGCGGTCTGATGCGTCATGAGGGGCGGTTGGTGATCAGCCTGCTGGATGGCATCCACGAGCTCTGGCCGGCCGAGGGGACCAACGCGGCGACGTGGCGGCCGCATCCGCACTCGATCCACTATCCGCAGGAGATTGCTTCAGACGTGGGTGGACTTCTGGTGACGGGCGAGAAGGGGTTGTATCGCCTGACTTCCGCGTCGGGCGATGTGGTGTTTCCGGTGACGGGCGGGTTGATGTCAATTGCGCGGATTCCCGGCGAGCCCGCGCGCTGGTTGTGCGGATTGCGGGATGGGGCGGTGGTGCTGGAACCGGCGGAAGGAAAGTGGCGGGAGTTGCGGACGTTTCCGGGTCTCGGCGAAGTCCGGAACATCGTTCCGGCCGCGGATGGTTCGTGGTGGCTGGCGACCACGGCGCGGGGTTCGCATCGGGTGGTGCCAGGTGCCGGGAACGGGCGGGCCGCCTGGGAATCGGCGACGGTGCGATCCTTCAACCGCGATGCCGGCGGATGGAAGGAAGCTCAGGACTATGTACAAGCGTGGGCGCTTCCGGATGGACCACGGATCGTGGGGAACGAGCGGGTGTGGAAGACGCTCGGGGGCGAGGGAAAGCTGGAGGAGGACGATTCACTCGTCGGGGCCGCGGGACCCCTGCGTTGGCTGGCCTCGACAGCACCGGCGGGTTCGAATGCCTTCTGGGGAAACGCGGCGTATTCGTCCGTCCAGGACAGCGTCGATTATCCCTTGAGCCGCTTTGAACGGGGTGCGGACGGGCGTTGGAAGCCGGCGATGAACTCCGCGGTGCTGGCGGATGCCCTCGGATTCATCGGGTCGATCCGGACCCTGCGGGAGGATGGACCCTCCGGGGAGATCGTCTGGGCGAAAGGCATGGACCGGTTGATCCGATTGGAAACCCGGCAGTTGCCGGCGGTGGAACCGGGCTTCGGGGTGCGTCTGATCCAGTTTGCCGCGATGGGAACGAACCAGACCCGGACGTTGGCTGGAACCGTGGCGACGACCGCCACGGCGCTCCAGCATACGCGTCGACCGTATGTGTTCCGATTTGCCGCGGGGCGTCCGGATCGCGGCGCCGCGGTCCAGTACCAGTATCGGTTGGTGGGGTGGGACGATGTGTGGAGCCCCTACTCGGATCGGCGAGAGGCCACATGGTCGGGGTTGCCCGGGGGGGCTTATCGATTTGAGGTGCGTGGGCGGGATCGCTCCGGACGGGACAGTGCGGTTTCGGGTTGGGTGTTTGAGGTTTTGCAGCCTTGGTACCTGAGCCTCTGGGCCTGGGTGGGCTATGGGGTGGCCGGCTTGATCCTTTTCCAGGGGGCGGTGCGTTTGCGCGTCCGACAGGCCGAGGCGCGGGCGCGTGACCTCGAAGCGCAGGTGCAGGTCCGGACGCGCGAGTTGGCGGAGGCGCGTGATGCGGCCGAGGAGGCGAACCGGGCGAAGTCGCGATTCCTCGCGAACATGAGCCACGAGCTGCGGACGCCGTTGAACGGTATCCTTGGGTTCACGCAAATCCTCGCCCGGGACGATCGGATGGATGCGCGGAATCGGGAACGCCTGCGGGTGATCCGATCCAGCGGAGACCACCTGCTGGGTCTGATCAACGACGTGCTGGACCTGTCCAAGGTGGAGTCCGGGCGCGTGGAGCTCCGGCTTATGCCGCTTCGGCCGGCCGACCTGTTGCGCGATGTCGAGGCGTCGTTCCGCCCACGTGCGACGGAACGATCGATCCAGCTGGAGGTTCAGTGGGCGGGGGATGCGGGCGATGTGCGTATGGGGGACGCGCAGCGGTTGCGTCAGGTCCTGGAGAACCTGTTGGGCAACGCGCTGAAGTTCACGCAACGCGGTTCGGTGTCCGTTCGTGGCGTTGAAACTGGCGAGGGCAGGGTGCGTTTTGAGGTCGTGGATACGGGGCCGGGCATGACGGCGGCAGATGTTGGGCGCTTGTTCCAACCGTTCTCGCAGGCGGTGACCGGGCGTCCGCCCGAGCCGGGGGCCGGGCTTGGACTGGCCATCAGCCAGCACCTGGTGGGGCTCATGGGCGGGCGGATCGAGGTGGAAAGCCAACCGGGGGCAGGCAGCCGGTTCACCTTTGAGGTGCGGCTGCCACGCCTGGAGTCGTTGGGTGCCTCGACCCCGGAAACGGTGTTGGATGGTCGCGTGGTGGGGTATGGCGGGCCGCGGCGACGGGTACTGGTGGTGGATGACGTGGAGATCAACCGGCGCCTGTTGCGTGAGTTGTTCGAACCGCTCGGGTTCGTGGTGATGGAGGCGGCGTCGGGCGAGGCTGCGCTGGAGTCGGTGCGCGGGGGCGGGGTGCCGGACCTGGCGATCCTGGACCTGCGGATGCCTGGGATGGATGGACTCGAACTGACACGGCGGTTGCGTCAGGACGGACGATTCGCTGGCAGGATCCTCGCGATGTCGGCCAGCGTTCTGGGCTTTGGGCGTGCGGATGCGCTCGCGTCGGGGGCGGATGATTTCGTCGGGAAGCCGTTTGCCGAGGAGGCACTGCTGTCGGTCGTGGGGATGCTGCTGGGGTTGGAATGGCAACGGGAGTCCGGACCGGCGGCGCGGGTGGAACCCGTTGGAGTGGGCGGCCCGGTTGAGCCGCCTTCCGAGGAATTGCTGGAGCCGCTGCGGTCTGCGGCTTCCCGCGGGGACATCGTTGAGTTCCGCAAATTGCTTGCCGAAGCGCGGGAGCGGTCACCGTCGCATGAGGTCTTCTTCCGGCAATTGGAGGCCATGGCGGCGGCATACCGGATGGCGGCGCTGCGGGAGACTTTGGCCCAGCGGAAGGAGGCTCCGTGAGCCGCGCCACGATCCTGGTGGTCGACGACGTTCCGGAGAACCTGGGACTGCTCCTGGATGCACTCGGCATGGAGGGACACCGCGTGCTGGTTGCGGAGAGCGGGGAGAGCGCCATGGCCCAATTGGACCATGAGGTTCCAGACCTGATCCTTCTGGACCAGCGGTTGCCGGGGATGGATGGGATGGAGGTGTGCCGCCGGATCCGTCGCCGGGCTGATTGTCAGGATGTTCCGATCCTCTTCCTGACCGCGGTTTCCGATCTGGCGGAGAAAGTGCGGGCGCTGGATGCCGGGGCGGTGGATTACGTGACCAAGCCGATCGAATCGGCCGAGGTGCTGGCGCGGGTCCGGACGCATTTGCGGATCTCGTCGTTGCAGCGTGCCTTGCAGGAGGAAGTGGCCATGCGGCGCGAGGCCGAGGAGCAGTTGCGCGATTCGTTGGATCGCGCGCTGGTGGTGGCGGCATGGAGTGGTCGGATCCGGTTTGCCACACGTCGGGCGCAGACCTTGCTGGTGCAGGAATCGGAGGGGACGGGAAGTGGTTCGTTGCCGGCTCCATTGGTTGCGCTGTTACGAGGGACGGGTGCGGGAGCGCGTGATGGAAGTTCGATGGAAGTGCGGGTCTTGAGGGTCGCGACGGAGACGGAGCCTGGGGTGCTGGAATTGACGGCGCCGGACCGTGCGACACCGGCGGCGTTGTTGCCGCTGGGATTGACGCCGCGGGAGGCGGAAGTGCTGTTCTGGGTCAGCGAGGGAAAGACCAACGCGGAGATCGGGGTGATCCTGAACTCGGCGAAGCGAACGGTGGAGAAGCACGTCGAGCACGTCCTGGAGAAGTTGGGCGTGGAGAATCGTGCAGCGGCCATCCGGGAAGCCCTGAGGATTCGCGGAAGCGGCGGCTGAGGTGGTTGTGGTTCAGGCGGGCCTGGGAGGTGGCGGGGACGGGAAGGGGAAACTGGCGAGCCGGCATGGTTCCCCAACCACGACGGCCCGCCCACGCGGAACGCCACCCTGCGATGCCCTTCCCCAACAGGAATGACAGGAAGGTTCCTGGCACGGAACCACACCGGTCATCGAGCACCGCGGCGTCGACCGGGTAGCCCCGGTCACCTGTTCGGACTCCAGACCGTGGGGCGACGGATCCGATACCCCTGAGGGACCCCATTGGATCCCGCTGCCCACGGACGCTGCATTGCCATTCCCCGACACGATCGCTGACGAGCCCTGCCGAACTGGTCTTGAGGACGGCTGAAAGTGAAGCACTCCTACCTCACTCCCGGGCCAGCCATGATCTCCCGCAACGTGGAAACCGAACTGGCGTGACCTTGACAAAGTCCCAAAAGAGCGGGGAAAGGAATGGGGGGCGCCCACTGGACGTCGTAGTGGGGAACCACTACCTGACAGCGATCGTTCCGGATGCGGGCATGAAAAAGGGCGCCGGCGGAAAGCCGGCGCCCGTGGAAGGGAACTGGACGGGATCAGACCGTCTTGCTCTGGACCTCGATGGCACCGGAGACGGGGGCCGTGGGGATGGCCGATCCGATGTTGGGGCGCTCGCCCTTGTGCCACCAGAGCACGAGTGCGGAGGCGATGTAGATCGAGGAGTAGGTACCGCTGATGATACCTGCGAGGAAGGTGAACGCGAAGTCGTTGATCGCGCCGCCGCCGAACACATAGAGGATCATCGTGGAGATGAAGACGGTACCGGAGGTGATGATGGTACGGCTGAGCGTCTCATTGAGGGCGGTGTTCATGAGTTCCTTGAACGTGCCGCGTTTGCCGAGCTTCAGGTCCTCACGGATCCGGTCGAAGATCACGATGGTGTCGTTGATCGAGAAACCGATGATCGTGAGGAGGGCTGCGACGAAGGTCGCGTTGAACTGCCGGCCGAGGTGCCCTTCGTGGAAGAGGCCGGTCAGGCAGTAGATGCCGATGGTCATGAGGACGTCGTGCATGACGGCCACGACGGCACCGACGGCGAAGCTGAACTCATACCGGAAGGCGACGTAGACGAGGATGCCGAAGAGCGACAGCAGGGACGCGATGATCGCGGACTTCTGCACCTCGAATCCTACGGAAGGACCGACGAGTTCGAGGCCGACGCGCTCGAATTCAGCCTTCGGGAAGGCCTTCTTGAGGGTCTCTTCAGCACGGGCACCATTGGAGGGAAGTCCCTTGGCGGTGGCCTCGTCGCTGTGCGGCGTGATCACATTGAGGAACTGTTTGCCGGTGCCTGGGTCGGTTTGGTACTGGACCGCGCTTTCGCCCATCTTGAGTTCATCCAGGGCCTTGCGGATTTCACCGGTTTCGACCTTGGCGGCGTTGTTGAACTTGAGGATGAGGGAATCGCCACCCGCGAACTCGACGCCCTGCATGTTGTGGCCGCGGACAAAGATGCCGTAGCCCATGCCAACGATGATGAGGACCCAGGAGGCGATGAACGCGGGCTTGGCCCACTTGAGGAAGTCGACCTTGCCGCTGGGAATGAGGTTCATCATAGGGAGCGTCTTGCGCTCGCCCATCGCCAGCCAGGCATCGAACACCAGGCGGGTGACCACCAGCGCCGTGAACATGGAGGCCGCGATACCGATGGAGAGCGAGATGCCGAAGCCCTTCACCGTGCCGGTGCCGAGCAGGATGAGCAGCACGGAGCTGATCAGCGTGGTGAGGTTGGAATCGAAGATCGTGCCGAAGGCGCGGTCGTAACCGGAAGCGATCGCGCCGCGGACGGACTTGCCTGCGTGGATTTCCTCGCGGATGCGCTCGTAGATGAGGACGTTGGCGTCGACCGCCATGCCGACGGTCAACACGATACCGGCGATGCCGGGCAGGGTGAAGGTGACGTCCAGCGAGCACATCACACCGACCAGGATCAGGATGTTGAGCAGCAGGGCAACGTTCGCAACCACACCGGCCACCAGATAGTAGACCAGCATGAAGAGGGCGACCGCCACGACCGAGAACACCGCCGCGCGTACGCCGCTGCGGATGGAATCGGCACCAACGGAGGGGTCGACGCCGCGCTCATCAATGATGCGGAGCGGGGTCTTGAGCGGGTTGTCGAGGGCGGAGGCGAGATCGTTGGCTTCCTTGAGGTCGAAGTCACCGGTGATGACACCGGAGCCCTGGGTGATGGCGGAGTTGATGTTCGGGGCGGAGATCACCTCACCGTCGAGGACGATGGCCAGACGTTGGCCGATGTTGCGGCTGGTGACGCGGCCGAAGATTTCGGCACCCGTGCCATTGAGGGTGAAATTGATCTGGGGCTTGCCGGTCATCGGATCGAGGATGACATCCGTGCGGGTCACATATTCGCCCGTGAGGCCTTCCTCGGGGGCGCGCTTGACCACGATGGGCGTCAAGTAGGTCTGCCCTGACTTGCGGTCCTTGCTGGAGATGAGCTTGCGCTCGTAACCGGGAGGAATGATGCCACGCTGGAGCAGGTCGTCACTGCGGGGATGGGCGAGGCGGAATTCGAGGAATGCCGCGCGGCGGAGGTTGCCGCGGGCGTCTGCCTTGGAAGCTTCGGTCAGGCCGGGGAGTTGGACGAGAATGCTCTTCTCGCCGGCCGGTTGGATGACGGGTTCGGCAACGCCGAGGGCGTCGACGCGCTTGCGGAGGACGGAGATGGCCTGTTCGACGAGGAAGCTGTTGCCGCGCTCGGTGAAGAAATTGCCGGAGGCGGGGGCGTTGGTCGCGGAGACGACGCTGTTGGTGCCCGGGGCGTTGGTCTCGGCCAGGCGCGTCGTGTCGAGTTCGAGGAGGAAGGACGTGCCACCCTTGAGGTCGATGCCGAGCTTGAACTGGCCGGCGGATTCGCGCTGGACCCGGTTCAGGATGGCCTGCGCCATGGGCAGGGTGGTGGAGCCGGGGAGGACGTAATTGGTCGGGAAGTACTTCCGGATGTCATTCGTCCCAATCGCCTTGAGGAGGTTGGTATAGGTTAGGGTCGACGTATCCGTGTCCTTGGGATTGAGGGCGTCCAGTTCGCGTGCCTTGGCCAGGATGGCGTTGAGGGTGGCGTCCGGATTCTGCACCGCGGTCCTGTCGAACTGGTCGATCAGGTTGCGGGCCTTGTAGGGAAGGATTTCCGTGGTCGCCCAGACGATGGTGAACAGGACGAAGAGGAACTTCCAGAGATGGCTGCGATTCATGGCGTTTGGAAAGGAAAGGGCTCCATGTGGGGAGCGGGATATGGATGGACGTAGGCCTCGGACGGGAGCGTCAGGCCTTGGTTTCGTTGTTCTTGGCGGTTTCGCTGATCGCGGACTTGAGGACCTCGAGCTTTGCGTCGCCGGATCGGAGGGTCACGGTGTGGTCCTTGACCGATTGGATCACCCCGACGATGCCCGAGGACGTGGTGACTTGGTCGCCGGGCTTGATGGCCTTGAGCAGTTCAGCCTGTTCCTTGGCGCGCTTTTGTTGGGGACGGATGAGCAGCACCCAGAAAACGACGCCCATCACGACGATCATCCCGATCTGGACGATCATCTGCTGCTTGGCGGCATTTGGGTCCCCGGAGGCGGACTGCTGCGGCATCAGTCCCAGCAGCGAGGCAATGAGAGGTTCGAACATGCGTCAGTGAAAAATGAGCCCGAAGCCTAGGAATGGCACGCGTTTTGGCAAGCATGGCCTTTTGGGGAGCGTTTTCGATGACGTCGCCGGTCGAAATCGGGCGTTGCCCGGGGCCGATGCAGAACGCGAGGGGGTCCGTGCCGGAGAACTGCTGGAGGCCTGACGTCAGCGTCAGCGGCGATGAGCTTTCGACGGAGCGGTGCTTCTGCTCAGCCAGCCTAAGCCGCGTTGTCCGTCTGCCGTGCCCGCCAGAGGATCCAGACGATCTCTTCGAAGAAGGCGCTGGTGCGGGGATAGGCGACGAAGTCCTCGATGTGTTCGACTGGAGCGCCCGAGCAGAGGTTGGTGGCGCCACGGTTCAGGAGGACGTGCGGGGCCATCTGGCGCAACCGACGGACGAGGAGCAGGAGGTTCTCGCCGGGCGAGCGGCCGTTGAACTCGGGATTGTGGTGGAAATGGATGCTGTCGAGGGTCGTGTTGAAGCGGAGGACCGCGTCTCCAAAGATGATCTCCAGCCGAACCTCCTCGCGGTCGTATCCCACCCCGATGAGGCGGACGCCCTTGTAGGGGATGTCGGTGGCGTCCTCACGGGCATTGAAGAGGCGGATGCACTCTTCGCGAAGCTGGATGCTGGCGAAGGCCTGTGGATCCGGGAGGCGGGGCAGGTCGCCCTCGGCGACGAGGTCCACGCTGACATTCTCGCCCGCCAGTGATGCTGCAATGTGTTGCGCCTCATCCGCCGGCAGGTCGCGGGCAAGGATCCCAAAGGCATCATCCGCAACGAAGACAGCATCCGCCGCGGAGAGCGAATCGCTGGAGCGGAAGGCGCGCTGGAGGGCCTCTACGGGAGGGGGCGTCATCGAGGTTTGCAGCAGCGCGTAAGTCATGGTGTGGCGAGCAGGCCGGTGGTTGGCCGCGAGCGCCGGGATTTCATCCCCCGATGCGCCCCCCCCTGTCAATGGTGGGCTCCGATTCCGACGCAGGAATCAGCACCTGAAGGGCGTTGGGCTGGATGCTGAAGCGCGCTGGGAGAACCCCGATGTTGTCCCCTTCTACCTGAAATGGGGCGGTCCCGTGGCACTGGAATTGAAATTCCGGGGCTTGCTGATGGACAACGCCGGACATCTGGAGCAGGCGGCCCGAGTTCAGGGCGACCGCAGCGCGGGCTAGGGTGAGGAGGTTTGCGCGGGCGAGGAGGGCCAGGTCGAGTTGCCCGTCACTGAGGTTGGCCCGTGGGAAGACCGGATGCCGCCCACCGTAGAACCGACCGTTCCCCACCAGGGCCAGTTGCCCCTTCAGGTTCGTGGGTCCGCCGGTCACATGAATGTCGGGCAGTGGCCCCGCCAACGCACAGAGTCCGGCCCACAGATAGGCACCGGGGCCGATCCATTTCTTGAGCTTCCATTGGACCCGGGCGATGGCAGCGGCATCCAGGCCTGCACCTGCCATCTGGATGAACCAGCGATCCCCACCTGGGTGGGTGGCCACGGCGAGGTCAATGGTTCGCACCCTTCCGGCCTGGATGGTTGCCCAGTTCTCGGTCACTCCGGATCCGAGACCGATTTCCTTTGCGAAGACGTTGATGGTTCCCAGTGGCAAGACCCCCAGTTTCGGCCGACGGCCGAAAGGGACGCAGGCCAACCCGTTGACCACCTCGTTGACGGTTCCGTCTCCACCCGCCGCGACCACGATTTCGATCCCGCGCAATCCTGCGTCCAGTGCCAGGCGTGTGGCATCTCCCGGCCCGGAAGTCGGGAGCAGTTCAACGCGCGGGCCGAGGCGGTCCAATTGCGCCCTCAGCCCCTGCGCCTTGTCACCGCGGGCGGAGGGATTGAAGATGACGGCGATCACGGACGCCTGGGAGTGGACTGGACCCTAGCGGGTCGGGACCACAAGGCGGTATTCGGGTGACCACTCGCTGGTTGGCGTCCGGGAGGACACGCCCGGAATCACATAATCAAAGCGGTACTTGTACGGAACGTAGGTGCGGCCCTCGGGGATCGGCACCAAGGCTTCCCATCGGTTGAACACCACCGGAACCTTGGTCATGGGGTACAGCGTCCCGTCGATCACCACGTAGGCCTTCACCTGCTCGGCCTTGACGCCTCGACGGCTGGTATCCCACGTGACCTCGAAAGGATATGTGCGGGTGGCGGTGACCGGCACGGTACGCGGTGTGAGATTCGAAACAGAGGTGGGCGCGCATCCCGCCAGCAACAGGGCTCCCAGCAAGGCCATCAACGAGGCACGGACGTTCATTGACGTCATGGTTCGCGGCGGGACGGGAGGTTGGCAAGGGGGTTTTGCTTTCCTTGCCACTCCGGATCAGGACTGGGGCGTGCGGCGGCGGCTCATCCACACCCCGAGTCCGAGGCAGCCGGCGAGGATCGCGTAGGTGCTGGGCTCCGGCGTGGTGATCGCGCCCGTGGTGAACACGAGTCCCATGTTGGCCCCGTTCATCGTGAAGCTCAGCAGCCCCATCGACGTGCCGGCGATCTGATAGATCGAGGCGTTGTAGGCGGAGTTCGCGGTCAGAGCTCCACCATTCGCCACCGGTGCCGCCGCCGGCCGCGGCGAATCCACCTTCCTGATAGGCGGCCTTCTCGGAGCCCTTGAATTCGGCGAAGTCACCCGATTGCACCTTCCCGGCGTTTACGTCCGTGTGGGTGTATTCGGTGCCCAGCAACGTGCCGTCACTGGTGAACAGGCTGCGGTATCCCTTCCAGGCGTCGGGTCCCTTCTCGCCGGCGACGAAATAGAGTCGGACGTTGTCGGTCGGCTTGATGGAATCGAGGCCCTTCACTTCGGTGAACAGGGAGGGGTCGTACTTTCCGGCGCTCACCGCTTCCTGCACGGTCGGCAGGAACTTCTTGGAGAACTCGGCGCTGGCCGTGTCGGACGCAGCCGATTGCCATTCAACGGGTGTCCAGGTTTGCGCGGTGAGTTCGAGGGAGGTGACGATGGCGACGGTGCCGGCGAGGAGTTGGATTGTACGGTTCATGTGAGCAGTGTGTTGGCTTTTTCCCTTTTGCCCCCTTTGGCGCTGACACTCAGCTCCAGGTGCACCGGCGAACGTTGCAATCGTGGTGCCACCGCGATGACTTGTTCAAATCTCTTTTCATCAATGCTTTGGAAAACTACTCAGGTTTGGTTATCTGGTCTATCGGGCGTTTGCAGCTCATTCGCAGCCATGCACTTGCAACCCCTTCAGACTCACCCCTGATCCAAGTGTCAGGTCCGATGGAACTGAGGGCTCGACCCCTCTCCGCATCGGGCGTAGTGGTGTCAGGAATTACCTGATATGAGCCGTAAACTCGTCTGGACAGTGGCAGTGGGGGTTGTGGGGCTTGTCCTGATTCTGGGCGGCTATTTCGGGCTGACCCGATGGAGGGCGCACGTCCAGCGCCAACGTGATCTTCGCAACCTCACCGAGGCACGACGCGCCCTCGAGGCTGGGTCCGTTTCCGAGGCCCGTCGGCTTCATGGTGACAGCCGGGAGTTGGGCTTTCCCAACGCGCATCTCCAGCAGGACTGGAAGCGACTGGAACTTGACCTTGCCCTGAACGACTCCGATCCGCTCCGCCTCCTTTCGATCTATCAATCCGACCGTGCGCTGGTGGAGGGCAACGAACGGGCCAGCCTCTCGCTTGTCGCCGCCCTGAGGCAGCTCGGGCGGCGCGAGGAGGAACGGGCCGTCCGCGAACGATGGCGGGGAAAGGAAACCCGGAAGGATGCCTGGCTGTTCCTGGACGCCGAGGCCCTGGTGGACGGAGGGCGCGAGCCGGACGCCCGGAAGCTCCTCGAGTCGCAGCGCTTTCAGGGGGATGCCGAGGGGCTTCGCCTCGTCCGCCTGGCGCGCCTGCTCACGCGTGGTGACCAGATTGAGCCGCTTCTGGATCAGGCCATCCTCTTCGCGCCAACCAATGCCGTCGTACTGACCGCTCGCGGGCGTTTCTACGAAAGTCAGGGAAGTCTCCGTCTGGCCGCGTTCGAGTTCGCGTCGGCACTGGCGATTGATCCCTCGGATCGAGGCCTGCGCGAGCAGGCGGGGGACTTCCTGTTCCGGGCGGGTGCCCGCGAATCCGCGATCGCGGTGTGGTCTGCGGAACCTTCCGGCAGGCACAGTGGAACCCTTTGGTTGAAGAGTTGGTTCTGGCGTCGGGTGCTCAAGCCATCGACCGAACCCATGGCAGATCCCTCGGAGGCGGGGGAACTGGCTCCGTTCGTGGCCCTGATTCAGGGTCTGCCGCCGAAACGCCACTGGGACACGGGCGCTGCCCAGAAGATTCCGAATGCCCGCGAGATCATGGGGCGACGTCCGGAGTTTGCCGCATTGGAGATCCTCGATGCCTGTGCCCGACGGGATTGGCCCGGACTGGTGGAGGCGCTGGACCGGCCCGGCCGTCAGACGTCGCTCAGTCCGGAACTCGAGAACGCCCTTTATGAGCTGGGCCACTGGCGGGTGAACAGCCGCCCGGCAGCCGCACCGGGCCGATTTGAGTCCGAGGTGCGCTCGCGCGCGAACCGTCACCCGCTGCTCAGGGAGCTGAGCGAGACCTTCGCCCGTGCACGGGCCAGTCGCTCGGCCACGGTTGCGCTTTCGCCGGAGTTGCGCGCGTTGGTCAGCTCCGATCATGGGATTCCGGCCCTGCTGCTTGCGGTGGAATGGCCCGAGATGGCGCTCCTGTTGACACCCGACGGGCCGGTTTCAGCTGGCGTGCCGGAATTGTATCTCATCGAACACGCCATGGCCCTGCGGTCAAACCGTGGCCCTGCCGAAGCCGACACGTTCCTTTCCGGTCTCAACCGGTCCGCGCCGGTGGATTGCCTCCGGGGCGAAGTGTTGCTGGCGCTCAAGAAGACGGATGAAGGCCGACTCCTGCTGAAGCCTCACGCGGGCCTGACGAACCGTCACGGCATGCGCGCCGCCTACCTGCTCGGGGTTGATGCCCTGGAACGGAAGGCCTGGGATGAAGGACGGGCCTTCATCCGCGGGAATCCATCCCTTGCCGCCTCCGTCCAGGGCCGGGAACTGGAGGCGCAACTGGCATTGGCGGCTGGAAACCTCACGGCGGCGGAATCGCTCTTCACGCCGATGGCGAAGGAGTCACCGGTTGCGGCACGATTCCTTGCGGAGCGCGCGAAGGCGCGTGGGGACTTTGCCACGGCCCGGGATCACATCGCGCGGTTGGCCGGCAGTTTCCCCGACAATCCCGAGCTGCGTCTGGAACTCCTGGAACTGCGGAAGAAGGTCGGAGGTCGGCCATGAGGACGCGTGGCATCCTGGGACTCGTATTGCTCCTCGCCTACGGCGCGTGGATCTGGTGGCAGGACAGGTCGTGGATGCCTTCCTCGGGGGATGTGGTCCCGATCCTGGTGGGGCTGCCCTTGTTCGTGTGGATGGGCGGTCCGTGGCGCTGGCGACAACAGGCAGGGAACATCTCGCGCGTCGCCCTCGCGCTGGCAGTCCTGGGCTGGGTGGTGGGAAGTGCGACCGGCATTTCATTTGGGTTGGCGTTTTCCTTTGCTGCCCTCTGCTGGGCCTGGGTCGGGATGATGGTCGAGCCTGGACCTGGGATCCGCTTCCGTTCGCTGACCTTGGTCGTGCTGGCCTTTCCCTGGGTTCTTCAGGATCTGGAGCGGGTGGGCTGGTACTTTCGTTTGAGCGGGGCGGCGGTGAGTGAGGCGGTCTTCCGGGTTCTGGGGATGAGCGTGTCGCGTTCGGGCGTGGACCTGATCGTGGAAAACCTATCCATGAGCGTGGAGGCACAGTGCGCGGGCCTCAACAGCCTCCAGGCCATGCTTCTGGCCGGAGTGTTTCTGGCCTGCCGCTTCTTTCCGGAACATCGCGTGTTCTGGTGGATGCTTCCCGCCTGCGCCGCCGCTGCCTGGGCGGCCAACACCCTTCGGATCCTCATGATTACCGTGGCTGCACTCACCTTCAGTCCTGAGTTTGCCATGGGAACCTTTCACAACTCGGGTGGACTGGTCGCTTTGCTTTTGTCCTTTGGACTGGCCGCTGGCGGCATGCGGCTGGTCCTCGCGATCCTCCACCGCGCCGCCCGGAAGCAGGAAGCCAACCCATGAGCCGCACACGTCGAACCCCCGCAGAAATCAGCCTCTGGATCGCCCTCGGCCTCCTCGCGATCCTTGCCGTGGTCTGGAGGATTGTCCCCCTGTCCGATGCCGCTGAACGCGTGCGGTCGCTTCCGCTCGAAGGCCTGACATTCCGTGGGCAGGACGTCCCATTGGATGCCGTCGAGACGAACCACTTCGCCGGGGTCACCCTGCTGAAGCGGGAATATCAGGCCGGCCCTCACCGGATCTCCGTGCTGGTGGTCGATGGCACCCGGAACCGTCACGCAGTCCACGATCCGGCCTACTGCTTCCGTGGGGGTGGCTGGGAAGCCGTTTCCAGTTCGGAGATCCAGATGCTGGGAGGGCGGGCGACCCGTCAGGTGTTTCGCCGGGGGAATGAGTCCCGCGATCTGGTCTTCTGGTTCTCCGACGGGAAATCCCGCTACGGATCCCTGCTTCGGCACGCGTGGGAATCGGCCCTGCGTCGGATCACCTTTGGTCGTTCCGGGGATGCTCCGGTGTTGATCAGCCTGCAGGCCTCGGGAAATCCGTCCCCGGATTGGGATGTTGTCCTCCAGGCCATCCCGCCGCTCAATGCGTTGTAAGGCGGGAGAGCTTGAAGCCCTGCATCCCTGCCTCGTGACCTCGTCAGCTACCTTTCCCTGGCGTAGCAGACGACGTCAGGAGGCTGTGGAAGAGGTGCCAGCTTGAAGCCCTGCATCACTGCCTCGTGACCTCGTCAGCTACCTCTCCCGGACGTAGCAGACGACGTCAGGAGGCTGTGGAAGAGGTGCCAGCTTGAAGTCCTGCATCCCTGCCTCGTGACCTCGTCAGCTACCTTTCCCTGGCGTAGCAGACGACGTCAGGAGGCTGTGGAAGAGGTGCCAGCTTGAAGCCCTGCATCACTGCCTCGTGACCTCGTCAGCTACCTCTCCCGGACGTAGCAGACGACGTCAGGAGGCTGTGGAAGAGGTGCCAGCTTGAAGTCCTGCATCCCTGCCTCGTGACCTCGTCAGCTACCTCTCCCGGACGTAGCAGACGACGTCAGGAGGCTGTGGAAGAGGTGCCAGCTTGAAGTCCTGCATCCCTGCCTCGTGACCTCGTCAGCTACTTCTCCCGGACGTCTTGAAGCTTGAACTGAAATCTTGAAACAGCCTGCCCTCACCGCCAGGTGATCCGAGCGGTCACCGGGCAATGGTCACTCGGCCATTGGGTGCCGGATTGGGTGGTTACCACCGCTGCATGATCCACATCGGCCTGGCCGCGGAAGAGGACCCAGTCGATCCGGCGGGACTCACGGCGAAGCGGTGAGAAGTCGTTGAAGGAATCGGCGTCCTCATTGAGCCGGGTCTTTGCGGCGTGCCACGTATCGGTCAGGCCGGCCTCCTTGGTCAGGATCTCATAGGAGCGCGAGTTGCCCGAGTAGGCGTTGAAATCGCCGAGCAGGATGAGGGGTTCCGGATCCGCAGCCTTGGCCATGCGTTCGCGGACGAGGCTCGCCGCCTTCTGCCTGGCCAATTCGATCTGGTGGTCGAAGTGCGTGTTCCAGAGCTGGAACGTCTTCCTTGTCCGGCGGTCCTCGAATTTCACCCAGGTCAGCATGCGGCGGTTGGAGTTGCCCAGGTCGTGGACCCCATCACTTCAGGTGTGTCCGACAACCAGAAATGGTCGAAACCCAGTGGCTCAAGCCGGTCCTGCCGGTAGAACACCGCCATGAACTCCCCGCGGCTCCCTCCATCGCGTCCCAGACCGATCCACCGGTAGTCGGGCAGGTCGGATGCTAGCTCCTTGAGTTGAGGATAGACACCTTCCTGCGTACCGAACACATCGGGTCGCTCCTGCAACAACAGGTCGCGCATCAGCGGGCGCCGCGTAGGCCAGTTGTTCGGTCCGGTCGCCGCAGCGTAACGGAGGTTGTAGGACATCAGGTCGAGTGCTGCCTCCGGCTTGGGCTGCGGAGCCCGGGCGTGGATCAGGCCGCCCGGCGCTGCTGCCGTCGCCAATGCGGTGGATGCGAGGAACGTCCTTCGGGAGATCATCCCGCGATTGGAAACCATGAACCCGACTTTGTCAGGTGCTGGTTCAGCCTTCCGTGCTCATGGACTCCGCTGAGCCCAGCCGGGACCCGGTATCGCGGCAGACGCCGCGTCGGGTGCTGGCGACGAACTCGACCAACTCCAACACCAGCGCGGATCCCTCGAACTCCCGGCGTGCATCTGAGATGGCCGCCTGAAGGCGGAGCTTCGAGCGGAACAGGCGGTGGTAGGCCCGACGCAGGAGGAGTCGGTCCGCAGCGTCGATGCCAGCCCGGCGGAGGCCGATGGTGTTCAATCCGGCGATGCCATTGTTTCCGCGGGCAATGCAGAACGGGGGCAGGTCCTTTGAGATCCCAGAAGCGCCCTGCATGAGGGCCAGTCGGCCGATCCGGCAGGATTGGTGGACGACGCAGGTCCCGGAGATGAAGGCCCTGTCGGCCACGTGGACATGCCCGGCGAGCAGCGCGCCGTTTGCGACAATGATGTGGTTGCCGAGTTCGCAATTGTGACCGACGTGGCAACCCGCCATCAGGAAGTTTCCGTTTCCGATCACCGTGTCCTCGGCGGTCTTGTTGGAGCGGTGGACGGTGACGTGTTCCCGGAAGACGTTGTCATCGCCGATCCGCAACCGTGTGGCGCCACCGTCGTACTTGAAGTCCTGCGGTGCGTCGCCAATCACGGCGCCGGCATGAAAACGGTTCCTGGCCCCGACACGGGTGTGGCCTGTGAGGTGGACGAAGGGGCCGACCTCGCAATCTTCCCCGAGCTCCACGTGGGCCTCGATCACGGCGTGTGGACCGATGCGGCAGCCGGGGGCAATCCGAGCGTCCGGATGCACCACGGCGGTCGGATGGATGACAGTGATCGACCTCTCAGGCATGATGGAAAGCAGGATGGGGAATGGATGGCTTCCCGCCCAGCCCGTAGTTATCTGCGCTCCGCTCCGGGCAATGGGGTCGCGTCCATAAATTGTACATTTCGAATCCCGCCGTCGGTAAATGTATAATGACTCGACCCCCCCCCCCCATTGCCCCCAAGCCGCTGGGGTGGGGTGGCGGTTCCTCAGAGCTTTGACCCGAGGCCGGAGATGGCGACCGCAAACCCGATGGCGTTGTAGGTGCCGTGCGCGATGAATGCGGTGAGGAGATTTCCCGTGCGCCCGTATCCCCAGGCGAGTCCGGCCCCCAGGAGCGTCAGGGGGATGAAAGCCGGGCCGTGCACATGGATGGCCCCAAACAGGACCGCCGTTCCCACCATGGCCAATCGTGGATGGCCGAGATCCCTGCCGACGGGGTAAAGGACCCCGCGAAAGAGCACCTCCTCGGCGATGGCTGCAGGGATGATCGCAAGGAAGCCGATGATGGCGCGTTGCCACCCGGGCGCTTCGACGAGGAACCGGACCGCTGCCTGGGGTTCCGGAGCCTCACCGAGCCGGCGCAGGATTTCGAAGGTGGCGAATTCGATGGGATATCCGACAACCACCGCTGCCACCGCGATGCCCA
>CBDIPJ010000023.1:0-106279 GCA_965283655.1 Limisphaerales bacterium | reverse complement strand
CGGGTCGGTGGTCCGGTTTGCACGCAGCGATGATGATGCTGCTGCTGCTTCTGGGTGCACGGTCAGGGGAGGCGCGTGCCGCCCTCATGACCCAGAGTTATACCACGGCCATCCAGTTCACGGACTGGACGAACTCGGTGACACTTTCGCAGTTCGACCCAGGGCTCGGAACACTGGTCGGGGTCCGTTTCCAGATCGTTGGAACGGCGCGAAGCAGCTCCCGTGTCGAGAACCTCGGTACGGTGGCTGCTTCCGGGGTCATTTCGGGAGCACAAGTGAACTCGGTGGTGAAGGATGCCTTCGGGACGCCGCTGGTCTCGATGGTCCAATTCGTGAAGTTCACGAACACTCTGGCGGCCTATGACGGGCTTTCTGACTACTCGGGTGCATCCGGTGCATCGAATGCGCGGCGGACGGTGACGGGCAGTCAGATCAATGCCGCGCTTCCGCCGTACACGCCTTACGAGGGAGCGGGCAGCTACACGCTGGACGTGGAGGCTGTTGGAACCGGTTTCTGCATGGGTCCGGCGAACTACCTCCTGCAGGTCCGCCCGGAGCTGGGTGCGACTGTCACGGTGCATTACGATTACGAGGAGGCGATCATCCCGACGCTCATCGGTGATCTGGTCTGGAATGATTACAACGCGAACGGGGTTCTGGAACCGGGCGAACCAGGATTGGCCGGCGTCACGGTGAGCGTGTTGGATGAATCTGGATCTCCGGTGGCAGGTTTCCCGCCGACGGTGACCGACCTCAATGGGTACTACGCGTTCTCCGGCGTCCCGCCGGGCAATTACTACGTCGTGGTCGAGGCTCCGGTGGGTTTCACACCAACCTACGATCTGGATGGTGTGGACGGCTCGTTCTCGGCGTTCGTTTCGGTCGCCTCCGGTGAAGCGAAGGACAATGTCGACTTCGGGTTTGCGCAGTTGACCAGCACCGTGGGCGACCGCGTGTGGATTGATGTGAACGGGGATGGAATTCAGGACCTCGACGAAATGGGTCTGGCAGGCGTCACGGTGGTGTTGTTGGACGAGTCTGGCGCCCAATTGACGTCAACGGTCACCGATGCGAACGGGACCTATGGTTTCGCGGGTCTGAATCCGGGACAGTACTCGGTGGCGATCACGAACCTGCCTGCGGGTTATGTGCAGAGTTTCGATGCGGACGGCATCGGGACGGCGGACCTCATGGTGGTCCTCCTTGGTGCGGGCGAGGTCTGGGATGTTATTGACTTTGGGTACCAGCCGCGGACGTCGGGACTGGGTGACATCGTCTGGCAGGACCGGGATCTGGACGGGGTCCAGGACGTGGGTGAACCCGGGTTGGCCGGAGTGACGGTGGAATTGCGTTCGACGGTGGACACGTCCTTGCTGGCGACCACGCTGACGGATGCCAGCGGTGCTTACTCCTTCACGGGCCTTGCCGCTGGCAACTATCTGGTCGTGGTGCTGGCGCCGGCCGGTTACCTGCCGTCGCATGACCTCGATGGAACCGGGACGGCGAGCCAAGCCCAGGTCACGCTGGGTGTGGACGAGATCCGCGATGATGTCGACTTCGGTTACTCGGGGGGGCGCTTGGGTGACCGTGTCTGGGTGGATGCGGACGGCAACGGTGTGCAGGACTCCGGCGAGACCGGGTTGGCGGGGGCGACAGTGACACTGTCGACCGGCCAGACCACGACGACCGATTCCAACGGGTATTACTTCTTCCCGGACCTTCCGGCGGGAACGTACACGGTGACGGTCGCGGTTCCTTCGGGATGGGTCGCGACCTACGACCTGGATGGCGTGGGCACGGCCGGCTCGATGGTGGTGACGCTCGCTGCGGGCGAGGTGACGGATACCGTGGATTTCGGATATCAGGAGCAGACGGCGAGCCTCGGCGACCGCGTTTGGCGGGATGACGACGGCGATGGCGTCCAGGACTCCGGGGAATTTGGATTGGCAGACGTGACCGTGGAGTTGCGGGATGCCACCGGTGCCACGGTGATCGCGAGCGTGGTGTCGGATTTCAACGGGTTCTACGAGTTCGAGAACCTGCCCGCGGGCACATATGTGGTCACGGCCATCCAGCCAGCTTCACACGTTCCGACCTTTGACGTCGACGGCCTGACGGTTCCGAATCGCGCGGTGGTTGTGGTTGCCGGAAGCGAGGCCCGCAATGATGTGGACTTCGGGTACCAGCCGCTGGGAAGCATCGGAGACCTGGTGTGGTTGGACCTCGACGGGAACGGTGCCTATCAACCCGGGGTTGAACCGGAGTTGGTGGGCGTGGTGGTGACGATCTCTGGCACGGGTGGCACGTTCACCACGACCACGGATTCGCTGGGGCTTTACTCATTCCCCGACCTGCCTCCGGGCACGTACACGGTGGCAGTGACCCCGATTCCGGGATTGGCTCCTTCATCTGACTGGGACGGTATCGCGACGCCGGACACCGCTGTGGTCGTTCTCGGGCCGGGTGAGATCAACCTCGGGCTCGACTTCGGTTACGGCATGGGTGCGAACCTCTCCGACGCGCAGGTCGGGGCTCGTGTCTGGCTCGATGCGAACAACAACGGCGCTCAAGACATCGGTGAAGCTGGAATCTCCGGTCTGACGGTCCTTCTGAAGGACGGCTTCGGCACGGTGATCGACTCCCGCACGACGGACGGGAACGGTGAGTTCCTGTTCAGTGGTTTGCCGGCGGATACGTATACCGTGCAGGTGACCGGAATGTCGGGCTACATCCCGATCTACGACGCCGATGGCGTCCTTTCGGCTAACACGGCGACGGTGATCCTGGTGAGCGGTGAGCAACGCCTTGACGTGGACTTCGGTTACCGTTTGCTGCCACCGCCGCCAGCGTCCGTGGCGGGTCGTGTGTGGGATGACGCGGATGCCAATGGCGTCCTGAACGGCAGCGAGAGCGGTTTGCCCGGCCTGGAGGTAACCCTCTGGAATGCCAGTGGCACGGCGTTGCTGACGATTTCGACGGATGCTCTCGGGTACTACAGCTTCACCGGATTGGTTGCCGGAGCCTATGCGGTGACGGTGGCACCCGCGAGCTACTGGGAACCCACGTTCGACGTCGATGGAACGGGGACGCCGAACATCGCAGGGGTTTCGATGGTTGCGGGACAGGACCGCACAGATGTCGACTTCGGATATCAATACGCCCCGCCGCCGGCGTTGATCGGAGACCGGATCTGGGATGATCTGAACAGCAACGGCGTCCAGGACGTGGGCGAGAACGGCCTCTCCGGGTTGTCCGTCGTCCTGCGCGATTCGTTGGGTGCGGTGGTGGCCAGTGCTACGACCGGTACCGCCGGAGAGTATTCCTTCGGCGATCTGGACGCAGGGACCTACTTGGTCACGGTGACTCCGCCGACCTACTACATCCCGACCTACGATCTGGATGGGATCTCGACAACGAACGGGGTCGCGCTGACGGTTGCCATCGGCGAAACCAATCAGTTGGTGGACTTCGGTCTGATCTACGCGCCGCCCTTGGGCAGCCTGGGTAACCGGGTCTGGATCGATGCTAACTCCAACAGCGTCCAGGACCTGGGTGAGTTGGGGATGACCAACATTCCTGTCACCCTGAAGGATTCGGGTGGCGTGGTCCTTGCGACCACCACGACGGATGCCGCCGGCCAATACCTGTTCACCGGATTGTCCGCGCGCACCTACATCATCGAGGTTTCGGTTCCGACGAATGCAGTTCCCACGTTTGACGTGAATGGCACCGGGACGGCCCATGTGGCCACCGTGGCACTGGGTATCGGCGAGGATCGTACCGACGCGGGCTTTGGTTACTTCATTCCGGCGCCTCCGCTTCTTGGGAAGATCGGCAACCGTGTCTGGATCGATGCCAACCAGAATGCGGCGCAGGACGTGGGTGAGTTTGGCCTGACCAATGCGGTCGTGACCCTTTACAACGGGCTTGGCGTCCTGGTGGGGACGGTGACCGTGGATGCGACGGGAACCTATGAATTCACCGGCCTCGAAGCCGATACCTATACGGTGACGGTGGCTCCGCCGGTTGATTATGCTGCGACGTTTGACGTCGACGGATCGTCGACCCTGAACTCGGCCGAGATCTTACTCGCAGCCGGTGATGAGCGCCACGACGTGTACTTTGGTTACGTCTTCGTCCCGCCCGATCCGATGACTGGACGCGTGGGTTACCGGGTGTGGTTGGACGTGAACGGCAATGGACTGGCGGAGATCTCCGAGCCTGGACTGACCAACGTGGTCGTTGAGCTCCGCAGTTCCGGCGGTGCATTGCTGGCGGTAGCGACGACCGGCAACAACGGCGCGTACGAGTTTACCGGTCTTGCGGCCGGATCCTACTCGGTGCGGGTCTTCCCGCCCTCGGGTTTCACGACCACAACGGATGCCGACGGGACGTCGACGCCAAACTTGGCCGCGGTCACCCTCGCTCCGGGCGAACAACGGTTGGACATCGACTTCGGGTACTGCCCGCCGGCACCGGCGACCATTGGTGACCGGGTCTGGATCGACCGGAACAGCAATGGCGTCCAGGAGTCCTCGGAAGCTGGGCTGGCCAACATTGTTGTCGTCCTGCGCAACGGTTTCGGCGCGCCAATTGCCACCAATTGCACCGGGGCGAATGGAATTTACGCGTTCACCAACCTCGCCGCTGGAACCTACACGGTGGTGGTGACACCACCGGCCAACTACGGACCAACGTTCGATCGCGACGGCACCTCGACGCCGAACCGGGCGACGGTGACCGTGGTCACGGGCGAGCAACGCCTCAACGTGGACTTTGGTTATGTGTTCTGCCCGGGAACAGGTCGGATCGGTGACCTGGTCTGGATCGATTCGGATGCCGACGGTACCCGTGACAATGATGGGTGCCGCGGTTCCGAGTCGGGCCTTCCGAATGCAACCGTCCGTCTCTACGACGTCAGCGGTTCCCTGATCGGGACGGACGTAACCGACTGCCACGGTCAGTATGAGTTCACCGGGTTGTTCGCCGGGACCTACTCGGTTGTGGTGACGCCTCCGAACGGCTACACGGCGACCCATGATCTCGACGGGTTGCTCTCCCTGAACAGCGCGACCGTGACGCTGGCCAACGGCCAGACGCGGAACGACGTGGACTTTGGCTTTACGCGGTACACCCCGAAGAACACCACGGGTTCCGGGTGCACCATTGGGTTCTGGAGGAACAACAACGGATTGTCCCTGATCCGGCCGTGTGACTTTGCCGTCCTGACATCGTTGCGGTTGGTGAACGACAATGGATCGGACCGGAACTTCACGTCGAACCTGGCCTCCAACAAGTCGTCGTTCGCGAGTTGGCTGCAATCGAGTACGGCTTCGAACATGTCGCGGATGCTGTCGGCTCAGTTGGCGGCGTTCCAATTGAACGTGCTCCACGGCTTCTACGAGGCCACGGACATCATCCCGACGCCCGCGATCGCTACAGGTAGCATGACGGCCCAACAGTTGATCGATGCGGCGAACGCGGCGCTGACCGTGGATGGTTGTACGCCGACCGGACATCCGAACCGATTGTCGCAGGAACGGCTGAAGAACGCGCTCGACGCTGCGAATATCGCCGCCCGTCGCTGACATCAGCGCTCCATTGACCCGGTTATCGGGTTGAGATCACAGCCCTCCGTGTGGTGCACCGGTTGCACGCACGGCGGGCTTTTCTGTGTTCAGGGGGGACTCGCCTTGTCCGTTGGTCGCCGGTTAGCATGCCCGCATGGAACAGCGCGGAGCATCGCCTTTGGTTGGCATCATCATGGGTAGTCAGTCGGACTGGGAGACGATGGAGCACGCGGCCAACCAGTTGAAGGAACTGGGCGTGCCGTACGAGGCCTCGGTCGTGAGTGCGCATCGGACGCCGGATCTCCTGTTTGAGTATGCGGCTTCGGCTGCGGGCCGGGGCCTGGAGGTGATCATTGCCGGTGCGGGTGGAGCGGCCCATCTGCCGGGGATGTGCGCGAGCAAGACGGTCCTTCCGGTGCTGGGCGTGCCGGTGCAATCCAAGGCACTGAACGGCATGGACTCCTTGCTGAGCATCGTTCAGATGCCCGCGGGAGTGCCGGTGGGGACCATGGCGATCGGACGTGCCGGGGCAGTCAATGCCGCCTTGCTGGCGACGGCGATGCTGGGAGCCAAGCATCCCGCCTTTCGCGCCGCTTACGATGCCTTCCGGACACGTCAGACGGATGCGGTGCTGGCGAAGCGGGAGGTTGGCGGGGCGCAGGCGCCCCACTGAGGTGACGGGCTGCGGGTGTCGCTCATGGATTGAGGCGGCGTATCATCTCGGCAACGCGCTCGGCATCGATGCCGTCGGGTGCCGATTCCAGGATCCAGCGCAGGTCTGACGTGGCGCCGGCCGCGTCGCCGGACTGGGCGCGGAGGCGGGCACGGTCGACGCGTTGGGCGGCTTCGGCCCGTGGTTCGCCGGCGAGGGCCACGAGGAGGTCGGCGTAGTGGAGGGAGGCGGCCGCCCCGGATTCCCGCTCGGTGAAGGCCTGAAGATTCGTGACCAAGCGGACCAACATCTCCCGCTTGGTTGCGGGTCGAAGCAACTCGGAGCGTACCGGAACCCCGGCATGGCTGCCTCCGAGTTCATCCGCCTCCGAGTGGGTGAGGTATCGCCCGCCGTTGTAGACATCGATCAGGCGCTCGTCGGTGTTGGGAGGTGCATGCTTCACGAGGAAATGGCCGGGCAGGGGAACGCCGCGGACATGTTCGATGCCGGCGTCGCCCGCGATCGCGAGGAAGACGAGGCTGAGGGTGATGGGCAACCCCTCGCGGTCGTCGAGGACGTCGTTGAGGTAACTGTTGGCCCGGTTGTAGTAGTCGTGGCGGCTGCCGTGGAATCCATTCTCCTCGAACAGGAACTTGCGGAGCTGATCGACGCGTTCACTTGCGGGCATGGCTTCGGTGAGTCGGTTCCGGACTTCCGAGGCCAGCGAGCGCAGTTGTTGGCGGTAGGCGGGGACGTCGAGGTCCGGATTGTCGAGTTGCGCGACGAGCAGGGCGGCGCGGGCGAGGTCGATCTGCGGCTCGGGTTGCGCGAGTTCGGCGGCAAGTGCGTCACGTACCGTCTCCCGGTGAAGCCGGAGCGACAGTTCGCGAAGGCGGGCCGCTTCCAGGTCAAGACTCCGGGCGCGTGCTGCAATGAATGTCCGGGCGGCAGCCAGGTTGGTGCGGAGGTGGGTCATGTCCTCCGGGCCGACTGTGGTCATGGGGACATTCGGGCCGCCCAGTGCCATGATCAGGGCTGGATCAAGACCGGGGGCAGTCGCCTTGGAGTCCCCGACGCGGAAGTCCCGGAACTCGGCGGACGTGTCGCGAAACTTGGTGAGGCCAACCCGTCGGCCATCGAACGCGGCATCAGCCATCGAGAAGACGGGAGCGTCATTCCCAGCACTGGATGCGTCCTGCTTCGTGGCGGATGCGGAGGAGGTTCCAATCGTCGGGACGATACGCGGCGCTTGGGACGGTTCCGAGGATCCGCCAGGAGAAGACGTCGGGTCCTTCGAAGGCGGTCAGGCGGAGTTGGCCGCCGGTGGGATAGAAGCCGTAGTGACGACCCTCGGGCAGGCCGCCGAAGACCAGCCCTGCGGCACCGGATTCATTGCCCAGTCGGACCTGCACGGAGACGTCGTATGAGTTGGTCGGGGCTTCCGTGCGGTGAAGGATGAAGGCGCGTCCGCCAAAGCCGGTGCCGGTTCCTTCAACGGCGATCCTCCCGGCGCGTTGGCGCCAACGGGCGCCGAGGTGGGGCTCCCACTGGACGGGGTCGAGTGTGCCGATGCGCACCCAGCGCTCAAACGGAACAGGGTTGGGCTGCTCGAGGAGGGGCTTGAGAAGGTTGATCGGGGTCGCGAATCCAAGATTCCGGGTGAGAAGGGATTTGGCATTCACGATGCCATGGACATTGCCGGCCCGGTCGAGGAGCGGTCCGCCGGAGTTCCCGGGTTCGATGGGGATTGCCACCTGGAGCATCTCGACCTCTTCGAGAGTCCGCCGTCCGGAAAGCACGCCAGCCACGACGGAGTTCTCGAGGCCCAGCGGGTTTCCCAAGGCCACGACTTCAGCGCCCACCTCCAGGGCGGAGGAGTCGCCAAGATGGAGGGCGGGCAGGTTGGTGGCGTCGACGCGCAGGATCGCGAGGTCGGCATGTCGATCGAAGGCGTGGACGGCGAGGATCGGGATCTCGCGTCCATCCACAAGACGGGCGACGACCGGACGGGACTCGCCCACGACGTGGAGGCTTGTGGCGACGAGGCCGGAAGGGTCGATGACGAATCCGGTGCCGACGCCCTCGCCAACGCCATCGCGTCCGCGAGTGGCGAGAACGACCAGCGAGGTGCGGGATTTCCGGGCGAGTTCCTCGGTGGAGAAGTTTGCGGTCGGAGCCGCATGGGTGGGGGAAGCTGGAAGGGGCCGGCTGGCGGATTTCGCACGGGACCGAGGGGACTTCAGCTCGATCGGTGGGGCGGCGGCCAACGGTGCTGCCAACCCGCAGGCGAGGAAACAGGACAGGCCGGCGCCAAGGAACGTCATGTGCGTCATCCTAGGCGAGGAATGCGGGCGAGCCAACTGGCCAAGTCAGGGCTTGGCGACACCGAACTTCTGGCGAAGCAGGGTGTTCAGGTTGGCGGGGCTTCCAACGGATGGGTTCCAGAGGGCGCCGGCAATACCGCTGGCGTAGGCGGTCGATGTGGAGGTTCCGGTGACGAGCCAGCGGTCGCCGCCATACGGCACGATTCCGGAACCGGGAAGCATGAGGTCCACAAAGGGGCCGCGATTCGCGTAAGGTGCGTACTGGCCCGAGGAATTTCCGGCGGTCACGGCCAGAACCTCCGGGTAAGAAGCGGGGAAGGTTGGGGAGACAATGGGATCATTGCCGGCCGCTGCGAGGAACAGAACTCCGCGCTGATTGTAGGTCTGGATGACGTCGTGCAGGAACGGGGAGTTCACCTCGCTGCTCAGACTCAGGTTGATGACATTGGCACCGCGCTCGATGGCCCGCTGGATGCCCAGCGCGACATCATACGCTGTCGTGCTTTCGTTGGCGCCGTACACGTCGACCGCCAGCACACCGAACGATGCTGTTCCGCTCTGGCCCGCCGTTGTCTCCGCAGCCTTCACGAGGTTCGCAAACATCGAGGTGCCGTGGGAGAGTTGGGAGGAGCTGGATTGCGAACCTACGACCGTCTCGCGTCCCAGAAGGAAGGCGTCGTAGGCGGGGTTGATGGGCTGAACGGCGGAATCGATGAGGCCAATGACCAGCTTTCCGGTGGAGACGGATGCAGGGCGAATGCCCAGTCCGGCGCCCGACTCCAGCCCCTGCAAAAGTCCGGCTGAGTCCTGGTTGGGCAAACGGTGGTTGTCCTCGACCGAAACACCTTCCATGGCGGCCAGTTTCTCGCGGGCGGCGTCGGCCGCGGCGGCGTCCGGATATCGCAGGCGGGCCGCATTCAGCGCCTCCAGTTTTCCGGCCACTTCGCCACCGGTCAGTTTCGCGAGCTCTTCCGGGGTGAGGCGGGAACCGTCCTTCAGGCGTACGACGACTTCCTCGTCCACACGCAGGGCGTCGCTGGGATCCACCTCTTCGGTGGCTGAGCCCGAGGAGGTCCGGAAGACGAGCAGTTTTGGCCGGTTGTTGGTTCCGGGAAGGATGGCGTAGCTGAAGTTGGACAGGATCCTGCCGATGGCTTCCCGTGCCGGCTGGTTGCGGAATGCGGAGGAGATCAGGCTGTCGGTGCCGGGTTCCGTGAAGACCTGCCAACCGGAGGCCTTGGCGATGTGGGGAAGGACCTTGGAGAGGGGTTGACGGATGATCCGGGCGTCCACGGAATCGGGTTTTGTCCGCCAGGTCAGCGAAAGGTCGTTGGTAATGGCCTTACCCTCGGCGTGTGCGAGCTCCGTGCGGTTGGTTGCATTGAACCCGGCACCTGTGCCGATGGAGTCCTTGGAGCGAAGGGCCCCCACCGCAGACGGCAGGTCCTGTGCATGGGCTGCGAGCAACGGCAGGACCAGCAGGATTGCGGGTAGGAGAGCGTGGCGGCGCATGGTGGAAATATGGCAAATGACCGTGCAGAAGGCGAACCCCAAGGGGCGGGCGAAGTTGCACACGTTCTGGCGGTGTTTTCTGGTTGGGGGGCACCCATGAACGGGTGGCTTGTCATCCTGAGGCACGTACGTAGCCTTGTTGTTCAAGGATCATGAACACCCCGAAACCAGCCGGATCGAGACGCGCAACCGCCTTCAGGAAATCCGCGACTGGCCACTCGTGGCCTGGATCGGAAGTGGGACGCCGCGCGGCGTTTCTCGTCTTGGGAGGCTTGTTGGTGTTCCATACGGCGATGTCGAAAGAGTCTGCCCCAGTTGTCGCTCCGCCCGCGCCGAAGATCGAACCACCGGTGGCGGCCCGGAAGGATCACCCGATGACGTGGCACGGGGAGACCGTGAACGATCCGTACTTCTGGCTGCGCGAGAAGACGAATCCCGAGGTGATCCGGTACCTGGAAGCGGAGAATGCCTACACGGAATCACGGACGACGCACGAGAAGGCATTCGGGGAGAAGCTTTATGCGGAGATCCTCGGCCGGATCCAGCAGACCGACCTCAGCGTGCCAGTGCGGCGTGGGGCCTTTGAGTATTTTTCGAGGACCGTCGAGGGCCGACAGTATCCGATCCACATGCGTCGACCGGTCGGGCAGGGGAACGCCGAGTCGGGCGACCAGGTGCTGCTGGACCTGAACCAACTGGCGGAGGGGCGATCTTTCCTGGGGTTGGGCGGGCTTGAGGTCAGCGACGACGGAAACCAATTGCTCTACAGCACCGACGTTACGGGATTCCGGCAGTACACGCTTTATCGGAAGGATCTCGTGACCGGCGAGACCGGGGCCGCCCTTGCGGAGCGTGTGCGGGGATTCGAATGGGCCGCGGATGGCCGGACGGTCTTTTACGTCACCGAGGATGAGGGGACCAAGCGGAGCGACAAGCTCTGGCGGTTGGATCTTCAAGGCGGAAAACCGGTGTTGGTGGTCGAGGAAAAGGACGAGCTCTTCAGTCTTGGTGTGGGGCGGACCAAGGATCGCAAGTTCCTCGTTTGTGGGAGTGGCAGCACCGACACCTGGGAGCAACGGATCCTTTCGTCCGCAGAACCGCAGGGGACATTCCGGGTCGTGATCCCGCGCGAACGGGGGCACAAGTACGACGTCGAACATCGGGATGGCCTGCTCTACCTGCGGACCAACCGGGGAGCGAAGAACTTCCGGCTGGTGACGGCTCCAGTCGGGGCTCCGACGCAGTGGACCGAAGTGCTGGCGCATCGGTCGGATGTCCTTCTGGAAGGCGTGGAGGTTTTCGAGCGACACCTGGTTGTCCAGGAACAGAGGGAGGCGCTGACGCGGTTACGCATCCAGAACCTGCGTTCGGGCGATTGGCGCGAGGTCAGCTTTCCTGAGCCCGTGTACTGGGCGTCTGCGTCCGGCACACCGGAGTATGGCGCCACGCACGTCCGATTGAACTACCAGTCGATGGTCACTCCGCAGAGCGTCTACGACTGCGACCTGGGTTCGGGTGAGTTGAAGCTGCTGAAACGTACGGCCGTGCTTGGGACTTACGATCCCTCAAGGTACGTGACCGAGAGACGCTGGGCGGTCGCCCGGGACGGCGTGCGGGTGCCCCTGTCCGTGATGTACCTGAAGGGCACTCCCATGAATGGGACGGCCCCCTGCCACCTGTATGGCTACGGGTCCTATGGGCTGGGAATGGAGGCGTCGTTCTCCATCCCTCGCCTGTCCTTGGTGGATCGAGGAATGGTTTCCGTGATCGCCCACATCCGGGGAGGCAACGAGATGGGTGAGGGGTGGCACGACGATGGAATGCTGATGCGGAAGAAGAACACCTTCCACGACTTCATCGACAGCGCGGAATGGTTGGTGACCCAGCGGATCGCGGCGCGGGATCGGATCGTGATCGAGGGCGGGAGCGCCGGAGGATTGCTGATGGGGGCCGTGGTGAACCTTCGGCCGGATCTGTTCCGTGCCGTGCATTCCGCAGTGCCCTTCGTGGACGTGATGAACACGATGATGGACGCGAGCCTGCCCCTGACCGTCGGCGAGTATCTGGAATGGGGGAACCCCAATGAAAAGGCGGCCTTCGACTACATGCGTTCCTACAGCCCATACGACAACCTGCGTCGTGCGGCCTATCCCGCCATGCTCGTGACCACGAGCCTGAACGACAGTCAGGTGATGTATTGGGAACCGGCCAAGTACGTGGCCAAGCTGCGTACCCTCAAGACGGACTCAAACCCGCTGCTGCTGAAGTGCAACATGGGAGCGGGCCATGGCGGCGCGAGCGGGCGGTATGATCGGCTGAAGGAGGTGGCCTTTGAGTACGCGTGGTTGATGCGTCAGGTGGGCATCGAGCAGTAGCCTCGGGCGCATGTCACCGCGCCGGCAACGCCAGGAGTTCGGCAGGTGCCACCTCCAGTTGCCGGCTGAGGGAGTCCGGAATGGCCGTGGCTTCCATCCGGCCGTCCGGGTTCTTCGACACGCACACCACCACGAGTCGACCCGCCCCGATCTCCTCGGTGGGGCCTGGTTCAAGGCGACGGATTCGGATCTGGTAGGCGAGGCTTCGCGGCCGGACTTCGGCAACCAGAAGATGAAGTTCCATCACGTCCTCGAACCTCAGGGGGCGGCGGAAGTCGCAGGATGCATGGACGCGCGGGAACCCGATGGGCGGTTGGAGTCCCGGCATGACCACCGAATGGCCGAGGGATCGGAGGAACGCGTGTTCCACCGATTCCATGTAGCGGAAGAAGTTGGCGAAATGGACGATTCCGGCGAGGTCGGTTTCGTTGAACTCCACCCGGCGGGTCATCTTGAACTCGAAAGGCACGCCGAAAGAATGCCATCACCCGGCCGTTTGTCAGGCCTCAGGCGGGTTGGAGCGTTCCGCGGGCACGGGCATGTCGGCCGTAGACCCATTCGAAGATCGGGGTTGCCATGAGCGTGGTGGCGATGGCCATCACCACCATGATGGAAAAGAGTTCCGGGGTGATGAGGCCTCGGTCCAATCCGATGTTCAGGATGATCAGTTCCATCAACCCGCGGGCATTCATCAGGGTGCCGATGGCCAGCGAGGTTCGTTGGTCCTCACCGTTGACCCGGGCCGCGGCCCAGCACGCACCGAACTTGCCGAGGCAGGCGGCCAGCAGGACGACAATTGCTACCGCCCACAGCGTCGGTGTTGTGACCAGATCAAGCCGCGTGTTCAAACCCGAATAGGTGAAGAAGGTGGGCAACAGGAACACCACGACGAAGGGTTCGATCTGCCTTGTCACCGCGGCGGCGAAGGCCCCCCGGGGCATCGCACAGCCCAGGATGAAGGCTCCGAAGACGGCGTAGATGCCGATGACATCCGTAAACCAGGATCCCAACATCACCAGCATGAGGACGGTCGCCAGCACCGCGTTCGGCAGGGTGCCATCTGGACTCACATGGCGACTGAGTCCCGCCAACAACCTTCGTCCCACTGTCAGCGTGAAGAACGCGTAAGCAATCCCACCGCCAATGGCCTTCACAGCGATGGTCGGGTCCGATTGAAAGCTCGCCAGCACGACTGCGAGCAGGCACCACGCCGCCGCGTCGTCCATGGCTCCAGCCGCCAGCGCCAGGGTTCCCAGTGAAGTGCCAGCGAGACCGCGTTCGACGATGATCCGGGCAAGCATCGGGAACGCGGTGATGCACATCGAGGCACCGAGGAAAAGGACCGCTTCCCATGTCTGGACCTTGGCCGTGAAGTACGAACCAGGATGCTTGGCCATCCAGAGGGCGATGACCGCTCCAAGGGCAAAAGGGGCGAGCATCCCCGCCAGCGAGACGCTGGCGGCGGCCCGGGCGCGTGCCCGGAAGAGGTCCGACCGGAATTCCACCCCGACCAGGAACATGTAGATCGAAAGGCCGATCTGGCAGGTGGCGAAGAAGATTGCTTTTGATTCCTTCGGGAAGAGCCACTTCTGAATCGGCTGCGAGAACTCGAAGAGGCCCAGCAACGATGGGCCCAGGAGGACACCGGTGATCATTTCCGCCACGACCTGCGGTTGCCCCACGCGACGGGCCAGCATGCCCACAATGCGGCATGCGCCGAGGACGACGGCAAGCTGCAGGAAGAACCGCACGGACAGGTCAAACGGTGACATTCGTGACGCATACGCTCCCCATTGGTTTTTCAAGGTCAATCTCCGCGTCAGGCAAATTGTGCGCTCGGGGACGGCCCGCGGGGATCGAGGGGTGAAATGCGGCAGACCCAACACCGCGAGGGTTCCAATTTGGACGATCCCCGAAGCCGTCACTGGCATCCGGGCGCATCTTGATACTGCTCCCGGAGTGGACGGGGTAGCGACGTCGTCGTCGCCCTTCCAAAGCCTTTCCCAAGGCGATGAGGACATCGCCGCCCCGAAAACCATGTCCACGGGAGCTGTGTCAAGATGCACCCGTGGCATCCATCCGGGAGATTCTGGCCTCGCCAAAATGGTGCTTCCTGCGGTAACCGATATCCAAGTGAAACCTCTCCGGAAGATCCCCGCCGTTGTCCTTCCATTGCTGATCGGAACGGGGTTGGCCGATGTCCCTCAGCCGCCGGGTCCATCCCTCCCCGCGGTCCAAGTCACCCCGCTCTGGGTGGAGCGTCCGGCGGCACCCTCGGCCGATCCCACGACTCTGTGGGATGTGGGGGCCTGGACGGATTCCGAACAGTTGGTGCTCGAACGAGTCAACCGGTCCCGGTCCAATCCACTCGCCGAGACGGACATCCTCCGCCAGTTGCCCGATCCCCTGATCCAGTTTGCCTACTCCTTCTTCCTGGTCGACTTCAGCGTCATGAAGGCCGACATGGCCACTTACGGTTCGCAGCCGCCCCTGGCACCGCATCGACTGCTGCTGCAATCCGCCCGCGATCACAGCCAGTGGATGTTGGCCAATGCTTCCCAGTCCCACTTTCAGGGCACCCTCGGCATCCTCGACCGCGTCCTCGCCACCACGTACCCCGTGGCCATTGTGGGAGAGAACCTGTATTCCTCCGCCGAAGGCCCGGAATACGCGCACGCCGGACTCGAGGTTGATTGGGGATATCCTGGCACCGCCACTGTTCCAACGCCCCCCGGAATGCAGGAGCCGCCCGGCCACCGGATCAACAATCACGACTCCCGTTTTCGCGAGGCCGGCGTCGGTGTCGTTTACGGGCGAAACAGCCGCAACGTCGGCGGCGTCACGGAAACAGTCGGACCTGAGTTGTACACCATCCATTTCGGAGCAAGGCCAGGAGCCACTCCCATGGTGACGGGGGTCGCCTATTTTGATCTGGATTCAAACCAGCGGTACGATGTCGGGGAAGGAATCGGCGGGGTTCGGGTCGAGGTTTCCGATTCGGCCTATCATGGTGTCACTTCTCCCGCCGGTGGTTATGCGGTCCCGACCGCCAACGGTTCCCGAACGGTGGCTTTCTCGGCACCCGGCATGGCCACGGATGCCCGCGTCCTGACGGTTTCGGGTGGCAACAACATCAAGTCAGATCTGCGCTTTAGCTACACCCCGCCGCCGGTCACGGGCAGCGCAACCCCAGCAGTGGGCCAGTCCAATGGGTACCTGCCCGCGATTGTGCCTGCGGCAACCGCGTATGACTGGAGCGTTGGACGTCGCGTGTCCACCGGAGGTCGGTGGACCGCCGAGCAAGGGTTGGACCGGGTCCTGGTGAAGGTCACTCCAGGGTACGACGTGCGAACCACCACCCGACGCGCCACCGGAGCTTACGGCTATCGATTGACCACGCCACAGCCCGTGGATCAGGTCCTCACGCTGGACGGGCGGTTTGTGGGCGGGAGCAATCCAGCATTGGCCTTCTCCATCGCTCTTGGGTACGCCACGGAGGACCAGACCATCTATGCGGAGACGTCCGACGACGGTGGTGTGAGTTGGAAGGTCCTTTGGCGGCGATCCGGCGTTACCGGGCAATCCGATTCGTCCTTTTCCCGGGTGACCCTGCCGCTGCCAGCGTATGCGGAGCGCGATTATCAGGTGCGGTTCCGGTACTCCGTCGGGTTGGGCCCATACTACAATACCGTTGATGCTGGGGAAGGAGCCTACCTCGACGACATCGAATTGGTGGACAGCTTCAAGTTCAACGAATTGTCCACGGGAAGTGTGGCGGCTGGGAGTCCGGTGAACTTCACACCGTCTGAAACCGGTGAATTCCTGCTGGCGGTGCGACCGCTGGTTGGGAACCGCCTTTTCCCTCAGGGGCCAAGGAGGGTTCTCAACGCCATTGTCGGACCGCCTGTCATCCAATTGGGGCGGCCGGTGATGTTGTCGGATGGCCGCCTTGAATTGCGTTTCTCCGCAACCGGCGGAACCTCCGGGACCTTCGTGTTGGAACGTTCCACACAGGTTGGGGCAGGTTGGACCGCTGAGTCCGGGGCGACCCTGACCACGGTGTCTGCTGGAAATTTCCTGTTTCGGGTTCCGGTTACGGGCGACCGTGGTTTGTACCGGATTCGCGTGCCCTGAGTGGATGGTAAGTCTTCCTGATGTTGATCCAAGAGGTTCTGATACCCAGAGCTAATGGTTTGACGATTGGGTCAGTCGGTCATTAGATGGCCTGACCTTGCCCGATCCGGGCTGGGGCGGAGATTTTTCAATGAACCTGATCACGCGCTTCTGGCGCTCGTCGTTGGGTAAGAAGTACGTCATGGCCCTGACCGGGGCAGCGTTGTTCGTGTTCCTGATCGGCCACCTGGTGGGTAACCTCCAGGTCTTTGGTCATCCTGACTTGATCAACGGGTACGCCCATTTCCTCAAAAGCAAGCCGGGCCTTTTGTGGGGTGCCCGGCTTGGATTGCTTGGCTGCGTGGGTTTGCATATCGCCGCGGCGGTGACCCTGCTCATGGCAAACAGGGCAGCCAGGCCCGAGGGCTACGCTGGCAAGTCGGCCTACGGGTCGACCTTCGCCTCCCGTTGGATGCCGATGAGCGGTCTCGTGGTCCTTTCCTTCATCGTTTACCACCTGCTCCATTTCACTTCCCTCCAGCCAGGCATCAACGGGGTTGGTGACTTCTCCAAGCTGACCACCACGCTGAATGGGGAATCCGTCCCGGACGTGTACGCCATGATGATCCTTGGCTTCAACGTCCCGTGGGTGGCGCTCGCCTATCTGGTCGCTCAGGCGCTGCTCTTCATGCATCTGGCACATGGCCTCTCGTCGATGTTCCAATCACTGGGACTCCGCAATCATGTGTGGTGGCCCCGTATCCGTGTTTTTGCCCAGGTCGCCAGCATCGCAATCTTCCTTGGGTACGCCTCGATCCCGGTAGCCATTCTGGCAGGTGGAGTGGGACGTGACCACGCCCAGAAGGCGAAGGCTCAGTTGACCGTGGCCGCCGCAGGAAAGGAGGTCGTTCGCTGACATGGCAACGCTCAAATCAAACATTCCTTCAGGCCCGCTTTCCGAGAAGTGGGAGAACCACAAGTTCAACAGCAAGCTGATCAACCCGGCCAACAAGCGGAAGTACAAGATCATCGTCATCGGAGCAGGTCTGGCGGGATCCAGTGCCTCCGCGACGCTCGCTGAGCTCGGATACGAGGTGCACAACTTCGTGTTCCATGATTCTCCGCGGCGTGCGCACTCCATCGCTGCACAGGGTGGCATCAATGCCGCCAAGAATTACCAGAACGACGGCGACTCGGTGCACCGTCTCTTCTACGACACCATCAAGGGTGGTGACTACCGCGCCCGCGAAGCCAACGTCCATCGTCTGGCGGAGGTCTCGGTCAACATCATCGATCAATGCGCGGCCCAGGGTGTGCCCTTTGCCCGCGAGTACGGTGGTTTGCTGGACAATCGGTCCTTCGGCGGTGCTCAGGTCAGCCGGACCTTCTATGCGCGCGGCCAGACCGGACAACAGTTGTTGCTGGGCGCTTACTCGGCACTCTCGCGCATGATCGGCTCCGGCGCCGTGAAGTCCTACACCCATTCCGAGATGCTCGATCTCGTCGTGGTCGACGGGCATGCCAAGGGTGTGATTGTCCGGAACCTGCAGACCGGTGAGATCACGAGGCACTCGGCTGACGCTGTGGTGCTCGCGACGGGTGGGTACGGGAACGTCTTCAACCTTTCGACCTACGCCCGCGGATCCAACACCACGGCCATCTGGCGCGCCTACAAGCGCGGCGCCTGCTTTGGGAATCCTTGCTATACGCAGATCCATCCCACCTGCATTCCGGTCAGTGGAGACTACCAGTCCAAGCTGACCTTGATGTCGGAGTCCTTGCGAAATGACGGGCGTATCTGGGTCCCGAAGAGCAAGGAGGACTGCAAGAAGAACCCTGCGGACATTCCGGAGGACGCCCGGGACTATTTCCTGGAACGGATGTACGGCGCATTCGGTAATCTGGCGCCACGTGACGTTTCCAGCCGGGCCGCGAAATACGTCTGTGACGAAGGGCGTGGCGTTGGTGGTACGGGGCTCGGCGTTTACCTCGACTTCTCGGACGCCATCAAGCGACTGGGCGAGGACAAGATCCGGGAGCGGTATGGCAACCTGTTTGCCATCTATCACGAGATCACGGATGAGGATGCCTACAAGACTCCGATGCGCATCTTCCCGGCAGTTCACTACACCATGGGTGGGCTGTGGGTGGACTATAACCTGATGTCCAATGTTCCCGGGTTGTTTGTCCTTGGAGAGGCCAACTTCTCGGATCACGGGGCCAACCGTCTGGGTGCCTCGGCGCTGATGCAGGGATTGGCAGACGGGTATTTCGTTCTGCCGTCGACCATCGCGACCTACCTGGCAACGGTGAAGGCCGGCAGCCGTCCTGCGGAAGACAAGGCTGAGTTCAAGCAGGCCGAGGAATCCGTCCGCAAGGAGGTCGCTGCGTTCCTTGGATCCAAGGGCAAGCGGACACCTGCGAGCTTCCACAAGGAACTCGGCAAGATCATGTGGGACCATTGCGGCATGGCCCGTACCAAGGCCGGTCTTGAGCAGGCCATCTCACGCATTTCGGCCCTCCGCGAGGAGTACCGCACAAACCTCCATGTTCCGGGTGAAGCCGGCGAATGGAACCAGTCACTCGAACAGGCAGGTCGGATTGCCGACTTCATCGAGTTGGGTGAATTGATGTGCCGTGACGCGCTGATGCGCGAGGAGAGTTGCGGAGGTCACTTCCGGGAGGAGTATCAGTACACCAAGGACGATCCGGAGGTTCAGCAGGGGATCGTCAATGCGGGCGACGTGAAGCGACGCGATGAAGACTTCGCTTTCGTGGCCGCTTGGGAGTACGCGGGAGCTGGCAAGGCTCCGATCCTCAACAAGGAACCGCTCAACTATGAGGAAGTGAAGATGAGCACCCGGTCTTACAAGTGACCTGGCAGTCAGACATCCAAATCCATTTATCCGAGCCATGAAGGTCAAACTGAAGGTCTGGCGGCAGAAGAATCGCAACAGCCCCGGTGGATTCGTTACCTACGATTCGCCCGAGCTGAATCCCAACATGTCGTTCCTCGAGATGTTGGACGTGGTCAATGAGCACCTCGCCAACAAGGGCGACGAGCCCATCGCGTTCGATCATGACTGCCGCGAAGGCATCTGTGGAACCTGCTCGTTGGTCATCGATGGAAAACCCCATGGTCCCCACAAGGCTGTCGCCTCCTGTCAGACCTACATGCGGAGCTTCAAGGATGGCGATCTGATCACCGTCGAGCCGTTCCGCGCGAAGCCCTTCCCGCTGGTCAAGGATCTCGTTGTGGACCGGAAGGCCTTCGACCGGATCCAGCAGGCGGGTGGCTTCATCAGTGTCCGTACGGGAAGTGCCCCGGACGCCAACGCGATTCCGGTGCCCAAGGAGAATGCGGACCTGGCGATGGACGCAGCGCAGTGCATTGGTTGCGGCGCGTGTGTTGCTGCCTGCAAGAACGCATCGGCCATGCTGTTCGTCTCGGCCAAGGTATCCCATCTGGGCCTGCTGCCTCAGGGGCAGCCGGAACGATATCGCCGGGTGAAGGCCATGGTGGACCAGATGGATGACGAAGGCTTTGGCGGCTGCACCGTGACAGGATCCTGCGAAGCTGTCTGTCCGAAGGAAATCAGCCTAGATTTCATCGCGCGGATGAACCGGGATTATGGACTGGCGCTGTTGATGGGAGATGCCAAGAAGGTCTCCGGTGGCGGGGCCTAGGCAGAGTCGGTGGCCTTTTCCTCCATCATGAACCCGACATCCTCCCCGGGCATGTCTCCTCGGCTTCGCCTGGGTGTTCTGGGTTCCGGCAAGGGTTCGAACTTTGTCGCCATCGCAGACGCCATCCGAGCGCGGGGTCTGCCGGTTGAAGTGGCCTTGGTGATCAGTGACGTGCCGGATGCAGGCATCCTGCAACACGCAAGGGACCGAGGTATCCCAGCGCGGTTCATTGAGCCGGGTCGGTTTCGGACAAAGCTGGATGAGGGGTCTGAGGTTGCTTACACCTCGGCGCTTCGTGAGGCGGGGGTGGAGTGGGTTGTGCTGGCTGGGTTCATGCGGATCCTGAAGGGCGAGTTCCTGCGTGCCTTCCCTGGAAGGGTCCTGAACATCCATCCATCTTTGCTTCCCTCCTTTCCTGGCCTGGAGGCCTGGAGGCAGGCCTTGGATTACGGGGTAAAGGTGACGGGTTGTACGGTGCATCTGGTTGATCAGGGGATTGATACCGGCCCCATCCTTGCCCAACGGGCGGTGGCTGTTCACCCAGACGACACTCCGGCAACCCTCCACGCCCGGATCCAGGAGGCGGAGAAACTGGCCTATCCGGCGGTGATCGAGACCATCGCACGTTCCGAGTTGCGCGTTCGCGGACGGTTGACCGGGGGTGTTCCGGGAAATGTCACCGGATTGTGAATCGCATGGCGCCCTGATGTCGCTTGTTTGCGGCACAGCAGGCGCATGTCGATTGTTTCCTGGATGAGGCGTCTGCCAATGGTGGCTTCGCTTGTTGTTGTGCCTTCGGTGGCTGCCCAACTCGCCATCACCGAGGTTCATTCCAGCGCATCCACCAATGGAACTGCCGCCCTGCATGCGGATTGGTGGGAGTTGACGAATCTGGGTGCCCAGCCTGTCGATCTGACGGGTTACCGATTTAACGATGCCACCGGCGGGTTGGCTGCGGGTTCGGTCACTCTGCCAAGTCTCACGCTGGCCGCTGGAGAATCCATGGTCTTGGTGGAAGCCATCAGTGCCGACGATTTCCGGCAATGGTGGGGCGCTGGACTGCCCGCCGGATTGCAGATCTTCACCTATATCACCAACGGGATTGGCCTGAGTTCCGGAGGCGACTCCGTTCAACTTTGGGGGCCAACAACCACCAATGAACTCGAGTGGGTGGACTCTGTTGCGATCGGTGCTGCGGGATCGGACTCCTCGACGTTCATCTACGACGCAATCACAGGTCAGATGATCGCCCGGTCGGTGGCGGGGCAGGGAGGAGCGTTTGCTGCGGCCGACAATGGGGATGCGGGGTCGCCGGGAGTTTCCGGATCAGCCTTTCCATTGGAGATCCTCCAGCAGCCGACCGACCTCGTGGCAAACCCCGGTGATTCGGCAACGTTCACTGTGACAGCCCGTGGCCTTCCCAGGGCGCGATACCAATGGAAGTTTGGTGGGCAGGCAATTCCGGGCGCCATCCGGTCCCAGTTGGTCATTTCGAATGTGAGCGCAGTCTCCGCGGGGAGTTATTCGGTGGAACTGGCCAACGGGTTTGAATCGATCCAAAGCCGCGCCGCAGTCTTGAGCCTCGCCGAATCGCCGAAGGCTCCGGTCTTCACCCTGGAACTGACCAATCAGACGGTCCTCGCCGGCGGGACGGTGGTCTTTCAGGCCACGGCTTCTGGCGTTCCCCAACCGAAGTATGTGTGGCGCTTCGGTACCACGATTCTAACCGATGTCACAGGGAGTCAGCTGACCTTGACCAACATCGCGGCGGGTGCGGCAGGTACCTATTCGGTAACCGCAACCAACGCCTCGGGAGCTGTTGTTTCAACGGCGGTCCTGACGGTTCGTGCGAAGCCCGACTTGCGGATTACTGAGGTTCGATCGACGGACACCCTGGATCCGGACTTCTCCCGGCGGAATGGATTCACACCGCAGGATTGGTTCGAGGTCACCTCGTTCGAGTCTTCGACCATCAACCTTCGCGGGTGGCGGCTGGATGACAACAGTTCGAGCCTGACCGCCGCCTTTGTGGTCACCAATGAGGTGACGATCCTTCCCGGGGAGTCGGTCATCTTCGTGGAACGTCTGACGGCAGATCAGTTCAAGGTGTGGTGGGGAACCAACGAATTGCCCGCGGGGTTGAAGATCATCACCTACTCCGGAAGCGGGTTTGGGCTCAGCTCAGGCGGCGATGGAGTACGCATCTGGGATTCCACGACTGCGAGCAACGCCGATACCGTCAGAGCGGTGGATTTCCCCGCGGGCACGGCAGGTGTGACCTTCAACTATGATGTGGAGGCGTCGACCTTCGGCACTCTCAGCGTGGAAGGAGTGAATGGCGTCTATCAGGCTCCTGGGAGCATTGATCGGGACCTCAACCTGACGGTGAAAGATATCGGATCCCCGGGCAGGGTGCGTGAGGGCGGGGTGGTTTTGCCGCCCCGTGCCCCACAGCTGTCCGTCGTTCTCGACGGAACGTCCCTCAAGGTCCGTTTCGAAGGACAGGCAGGCCGTGCGTATCGCCTCGAGCGTCGCACGCTCCTCGTGGGTGGTTCGTGGGAGTCGATTGGATCCGCGACGGGCATCGATGGAACGGTGGAGATCAATGCAGGCGCGCCGAGCGATTCCCAGGGCTTCTTCCGGGTGGTGGTGCCATGAGAAACCAAGCTGCCCAGCGTCCTTGCGGAGCAGGGTTTACCCTGATCGAACTCTTGGTGGTGATCGCGATCATCGCCATCTTGGCGGGGATGCTTCTGCCTGCCCTTTCGAAAGCGAAGTCCAAGGCGCAGGCGATTTCCTGCCTGAACAATGAAAAGCAGTGGGGGCTATCGCTGACACTTTATACGGACGACAACTCCGAGGTGTTGCCCCGGGAAAAGGACCATCTGGGGGGGGACCTGTTGGGGTGGCGCGCGGCGATCGATCCGGGTAACGCGGATCTCTGGGCGAATGTGCTGCCGGCGAAAATCAGTCTTCGGACTCTGGCGCAGATCGCAACGAACGACCGGGCTGCTTTCTACTCGAGGCAAAGTCTCTTCCTTTGTCCCAGCGCAAAACTGCCAGCGGAACGGCTGAACTATCCCCATTTCCCATTGGCAATGAACTCCAAGCTCATCCAGGGCGGTGCGAAAGTGCGGGTTACCGACATCCAGTTGCCGACGCAGACGGTGGTTTTCACGGAGTCCGGATTGCCAGGGGAACCGAAAGCCCATCCCAATCAGGCGAACTACACAGGACAGCCGCATGCCTACGCCAACCGCTATTCTGCGCGGCACTCGAATGCGGGAAACCTGGTTTTCGCGGACGGACATGCCGAGGCCATGAAATCCTCGCTCGTCTTGGACCTTGTGGAATCTTCGCCGTCCAAGGGGCGTGCGCCATTCCCGCAGGTCCGCATCGTCTGGACCACCGACCCCGCGAACAATCCCAACTGATCAGGGAAGTCGACTGAGGCGGAATCCTTTGGTGTCAAAGTAGCCGGTGCCCTTCTGGCCGCGCATTTCGGCAACGAGTTCCACTTCCGCGAGGGATTCGAGGGTGAATTCGAACTGGACGGTGGTCCATCCGGTGGTGCCCTGAAGCTCGTTCTGGGGGCGGTTCTGACGCGTGGTGCCGCTGAGGCGCACGCCCAATCCCGTTCCACGTTCGTTGGGGCTTGTGACGAGATCCTGGACCTTGGCTCGGGCCTCCAGTCGATAGCGGCCTTCAGGCAGCTCCAAACGGGTCCGCCAGGAAAGGATGCCGGGACGCGTGAGTTCAATGCGCAGCATTTGCCTGCCATCCGCTGGTTCCTGGACCATGTCTGTCCGGCCGCCTTCGGCCTCCTGGGTTCTGGGCTGCCAGCGACCCACCTCAATCAGCCCATTCGCTGTGACCTTTGCCGGCTTGGGGCGGCTGGCGAGTTGTCGGCTGACGTCAGCAACCCGATCAACGATGCGCCGACGCAGGTCGCCGGTGTTGCCCCGAATGTCATCGGCCTCTCCGCGGGAGAGTTTCGCCAAGGCGGGCTCACGCCTGGAAACCGCGGCGTCAAAGTTCGCCAGGATGGCGTTTGTCGTGAAGACGTTCGTCAGCAGGGATTCGATCCGATCGAAGTAGCCACTGCGCCATTCCGCAGCCTGGATGATCCGGGCGGCAACAATTCCTTCGAAGCCGCGGTTCAAGGGCATGCCTCCGTGATTGAACATCTGATCCATGCCGTGCGGCATGAAGGTGAAACGACCCGCGGACGGATCGTGGTACACACGATAGTTGTTTCTGTTGCACGGGTACCCATCCCAGTCCTCGGTCATCACCTGAAGGGCAAGGTAGGTAAGGAACCGATCCACATCGACGAGCTTGGCGAGTTGTGCTTTTCGGATGGCCGCATCGGGAATGTTGCAGACGGCAGACAGGGTTTGGAGGTCCTTCCAGTCCGGCGGTGTTTTCCCGGCATCGAGTTCCAGTTGCTGGTCGATGTCCCGGAGGAATCCGCCATCATAGAGGTTTCCCGAGGTATCCTTGAAGTGGCGTGAGACGAAGGACCGGTCGAAACCCTCCTTCAGGACGTAAAGCCCCAGGTTTCGGCCGTTCAGCCGGACCAATGCATGGGTGGCGCGGGTTGCGGGAATCCCAGCGCGTCGATAGAGGTCCGCGCAGACGATCTCGCTCATCCGGCTGCCATCCTGCACGGAATTGTTCAGGTGCAACTTGTCCAGGCCGAAGATCTTCTGTCCCGGTTTGAACTTGTCGACATTCAGGGTAAGCGCGGGAAGGTCGTCTATGGGCCGGGTGGATCCCGCCGCTCCCTTCACGCGCACCCCGACAGAAGTCCATTCGTTGGTGCCGCTGCGGACGACGGCTGGTACAGACTTCCGAGGCTCCCGGCGAAGGGACTCAAACTGATCCGTGGCAATGATCAGTTCGAAGGTTTGGATGGGGCCTGAAAACAGGGCGTCGGAAGGGTGGGGCGTGCTCGGGAGGACGGGGTGGAGCGGGGTCGCAGGTTGTTCCGCGTGGCCGCAACCGAATCCGAGTGGCAACCAGAGCAGGATGGCCAACACCAACGGGGGGCAGGATGACATCGAGCCTGCGCGGGATCCGGGATTCATAGGTAAGGGTGTTCCCGGAGGCGCCGGGGACCAGTCCGGGAAGCATTCACCGGACCGGCCGCGACCGTGGCGACGAAATGTCACCCATTCTCAACGGGAGATCATGCCAGTCGCCCGGGCGTAATCGAAGATCCCACCGGCATCCACCACCGGGCGCACTTCGCCCAGGGACTTGAGGCTGTAAAGCTTGCCCGTGCCGTGATGAAGGATGGTGTTGGCGTCGATATCGACCGTAGCCTCATCGCCCGTCTTGAAGATCTCGCAGAGACGGTCCTGGCATTCGATCGGATAGAGTTCTCCGGTGGCGACGCAGTTCCGGAAGAAGATCCGGGCATAGGATTCAGCGACGACGCACTGGCAGTTTGCGGATCCAAGGGCGATGGGCGCGTGCTCACGGGAGCTGCCGCACCCGAAATTCCGCCCGCCAATGACGATGGGGAATTGGGTGTCGAGTTCGCCCTCGGCGACGTAGCGCGTCGGGTAAAGTGAATCTGGAAGGCCCCAGAGGGCGTAGGCGCCAAGCTTCTCGTACTCCTCCGGAATCGTGGGCACCAGATTGAGGAACTGGGCCGGAATGATCTGGTCGGTGTCGATGTTGTCGCGGACCACGTACACCGGGCCGGTGAACTTCGATTGCATCAGGCACACAGTTTCTGCAGACGTGGCCAGAACGCAAAGGCGAAATCGTTTCTCGACACGTTCCCGGAGCCTCCCTAGTTTTTGGGCTCGATAAACGGAGTTGTACCGGGCGGTGGTTTGCTGCCCAACACCGAGATCAATATGCAAGAAAAGACTACAGTCATTACGGAGTTCCGCACGCACGAGAAGGACACGGGTTCCCCCGACGTCCAGATTGCCCTGCTGACGGAACGGATCAACAACCTGACGGAGCACCTGCAGAACAATCGCAAGGACGTGGCTTCCCGCCGCGGTCTGATGGCGATGGTGAGCAAGCGCCGTCGTCTTCTCGACTACCTGAAGCGCAAGGATGAGCCTCGTTATCAGGCAGTGACGAAGAAACTGAAGCTCCGGCGCTAATCCGCCGGGAAGGGATGGAGGTCGGGTGGTTGCCTGGTCTCTATCGTCGGTTGGCGAACCGTACCTGCGGGTACGGTTGGTTGCCGCAACGAGGCGCGCGCGGCAGCCTGCTGGCCGTATCCATGCCCGATAGTCGCGTCCGCAAAGCAGTCAACTGTGCCCGCCCATCTGGGAAACTTCACTCAACTCCCCCGACCCGTTGTCGGGGAGGCTGACTGAAGTTTCTCATGTGGGGCGGGTTGAATTACATATGCCCGAGAAAGTTATCATCCCGGTGGGTGATCAGGAGATCATCATCGAGACCGGAAAATACGCCAAGCAGGCGGACGGTTCAGTGACCGTTCAGTTGGGTGAGACGGTTATCCTTGTGGCCGCTGTGGCCGCGTCCAAAGCCAAACCCGGCCAGGACTTCTTCCCCCTGACCGTCGATTACCGCGAAAAGGCGGCAGCGGCTGGAAAGTTTCCCGGGGGTTACTTCAAGCGCGAGGGTCGTCCTACCGAAAAGGAGATCCTGACCTGCCGATTGACCGATCGTCCGATTCGGCCCCTCTTTCCCAAGGGTTGGTACAACGAGGTTCAGGTGCAGAGCGTGCTGCTCTCCGCCGATGGACAAAATGACCCGGACATCCTCTCCATCCTCGGGGCCTCCGCTGCCCTGACGGTTTCTGACATTCCCTGGGATGGTCCGCTTGGGGCCGTCCGGATCGGGCGAGTGGGCGGCCAGTTTGTGGTCAACCCGACTCATGCCCAGCAGGCGGAATCGGACCTGGACCTGATTTACGTCGGCAACAAGACCGATGTCGTGATGTATGAGGGTGCAGCCAACGAAATCTCCGAGGAGGATTTCATTGCTGCGCTGAAGTTCGCACAGGAAGCCTGCCAGCCGCAGATCGCCGCCCAGGAGGAATTGCGGGCGAAGGCCGGCAAGACGAAGCGGGCCATCACCGTCAACATTGTCCCTGAGGAAATCCTGGCCGAAGCGAAGGCCTTGGCTGGCGATCGCATCATTCCGGCGCTGCTCGTGCCTCAGAAGCTTGCCCGCGAAGCCGCGGTCAATGCGGTCTTCGCTGATGTCGGCGAGAAGCTGAAGCAGAAGTTCGGAGCCGACAAGGTCACGGATTACGTCCTCAAGGACGCCCAGTACTACATCCAGAAGGAAACGGTTCGTCTCCTGATCCTGGATTCAGGCAAGCGCCTCGATGGGCGTGCGACGGGTGAGATCCGGCCCATCTCCAGCGAGGTTGGCTTCCTGCCGCGGGCCCATGGCTCGTCGGTGTTCTGCCGCGGTGAGACCCAGGCGGTGTGTCTCGCGACCCTGGGAACCAGCGATGACATCCAGGAGTTCGACTCCTACACGGGCGGGGAAACCAAGAAACAGTTCCTGCTTCATTACAACTTCCCCAATTTCTCGGTGGGCGAAACGGGCCGTATCTCAGGCCCTGGCCGTCGCGAGATCGGTCACGGAGCCTTGGCGGAGCGTTCCGTTGCTCCCGTCATTCCCCTGAAGGAATACCCGTATGCGATCCGCATCACGTCCGAGATCATGGAGTCGAACGGCTCCACCTCGATGGCGTCGGTTTGCGGTGCGACCCTGGCATTGATGGATGCCGGTGTGCCGCTGATCCGTCCGGTGGCTGGCATCTCGATCGGCATCTGCACCGAGTACGGTGCGGATCATCAGATCAGCCGTTACAGCCTCCTGACCGACATCATCGGGTGGGAAGACGCGTTCTGCGACATGGATTGCAAGATCGCTGGCACCGAGAAGGGCATCACCGGCTTCCAGTTGGACCTCAAGCTCCGCGGATTGCCCCTGCCCATCATGGCGGAGGCTGTCGAGGCCGCCCGGGTTGCCCGGATCTCGATCCTGGGCGACATGGCCAAGACGCTGTCGGCACCTCGCACGGACATCTCGAAGTACGCCCCCCGGATCACTGTCATCCGGATCAATCCAGAGAAGATCGGCCTGCTCATTGGGCCTGGCGGCAAGAATATCAAGCGCATCGTCGATGAGTCGGGATGCGAGATCAACATCGAGGACGATGGTACGGTCAAGGTGTTCTCGGTCACTCCCGAGGGCATGGAGATTGCCCGTCGCGAGATCGAGGCGCTCGGCGCCGAGATCGAGATTGGCAAGACCTACAAGGGCCGCGTCGTCACGATCAAGGAATTCGGCGCCTTCGTCGAAGTGTTCCCTGGCCAGGACGGATTGGTCCATGTTTCCGAACTGTCCAATCGTCGCGTCAACCGTCCCGAAGACGTTGTCAAGATGGGTGACGAGGTCTGGGTCAAGTGCATCGGCGTCGACGACAAGGGGCGCGTGAAGCTCAGCCGCAAGGCTGCCATGGAAGAACGTGGCGAAGCTGCCGCGGTGCAGACCGAGACGGCTGGTACACCGAGGCCTGAACGGGCAGAGCGCGCGGAACGTCCGGAGCGCGCGGAGCGTCCGGAGAGGACCGAACGACCTGAGCGCAGCGAGCGGTTCGAGCGTCCTGCCCGTGAGGAGCGGGTTGAGCGTCCGGAGCGCGCAGAGCGCCCTGTGCGTGAAGATCGTGGTCCAGAGCGCGCGGAACGTCCTGTTCGCGAGGATCGGGGTTCCGATCGTCCTGAGCGGTCGGTGCGCGACGACCGTCCTGCTGATCGGGCGGAACGTCCGGTGCGTGACGAACGCGCTGAACGTCCCTTGCGTGATGATCGGGCCCGGAGCGTGCCCCGGAGCGTGCTCCGGAGCGCGCGCCTCGTGGTGAGCGCGCCGAGCGCTCCGATCGCGCTCCCCGTGATGAACGTGTCGAACGTCCTGTCCGGGACGATCGCGGTGAACGTGCTGAGCGAGTCAGCCGTGACGTCCGTAGCGAGCGCCCCGTGCGCGATGACCGTGGTGAGCGGTCGGAGCGTCCTGTCCGGGATGATCGCGCTGAACGTCCTGCGCGCGATGACCGTGGTGAACGCGCTGAGCGGCCGGTCCGCGACGATCGTGGCGAGCGCAGCGAGCGTGCTCCACGGGATGATCGTGGCGAGCGGAGCGTGCGTGATGATCGTGGTGATCGCGTCGAACGTCCGGTGCGCGATGAGCGCGCTGAACGTCCGGTGCGCGACGAACGTGTTGAGCGCCCGGTTCGCGATGACCGCAATGAGCGGCCCGTTCGGGATGACCGTGGCGAGCGTCCCGTCCGCAGTGATCGTGGGGAGCGTGCCCCGCGCGCTGAGCGAGTGGATCGCATTGACGACCGCTTTGAGCGTCCGGCGCCTCCCGTTGAGGACCGTGGCGAGCGTCCCGTCCGCACAGAGCGCGGTGATCGATATGATCGTGGCGAACGTGCCGAGCGCCCGCCGGAGCGTGGAGAGCGTTCTGAACGCGGCGGTAGCCGCGAGCGTGCGGTGGATCGCGGTGGAGACCGGAGCCGCCGGTCGGCTTCCGAGGATGGAGCCGATGGTCTTGAGACCGGAAAGCTCTACCGTGCGAAAGTTGCATCCATCAAGGACTTCGGTGCCTTTGTGGAGTTCATTCCCGGCCGTGAGGGCTTGGTGCACGTCAGCGAATTGGCCAACTTCCGCGTCAAGCAGGTCGAGGACATCGTCCAGATCGGTGACGAGATCTGGGTCAAGTTGCTGGGCGTCGATGACAAGGGGCGTGTCCGTCTGAGCCGTCGTGCGGCGATGGAAGAGCGCGAAAAGGCGGAGAGTGGCGAGGCGGGAAGAGCTCCCGAGCCGGCTCCGGCCCCTGAAGACGACCGGTTCCTCGACTGAGGGCAGTCCGTCTGACGGAATCAGGGCGGTCCGCGTGAGCGGACCGCCTTTTTTGTTGGTCAGGAATTGGGTTTCGAACGATCCAGGTTTAGGCTCGTCCCCAATGAAGGAAGCCTATATCGCGGCCAAAGAGCGCTGGGCACGGAAGATGGCCGGCTTGGAGAAGCCGTCCGTCCGGTCCGTTGACCGTCTTCCTCCCGGTCAGCGTCAGGTTCAGAATTTCCCTGTCCTTGATCTGGGTGTGAAACCCGAGGTGCCAGTTGAGCGGTGGGAACTCAGGATTGGGGGCCACGTCGAGAATCCTGTGGTCCTGCGGTGGACCGATTTCATGGGGTTGCCGCAATTCCGGGATACGAGTGACTTCCATTGTGTCACCACCTGGAGCCAATTTGACATGGCGTGGGAGGGTGTTGCGTTCCTGACATTGGCTGAGCTCGTCCAGCCGAAGCCATCGGCGACGCACGTGTTCTTCAAGAGTCACGACGGTTACTCCACAAGCAATCCACTCGATGTGTGCATGGATGATGACGTTCTGATCGCGCACTCGTGGGATGGAAGGCCTTTGGCAGTCGAGCATGGGGGGCCTGCCCGGGTCATCGTTCCCAAGAAGTACGCCTGGAAGGGGGCCAAATGGATCCGTGAGATCACGTTCCTGGATCGGGACATCCTCGGCTTCTGGGAGGTGCGGGGGTACTCGAACACCGCGGATCCATGGACGGAGGACCGGTTCTCGTGAACACCCAAGGACACGGGGGGCGGAGACGGTTGGACGTCCTTTTTACGCCGGCGGATTTTGCTGCGTTGTCCCGGAGGGATTTGTCCCGGACGACCTGCGTTGTTTTTGATGTCCTGAGGGCGACAACGAGCATGGTGACCGCCTTGTCGGCGGGGGCCGAGGCGATTGTGCCAGTCTCTGACATCCCGGAGGCGCTTGCCTGGAAGAATCGGCTTCCTGAAGTCCTGCTTGCGGGTGAGCGCGATGGGCGCCGAATCCTTGCGGACCGTACGGGTGGTGTGGACTTTGATCTGGGGAATTCGCCTCGGGAGTTTGTGTCCGAACGAGTTGGAGGCCGATGGATCGTGGCGACAACGAGCAATGGAACCCGGGCTCTCAGGGCGAGTGTGGGAGCTCGCGTCGTCTTGCCCGCCTGCCTTCGAAACCGGCGCGCGGTGGGCCGGTGGCTGCATTCCGACACTTCGGAGGAATGGGTGTTGGTGTGCAGCGGGACCCTTGAGGATTCCGCCTACGAGGACGTGCTGGGGGCGGGAGCGTTGGTGGATTTCCTGTGGCCGATGTTGACCGGGTTCGAGGTGCTGGACGGGGCACGCATGGCCCGATTGGTGTACCTCGATGCCGGAGCAATCTGGCCGGGGCCATGCGCCAACACTCCCGGAATGGTCGACGGTTGGCGCGCATGGAAGAGTTGGCGGCGGATATCGAGATTTGCGCGGCGGAAGACGATCTGGACCTGGTGGCTGCGATGGACGGAGGTGGGGTGATCCGTCGACTTACGGCGAGCAACCAGCCGTTGGAGTGAGACTCAGTCCATCCGCTTTCGCACCATCGGCCAGAGCACACGAAAGGCGGAGGCAAAGTCCTCGGGATGACGTTCGATCCACGAATCGATGGTCGTGGGTTTGAACCAAGCGCCCCCTCGGACCTCGCTTGCCTGGAGGGTGAAGGGTCCTTCGTGCACCAGTCGATAGACCCAGCAGAATTCCATGCCCGTTTCCGGGCTGGCGAGGAGCCGGAACCATCGTTGCGGTCGGGCGTGGGGGATCAGTCCCAATTCCTCGCCCAGTTCGCGGATGGCACACGCGTCGTAGTCCTCACCGGAGTCCACGTGACCAGAGGCGGAGGAATCCCAAACGCCCGGCCACATGTCCTTCAGCATGGAGCGTTGCTGCAGGAAGAGTTCCCCGAGTGTGTTGAACACGAGCATGTGCGTCGCCCGATGGCGAAGCCCCAGTTGGTGCACGGTGGGGCGTGGCATCTGGCCAACCACGATATCCTGTTCGTCGACCACATCGAAGATCTCGACGGCGTTTGACATGCAGGCAGGTTGGTGGGCAGGGCGGTGTTCGGTCAATGCGCCCGGTGGGTAGTGTTGTCGGTCTGAACCCGGACGGAACGGAAGGTTTGCCATGTTGCGCACGGGTTACTTTCTGTTAACCCTAGGCGCATCAACGTTGCATTTGAGGGGAGAACGCATCGGTTGGGATCCAATGACTGGGCTATTGTACTTTGATCCATACTTCTGGGTGACCATCCCGGGGATACTGCTGGCTGCGTGGGCGCAGATGAAGCTGTCGGCGGCTTACGGGCGTTACTCGCGCGTAGGGACCGTCCGTGGAGTCACGGGTGCCGATGTGGCGAGGTTGATGTTGGATCGAAACGGGATGGCGAACGTGGAGGTTTACAGGATCAGTGGAGAACTGACCGACCATTACGATCCGGGCCGGCGTGCGGTTTTCCTGTCGCATGGAGTTCATGACACGCCTTCGGTCGCGGCTGCGGGAATTGCCGCACACGAGGTGGGGCACGCCATCCAGCACAAGACGGGGTATGCGTGGCTGGGTTTCCGGATGGCCATGGTGGGTCTTACAGGTTTCTCCTCGAAAGCCTCCTGGTTCCTGATCCTGGGCGGCATGGTGTTTTCGAATGCCAACCCAAGGAGTAGTCTGGGGCGATCGCTCCTCTTTTTTGGAATCATGCTTTTTGGGGTCACCGTTGCGTTCCAGATGGTGACCTTGCCTGTCGAGTTTGATGCCAGCAGTCGGGCGAAGCGTGAATTGCTGCGTCTGGGCATCATTGTCCCGGAAGAATCCACCGGCATCAGCAAAGTCCTTTCGGCCGCCGCCCTGACTTATGTTGCCGGGCTTCTGACATCTGTCCTTGAGTTGGTCCGCCTGCTCCTGATCTTTCGTCGTCCAAGAGATGAAGAAGACCGATGATGTGGCACAACGGAGTTGGGCTCGATGGGTCCGTGCCTGCCTCGGGGTGCTGGTGGTGTTCGTCGGTTCGTTGAGCCAAGCCGAGTCCGTCGTTGTCGTCCTCACCCCACATCCGGAAGAGATCCGACAGGAGTTTGAGACGGGATTCAGCAAGTGGCACCAAGCGCGCTACAGCGAGCCTGTCCGCATCGAGTGGCGGGATGTTGGGGGATCGGGTGAGGCCCAGCGGTTTGTTGAATCGGAGTTCGCCTCGAAACCTTCGGGTATTGGGATCGACGTCTTCTTTGGAGGGGGGCCGGAGCCATTCCTGGCACTCGGGGATCGTAAGTTGGTCGAGATCCACCGTCCCCCAGCCGAAGTCTTCGATGGATTGGGCAGGCAGGCCAATGGGGCGGAGGTGTTCGACCCTGGCTTGGGTTGGTTTGGTGCCTGCCTTTCGAGTTTTGGGATTCTTGAGAATACCCGGGTGCAGCGCTTGGTGGGGTTGCCGCTGGTGGATCGATGGGATCAGTTGGCCGATCCGAAGCTTGTTGGATGGGTTGGGGCAGGGGACCCGCGTCTGAGCGGGACCATGAACAACATGTATGAGGCGTTCCTTCAGGCTTACGGATGGGAGAAGGGGTGGGACCTGCTGACCCGCATCGCCGGCAATGTGCGTCAATTTGATCGGCTGAGTTCGTCTACAGCCAAGGAGGCATTGCTGGGCCAGGTGGCTTACGCGTTCTGCATCGACTATTACGGGTTCATCCAGATCGAGGCGGCAGGAAGCACGAACATGACGTTCGTGCTTCCGAAGGATTTCGTCTCCATCAGTCCGGATGGCATCGCGATCCTGAAGGGGGCGCCGAACCGCGAGGTGGCGGGGCGGTTGTTGGACTTTGTCCTGGGCGACGTTGGGCAGGCCCTGTGGATGTTGCCTGCGGGGCATCCGGATGGGCCGCAGCGTCACTCCTTGGTGCGGTTGCCGGTGCGTCCAAGCCTTTACCAGAAGTACGCAGGGCAGTCTCCGATTCCGGTGAACCCATTCACGGTGAAATCAGAGTTTCGGTACAATGCCCGGATCGCGCGTGCGCGCCGTGATATTGTCCGCAACCTGTTTGGTTCGCTGATCGTGGACTGCCATGCGGATCTTGTCCCGGCGTGGCGCCGGGTGATTGCAGCCGGGACGCCGGAAGCTGCGGTCCGCCTGCTGGGTTCTGTTCCGATGACCGAAGCCGAGGCCCTCGCCTTGGCGAAGGGGGAGTGGTCTCAGGCGGAAGCGCGAAACCGACTGAAGGCTGGATGGCAGGCCTGGGCTCAGGAAAAATACCGGCGGATCGCCCAGGATCCGAACGTTGTGCTTCAGGAACACTGACTCATGCAGATCACCATTCGAGCACTGACAAAGACCTTTGGCTCCACCCCGGTCCTGAAGGCGGTCTCCCTCGAGATCCGGTCGGGAGAACTGTTCTTCCTGCTCGGGCCATCCGGGTGCGGAAAGACAACACTCCTTCGCTTGGTGGCGGGCTTCTATCCTCCGGATTCCGGGGAGGTGCGGTTTGGAGATCGTTGTGTGAATGAGGTGCCCCCGCACCTAAGGAACACGGGGATGGTGTTTCAGAGCTATGCCTTGTGGCCGCACATGACGGTGGCCGAGAACGTGGCCTACGGTCTGGATGTGCGCAGCGTGCCAGCCAAGGAGCGGGCGCAGAGGGTTCGCGAAGCCTTGGGGATGGTGCGGATGGAGGATCTGGCGGACAGGACGCCGAACCAGCTGTCGGGAGGTCAGCAGCAACGCGTGGCGTTGGCGCGGGCATTGGTGATCCGTCCGGACGTCCTCCTGTTGGATGAACCACTCTCGAATCTGGATGCACGGTTGCGGTTGGAGATGCGCGACGAGATCCGACGCCTTCATCAGGAATTGAAGCTGACGACAATCTACGTAACGCACGACCAGAAGGAGGCCTTGTCCCTGGCGGATCGGATGGCTGTTCTGCGCGGCGGCGTGATCGAGCAGTTGGCGGATCCACGCACGGTGTACCGGCGGCCGAGTTCGAGGTTTGTGGCGGACTTCATCGGTGAGAGCAATTGGTTGGAGGGGGAGATTCAGGAGGCGGGTGAGCAGCGATTGGTTGCCCGAACCGGAATCGGGGACTTCGAAGCGAGCCCACGCGCCGGAATCCAACGTGGCATGAAGGTATGGGTCGGCATCCGGCCGGAGGCATTGGATTGGACCGAGGCCGGCACGAACGTCATCGAAGCTGAACTTCGCCAGACCAATTACCTGGGTGAGATCGAGGAGTATGTGCTCGCGGTCGGGGAGACCTCGTTCAAATGCTTTGTGCAGAATCCGGAAAGGATTCTGGCGCCCGGGACGAGACTGAAGATGCGGGTTCGGCCAGATGACCTGCTGGTGCTGCCGCGGTGAGGGATGGGTTTGGAGTTTGGTCGCGGCTAGCGGCCCTCCTGGATGAAGGCAACAAGATCCCGGATGTCCTGCGGACTGCGTCCTGCCTCGAGGCCTTCTGGCATCAGTGAGGTTCCACTGCTGGAGACCCGAACCGTGTCGCGTCGGTTGATGACCGACCGGATCCCACCCGCCTGGACCAAGGTTATCAGGTCAGCGTTCCCTTCCATCAGGAGGCCCGAGATTGTCTCCCCATCCTTGGTCTCGACGTGGTAGGCCACAAAGCCCGGGTTGATCGCCATGTTGGGATCCAGAATGTTGCCAACGAGATCTTCGATGCTTCGATGGGCGACCCCGGAAAGATCCGGGCCAACCCGTTGTCCGAGGTCGGCACAACGATGACAGGGCGCACACGATTGCCGGAAGTATTCGCGTCCACGTGAAGCATCACCGATGGGCGGAAGCCGTCGGATCCAGTCCTCCACGGTTTGACGGCGGTTGGAGTATTCCTCGTCGCCCATGAATTTCCCCGCACGGCGGCCAATGTCTGCAGAGGATCCGCGGAGGAGACGACGTCTTTGTTCGAGATCCAGATGGAGCTCACCTACGGAGAGCGTTCCGCCTTCAAGGGCTGACATGAGCGGGGCATGGAAGTTTCGACGGTCCAGAAGGATCTTCAGGATGCTCGGTCTCGTTTCGGGGCCGTAGCTTCGCCAGGCAGCGACAAGCGCTGCTCCGATGGACGTGTCCCGTTGCTCGCGCAGGATGCCGAGAGCCGCTGTCTGGATATCCACGGGTTCGCGGGCATCCAGGAGGGACACCAATGGTGCCTGGGACTCGGCATGAGCGAGCAGCGAGATGGCCTGGATACGATCGGAGTCGGCAAGCGCGGTATTGGTCGCGCGCATCCAGGCATCTCTCAAGCGCTCTGGGGCCGCCAGGGTGCCGCGACCGAGTTTGGCCAGAGCCCAGATCTCGCTGACTTCCCTGTCGCTGAGTTTTTCGGAGCTCTGGCCGAGGAATGCGATGAATTCCGCGGACCACGTGGGCGGGTCCGTACGTCGTGCAATGCCTTGGCGAAGACCGTTCAAAAGGGCGACCCGATCTTGAAGGAGTGGAAGACTGACTGCAGTCCCCAGGATTTGCCGAATTCCCGGCTCGCCCACGCCATCCGCGGACGCCACCCATTCGGCCACTTCCTGGAAGGCGGTTCCGGGGAGGGGCTGCGCCCCGGCATTTGCCAGGATCCGGTCGAACAATCGGGGACGGTCTGAATCTTTCACTGCGATCAGCACCGCCCGTCGGATCCATTGATCGTTGCCATCCCGTCTGAGGAGGTCGGCCAAAGCGGTGAACGAGGCTTGATCCCGAGCATGCCTGAGGGCGATTGCAGCCTGAAACCGAACGCGGCCGTCCGGATCCCGGGTCAGGTTCCGCACGAGGCCCTCGAGGGCCGAATGGCCGGACGTTTCCAGGTGCACCAGGCGAAGCGTTGCTTCCCTGACTTCATTGGTGGGGTGTCTGAGCCCGTGGGTGAGGTCCTCCGCGCTCAGGTTTCCCAACCCATCAAGGGTCCAGAGCGCGTGCAGGAGAGTGCTTGGGCCATGTGAGTTGGTCTCCGAGCCGGTGAGCAGCTGCTTGAGGGCAGGGGTCAGAGTGGTTGCCTGACGCTCGATGCTGAGGCGCTGTGCGGTGACACGCCACCATTGATCGGGATGACGGATGCCTGCGAGGAGGGCCTTGTCATCCGGAAAGCCATTGGGAATGGAGGGCGGGTGCGTTTGGTCTTTTGGTCGTATCCGCCAGATGCGTCCGCGGTCGGAGCCTTGGCGGATATCCACCTTCTCCCGGGTTTTCGCAGGGATGTAATCTGGGTGCTCAATCACTTCCCGTTGCATGTCGAGCAGGTAGAGAGCCCCGTCCGGTCCTGCTTCCAGCCCAACCGGCCGGAAGGCGGGATCCCGGCTCGCCAGGAATTCCCGATTCTGTTCGTTCGGAGAGCGACTGGCGACAAGGGCGGCTCCACTGGACCGGATGATATCGCGGTGGACGAGGTTCCCGACGACGTCACAAACAAAGACGGATCCGGGAAGGTCTCCGGGCCAGCCAGAGGCCCCCAGAAAGCCCATGCCGCCCGCCGCGGAGAAATGTCCTGCCTGTTCTGGATGATTGGGGCGCGTGACGGCGGTCGAGATCGGGTAGATCCGGGCCATCTCCCCGTGATCCGAGATGCTCACCGTCGTGCTCCCGACGGGAAGTCCGCTTCTGCCGATCCCGTCATCGACATCCAGGTAACGGTGTTGGATGTGGTCAATGTTGTAGGTGGTGAAAGCACGGCCCCATGCGTCGAAAACAAGCCCGAATCCCCCGCCTGTGCGGCCTGTGATCCGTACGGAACCGTTGTCGGGATGGAATGAGAAATCGTTATCCGCCAAGTCAATGGTTGGCCCTCCCTTGGGTGAGCGAAGTCGTCCGCCGTTGCCCCCGTTGGCTCCGTGGATCCGGTTGTCCGGGCCGAAACGCAATCCGTTGGCGAGGCTGTCGCTCACCCCGAGGACGAATCCGGTGAGCACGATTTCCCGAAGATCGGCGATGCCATCTCGGTTGGTGTCCTTGAGAAACAGGATATCTGGTGCCGCGGCGACGAGTACTCCACCCCGCCAGGGAGTGACCGAGGTGGCGTAACTGAGGTTTGTCGCGAACAGGGTTGATCGATCGGCCCGGCCGTCCGCATTGGTGTCCTGAATCAATCGGATGGTGGAGCCGACCTGTCCTTTTGGTCCGACGCCGTAGGGATAGTCCCGGCATTCGGCGACGTAGGCGCTGCCCCATTCATCGAAGGCGATGGCGACGGGATCGACGACATCGGGTTCCGAGGCCCACAGTTGAATTTCCAGGCGTGGATCGACCTGAAAGGTCTCTGCGGCGGGGGGATTGGCCGCGTTGACCGACTCCAGGGCAGTGGCCATCAGGAGTGCAGCCATGAGGAGTGCTTTCATCCGTCGGCAGATTGGCAGGGGTTGGTTGGGGCTGGGAAGGACAGGGTGCGGATGTTTCGAGAGTTGCTTCGCCACAACTTGAGGGTTGCGGTGGGGGGGGGCTTACCTATGCTGCCGCCATGAAACTTGGGCGAAGACTGACTTTGGTCGCCGGGGCCGTCGCTGCCGGATTACTGATGAGCGGTTGTGGCGGAGTCAATGCGACCGGTAGCGTGTCGCCCGCAACGTTTCTGCTTCCAGGCATCATGTACCGGACCCCCGAGGTGAAACCTCTGGATCCGGTGCGTGCGCCCGAGTTCGCGGCCCGGGCCGCGGGACAACAAAGTGACGTCGCTGGCCAGCCCTGATCCACAACGTTCGAGGATGATTTTCCGGTGACCTGAGGGTCTGTCCGGGTCGAGTTTCGAGTCTGATTTTCCCATGCGTTTCCCCCTTGCTCCGACCGCCAAGATTGCGCGGCATATCGTCAAAAACAAACTTCAGGGCAACAAGAAGTTCGCCATGGTGCTGCAGTTGGAGCCGCTGCATACCTGCAACTTGACTTGCACCGGGTGCGGACGAATTCGCGAGTATTCGACGTCCCTGAAGGACTTGGTTCCGCTGGACCAATGTCTGGATGCGGCCGCCGAGTGTGACGCGCCGATGATTTCCATCTGCGGTGGGGAGCCCCTCATCTATCCGAAGATCGAGGAATTGGTTGCTGGACTCCTTGGGCAGGGACGGTTGGTCTATATCTGCACCAACGGCGTCTTCATGCGGAAGAAGATGCGGGAGTACATGGCTGCGGTGTATTCCCCGGAGATCGAGTCGATCTTGGTTCAGTTGGTGTCGGAGAAGTTGGTGACCGAGAAGGAAGCAGAAACCATCCGGAATCCGGATGCGGCGGCGCGGCAGAAGGTCGTGATCCGGCCCTCGCAGTGGCACTATTGGAACGTGCACGTCGACGGCCTGGAGTACACCCACGACCTGATCGTGGAACGGGAGGGTGTCTTCAAGGAATGCGTGGCGGCTATCCGGATGGCGAAGTTGCTGGGGTATCAGATCGCGACCAACACGACGGTGTACAAGGAGACGGACACCAAGGAACTCGAGGAAATGTTCAAATTCCTGAGTTCATTGGGTGTGGATGGTCATACCATTTCCCCTGGTTACGACTATGACGCGGCCAAGAAGGACATGGTGAAGCGTCTGGGCAAGGATCCTGCCGCCTTTTTCCTCACGCGTGACCTGACCCGAAATAAATTCCGGGACATTGAGCGTTGGGGTGAGATGTTTACGATCTTTGGCACCCCGGGCTATCTTGAGTTCCTGGCGGGCAAGCGTGAACTGGCGTGCAGTGCGTGGGCAGTCCCGACCTATAATGTCCGCGGATGGAAAGCTCCTTGCTATGTGATGACCGAGGGTCATTACAAGACCTATGCCGAGATGCTCGAGAAGGTGGCATGGGATCGTTTTGGTGTGGACGAGAAGGGCTGCGGACGGGACGCCCGTTGCGAGAACTGCATGATGCACTCTGGCTTTGAGCCAACAGCGGCGTTGTCCGGGGGCATCCGTGATTCCTGGATCAATTTCAAATACAACTTCGGATCCAAGCCGCCGGCGTTCCCGCATACGGCCGAGTTGGAGAAGACTGCGTTCAACGGCGTGACCATCGGCAAGGGTCACCTTGCGGAAGCGAAGGCGGCCGTGAATCGGGAATTGTCCGGTGCCAAGAGTGCATATGCCCGCGGGGGTAATGACATTCCCCATGCACACGGCGCGGAGGAAGGCTCGGGCGGTGGTGGTTGCGGCAGCGGCGACACGAGCCAGCGGGACGCGGTTTTGGCGAAGATCAATCAGGCTGGCAAGATTGAGGTCAAATCCGAGTAGGACTTTTGGACGGCTGGATCCGATGGCCGTGAAGGATTCGGATTCCCGTGCCTGTAGATGAGTGCCTTGTTCTTATCACCGCCGTCCTTTGACGGTTTTGATGGTGGTGCGGGATCGCGATATCAAGCGCGGCGTGAGGTGACCTCCTATTGGTACCCCACTTGGTTGGCGCAACCTGCGGCGTTGGTGCCCGGTTCACGGCTTCTGGATTGTCCGCCCCTCGGGATGGGGATTGCCGAGTGCCTGAAGATTGCCTCCGGGTATGATGACGTGATCATTCATACCTCGACTCCGTCTCTTCGGAATGATTCCCGGGTGGCGGAGGCGATCAAGGCGCAGCGTCCCGAGACGCGGATTGGATTTGTGGGTGCTCACGCCGCGGTACTGCCGACAGAAACCCTGAAAGTGTCACCGGCGGTGGATTGGGTTGGACGGAAGGAATTTGATTTCACCTGCCTTGAGGTTTGTGAAGGCCGGCCAATGGAAGGGATTGCCGGCCTGAGCTTCAAGAAAGACGGCCGGATCATCCACAATCGGGAGCGGGAGTTGATCCAGGACATGGACACGTTGCCCTGGGTGGCTGACGTGTATAAGCGGGATCTGGCCATCGAAAAGTACTTCATCGGCTACCTGCTGCATCCGTACGTGAGCATGTACACGGGGCGCGGATGTCCGGCGCAGTGCACTTTCTGTCTCTGGCCCCAGACGATTGGTGGGCATCGTTATCGGGTTCGTTCCGCCGCGAACGTGGCGGGGGAGATGGCTTACATGAAAGGGCTCTTCCCGCAGGTGAAGGAGTTCTTCTTCGATGACGATACCTTCACGGCCAACCTCCCGCGTGCACGGGAGATCGCCCGCCAACTCGCTCCTCTCGGTCTGACATGGAGTTGCAACAGTCGGGCCAATCTGGAGTACGACACCATCTCGTACCTGAGGGACTGCGGATTACGGCTCTTCCTGGTTGGGTACGAATCAGGCAACGACGATATCCTGCGCCGCATCAAGAAGGGCGTGACTACCGAGGAGATGCGACGTTTCACGCGTTCCTGTCATGAGGCGGGCGTGGTGATCCACGGAACGTTCATTCTGGGATTGCCGGTGGAAACACCCGAGACGATCGAGCAAACCATCCGGTTTGCGATGGAATTGGATGTCTTCTCCATCCAGGTCTCGCTGGCTGCCCCGTATCCGGGAACGGAATTGTATGAGATGGCGCGGCAGAACGGTTGGTTCTCGAAGAAGGACAAGACGGACATCCTGCACGGCGACGGGTTCCAGCAATCGACGCTCGAGTACCCGGGGTTGAGCAAGGAACGGGTCTTTGAGGAGGTGGACCGGTTTTACCGCAGCTACTACCTGCGATCGAAGCCTGTGTTGCGGATCATCCGCACGATGCTGGAGGACAAGGACGTGTTCGTGCGCCGTTGCCGGGAAGGTTTTGAATTCTTCCGTAGCATGAAGCTGCGAAGGGGCAGCATGGAGTCGTCCAAGACGGATGCCTAGCGCCTCAAATCATGCGGGTGCTGTTCTGCCCGGCTAAGCCGTAAGGGGAAACCGGGGTTGATCTCCAATGAACTTGCGGCAGATCTTTGCGATGAATACTGGGTTTTGAGAGGGGCCCGGAGACGACCTCTTGGCAAATGGCGAGTTCTCTTGGCAGTCGCGCCGTTCAAGATCCCAGTGGGTATTACTTCCTTCGGTCTTTGAGTTCCCTAGTGATTTGAACGTGCCACAGATTGGGGACTTGAAACGGACGGTGGATCAATTCAGGCCAAGCCTCATGGCTCTTCGGACGAGTCTTGAAGCCGAGAACGATCAAAGTCTCGTCAGTCCGGATTGCAAGAATGCTTTCAGGACCTTGCCTCACTTCCGCGCGGAGGTTTACAGGTAAGGGGTCGATGAGGACACAAGGCACGGTGACTGCCAATCCGACTAGGAACGATAGCGCAAGACCAACGAGGGTTGGTTTCGGAAGATGGACGGGAAGAAGGGCCAGCGGGATGGACATCAAGCCTACCGCAAAAAGCAGGTATCGTGGGCCTGTTGTTCCTCCGTTCCAATAAGGAAGTGTGGAGAGGAATGCCCATTGGGTGATAAGCAAAGCCATCGATGAGAAGAAGATAAAGGGTGCTTTCTCCACGAAGCGTCGAAAGCCGACAATCATTCCAAAGACCAAGGGAGTTGAGTACCAGAGCAAGCCCGCTAGGTCGCTGGTCCAAAAGGCAAGCAGCGTCCGCGACCATGTCTTGATGCTGAATGGCGGAATCTCTGATGTTGGGTATCGTTCGATGAATGGGGAGCCGAATCGAGCCCAATTGTACCAAAGCAGGATAAGGATTGCCGGAATAAGAGAAGCGGCAAAGCGCATGCTGGAGGCAATAACGAGCCGGAATCTGTCACTTTTCGCTTCTTTGGCCTGCCACCAAATCCACAGGATCAGGATGACAGGGACGATCGTAGCAGCTTGTTTTCGGGTTATCAGGGCCAAACCGAGCCACAGGCCCGCAACTATTTCGGCGTTCCTAGCTCTCCGGACTACCCACTCCCGTAGTGCCATAAGTATACCAAAAGCCATTGGCGTATCGGAGGACGGGAGTTTTGCATAAGTCCAGATCATCGTTCCCAGTGATATAGTCCAAAGGGTGCGAATGATGCTCTTACGCTCTGCACCGAGGCTCCTCCAAATATCTGCCAGCAGTATCAAGATGGCGGTCATGAGCATTGGAGCCGCGAAGCTGACAGCAAACTCCTCGCACCCATCCTGCGATAGAGGAGCTCCAATAAGCTTGATGAGCCGCCCCAAAAGAACGAATGGGATCCATAGAATGGAAGTAAAGATTCCATACTGGCTGTAATGAAGGCCGTTGATCCCAATCGGGGTTGTGCCTTCAACAGGAATCGACAGCGAGCCCTCAAGGATGGATCTTGATTGAGCGAGCATGATACTTGCATCAACATTTCCGACCCTTCCTTCGGCACTTGCAATGAAGATGATTGCGATCAGTCCGATGTGCATCCATGGCAGGCTTGGTTTGCTGGAAATCTGGGTTTGAGTTGTCTGCAGCGCGTCGGAGTGACTCATGTCCACAGAGATCACACATCAAGAGCAATCAATACTTCAAGCTCGTGCTGCACCATGTTGATGGGGCTCCGGATTTTCCACGCGAAATTGTTTCCGAACGTGATCGGTGCGCCAACGAGGGCCGCAACCCCTTTTCATCAAATTTTGGTCAACCGGCGTTGCGTCCTCGACAGTCCATCGGTCTACCCCTGAGGCGCGTTGACTCGGATGGGCTGGAGACGGACGCTGGCTCCCGAGTGAATCGGATGCTGCAAACGGCTTGTTGTCTCGTTGGATTCTGGATTGGAGTGCCCGCGTTTGGCGGAGCCTTGCGCACGAACGAAGTACTGGACGTGTTTCCATCGCGACCGATCGAATGGTTGCCGGCACCGGTCGCACTTCCTGTACGTCCGCTTCGTTTTCCTCCTGCGGTATCCGTGCAAAGGGTGGAAAACCTTGTGGTTGCGGGTGGCAAGGTCTGGATGGTGGTTGCCCTGCGCGGCGGCGGCACCAACTCCGCAAAGAGCACGCTTTGGGCCTTCTCTCCTGTCGATGGTCGGTTGGATCCGGTGCGGGGGCAGGTCGAGCATCATTCCATCAGGGATCTGAGGGTCGGACCCGAAGGGATATGGATGGCGGTTGATGGGGGTGCGGCGGTCCTGGACCCCCAGACACTGGTGGTGGATGCATTTTCGTCCGGACATGGATTGACGACCGGAAACCTGGCGGCGTTTGCAGGGGCGGGTCGGCGTTGGTTTGGAATGTCGGATGCCGGTGTGCTGTTCGGGTTGCACCCGGATGGCCGCTCGTGGTCGCGATTGCCTGGATCCCCTGGGCTGGTTGGGAAAGACACCCTTCGATACGGGCATCTGGCCGGTTCGGGAGAATGGCTGCTTGGGATGTCGGACGGCGAAATTGTCCTCAGGCACCATGCCGCCTCGAGCTGGGAAACCATCGACCCGAAGCAGTGGCAAGGCCTTCCTGTGGATCAACCCATCCACTTCCAGTGCGTGGTTGAGGACGGCGATGGGGGCTTTTGGGTTGGGAGTGATCTTGGACTTCACTTCGTCGCGGCGGAGACGGGGTCTGTCCGACATCAGTTGGCGACAAGAACGGTGAGGGTGCCCGGTGGGTTGGGGATCGATGTGCCGGCGGGCTTCCAGCCGTCTTCAGCGGCGTACCAGCAAGCGCGCAGGCGCCAGGCGGATGGAATCCGGGAACGGATGCGCCTGCGAGCGCGGCTGGGGCGGAAGTCCGTTGAAATTGGGCAGAAACTGGATCCCGTGAGTCCAAAGAGCCGGATCGCTGGCGGAGTTCGCGGCATGGTGCGGGACGGGGCCTTTGTGTGGGTGGCGTGCGAGGATCCAGCAACACCGCTTCGGACACGGCTGATATTGTGGCATGGATCCAGCCGGCGATGGGTTGGACAATTCGCCGTTTCCCTCCCGGTCACGCAGTTGGCGGTGGATGCCCAGCATCTCTGGCTGGGGACAGATCTCGGGATGATGCCGAATGGGGCTCCGGTGCTGGTTGTTGAGAAGATGGGGTTGATGGCGGTGCCGGCGGCGAGGTGGGTTCCTGATGAAATCGGGGCGGAGGAGATGGAGCGCCGGTTGGGCGAGCTGCCGGTGCGCGAGCAGGCGGTTCGGGCATTCTTCTCCGGGAACGCGGGAAAGGTGGTGGAGCTTCTGGGAGCCGAAGGTACCGATGCAGAGTCGCTTTTCCTTCTGGCTTTCGCCCACGACCCGCTGGGGTTGGATGATGCCGTGAAACGGGAGGCGTACCTTGCCCGGTTGAAGAAGGACTTTCCGGAATCCCCCTATGGCGAGGTGGTCCGCGGATTGAAGCCTGTCGTGAAGACTGATCCGTTGGTGGCGGCCGGAGGGAGTGTGCTCCAGACCTTGTTCAAGCGTCGGGACGTGAACGGTGACGGGCGAATTTCCGACGAAGAGTGGAAAGAGTGGAAAGGCGCTGGGGCCGACATGAAGGCCTTTGATGTCAATGGAGACGGATTCCTGGGCGTTGAGGAATTTGATGCGGTTTTGCGTGGAACCAGCCGTTGATGCGTGGTTGGTCAGCGGTTTGTCGCGGACGCTGCGGGCGAGGTGGGATTTGTGGGTAGCCGGTTGGTGGAAGGTGTCTGGACAACGCTTTCCTGGCTGAACACGGAGCGCAGCAGAGGGATGCTGCGGACGTCGTTGTAGAACACGAACGCCATGAAGGAGAGCAGGAGGACGCCGAAAACCAGGGTGACGGACTCATACACCTGGGCGGGAATCCTTCGGAAGGTGAGGAGCTCGATGATCGAGAAGGTGATGTGGCCACCGTCGAGGACGGGCAACGGGAGGAGGTTCAAGAGGGCCAGATTCACGTTGATGATGACCATCAGGGCCAGGGCTCGGCGGATGTCGACCTTCATCTCCATGGCGATGCCCGTGAGCATGCCGGCCGGGCCTTGCAGGTTTTCGACGCCAATGCGGGATTCCTTCTTGTGGGCGATGGCACGGACGAGTTGGGCCATCTGGCTTATGGTACCTCGGATCTGCTTCCAGGGGGTGGGGCCGGGACGTTCGACGGTGTAGGTCATCCTTGGGGACGCGCCCAGCAGGACCCCCATCCGTCCGACATTGTCCTTGGGGTCGAGGATCGGAGTCACGGAAAGTCGCAACGGTTTGCCGTCACGGATGAGTTCGAGAAGGACCGGTCGGTTGGCACTTCCCTTGATGATGTCGATCAGTTGCTGTTGTCCGGCGATCTCGATGCCATCGATGGAAATCAGTTCATCGCCCTTGCGCATGCCGGCCGCCTCGGCGGGATAACCTTTGGTGAGATCCATGACGGCGGGATGATCCTTGGGGCCCAGCTTGAGGAACTTCAGGCGGGCGGCGGAGGAGTACTCCGTCGGGATGTTGTAGGTGGCGATGCGTCCATCGACGTGCTTGATGGTTACGGAGAGGGTGGAGGTGATCGAGAGGGCGGCGGTACGCTGGACTTCTTCCCAGTTTGAAACGGCCTGGCCATTGACGGCCTGGATCCTGTCTCCCTCGCGGATTCCGAGTTTCGCTTCCGCGCCTCCGGAAGGCACGTAGCCGATGATGGTGTTGTTGTAGGCTGTTGGAAGGCCAACCCACCAAACGATGCCTCCGATGAGGAACGCGAAGAGGATGTTCATGGCCGGACCCGCCAGGGACACCGCGATCTTCTTGCCCGGGGAAATGGGAGGGATGGAAGGATTGGAGCGGCCCTCGATGGCTTCCGAGGTGATCATCTGCGGCAACTTGACGAACCCGCCGAGTGGCAGCCATCGGAGGGCCCATTCAACACCATCCCGATCGGTCCAGGAAAAGATCTTCGGGCCAAAGCCGATGGAGAAGCCATCGACCTTGAGGCCCAGTTTTCGTGCTACCCAGTAATGGCCGAACTCGTGGACGAAAATCGTCAACGTGAACAGGAGGGCGACGCCGATGGCGATGATGACCCACGTCAGCAGGACAGGCATGTGGTGTCAGCCTAACTCGGTTCGAAGCCGTGTCCCAAAGATCTTTTTCGAGGATGCATGCGGGGGAGTTGAAGCGTTGGGGTGGAGCGTGGTTGGCTGGGAGGCGTGGACGCCATGAAATGTTGGGTGACCGGGGCGGCAGGCCTGATCGGAGGAACGTTGATGCGCAGTCCAGGTGTTCCTCGCGGCTGGGAGGGCGTTGCGCTGCACCGGGGCAATCTGGAGCTGACGGATTTTGCGTTGGTTGAGCGACGGTTCGAAATGGAACAACCGCTGGCCCTCATCCACTGCGCGGCGATGAGCCGAAGTCCGCAATGTCAGTTGGAGCCTGCGAAGGCCTGGCAATGGAACGTGGATGTGACCCGCCACCTGGCTGAGTTGTTTAGTGGAAGACGGATGATCTTCTTGTCAACCGACCTCGTGTTTGATGGGCAGCGCGGCGGGTATGGAGAGGATTCGGCGGTGCGTCCCCTCAGCATTTACGCCGAGACGAAGGTGGAGGCCGAGCATTGGGTTCGACGGGACCCGCGACACCTGGTGGTGCGCACTTCCTTGAACCATGGTCGGTCTGCGACCGGGGATCGGGGATTCAACGAGGAGATGGTGAAGGCCTGGCGTGCGGGACGGACCCTCAAGCTGTTTCGGGACGAGTATCGGAGTCCGATCCCCGCTGAGCATACTGCGCGGGCCCTTTGGGAGTTGGTGGGCAAGGAATGCGGGGGAATCCTTCATGTCGCGGGTTCGCAGCGGCTCTCGCGCTGGGAGATCGGGTCTGCGTTGGCTGCGACCCTGGGGGGTGGTGGGTTTGACTGTCCGATGGAGCCCGGATCGCTACGGGAGTACGATGGTGCACCCAGGCCGCCTGACACCTCCCTGGATAGTTCCCGGGCGCAGGCCCTGTTGGATTTTCGAATTCCAGGGTATGCGGAATGGCTGGCGGCTGGATCCCAGCCCGCTTTCTCGGAAACGGGTTCAAGGCCCGGAGGGCAGCAGCGATGAACTCGGAAGTTCAAGGCGGCTATCGTGGAAGGATTGCTCCTTCTCCCACCGGATATCTTCACCTCGGGCACGGGAGGACTTTCTGGATTGCGTGGGAGAGGGCGCGAACCGTCGGTGGGACCGTGGTTCTGCGGAACGACGACTTGGATCGGGATCGCGTGAGAACCGAGTTCATCACTGGATTCATCGAGGACTTGAAATGGTTGGGTGTGGATTGGGACGAAGGCCCGGACCGTGGAGGGCCGCATCGGCCGTACAGTCAATCCGAGCGGATGCCCCACTATGCGGCGGCATTATCCCGCTTGAGGGATCTGGGCTGGATCTATCCGTGTACCTGTTCGCGGCGGGAGATCCTGGCGTCGTTGTCGGCACCCCACGCCGGGGACGAGGAGCCGGTTTACGCCGGTCAGTGTCGGGGGCGTCGACTGGAGGATCTGAAGTGGGGGACCCGCTTCAGCTGGAGGTTCCGGGTGCCGGATGGGGAATCCATCGGGTTTGAGGATGGAATTGCAGGCAGGGTGCAGTACGAGGCCGGGCGGGATTTTGGAGATTTCGTGGTGTGGCGGCACGATGGAGTGCCGGCCTACCAGTTGGCGTGCGTGGTGGATGATGCACAGATGGGGATCACGGAGGTTGTACGGGGCGAGGACCTGCTCTTGAGCACGGCACGGCAGATCCTCCTGTACCGGGCGCTCGGTTGGCCGGTGCCGCGGTTTTGCCACTGTCCCCTTGTTCGAGATGCTCAGGGGCAACGATTGGCGAAGCGGCACGCCTCGCTGAGCCTGAGGGAGTTGCGTGCGGCGGGCAAACAGCCGGAGGAGGTCAGGGCCCTGTGGGCGCAGGTCCAGTAAGCGACTTTGTGGCGCTGGGATCAGCGCTTGATGAACGGGCTGGCGAGAACCACTTCCCTGGCAGTCGGAATGAATCCGAGACGCAGTGGCTCGTTGGGGAGTGGGATCGAGATGCTGGAACCCTGATTGACCTTGAAGGACCATCCGTTCTGGGCGCGTGCGAAGGTCAGACGATTCCAGCCTTCCTTCACCCCGGTTTCAAGGGAGGGGATGGTATGGATCGTTGAGTCTGGGGTCTGGAAGACGATTGGTGGGCGGTTGTCAGCGGGTTTTCCGGAGGCTCTCCAGTCAACGAAGAGTTCTGTGGTGGCGGCCGGGGCCGAGGACCAGAGGATCGCGTTGGTGGGTGCGTTGGCGGCGCAGCGGAGGTTCCAGTCGGAGGGCTTCCAGACCTCCAACGCGGTCGATGAACCCGTCCAACCACGGAGGCTGCGTCCATCGTAGAGACTGTCCCACGGGACGGCTGGGGGTGCGGACATTTCCGCGGCGGGGCTGTTTGAGGGGAACTCCTGGATGCGGAGGTTCCGCCAATCGACGATGCCGCCCTCGGATTCGAGGGCGATGTAACCCTTGCGCCAGGAGCAATCCGTGCCGCCGGAGACCTCGGCGCCATTGACGGAAAGCCGGATGACACCGTTGGTCGCCACGATGCGGTAGTGGTTCCATTCGTTGGTGCCCTTGCTGCGGAACTCCTTGGGAAAGGAGCGGTCGCCCTTGCTCGGGCTGAAGGGCTTCATGGTGGAACCATGGATCGGGAAGATGTCCCCGTGGGTGGTGAACCAGTCCGATTTTCCGTAGCCGTGGTCGAGGACCTGGACCTCGATGGCGCGCAGGAACGGCTGACCCGGGGCAGGAAGGGACCCTGACCAAATGAAGACACCGGCGTTGCCACCCGATTTCATGTGCCTCCACTCCAGTTCGAGGATGAAGTTTTCGTACTGTCGTTCGGTTCGGAGTGCCCCTGTGGGGATGCCGTCGCAATGGATTATGCCGTCGCGCACCGTGAATGTTTCGGGAGCGCAGTTGACGTTGACCCAGCCCGAGAGGTCTCGCCCGTTGAAGAGGGGGGTGAAGGTGGTGGGAGGTTCCGCTGCGATCGTCGCGGCGGAGGCGAGGCAAACGGACAGCAGCAGGAGTCGGGAATTCATGGCGGGAGGGGATGGGAATCAGGACTGGGAGGGATTGGATGCCGGCGGGAGTGGGCGTGGACGATCGCCAAACAGGGCGGTTCCGACACGGACAAGGGTGGCCCCCTCTTCGATGGCGACTTCGAGGTCACCGCTCATTCCCATGCTGAGGATGGGCAGCGAGTGCTGGAGGTGTTGTTCGCATTGATCCCGAAGTTCGTGCAGTTGACGGAAGACGGGCCGGGCCGTCTCAGGATCGGTGTCGTAGGGAGCAATGGTCATGAGGCCCTTGAGGGGAATCCGATCCAGGGCAGAGAGGGCTGGGAGTGCGCCGAGAAGGGTGTCGGGGTTCCACCCGAACTTGCTGGATTCGCCGGCGACATTGACCTCGGCAAGGATCGCGAGCTGGCGGGACTGCTTCTGCGCCTGCTTCTGCAGTTCCCGGGCGAGTTCAAGGGAGTCGACGCCCTGGACCATTTCAAAGAGCGCGACGGCATCGCGAGCCTTGTTGGACTGCAGATGTCCGATGAAGTGCCATCGGGCCGTGGGCGGGCTCAAGGGAATCTTGGCTCGGGCCTCCTGGATGCGGTTCTCGCCGAAGAGGGGCAGGCCGAGTTGGACGGCTTCCGCGACTGCTTCCGGGGGGTGATTCTTGGAGACGCCCATCAGCTCCACGCTGGAGGCGGGGCGTCCCGATCGATCACAGGCGGACGCGATCCTCTGGCGGATGGACTGGAGGCGTTCTGCGAGGGCTGACATGGGTCTCAGGGTTCCTCGCGGAGTCGGATGCGGCGGTATTCCATCTGCCCGGAATCACCTTCGAGGCCGATGGGGCCGGTTGGAGGCACGGCGAGGGCGGCTTCAAGAACCTCTCCGTTGCAGGTGCAATGAGCGGTGCCATTGCGGACAACGACGACGACCTCATTCCAGTCCTGGGGCTTGTAGTTCTTGAGCGTCTTGTAGGGTCCGGCGATGGGGTAATCCCGGCATTGCAGCTGCGGTTGCCGGATGAAGATGCCGCTGTCGGCATTGGGCGTGGCGCGGAACTCCAGCTTGAGTGTGAAATTCTTCGGGAACTCACGGGTGGTCCAGATCTGCTGGACGCGGCGGCCTTCGGTGGGGGTGGTGACGATCAGGCGCCCGTGCTTGGCATGGTAGCGGCCGTCTGTGCTTTGCGTCAGGCCGTCGAAGCGGTTGGTCTTGAATCCCCACCCGGTGAGGTCGCGTCCGTTGAAGAGACTGGTGAACCCGGGTTCCGGGGTGAACGTGTCGTCGTTGATCTCGAGGAATCCGAGCGTGGCGAGCAGAGGGCGCAACGATGCGGCCCACTTCGAGTACCCGATGGCATTCGGGTGGAGCAGGTCCGGGAACTCCGCGGCCTTGGCGTCGCCGTTGGCGTCTGCGAACAGGGGCCAGGTTTCGGCGCGGGTGACCTGGGAGCGTCCCTTGGCCAATCCGGCGTAGAGTTGGTTGAGCTTCCGGATCTTGTCGGCGGGCCGCCGCATGGAAGCGGAGCTGGGAAACACCTCGCAAAGGATGACGGGCAGGTGGGGGTCGTGTTGGCGAAGGAGATTGAGGATCTGCTCGACATTCGAGGCGATGGTTTCCGGTGAGGCATTCTCCTCGAGGTCATTGGTCCCGATCAGGAGCACCACAGCGGTGGGCTTGAGGGCGAGGACGTCTTCCGCGAGACGGATCAGGACGCCTCGGGAGGTGTCCCCGGAGATCCCGCGATTGGAAACCTTGATGCCAGGGAACGCATCGCCCATCCGGTCGCCCCAACCCTGGGTGATGGAATCGCCCAGGAACACCAGGGAGTGGCGGTCCCGGTCGGCGTTTGCAGCCCACTCGGTCCGGCGCTGGAGCCAGAGTTTCTGGAACCAGTCCTGTCGGCGGATGGGCCCGACGCCGGGGAGGCCGTCGTCGGATGCGGGGATGCCGAGCTTGGGAGTGCCCTGGGCCATGACGTCTGGCGGCATGAGCGTGGCGGCGAGCATCAGGCTGGCCGCGAATCCAGCGCGGACAATGGACGATAAATCTCTCCTCATGGGTGCGGGCTTGAGGATGGGAGCACGGAGGTGCCGCTTCCAAGATTCAAGTGGGCCAATGTGCGGATGGGGGCGGTCCAGAGAGGGTACGAAAAAGGGGCGGCCGGTAATCCGGCCGCCCCGTGGAGGATGAACTGAGCGGGTGGGCTCAGTTGAATCGAACGACCAGCTTGCCGCCGACAATCTCGACGCTCCGGATGACCCGGAACGGGGAAATGGTCAGGTAGGCCTGTTCTCCGCTGGCAGGCATGTCCGCCGTGATGGTCTTGGCGGCTTCATCGATCACGATATTCGTGAGGGTGGCCCCGGCAAAGCCGGCTGGAGGAGTGCCGGTGATGACGACCGCGGGTGGCTTGACCGCGCGGAAGGTCTTGAGCGCGGCCACATCATCCGCGTTGTTGAGGAGGACTTCGGAGCCGTCGGGCTTCACGACCGTCCATTCCATGGAGTAGTCGCCACCACCATTGCCGCTGACGAAACGGAACGGGTAGATGGCGGGTTTCTCGACGAACACGGAGTAGTTCCAGCCGCCCGTCCAACCATCGTTGGGGATGAGGGCCTGCTGTTCCGGGTTGTCCTGGAGGCTGACGGTGATCGGACCCTTGGCGAGTTCGGCGACGAGGTTGGTGCCGTCGCGGTAGTTGATGAACAAGCAGGGGATGTCCACGCCCTCGGCGGTGCCGCCCATGAAGATGGGCGGACGATCCGGGCGGTCGGGGGTGCTGTTGTCATTGAAGATGATGACGGCCTTGGCGCCGGCGGCCTTGGCTTGAACGGCCTTCAGGCCGAAGGCGACGCCACCACGTTGGATGAGGACGGCGGCGTCCTTCGCTTGGGCGGCGTTTGTCAGTGCCGTGTTGGCGATGATGGGGTTGGCAGCCACCAGGTTCAGGACCAGCGGTTCATCGGTGGGCAGGTCAACGCCGAACCCGGAACCGATGGAGGTGCGGGTCGCGGACATGCCGATGCGCTTGCCGGCCAGCGAAGGCGGCGAGGTGATGACAACGCAGCCGAATTGGAAGGATTGCTCTTCCTGCTGCATGATGCGCGGAGAGTCGTCGGAGTGGACCGAGAGTTGGTAAAGGCCGGCGGTCGGCATCTCGATGTACGTGATGGCCTCGGCAGCGTAGTGATCCATGCGACCGGACTTACCGGGCAGACCGGGGAGCTTTTGGTCGCCCGTAATGGAGCCCAGCGACCCAGGCCCGAAGTTGATGGTGTCCACCTGCCACCATTCGCCATCGCGCGGGTAGGTGGTGTCCGTGAAGTCCACATCGTTGGCACCGCGGAGGATGCCGGCGAGCATGGCTTCGGACTTGGTCACGGAACCGTTTTCGCCCGAGACAAAGGCCATGGGCAGCTGCCAGGTACGGACCTTGAAGCCGCGGGTATTGGGGACCTGGGAACCGAGCGGATAGGACCGCGCGATGTCGGGGATGAAGGCCTCGACGATTTCGAAGTCCCACTCGTTGGTGACGGTTGTACCGGCGCTGTCCGTGTAGACGAGGGTCGCGGTGTGGGCGCTGGCAGGCAGGAAGTCTTCGGTGCGGGTGAAGGTCACCGTGGTGACCTTGCCGTTCTTGACGGCGGTGGATGTACCGGCGCCATCGACCTTCAGGCTGACATTGGAGGGCGAAACGGTGGTGCCATCATCGACGATGTTCGCTGATACGGTCGCGTTGGGGAGGACCTCGGTGATCGTGAATTCCTGCATCCCGGCAATATTCACGCCAGGCGTCACGTTGCGGACGTAGGCCGGGAACGAGGCAGGGGGTTGGTAGGCCTGGATGCCACCCGGGGTGTTGACGAGCTTGAGGTTGCTCCCGTCGGCGTCGGCCGAGAAGAACTCGAGGTCGCCCTGGCGGATGCCGATGTTGTGGATGAGGCGGACGGGGTAATAGCCCGGGGTCGGAACAAAGAACGAGAACAGGTAGTTCTCGGTGATGTCGCCGTCGAAGTCGCCGAGCACGGTAGCGAACAGGTCCTTCGGTCCGCGTTTGCCGTCACCGATGGCGACCGAGAAGGAGTCGATGCCGAAGATGCCGAGGGTGTAGCTGCCGGCAGTCGGGAAGTGGAGGACGGTCATTACCTCGGTAGCGAGATTGTCCGCCGTCCAGTCCAGGCCGCCGTTACCCGGGGTGCCCGGGAAGGCCTGGTCGGCAAAACCATTCGTGGTGGTGAAATTGCCCTTCTCGACGACCTCGTAGAAGTTGTTGAGGTTGATGACGCTGTTCGCGGGGGTGTTGAACAGGAAGTAGCCATTGGCATTGGCATTGGAGAGGTCCGCGAGGTTGTCGCCTTCGAGGCCTTCGAGTTGGTTCCGGATGTTGTCGAGCGACGCTCCGTTGTCGAAGTCGGCCCCATCAGCCTGGTGGACGAACAGGCGGAAGCCCGTCTTGGATTTGTCGACCTGTGACTCAGGGATGGCCGCGGCCGCCTCGATGGAAGCAGTGCTGACCCGGAAGGACCACGTGTTGGTTCGCGGCAGGGGCGGTGTTCCGGCGTCGGAGAACTTCAGCGTGACATTGTACAGGGCGCCGACTTCCAGGGCCGCGGACGGCGTGAATGTGGCCGTCGTTTGCGTGCCTACCTTGTTGAGGGTGAGCGCACCGGCAACGGCCGCGCCACCTTCATTGGCAGTCACAGTGAGGGAGACAGTCGAACCGTTGACCGCAATTGAATCGTCCCGGAGGTTGGCCACGACGGCCGCGGTCGGGGACACGCCCACGGCCCCGGATTCAGGGAAGATGTTGGCGACGTAAGGGCGGAGGGGCCCGGAGTAATATGATTTGACGGTGTTGGTCGGATTGCCGACGGCAACTCGATTTCCCGCGCCGTCGAACAGGAACCATTCCCAGCCGCTGGCGCCGAGGCGATTGGCCCAGAGACAGCGGAACGGGTAGATGCCGGGTTGGGTGACGTTGACCAGGATGACGCGTGTTTCGGTCATCGCACGTTCTCCCGAAAACTGGCGGAGGACGGTGGCGAACCGGTCTCGGGGTTGACTCCGAAGGTCAGCTTGAAGGCGTCGTCGGAGGAGACGCCGAACTCGTAGGTTCCAGCCGTTGGGAATTCGAGGAAGGCGATGGCTTCAGCGGCGGCCTGCTCGGAAGAGCCCGTCGTGCCTGGAAGGCCTGGAATCAGCGTGTCGGGAAAGTCGGGTCCGACGAGAACACCGTTGTCGGCATCGATGCCCGCGTCATGGCGGAAGTTCAGGCCCTGGTTGACGATGAAGAACCCGAGGCTGGTGTCGAAGGGGTAATTGGGATCGGTAAGATTTGCGATGTTGGCACCGAGATCCCCGTTGAGGAGACGTTCAGAGGTGGCAACAGACCCTGCGTGGTCAATGCCCTCCACTTGCGCCGTCCGAACCAGGAATCCTGGTTTGTTGGTATCCACGCCTGTGGTGAGGCGTAGCGATGCGGGTAGCGTGGTCTGGGCGAAGCTCCCGGTGACCAAACCGGGGACCAGACCACTGAAGAGGGCGGCGATGCCACCCAGTTTGATCAGTGGTTTCATGCTCTGAGGATTTTGGAAGCGTGTGGTGCCTCCGTCGTCCCAAGGGCGTAGGGCAGATGGGAACGCGGGTAAAGGCATTTCCACGTCGCGGATGCAAGGATGTTGCGACGATTGCGGTGACTTGTGGTCAGCCTGCCAAAGAATGGCCATTTCCGGCCAACTTCACGCTGCCAGACGCGTGTAGAAGAGCAGTGTGGTGCCGATTCCCAGCAGCAGCGCGCTGACGAGGGCAGCAGCCACATCATCCAGAACAATTCCCAGTCCGCCGTGGAGATCCTGGAGACGCCGGATGGGCCAAGGCTTCCAGATGTCGAAGATGCGGAAGAGGACGAAGGCAATCACGAGCGCCGGCCACCATTGGCCGATTCCTTCAAGGCGCGGGGTTGCTCCGACGGCCCACCAATGGGCGGCATAGCCGGAGAACGCGATGGGGACAGCAACAATTTCGTCGAGGACGACCGAGCCGGGGTCCGTTTCGCCCAGGGCCCGCTCCGCGACGGAACAGATCGGAACGGAGGCAGCCACGAGGATCAGGACGGTGGCGATGTAGAACGCAGGACTGGGAACCAGGAGGAGGGCTGCGGTGAGCAGGATTCCTCCAAGGCTTCCCCAGGTCCCGGGTCCGGGATGCAGGTGGCCGAGTCCGAGGCCTTGCGCGAGCAGAAGAAGACACCGCGTGGTGGAAGTGCTCATACCTCGGTGAGGTACAGCTGACGGTTTCGCCACAGGTAGATGCTGCCGCTGAGGACCGTCAGGGCCACAGCCACCCATTGGGAGATTGGCGTGAACCACGTAATCCAAGGCTTGCCGGCGATGGGCCATCCGAAGACTGCGGGACCGATGGAGCCCCATTGCTGGTAGCTGAGGAGGACAAGGACCGCGACGATGGCGACGATCTGGGAGATCGTCTTGTGCTTACCGAAACCTTCGGCGGCGAGAACCACGTTCTTGGACGCAGCCAGCAGTCGTAGACCCGTGATCGCGAGTTCGCGTCCCACGATGATGACCACCATCCAGGCCTCGATCTGTCGGAGTTCGACAAACGCGATGAAGGCGGAGCAGGTCAGGATCTTGTCGGCCAACGGATCCATGAGGATGCCGAAGTTCGTTATGAGACCGCGCGAGCGGGCGATGCGGCCATCCAGTGCGTCGGTGATGCCCGCGGCGGTGAAGAGGACGAGCGCGACGGTTTCGTTTCCGGGAAAGCGGGCGAAGATGACCGCCAGGAAAAGGCCGGTCAGTGCGAAGCGGGAGACGGTCAGTTTGTTGGGAAGATTCACCGGGAGGAGGAGCGCGGATGCCTCAGCGAGTGCTGGGTGCGGACTGGGTTTGGGGCGACGGAGCCGTGGGTTGGAGCCTGTAGGCCCGGCCTGCGAGGAGGATGCCAGCCAGCGCCACGAGGATGCCTCCGTGAAGGAACATGCGGCGATTGGTCAGCAGGGTGAGGGAGCAGAAGACGACGGCCACCTGCAACAGGATCTCGGCGGTTCCGAAGGCGTCATTCCTCTTTGCGGACAGCTCAGCAGCGGCAGCTTCGCGTTCGGCTCCGATGCGGATCGCATCGTTCTCGCTGCGATACTCCTGGTTCTTGGCCTTGAGGTCGGTAACGAAGGATTCCAGGGCGGCCCGGCGTGAAGGGGATGGGTTGTCGGCCAGTTCGATGGCGAGGCGGCGCAGTTCCAGGTCGTTGATGTATTCGCGCTGCCTCTTCGCCTGGTACCAGGCGAACCCGTTGGAGGATTTTACCTCGCCGACGATCATGTCGTCTGCGGCGTTGTTGCCCAGTGAGCCGACCAAAGCCATCAGGACGGCGATCACCGCGATGATGATTCCGACCTGTGTCTCGTCCTTGCGTCCCTGAGGGGAGGGTATCTCGATGTCCGGCATGGCTACGGGCCGGTAAGTTAGGGAGAAGTCCCCACAAGCCAAGGTGTAACCTGACCAAGGCGGTCTAAAACCACCAGTATCCCGCCGTCATGGCGGCAAGAAGCATCACAGCCGTGATCCACCAGAGGGTCTTTCGATTGAACTGAAGTGGGGCGCGCTCCTCTGGAAACTCGCGGCGAACAAAGGAATCGTAGTCGAAATCCCCGTCCGGGAGGTCGAGTCCGTCGGCATTTCCTTCGTCTCGCCATCCATCGTCTGCGGTGGCACCGCAATGTGGGCAGGACACCCGGCGTGCGGGAACGTGTTCATGGCAGGCAGGGCAGGGTCCGGGCGGGCGGAAGGAACCCATGTCTGTGCCTGTCAGGCGGTGGCCTGCTCGGCGGCCCGTGCCGTGTTGGCGAGCAGCATCGCGATCGTCATGGGGCCGACGCCGCCCGGGTTCGGGGTGATTTTTCCGGCGATGGGTTGGACTTCATCGAACGCGACGTCGCCCACAAGGCGGGTGCCACCGGGGGCCGTCGGATCCGGGATGCGGTTGACACCGACATCGATCACAGTGGCTCCCGGCTTGATGAAGGAGGCCGTGACGAACCGTGGGACACCCATCGCGGCGATGAGGATGTCGGCGCGGCGGCAATGCTCCACGATATCGCGACTGGCTGAATGGCAGACGGTGACGGTTGCGTTGGCGGTGCGCCCCTTCTGCACGAGGATCGCGGCCATCGGTTTGCCGACAATGTTTCCGCGTCCGAGGATCACGACGTTGGCGCCGGGGATGGGGACACCGGATCGGATCAGCAGTTCATGCACTCCCGCGGGGGTGCAGGGTACGAATCCACCCGAGTCGCCGAGCAGCAGGCGTCCAACGTTCAACGGGTGGAATCCGTCGACGTCCTTCCGTGGGTCCACAGCCGCGAAAATGGTGGCGGAGTCGATCTGTGGGGGAAGAGGAGCCTGGACAAGGATGCCGTGCCATGCGGGGTCGGCATTGAGGCGATGGATGAGGGCGAGGAGCTCCGTCTGGGTGGTCGCGGCAGGGAGGACGATGGTCTCCGAGTGGATCCCGAGTTCCCGGGACTTCCGCTCTTTCATTCCGACATAGACCTGCGAAGCCGGGTCTTCTCCCACGCGGACGAAAATAAGTCCGGGGCGGCAGCCGCGCTGCTGCAATACGGCTACCCTTTGCGAGGTTTCGGTGTGGATCTGGGACGCAATGGCCCGGCCGTCGATGAGGTTCTGCATGATGGGGAGATGCCGCAGGGCGGTGTGGTCAGCGGGTGATCTTGGAACGGAAATAGGCGATCGTGGGGACGAGCCCATCGGCGAGAGAGATGCTGGGCTCCCAGCCGAGCAGTTTTCGGGCGCGGGTGATGTCGGGGCGACGTTGCTTGGGATCGTCCTGCGGGAGGGGCTTGTGGATGATCCGGGACTTGGAACCAGTCTCTTTGATGATTTCCTGCGCGAACTGGAGCATCGTCAACTCGTGGGGGTTTCCGATGTTGCACGGGTCGCTGGCGGTGGCTCCGGTGCACATCATCAGGCGGTAGATGCCTTCGATCAGGTCGGAGGCAAAGCAGAAGCTGCGCGTCTGGGTTCCGTCGCCGAACACGGTGATGGGTTTGCCGCGGAGGGCCTGGCTGACGAAGGCTGGGACGACGCGGCCATCCTCGACCCGCATCCGTGGTCCGTAGGTGTTGAAGATCCGGACAATGCGCGTGTCCACGCCGTGTTCCCGGTGGTACGCCATCGTCAAGGCCTCGGCGAAGCGCTTGGATTCGTCGTAGCAACCGCGCGGACCCACCGGATTGACGTTGCCCCAGTAGGACTCGGTCTGGGGGTGGACGAGCGGGTCGCCGTAGACTTCGGAGGTGGACGTGATCAGGAAGCGGGCACCCTTGGACATGGCGAGGCCGAGTGCCTTGTGGGTGCCGAGCGAGCCGACCTTGAGGGTCTGGATGGGGATCTCCAGGTAGTCGATCGGGCTGGCTGGGGAGGCAAAGTGCCAGAGGAAGTCCACGGGCCCGTCCAGATAGAGGTACTCGGTGACGTCCTGCTTGATGAACCGGAAGTCAGGATTTCCGGCGAGGTGCTGGATGTTGTCCGTGGAACCCGTGATGAGGTTGTCGATGACCGTCACGCGGTGTCCGCGGGCAAGAAGGAGGTCCACCAGATGGGAACCCAGGAATCCGGCGCCGCCGGTCACGACAGAAACGGGCTTGTCGCTTGATCGCCGTCGGATTGGTTTGGGATTGGACCGGGCTTTGGGTGCGGCCTTCCGAGGGGATGGGGATGGAGGCATGCGGGGTGGGGTTGGTTGCTTACTTGGCACCCGCGCCGGTGAAGACCGCGGGGATGGTCATCAAGAGGATCTTGAAATCGAGCCAGAGGGACCAGTTGTCGATGTACTCGAGGTCGAGTCGGACCCATTCCCGGAAGTCAGAGACATTGTTCCGGCCACGGACCTGCCAGATGCAGGTGAGGCCTGGACGTACGGAGAGGCGTCGGCGATGGGCCAGGTCGTCGAAGCGGGCGACTTCATCCACGGGCAGCGGGCGTGGGCCGACCAGCGACATCTCGCCGCGCAGGACGTTGATGAGTTGAGGAAGCTCGTCGATGGACCACTTGCGGAGGAACCGTCCGGTTGCGGTGACCCGTGGATCGTTGGTGACCTTGAAGACGGGACCGGACATCTCGTTCAGCGCGGCGAGTTCCTGCTTGAGCTGTTCGGCGTTGGTCACCATCGAGCGGAACTTCAGCATGGTGAATGGGCGTCCGTTGAGGCCTGCCCGCTGTTGGCGGAAGAAAACGGGACCCGGCGACGTCAGGCGAACAGCCAGAGCGGCCGCCACCATGATCGGAGACAACAGGAGGATCAGGCCCAGGGAGCCGACAAAATCGATCGCGCTCTTGCCCATTGCCTGCCACGAAACATCCGGACCGGACCGGAAGACCAACATCGGGTGGCCATGCAGGTCGTCGACCGTTGTCTGCGAGATCCGGGTTTGGAAGAAGTCGGCAAGCAGCCAGACCTCGACGCCTTCCAGTTCGCACAACTGGATGGTCCGCTCAATGTTCCCGAAGAGGGTCTGGCGTGGGGCGATGAGGACGGAGTTGGCCGAGTGGGTGTGCAGGAGGTCGGCGAGTTCCTCGATGGGACGCTCATTCAGGTCAATCCTGCCGACGATCTCGATGTCCGGGAACTGGTCGAGCCGGAGTGCCTTTTCCAGACGGGTCGCGTCCGTGCCGCCGCCGACGATGATGACGCGACGGCGGGCGATCTCACGTCCGTGGCGATGCAGGGACCAAGCCCGGAGGAGTTCATCCTTCGCGCACATGAGGAGGACGGCGACGGGGATGTAGAGGGCGAAGATCAGCCGTGCGCCCTCGGTTTTCCGGAAGAAGAGGACAGCGATCGCTGCAAGGCTGACCCAGGCAGCGGTCCGGGCAAGGATCCAGAGGGATTGGCGGCGGGAGCCCAGGACCGAACGGAGATAGTATCCCTGGAGTTCGAGGATCGGGGTGGAGAGGGGAACCACGACCAGGAGCAACCAGGCATAGCTGCTGAAGTCCTGAATGAGTTCCCCGCGGTCAAAAATGTCGAGCGAGCGCAGGGCGTGCGTCACCCAGAACGCCAGGCCAAAAAGCCCGGCATCGATGATCTTGCTGACCTTGGTAAAAAGCTGGCGGCGACGGCGCAGCATGGAATCCGAACCCTTGGACCCGCGGCGGGGTCAATGAACAAACCATTTCAGGGAGTGGCCCCTGTGGTCAACTGGAACTCTGGCACGGTGGTTGCCGCAATATGCCCGATGCGGCGGAAGGTGACGTCTTCCTGTCCGGGCGCACAATCGGCGAAATACGAGATGTACGCCCACCGTTGCAGGGTCTGCTTGGTGAGCAGGTTGAGTATCAGCGACCACTGGCGTTCAAAGTGGCTGGCCGTGGTCTGGCCCTCGGTCACGAACCAGAAGACGAACACGCCGGAGCGGACAGCAGGGCGGCCGTTGACCTCGCCTTGAAACGTGAGGTCGTACCGTTGCACCGGAAGCGTGAAGGGTTTGGTGCCCCCGATCTGGATGTTGGTGACGGTCTGCCGGACGATGTTCCAGCCTTGGCCTGTCAGGCAATATTCCGGACGGTGGATGCTGGTCCGGTCGGTTCCCATCAATACCGCGCTGGCCTGCACGGCGAACTGCTCTGAAGGTAGCGTGTAGAGCCGGCGGGCGTAGGTGGTGTCGGGGGGGAGGTAATCCAGTTCGAGGCGGGTGATGGAGGCGAGGCGTCCATCGAAACCTGGAACGTTGACCGGTAGCGCGACGGAGTTCGTCCGGGCGACCTTGTTGTGCTCGTCGAGGACGGGGATTGAGCTGAGCTTGACGCCCGGGTTGCCAAGGCGGACAGCGGCCCGGAGCGTGCGCAAACCGGTCGCGCTGACCCCGATGATCAGCAGGGTGAGGAGGGCCAGGAATCGTGGTTTGGCGATCATGGACGGGTAGTGGCGTCTGTTCGTGGAAGAGGCTCCGGTTCCGGTTCCGGTTCAGGGTTTGAGTCCGGAGGGGCGGGCGGGGCATCGCTGAGGACCCGACCGAGGGCGAAGACGCCCGCCAGAGCGACGGCGAAGGTGATGAACCCGGCCTTGGTTTCCACCTTGGAGGCTGCCGACTGTCCCCAGATGTCTGCGACGCAGAAGGTGGTGATCAGGCGGACGGTGTTGCCGAGGAGTGCGAGGGGAACGGCGGCGAGGATCATGACCAATCGCCGCCATGGGCTGCGCAGGTTGAGCCAGGCGAAGGCGAGCGTCAGGAGCAGGACGATGGTCAGGCTGCGGATGCCGCTGCATGCAGCGGCGACGTCGAACTGGAAGCCCGGATCCTTGGTGGTGGCGTCCTTGTAGACCATCGTGCCGATCCGCTTGATCGGGATGCTCAGGATCGACTTGCAAAACCACGTCGAAAACCAGGTGGAGAAGAGTCGCAGCTTGAACGTGGGGGCATCGAGGTACGCCGTCACCGGCAGGGTGAAACCCAGGAGGAAATACGGGAAGAAAATGGCCCGCAGCCAGCCTGGTCCCCACAGGAGTCCCATGATGCCGTAGAGGCCGACGAAGAACGCGACGATCGACACGCGCGTCTGCTGCACCAGGAATCCTGTGGCGTGGAGCAGGAGGGCGAGAACAACGATCGCGACCCCTGGGACCCACGAGCGTTTTGCGGCCTCGGTCAATTCCTGTCTTCGGACGATCAGGAGCACCAGGACCAGCAGGGGGACGTAACGCCCGAACGCGTCGTCGGTGTCCGCCTTCTCGGCGCTTTCATGCAGCGCATTGAGCCAGGTGAACATCGATGCCGTGTCGACGTATCCCAGCGTGGAATTCCCGAGGAAGTGGAAGAGGAGTACCCACGCCGCGAGGAGCACGGCGAACTCCGCCTTGTTCGGCAGACCCTCCCACAGTTGGCGCAGTTCTTTTCCCATCGCGATGAGTCCGGTGAAGAAGCCAGTCAACGCGGTGACATGCAAGTCGCAGATGGGGGAAGTTCCACGAGCGGAGGCTTGGATTGCGGACACGGAAAAGCCCACGCCGGGCGGGCGTGGGCCTGGAAAGCGGAGCGGGTTCGGTCGTGGGCCGCTCAGGAAGTCAGCTTCTGGTAACGTTCCTCGATGTACTCCCAGTTGATGACCTCGGCGAGGGCCGCGACGTACTCGTTGCGGCGGTTCTGGTACTTCAGGTAGTAGGCGTGTTCCCAGAGGTCGACCCCGAAGAGGATTTCGCGGCCCTGCATCAGCGGCGAATCCTGGTTCGGGGAGGACTCGAGCTTCAGGGACTTGTCCTTGTCGACCGAGATCCACAGCCATCCGCTGCCAAACACGGAGAGGGCCGCCTTGACGAAGGCTTCCTGGGCTTCCTCACGGGTCGAAGCCTTGAGCGCTTCGAGGATGGATTCTCCGAGGCGGTCACCCGGGCTGGCACCGTCGTTCTTCTTGAGGGCCTTCCAGAAATGCGTGTGGTTGACATGGCCACCGGCGTTGTTTCGGACGGTGGTGCGGATGCGTTCGGGGACCTTGTCGAGGTTCTTGACGAGTTCCTCGGCGGACATCTTCTGGAGATCGGGGTAGTCCGCGATGGCCTTGTTCAGGTTGTTGACGTAGGCCGCGTGGTGCTTGCCGTGGTGGATCTGCATCGTCTGCGCGTCGATGTAGGGTTCGAGCGCGTTGTACGCATAGCCGAGTTCGGGGAGCTTGTGAGGGCCGGTGGGTGCGGCCTGCCCGAAGACGCGACCCGCGGCGAGGCCGGCGGTGGCGAGGACGGTGGTGCGAAGTGCCTGGCGACGTGTGAGGAAAAGATTCATGGCGCGATCCGATCTAGTGTGATGCGGTGTCTTGGATGGAGAGTTCCCCAAAGCGTTCGAAGGCGCAAGGCCGGGAACCGGATGAAGGCGGCATGACTTCTCGCTTTCCACCCGGGGAAGCGAAACGCAAACTCCCGGCACATGAGCTCGAAAGTTCCGTCCGACCTGAAGTTCGCAAAGTCGCACGAGTGGGTGCGCATCGAAGGAGAGATTGCCACGGTGGGCATCACTGATCACGCCCAGCACGAGTTGACAGACGTCGTGTTCGTCGAATTGCCCGCTGTGGGGCGGGTGGTGAAGGCGGGCGAGGCCTGCGCGGTGGTGGAGTCGGTCAAGACGGCCAGCGACATCTATTCGCCGGTTGCCGGCACGGTGACCGAGGTGAATCCGGTCCTGGGTGGATCGCCGGCTCTCGTGAATACCGAGCCCTACGACGGTGGCTGGTTCTACAAGTTGAAGCTCAGCGGAGGTAGCGATGGCCTGATGAGTCCCGAGGCCTACCGGGCACAGATCGGGGCCTGAGCGTCAGCCAACAGCCAGGCGAAGGGATTCTGGGAGCCGCTCAAAGAATTTTTCCTTCCATGAATCCCCAAGCTTTCGATGGCCCTGTTGCCGAGGCCGTCCGGGTGCCCGTCGTGCCTTCGCCGACGGATCCGTCCCCTTTGTTCGAACTCTTTCGTGGGAGTTACGCCACGGAATTGCTTGTTGCCGCCACCGCGCATCTCGGAGTTTTCCGGATTCTCGAGAAGGGGCCGCTGCCCGATGAATCGCTGAGGGCTGCCCTTGGGTTGGCACCGCGCGCCTTTCGCGTGCTGACCACCGCTTTGCGGGCGATGGGAACGCTGTGTTGTCCTTCGGAGGGGGTGCTTGGATTGACGCCCTTGGCCTCGACGCATCTGGTTTCGACGAGTCCCTACCACGTCGGTGACTACTTCAGTCTGGCAGCCGGAAGTCCCGGTGTTCTTTCCATGGTGGAAAGGTTGCGCACCAATCGGCCGGCCGTGGGGGATTCGGGAGGCGTCGCCTTCATCTACCGGGAAGGGTTGGTTTCCGCGATGGACGCCGAAGCGGGTGCGCGATTCTTCACCCTGGCGTTGTCCGGGCGCGCGCGGAATGTGGCTCCGGTCCTTGCCGAGCAGATGCCGCTGGCTGGTGCCGGGCGGTTGGTGGATGTGGGCGGAGGGACCGGGGTGTATTCGATCGCCCTCCTGCGGGCGAACCGTGACTTGCGGGCGGTGGTCTGGGATCGGCCGGAAGTCCTGCGGGTGGCTGCGGAGTTCGCGGCGGAAAGCGGGGTGGCAGATCGCCTGGAATTGCAGGGCGGTGACATGTTCACGGACCCGTTTCCGGCGGGAGCCGACGTGGTTCTTCTTTCAAACATCCTCCATGATTGGGACGAACCCGAATGCCTGCGTCTGCTCCGGCGCTGCGCGGAAGGACTTCCTGCGGGGGGACGACTTCTGATCCATGACGTTTTCCTCGACGACGATCTGGGAGGTCCGTTGCCCATCGCGCTGTATTCGGCGGCGCTGTTCAGCGTGACCGAAGGCCGGGCCTACAGCATGGCCGAGTATCGGCGGATGCTGGAGGCCTCAGGTTTCGGCGTAACGCAGTGGGTGCCTACACGCGTGCACTGCGGGGTCCTGGTGGCGGTGCGACGGTCGGAGTAGGCGGGTGCGTCCGTGGCCGCGGGATCAGCGCGGTTCCAGCAACCGGTGGAAGGTCCCGAGGATCCGGGGATGGCGTTGGTCTCGAGGGGACTGGTTCTCAGGCGCCAGGTTTCGTAGGAGCCGAGGGCGTGTTGGCCGGGCGGGGGAATGTACCCGAACCAACCATTGGCCAGGGAGATGTTGAAGAGGGGTGACGGCGACGCGAACTTCTTCAGGGTGAGTCCGCTCTCCGCGAAGATTTCCCCCGGCCACTGGGCCACGCGGAGTGGACCGATGTGGAACATCTGGATCGGGAGGCTGAGCGTGTCCGGGTACTCGTCGAGCAGCAGTTGGTCGCGGGCGTGGATTTCCGTCCAGGATCTGAGCTGCCCGACGGTGCGGCCGTTCAGGAGACGCCGCGCGACTTCGACTTCCGCGGGCGTGGGCTTCCGTACGGCGACCTGAACTTCCGCGTTCAGGCTTCGCAGTTGGATGCGCTGCGAATACGTGAGCCCGCCGAGGATCCGTGCGACCTCAAGGCTGAGGTCCTCGGCGACCCGACGGATCTGGGAGTAGGGCGGGACGTTGGGACGTGGCTTTCGGAAGTCGATGTTGTTGATGTCTCCTGAAGTGCCGTTCGAGAGGATTGCGACGAAGGGTGGATCCTGTCGGGCGGCCCCGAGGCGGTCGGTGATGCGCGTGCAGAATTCGCCGAAGTAATCGGCACTCAGATGCCCGGGCCCGGTACCGCCCACGTAGTGGAGGGAGTAATTGGCGAGGAGTGCCAGAGGGCGTCCGTCGAGGTGGCGGACCGCGAGCACGAAGACCTGTGGATCGGTGGGGCCGGCGAAGTCCTGGTCCTCGGGGCTGGGGGAAGACCAGTTCATCTTCACCGCGTCGCCCGTCTGTCCGAGGAGGTTGGTGTATTGGACGCCTGACTTGAGCTGGATTCGCCGGTTGAACACGTGTTGGGGCAGGCTGCCCTGGCCCCAGGCGACCTCGGCGGGAGAGAGGTTGTTGAGGGCGCGGCGTACGGAGTCGGCCACGGCGCCGGGGATCCAGGCACGGTAGGCATCGTCGGCTTCGGTCAGGTGGACGGCGGTAAGGGATCCTGCCGAATGGGTGTGGGTGGCGGCGATGCAGACCTGATTGGAAGCGAACCCGGTGGCGGCATGGATCTGCGCCTTCATGGCATCCATGAGCGGGCGGTCGATCAGGCAGTTGTCGATCTGGACGAAGGCCAGACGTTCGGTGCCGGAGGTCAGGACGAGGGTGCGCGAGTGGAGTTCGTCGTGGACGTGCGTCGAGGTGGCCGGGGCGGTGCCTCCGTTCATCACCGTGCCGATCCGTGGTGTGATGACCGCGGTGGCCGCGCCCGCCCGCAGCGGTTCGGGAAGCGGGGATTCGGCCGACGTCGACCGCACGACGAGGGCGGCGAGGCCAAGCACGGCAAGGAGGCGGAGGCTCATGCGGCGTTCAATGCATCTCCACCGAACACGAACCAATGCCGCCGCGGAAGTAGTTGAATTGGACGTTCGGATGATCAGCGAGGAGGGACATCGGGACGGCGGTGTCCACGAGGCCCTTGGAGATCATGTAAGCCGTCAGTCGCTGTCCGAAGGGGTTGTCATGGTTTCCGGCGTGCCAGATGGAAACCTTGTCGGAGAGCCAGGTTTCGACGGGGCCGACGGTGATGGCCTTGGTCGGGACCATCGAGATGTTGCCGCCGCCCGAGGTCCGGGCGTTCTGCGCGATGGTCAGGGGATGGAGATCCACGACGCGGGTGGCGAGGCGCCGGTACTCCTCCTTGGTGGGTGGGGTCGTGGCGTGTTTGCCCTTTCGCGGCAGGGGATCATTGAAGGCCCAGTGTTTGACGTCACCTTGTCCGCCCTGCATGACGGCACAGCGGATGCCGGAACCCCAGGTGGCGCGATAGGGGGCGGTGTCGGCCTTCGGAAAGTGAAGGTGGGAATCGGGAATCCGGAGCTTGCGGTCGAAGCGATGGAAGCACAGTTCGCGATCGGCCCGCTCGAAGCTGAGTGGATGGGTGACAGGGGTCTCGCGACCGGTCTCCGGATCGAACCACTCGTCCATACCCCAGAAGTGGCCGGCACGGACGTCGAGTTGGAGGGCGTTGACGATGCGCGCGACCAGCGGGAGTTGCTCGGTGGGTCCGATGGGACCACAGATGCCCACGGGGTTGTCCGTGGTGGATTGCCGCCACGCGTCGATGTATTCGAGGGCTTCGGCGAGATAGAAATCCTCCAGGGTGTCGTAGAGGACCACCTGGAAGCCGGGCCTCGAGAGCTTCTGGAGATCACGGACCGTCAGCCGGGCGACGGCATCGATGATTTCGGGATCCAGCGTGGTGTAGTCCCACCAGGCCGGGGCGACAGCGGAAGAGCGACGGGACATGCGTGTGAGCCTACGGCGGCAGGGCGGCAAAAGGAAGGGGAGGATCGGGCGGGCGCAAGATGGGGCGGATCCGACGGATCCGACGGATCTGTCCGGGAATGAAGGTGGGCAGGGTGGACATTGGCGGGGTGCCCGGTAGGCTCGGGGAATGTCGCGCATTCAACGATGGGTTGGGTTGTTGGGGATGCTGATCAGTGGGCTGGCGCTGGCAGCGGAGACCACGACGAAGGCGGCTCCGGATGACATGAAGGCTGTGGATCCCGGGCATTCGATGCACGGGCAGGCTTTCAACGAGGGGCCGCGGCAAAGGGCGCGGCGGATGTCGGGGATGCCGGAGATCCGCTTCGAGATCACCACGACCGATGAAGCAGCGCGGGCGTTCTTCCTGCAGGGGGTGGGACAGTTGCATGGGTTCTGGTACCTGGAGGCGGAGCGGTCCTTCCGGGAGTCGGCCTTCCACGACACCAACTGCGCCATGGCGTATTGGGGCATGGCGATGGCGAACATCAACAACCCGAAGCGCGCCGGGGAGTTCATCCGTGAGGCGGACCTGCGGAAGACGAACGTGACGCATCGCGAGAAGCTTTGGATCGGGGCATTGGGCGAATTCTACAAGGATCCGAAGCGCGACGAGAAGGAACGCCGGCGAGAGTATACCCGGGCACTTGAGAACATCATCTTCGAGTTCCCCGAGGACGTGGAGGCCAAGGCCTTCCTCGCCTTCCACCAGTGGGACAGTCATTACAAGGGATGGCCCATCGGGAGTGCGCAGGCGGTCGAGTCCATCCTGAAGGAGATCTTCGCGGCGCAGGCCATGCATCCGGCGCATCACTATCGGATCCACCTCTGGGATGGGGAGAAGGACGAGAGTGCCATCCGGGCGGTGCCGTCGGCGTCGAGGTCCGGCCAGACTTCACCGGGTGTGGCGCACCAGTGGCACATGGCCGGGCACACGTTCAACAAGCTGAAGAGGTACCCGGACATGGCGTGGCAACAGGAAGCCTCGGTGCGTGTGGACAACACGCAGTTGATGCTGGACCGGGTCATGCCCGACCAGATCCACAACTACGCGCACAACAGTGAGTGGTTGGTGCAGACCTACAATTACAACGGACAGGTCACACGCGCGTTGGAGCTTTCGAAGAACATGGTTGAGATGCCCCGCCATCCGAAGTTCAACACCTTCGACAAGCGGACCAACGGTCTTGCCTATGACAAGCGCGGAACGGCCGCGCAGGGGCGACGGCGCCTGATGGAGACGTTGCTGCGATGGGAGTTGTGGGAGGAGACGTTGCGGTTGGGTGCGACGCTGTATCTGGAGCCGACGGTTTTTGCGGAGGAGCATGGGCGGCGCGCGCGGCTTCTCGGGTTGGCGCATCTGGGAGTGGGGGAGATCGAGGCGGCGCAGTCCCAGATGAAGGCCATCGAGGAAGCGATGCGTCGGCTTCGCGAGGAGCGGCAGGTGCATGTGGACACGGCCGAGGCGACGGCGAAGGCGGAGAAGAAGGGGCGTGGAGACGTCGAGAAGGCCATGGCTGAGGCCTTGAAACAGACGAGCGAGCCGTTGGAGACGCTGGAGAACTATCTCGCGGAGTTGAAGGTCGCTGCCGACCTGAAGGCAGGTGAAACCAATGGAATGGTCAAGCGGGTCGAGGAATTGAAAACGGTGTCCAAGGAGCGCCTCGCGGGTTGGTGGCTGCAGATGGGTGAAACGAACAAGGCACTGTCGGCGGCGCGGGAGGCAGTGGAGGGTGGGACAAACCAGTTGCATCCGCTGGCGGTGCAGACCGAGGTTTTCTGGAAGCTTGGGCAGACCAACGATGCGTTGAAGACCTTCGGCCTGCTGCGCGAGCGGAGTGCCTGGGCGGATCCTTCGCTTCCGGCATTCCGACGATTGGAACCGGTGGCGACGGCGGCTGGCTTGAGCAATGACTGGCGCGTCGCTCCGGCCTATCCCGCCGACTCAGGCAACCGGCCGCAGTTGGAGAGCCTGGGGTCGTTCCGCTGGGATCCGCAACCGGCTCCGGGGTTGGAATTGCCGGGGATGGACGGCAAGCCCGTCCGGCTTTCCGATTATCGGGGAAGACCCGTGCTGGTGGTGTTCTACCTGGGCCACCGCTGTGTGCATTGCATGGAGCAATTGCAGGCGCTGGCTCCTCGGGCTGGGGACTTCAGGTCGGCCGGGATTGAAATCCTGGCCGTCAGCACCGATTCGGTGGAGGGGCTTGGAAAGGCGCTCCAGAGTGCCGGTCCCACCGGACAGTTTCCGTTTCCGTTGGTTGCGGATCCCGACAGGTCAGCCTTCAAGGCGTGGCACGCGCATGATGACTTCGAAGGCACGGCGCTTCACGGATTGTTCCTGGTGGACGGGGACGGGTTGGTGCGTTGGCAGGATATTGGCTATGAGCCGTTCACCGACTTCCACTTCCTGTTGCCCGAATCCAAGCGGTTGTTGGGTATCGGGCGTCGGGGATGAGACACGGAAAGACCCAGACGTTGCCACGGAGGGGGTGGCTGTGCATTGTTGAACCAGATGTCGGCGGCCAAGCCTGAATTCAAGAACTTCAAGGAAGCGTTCTGCGCCTACCACCGTTGCTCGGAGGCGGCTTATACGCGCAAGGCGCTGTTTCTGGGGATTCCCGTCACCCGCCGCCTTCTGGCATACCCGATCTACCTCTTCAACCGGTCCTTTTTTGCGATCGACTTTGGGATTCTCGAAAGTCTTGGTGAGGTCCGGAGCGAAGACGAGTTCACCGGTATCCTGGATGAGTTGTCTGCGACCAGTCGGGTGGAACGTTCGATCCGGCGCGGTGTGGTTGGGATCCGGATTTCCGGGACACGCCTGATGTCGGAATGGGATCAGGTGGCGAAGTACGTGAAGCCGCCGGAGTCCAAGGCTGGAGAACTGGGGCGGGTGACCCCGCGCACGACAAGTGAGCGTCCGGTGAATTCGGAGGTGATCTCCCGCGAGTCTCCGCTGCCGGTTGTGGTCGCCCGCCGACTGCATCGTGCCGCTACGGACGTGACGACCGGCAAGCCGATGGACCAGGCGGCTCTGGACGCAGGCCTGGCTGGTGAAGCCGAGTTCCGAAAACTCCTGGCGCAGCACTGCGGGGAAGATCCGGCCTTGCGATGGCTCAATACGCAGGTTGGGCAGTCGGTGCGCATCCGTGAGTTGGAGAATGAGGTGGCCGGGTTGCGGGTGCTGCTTGGGGAACGGGAACTCCTGATACGTGAGCTTCGGGAAGGTGGTTCGTCGTCGTAGGGTCCCGAATGGACGCTGCGGGCTTTTCCGGGTCCGCAGATTTACTCGACGGATGGGCGGTTCAACTCGGACTGGGGGATCGTCCAGTTGGATGGAGGGCGGGTGACGGGGGTTTCCTTCAGTCCCGATTGAGCGGGGCTCCCTCCAATGGACAACGGGGCTGCGATTTCCCCATCGCCGTGGGAGGTGTTCTGGAAGTGCGACCGGGATGCGGCAGCCGCGTTTCATGCGGGCATTCTCAGGAGGCGTCCGTCGAAAGGAACGGGCGGAACGGTTTCTTGCGCTGGGGGTGCGGACTTCGATAGGCTGCACAGAACCGAGAAGAGTTTTTCAACAAGACCACATGGCCATTTACCTGAGTGCAGACGAGATCGGCGCAGACCTGAAGGAAATCGGATATCCGCATTTGCGGTCGTGCATGGGGGTCACGCTCGTGATGGGGGATGGGAGCCTGATTGGGGCCAACTTCGGGGTGGCGTCGAGTGCGCCGGAGACGGCCTCGCGCTTGATGGAGATGATCCAGGCGAAGCCGGGAATGACAATCCGGTGCATGTACGTCACGGGTGACTTTCCCGCGCACGAGCTGGGTGGAGGCTGTGATGCGATGGGTAAGGCCCAGTTGATTGGTTATCATGGGAAGATCGCCTGCTTCGACACTTCCGTCGCGGGCTACGCCGAGGGTGCCTTCGTGAAGTTGACCAGTCAGGGCCCTGTCTACGCCGCTGTGGTGGAGTACAAGGCGGACGACCGCATGGCGTACGAGACGTCGGGCGTGGAGGGTGGGGCGGTGACGGGAGCAGCGACGCGCAGTGGCAACGACCTGCATCGTGCGAAGCTCAAGTATTTGACCGCCTGAGCTGCATCCAGGCAGTCCGGATCCCGCGCAGAGCGGCAGAGATGCTGGAAGACAGTAAAACGGGATTTGGACGCTCCTGAAGGTCCTCACCGATCAGTGACTCACTGACGGTGATTGAAGGCCCCCTTTCTACGCGTCCCTGCTCGAGTCATTCACCGTCATCCCAATGCATGGATACGGCTCAGGGCGCTGCCGGGGTCGCGATCCGGAAGAGCGAGAGGTCGGCTGGATCGAGGAAGTCGATGCGAACTTCCAGGGTGCGCCGGGTGGCTGCAGGCTGGAATGTCTCCCGCTGAACCCAGGGTTTGTCGAGGGAACCGCGGGATTGCAGGCTGTAGGAGCGTCCGGGTTCCGCTGTGAAGCGCAGCCGAAGAGAGGTGCCATCCCAGTCGGGATAGGCCGTGAGGACGGAGGCCGCGTTCCGCGGATCCGTTCCAGCCCGGAACTCATCGAGGTTGGATCGACCGTCGCTGTCGTTGTCACGGAGCGCATCGGAGGCGAGGGCTGGATTCAGTCCATTGGCAGATTCCCAGTCGTCCGGCATTCCATCATTGTCGGCATCGACCAGGAGGAGATTCGCGGTGCCCGGAGTGGGAAGCGAAAGCCCGGAAAGTGAGGCTGAGCCGTCTGGGAACCGTCCCGAGGATGTGCCGGGGCCGGCGGGCACCAGGGTGACACCGTCGACGAAGTTGGAGTTGGGGCGGTAGAGCCGGAGGGTTTCGCCGGTGGCGGCGAGTTGGAACGGGGTGTGGTTGGGGCCGGCTCCAGGGCTTCCATCGGCGACGAAGACGCGCCATGCGGAACGGCCGATGAATGTCAGGGGCGGGATCCGGAAGCGCTGGAGGCCAGCAAGCGATGGGTCGTCGGTCAGCCGCCAGTCCGAGAGGTCGACGGGTTGATCGGCGGCGTTGTGAAGCTCGATGAAATCGGCGGCGTTCGTGCCTTGTGCGAGCCATTCATTGATGCGGACCAAATCTCCGCTGCTCAGGACCGCCGGGGCGGCGTTGGAGGCGCCGGGCGTGGGGATGGAGAGAAGCGTCCAGTTCGTGGCCGAGTCGAGCCCGATGGATTGGGCAGCGATCTGGGCACCGAACGTCCTACGATCGCGGACGAGGCCGTCGGCAGCGACGAGTTCGAGTGTGCCGCCATCATCGGGGAGAGCGAACCCGGTATTCTGGAGTTGGGTGCTGGACGTCGACGCGGGAGTCGTCGGATCGGCTTGGATGCGGAGGCGGCCGCCCGCGGCGAGGGCCAGTCCCGGGGGAACGGTCCAGGAGGTGGATTCGGGCTCGGTGAGTCGGATCCGCCAACCTGCGAGGGGAATGGAGTTGGTGGCGAGGTTGACCAATTCCAGCCAGTCCTTGGCCAAGTTGGCCTGGGGTGCGCCGGCAATGGAGGCGGCCAGGATTTCCGAGAACCGGGGGCCGGCGCGCGGCGTCAGGAGGTTGGGCGACCCGGGGGTCCCGCCCAATGGGAGCAGGGACACCGAGGCTGAGCCGTCCGGAAAGCGCCCTTGGGCAACGCCCTCGGCGGCGTTGGCGTAGGAGATCTGGTCCAGAAGCCGGCCCGTCGAGGCAGTCAGTCGCACGCTGGCGCCGGCGGCAGGCAGGCGAAAGGGCAGGGAATCAGGATCGCCCGCCTCGTCGGCGATGAAGGCGGCGAAACCGTTTGGCGCGACGGCCGACGGAAAGCGGAAGGTATGGGTGGAGTTGGATACGGACAACAGGACGCCGCTCAGGAACACGGGGCGGACCGCGTCGCGGTTGTGGATTTCGATGAAGTCGTCGTCGCCATCGATGGGGTTGGCGAGCCATTCGTTGAGGACGAGTTGCTCGCTGGCCGCCGTTGCCGCCGGGATGTTGGGTTCGCCGGGACTGGGGATCAGCAGCCGGGGAGTGCTGGCGTCGGCGAGGAAGCCGACCGACCAACCATCGGCTTGCGGACCATAGGAGAAGACGGACTTCGGGTTGCCCGTGGCGTCGGTGAGGACAACCACGCCCGCTTGGGCCTCGAGTCGGAATCCGGTGGTCAGGTCGCCGGGGCTGGCGTCGCCGCACCAAAGGACGAGGCGGTCCCCCTGCTCGAGTCGTGTGCCGGTGGGGAAGTGAAAGCGGTTGGTCCGATCCGTACGGAACAGGGTCCATCCCGTGAGGTCGGTGGAACCTGCCTGCACCCCCAGCAACTCGACGAAGTCCGGAGCGTTGCCAGTGCGGAGGAGTTGTCCGGTGTTGGCCGCGAAGACTTCGTCGATTCGGACCGCAGTGGGGGGAGCGGTCGGGAGGGTGGCGAGGCCGGGTGAACCATTGGGTTCCGCGGAGTCACGCCAGGCGGAAGGATTCGAGGAGTCCAGGTCGAATCGGGTTCGTTCGAGGGAGCGACCGGTACCGGCAGCTCCGATCGGCCAGCCCTGGTCCGGGCGGTACCGCACGGAATCCACGATCCCACCGGTGGCATCGCGGAGGGTCAGGGTTTCGCCTGCGTTGTTCAGGGCGCCGCCGAAGTATCCGGCGACTGCGATGCCGGGATAGCGTATGGCGAAGTTGGCGGGGTTGTCGTCGGACGCGAGGATCCAGACGGCGCTGGCGGGGAAGGTGGTGCCGGCGGGAAAGCGGAAGTCGATTCCGTCGAAGGTGAACCCGGAAACGGGGACGGGGCGTCCGGAGGTGTTGCGCAGTTCGATGAACTCGAAGGCCGAGCCGCCGGCGGGTTGGTAGTGGATTTCCCCGATGCGGATGGGGACGCCGGGTTCGCCGACGGTGAAGGCGGCCTCGGCGAGGGCGGACCAGGTGGCGCCCTGGAGTGAGCGGGCGCGGATCAGCGTGGATGCGTTGAGGACGGGGGGATTGGTAGCGGCGTAGGCCTGGGCGGATTCGCTGACGCTGCCGGTGAAGGCGACGCGCGGGTCCGAGCCGTTGGTGGTGTACCACACGGTGCCGGCCTGGTTGGTCATGCTGAGCAGGAAGCCCGCGGGAACGTTGCCTCCGAACTGGCGGAGGACGGGAGCGTTGGAAGAGGCGAACAGGCCGGCAGCCACGAGATGGGCGCGAAGGTTGTTCGGCCGGGCTTTGACCCAGGTGTTGGTCAGGCTGCGATCGAGTCCGGCGACCAGGCCGGAGAGACCGGCCGTTGTCTCGGCAAAATGGCGGACGACATTGGTCTCCGTGAGTGCGCCGCCGTTGAAGAGATGCCGGTGGACGCGGTCGGCGAAGAGGAGCCGGAAGTCCGGGTTCTGCCGGAGGCGCGAATACAGGATTCCGATTTCCGTGGTGCCGAGTTCGCTGAAGGTGTTGCCCGCGACGGAGCGATCATAGAGACCGAAGGACCATTCGGCGTCCCAGATGTAATATCGCCAGAGGGCTCCGTCGCGGCGTTCACGGGCGGCGCGCCAGTTGTTGTGGGGCCAGTCCCCGGTGAATCCGTAGGCGTTGACGAGGAGGTAATCGACGAAGTTGGTGACGTCGAGCCGGCTGGTCATGCCCTGGTACCAGGCGCTCGCGGTGGGAGTGCCGCTCTGGGCCGCGGTGAGCATGGCGTCGAAGCTGGCTCGGTTGCCGTCGAGTGGACCGGATTGGGAGAGGACATCCCACGCGTCGCTGGCTCCGTGCTGGATCGCGAGGAAGTCCGATTCGATCCGCTCCACCGGATTGTAGAACCCGGAATAGCGCCCGTTCATGAACAGCGTGACGAAGGTTCCGCGGCTGGAGACCTGACCGCAGTCCGCGAACAGGCGCCGGGCGATTTCATCGCGGACGAAGGGATTCAGGTCATTGGATCCGGCGCGGCAGACGATGGCGTCAAATTCTTCGACGGAGGACACGGGGACGAAGGGATACCGGAGCCGCCCGTCGCCGTAGTCGCCGCGGAAGTAAAGCCGCCACGAGTATTTGCTGGAGGTGGTCAGACGCGGACGGAACCAGTCACTGGCGTGGAGGCGGAGGCCGGCATCGAGCTGGAACTCGCCGTTGGCCGTGGGCGAGAGGTATTCCACGGACACCGGGCGTTCCCATTGGGGGCCGCGATTGAGGGGGTTGAAGTAGTCGGCGGCATTGACCCGGACCCAGGCGCCGCTGCCATCGCGCGTGCCGCCCTGCATGCCGACGATCCCGGTGGGGCCTGTGAGGTTGTTGGGGGCGGTGGCGAGCGAGAGGGCTGGCAGGCCGCGCTGGGCGACGGAGAGATTGACCAGGTAGGAATGGGTCCGCGTCTCGGAGGGAAGCAGGCCGGGGCGGGTGGCGATGGCGCGGACGACAAGGGTGCGGTTGACCAGGATGGGAGCGGAGTACAGGACGCTGTTGGTGGCGTTGGGTTCGGCCCCGGTGAGGGTGTACCGGATCTCGGCTCCGGGCGTGGGCGTCGAGAGGAGCAGCTCGAACGAGCCACTGAAATATCCACGCGGAACGCTGAAAGCTACCGGCTCGCAGGCGCTGCTCAGCGTGACGCCAGTGTTGGCGGTGGCTGGCGTGGGCGTCTGGTGATAGGCCCATCTTCCATCGGTCTGGCGGGCCCAGCTGACATCGTTTCGCTGGCTGGGGTATTCGGGCGCGAGTTCGGAGATCGGGCGGCGCGGGGATTCCGCATTGAAGAGCCCGAGGTATTCGCCGCGACGGGCGAGTTGGAAGTTGGTGTGAAGGCGGGCGCCTGGAATCGCGGGGCGTCGGTCCTTGGCGGAAGCGAACACAACGAGGAACTGACCTGGGCCGAGGGTGATGTCCGGGAACACCCATTCTCCGGGTTGACCGCGGTCATCGCTCAGGGAGAACTGCCCCAGACGCATGGGATTGGGGCCAAAATTCTGGATCTCGATCCACGGTTGGGTTTCGCCATCCTCGTCGACGAGGCCGGTGGCATTGGCGGCGACAATCTCGTTGAGACGAAGCGTGGGATCGGTCAGGGCGGGTTCGACGGTGACATTCCAGGTGGCACCGGCGAAGGCCATGGGCTGGTTGCCCATATCGCGGATGCCGTGATCGGCTGCGAACCGGATCTCGGCCGGGCCTGCGGGGAAGGGTGCGAAGGTGAACACGAACGGGCCGGCTCCGGTGCCCGTGACGGCTTGGGCGGGTTGTCCGTTGATGAGGAGGTCGGAGGCGTCGATCCCGGTGACGTTTTCCGAGAACTGCACTTCCACGGAAGAAAGCTGGCGGACGCTTCCGGGCGCGGGCAGTCGGTGGATGAGGAGTGGGGCGTTGGGATCCACGAGGGTGTAATCCCAGGTGGCACCGGCGGCGGTGTTCGAGAACGGGTTGGGTGTGGCTGCGGCGTCGGAGATGCCGTGGTCTGCGACCCACGTGGCGCGCACATTGCCCATCGGGATCCCGGCGAATCGGAACGTGTAGGTGGTCGGGCTCTGGATGGTGATTCCGGATGCCGGAAATCCGTTCAGCATGAGATCACCCGAGGTCACGCCGGTGACCGGTTCGGAGAAGGTGACCTGGACCTGGGTCAGGTTCGTTGCTTCGCCCGGAGGCGGAAGGACCGCAACGATCGTCGGCGGGTTCGATTCGTCGGCGACCGCAGTGAGTTCAGCGTCGAAGAAGATGTCGCTGCTGAACAGGGTGGCGTTGAAGACCTGGATACAGAGGGTGTTCTCGCCGTTCCGCAGGAGGTCCGGTGTTTCGATCGGGTAATGGTACCAGATTAGCGGTTCAGCAACGGAAGCCGTGCTGTGGTCGGGGGTGCTGTGGTCATTGAAGGGGCGTTCACCCGCGGCCACGTTCGCGCGCGCGATTTCGCGACCATTCAACCACGCGATGAAGCCGTCATCGCAGGCCGCACGCAGGAGCAGGTTTCGGAGTTGGTTGGTGTCGGCGACCTGGAAGCGGGTGCGGAGGAAGAAGGTGGAGTAATTCCCCTGCATGTCGGCGAGGACGGTGCCGATCGTCAAACCGTCGCCATAGGAGAAGGGGGCTCCGGAAGCGGGCCACGTGGCATCATTGAACGTGGGTTCCCGCCATAGGCCGGCGGTTGGCGAGGGGGCGCTGCGACCGCGGAAGAGGGTCCACGTGGCATTGGTTGCGACGAGCAGCGCCGCCTGGGAGGACTGGATGCCAAGGACCAGCCAGAGGAACGGCAGCAGTCGCAGCAGGGTTTTCATGGGAGAGGGCAACAGGAAGGGGGCACGGGTTGGCCCCGGCCATGAGGTGGGGCCGAGGCGTGGACTCCGGGAGGGAACTCCGATGATGGTGCTGATCAGGGAACTGATCCACGCCAGATCGCCATTGCGACAGCCGGCAAGGACCCATGTGTCATTGGGCGAGGTGGCGAGGACGGTGATGGCGGAGGAAAGCCGGACCTGCCGGAGGGCGGACGACGACTTGCCGGCGTTCCAGAAAAGGACGTTGGAGTCGAGGGCGCCGGAGGCGAGGGTGTGCCCCTTGTGCTGGTAGGCAATGGCCGTGATGCGGCCGGTGTGCCCTTCGAGGATCCGGGGGCTGGAACCAGCGGGGCCGCTGCCGCCGCAATCCCAGACCATGGCTTCGGTCCCGCCGCCGGTGGCGAGATAGCGACCCGAGAAGTGCCAAGCCAATTCGCGGACCTTGCCGGCGTACCCGGACATGGCGAGTTCCTCTCCCTCGGAAAACGGATAGGGCCAGACCTGGATGGCATTCTCCTGGGTGCCTGCGACGACCCACTTCCGGTCCGGGGACCACGCCAGAGAAACCATGGAGGTCTTCCAGGGAAGCTCTCCGGCGGGTGCACCCGAGCTGACGTCATACAACCGGACACCGCCGTAGCACGCGACGCCAACGACCTGGTTGTCCGCACGCCAGGTGATCGCGGAGAGGGTGCTGGTGTGGTTGGCGAAGCGATGGACCCATCCGCGGGTCCGATGCCACAGGTGCAACACGCGTCCAGCGCCAACCGCGAGCCATTCGCCATTGGGCGACCATTCCAGCTGTTCCACCCAGTCGGTCCCTGCAGCGAATGGCTCCGGGGCCGGGCCGCCGTCGGGATTCCAGAACCGCACATGGCCATCCTGTCCCACGGAGGCGATCAGGTTGCTGCCCGGTTGCCAGCGGGCCTTGAAGGCTCCGTTGGCGTGACCCGTCAGGGTGGCGAGGAGTCGGCCGTCGACGCCGGCGATCCAAATCGGACCTCCGGCCCCTGTCACCACGACGCGGCTGGAATCTGGCGACCACGACAGGTCGATGATGGCGTCGGGGACGTTCAACAACGCCTCGGCGGAGCGGAGTGGAATCGGCATGGGAGGACCCGGTGGGGGAATTCGGGTTCAGGCGAGGCAACGGCGGAACCCGGCGTTGAGGGCTTCGCGGTCGAGGTTGCGACCGATGAAGACCAGTTGGCTGCGGCGTTCTTCGGCGGAAGCCCAAGGGCGGTCGGCCTTGCCCTCGAAGAGCATGTGGACGCCCTGGAACACGAACCGGCTCTGGCTGCCCTTGAGGTTCAGGATGCCCTTCATGCGGAAGATGTCCTGGCCTTTGGTCTGGAGGAGTTCGGAGAGCCAGGCGTTCAGCTTCTTGGAGTCGAGCTCACGCTTTTCCTCGATGCCGACGCTGGTGACGGTGGCGTCGTGTTCGTGGTCGTGGGCATGGCCGCCGTGCTCGTGGGTGTGGTTGGGTTCGATGACGTGGCCGGCCTTCAGCAGCTTGCCTTCGAACTCGTCGAGACCGTGCTGGGTGAAGAGCGCGTAATTGCCGTGCGCGGGAATCTGGACGCGGTACTCGGACGTGTCGCCGCCCAGCACGAGCTTGTAGAGGGTGCGACCGGGCTTGATCTGACCGCCGGGGCGCACGGAGAACGGTTGCTGTTCGAACAGGGCGGCAGCGACGTCTTCGGCCGCATGGAGGGCATCATGGACGCCGCCATGGCAATGTTCGCCGTCGCCATGGGTGTGTTCGTGGTCGTGACCATGGCCATGATCATGGTCGTGCTTGTGCTCATGATCGTGGTCGTGGTCATGCCCGTGGCCGTCCTTGTGGTCGTGGCCGTGCTCATGCCCATGGCCGTGGTCGCAGGCGGCGTGGTCGTGGGTGTCCAGTTGGAGCAGGGCGACACCCATGACGGGGTCCGGACCGGCTTCGAGGCGTAGGACGTGTTCGCCGGCGTCGAGATGGTAGGCGCCGGACCATTCGAAGGGCAGGGCCTTGTCGAGGAAGCCGGGTTCGAGCGACAGCTTATGGTCGAGGTCGAAGGCGTGGATGTTGATGACCTTTTCGACGCTCAGGTCGCTCTGGGTGGTGCGGTGGATCTGGGCGACGCGGTTGATGGCGCGGATCCGGTGTTCGAGGTGGTTGAGTTCGTCCGGGGTGACGAGGTCGATCTTGTTGAGCAGGATACGATCGGCGAAGGCAACCTGTTCCTTGGCTTCGGCGGCGTCATCGATGTGGAGGGCGATGTGCTTGGAGTCGACGACGGTAACGATGCCGTCGAGGCGGAAGCTGGCCTTGAGGTCCTCGTCGGTGAAGAAGGTCTGGGCGACGGGGCCGGGATCGGCGAGGCCGGTAGTCTCGACAAGGATGTAGTCGAAGCGGTCGCGGCGCTTGAGGAGTTGGCCGAGGATGCGGATGAGGTCGCCGCGGACGGTGCAGCAGAGGCACCCGTTGTTCATCTCGAAGATTTCCTCGTCGGCATTGATGACGAGGGCGTTGTCGATGCCGATTTCGCCAAACTCATTCTCGATCACGGCGATGCGTTTGCCGTGGTTCGCGGTGAGGATGCGGTTGAGGAGAGTGGTCTTTCCGGCGCCGAGAAAGCCGGTAAGGACCGTGACAGGAATGCGAGTGTCTGCCGGAGTAGCCATGCGTTGTGCGAGATGCATAGCGTCGTTGGATGAAAAAGCCAATGGCGCAGCAGGGATCTCGCCGACGTTGACACTGTTGCGGGTCGGTCGGGAGAGTGACCGGGCCTGTCATGAGCAACTCTTCAAGCACATCCGGAATCGGGGGCCCGCTGGATGATCTGGCCAATCTGGCGACGCAGGTGGCGCAGGTGGGGGCGACGGCGGTGGTCTTGGGGGATGGAGATGACCTGCGGGTGGAGGGCCAGAGTGGTTTGCGGGAAGACGACACGATGGTCGTGATGGGGATTGCGCGGCGGGCCTTGCGGGAGGGAGGCAGCCTGGAGTTGCGGGAGGGTCCGGAGTTGGAGGGTTCGTTGTTCCGATGGGCGCTGGCGATGCCGGTGGATCGGAACGCTGGTGAGCACGAGGGCGTGCTGGTGGTGATGGACCGGGTTCCACGCCGTCCGACCGTCCGGCAGCGTGCCGCATTGCAGACGGTCACCCACGAGGTGGTGCTGCACCTGAAATTCCTGCATCAGGCCAAGTCGCTTCAGGACACGCAATCCCAGCACCAGAAGGCGGAGGACGCGTTGCGGGAGAGCGAGGCGTTCTATGAGGCGCTGGTCGAGAGCCTTCCGCAGAACATCTTCCGGAAGGACCTGAACGGCCGCTTCACCTTCGTGAACGAACGGTTTTGCCGGACGGTGGGAAAACCGCGGGGCGAGATCATGGGGATGACGGACTTCGACCTCTTTCCATGGGAACTGGCCCAGAAATACCAGAAGGACGACCGACGATTGGTCGAGGTGGGCGGCGCCTTCGAAACAACGGAAGAGAACCTCACGAAGGATGGCGAGCGGCACTATGTGCACGTCATCAAGACTCCCATCCTGGACCGGAACGGCGAACGCATCGGCATCCAGGGAATCTTCTGGGACGTGACGGTGGAGCGGCGGACGCAGGATGCGTTGGCACATGAGCGGGACCTGCTGCAGGCACTCCTCGAGTACGCCCCGGACGTGATCTATTTCAAGGATGCCGAGAGCCGGATCCTGCGGGCGAGCCGCGCCTTTGCGATGAAGGTGGGTCGGAATGACCCGCTGGAACTTGTGGGGAAGACGGACCATGAGCTGTTTGATCCGGAACATGCAGATCAAGCCCGCGCGGATGAGCGGCGGATCCTGGCCACGGGGATCGCGCTGCACGGGAAGACGGAGAAGGAGGTGTGGGCGGACGGACGGGTCAGTTGGGTGCTGACCAGCAAACTGCCGTTGCGGGATGCCCGGGGGCAGATCGTGGGGACGTTCGGGGTTTCACGTGATATCACCGACCTGAAGCTGGCCCAGGAAAAGGTCGAGCGCGCGGAGGAGAAATACCGGTCGATCGTCGTCAATGCGCTCGATGGCATCTTCCAGACAACGCCGGACGGTCATTATCTTTCGGCCAATCCGGCGCTCGCGAGGATCTATGGATTCGACACGGTCGATGAGTTGATCGAGGAGCGGACGAACATCGCCAAGCAGCTCTATGTCCGGCCGGAGCGCCGCCTTGAGTTCCAGCGGTTGATGCAGGAGCACGACCGCATCGAGGGCTTCGAGAGCGAGGTGTACCGGCGGGATGGGAGCGTGATCTGGATCGCGGAGAATGCGCGCGCGGTGCGGGATGCCGGAGGGCGGTTGAAGTACTACGAGGGAACGGTGGAGGACATCACGGCGCGGAAGCGCGCCGAGCAAGAACTGCAGATGGCGCGCGATGTCGCCATCGAGAGTGCACGGGCCAAGTCCGAGTTCCTCGCGAACACGTCGCATGAGATCCGGACGCCGATGAACGGAATCATCGGCATGACGCGGCTGCTGTTGGACACGCCGCTGACGCCGGATCAGCGGGATCACCTGGAGACCTTGCGATCCAGCGCGGACAGCCTGCTGACGATCCTGAACGACATCCTGGATTTCTCGAAGATCGAGAGCGGGAAGCTGGAGTTCGAAGCGCTGGCCTTTGACCTCCGGGACATGGTCGAGGACACGGCGGAATTGTTGGCGGAACGCGCCTTTGGGAAGCACCTCGAGCTGACGGTGTGGATTGACCATCGCATTCCGGCGCAGGTGCGTGGGGATGGTGGGCGGATCCGGCAGGTGCTCACGAACCTGCTGAACAACGCGATCAAGTTCACCGCGCATGGCGAGGTGGCGGTCCGGGTGACATTGACCAGTGAGGAGGAGGGCGGGTTGCTGGTCCGGTGCGAAGTCTCGGACACCGGCGTAGGAATTTCTGCCGGGGCCCTGGGCAAGATCTTCGAGCCGTTCGTGCAGGCGGATGGTTCGACGCGGCGTCGGTTTGGCGGGACTGGACTGGGGCTTTCGATTAGTCGCGGGCTTGTCCGCGCGATGGGCGGGGAGCTTGGCGTGGAAAGCACGTTGGGCAAAGGGGCCACGTTCTGGTTCACCACCCCGCTGGGCCGCGTGCCCTTGGCTGTGTTGGACGAACCATCGCTGCCGGTGTGTCGGGTCCTGGTCGTCGAGGACCACGAGTTGACCCGTCAGGTCTACGTTCATGAACTGGGTGGTACGGAGTTCCAGGCGACTCTCGCCGCGACGGCGGCTGAAGGCCTGGATTTGCTCATGCGAGCCGAGGAAGTGGGTGAGCCGTTCGACCTGGCGATCCTCGACCTGCAACTGCCAGACATGGATGGCTTGTCTCTGGCACACGAGATCCACCTGTCCCAGGGATTGGAGCGGGCGCGTTTGGTGCTGGCGGCACCGCTGGGACAGCGGATGGAAGTGGGCCTCCTCCGGACCGTGGGCGTGGCCGCCTACGTGGTGAAGCCTGTAAAGCGGGCCCGCCTGCTGGAAACGCTCAGGGCCGTTGTTCGCGGCGAGGATGCGTTCGATCGCCGGACGCTTTCCGGAGGTCGCGGGGATGGCGTGTCGGATGTTACCTTGGGAACGCTGCGGATCCTGATCGCCGAGGACAATCTGGTGAACCAGCGGGTGGTGCTTTCGATGTTGAAGAAGCTGGACCAGACCGCGGCCATCGCCGCGGATGGTCGGCAGGTTCTGGAGATGGTCAACAGCGGGGCGTACGACGTCATCCTGATGGACTGCCAGATGCCCGAACTGGACGGATACGAGACGACCCACCAGATCCGCCTGGAGGAGGCCGATGGACGCTACGGCCGCCGAGTCCCCCATTTCATCATCGCCCTGACAGCGAATGCCATGGTTGGGGATCGCGAGCGCTGCCTCGCCGCCGGCATGGACGACTTCGTGACGAAGCCCCTGGAACTTCCAGCCCTGGAGGCAGCCCTGCGGCGTGCACTCGCCTTCCGCCAGACCGCGCTGGGTCCGGTGACGGTGGCACCGTTGATGGGTGCCACCACCCCTCAGGCGCCCGCGGTGGAGGGCGGAACAGCAGATCCAGCCACGGCCTCCGCGGTTGAGAGCGAGGTTGCTGGCCTCGTCGTGCTCGACCCCGACACGGTCAACCTGCTGATTGTCCCCGATGACGACTCCTCCCTGCGGGAGTTGGTGGAGCTGTTCCGGGAGGATGGTGGGATGCGGTTGGAAGCCATGCGCAAGGCGCGCTCCGCGAAGGACGCGGCTGCATTGGCGGCCGCCGCGCACACGCTCAAGGGTAGCTCCGGAAACCTCGGTGGCCGTCGGTTGGCGGCTTTGGCGTCGCGTCTGGAGACGGCCGCGAAGGCTGGCGACTGGACCCTCGCCGAAGAATTGATCCCGGCTGTCGAGCGGGCCTTCGAGGTCTTTGTCGAGGCCCTGTCCCAGCACCGCTGAGGACGGATCGGATTCCCGGTTTATTGGATCAGCGCGGCGCGCAGCGCAGCGAGGGCTCCGGACCGGTGGCTGATCCGGTTCTTCACCTCGCCACCCAGTTCGGCGAAGGACTGGCTGTAGCCGTTGGGAACGAAGAGGGGATCGTAGCCAAACCCCGCTGCCCCGGATGGGGCTGTCAGGATCCGGCCTTCACAGGTCCCCGAGTAGTGGGTCACGGAGGAGGGGTGTGGATGACTGACGGGAACCCTCGCGATGACACAACGGAACCGGGCGGTGCGGTGCTCGGCCGGGACCGTGGCAAGCAGGCGCAGGAGCTTTTCGTTGTTGGCGTGGTCGGGGGAATTTCCAGAAGCCCCGGTGTCGAGGGCGGCGAACCGGGCGGAATGGATCCCCGGTGCACCTTTCAGCACGTCGACCTCGAGGCCGGAGTCATCCGCGACCACCCACTCGACATTCATGTTGCAGGTGTCGGAGTGCAGGTACCGCGCCCAGGCGATCGCCTTGAGGGCGGCGTTGCCCTCAAAGGTGTCCGCCGTCTCCGGCACATCGAACCGGGCGTTGGTGTCCCGCTGGGAGAGCACGAGGACATCGGGACCCAGGATCGATTTGAACTCGTCGATCTTGTGCGCGTTTCCAGTGGCGAGGAACAGGGTGTGCATGGGTGCGATTGGGACAGGGGTCTGGGTCAGGCTCCAAGACGAACGTGTCGATATGGGTTGTCAGTGCTCGACGCGTTTGAAGGCAGCAAGGGCGGTGGCAAGTTGGGTGGCGCTGGTCTCGGCGCGGAGCCGCCCCATGGCAGCGGTGGCGAGGACGTCGCAGCGCTCGTTCCATTTGTGGCCCGCGTGGCCCTTGAGCCATTGCCAGTCGACCTGATGCCGGCCCGCGAGCACGTCGAGTTCACTCCAGAGGTCCTGGTTCTTGACCGGGTCGCCTTCCTTGGTGCGCCAGCCGCGCTTCCGCCAGTTCTTGATCCAGGAGGTGATGCCCTGCCGGAGGTAGTCGGAATCGGTGAAGATCTGGACGTCGCACGGGCGGTTGATGGCCTTGAATCCCTGGATGGCAGCCTGGAGTTCCATGCGGTTGTTGGTGGTCGCTGGAACCGCGCCTGAAAGTTCCCAGGCCTTGTCCTTGTAGATCACGACACAGGCCCACGCGCCGGGGCCCGGATTTCCCTGGCAACCGCCATCGGTATAGATGGTCACCCGTGGTCGGACGGGAACGTTGGAAGCGGGGGGATTCAAGATGAAAGGCGGGCGCTGGACTGCCTCGTGACCTCGTCAGCTACGCGGGAAATCACGGCACGACCTCAGTTCCCACGCCTTCATCCGTGAAGAATTCCAACAGCACGCTGTGCGGGATGCGGCCGTCGATGAACTGGACCTTCTCCACACCCGCGCGGAGGGCCGCGACGGCGCTGTCCACCTTGGGGATCATTCCCTTGTCGACCACGCCCGTCTTCTTGAGTCCGTCGACCTCGCTGACCGCCAGGTGCGAGATCAGCGTGGAGGGATCCTTGGGGTCGCGAAGGAGACCGGGAACGTCGGACAGGAACGCGAGGCGACGCGCCTTGAGCGCGATGGCGGCCTGGGCCGCGGCGACGTCGGCGTTGCAGTTGTAGACGTGGCCGTCTTCGCCCCGCGCGGTGGGGCTGATGACCGGGACGCATCCACGTTCGATGCAGTCGAGCAACGGCGCGGTGTTCACCGCGGTGACCTCGCCGACATACCCGATGTCCACGGGGTTTCCTGCGGCATCCTTCAGGAACAGTTTCCGGCAGGTGAAGATATCCGTGCCGGCGAACCCGACGGCACGTCCCCCAGTTGGTGGATCATGCGGACGATCTCGGGATTGATCTCCCGCGACAGGACCTGATCGACCACGGCAACGGAGGCGGCATCGGTCACGCGTTGACCCTGGATGAACTCGGTCTTCACCCCGGACTTTTCGAGGGCGCGGGTGATGGCCTTGCCGCCGCCATGGACCACGACGGGGTTGATGGAAACCGCTTCCAGGAAGACGACGTCGCGGGCGACGCCGGAGCGGACGGATTCATCGGGCGAATCCATGAAGCTGCCGCCGTACTTGACCACGAACGTGGCGCCGTCGAAGCGCTGGATATAGGGGAGTGCCTCGAGCAGCGTCGCGGCCTTGGAGATGAAGTCCTGCATGGGGAGAGTCGCTAGTTTCAAGATTCAAGTTTCAAGCGGGGCGGGACGGGAAGGGAGAGTCGCTAGTTTCAAGATTCAAGTTTCAAGCGGGGCGGGACGGGAAGGGAGAGTCGCTAGTTTCAAGATTCAAGGGAGTGGCTCCGGTGGCTCGCTTTGAGTCAGGGAATTCAATCAGGGCGAGTGGCCTTGCCCGCTTGAAACTTGAATCTTGAAACTTCGAACTCCTCCTTCACCCCCAGCGTGGTGGGGTCGGTGACGTCGCCCTTGTTGTACTCGACGTAGGCTTCGGTGAGGTCGGCGGCGTACAGGACGGCTTCGCCCTTGCCGAGGTTGAGCCGGATGTGGAGGTCGAACTCGTCAGGGGCGGCGGCCTTGCAGAGTGCGGCGTACGTGGCCTTGGTGGGTTGGCCGCGGCGGAGGCTCCAGAGCACCTTCTTCGAACCGGGCGCGGAGTATCCGATGTCGACCTTGTCCTCGACGATGGTGGCGGCGGAATAGCCGAGGGCATCGATGATGCGACCCCAGTTGGGATCGCCGCCGTGCCAGCTGGTCTTCACCAACGCGGAGTTTCCCACGGCGCGCGCGGCGGCATCGGCTTCCACGATGGACTTGGCGCCGGAGACGCGGACGGTCACGACCCGGTGCACGCCTTCGCCATCGCGGACGATCATCTTCGCGAGGCTCAGGCAGACGTGGTTGAGGGCGGTTTGGAAGGCGGCGAAATCCTTGTGCTTCGTCGACTTGATCCGGTCGTTGCCCGCGAGGCCATTGGCCAGGACGAGGACGGTGTCGTTGGTGGACATGTCGCCGTCGACGGTGATCCGGTTGAACGAGTTTGCGACGGCTTCGGTGAGGGCCTTCTGGAGGGTGCGGGCCTCGACGGCGGCGTCGGTCGTGATGAACCCGAGCATCGTGGCGTGCAGTCCGGCAGGAACTCCGGAGGGAAGGGCCGCCGGGCGAGCACCGGTGGGGCTCATTCCGGGCTGGATCATTCCAGCGCCCTTGCAGGTGCCGCCGATGCGGACCGTCTTGCCGCCGAGCTTCAGTTGGACGGCGACCTGCTTGGGCTTGGTGTCGCTCGTCATGATGGCTTCGGTGGCCCGGTTGGCGTGTTCCACCGAGGTGCCGAGCCTGGTGGCGCAGTCGACGATGCCGGCGCGGACCTGGGGCATGGGAAGGTTGACCCCGATGCGGCCGGTGGACGCGACCAAGGCGTATCCACGGGGAATGCCGAGCGTGGCCTCGGTGAGGTCCGCCATGGCGAGGGCGTCCTTCATTCCGATGCGGCCGGTGCAGGCGTTGGCGTTCCCGGAATTGATGACCACGGCCTGGGCGATGCCCTTGGCGGTGCGGGGGACGCAGACCTTGACCGGGGCCGCGCACACCTGGTTGGTGGTGAAGAGTCCGGCGACGGCGCACGGGACTTCGGAGACGATGAGCGCGAGGTCGAGCTTCGGTCCCTTGTCGGAGCCCTTGCCGGTGCCGAGGCGTTTGATGTCGCAGAATACGCCGCCGGTCCGGAATCCCTGTGGGGCTGCCACGGCGCCCTCAATGGGCGCGAGCTTCAGTTTCATGTTTGCGGGCCCAGTAGAAGGGGAGGAAGGCGAAGTGCCAAGTTTTCAGATGAGGGGTTTCAGGGCGGGAGAAGGTGTTGATGAAGCTCCGAAGATCCCGCCCGGTGGGATGGAGAGGGACGGTTCCAGACGTTGATTCCGGGTGTTTAGCCTTGGGTGTTCCATACCTTGCAATTTCAAACCCTGAGTTTCAAATTGCATGAAATGGATCGACAGTGTTCCCCACTCCTCGACATGTACCTGCGCTGATTGTTGATACCGAGTTCGGGCGGATTGCCTTTGAGATCAAGCATTCGTCCACGATTGCCCCGCGTGATCTTCGGTCCCTGCGGGATTTTGTCCTGGAGCAGGAGGCGCGTGTCGGAATCGTGATCCACAACGATACGGTGCCGCGGCAGTACGAAGAAAAGATCATTGGCGTGCCGTTCACCCATCTGTGAGCACGGGGTACCGCGCAGGTCTGGTTGCCTCCGCCGGGATTGTATCAAGCCCTGCCAAGGACAGTTGTGAACAGGTTATCCACATGATCTTGTGGCGTTGTGAATAACTCACCCCCATTAGTTGGGGGTTTGGCCTTGCGATGGGGTGGGTGGGTTTCTCCAATGGTCGGGTCATGTACCTCAAGAACCTCACGGTGCTCGGGTTCAAATCGTTTGCCGACAAGACCTCGGTGAACTTTCAACCCGGGATGACCGCGATTGTCGGCCCCAATGGCTGCGGCAAGTCGAACGTCTCGGACGCCCTGCGATGGGTCCTGGGCGAGCAATCGGCCAAGGCCCTGCGCGGTGGCGAGATGGCGGACGTGATCTTCAATGGTACGGACGGGCGGAAGCCGTTGGGCATGGCGGAGGTGAGCCTGACGATCGGGGATGTGGACACGGAGCAGTTGAAGTCCTTTGGAATCCCCCTCGATTACAATGAGGTGACCATCACGCGTCGGGTGTACCGGGATGGCGGGTCCGAATACTTCCTGAACAAGGCGTCCTGCCGGTTGCGGGACATCCAGGCGCTGTTTGCGGGCACGGGCATGGGCAAGGCGAGTTACTCGATCATGGCCCAGGGCAACATCACGCAGATCCTGTCGAGCAAGCCGGATGACCGGCGGTTGGTGTTCGAGGAGGCGGCGGGGATCACGAAGTTCAAGCAGCAGAAGCGCGAGGCGTTGCGGAAGCTGGAGTCGACGGACCAGAACCTCCTGCGCGTCCAGGACCTCATCAAGGAGGTGAAGCGCCAGATCGGGTCGTTGCAGCGTCAGGCCGGAAAGGCGCGCCGGTACAAGACGCTGCAGAGCGAATTGCAGCTTCTGGAGACGCAGTTGGCGCGGTCGCAGTTCGACCGGTTGCAACTGGAGATCCGCGAGCGGGAGGAGCAGTCGGAGAAGCTCAAGCTGGAGATGGAGCTCTGCCAGGAGGGGGTGCTGCGGTCGGAGGACGAGATCCTGCAGCTGCGCGGCGAGTGGGGCGGGTTGGAGGAACAGATCTCCGCGTTGCAGCAGCAGGGCTTGGAGTTGAAGGGGCAGGCCGATCGCCACGAAGGCCGCATCGGGTTCAACGAGGAGCGCTTGAACGAGCTGGGCAACCAGCAGGCGCGGGCACAGGCCGACATCACGCAGGCGCTCGAGCGCCGGCAGGTGGCCGAGGCAGAACTCGCGCTGGTGAACGAGCGTCTGGCCGAATCCGAGGAATCCGTGCGGATGCTCCGCGCCGCCCTCGAGGAGAAGCGCAACGCCGTGATGGCGGTGGAGCGACAGGTTTCCGAACGTCAGGAACAGTTGCGCGTGGCGCAGTCGCAGGCGTTCTCGGCGAGCCAGCAATTGGCGCGGGCTCGAAACGAGATCAACGCGATGGACCTGCAGAAGCAGGGCAACATGGTGCGGCTGGAGAAGCTGCAATCGGAACGGGTCCAGCTGGAGGAGGAACAGAGCCGCCTGGAGGCGCGCTTGGCCGAGTTCACCGCGGAGTTCCAGACCGAGCAGCTCAACGTCCAGACCTGCCGGGGCACGCTGGAGGAACGTCAGGCGCGTTTGCGGGCGTTGCAGGGCGAGATCACCGGTGCCGCGCAGGAACTCGACGGCGCCCTGCGGCAGCAGGCGGAGAAACGGTCGCGTCTGAACGTCCTCGAGCAGCTCGACACGCAGCACGAGGGCTTCAGCCAGGGCGCGTTGGCGGCCTTGCGCCAGAGTGCCGATGTCCTGGGTTCGATCGCGGATCGCCTCCGCGTCCCGCCCGAACACGTCGTGCCCGTGGAGGCCGTCCTCGGGCACCATCTACAGGTTGTCCTGACGCGCCAACCGGATGCTGCAACGCGGATCCTTGGCGACCTGCAATCCAACAAGAAGGGACGTGCGAGCATTGCCGCGCTGGAGTTGGCCGCAGCCGCGGCGGCGGCGGACGACATGCCGGCGTTGGATCCTTCCGCACCGCCGGTCGAGGGCGCGGTACCGGCGTTGTCCGTGATCGAGTCGGAGGGCGAAATCCAGGCGTTGCTCCGGGCGTGGTTGGGGCGGACGTGGATTGTTCCCGATCTCGCTGCCGCCACGGTGGCCCATGCCGCCGCGGGCGGACGGTCGGATTTCGTGACGGCGCAGGGGGACCTGCTCACGCGCTACGGGGTGTACACCGGCGGGTCCGTGGGTGGTTCTGGCAAGAACGCGTCGAGCATCCTTGGCCGGAAGAACCAGATCGCTGAACTGCAACAGGAGTTGGCCGCGCTGGTGGCGCGGGTGGAGGAGGCGGGACGCAAGAAGGGGGCATTGCAGAGCGAGCAGACGGCGTTGCAGGCCAGCCTGGAGCAGGCGCGCACGGAGTTGCGGCAGCACGAGGTGGCGGTCGCGACGCGACAGGGCGAGTTCAATGCCCTCCAGAATTCCCGGCGGTCCTTGCGCGTGAAGTTTGAGTCCACCGTCCACGACCTGGAGAACCTGACTTCGCACGAAGCCGAAGGCATCGAGAAGCGGGCGCGGTTGGCGGATACGGTGGCGCAGTCGGAAGCGACAGAGCGCGAGTCGGTCGAACGGGTCGCTGAGTGTTCGGCAGCGGTCGAGGAGTTCCGGCAATCGCGTGACACGGCCAATGCGGCGTTGAGCGACGCGAAGGTGTCGCTGGCCACGGAGGAACAGTTGCAGGCGTCGCATGCCCGGCAGCGGATGCCGCTGGAGCAGCGCTTGCGCGAACTCGGCCAGTTGGCACAGCGGTTGGAGGCGGAGTTGGGCACCTTCGACGGACGCCGGGCGCAGTTCGAGTCCGAGATCGAGGAGTCCCGTCGGCAAGTCGAACGGTTGCGCCATGAACGTACCACGGTCTCCGATCAGGTGACCGCCAAGCTGGAGGAGAAGTCCGCGCTCGAAGCGGACATCCACACCCGGGAGGAACGGTTGCGTGAACATCGCGGCCGTTTGACCCAGTTGCAGACGCGACGCGGCCAGCTCGACGTGGAACTGGCCCAGAAGACGATGTCGGTCCAGGCCATGCGCGAACGCATCGCCACGAAATATCAGGTCCAGCTGGAGGACATCCAGCCGGAGGGCCTGCGCATCACGGCAGCGGAGGATGGGGGCGCGGCCAAGGTGGAATCGGTGCCACTGGCCGACATGGCCGCATCGGGTGCGACCACCGACTGGAACCTCGTGACGCAGCAGGTGCAGTACCTGCAGAAGCGGTTGGATGAAATCGGGCCCGTGAACCTGGTGGCGATCGAGGAATACGAGGAGACCGAAGGACGCCACAACTTCCTCAACACGCAGTTCGAGGACCTGGTCAAGGCGAAGGCGGAATTGTCCGACGTGATCAACAAGATCAACGACGAGACGAAGACGATGTTCGTGGAGACCTTCGACAAGATCCGCGCGAACTTCATCGCCATGTTCACGGAGATCTTCGGTGGCGGTAAGGCCGACCTCCGGTTGGTGGACGGCGAGGATGTGCTTGAGGCCGGCATCGAGATCGTGGCGCGTCCGCCGGGCAAGCAGCTCCAGAGCATTTCGCTGCTGTCTGGTGGCGAACAGACGATGACCGCCGTGGCGTTGCTCTTCTCGATCTATCAGGTGAAGCCGTCACCGTTCTGCGTGCTGGACGAGTTGGACGCGCCGCTGGACGAGTCGAACATCCTGCGCTTCGTGAAGGTGCTGCAACGGTTTCTGGAGCAGAGCCAGTTCATTGTGATCACCCACAACAAGCGGACGATCGCCATGGCCGACGTGCTCTACGGCGTGACGATGCAGGAGCAGGGCGTGAGCCGTGTGGTGTCCGTGCGCTTCAACAAGGAAGAGAAGCCCGAGCCCGGTCAGCGCGTCGCCAGCATTGCCGAATCCGTCAGCCAGAAGGCCGGACCGGTCCTGGATGAAGCGCGGGGCGAGGGAGAAGTGTCGCTGGCGAAGTGAGGGCGAGCGGCGGGTTTCAAGGTTCGCCCTGGGCCGTCGTGGGTCGCATCGCTGGTGCCGGGTGCATGGATTGGCCGGCCGAACTTCCAGTGGGAGTGGAGGCCCTCCGTTGGGTGGCGTTGGCGTGTACCCCGGTCGTGGCCGGGTTGGTGATGTCGGCCCTCGGACGCCGCCGGGTCCAGAACGGACTGCTGATCGGTCCGCTGCATCGATTCTTCTGCGGATATACCTTTGCCCTCGCCCTCGCGCTGGTCCGGTTCCTCCTCGCGAAGTGACCAGGAAGCGGGGGGGGCGGGGTTGGTTTCAGGCCTTGGCGCATTCACCGCCGTCGATCAGGTTCCTTGTGGCCATGGCATCCGGACCTGCACCTGTGAAACCCATCGCACCCATTCTGAAACCACCCGGTTTTGTGGCCAGGCTCGGGGTGTACCTTGTTGGGTGTCTGATCGTGGTCCTTGGCGTGAGTTGGTCCCACGCCGTGACCTATTCCACGGATCCGGATACCAGAAGGGCGGTCGCTCTTGTCTTGGGTCCCATTCTGGCAAGCCCGTTTGTGCCGTTGCATCTTGGCGTTCAGGTCGGCGCCCGGTGGCTGCTTCGCAAGGTTTGGCGCCTGCGCCCGCTTCCCGAGATGTTGCTTCTCAACCTGCCGTGCAGTGTGGTGGCCGGGCTGTTGCTGGTGATGGCCTATGAGTCCATGAGCCCCACGTCGGTGTTTGAGAAGTTCGTGGTCCATCCGATGCCTCGATCCGTTCGGGTGCTGGAGCATGGCGGGGGGAAGCTGAACTTTGCGGAAGGGGATCAACGTGCGATCCGGTTCGAGATCGATGCGCAGGACCTTTCGGCGCTTGTTCGGTTGGGGAAGTTTGTCTCTGTCGAATCGGAACGGACCGCCGACGAGTGGCGGGGACTGATCCTTCATCCGACGCGCATGGATCTCGATCTCTCGACACCCCACCTGGTCTATCGGCGGCAGTTGCCGCCGTTTCAGCCGGACGATGTCGAGGAGTTCCTCCTGTGCTGGACCAACAGTCCGGTCGTCGTGTTTGTCCGAAGGGACAGGTAGGGCAACGGGAAGAGGGCCTCATTGTCGGGTTGAGTGCGTTTGCGGCTCCGAGGCGGAACCAGTTGAGGGATTCATGCAGCCACTGGTTGCGGGTTCCCGTGGGCGAATTCACGCTGGTCCACGTATGAGCAATCCCGAAGGTGGAAAGACGGCGCGGATCCTCACCGTTGTCCTGTTTGTTCTGGGAGGGCTCGGCATCCTGATTTCGATCCCGGTGCTGGGATTGGCGGCACTTGCGGGCTTGGGTGTCCTTGCCGACACCGGCACGGCCGATAATCGAAGGATGGCTCTTCAATTGGTTCCCTGGGGACTGTCTCCCTTCGTCGTTGGGGTGGCGTTGTGCGGATGTGGGTTCGTGATGTTTGCCTCAAATCGGAAGCGGGCAGACGCGAAGCGGGACGCCCAGTCGGGAGGGTTACCAACGGTGCGGAAGTAGGCACCGGGCAAGCCGCAGCCACGCGGTTTAAAGCGGAGGCAGGTTCACGCGGAGCCGCGGAGGCGCGGAGAGGGTTAGCCGCAAGAATCGCAAAGAACCCCAAAAAATGGGGAAGGGACCTGGCTTTGGTTCGATTCGTTCCTGGGGTTGCCTGAACTTTGCAGGGCTTTTGTTCGCGGCTGTGACTGACCAGGTCGACCACGGGAACGAAAACAGGTTCACGCGGAGGGGTTAGCCGCAAAAATCGAAAAGATCGCAAAAAGGGGGAAAGACGTGGGGTTGGTTCGGTTCGTTGCCACGAATTTCTCGAGGGACACGAAGACTGACCTGGATAGGCCTTTGGGATGTGACGACGAGATCGACGGAATGGGGATGGACAGGATGACAGGATGACAGGATGGGAGTGGGTGGGTTAGCCACAACCGCGTTGCGGTTGGGTTGCCTTGGGGCATGTGGGCAGAACGCCGTTGGCGTTGGAGGGGTTGTACGGGGGATGTCGCTGCCCCGGATGGGAAGGCTTGCACTTTGGGGTGGGCGGAGAAGGGTTGGCGGAAATGGAAGGCACCGCGGGAATGCAACCGAACGATGGATCGACGCTGTCGATCTTCGTGCGTTCCCTGCGGGAGACCGGGGCGGTGGCGTTGGTGCTGGAGCCGCTCGATGGACGGTTGGACGGGGTGGAAGCGGAGTTGCGGGCGCTCGATGGACGGGCACGTCAGGCGTTGGGGGGTGAGACTCCTGCCTTGCAGATGGACGCGGTGATCTGGGCGGCGCGGTTGATGTACCGATTGTGCCAGTGTGCGGTGTGCCGGGACCTGGGCGAGGTGACGATCCGGGCCGCGTGTGATCCGCCGTGTCCCGGTCCGGTGGGGCCAGCCCGGGTCTGGTCGGTGGACCTTCTCTTGCGTCATCTGCCCGCGCTGTGGCGTTGGGTGCGACGCCAGAGTCATCTGGATCCGTTGGTGGGCGCCCTGGAAAGGGTCGGCAAGGCGTGGCCGATGTCGTCGGTGGGCATGCCGGCCTGTGGCGGCGGGAGCATCGGGGAGTTTGAGGCGGATCCGACGTTGCTGCGATTGTACGTCGACCGGATCGAGGCGGAGGGTGATCTGACACGGGTGGGGGTGGCGGCGGTGGACCGGATGATCCGGAACGACCTGGGCGTGCATCGGGCGTTGGCTCCGCGGTTGGCGGACCGGGTGCTCGGCGGTACGGCGGGTGTCGTGTGAATGGATTTTGAGGGAAGAATCGAGACTGAACCCATGAGTGACATTGCAAGACGGTTGGTGATGGAGGTGCTGGAGCCGATGAAGCGCAGCTTCGTCGGGAAGGATGAGGTCATCGACCTGATGGGTGTGTGCCTGATGGGTGGGGAGAACCTGTTCCTGCTGGGTCCTCCCGGAACGGCGAAGACGGCGTTGGTGCACCAGTTGGGTGCACGGATGGAGGGGCGGACGTTCGACTACCTCCTCACCCGCTTCACCGAGCCGAACGAGTTGTTCGGTCCGTTCGACATCCGGCGGTTGCGCGAGGGCGAGTTGGTGACGAACACGGAAGGGATGCTCCCGGAGGCGTCGCTGGTGTTCCTTGATGAATTGCTGAACGCGAACAGCGCGATCCTGAACTCACTGCTGATGGCGCTGAACGAACGGATCTTCCGTCGCGGACGCGAGACCCGGCCGCTGTCGGCCCTGATGTTCGTCGGTGCGAGCAACCACCTGCCCGAGGACGATGCGTTGAAGGCGTTGTTCGACCGGTTCCTGCTGCGCGTGCGCTGCGACAATGTCCCCGAGGATCGGTTGGAGGAGGTGCTGGGGGCGGGGTGGGTGTTGGGACAGGCCCGCGTGGCAACGTCCGCGCTTTCCTTCGACAAGCTGCGCGAAGCCCAGCGGGAACTGGTGCGCGTGGAGTTGGCGACGGTGCGGCCGGCCTTCGCGCGGTTGATCCAGCGGATCCGGCACGCGGGCATCGCGGTCAGTGATCGTCGGGCCGTGCGGTTGCAGCGGGTGGTGGCGGCAAGCGCGTTGTTGTGTGGGCGGACGGAGGCACGGTTGAGCGACCTTTGGGTGTTGCGCCACATCTGGGATGCGGAGGAGCAGCAGGAGGTGCTCGCCGGGTTGGTGGCGCATGCCTTGGAGGAAGGGGCCGCGGCGGAAGGCGACCATCCACGGGCGCATCCGAACACCGGTCCGGATCCTGAGGCACTCGCACGGGACCTGGAGGGACTGGAAGCGGATGCCCAAGGCGCGGACGCCGAGGAACTGGCGGGCGTGCGCGATCGGTTGGCGATCCTCGAAGGCCGTGTGCCGTGGGTGGCGGATCGGGTGCGACGCGAGTGGCTGACGGGTCGGGTGGCGGCGGTGTGGAAGCGGGTGAAGCGCTAGCATGGCGTCGACTGTTCCAGAGGAAGGCCCGTGGGCTCTGTGCCTGGCGCGGGCGGACGCGTGTCGACTGGCGCCGTTGCGACTGGCACCGGGGGTCGATGTGGGCGAGGTGGGGGACGTCGTGTGGCTTCGCGGCGAACGCGCCGATGCCGGCTTGCGGCGTCTGCTGGCGGCGTTGCCTGCACGGGATCGTTTCGTGTGGGTGCTGCCGTCCGCGTTGTGTCGGGTGGGTTCGCGGATTCCGGCATTCCGACTTCCCGAGATCCGCTGGGAACCGCTGGCATCGTGGCTGCGCGTGACGGCGCCGGCGTCGGCCTTGCCGGGGCGGTTGCCGGGGTCGGTGCGGTTGGGGTTGGTGGAGTCGTCGGAGGAGGCGGAGCCGACGCTGCTGGAGACGGATCCGGGGGCGCTGCGGGAGTTCGTGCGGACGGCGGCGCAGTTGCGGATGGCGGGGTTGCTGTTTGCGGTGTCGATGGAGGGTCGGGTCCTGGTGCGGGGGCGGCTGTTGCCGCCGTTGCCGGGAAGGCGGTGGGTGGGGCATGGACGTGTGTGGGTGCCGGCAGGCTACCGGTGGGCGCCCGCGGTGACAGTGGGGGTGGTGGAACAGGTGCTGCGGGTGGCGGCCAACGAGATCGTGGTGTGGGAACCTGCGCGCACCGCGGGCGAAGGCGATGGATTCGTCCGGTTGACCACGGAACAGTTTGTCCCGCTCACGCCCGCGTCGGTCCGGGCGACGATTGCCGAGTTGGAGGTCGGACGATGAGGACCGATCGCGCGGTGGCGTTGGGATACTTGCGGGCGCGGGTGGACGGACCGTGGCGCTGGGTGGACTCCGGGAGCGTGGTGGCCTGGTCGGATGGCACGACGGTGGCGTTCCGGGAGGAAATCCGGCAGGTGCTGGAATGGCTGGCTCCCGGGGGCCTGCCACCGTTCGGCGCGGTGGTGGTCTTGCTGGCGTCTTGCCGCGGACGCGTGCCGAAGCTGGATGAACTGTACCTCGAACTGCCGGTGGATCCGGGGCAATTGCCATTGCCACTGGTTCCACCCGTGCCTGGGGAGGAAGCCCAACCGTTGCCGGTGGCCGGGGTGGAGGTCCGATCGCAGGCCTTGCTGGCGTTGGACCAGTTGTTGCGGGTGGCTCGGTTGCCGGGCGAGGTGAATGCGGGACTGAAGGCCCGATGCGTGCTCGCGGAAGCGGTGTTCGAAGCGGCGGATGGCGATCGCAGTACCGAGGCGTCGCGAGTCTTGTCCGGACTTTCGACGCCGATGACGGATGCCGAGCTGCGGAGTCCGTCGAGACCTGGCGGAAGGACGGCCCTGTTGCGCGAGGTCGAGATGGTGGCGCGCGGGTTGCGGGCGTACACGGCGGAGGGATTGTCACTGCGGTTGCGGACGGGGCTGGACGGGTTGCCGGTGCCCGCCGAGCCGGAGGTGCTGCGCGAGTTGCCGTTGTCCGAGCGGGCGCGGCAGTGGCTGGAGACGTTGGGGGAGGATTCCGAACTGGGGGCGGTGGCACGTGGGGCGAAGGACCTGATGGCGGCGTTGCGATTGCCGCGTCGGTTGACGGCCCCGGAGGATGGGGCCTCGGAGGGGGTGGCTGACCTTTCGCAGCGCGGATCGCTGGACCGGTTGCTGGTGAGCGAACTGGCGCATGACGACCTCACGCTGGCGGTACGGGTGGCGTTGAACGAGGCCTTGTACCTGCAGCGCGAACCGCCCGCGCGCGAACCGCCCGGTGGACTCGACGTGTTCCTCGACACGGGGGTGCGCCTGTGGGGTATCCCGCGTTTGCTGGCGGCGTCGGTGGGGCTGGCGTTGATGGCCAACTCCGGTCGCCAACAGGGGGTGCGCGTGTGGCGCGGACGGGGCGCGGAGATGGTGCCCGCGGATCTGCTGACGCGTGAAGGACTGACGGAACACCTCGGAAGCCTCGATGCCAGTGTCCATCCCGGGCCGATCATCGCGGGGTTGGCGGACCGCGCCGCCGAAGTTCCCGGAGGTCAATGCGTGGTGGTGACGCAACGCGACGTGGTGGCGGATCCCGAGTTCCGGGCGGCCTTGCTGGCGCGGGGAACGCTGGATGGGTTCGTGGCGGTGGTGGATCGGGACGGGAGCTTTGAGTTGCACCGGTTGCCGTTGCTTCCGCGGCCGCCGCTTTGTTCGGCGGACCTGGACCTGAAGGAGGTCCTCGAAGGGCGATCGGTGGCCGTTCCGTTGGTGGCCGAGGGCGGTGACCTACCGGCGATCGTGCGGATGCATCCGTTCCCGTTCCTGTTTCCGCTCGCGGGCAGCATCACGGCGAGGTGCCTTGACGAGGACGGCGCGGTGGTGGCCGTGGTGGGCAACCGTCAGGTCATGCGCTACCTCGGCAACTCCAAGGGGGCCGAGGTGCATCCGGCGATGCTGGGGGCCGGGCGGACGGTGTGGGTCGGCACGAGCCAGGACCGGGTGTACGTGGTCAAGGGCGCGACGACGCATCGACCGGGCCGGCTCCAGAGCCTGACGTGGTCGGAGCGGGACGAGACCTCGGTGGATCTTGCGCCGGGTTGCCTTCCCGAACGCGTCGAGGGTGGGCGGTTGTTCGGCGAGGTGATCCTGATCTACGGGGAGACCTACGCCGCGGCATTGGCCATTGCGGATGGGCAGTGCCTGTCGACCTCGGAGGGTGGACTGACGCCGATCCATGGCCGGTTCTACCGGACACGCTCGTCAGTGGCGGTGGCGGCTTCCTGGGACGGCGAACGCGTCCGGATGGATCCGTTGCCATTGCCGCCGGGGTGGTCGTCGCGGGATCTGTTGACGGTCCTGTCGAGTGGGGCGGGGATGCGATCTGGCTGGTGCGCGTGGATGGCCTGATCCGGAACCTCGAGACGGGAGCGGAGGTTCGGGCGAGCGGTGATGGGCCGGCCTTTCCGGACTATTTCCAGAAGCGGGGCTCGCGGGTGTCCGAGGATGGGACCCGGATGATCTGGGTCACTGTTCCGGAGAAGCGGGGGCCCATCCGGATGTTTGACATGGCCACGGGCGAGATCAGCGAAACGGGCACAGGCGACTTGAAGCGGTTTGCGCTGGATCGGATCCCGCCCCCGCCGGCGCGGACGGTTTTCCGCGTGGTGGAAGCGATCGGCGTCTCGTGTGGTTGCCTGGCGGTCCGGCGTCGCGAAGGCCGATGGCGCGTGCTCTCGATGGACGGTGTGCCGAAGTTCCGCGATTTGCCCGAGGGCGAGGTTCCCGTGCACGTGGTGGAGGTGCTGGTGTCGGGCGTGGCGACCCCGTTCGGCTGCACGTTGCAACGGGTGGAGTGGCCCTCGGGGAATGTCGCGTGGGTGGATGGTCGCGGGTTGTTGCACCTGCGGAGTTCGCAACCCGGCAGCGCCGAGATCAGCGTGATGATGACCGACGGTGAGGCGGCGGTGTGGACGAGCCATGGGGGCGTGATCGGGCCGGAGTTCTTCTTCCGGGAACGATTCGCGGCCGCGGTGGCCGATGTGCGGGAGGCGATGGCGGGCTTTGTTTCGACGCTATGACGATTCCGATCGAGATCCGCGAGGGAACGGCAGGGCTGGAACCGCCCGTGGGGTGGTTCGTGCCCGGGTCGGACACGGGGCACTGGTTGGAGGTGATCGTGGCGTTGGGGTTGGCGACGTCGGCGACGCGGGTGTTCGTGGTTCCCGGCGGGGTGGATGGCGGGCGGGTGGCGGGGTTGCTGGTCGCGGGCACGGCGGTGGGTGTCGTGGGCCGGATTGCGGGGGCGCTTCCGTGCCGGTGCCTGGCCGGGCGGTTGTACCTGCCGGCGGAGGGACAGTTGTTTCCGCCGGTGACCGATGCGGAGGTTCGGGAGTTGTGTCGGTTGGAGGTGGGATTCCTGCACCCGGGCGGCGTGCTCAGCGGGTTTGATGCCGCCGAAGCGCTGCGGGTGGCGGACCTGCTGGAGGTGCCGGAGGAGCGGTTGGAGAACTGGAACGGCGCGCGTTCCGGCGAACCACCGCTGCCGGGGTTGCTCGGCGTGCGTCTGGTGACGCCGGCCGACCTGGGCGGGATGCTGCAGGATGCGGCGTCGGAGATCGGATCCGAACCACCGAAGGCGCTGCCGCCCTCCCCGGGTGAGCCGAAGGATAGCGCGGTTGGGAAGGGGTTGCGTGGCGCCCAGGCGGCGCTGGCGAAAGGCGTGGCCAAGGCGGTTTCGATGCTGCCGTCGAGTGCCTCGCAGCGCACGTGGGCGAATGACCTTCAGGATTGGGCGTTGCGTCAGTTGCGGCACGTTTCCGATGACCTCGAGCAGTTGCGGAACAAGGAACTCCACCGGTTGATGCACCTGCTGGAGTCGGATCCGGAGCAGGGACTCCGTCACGCGATCCCGCTGAAGTCGTCGGATCACCGTGGCATGGCGGAGCCGGGGGCGAAGCTGGAGGAACGTTCGCCCGAGTTTGATCCGTCGCGACTGGGGGGTGGCCCGGGCGATGGATGGGAGGTTCCGGAGTCGCTGCGGTTGGCGTTGCAGATGCGGTATCGCGAGATGGCAAATCGCGAGTTGCGGTTGGGCCGGTTCCGGCGCGCGGCGTACATCTACGGCGAACTGCTGGGGGATTACGTCGGGGCAGCCGCCGCGTTGAGGCAGGGGAAGGACTTCCGCTCGGCCGCGCTGGTGCTGGAGAATTATCTGTCGAATCCGCTCATGGCCGCGGAATGCCTCGCAGAGGGCGGATTGCTGGCGGAGGCGGTGGAGCGTTACGAACGTCTGGGCCGGTGGCTGGAAGCGGCGGAACTTCATGCGAAGTTGGGGAACGAGTCGACGGCAAGGGGAGCCCTGGAACAGGCGGTGACGCAGTGTCGGACGCGCGGCGACCTGCCAGGCGCAGCCCGGATCATCGCGGAGCGATTGGGCGATCCGGATCGTGCCTTGAAGCTCCTGCTGGAGGCATGGCCGGAAGGGCTTCAGGCTTTGGCGGCGTTGGAGGCGGCTTTTGAAATGATGGGACGGTTGGGGCGTGCCGCGGAGGCGATGGCGTGGCTGCACGCGAACCGGGGATCGCTGCTGGGGACGTCGGGCCGGCGGAATGCCGTGGCCACGTGGCTCGCTCAGGTGGGCGTGCGATTTCCGGATGCCGGCGTGCGGGCCCACGCGGCAGATCTGGTCCGCCAGTTGGTCGCTCAGGCGCTGGGCGTGGCGGGGTTGTCGGCGGAAGATCTTCGGCATCTGACCGGGTTGCTGGTGACCTTGGCTCCGACCGACCGGTTGCTGTCGCGGGACGTGAACCGTTATCGCGAACAGCATCGCGGGCAGCGGCGGGCGCTTGTTTCGCGGTTGGCCTCGGTTCTCCCGACCGGCGCCGTGGCGCAGGTGGTGCGGCGGTTTGAGATGCCCCAGCGCGGCGACTGGATCGGGATGCGCGAATGCGGCGACACGTTGCTGGTTGTGGGGGGCGGGGTGGGGGAGATCCGGTTGGAAATCCTCGTGGAAGAACAGCACCTGACGACGGCTGGATGGACGGTCGAACCGGACGTGTTGCGTCGCCACGGGGTGCTCTGGGAACCGCTGGACGCGGAGGGGTTCACGGTGGCGTTGGCACTGGGAAGCGAGCCGCTGGCGGAGTTGAAGCTCCCGGTCTCGGATGGCCGGCGTCGGATCCAGGTCGTGGCCGGGACGCCGTCCTGGCTGCCCGCGGGTGTGCTCGCCCTGGCGTCGGGCGACGAATCTACCTGGACCTGCCATGTCTCGGAGGGGCGGGTGATCCTCAATAGTTGGTTGCGGTCCGGAACGTTGCTTCGCACGGAGGATCTGAGCGCGGCGCTGCTGGAGGGGGCGCAGATGGACGAGGCGTCACGCATGCGCATGACGGCGGTCGGCAACACGATCGTAGTAGCCTTTGGAAACCGGTTGCTGGTGGGTGTGGAGGGGGCGGGTCGTTTGGCCCTGGACGCTCCCGGGACGATCATCGGCTTGGTCCCGACGCGACGCCATCTGCGGCGGGGTGTGGTGGTCCTGATGACGACCGGAGCCGTGCTGCATTGGTTCGGGACCCCGGGGTTCATCGAGTTGGATGCGGAGATGGCGGAGCCGCAGGCGGCGTTCGTGGCGGGCGGGCCCCTGGTGCTGTTGTCCGGCAACGATGCCCTGCTGCTCGATGTGGAGGGTCCGGGGTCCGACATGTCGGGCGGATGCGGATCGAGGGGACGGAGGCAGTGGGAGTGGTCGGTCTCCCGCGGGCCGGGGAGTTCGCGGTGTTGCTGCGGGCGGGCCTGGTCCTCGTGTACCGGATTGGGAACGGTGTCGCGGGCGGATCGTGATCCGACCCTCCGCACGGAACGGGGGTCGAGGTCCTCGTCGCCGTTGGGGAAGGGCTCTTGGAGAGGGCGACGTGGACGTCGCCACCCCGGTCTTGGGCTGGAACGGGGAGGCGATGGCTTCATCGCCGTTGGGGAGGGGCTCCGGGAGAGGGCGACGTGGACGTCGCCACCCCGGTCCTGGGCTGGAACGGGGAGGCGATGGCTTCATCGCCGTTGGGGAAGGGCTCCGGGACAGGCCGACGTGGACGTCGCCACCCCGGCCCTGGGCTGGAACGGGGAGGCGATGTCTTCATCGCCGTTGGGGAGGGGCTCTGGGAGAGGGCGACGTGGACGTCGCCACCCCGGCCCTGGAGGTGGGAACGGAGCAGGTTCCCGTCTTTCGGCTCGCGGTTGGCTGAGTCGGGGCCTAGAAAGGGTGCATGCTCTTGTGTCGATGGATCCGTGGGATCCTGGGGATGGGCGTCGTTGTGATGCCGTGGGTCGTGGGTGCGGTGGCACCCACGGCGGAAGCCATCCGGCAATTGCCGCCGGCGGCGGCCCGCACGGTGGATTTCGTGAAGGATGTGCAGCCGATCCTCGAGGCCAGTTGTGTGAAGTGCCACGGGCGCGGCAAGGAGAAGGGCGGTTGGAGGCTCGATTCGCGCGCGACGGCACTGGCGGCGGCGGATTCCGGGGTTTCGATCGTTCCCGGGAAGAGCGCGGAGAGCCATCTGATCCATCTGGTGGCGGGCACGGATCCGGATGACGTGATGCCGCAGAAGGGCACGCGCCTGACGCCCGAGCAGGTCGGGATCCTGCGGGCCTGGATTGACCAGGGCGCGGTGTGGCCGGAGACGGTGGGGTTTGGTCGGGTGCCGGCGAACAATCTGGTGCCGCGGAAGCCGGAATTGCCGGCGGGCAACGCGGTGCATCCATTGGATCGGTTCCTGGATGCCTATGCGGCCGGTCGCGTGTTGAAGCCCGGCGCGCCCCGGGAACATGTGAAGCTCGCGAAACCGGTGGAGGACGCCGTGTTCGTGCGGCGCGTTTACCTGGATGTCGTGGGGCTCCTGCCGACGGCGGCAGAGATGGCAGCGTTCGAGAAGGATCGTTCGACCGGTCGGCGCGAGCGCCTCGTGAAGCAGTTGCTGGAGGATCGTCCGCGATACGCGCAGCATTGGCTGACCTATTGGAACGATCTCCTGAGGAATGATTACAAGGGCACGGGCTACATCGACGGCGGACGCAAGCCGATCCACAAGTGGCTGTATGCGGCGTTGCGGGACAACAAGCCCTACGACCAGTTCGTCCGTGAGTTGGTGAACCCGACGCCGGAGAGCGAGGGCTTCACCAAGGGCATCGTCTGGCGCGGAGCGGTGAACGCCTCGATGACGCCGCCGATGCAGGCGGCCCAGAACGTCTCGCAGGTGTTCATGGGCGTGAACCTGAAGTGTGCCTCGTGCCATGACTCCTTCATCGACGACTGGCAGTTGAGCGATTGCTACGGCTTGGCGGGCGTCTACGCGGATGGACCCTTGCAGATGGTCCAGTGCGACAAGCCGACGGGAAAGACGGCACCCTTGCGGTTCCTGTTCCCGGAGTTGGGTGCGGTGGACGGCAGCGCAGCCCGGAGCACCCGGTTGGCGCAGTTGGCGGCGCTCATCACCCAGCCCTCCAACGGACGGCTTTCCCGGACGGTGGTGAACCGGCTTTGGGCGCGGTTGATGGGGCGCGGCCTGGTGGAGCCGGTCGACGTGATGCAGAATCCGGCGTGGGACGCCGACCTGCTCGACTGGTTGGCGGAAGACCTCGTGGCGAGCGGATGGAACCTCCAGCGGACCCTGGGCCTGATCCTGACGTCACGGGCGTACCAGTTGCCGGTGGTGGACGAGGTCGAGAAGGCCGGGGAACCGTTTGTCTTCCGCGGCCCCCAGTTGCGTCGGTTGACGGCGGAGCAGTTCCGCGACGCGATGGGCCAGGTGACGGGTGCGTGGTTCGACAAGCCGGAGGGCGGGCTGGAATCGTTGATGGTTTCCGATGCGGCGAAGTCATCGGCCAACGCCGCGTTGGCGGAACCCTTCTGGATCTGGGGCGATGCGCATGCGGCTCAGGGTGTGCCTCCGTCCACGAACTGGATCCGACGCGATCTGGTGTTGTCGGCGAAACCGACCGAGGCGGTGCTCTACCTCCAGGTGGATAATTCGGCCCGAGTGTTCCTGAACGGCAAGCGGGTGCGTGGTGCCGATGCTGGCGACTGGAGCCAGGTGGCGGTGTACGACCTGCGTGAGCAATTGAATGCCGGCGGCACGAACGTGCTTGTGATCGAGGCGGTGAACGGTGGCGAGGGGCCGAATCCCGCCGGTTTGCTGGCCTATGTGCGTTTGCGTGTTCCGGGAGAAGTGCCGGAAGCCTATTCCGGAAAGAAGAAGACCGCGGTCACCGTGATCGGCGATGTGGCTTCGGACGCGCGCTGGCTGGTGTCCAAGGAGAAGCCGGCCGGATGGCCTGCCGGGGCCGGGACGGAAGGCTGGGCGAAGGCGTCGGTGCTGGGGCCTGAAACCATCGGGCCGTGGAACCTCCAACCGACGCTGGCGAACACGGCGAACGGGAAGGTGGTCTTTGGTGAGGTCCGTTCGGCGCTGGCGTCGGCAGACCCGCTGCTGATGGCGTTGGGCCGGCCCAACCGCGAGCAGATCACCACCGGGCGGCAAACGGGGGCCACGACCTTGCAAGCGCTGGAGTTGACGAATGGCGAAACGCTCTCACGGTTGTTGGGACGCGGGGCGGAAAACCTGACGGCGCGGCATCCGAAGGGACGCGCGCTCGTGGAACACGTCTTCGTCCAGGCCTTGGGACGCACCCCGACACGGAAGGAACGGGAGGCGTCGCTGGAACTGGTGGGCGACAAACCGCGCAAGGAGGGGGTGGAAGACCTCCTCTGGAGCGTGGCGATGTTGCCGGAATTTCAATTCATCCGCTGAAACCTCGAACCCTGATTGGAACATGCATACGGATTACACACGGCGGGACTTTGTGAAGCGGTTGAGCGCGGCGACGATGGCGGCGCTCGCGGCCGGTGGGGCGCGGGTGGTGGAGGCCAGCGAAAGCCTCCCCAAGCTCCCCGCGACGGCGGACGCCATGATCGTGCTCTGGATGGGCGGCGGCATGGCGGCGACGGAGACGTTTGATCCCAAGGCCTACGCGCCCTTCGAGAAGGGCATGGATCCGCGACGGGTGCTGTCGACGTTCCCCTCGATTCCCACGGCCGTGGATGGCATCCGGTTCAGCCAGGGCCTGGAGCGACTCGCGGCGGTGATGGATCGTGGCACGCTGATCCGGAGTTACACCGCGGCGGACCTGGGTTTCATCCTGCATTCCCGCCACCAGTTCCATTGGCACACGGGCTACACGCCGCCGCAGACGGTGGCCTGTCCGCACATCGGGGCGTTCATGTCCCGCACGCTGGGACCGCGGGATCCCGCGATGCCGGCGTTCATCAACATCGGACAGCGGTTTGACGGCGGGGAGAGCGAGGAGTTGAAGGCGTTCACGACGGCCGGGTTCCTCGGTTCGGAATACGGGCCGTTCAACGTGCCGTTCCCGGACGCCGCCAAGGATGTTGTGACGCCGCCGGG
>CBDIPJ010000022.1:0-110147 GCA_965283655.1 Limisphaerales bacterium | reverse complement strand
GGGTTCGTGTTCCAGAACTTCCAACTCCTTCCAACCCTGACCGCCCTGGAAAACGTCCTCGTCCCACTGGAACTCCGCGGCACCCGCCCCGACCCGGCCCACGCCCTCCGCCTCCTCGAACAGGTCGGGCTCAAGGACCGCACCGATCACTATCCCATCCAACTCTCGGGCGGCGAACAACAGCGGGTCGCCATCGCCCGCGCCTTCGTCTCCCAACCCAAGCTGCTCTTCGCCGACGAACCTACCGGCAACCTCGACGGCGACACCGCCCATCGGGTCATCGACATGCTCTTCGACCTGAACCGCACCGCCGGCACCGCCCTCGTCCTCGTGACCCACGACCCGGACCTCGCCCGGCGCTGCGGACAGATCGTGCGCCTCCGCAACGGCCAACGCAGCGACACATGAACGTCTTCATCGCCCTCTTCCAACCCTGGGTGTGGAGGCTCGCCTGGCGGGACTCCCGCGCCTCCCGCGCCCGCTTCGTCCTCTACTCCCTCAGCATCTCCCTCGGCATCGCCGCGCTCGTCGCCATTGGCTCCCTCGGGGCTTCCGTCCGACTCGGCATCGAGGAACAGGCCCGCTCCCTCCTCGGCGCCGACCTCGTCCTCAGTTCCCGAAAACCCTTCGGTGAACCCGAGCAAAAGCTCCTCGACGAAATCGGCGGCAACCGCAGCACGGAAATCAGCTTCGCCTCCATGCTGAGCTTTCCCTCCAACGGAGGAACCCGACTCGTCAACGTCCGCGCCCTCACCGGCCCCTTTCCCTATTACGGTCGTCTCGAAACCGAGCCCGAATCCGCCGCGGACGCCTTCCGCCGCGGCGAAGGCCTGCTGGTCGAGGAAAGCGTCGCCCGCCAGTTCGACGTGAACGTCGGCGACCCCGTCAAACTCGGCGAATGGCAGACCCGCATCGCCGGCTTGCTGCGTCGGGTTCCAGGGGATTCCGTGGCTTTCGCCAACCTCGCTCCCCGCGTGTACCTCGCGGGAGACCGCCTCGCCGAAACCCAACTCCTCGGTCGCGGTTCGCTCGTCCGCTACCGCGCCCTCATCCAGTTGTCCGGAGATGCCCCGCTCAACGAACGCATCGAACCCCTCCGCGAACGCTTCCGTGCCCTCAAGCTCGACGTGGACACCGCCGACAAACGGAAGGAGGACCTTGGACGCGCAGCCGAAAACCTCGGCGGATACCTCAGTCTCGTCGCCTTCATCGCCCTGCTCCTCGGGGCTGTTGGCGTGGCCAGCGCCATCAACGTCCACGTCCGCCAACGCCTGCCCCAGGTCGCCGTCCTCCGCTGCCTCGGTGCACCGATGGCCGGAACCTTCGCGGTCTATCTCGCCCAGGCTCTCTCCATGGGCGTGCTCGGCGTCGTCGTGGGAACCGCCGCCGGAGCCCTCATCCATCGCCTCGTGCCGGCCGCGCTCGCCGGGGTCATGCCCTTCCCCATCCACGTCCATTTCTCCCTGAGCGCCGCCTTGCAGGCCGCCGTCGCCGGGATCGGCGTCGCCATCGCCTTCGCCCTCCTCCCGCTCCTCGCGGTCCGACGCGTCTCGCCCCTCGCCGCCATCCGTTCCGCCTTCGATGCTCCCACGGCACGGTTCGATCCGCTCCGCATCGCCGTCATCACCCTCATTGCCGCGGCGGTCTTGGGGTTCTCGCTGCTGCAAACCCGCGATTGGCGCCAGGGGCTTGGATTCGCGGGCGGCCTCGGCGTCGCCTTTGCCGTGCTGGCAGGTGCCGCACGACTCCTCGTCTGGAGCGCCCGCAAACTCCAGCCAGCCAGCCTGCCCTTCGCCTGGCGCCAGGGATTCGCCAGCCTCCATCGGCCCAACAACCGCACCGGAACCCTCCTCGTCTCCCTCGGCCTGGGAACCTTCCTGCTCCTTTCACTCCAGCTCACACGCTCCTCGCTCACGCAATCCCTCCAGACCCCGAACGCCTCCACCCGACCCAACACCATCCTCTTCGACATCCAACCCGACCAACGCACCGACGTGATCGCAGCCCTCGGGCGCATCGGCCTGCCCGTCCTCGAGGAAGCGCCCATCGTCACCATGCGGCTTCGCACCATCCGCGGAACTCCCATCGCTGAACTCGCCACGAACAACAACGCGCGTGTTCCCGGATGGGTCCTGCAACGCGAGTACCGTTCCACCTTCCGTACCAATCTCGTTGGCTCCGAAAAGCTCCTCCGCGGCACCTTCGTCCCAACCATCCAGCCGGACACCTCCCCGGTCCCCGTCTCCGTCGAAGCCGGAATCGCCAAGGACCTCGGCGTGGATGTCGGCGACCCCATCTCCTTCGACGTCCAGGGGGTGACGGTCGAATGCCGCGTGAACTCCATCCGCGAAGTCGACTGGCGTCAGGTGCGCCCCAATTTCTTCGTCGTCTTTCCCGCCGGCGCCCTCGAAGCCGCTCCCTCCATGCACGTGCTCGCCACGCGCACCGCCAACGCCACGGAATCCGCGCGCATGCAGCGGGACATGGTCCGGGACTTCCCCAACGTCTCCATCATCGACCTGACCCTCGTCCTCCAGACCCTCGAAGGGGTCGTCTCCAAACTGGCCCTGGCCATCCGCTTCATGGCCCTCTTCACCGTCGGCACCGGACTGGTCGTCCTCGCTGGCGCCGTCGTCACCGGCCGATGGCAACGTCTTCAGGAATCCATCCTCCTCCGCACCCTCGGCGCCTCCCGCAATACCGTCCGCACCATCCTCATCGCCGAATACGCCGGCCTGGGTCTCCTCGCTGCGCTCGCCGGTTCCGCCCTTGCCCTCGCCGCCGCCTGGGCCCTGTCCCATTTCCTCTTCGCCATCCCTTTTCGCCCGCCACTCCTCGAACTGGCAGCCGCCGTTGTCGGTATCCCCATCCTGACCGTCGGGGTCGGACTCGCCGCCAGCCGCGGTCTCAGCAACCACCCGCCACTCGCCATCCTCCGCGAGGAAGGCCGCTGATCCCCTACCCCGTGTGCTCGGGGCATCGACGTCCACGTCGCCATTCCCAAGCCTTTCCCATGGCGATGAGGACATCGCCGCCCCGCTTACGAACGGGGTGGCGACGTCCACGTCGCCCCACAAAGCCCCAGCCCAGGCGATGAGGACATCGTCTCCCCGAAACCATTTCCAAAGGAGAAGTTTCAACAGGCACCCGTCGCCACGGCCTTCCCCTCGCCGCGGTTGCGCTCCCTTCCCCTGCCTTCGATACTCACGCCCCTGCATGGGAGGATCACCAACCACCACGGACCGGCTCCACTACGAACGCCAACTCTGGCAAGCCAGGACCCACCCTGTCGCCGGTGTCGATGAAGCCGGCCGCGGCCCGCTCGCCGGTCCGGTCCTGGTCGCCGCCGTGATCCTGCCACCCGAGTGGGCCGCCGCGGGCGTCCCCCCGGAATTCCTCAAGCTCAACGATTCCAAGAAGCTCTCCGCTGACGCGCGCGCCCGCTTTTTCGACCTCATCACCGGACACCTGGACCTCCGCTTCGCCATCGTCCCGGTCGAACCCGATGTCATCGACCGCATCAATATCCTCGCCGCCACCCATCAGGGAATGAACGAGGCACTGGAACATCTCAGCCCAAAGCCCGCCCATGCCCTCATCGACGGCAACCCGGTGCCCTCCCTCCGCTGGCCCCAGACCGCCATCGTCAAGGGAGACTCCCTCAGCTACTCCATCGCGGCCGCCTCCGTCCTCGCCAAGGTCACCCGCGACCGTCGGATGCTGGAAGCCGACCTGTCCTACCCAGGCTACGGCTTCGCGCAGCACAAGGGTTACCCCACCGCCGAACATCTCGCCGCCATCGCGCGCCTTGGCCCCTGCCCCATCCATCGACGCAGCTTCGCTCCACTGAGACAGCCCGAACCGGACCTGTTCACCCGATGATCCGGCGGTGCTGGCATGCAGTTCAGGTCTGGATCCGGGCATGCCTTCGTCCATTCCAACGCCCCGCGCACCTCAGGCGCGGATCCCTCGGTGAGCGCACGGCCGCAGATCATCTCAAGGCTGCCGGATTCCAGATCCTCGCCACCAACTATCGCTGCGAAACCGGCGAGGTGGACCTGGTCGCCCGCAATCACGAGTGTGTGGTGTTCGTCGAGGTGAAGACCCGATCCAAAGGCCAGTGGCTCCGCCCCGCTGCCGCCGTCAACCGCAGGAAACGCCAACGAATCTGCAAGACCGCCCTCCGCTACCTCCGCGACTCCGGGAACCCGTCGGTCCGGATCCGGTTCGACATCGTCGAAGTCATCCTCCGCAACGATGTCGTCGAGTCCGTGCATCACCTTCCAAATGCATTCCCGATGCAGGATGCAGTCATCTATCCGGTTTGAGCACGCGCCACGGACCCCCTCCCACAAAAAAGCAAAAAGGCGCCCCGTTGCCGGGACGCATCTCACCACCTATGAACAATTCCTGAACCTCCGACCGTGCCGGAGGCAAGGACTCACGCTGCAAACTGCAGGGCCTCGCGCGCTTTCAACCGATCCCGGAGCTTCTTCAAGGCCGCCGCTTCCAACTGGCGGATCCGCTCACGCGTCAACCCGAACTCCGCGCCGATCTCTTCCAGCGTCCTGGGCTCGCCCCCATCCAGGGCAAAACGCTCCCGCAAGATCCGTTGCTCCCGAACATTCAGGGTCGCCACCAATTCCCGGATCAACTCGGCGTTGGTCTCGTCCGAAACCGCCGACCACGGCATCTTGGCGTTGTCGTCCGCAATCACATCCGCCACGCGCCCCGATTCCGGATCCGATCCCAGCGGCGCATCCAGTGAAGTCGCCCCCACCGCTGCCGCTTCCCTCCAGCGCCGGATGTCCTCGACATCCACTTCCAGCACCGCCGCCAGTTCCAGTTCCGTGGGCTGCCGACCCAACTCGGATTCCAGGCGATTCTCAGCCTTCTTCATCCGCGCCAACTCCTGGACGACATGGATGGGCAACCGGATCGACTTGGACTGATTGGACAACGCCCGCTTGATCGACTGCTTGATCCACCAGGCCGCGTAGGTGCTCAGCTTCGCCCCCTTCGTCGGATCAAACCTCTCCACCGCGCGCATGAGGCCGATGTTCCCTTCGTTGATCAAATCGAGCAGCGGAAGGCCGTAATCCTCGTACTCTCGCGCAATCTTCACCACCAACCGGAGGTTCGCCTTGATCATGTGCTCCCGGGCTTCCTCGTCACCGGCCTGGATCCGCCGTGCCAGCACCACCTCTTCGTCGGGCGTCAACAACGCGGTCTCCACTGCCTCCCGCAGGTAAAGTCTCAAGGAGGTGTTCTCATCCCACGGGCCCCTCTCAGGCCGCGCATCGACAACAGCCGCCACTGCCTTGGGACTTCTCTGAACTTCCACCGGAACCACCTCGGCAACCACTGCCTCGGGCACCGACTCCACCGGGACAACCCGGGCTCCTGCCACCGTTGAAATCGCGATCACCACTTCCTCAGGAGCCATGACCGAGCCTGTCTTTCCCCCGGCCACCCGCGGCTTGGACGCCCCCATCGTGCGGACGCCAGTCGTCGATTTCCGCGCTGAGCCGCGCCGGAATCCCAGCGCCACACGACCAGCCTCCTTACCCGACTTCCGCACCTTGGTAATTGTCTTCATCTGTTTCCTTTCTCGCCGCAGGTCGGCATCGATGGATGTTCCTTTGCAGGCTTGATGCCAGAACCTACGGGCCTTGCTACATCGTCCTACACGCCGAGGTTACCGGGCATCCGCGTGAACTTCTGACAAGGCAACCACCGCCCTGTTCACGCCCCTCGCACTACAATTCAAACACGTGTTTTCCACACAGGTTGCACACGACTGCGACCTCCGCTTCGAAATTCACGGACCAATCTCAGAATTCCGGACACCCCATCTCCCACGCCGGGATGGCCTTCGCAGAAAACGCCGCAAGTGCGCCATCATGGCGCATCTTCGCTGTGCCATGTCCCACCCCGCGTCGCACGCCAGGACATGGGACGAAAACGGGGTGTCGGCGATTGCCGACACCCCGATCAAGGACGAACCAGACGGTCTCAGGCTGTCCGAAGCCCACCGGTCAACTGCCCGGCTTGGGCGGCTCCGGCCAGCTTCTCACGGATCTGCCGCACCAGATTCGCCGCGGTCAGGCCGTGACGCTCGCGCAGGTACTCCACCGTGGACGCGTGCTCGACGAAGACATCGGGCCAGGCCAGGCGAACCACCGGAACTGCGACTCCATGGTCCGACAGCAACTCAAGGACGGCACTGCCGTAACCACCCATCGCGACATGGTCTTCCAGGGTACCCACCACCTCGGCGGCCTCCGCGAAGAACTGGTGCGTTGCCGCATCGAGCGGCTTGAAGAAGCGGGGATTGATGATCGCAACGTCGCACCCATCCTTCTCCAACTCCACCGCGGCTTCCTTCGCCACGCGGAGCATGTTGCCCAGACCGAACAACGCGACCTTGCGTCCGCCATTGTTCCGGTAGGGCCGGATGACCTCGGCCTTGCCGATCTCCACCACACCGGGAACCTCCTTGATCGGCACGCCTTCGGCGTTGCCTCGGGGATACCGGATGCAGCAGGGATGCTTCTGGAGCGTCGCCGTGAACATCATGTCCTGGAGCTCATCCTCATCCTTCGGCGCCATGCCGATCACGTTCGGAAGGCAGCGCAAGTAGGCGATGTCGAACAGGCCGTGATGCGTGGGGCCGTCATTGGCCGACAGGCCTGCACGATCCATGCAGAAGATCACGGGCAGGTCCTGCAGGCAGACGTCGTGATGGATGCAATCGTAGGCCCGTTGCAGGAACGTGCTGTAGATCGCCACCACCGGCCGGAAGCCCATCGTGGCCATGCCCGCCGCGAAGATCACGGCGTGCTCCTCGGCAATGCCGACATCGTAGTACTGCTTCGGCAGCGCCTGCTCGAGGAGCTTCAGGCTCGTCCCGCTCGGCATCGCCGCCGTGATGCCCACCACATGCTGGTTCTGCCGGCAGAGCTTCACCATCGTCTTGCCGAAGACTTCCTGCCACATCGGCGCCGAACCCGGCTTTGCCGTCGCCGGCTGACCCGACTGCACGTCGTAGGGCCCCAGCCCGTGGAACTTCTCCGGGTACTTGAGAGCCGCCTCGAACCCGCGTCCCTTTTGGGTCAGGACGTGGATCACGACCGGCTCGGTGCAGGTCTTGGCAAACTCCAGCGTGCTGATCAGCAGGGGAAGGTTGTGACCGTCGATCGGCCCGAGATAGCGGATGCCGAACTCCTCGAACAGGAGCGCCGACCCGTGCCCACCGCGACCATCGGAGTCGGCACCGACTGCCGGTTCCAACGCCAGGCTGCTGGCAATGCCCTTGATGGCTTCCTCAGCCTTCGCGCCGAGCATCGAAACCAATTCGCCCTTCGGCAGCTTCCGGAGCCACGACGTGAAATCCTTGGCCAACCGGTTGTACCGGGGGCTGGTCGTGAGCTTGCCGAGATACGTCGCGATCGCGCCGACGTTCTTGGCAATGCTCCACTCGTTGTCGTTGAGGATGCCGATGAACCGCTTCGTCGTGCAGGCGATGTTGTTGAGGCCTTCGAACGAGACGCCGTTGGTCAGCGCGGCATCCCCGAACACGCAGACCACGTGCTCGCTGCCACCCAATTGATCCCGGGCAGCGCACATGCCCAGCGCCGCGGACAATGCGGTACCGGCATGGCCGGCACCGTAGCAGTCATGCTCGCTCTCCGTCCGCAGCGCAAAGCCGTTCAGACCGTTGGTCGTCCGGATGGTCCGGAACCGATCCTTGCGACCCGTCAGGATCTTGTGGACATAAACCTGATGGCTCACGTCCCAGACAAATTTGTCCTGAGGTGTCGTGAAGCAGCGATGGAGGGCAATGGTCAGTTCCACGACCCCCAGGTTGGGCCCCAGATGCCCACCATTCTTCGCCAACCCATCAATCAGCTCGTTCCGGATCTCTGCCGAAAGGTCGGTCAGTTGATCCATCGTGAGTTTCTTCACGTGAGAAGGCGAATCCACCATGTCAAGATATCGGCTCATGCAGTTTCGGTATCTGTCCCGGCTACTCCGGGGTCAAACGGACGGGCGACCGTATCGCCCGACAAATCCTTTTCCAAGCGCTGGACCTTCAATTCTGCCTCCGCCAGGCGTTCCTGACAGAGCCGCAGCAACCGGGTTCCCTCCTCGAAACGCTGCAACAGCGTCTCCAGAGGCAGTTCTTCGGACTCCATGGAGTCCACAATTGTTTCCAGTTTCTGAACGGCCTCCTCGAAGGGCAGCGGCTTGTTCCCGCCCGCCTCGGAGGCCTGGGCGGTCTTCGGCATGCGGCGGAAACTGGTGGAAAGCGGGCTCTTTGCATAGCCCCGTTTTTCACCACCCCGCCCGCCACCTTACCGTTTCAGCAAATCAAACCATGCTTTCGCGGCCAGCAGCGCCGGCTCGACGCAATCACCGTGATCGGCCCCCGCGGAGGGATCCACCAGCATCACTCCCGATACTCCGGCAGCCGTGAAACGGTCCCGCGCCACCACCGAATTCGCCGGCAACACATCCTCATCCCCGCTGCAATGGTACAACCGCAGCGGTGCCTTCGGCACAAACCCAGTCATGTCGTTGTCGCGCAACGCCCGACGCAACGGATGATCGGGATCCTCCCGCACCGCCGCGAGGTACTCCGGCTTCAGGATGCGATTCGGAATCGCAGGCATGGCCAGATTGATGTCTCCACCATCAGACTCGGACGCCAGCAACGCTGGAATCGTGGTGTCGTAGGGCGGCACGAGCAGACTGCCGAACGAGGGGGCCAGGTCGTAGAGATCCACCAGCGTCTGCAAAAGGTACGCAAAGTAGTACGCGTTGGGGGGGCGCCGGTCGGAAAGGGCATCCGTCAAGGTCACGCCCGAGAGGTCATACGCGCCCGCCATGGCTGCACAGGCCGTCACCGGGAACTCGGTGGCGTGACGGGCCTCCAATTCCCGCAACACCGCCAACGTGGCGTGCCCCCCTTGCGAATACCCCGCGAGGAACACCTGCCCGTTCAGCGCCTTTCCGTTCGTCGCGCAGAGCGAACGACAAGCCCTCATGGCATCCACGACCGACGTCGCCGTCGACGCCGCGTGATGGAAGGGATGCCGCCCCGGCGATTCACCAAATCCCAGGTAATCCGCCAGCACCGAGGTGTACCCGCTCGTTGCCAACACCACGCCCAGCAACCCTTCGGTACTGGATCCGGCGGAGGGCGCCTCCATCTCGGTGGTGATCGTCCCGTGCTGGTACGCCAACAGCGGCCAACTCCGTCCGGCCGTCGCCGGCACGGCAACCGCTGCCGAAGCCCGCGTGGGCAATCCCCAGGGATCCACCGTGTCGTAGACCACCTTGTAAACGTCCACGTTGTGCTGGGGCGTGATCGGAATTCCTGCAAATGCGAACAGGAACATCAGGTTAGCGGTGGTGTAGGTGGTCGTCTTCGTCGCCGAAACCAGATTCCCACGAACCACCGGTGGCGGCGCGGCAACCACTCGGAAGACCCGCCCCGCGTCCACGGCGTCGATGGCATCCGTCCACGTCCGGACCGTCCCGACCTCACCACCGGACGCCAACACCCAAATTCCGCCCACCGCCGTGGATTCCTCGACCCGGAACGTCCACCCATTCCCCGGAATCTCCCATCCGAGCTTCACCTTACCGCCATCAAAGGTGGGCTTCCCCACCTTCAACCGCGACGGCAACCCTTCCGCCAGAACCCCCTGGCCCACCCCCAGTGCCACCGTCACTCCCGTCACCAACCACCGCTTTGCTTGCATCCAACGCATGGCGCCCACCCTACCCAGCACGAACTTCGTGGCAATGGTGGTGATCCACACCCTCACGTGTAGCTGACGAGGTCACGAGGCAGTGGTCGAACTCAGCCTCCTTACGTCGATTGCTACGAGCGCGCCGGGCTTCCAAACCTCCATCTTCAAACTTCAATCTCCTCCCCACCCTTTGCCGTCCGGCCGATCGCCCCTACAGTCCCCGCCCATGTCGAAGTCCAGAACCGGCAAGGCGGGCCGCGCACCCGCCGCCGACTGCATCCGCCTCTTTGGCGTCCGCCAGAACAACCTCAAGAACTTCGACCTCGAAATCCCCACCCGTCGGCTCGTGGTCATCACCGGCCTCAGCGGTTCCGGAAAGAGCTCCCTCGCCTTCGACACCCTCTACGCCGAAGGCCAGCGCCGGTACATCGAGACATTCTCCCCTTACGCCCGCCAGTTCTTCGACCGCATGGACAAGCCGGCGGTCGACCGCATCGAGAACATCCCGCCAGCCATCGCCATCGAGCAGCGCAATGCCGTCCGGACCACCCGCTCCACCGTCGGGACGATGACCGAGATCTGCGACCACATGAAGGTCCTGTGGTCCCACGCCTCCCGACTCCATTGCCGCCAATGCGGTCAGCCCGTGCGCACCGAACCACCCCAGGTCGTCTGGGCCGAGGTCTCCCGCATCGCCGCTCCCGCAGCTCCCGCCACCGTCCCACCGGTTTCCAGATCTTCGGACCGCTCCACCGATGCCGTCGGGATCCCCACCCTCCACGACAGCGTCACCCCGTACCAGGCGCCACCCGCCCCGGCCGAGGTCCTGATCACCTTCGATCTGCCCCTTTCGGCCAAACTCTCCCTCAAGGAGCAGGTCGATCTCCTCCGCAAACAGGGATTCCTCCGGGTCCTACTCAACGGCTCGATCCTCCGGATCGACGATCTGCCCCAGACCGCAGCCAGTGACAGCGCTGAAGCCCCGGCACACACGTCCCTCACGGTCATCGTCGACCGTCTCCGAACCCTGCCGGAACATCGCGCCCGCTTCGTCGAGGCCTGCGAGCAGGCCTATCACTTCGGCCGCGGGCGCCTTTCCATCCGGCACCTCGACGGATCCCTCCACCGGGCCTTCAGCGCGGGTTTCCATTGCGCCGCCTGCGACATCGAGTACCGCGAACCCACGCCCGCGCTCTTCAGCTTCAACAATCCGGTGGGGGCCTGCCCCACCTGCAAGGGTTTCGGACGGATCATCGGCATCGATACCCGCCTCGCGCTTCCTGACCTCTCCAAGACCCTCGCCGGAGGCGTCGTCCGACCGTGGCAGACCGGCGTTTCCGCCGAATGCCAGGCCGACCTGCTCAAGGCGGCCAAACGCTGCCGCATCCCGCTCAACACCCCCTACCGCGAACTCTCCGAGGAACACCAGCGTTGGGTCATGGAAGGCGAGGATGGCTACGATACCGCCGACCCCGAGAAGTCGTGGCCGAAACTCTGGTACGGCGTGAAGGGCTACTTCCGATGGCTCGAAAGCAAGGCCTACAAGATGCATGTCCGGGTCCTGCTCTCACGCTATCGCAGTTACCGTACCTGTCCCGATTGCCGCGGAAACCGCTTCAATCCGGAGTCCCTGCTCCACCGTCTGCCGGTTCCTTCCGGGACCGCAAACACCCTGGTCGTTCCCAACCTGACCCTGTCCGAATTCTACAACCTCCCCCTGGAACAGGCGCTGGGCCTGATCGATGCCCTCCACGCCCACCACAATCCCCAGCAGCACGAACCCCTCGGCATCGTCCTTTCCGAAGTCCGCGCCCGCCTCGGATTCCTCGTCGATGTCGGCCTGGGCTACCTCACGCTGGACCGTCCCACACGCACCCTCTCAGGCGGTGAAACCGAACGGGTCAACCTGACCTCCTGCCTCGGCTCACGCCTGGTCAACACCCTCTACGTCCTCGACGAACCCTCCGTCGGCCTGCATCCCCGCGACACCGACCGCCTCGTCCGGATCCTCCACCGTCTCCGCGACTGCGGAAACACGGTGGTCGTCGTCGAACACGAGTCGGCCGTCATGCACGCCGCCGACCACATCATCGACATCGGCCCGGGACACGGCGAAACCGGCGGCAACATTGTCTTCGAAGGAGCTCCATCCGCCCTGATCACCGCCACGGGTTCCCTGACCGCGGACTACCTGACCGGCCGCAAGTCCGTTCCCATCCCGGCACGCCGCCCGATATCCCTCCCATCAACGCCCGCCCTCCGCCTCGAGGGCGTCACCCGCCACAATCTCCACGACCTGACCGTGGAGATTCCCCTCCAACGACTCGTCGCCATCACCGGCGTCAGTGGCTCCGGGAAGACCACCCTCATCCGCGAGATCCTCCTCCCCCTCCTTGAATCCCGTCTCGCCGCCGATGCCCCGGATGCCCCGGAGGGCACCGACTCCACGGATTCTTCGGACGACACCGAAGCCTCGGGTTCAGAACCCTCCACCGCCGTCCTGTCCGGATTCGAGTCTCTCGGGTCCGTAGTGCTCGTCGACCAATCCTCCCTCGGCCGCACGCCCCGATCGAATCCCGCCGTGTACATCGGGGCCTTCGAGGACATCCGCGACGTGTTTGCCGCCTCGGATGTCGCTCGCGAACGCGGTCTGAACGCCAGCGCCTTCAGCTTCAATTCCGCCACCGGCCAGTGCGAACGCTGCCGCGGCGCCGGTTTCGAGAAGATCGAGATGCAGTTCCTCTCCGATGTCTTCATCCGCTGCCCAGTGTGCAATGGCCGACGCTACCGGCCCCACATCCTCGACGTGAAGATCACCGGACCGAAGAAGACCGCGTGGTCGATCGGTGACATCCTCGACGCTCCCGTGGAAAGTGCCGTCACGTTCCTCCGAGCGTTCCCAAAATCCCGCGCCGCACGTCGCGCTGCCGATAAACTCCAATTGCTCGTCGATGTCGGCCTCGGCTACCTCCGCTGCGGACAGCCCATCAACACCCTCAGCGGCGGCGAAAGCCAGCGCCTCAAGCTCGTAGCCCACCTCGCCGCCTGGTCGTCCGCCGACGCCAAGCGTCCGAATGCCGGCAAACCCACGCTCTTCCTCTTCGACGAACCCACCACCGGCCTCCACTTCGAGGACATCCGCATCCTGCTCCTCGTCTTCCAGCGCATGGTCGATCAGGGCCACTCCGTCGTCGTCGTCGAACACAACCTCGACGTCATCCGCCAGGCCGACTGGGTCGTGGACCTCGGCCCCGATGCCGGCACCCACGGCGGACGCGTTGTCGTGACCGGCACGCCGGAAACCGTCGCCGCCCACCCGACCAGCCACACAGGCACCCACCTGCGCGCGGGCGCCGCTTGACACCACCCCGCACGGAACGGGGAGGCGACGTCCTCGTCGCCGTTCCAAAGCCTTTCCCGGGGCGATGAAGACATCGCCGCCCCGAAGCCATTCCCCAAAAGGGCCGTGGCGGGATGCACCCCCTGCGCAACGAACGTCATCTTGGCTCTTGAATCCCCTCCGGCCCACCCGGCCATCCTCGCACCCGTGACGTACGACGAGGCGTTGTCCTACCTCCATTCCCTCCAGCAGTTCGGGTTCAAGCCCGGGCTCGCCTCCACGCGGGAACTCGCCGCGCGCGTCGGCAATCCCCAGGACCGGCTCGCGTTCATCCACGTCGCCGGCACCAACGGCAAGGGCTCCGTCTGCGCCATGCTCGATGCCATCCATCGCATCGCCGGACGCAAGGTTGGCCTCTACACCTCACCACACCTCGTCCGGTTCGGCGAACGCATCCAGGTCAACGGGATCCCCATCCCGGACGACGCCCTCGCGCGCCTGACCACACGCGTGCGAACCGCGGTTGAGTCCAACTCTCCGGCGCTCCAGCCCACCTTCTTCGAGTTCACCACCGTCCTCGCCCTGCTCTGGTTCGAGGAATCCGCCGTCGACCTCGTCGTCTGGGAAACCGGCCTCGGCGGTCGCCTGGACGCCACCAACATCGTCACCCCCCTCGCCTCCGTCATCACCCAGATCGGCCTCGACCACATGGCTGTGCTCGGCCCAACGGTCGCCGACATCGCCGCCGAAAAGGCCGGCATCCTGAAACCGGGCGTGCCCGCGCTTTCCTCCGCCTCGGACCCCGACGCCCTCGCCATCATCGAGTTCAAGGCCCGCGAACTGGGATGTCCGTTCGTCCACGTAGGCGCCAACGCCCTCGCCCAGTTCCAGTTCACCCTTTCCCTCCTGGGCGAACACCAACGCACCAACGCCGCCCTCGCCGCCGCCACCGTCCGTACGCTCCGCTTCCTCCTCCCGGTCACCGACGAACAGATGGCCGAAGGCTTCGCACGTGTCCGATGGCCCGGCCGCCTTCAGGTCCTCCATCGCGGCGAACGCACCCTCCTGCTCGACGGTGCCCACAACCGCGACGGCATCGCCTCCCTGCGCGCCGCCCTCGAACGCCATTTCCCGAACCGCCCGCCTGTGCTCGTCCTCGGAATGCTCGGCGACAAGCAATGGCCCGAGATGGCCCGGATGCTGGCCCCACTCGCCGCCCGCATCGTCACCACCCCGGTTTCCAGTCCGCGGTCCGTCTCCCCCGCCGACCTCAAGGAAGCCTGCCGCAACGCCGGGGTCACCCGCCCCATCCGCGTCACCCAATCCCTCGCCGAGGCCCTCAAGGGTACCGCCCACGATCCCTTCGTCCTGATCACCGGATCCCTGTATCTCATCGGCGAAGCCCTCGAACTCCTCGACGAACAACCCGCCGGCACCCTCGACCGCCGCCTCAACGACTGGAAACCGACCTGAAGGGGGAGTTTCCAGTTCCCAGTTTCCAGTTCAGGGGAAGTTTGAAGGACACTTCGCGAGTGAGGTGCGGAGCACCGGCAGACGGTAGCCAACGGCGTAAGCCGTGGGACTTGCGAATGAAGGAAAGACAGCCCCGGATGGAGCGACAGAATCGGGTGTGCATCGGCCGGGTGAAGGGCATCTTTCGCCCCGCTGGGGCTGGTTCTTCAATGCGCAGGAGACCCACGACTGACGCCGTGGGCTATCGTCTTTCGGCCCTCCGGGCCTGAGGCCGCCCCGCCGACTGAAGGCCGGGTGCCCTCACCCGGCGTGGGCTCGTGATGCGCCGCGCGCCATTCTGGAAACTGGGTTCTGGCAACTGGCAACTTTCCCATTGAAGGCCGGGTGTCCCCACCTGGCGGGCCATTTGCATCCGCACGTCGCATATGCGACGCGCAGATGCAATTCGACGGAAGTTCCATGTCGGAGGGACGCCTGCGGCGCATCATGTCACTGACCACGCATGGAACGGGGTGGCGACGTCCTCGTCGCCGTTCCGAAGCCCTTCCCAAGGCGATGAGGAAATCGCCGCCCCGCCCCCTTCCCATAGGGGGTAGTGTCACCGTGTGCCCTGAAGCCGGTATCTCCCGAAATCGAACGTGACGTCCCTTCCACGCCATCGTCAGATACCAATCACATCATGCCTCCGGAGCCCACCCCCGCCACGCCCGCCCGTCGTTGGCGCAAACGTTACCTGCTGGCCATCCCCATCGCCGGCATCGCGCTCTCGCAATGGATCAGCGCCTCGGCGCGAAACAGCGGCCTCGCCCGGCTGAAAGCCTCTGGTTACCCGACCTCAGTCACAGATCTCGACCGCTGGTACGCCGCGGTGGCTCCCGCCGACAACCTCGCCGGCCCCCTGATGCGGGCGGCCGGAGGCCTGGGATTCAAGACAACATCCAAGGCACCTCCCATCCCGTTCGTGGCCAACATGCGCAGCGACGAAATCCCCGACTCACCCATTCCTCCCGAAACACTCACCTATTGGCGCACCGCGCTCACCGCCAACGCCGAGGCCTGGCCCGCCCTTGCGGAAGCGCGGTCACGAACGCAATCCCGCTACCCGATCAATCTCAACCTCGGCTTCAAAACCCTCCTCAACCACCTCGCTCCGATCAAGCACCTGGCGCAGGCGTGCGCCCTCCGGGCACTGGTGGCCGCCGAGGAAGGCAAGACCGATGAAAGCACCGAAGCCCTGCGGGACATCCTCCTGTGCCGCCGTTCGCTCCTCCCGGAACCCGTCCTGATCTCGGCACTCGTCGGATACGCTGTGGATGCCATCGCCGGCAACGCACTCGGCCTCTGCTTCTCCCGGGCCCGCTTCACCGAACCCCAACTGGTGGCCATCGGGGAAGACCTGCGTCAGATCGCCTCCAGCAACCACATCGAACGGGCGCTCGTGGGCGAAACGCTCATGGGAGCCACTGCTTTCAATACTCCTCCACAGACCTTGGGCGGTGGCGGAGTTGCTCCTCAGGGAGCCGCCTCCAACCTCGCTGGCAACCTTCTGTTCGCCTTCCTACGGATCACCGGAGTCCTCCCCGCCGACGAAGCCTTTTACCTCCGGTCGATGGAATCCATGCTCGGCGCCTCCCAGACGCTCAATTTCAACAGCCTCGATCGGGCCGACCAACTCCAGAATGACATCAACACCGCCCTCGCCGCCCCGACCGGCAAACTGAAGATCTATTCCCGGATGATGCTCCCCGCCCTCGGCAAGGCCATCCACAAGGCCGCCGAAGACCAGGCCCGACTCCGCCTCGCCCAGACCGCCGTCGCCATCGAACGGTACCGTCGGGCCCACGAGAACCAACCACCCACCGACCTCGCCCAACTCGTTCCCAGGTACCTCCCCGAGGTCCTTTCCGATCCCTTCGACAACAAGCCCCTGCGCTATGCCCTCAAGGGATCCGGTTACCTCCTCCACAGCATCGGCCCCGACCGCATCGACCAGAATGGCGAGGAGGCTCCCAAGGCCAAAAACGGCCAATCCCTGCCCCGCAAGGACTTGGTCATTGAGGTGAAGCGCTGAAAACCCAAGCACCCAGCAACCCCTCTCCCCACAAGGACATCGTCCCGGAGATCCACCCAAAGAAGTAGCCCACAGGATCCGTCCGATCAGACCGATCGGTCAGATCCGCATTCTTCCTCAGCCACTTCCTCAGCCACAGGGATCACCGGGCCGGGGACAGGTCCACGATCTCGCCGGGGACCAGGTTCAACTCGGGCGGCACGCTGACCATGATGGGCAGGCCGTACTCCACTTGGGATGTGTTCCCCCGCATCTGGATCAATTCCGGAAGGATCGGCTCCATCTGGCCGCCGATGCTGACCACCTCTCCCATGGCACCAGCGCGATTCAACGAACGCGAACGCACCTCCACCGGCATCCCAACCCGTGCTTCCACGCGCACCGGCTGCCGGAGATAGGCCACGATCTTTTCCGCACGGTTGCCGCTGATCGTCAGGATCGGTTCGCCCGGCAGGACCGCTTCACCAGCCCGCCTGTGGACAAAGCTCACAAAGCCATCCATGGGTGCGAGCAACACCGTCGGGTTCAGCTGAACCTCGATGGCATCCAACGCCTTCTGCTCGACCGTCAAGGCAGCACGAACCGAAGCCGGGAGATCGTCATCCAGTTTCTTGTCGTCCGGACCCAGCTTGTCCAACGCCTCAGAAACCTCGCTGACCAGGGACGCCTGCTCCTGGATCTGGGCCCGCAAGACATCCAGTTCCCTCTGCGCCAACTGCAACTCCTGCACGCTCACCATGGGAACCCCGTTCGTGACGCGCGACAGCCGGGTCACGCGGTCGACCTCGTTCTCGGCATACGCCAACTGGGCCCTGGATGTCGCCAGGTTCACCCGCGCACCCAACCAATCCATCCGGAGCTGCGTGAAATTGATCTGGTTGTTCTCCCGCCGGATCTTCGGCTCGATCTGGACCCGCACGAACTCAAGGCGCGCCCTCGACAAGGAAGCCTGCGCTTCCAGATATCGCGGATCGGCCGCGACCAGTTCCGCCAATGGCTGCCCCGCGGTAACACGGTCCAGCAAGGCCACCTTCAACTGGGTCAACCGGGAAGGCTGGGTGGCACTGACCATCGAGCGCACCATCTGCACCTCGCCGATGAGGGCGGAAGGCCCCACATAGTTCTTCCACGCGTAGGCCGTCAGGCCCACGGCCCCGAGAAACATGAGGTAGGGCAAGATGCCAATCCGGAACTCGCGAAATGCCGTTCCGGGCGGGCTGGGGATGGGAGGTAGCTTTTCCATCGGTCAAACCTCGGATTCGTCCTCAGCCTTGAGACTGGTCACCCGGGAGACCCCAGGAAACGCTTTCAATTCCGTCATCAATTCGTCCGTGCGCCCCGCATCGCGAAGCAACAACCGGTAGGAAACATCCGCGCCGTCATACCCCTGCGCCGACCGCTGGCTCGCCAACGCCATCCGTCGTGCGTGCCGCTCCAGCAGGACCCTCAGGTCGGTCATCTCTCCCAGCGGCCGCCCCCAGTGGAGGTTCAGGATCAGGTCGTACCGCTGACGACTCCCAAACTGCGTCCAGTGCAGGTAGAGCATCACCACGGCGAAAAGACCGGTGCCAATCGCCGCCGTGCTGAACTTCCTTGTTCCTGCGGCCATTCCCACCGTGATGCTCGCAAGGATGTAGGCCGTATCGAGGGTGTCCCGCAGGACGTTCCGGAAACGGACAATCGCGAACACCGCCATCAACCCAAACGCAATCAACAGGTTGTTCGCCATCACCATCATCACCAGCGCCACGATCAGGCACAGCACCAGCAATGAGTTCACGAAGCTCCGGGAGTAGCTCAGGCCCGAGTGGCACATCATGTACACCCACGCAATGACGTGCCCGCACACAAAGGCGAGCAGCAACCCCAACAACATCCCGACCAGATCGTCGGGCGCAGTCCCAAAGTCACCTCTGAGGATCCATTCGTGCATTCGTACCTTTCAACCTCAAGCTTCGGCCAACAACCCCGTCAACCGCTCTTGCCGGGCCCGTTTGTTCGCTTCCGATGCCGCCCGGTCCATGCCCGCCGGCGACCGGAACCCCGTCCGATAAAAGTCCATCTCACCACGGTTCACGATGCCGTCCGCATACTTCGAGGCCGAACACTGCCTGAGACCGAAGACGCGCACCAGATCCTTGAACCAATCCGGGAACCGCCCCGTGAACTTCAACTCCAGAATCACCAGCTTGCCGAAGACACAGTACGGCTCCTCCATGTGCGCCGTGAAGCGCGTGGTGAAATCCGGCGCAATAAACACGTTCCGGTCGAGGGTCACCCGCACCGAATTGTCCGACGGACTGATCCACGCCTCCCGTTCGTAGGTGACGTGCGCCGTCGGCGCCGCCTGATCCCGCATCATCAATTGTACAAACCGCTGGATCGCCACCAACTGCCGGCCATCCCCCGAAACCATGTCCTCCGGACCGGGATGCTGGCCCGCCAGAACCGCCTCCACCGCCTGCCGCTTCACGCCGCCCCGCTGCTTCATGATGGCGTCGTTCATCCGACGCTTGATCTCGAAGAAGATCGGAGCCTTCGGGTTGTCCTCGTAGAACCGCAAGCGCAGCTTGTACCGGTTCTTGTCCCCGTTGATCGTGCCCCAGTAGATCGCCAGGTCGTCTGAATCCAGGTACAGGTTGTGGATCGTGTACGACAGATTGGGCCGCCCTGCCCCGTACTCGTCGATTTCCAGATAGGGACGAACGTACTCCCGCACCGCGAGCGCGGTCTCCTCGGGGATCACGTACTTCAGCTCCCATCGCTGAAGCTGCATTTTGTCGTCTGCCATGGCGCAACTGGAACTGCTGACACTTAGGCCCATTCCCACCGGCTGTCACGCTCGCGTCATCCACTTGTCATCGATGACCGCAGCGCACTCCGCATCTGGACCAAGCCGCGGAGCAACTCAGACAAAGCACCCTTTGTGCCGGAATCCCGAACCTTTGGGGAAATCTTGCTACCCTTTGACCCACCCACCCCCTCCCGGGTTTCATCTGTCTTCGAACGTCCCGGAGGCATCTGGAAAGGTTTTCGGGTCGGCGATGTCCTCATCGCCCAGGGAAAGGCTTTGGACCGGCAACGAGGACGTCGCCACCCCGTTCAACAATGGGGCCTCATCAAGATGCACCCCGGGCCGCGCACCGACCGTTGAATGTTTTGACCGGACGCCCGTCGTTCGGCAGCTTCGCGCAACTTCGCTTATCCAATGAAAGCTAACGTCATCCTCCCCATCCTGACCGCGATCTCCGCGGCCGTTTCCCTCACTGCCGCCGACGTCGACGTCAGCAAGCTCCCGCCGGCCGCCACCAAGACGGGCCTGACCTTCGACAAGGACATCAAGCCCATCTTCGAGAAGTCCTGCGTCAAGTGCCACGGCGCCGAGAAACAGAAGGGCAAGCTCCGCCTCGACTCCCTCGAAGCCTCCCTCAAGGGCGGCGAAAACGGTGAATCCATCGTCAAGGGCAACTCCGCCAAGAGCCCCCTGGTCCATACCATCGCCCGTCTCGATCCCGACTCCGCCATGCCTCCCGATGGCAAGGGCGACCCCCTCACCAAGGAGCAGATCGGCATCGTCCGCGCCTGGATTGACCAAGGGGCGAAGTAACCGTCCCCAAGAGCCACAATGTGGTTCATTCTGGGCTGCTGGCACCACAAGCGGGCGCAAACACCGGGTCCATCGGCGATCCGGAGCACTCCAGGCTGATCCTGGGTCCCGCTTTGCATCAGCCCGGCAACCGCTGGGTCGGCCCGTTGGCACTCGCAATGCCATTCCGCCAGAGATGTGCCTCATGGGCGCATCTTGACACTGCCCCCATTTGAAAAGGATTCGGGGTGGCGATGTCCTCATCGCCTTGGGAACGGCTTTGGAACGGCGACGAGGACGTCGCCACCCCGTTCCTTGCGGGGGCAGTGTCTAGGGCGTGTTTTCAAAATAGAGACGGCATAGAGAATGCTATGCATCCTATTGTAATCAAGTTTGTTACAATGGAAGCAAGCCAACGATATCAGATCCCAGATCCGCTCTGGCAGCGGTTCAAAATCGCCCTCAATCGGGTTGGGGCAGAAACCGCCGGGGCCGAGGCCCTCGCGGCGCCGGGGCCGTCCTCCAAAGGATGATCGGCAAATGATTGAGGGGATGTTCTACGTTCTTCGAGTCGCTTGCCCTTGGAGGGATCTACCTCCGCATTTCGGACCTTGGTCCTCGGTCTACACGCGGTGGCGACGATGGAATCGAAGCGGTCTTTGGGCTCGCTTGTTGGAGATAGTCGCAGCGGAGCCTCAGGGCGCCTTGGTTCATCTCGATGCCACCCACGTAAAGGCCCACCAGGACGGCACGAATCCACGCGGCGGGCAGACATCTCAGGCCATCGGACGTACCCGGGGCGGGCTCAATACCAAGGTCACTGCATTGGTGGATTCCAAGGGGCGCGCGCTCCAACTCATGGTGGATTGCGGCAATCTGGCCGACATCCGGTGTGCGGATAGGATCGTTATCCCTTCGGGCCATCGCTTGGTGGCCGACAAAGGCTACGACTCGACTGCTCTTCGTGATCGGATCTGGGATGCCGGGAGCTGCCCTTGCATCCCGAACCTTAAGAATCGCAAGAACCCCGCCCGCTGGCACCGAGGCTTCTACAGGCTCCGCCACCGCGTGGAGAACTTCTTCCAACGAATCAAACGGTTCCGCCGGATCGGAACGCGTTACGAGAAGCTCTCCCTGCACTTTCTCGCCTTTGTCCAATTCGCCGCCATCCTCGATTGGCTCAAGTCCTCCTTTTGAAGACACGCCCTAGACGCGCCCTCACCTCCTCATGGATAGATGCAACGGGAGGTCCGCCAGGGCGTTCAAGGAGCCAGGAGAGCAGCCCCGGAACCCTTCGGGACCCCGGTTTTGCGGCAATGAGCCAGCGATGCGAGGAACGCGCGCTTCTCCAAGCGGACCTCGGCACGCAACTCCCCGAGCGATCCACCCAGGGTGCGAAGCCAACGCCCGTGCGTCAGCCAGAGAAACCCGGTACACCCGGCGGTGAGCCCATGGATGGCGAGTCCCCGCCACCCGCAGGACCAATCCGAGCTCTTCTCCGCAAGACGGTCGCGATGGAAAATGATGTGGCCCGCCTCGTCCCGTAGGATGAGTCCACACATCGCGGCGATGGGAGCATCGCCGCAGTGGCGTTGGATGAGCCGGTAGTAGCCGGTGCTCACGATTTCAACGACCAGAAGCACAAGCATCTCGAATTGCGCCCCAAACCAGCGACGGATGCGGTTGAACCAGCGAAACCCGAACGTGGTCGTGATGAATTCACCACGCACACGCCGTAGGGCAAACCCGAGCAGTCGCGAATGCTCGGCTTCCTCCCGGAACCAGAGGTCGATGACCTGCGCGGCATCGGGATGCACCGCCCGCGCCGACTCTGCGTCGAACCCGACCAGGCGGCACTCTCCGCCGCCGTCTCCGAGTTGGTACTCCGCCAGGGTTTTCGCGAGGGCGACCCTCTTGCTTTCCTCCATGGAGAACGCCGCCCCCCAATCCGGCTCGGGCCGATGGTTTCGGTTCACCTGAAAATGACGGATCCAGTGCGCGTAGTTCATGAAGCCGGGCGGCCATCTTGTTTGGCTGAAGGAGAGTCGGCCGAAGATCGGGTTCGTCCAACCACTAGTCAGGACAGACTGGGGAGCTTCGTCGTTCAATCCTTCCCTCACGGCGTGACCCGTACGCGAAACAGGTAGGTCAGGCGCGGGTCCAACGCAGGCAGGGTCACGACCATGTTCTCGCCGTCGCCGCGGGCGGGTTGCGAGAACGCCTGCCACGTTTCGAGATCAGTGGAGACTTCGAGCACGTATTCCCGCCCGGTGGTGGTGGTCCATTCGATCTCCACCGTCCGATTCGGCCGTTCACGCGGGGTCTTCAGGACCAGGGCGCTCGCCTTGTCCGTGGGATCCGTTCCCGCCTGGAATTCCATCCGCTCGCTCGCGCCGTCGCCATCGCGGTCAGCGGTGACGGGCGTGGTCAGCAACCCGCCGAAGTGTCGCGTCTCCCACGGATCGGAAATGCCGTTCGCGTTGGCGTCGGCAAAGCCGAACGTCCCGCGCACCACGGTCAGGTTGGTGCCGCCACCCACCTGGAAGGATTGCGTCGCGGGCGCTTGGTAGAACCGGACCGGCGCCCAGGAAATGGTGTACGCCCCGGACGGCAGGTTGGTGCGCCACGACGTTCCTTCGCCCACCCAGGAATTCGTCGTCCCCGTCACCACGAACCGCGCCTGGGCGAGGTTGTTCGTCACGACGAGACCCGTCTCGCCCACCGTCGTCATCTCCACGCCCACGTCGTCGATCAACCACCCCAACCGATCCCGCGAGGTGAACGCGAACATCTGGTAATTGAACCGGAACCGGACGACCTGCCCCAGGAACGGCGTCAGGTCGAGGGACTCCTGCACCCATCCGTCCGTGGCCTCCTCCTGATTCGCGTAAACGGCACGCCAGCTCGCCCCGTCATCGGTGGACACCGCCACCTGCGCCGCCTCGATCGTGAGGTCCCCGAACTCGTCATCGCCCCCGTCCTCGGGTGTCGCGAAATCAAACTGATGCCAGAAGGTCAGCCGGGCACGGTTGCCGCCCACCAGGCTGACCGCGGGCGAAATCAGGTCGGTGATCGCGAAGTCCACGTCCGCACCGCCCAGATTCGTTCCCCAGCAGTTCTCACCACTGTGGGCCTCCACGCCGTAGCGGTTCTGCGGCGTCCCGTAAGCCCAACCGGAGATCGCGAATCCACCCCCGCCCTCGTCTTCGTCGTCACCACCACCCCCCAGCACCGAATCGTCATCGTACACGGCCCAGCCTTCGTAACCGTTTTCCAGGTCGTCCAGCCACGGGGGCGTCACCGGCTTCAACGTCCGGAAGGTGTAGAGCTTCCCGCCGTTGTTGTCCGTCCCGACATTCCCCGCCGAATCGCGACTGCTGATCACGAAGTAATAGGTTCGGTCCGGCACCAATCCCTTGATCAGGACCTCATGCGACCCGCCAATCTCTGCCGAGTACGCCGTCCGCGTCAGGAAGGTCTCGTCCCCTCCCGCCTCACCAAACCGCACCAACGCGTCCGTCGACTTGTCCGTTTCCCACCGCAGGATGGCTTCGTTGTAGGCCGGTTCCACAACGAGTCCCGTGAGCTTCGGCGCCACCGTGTCCACACGTGCGGTTGTGACGATCGCACGTCCCGCCGAGCCGGCGTAACGCACTTCAACGGTATCTCCATGCCGCGCGGCCAAACGCGTCGGGGCCCCCGGTACCGACGGCGGATCCCCCGCCGGCCCCGCGGTGACCGGAGGCTGGAGCACGAACCGACCACGGAACACCCCTCGGACCGGTGTCCAATAACACTCCACCACCGACGGCGTCGGTGAGGTGGTCGTTGTCATCGTCACCTCCACGAAGATTTCCGGCGATCGCTGGAAATCGGAGACCTCGATCGTCCCGGATCCCGGAACCGTGAACGCGTCACTGCTGAGGGCCACCGTCGACAATCCCTGCAATCCGGGGATCAGGAATTCCAGCGCGTTGCCCAGCACGGTCGCGCGGTTGTTCGGCGCCGGCGCTCCCGCGGGCAAGGATTCCAACGCGAACGACAGATACACCAACCGCCCCACCCCATCCTGTCCCGTCCGCGGATACCGCAGTCCCACGATCCGGCCATCCTCCTGCACGAACACCGGGGCTGCGTTCGTTGACAGTTGCAGCGAGTCCGGTCCCGTCTCCCAGACGATTCCCAGGATATCGATCAGGAAGCCGCTCGGGAATTCCGAGTAATCCAGGTCCACCCGGGCTCCCGACCCCACGGGATCACCAGGCACCGAACTCACCTGCACCGCCCCGAAATCCTCCTGAAACGAGGCCACCTTCAAGGTCCCCACCGAGAACGCGGTCTGGTTCAGCTCCTTCAATCGCGTCAGCAGGTCAAATGACGACACGAACAGGGAACCACCCGCCGCCATGTATCCGGACATGGCGGACAGGATGCCCGGCGGCGGGGCCTGCAATTCCTCCGGCCGCCACAGGACCAACCGGTACAGCTTCAACTGCTCGGCCGTCGGGGCGATGCCCCGTTCCGTTGTGTCCCAGACCTCATACTCGATCCCGAGGGAATCCAGCGTGGACGTCCACGTTTCGATTCCCGGATACGGCGTCTCGGCCAGCAATTCCGTGAAGATGGCTTCCGGGGTGTACACCAGCAGCGCCGTGGCCGGCCGGGGCGCGACCACACGGTGGTAGAATCCGCCGTTGTCATTCGTGGCGCTGTTTCCGGCGCGATCCGTGGCGACCACCCGCAGGAAGTAGGTGTTGCCGGGTTCCAACGCCGGCAGTTCCAGCCGCGCCGCCGTCCGATACGCCAGATCCTCCACCACGTTCGTCACCGCATTGGTCGTGCCGTAATAGACCCGCGACGTGGACGGTTCGCTCGTCAGCCAGCGGATGTTCACCCGACCAAACTGGGCCAGTGTCACCACGTCCGAGATCCCCGGAGGCGCGTTGTCGATCATGGCCTGCGCCTCGCGCAAGCCCGCCGGTTGGACATCCGTGTAAACCGCCCGCAGCACATCGCCGTCCGCGACCTGAAGCTGCCCCGCGCCCGCCGGACCACGGACCAGCATCACCGATCCCGTGAACTGGTTTGGCGCTGCCGTCGCACGCAACGTGAGCGTGAACGAGTTCGTCGAGTTCCCCGCCAGCAACCGCACCGTTGCCGTCGATTGCCCACGGAGTCCGTCATCCAGCAACCGCACCGTCGCCGTCGACGGAACCTGGAAAGCCCCGCGATCCCACGACAACACCCCTTCGCCCGGCTCCGGCAACTGCCCGGAAACCACCACCGCAAAATCCTGCGCCACGGTGCCGGCGCGACGCCGGATGTCCTGCACGACGTTCACGCCGCGCACGCGCACGATCCATTCACCGGACGGTGGCGACGCGAGATGCACGCCTTCAACATTGTTGATGCGGTCGCCGATCGGGGTCTCGGGAGTCGACTCCCCTTCGGCAAAGAAGTTCCCGCGATACAGGACACCCGCGGGTGAAATCACCTCCAGATCCAGATCGTTCACCAGCGCCGGAATCGCCGCCGGAAGCCCCGGAACATCCGTGTATGCCAACGTCACCTTGAGCGGTTCCCCGTCCGACACGACCACCCGCCGCTCCCAAACCTGACCCGTCGCGAGTTCCACCCCTTGGTCGAACAGTTCAAAGGTCCGCTCGGAATCGATCAGCGTCTCCAGGTTGATCCGGCCCCAGCCCTCGTCGTTGTTCGGCACCGGCGCGGTGTCGCCGACCACTTCACCCGGATCTTCCGGATCATCCGGATCCGTCGGGACCAGCGCCGTGCCCATGTCGTCGGCGGAGTTGATCAGGGCCGCCTTCACCAGCGCCGGCGAGGGCGTCGCGCCGCCGCGGGTCTGACGGTACCACTGGACGAAGATCGCACACGCGCCGCTGACGTGCGGCCCCGCTTGCGAGGTGCCGCCCTGATAGAGGTAATTGCTGTCGATGGGCGACCACGCGTTCTCGTCGCCCGCGGCCTGCGACTTCAACGAAGCAATCCACGTCCCCGGCGCCACGACGTCCGGCTTGATCCGTCCGTCCTCGCACGGCCCGCGACTGGAGAAATCCGCCATGACCTCCTGCCCCTCGGCGTAGATCCCGAAGGTGAAGCGGTTGTTCTGGCACGCGCCCGTCGCAATCACGTTCTTGGCCACCGCCGGGCTTCCGATGGTCTGACCTCCCGGCCCCGAATTCCCCGCGCTGAATTCGAGGATGTACTGCTGCTCACCGGGCGTGAGCGCGTCTGCATCGCGCACCAGCGCATCGAACTCCGCCGCACTCAGGTCATACCGTCCCTGGGTCGAGTCACCCCAGGAATTCGATCCCACCGCCGCACCCGCGCGGACCGCATCCCGGGTCAACGCCTCGAAACTCGGAGGCGGACGATAGTTGCCCTGACCATCGAACATCCGCTGAGCCACGATGTGCGCTCCCGGAGCCACTCCCAGCCCATACAACGCGCCTTCCTCATCCGTAAATCCCAGCGCTCCGTTTCCCGCAACGATCCCCGCGCAGTGCGTCCCATGGCTGTGCTCGTCGCTGGCGTCTTCCAACCCGTCGTAGGCAAAGAACGCGTCCACCCGCCCCTCCAGATCGGGGTGCATCAGGTCGGCAAACCCCAGATCCAACCCCGAATCCGCCACCGCCACCGTCACGCCCGACCCATCGAAGCCCAGTTCGTGTACCCAGGCCAATCCGCCGGGCTCAAAGGTCTCCCCCGCGACGATCTTGGTGGCGATTTCATCCATCAGTTTCATCCGGGGCGCTGCCTCGATCCAGATCACCTCCCCGGAACGCGCGAGGTCCACCAGTTCACGCCCCCCGATCCGCCCGGTCGCCACCGGCCCCAACGACGCGCTTTGGTTCACCGTCACCCCCTGCATCCGCGTCCTGACCAACGCCTCCCCGACACCCGTCGGGTCCGGCCGCAGCAACACCTTCACCGCCACTCCTTCCCGGGGGCTCTGCCGCAACGCCGTGACGACCCGACCATCCACCTTGTACTTCGGCTCCAGCGGTCCCACCCACCGCACCGGATCCATGGCGCGAAGGCCCGAAAGGTTCGCGTTGTTCAACCGCGCGACGAACGCGTCGTCCGGCACGAAGTGCAGCAACTCCACCCCCGCCGCTTCCAGTTCGGCCCGCCACAAAGATTCAAACCGGCCCTCGAACTGGATGAGAAAAGTCCGCTCACCGCAGACTCCGCCACCGCGGCCGGCGCTGCCGATCGCGTCGAGGGGGTCGGCGTGTCGATCACGCCATTCCGCAGCCGAACCCGTTTACTCGGTTCCGCACCATTGACTTGCAACAGCAAGACCAACAGAAGAAGCACACCGGTCAGCCAGCGGTTCACACGGGGTTTCACGCCGGATGCTTAGCTTTATACGGGCCAAATCACAAGCAGCCCCCCGTGGACAGCGGATGTCCCTGGGGGCATGGCAAACTGCGCCCATGAAGAACACGCGCCGGGCCACCGCCACCAAGCCCCAACTCGACCTCACACTCCCCGTCCCCGAACCCACGGCCACCCCCCAACGCTCCCCGCGCCGCCCCACCCGCCCATGCAGCCGCGAACGCGCCGCCTGGTGGTTCCAGCAAATGCGCCGCGCCATCGAGGAAGGCACCCGCTTCGATGCCCCGGGGGTATTCTGACCCTATCCACCCCCTTGCAGGCCGCGTGCCCCCACGCGGCGGCGGAAGAGTTTGAGGATTGAACCTGAAAGCAGCAGTTGGAACCGCAGATGATCGCAGATGATCGCAGAGAGTCAGCAGCTTGGATCGGGCGTGCCCTTCACCCGCAAGGTGACGTCGGCACGAGCCTTGGGTGCTGGCATTTCTGCCCCTCCATCCAGGGAATCGGCGGCATCTGCGGTTCAATGAACTGCCGTTTCTAGGTTGAAGATTCAAGTTTGAACCCAAGCCGCTGCGCCACTGGCATCTGGCATCTGGCATCTGGCATCTGGCATCTGGGATCTGGCAACTTCCCCATCATGTCCGTCCTCCACGCTCCCTGGCGTATCGATTACATCCTCGCGCCCAAGTCCCCCGCCCAACCCGGGAACGCCTCCCTGTTCACCACCATCGGCCAATCCAACGACGACATCGCCAACCACGTCATCGCCCGCGGCCGCACCTGCTACGCCCTCCTCAACACCTACCCCTACAACGGCGGCCACGTCATGGTCGTCCCCTACCGCCAGGTCCCGGACTTCGACACCCTCGCCGACGAGGAACTCCTCGAACTCATGCAGTTGACCCGACGCTGCCAGGCCGCCCTCCGCCAGGTCATGCGTCCCGACGGCTTCAACATCGGGGCCAACCTCGGTCGGGTCGCCGGAGCCGGCATCGTGGAACACCTCCACCTCCACATCGTCCCCCGCTGGACCGGCGACGCCAACTTCATGGCCGTCATTGCCGGCACCAGCGTCGTCCCGGAAGCCCTCACCGAAACCGCCGCCAAGCTCCGTGCCGCCCTGGCCGCCCCAACCGCCTCCTGAAGCCGGAACCCGAAGCCGCGCCCGTCCGCTTGAATCCAACGCCCTGAATCGCAAACCTCCCGCCATGGCCATCGCACGTCCCATGTCCGAGCGCGTCGAACGCGTCCTCCGTCAGACTCCCGTCCACGACATCCACACGCACCTTTACGACCCGGCGTTCGGCTCGCTCCTCCTCTGGGGCATTGATGACCTCCTCGTCTACCACTACCTCGTCAGCGAGGGCTTCCGGCAGTTCGACATCCCCTACGACCGCTTCTGGGCCGCCTCGAAGACCGAGCAGGCCGACTGGATCTGGCGCGCCCTGTTCCTCGATCATTCCCCGCTCTCCGAAGCCTGCCGTGGCGTCCTCACCGTCCTGAACTCCCTCGGCCTCAACCCCCGCCAATCCGACCTCGGCAAGCTCCGGAAGTGGTTCGCCGAACAGAAGCCTGCCGACTACGTCGAGCGCGTCCTGAAGTCCGCCAACGTCGCCTCGATCTGCATGACGAACTCCCCCTTCGACGACGAGGAACGTCCCCTGTGGGAATCCGGATTCACCCGCGATCCCCGCTTTCGCGCCGCCCTCCGCATCGATCCCCTCCTCGTCGACTGGCCCCGGAGCGCCGCCCGACTCCGCGCCTGGGGCTACGACGTCACCCCGGAACGTTCCCAGCGCACCGTCTCCGAGGTCCGCCGCTTCCTCGCCGACTGGACCCGCCGCATCCAGTCCACCTATTGCATGGTGTCCCTTCCGCCGGGTTTCACCTACCCCGCCGACACCGACACCGCCTGGCTCATCCGCGAAGCCGTGCTGCCTCACGGACGCGAGCACGGCCAACCGTTCGCACTGATGCTTGGCGTGAAGCGGGCCGTGAATCCCGCCCTCAAGCTCGCCGGCGACGGCGTCGGCCGCTCCAACCTCGACGCCCTCCAGAACCTCTGCGCCGAGAACCCCGACAACCGTTTCCTCGTCACCGTCCTCAGCCGCGAGTCCCAGCACGAAACCGTCGTCCTCGCCCGCAAGTTCCGGAACCTCCACCCCTTCGGATGCTGGTGGTTCACCAACACCCCGCAACTCATCGAGGAGATCACCACACTCCGCCTCGAACTCCTCGGCACCAGCTTCACCCCCCAGCACAGCGACGCCCGGGTCCTCGATCAACTGATCTACAAGTGGGACCACACCCGCCGCATCCTCGCCCGCTGCCTCACCCACAAGTACACCGAGCTCGCCGCCTCCGGTTGGGAGATCCTCGAATCCGACATCCAACGCGACGTCACCGAACTCCTCGGCGGCGGCTTCGACCGCTTCCTCCGCTCCGGATCCCATCCCTCTCCCCTTTGAACTCCGCCGCCCACTGAATCTGTGGAATCTGTGAACCTGGAATCCGCAGTTTATTTGTCCGCAGATGGCGCCGATTGCGCAGATGGAAAGGCAGCAATCCCAGCATCAGACCCCAGTGAAAACCTCAGCTTGCAGGTGCGTAGCACGTCCGATCCAAGGTCCTGATTATCTGCGTCATCTGCGCCATCTGCGGATCCAACCACCGTTTTCAGGGTGAAATCTGTGAACCCACTTCTTCATCCCATCTGTGGAATCCCGGGCCGAAATCAGATTCAATCCCCCCGCACAACATGACGCGCATCCTCATCAACGGCTCCAAGGGACGCATGGGCCAGACCCTGCTCGCCTGCGCCGCACGCCACCCCGGTCTCCAGGTCACTGCCGGCACCGACGTCGGTGATCCCCTCGAAGAACTCCTTCCGGGCACCGACGTGGTCATCGACTTCACCCTGCACCACGTCACCGCCGGCGTCGCCGAAGCCTGTGCCAAACACGGCAAGGCGCTGATCATCGGAACCACCGGACACAACGACGCCGAGAAGGCCGCCATCCGTGCCGCTGCCTCGCGCATCCCGATGGTCTGGGCCTCCAACTACTCCACCGGCGTCAACACCCTCTTCTGGCTCACCCGCAAGGCCGCCGAGATCCTTGGCCCCGGCTTCGACCTGGAAGTCGTCGAGATGCACCACCGCCTGAAGAAGGACGCCCCCAGCGGCACCGCCACCACCCTGCTCGAGATCCTCGGACAGGTCCGCGAGGTCCAGCTTGCCGAGGCGCTCCGACACGGCCGCCAGGGCATCACCGGCGAACGCACCGCTTCCGAGATCGGCATCCACGCCATCCGTGGCGGCGACGTCGTCGGCGACCACACCGTGATCTTCGCCGCCAACGGCGAGCGCGTGGAACTCACCCACAAGGCCAGCAGCCGCGAGACCTTCGCCAACGGTGCCCTCCGCGCCGCCGCCTGGATCAAGGATCGTCCCCCGGGCATCTACGACATGCAGGACGTCCTCGGACTCAAGTAGCTCCGACGCCCGCATCGATCACCCTGGAATCAGCAATTCATTTATCCGCAGATGGCGCCGATTGCGCAGATAGAACGGCAGAAATGCCAGCACCCGAGGCTCGCGAAGAGGTCACCTTGCGGGTGAACGGCATGCCCGATGCAAGCTCCTGATTATCTGCGTCATCTGCGCCATCTGCGGATTCAAATGCCGCTTTCAGGATTATCCCTCCCGCCCATGACCGCCGGTCGAGTCTTCATCGCCCTGGGCTCCAATCTCGGGGACTCCCCGGCGGTCCTGCGCGACGCCTTCAATCGCCTCGAATCCTTGTCGGGCGCCCCCGTGCGACGCTCCTCCCTCTGGACCTCCACGCCGGTGGACTGCCCTCCCGGCTCCCCGCGTTTCGTCAACGCCATGGCCGAACTGCGGGCGCTGCCCGGCCAGACGCCCGAATCCCTGCTCGCCACCCTCCAGGAACTCGAGCGCGAGTTTGGCCGACGCCCCAAGCTCATCCTCAACGAACCCCGCCCCCTCGACCTCGACCTCATCGCCTGGGATGACCTCACCCGGGCCACCCCTTTCCTGACCCTGCCCCATCCCCGCGCGCATCTGCGTCGGTTCGTCCTCCAACCGTTCGCCGAACTCGCCTCGGACTACCACCTCCCCGGCCAGTCCGCCTCCATCGCCGAACTCCTCGCCCGCCTCCAGACCGACGAAGTCCTACGCCCCCTCGAAGCCTCCGACACGCCCCCACACTGAAGGCCGGGTGCCCTCACCCGGCGGATCCCCCTGCCAACGCCAAAGGCGTTGAGACCCCAAGCCCAAGGGTTGGCCGAGGAACGAGGCCTACCCTGGGTCCACATCCTCCCCCTCACCCAACCACAACGTGGTTGTGGCCGGCCTGCTCAGACAGTTCCCACATCGCCCTGAACTCTCCTCATCTTCCTTTCGTGCCCTTTGTGCGCTTCGTGGTTCAACCCTCCGCCATTGTTCGACCACGAAGGACACCAACAACACGAAACCAAACCCACGCAAACCTCGTCCAAGCCTTGGACCCAGGCCCGGAGGGGCGACAGAACCCCTTCCCGTGCGACCACCAACATTCGGCCGCCTCTCCAGAACACAACAACGACCCGGAACACGAATCGGTTAACCGGTACTCATCCAGCAGAAATCTCGCGCAGAGGGGCAGAGCGACTGAGATCGACAGAAAATCGGGAGTCTGAACACCCGTGGACGGGATCACCGATGGGCCACTCGATGACAATGACTGAACTTCCCACCTCCTCTGCGTCTCCGTGTCTCTGCGCGAGTCATTCTCCGGCATCCACGAGCATGGATACGGATAAGCCACAAAGCCTCGAAGCCGCCAAGGTGTCTGTCGTCGCCGATCTGGAATCCCACTGCTTCCACCGGTTTGAAATCCACCCGGCCTCATTTCACGAGCGCCGTCATCGCTGAACGACGAACCACCGCCCCGCCCCGATTCGGGTCTTCGCGTGAGCCCCTTGGCCTCAATCACAGGAGGATGGCCGCAAAAATCACAGAAAGTCGCAAAAGGACACTTTTCGCATCCGACGAAGCCGCCAAGCCGACACGCCCCCGGCGGACGATGAACCCGCCCGGCAAACCCTCGCCGGACGCGTCGGTATCGGGATCGGCATCGGCATCGGTATCGAGAGCTCACCGGGAAGAACCGGGTTCGATCCCGATGCACCTGCGCAGCTTCGGCTCTCCCCAAGCCGTGGCCCCAGGCCCGGAGGGCCGTCAGACGATAGCCCAGCGCGTGAGCGTTGGGTTCCGTCCCCCAGAAAACCCAGCCCCAGCGGGGCGACAGAAACCCCCTTCCCGCACGACCACCAACATTCGGTCGCTTCCCCAGAGCCCGACAACACCCCGAAACACGAAGCGGATAAGGCGCAAAGCCTCGAAGCCGCCAAGGTGTTCGTCGTCGCCGTTCTGGAATCCCGCTGCTTCCACCGGTTGAAATCCGCCCGGTCCTATTTCACCAGCAACGTCTTCGCCTAACGACCGGCCCACGGCCCCGGCCCTCTTCGCGTCTTCGCGTGAGCCATCTCAGCGGTCGCATGAAAACTCACGCGAAACCGCGAAGAACGGAGCAAGAACAGGAGGCTTCACCTGATGCCTTCGGTACCCCCTCCGGCCCGAAACTGATTCTCACGCCGAGACGCCGAGCCCGCCGAGGTTGGAATACCCTTCATGACGGCATTCCTGGATGCCCACCGAGTCACTGCTCAAACGCGAGACCAAGGCTCTGGAGTCAGGAAAGAACGTGGCGGCCATCCATCGACTGCTGCCGGTAGTGGTCCAGACGGGCTCTAACGATACTCCTTTAGTGAAATAACTCGTATGTCAGAGTTTGTTCCTCGAACTACCGCAAACTGATCAGAGTCGAGATCTGCGAGCACAACTCCACTGTCCCGGAACACGACCCAGTACCCACCACCATTCGTTGGGTGACGCCTTGCTATTACGCACCTTGAGTTCCAACCTAATTCGACGACATTCTCAGGAACCACGGTAGAAACGTTCCCGCCTCTAACCATTTGCACTCTATACAGCCCACGAATGCCGGTATCTAGCTTCAAACCCTCTCCCATATCCAATCCAACGGGGCCTTTGATAAGTAGATATGTCAGAGTTATAAGCACGGCCAGCACTCCGACTCCAATCACAAACAATCGAACCATTTTCATATTCCGCCAGGTGCAGCTTGAAGCACTTTCTCAACACCCTGCAACACCATGTCCGTTCTACTCACCATTGGAAATCATTTCCTGGAGTTCAGGATCGCCGCCCAGGTTGATACCGGTTCCGGACTCCACCCAGCTAGCCTCCAAGTCACCAGTCGCGTGAGCCGCGCCCTGCACCGCGCTGTGGCGGTGGTTGGCCACCGAGGTGGGTTGGTCGAAGACGTTGTTGACGTACATGGTCAGCCGCAGTTGGCCCAGAGCGTCGCCTCCCCGTCGGTCCGAGGTCCGATCTCCGGAATCGTCGCACCCGTAGCTGAACTGTTGTCTCAGGACTGCCGTGCCATCCGCCCAGAAATGCCGGGCGGATGTGACCTGTCCAAGGCGGTCGCAGGCAAAAGAAACGACCGATTCGCCAAGGGACCCGCACTCCAGACTTCATTGGTCCGTTGGCCGGCTTCGTTTAAGTGATACTCCACCCGCGTCAGCACGGCACCGCTGGTGGCGCTGACCTGTTGTTCGGCGGTCAACCGTCCCAACCGATCGTACTCGAACCGGCTGTTGCTCCCGATCGCGGCTCCGTCGAGATCCACCTCCCCGTCGTGGTCAATCCGCCGCTGGTCACCGGTGGCCGGTGCGCTACCGCCTTCCTCGAACCCATACCGCAGTCGGTTCGTCACGCCCGACCTCGCCCAGATCTGTGTCCGGAGCCTGCCGCCGGGGGTGTACTCGTAGCGCGTGGCCGCGCCGTCCCTTCCAGGCGCGTGCGGCACCGGGAACCAATTCAAAGGCTTCGACGCTTTCGGCCCATTGGCCGGAGTCATCGAGGTAGTGCAGGCCCGTGGCGAGTTCGACCACGGTGTGGGTTTGGGAGCGTATAGAGCCGTCTTCGCCAGCAATATGAGTGCCCTGTTCCAGGATCCGCTGATGGGCGGAGCGCGACGTCACCGAAACCGTGGAAGGCGCATCGGCCGCCGGAAGTGCCCGGTCCTGCTGCGCCCGCGCGACGAGCGAAAACCCAGCAAAAGCAGAGATCCACAGGAACGAGTGACGACACATGCGGAATTTATAGATTGGGGTGATGTGGTAGGTGGCGGAGAAAATCGTGACCCACGCGAAACACGGCGGACAAACAGAGGTTCCCCTCGGCGATCTCGGCGTCTCGGCGTGAAACAACGCCGTGACTCCTGCGCATCCTGGCGTCTTGGTGTGAGGATTGTGGAACCCAGACTTTTCTCACGCCGAGACGCCGAGCCCGCTGAGCGAAACGCATCACTGTTCCCTGTCTTCCCCGGCGTGCTTGTCAGGAGATTGCCTGCTCCTTCGAGGCTCCGCACCTGAGACAGGCCAGAGAACGCGAAGGGCCTGGCGGATTCATCGCAACCTGTGGACAGGCTGCGTGGCCTTCCCTTTTTGCGATCTTCTGTGGCCTTTGCGGCTGACCTCCCCTTTCTTCGCGGCTCGTCCCCCGCGCGCGGGATCGGAGCGCACCGCCCTTACCCCATCTCGGCGACGGCGGCGCCGAAGGTGAATCCGCCACCAAACGCGGCCAACCCAACCCGGCCGTGACGTCCGTCCGCCAGCATCTCCGCAAGTGCGATCGGGATGCTCGAGGAGGAAGTGTTACCGTAGCGCGCCACGTTGTTCACGACGCGCTCCACCGGCATCCCGGAACGCTGCTGCGCAGCGGCGATGATCCGGCCGTTCGCCTGGTGCGGGACGATCCAGTCGAGATCGCGCATGCCGATCCCGGCTTCGGCGCAGGCGTCCTGCAGCATGGCGTTCATCTGCCGCACGGCGAGCGGGAACACCTTCACCCCATGCATCTCCACCGGGGCGCAGGCGGAGCCCTCCATCCGGCCCACGTTCAGGATCGATCCGTCCTCGCCACGGGCACTCAGCAACGGGCGATGCAACCGGATCGGGCTGCGGCCCACGGCGTCGCCTCCCTGCACCACCACGGCGGTGGCGGCGTCGCCGAACACGATGGCCGTGTCGAAGTCATCCGGATTCAGGAACCGCGACATGGCCTCGGCGGTGACCACCAGGATGCGGGAGCGCGGTCGCAGCCGACACGTGTCGAACGCCGATTGCAGCGCGTAGAGCCATCCGCTGCAGGCCGCGAGAAGATCGTGCGCGGGGAGATCCCGTGACGGCCCCTCCTGCGAAAGCACGTGGTGCAACCGGCAGGCGAGGCTGGGGCTGATGGCGAGCGGGGTGCTCGTGCTCACCAGGATGGAATCAAGATCCGCCAACGTCAGGCCCGATTCCTTCAGCGCCGCACGCGATGCCTTCACCGCCAGATCCAGGACGTTCTCGCCCTCGGCGCAATAGAAGCGCGACTCGATGCCCGTCCGTTGGATGATGTCTTCCGAGGTCCGCCCCGGGAACCGCGCCAGCAAGTCGGCGTTGGGAACGAAGCGCGAACCGGTGACGAACGACAACCCCAACAACCCGACCACCGGCGAACCGCTGCCAACCGTCGCCATCGCGTCGCGCGAGGCCATGCCTGGCGAAGCGGCGGCGACAACGCCCCCCGCCGTCGCACGCGGAGGCGGGGTTCCTGCGGCACGCGGCGGACGCGCACCCCAACTCCGGACTCCTTCTCGATCCGCGCCATGGGCGTCCCCACCGTCACGGTCTGATCCGGCGCCAGCAGCCCATGGATCACGCCGCCCACGGGCGCACGCAGGTCGAAGGTCGCCTTGTCGGCCTCGCATTCGGCCAGGAGATCTCCGGTCTTCACGCGGTCTCCCTCCTTCACCCGCCATTGGATCACCGTGACGTTCTGGTCGGCCGGGCTGGAACCCACCGCTTCGAGGACGAACGTACCGGCGGCGCCTTCGGGTTGTGCGCCCTCCACCTCCACTTCAAGATCACACAATCCGGCCACCGCATCCACGACGCGCCGGACCGACGGCAGCACCTCCAGTTGGTTCGGGTAATTGCAGGGCACGTAGGTATCGGAACGTGCCACACGCCGGATGGCCACGGAAACGCCACAATGTTCCGCCACCTCGGCGGCAACTTCCGCGCCGAACCCGCAATTCTGGTTGTCCTCGTGAACCACGACCAGGCGTCGCGTCTTGCGGACGCTGGCCAACACCCGGTCCCGATCCCACGGACTGATGCTCCGGAGGTCGACGACCTCCGCTTCCACGCCCGCCGCGGCCAGCAACTCCACAGCGCGCAGGCACAGGGGCACCGTGGCTCCCCACGAGACCAACGTGACATCCGATCCCTCCCGGGCGATCCGCGCCGTGCCGGGCACGACACATACCTCGGACAGGTCGGCCGTCGTGGCGACCGATGCATCGTTGAGGAGGACCTTCGGATACAGGAACAGGGTCGGCCGCGCGCCGGCCAGCACGCCGCGCAACAGGCCCGCCGCGTCCGCCGCCGTGGACGGCATCACGACATCCAGCCCCGGGATGTGGGCAAAGGTCGCCTCCAGGGTCTGCGCGTGGAATGGACCGAGCCCGGGACGATACCCGCCGCACGGAGCGAGGATCACGACGGGTGCCGTCCACCCTCCGTTGGTCCGCCACCACATCGAACCCAACTCCGAAGCCACCTGATTGAAGCAAAGCGGGAGGAAGTCGGCGAACTGGATGAACGCAATCGGACGGCCACCGGCCAGCGCCCGCCCGATGCTGACGCCGACGATCAGGCTTTCGGTCAGGGCCGCGTTGCGAACCCGTCCCGGGAACTCCCGAGTCAGTCCGCGCGTCAGGCCGAAGACGTCACCCTTGGGATCCTCGATGTCCTCGCCGAACAACGTCACCCGCGGATCCTCGGCCAGACTGGACCGGAGCACCGAGCGCATGGCGGCCAGCAGCGTCATGGGTTCGGCGCCTGAACCAGACTCCGGCTCCCGAGCCGCCGGACCACTCCACGGAGCCCGTGCATCCCGGATTACCTCAGGATTCGGCGCGAGCAGCGCCTCCTCGGCAGCGGCGCGAACGCTGGCCTCGATGGCCTTCTCCATCCGCGCCAACTCCAGTTCGCTCACCCCGGCGACCACCAACCGCTGGCCCAGGCGACGCAACGGATCCGCGGTCTGCCGGACATCCTGGATCTCCGCTTCGCTGCGGTAGGAGCGTTCGTCGTCGGCATTCGTGTGGTGCGTCAACCGCTCGACACGCATCACCACGATCGCCGGCCCGCCCGCATGCCGCATCCGCCGCGTCACCCGCGCGAAGGCCGCATCACAATCGACCGCCTCCCGACCATCCACAGACTCGATGGGAATTCCCAGGTACTCGGAACGGATGGAATCCCCCTGCTGGAAGAACGTCAGTCCACGGGTATGAGTCGAGATCGCGAGACCGTTGTCCTCGACCAGGAACAGTACGCGCAACTGCGCGCGCGCCGCCTCGCCGAGCGCCTCCAGGACTTCCCCCTGCTGGGTCGTTCCATCGCCCATGGCGCACACCACGATGGGACGTTCCCCGCTGGCTTCCCCGGACCTCCGCTCGAGTTCGTGGGCAACTCCCACCGCCTGGAGGGCATTGTTCCCCACCGGCCCCACGAGGCTCAGGACATGAAGGTCCGGAGCACTCAGATGCGCGCTCATCTGGCGTCCCGCGGAATGGGACTGCGCCGTGCAAAGCAGGCTGTGGAAGAACTCGGAGGCCGGAATCCCGCGGGCCAGCATCAGGGCCTTGTCCCGGTAATGCAGGTGCAGCCAGTCCGCCGGTGTCAGATGCGCCGCCAAGGCGGCCGAAGCCTCGTGCCCGGCGCCTCCCACGTGGAAGAAGGCTTCGCCACGATTCACCAGTTCCATCTCCACACGGTCCACCCACCGCGCCGTCACCATGGTCTGCCAAAGCGCGGTGGCCTGAACCAGTCCCAATCCCTCCAGTCCGGCAGCGTCGGAACCCCGATCGCCTGTGCGGCTTCCCATGGATGCGGCGTGTGCCGGACTGCCTGCGGCAGTCGCTGGAACCACTTGCATGAGCACAATCGTAACGTGACACCCGCGGGTTGGCCAGTCCGCAGCCCTGCCCACCGATTGCCCTCCACCCCCCTCAGATACGGCCGGGAACCCAGCGGGGATGGTCCGCCCCAGCCCCTTCCATCCCCCGACTGAGGGATCGCATCCCGCTGCCGTCGCGCGCCATGACCTTCAACTCCGGAACTTCCCCGGTGTGCGCCCGGCAAAACGCCACCAACGCCCCGTCCGGAGACTCGGTACACCGGAAGTCCCAGACTCCTTCCCCGCCGGCGGTGAGCACCTGCACCGCCCCGGACGCCGGATCCAAGGCGCAGATCCCGGTCCCACCCCGCGCCTCCGAGGGTTTGAAATCCCGATTGAAGTGATCCGTATCCGGCCTTTGGGCCTGAAACTCCCAGGCCACCTTTGACCCTGGAATCCGGCGCGGAAACAGGATCCTGCCGTCACGGGTCCAGACGGGAACATTCGATCCCCCACCCCGGTTCGCCGGGTTTCCGTAGGTCGCCCCGAACCACATCGCGCCGCCCTGCGTCAGTTGGCGGTGATCCTTCCCCTCCGGACGCCCCACGCAGACGTCCGCCCAATCGTGACCGGGATCCGTCCGGAAGCGGCAACCCTGATAAGCCAGCCAGCGGCCATCGGGAGACCATGTCGGCCCGAAGAACAGCATTTCGGGATCAGCGGCGACCAGGACGCGATCGCGGCCCCGGGTGTCGCTGGTCCAGATCTCGTACCCGCGCGGGCCCGCCAGATGGAAGGCCACCCGGGTACCGTCCGGACTCAGGCTCATTCCGTAGGGCAACCCTTCATCCAGACCGGTGAACTCCTGCGAGTCTGATCCGTCCAGGTTCATGTTCAGGATCTGGCCCGGGCGCTTCGGGATGACCTGCATCAGGATCCGCCCGCCAGCCAGGACCAACTGCGGTGCGTAGAAGGCGGCCATTCGATCCCGCGTGGCCAACTCCTCCAACGATCCCGCATCCAGGTCATGTGCCCAGACGTGAGTCGGCGTCTGATGGTAATACTCGTCGAAGGGTCGACCCGGCCCATCCCGACGGGCCTCCATGCTGAGCATCAACACCCGACCATCCTCCAGGAAGCCCGTTGGTTGCCATGTGACCTGTCCGGGCCGCTCCACTTCCAGCGCCCGCAGTCCCGCCCCATCGGCTCCGATCACGAACGTCCGCCCCTTCGAGGTGAAGAACAGGCGCTGCGCGCCGCTGGAGGACAGCCCCGGCCGCGAGGCACACCCGGCCAACCCGGCGATTCCGCCGGCCACCATTCCCCCGAGGAAACCCCTACGTGTGATCACGCGCCCACCCTCCCCGCCCCATCCGCGCCTGCCAACATCGATGTCAGCCCGCCACCCATGGTCTCGAGCACCTGAGCCGAAACCACGGGACCCGACTGCAGCACAAAGTGTCGCCCTACGGCCGCCGCACGCGCACCGATGGATTCCGTGAAGTGGATCACCCGCAGGTTGGTCGCGGGGTTCGTCGTCAACCGGAGGGTCGCGACTCCCAACGCGATCGCGCGGCGACAGATGGCCCGATACATCTCCAACTTGAACGGAATCCAGTCCCTCCGGCTTGGCAGTTCCGCGTTCTCGACGCAGAACTCGATCTCCACCCCGCGCTGCCGCAACAGGACCGCGCCTACGCGTTGGCCGTCCAACTCGGCGACCAGCACGAGACGCCCCACGGGGTCGGCCAACTGTGCCTGGCACTGCGATCCAGCCAGCAGGCCGGGCCGCTGGAACAGCCCGAGCAACCACTCGACATCCGTCTCCTCGGCATCGCGGATCCGCCATTCCCGTCCCGACTTACTCCGGCCTCTCCACTGCTCCATGCGCTCATCCAATCCCACCAGCACCGACCGGAGGTCATGCACCCAGCGCAGCTCATCCCGCCCCACGAACCGGAACCCGGCTGCCATCAGCAGCGCATCCAGTTCCGTACCCGCTCCCAGCGTCACCCAGACCGGCGCATCCAGCGTCTCCTGCCGGATCGCCGAAACGACGCCCCTCAGGAATCCTTCCACGCCCTCGACCCGCTCCCGCCATCGCGCCCGGACCATCCAGCGCAGGCGCACCCCACCTTTCTCCTGATTCCACGAAGCAAAGCCGGCGATCCGCACCGGATCCCCGTCGAGCCACACGCGCGCGGATTCCTCCTCGCCGACCTTCCATCCGCCAGGAATCCACCGGAAACGTTCCCTCTGCGACTCGGTCGGGACAAACACACCGCAGGCCTCCTCCCTCCGCAATTGTTCCACCGCCACCCATCCCAACGCCGGATCCGCTCCTGCATGGCCCGGGGTAGCGACGTACTCGTCGCCGTTGCCAAGCCCTTCCCGTGGCGATGAGGACATCGCCGCTCCGAAACGGTTCCCGAAGCGGGCGGTCTCACGAGGCGCCCTCGCGTTGGGCTCCTCTGAAATCCGGGATTCAAGCTCCGCCTCCAGCAACGGGGGCATCCAGTGCCCCGGAAACTCCGCCCGAACATGCCGCACGGCCGCGCAGGCATCGGCCAACCGGTGAACCTTCACGTAACACCGCGTGAGTCCCACCCACGAATCCAGATCACGGGCATCCTCCCGGACCAAGGCGCCGAACAACCGGAACGCCGCCTCGGTCTGTCCCCGCCGCAAGCAAAGCTCAGCCTCCAACCGACGCCACCCGACCTCGGGCGATACCCGCAAACGTTCGACCACAAGCCGCTCCACCGCATCCAACCGGCCGGCATCGAGCAGCAAACGGGCCTCCGCCAGCGCATGGGCAGGATCCCCCGTTCCGTCGTCGGCGACGATCTCGGCCAGTCGCGCCAACGCAGCCCCGGCCGCACGCCCCCGCAACAGGTTCCCAAGGGAAAGCGTGAGCACCTCCAACTCCGGAGCCTGCTTCCACACGTCCACCAACTCGACCAACGCGGACGATCCGGGACCCGACTCCACACGTCGGACCGCGTTGAACCACCGATCGGCCAGTCCCATCCAGTGCGCTGAGGCCGGCTCACCGATTTCACGATATCCCGCATCGGCAGCCGCTTCCTCAAGCAGGCCGGGCACCACGGTTTCCGGAAGGACGCCCGGTTGTCCCGGAAACCGGGATTCGACGAGACCGAACGGTGCCGCCGGTTGCCCGCTCACCTCACGAACCCAGCGCAGCAAGGCATCCGCGGTCCCCGGAACGGATGCGCCCGGTGATACTCCCGGGCCTACAACGATCGCCGTCCCGTGCGGCTCACGGGCACCCAGGTGGCCCAATGGGCCGCTCCATCGAAACGCCGGAGAGCGTCGTCGCCACCCGCCGAGGATCGCCACGACCACATCCTCACCCGCGGCACCCACCACCTGTGCCAGCCAGGAATCCATCCACCGATGCGCCGCCCCCAGCACGCTCCCGTAGCGGCGACGCCATTCGGTGCCCATCGGAGCATCTCCAACCACGCGGCAAACCGCTCCAAAGCTCTCGTTCACCTCGGCAAGGAAGGGAATGCGGATCCACGCCTCGCTCCAGGGTTCCGCAGCCAACAAGGCGGCAGAGACATTCACCACCGAGAACCCACGCGCCACGCTGCGCGCGAGTCGGGCGGTCCGTTCATCGGCGGCCACTTCCTCCGGGGTCAACCCTTCCAGCATCAAGCCCATGATTCCCGGCTCAAGCGACGCCGCATCCACCCGCATCTCCCGCAACAGGTCAGCATCCGCGATGGACGCGCTCAAGCCATGCGACGCGAGCGGGTCGGCAAACCAGCCATCCGAAATCACCCGCGACGTTTCCGGGAGTCCAACGACAGGGTAGGTTCCGGGCCAGTTCACCGCGAGAAGGCCATCGTCGCCAGTTCTCGGGAACGCCCACACTGGAGCCCTGCGCCAATCCCACGAAGCCAACGGATCGCGCGCGCCTCCCGACGCCATCCTGCCCGCAATCGGCAAGGCCATGGGTCCGGATCCATCACCCGCTGCCAACCCGCCCCACATGGGCCCTGGAAGTGCCGGACCGGGGTGCCGCGTCCACCCCATCGCGCCCAAATGGCGGCATCGGGTCAGGAAGGGCGTCGACGAATCCGCGGAGTCCTTCCCGATCAAACGGTCTTCCAACCCGTCGCAGGCGATGACCAGAAGTCTCGCCACAGCGCACGTTCAGGCGGCTTCGACGGCGGGAGCAGAACGCCGGCGCCGGGCGAACCGTTCGCGCGCCTTCCAGGCTCCCAGGGCACCGGCGACCAAGGCACCCGCAACTCCTGCGCCGGATTCGGGGATGGGCTGGATGCCGAGATTCAATGTCGTCTCGTTGGCAAAGCGGTGCAGGGTCAATGATAGGTCGGCGTTGTAGGAGATGTCCGCCCAACCGTAATTCCAATCGCCTCCCGTACCGTACCTCAGTCCAGCGTAGCCACGTGTGCCAGCAGGAAATGCCGAAGAAATGCCTGGCTTGCTGAGATATGCACTGTTGGACCCAATGAACGAAGAGGCATCAATCGTTGCCCCGACTGAAAAATTGACGGCCATCGAATCCGAAATGGGATCGCCCGGGACCAGATAGTAGGCCACCTCCTGGCCGGGGTCGCCAAGCGGCCCGAGCTGGGGCTTGTCGAGGTCCGAAAAGCTGTAGGAGAGACCAAAACTGGATCCCGGTGGAACGGACCCGATCGCTGCCTCACCACTCGACAGATTGAACCCGATTTGTTGCGACGGGCCTGAAATGGTCAGATTCGGCGAGTAGATGACCACGGCGGAATGCAGCGAAGCCGGCAACACGGAAACGGTCAACAACCCCAGACGATGCTTCGACATGAGAGCCCCCTTATGACTGAAGGGACCGTTCCCATTTCAAGCAGGCATCCCTTACCCGCTCGCCCCCGTGGGTTGAGTCCCGCCCTGTAGAAAAAGAAATGGAGCGGGTGAAGGGAATCGAACCCTCATGACCAGCTTGGAAGGCTGGAGCTTTACCACTAAGCTACACCCGCTTCGTGTGGGCGACACTTTGCTGGCCCGCGCTTGCCCTGTCAATCCAGAGCCCGATAACTTCTTCACACATGCGCGCACTCCTGCTCTCCGGCGGCCGGGTCATCGATCCGTCCTGCGGCCGCGACGAGGTCTCTGACGTCCTGATCGAAAACGGCCGGATCGCGGCCATTGCCCGCGACGCCTCACGCCTCGCGCCCGCCGATGCCGAAGTCATCCAGGTCAAGGGACAGGTCGTTTCCCCGGGGCTCATCGATCTCCACGTCCATCTCCGCGAACCCGGTCAGACCGCCAAGGAAACGATCTCAACGGGTGCCCGGGCCGCCGCCCGCGGCGGGTTCACGACGGTGGTGTGCATGCCCAACACGTCCCCGTCGATCGACAGCGCCTCCACCGTGGCCCTCATCCAGGAACGGGCCTCCGAAGCGATCGTGCGCGTTGAGGTCACCGGAGCCCTTTCCAAGGGAATTGCCGGCGACGAACTGGCCCCCATCGGTTCCCTCGCCCGTGCCGGCGTCGTTGCCCTGACGGACGACGGCCATTGCATCCAGAACAACGACCTGATGCGTCGGGCGCTGGAGTACGCCCGCCAGTTCGATCTTCCGGTCATGGATCATTGCCAGGACTACGGCCTGGTGACCGACGGCGTCATGCACGAAGGCTATTGGAGCACGGTGCTCGGCCTCCGTGGATGGCCTGCGGCCGGTGAAGAGATGATCGTCGCCCGCAACATCCTCCTCGCCGAACAGACGGGCACCCACGTCCACTGCCAGCACCTCAGTTCGGCAGCTTCCGTACGGCTCATCCGTGAGGCTCGAAAGCGCGGCGTCCCCATTTCCGGTGAGGCCTGCCCGCACCATTTTGTGCTCACCGACGCCTCGGTGGCTGGCAGCGAGGCCTTCTGGGGAGACGACGGAAAGGAATTGGCCGCCCGCTGGTTTTCGAAACAGCCGCTTCCTTCCTGGCCGTCCTACCACACGCACTGGAAGATGAACCCGCCCCTGCGCACGGCTGCGGATCGCGAGGCCCTGCTCGCGGGACTGGTGGACGGCACCCTCGAAATCATCGCCAGCGACCATGCCCCGCACACCGAAGCCGAGAAGGAATCGGAGTTCGATAACGCCCCCTTCGGAATCGTCGGACTGGAAGTCGAACTTTCCCTCTCGTTGATGCAACTGCATCACACGGGTCGACTGCCCCTGCCCGATCTGCTCGCAAAACTGACGTGCAATCCCGCCCGCATGCTCCGCCTGGATGAAGGCCGCGGGTCCCTCGCCATCGGCGCCATCGCCGATGTCACCGTCATCGATCCGGACCGCGACTGGGTCTGTGACCGCGCCAACACCGCCAGCAAATCCCGGAACAATCCGTTCCATGGCTGGGCGATGCGCGGTCTGGCCACGCACACCATCGTTGGCGGCCGCGTGGTCTGGCAGGCCGGAGCCTGACCCACGCTACGACCGCGGTTTAGACCGCGGCGGCGCAATGCACCGGGTGCTGGGTGAGGTCGACGATCTTCTTCACGGCGGCTTCGAGGTCGGCGACCACAAAGTCGTGGTGGTCCGTGCCCACCCACGGCGACCGCACCATCACGGAGGTACAACCGGCCACCTGCGCCGCCTTGGCATCCTGCCACTTGTCGCTGATCACGTAACAGCGATCGAGATCGAGCCCCCACTTGAACGCCGCCTCCATGAACAACCCCGGCTGCGGCTTGTGGCACGGATGCGTCGGATCGTCTGAACAACAGAGCAGAATCTCGTCCACCGGCAGCTTGTGCTTCAGCACCCGGTGCATGAGATCCAACTCGTTCCGCGAGAGCTCACCGCGCGAAATCCCGGGTTGCACCGTGGCCACCAGAAGGAGGAATCCCGCGTCCTTCAGCCGTTGCAACGCCGGCTTCGCCTCCTCGATCACCGAGAACTGCTCCAGCCGGGTCGGAGCGTCCGGTGATGCCCGTCCGGGTACATAGCGGTTGAGGATCCCATCCCGTTCGAGAAAGACAGCTGCTTTCATGAGGAATGAGAGAGCATCAGGCCTGCCAGACAGGATCGCGAACTCCACGAAACAACTGGGCAAAGCACGCCCAGCCCGGCCCCGACCGTCCGATCGATGGGTATTATGCCCCAACCCTCACTCTGTCAGGTCCCTGGAAGCCCCGATTCCTTCCTGCATCGTCTTCAGCATCGGCAAGGTCCGCCCCACCATCGCCGCTTCCATCTGGCCGGTGTAGGGCTTGAGTGCAAATCGGACCACTCCCAGGACGTCCCCGTTCCGATCCCGGAGGGGCTGGGTCACGATCGCTTCCGTTTTTCCCTTCGCGTAATAGGGCCGGTTCTCACTCCAGACCTTCAACTCCGTCTCGCTTGCCGCGCGGCCCATGTCGTTGGTCCGCTTCGCGGCCATCACCTCCAGCCGGTCCGATCCCGGGAGTTTCCCCAGGATCTGGAGGTCCATCAGCCGGGGATTGTCCTCCAACGTCCGCTTCAACAGGCCCATCGCCAGCGTCTCCAGCGGTTTGTACTCAATCCGGAAATCCGTGAAGGACGCCTGTGAATCCGATTTCGTGAAGAGTCCAACCTGACCCATCGGATGCGAATTGTCGGTCAACGTCGGCATCGCGGGCTTGCCGTCCAGCCCGATGTCGATGCGGTTGCCCTCGCAGCGCACCGACAGCTCATGCCACTCGCCCTTGGCGATGGGAAGGGACGGTCCAATCGGGGCGGAGCGCTCGCCGTTCACGAACTTGTAGAACCGGAGGTTCTGGCCAAGGGCACTGGCGCGGACGACATAGAAGTTCTTCTCGTCCTGCATGCGAAACACCAACCCCGCCATCTGTTCCACGCCACCGCCCGTGACCTGGAACCGCACCTTCGCCGTGAACGTTCCAAACCGTTCCTCCTCCAGCACCAGCAAGGGAAAGCGTTCGTCCGTCGGGTCAAAGCTGGTCTGCGCCACCACCGCACGCCGTGTCAGGTTGGCTGCCGACTCCGTCAGCGGCTTCAGCGTCGGGGGAACGTCGGCCATCACCACCTTCCATTCCCCCTCCTTGCCCTTGCCTACGCGCACCGGCTTCCACCCCGGTGGCAACTGTCCCTCGCGCACCGAGGAGAAATCCACGATCTTTTCGGCGCCGAACGCCGTCAGCGCCACGCACAATCCCAGCAATACGCCCAATCCGCGTCTCATCACCCCACGACCCTAGCGGCCGCCCCCATCCTGCCCAAACGGAATCTCCAACCTCCCTGATGCGGGCGCATCTTGACACTGCCCCCGTTTGGAAAGGATTCGGGGCAGCGACGTCCTCGTCGCCATTGGGAATGGCTTTGGAACGGCGACGAGGACGTCGCCTCCCCGTTGCATGCGGGGGCAGTGTCAAGATGCGCCCCCCGGAAGCGGAAAGGGGCGGCAACGCCATGCGTTGCCGCCCCTTGCACCCTTCAATCCACACCCACCGATCAATCCCGGCGACCCATGAGGATCCGGAGGATGTACCAGAACAGCAGCATCACCGAGGCGAACAGCGACAGCGAGGCCGCGACGTATTGGTTCTGGCCGTAGCGGTACATGACGTTGGAGGTGTCATAGAGGATCGCGCCGCCCGCGAACAACACCATGATTGAGGCGAACAACAGTCCGAGGTTGAACCCGAACAGCATGCTGGCGCCGATGACGCCCAACGCCACAAATCCGCCAATCTTCAGGATCGAACCCAGGAAGTTGAAATCCTTCTTGGTCGTGAACGCCACCACGGTCAATCCGATGAAGAGCGCGCCCGTGATCGCCGCCGCCATGGCGATCGTATCCGTCCCTCCCTTGCGGGTCAGGTAGTAGAGGATCGGAACAAAGATCAGGGCCTCAGCCACGATATAGATCCCAAGACCGGCATACTGGGCGCCCAGCGAAGCCGAACGGTTCGCCATGTTCTGGGCGAACCAGGTGATCCCCATGAACGCCGCCAGCACCGCGAACCATGCGAGCTTCCCCATCCCCATCAACGAGAGCATGGCGTCCGCCACCGGCGAGTTCAGGAACACCGCCTCCACTGCCATGAACGCCAGAACGGCTCCCGCAAGATGCCCGTAGGTCCGGCTGATGAACTGCGCCCGATCTCCCGACTGAGCGCCGGAAATCGGCGACTCCACCTGATCCATGTCGAATGTTTGCATTTGTCTCTCCTGAGTGTGGCCGAAGCTACTGGAAGCCACCCCACACGCAAGCGGCGAGGTCCAGAACGTCTCCCTGGGGGCTACAGATCGCTGTAATTGGTCCCCAGATTCATGGCGTACGGGCGCGACACACCGGCGACTTCCTTTCCAATCCGATCACCTTCGCCATCCATGAAGCTCCGGTTGAGCATGGTCTCCGAGATCATCCATCCACGCGAAACCACCTCACATTGCACCGCCATGATCGCGGCCTGGACCCGCAGGTAATTGAACCCTTGGTCCGCCAGCGGCCCGTGGCCATCGATCTCCACCCGATACCGGTCCACGTCGCGCTTCTCGAAGTCACACATCGTTGGATAGATCTCGGTTCCGCGATTGGTGATGCGCACGAGCTTGAAACCATGCGCCTGAAGGATCGGTGAGACTTCCCGCGCCCGCACCCGATAGAACGCCTGGACCAGCTTGATGCTCACCGTTTCGAACGCGACCAATCGATCCACGGCCTCCTGAAACGTGCCCGATTTCAGCGCCTCGCAGTAGCGGGCAATCGTGACGTCGCTCGCGCCCATCCCAGCCAGCACCGATCCAAAGGGCGTGCCGGCAAGTCCGGGGCGAACCAAGAGGTAGTCCCGCATCACCCGGGCACTGTACTGACCAAAGCTACGAATCGATTGAAGACTCCCGGCGCGGTTCTTGTTGAACAGCGTCCGGAGATCGATCCCCGTTTCGCGCTCGAACAATTCGCGGACCGCCGGAACCAATCCCGTTGCCTCCTCGTCGATGGCCCCGGAAGGAGTGAACGTCAACCGCAGGCCGGAATCATCGACGAACATGTCGAAGCCGATGATCCTCGAATTCGCGCGGATCGGGTTGGGCGGCACATTGCGTTCAACGAACGCCTGCCACGATTTCCCTCCCACGCCCATGTCGTCGGCATACCGCTCGTAGGACCGCAGGACACGTTCGAACAAGGGCCTCAGGCTGGCTTCCGCCCGTGCGACGGCCAATTCCTTCACGGTCTGCTGCGGCTGCGCCTCCTTCAGCCTTCTGAGATCGATCACCTTGTTCGCAATCTCCGCCGCGAACTCGCGGGTACCCGAACGTTCCCTGCCCTTGCTGGCCTGAAACGGACCCTTCTTGATGTCCCCGACGTAATGTCCGTTGGCAAGCACCTCCAGCACGGCCGCCTTGATGAGTTCAGCCCCGCGGATATTGGATGCGCCTCCAATATGCAGCAGCATCTCCGCGGCCGCATCGATCAGCGCCACCGGATTGGCCTTGTTCTGCCCGGCAATGTCGTCAGCAGTGCCGCCCATGGTCTCGAACATCGAGACCGCCCTCGGATTGTTGGGATTCGTGTTGTTGGAACTGACCAACCCGACACCCCCGGTCAATTTCGCCGCAATGTCGGATCCAATATCCCCGAACATGTTGGTCGTGACGACGACATCGAACTTCTCCGGCGTTGCGGCGATTGCCGCCAGGCCATCGTCGATGATCATGAAGTTTGCCTCGATAGCCTGCTCTCCAAGACGCGCCCGGTTGTAGTCGCGGGCGACCTTCAGGAACGACTCCTTGAACAGTCCACCCGTGATCTTGAGGATGTTGGGCTTCTCCAGGGCGGTCACCTTCCGGCGGCCGTCGCGCACGGCGGCTTCGAAGGCCGCACGGCAGATCAGCTCGCAACCCTCCGGGGTTTGATGTCGCAAGGCCTGGGGATAATTGCGGGCCAGGCGATGTTCGATCGAGGCATAGAGATCCTCGACATTCTCCCGGACGAACAGGATGTCCGCACCGGGCATGCCCGGCGTGATCGGATCGAGGGTCACGCACCGGCGGATGTTGGCGTATTGTTCAAATCCCTTTCGGATCGTGACATTCCGACTCGGTTCATCGCCCTCATCCAGGGTGCGAAGTGAACCCTTCAGCACAGCGTCCGCCTTGGCCGCGTCAATCAGGGTCTGCCGTTCGAGGCGGGTGACCAGTTCCTTGACCGCCTTGAGCGTTCCGGGCTCCAGCATGCCGAGCAACCGCTTGTAGAAATCGTTGATGTTGCCAGCCGCACGAGCCTGATCCTTGGCCCGGGTTTCCAGTTCCAACCCCGCCTCCTCGGGAGTCCGGGTGGCAAACTGGGCAGCGTAGACATCGGGAGCATGCCGCTGCAGCTGTTGGAAAAGTTCAATGGCATCGGGATAGCCCAGGGAACCGTCTATGTAGGTCAGACCAATCCCCGTGGCCTTCAAGACCATCTGGGTCGCCTCAATGCATTCAGGACCAATTCCCTGACCCCGGATGACCAGAATCGTGGAGCTTTGCGGTGTGAGAACAGGTGAGTTCATCGGTAGAGCGTACGGACGGAATCCAACAACTTTGGCACCATTCTTGTGCTCCCCATCCTGCGCAATGGTCAAAATCCTGGGATCCGCACATGACCCAAGGTGCGTGTGCCCGTTTTCGCGTCCGTGCGAGTGGCCCGCCTCCTGCACCTCAAGTCATGCGAAGGAGATCAGGTCTGGCGCAACCACTCGGTCCCTTCACGTACCCCCATGCGACTCCATTCCTCGACCCGGATCGTGTCCATCCACGGTTCCCCTGCGCGCGTCGGCCAGGATTCCCGTGAACGTCTCCGCCGCCTCCTCGAACCACACGCTCCCCCTCCGCGGCGCACAGCCACGCAACTCCTGCAGGCACTGCTCCAACGGTCCACGCCCTTTGCCGCCCTCTTGCTGCTTCTCGGGCTGGGCACCATCCAACCACTCAACGCCATCGAGTTCCCTCCCGGTCTCACCAACGACACCAAGCTCACCAACATTGTCGTCAACACCAACATCATCGTCATCACCCCTGGGCCCGAAGCGGCGGACCTTTCCCTCACCGCAACGACAGCCACTCCATCGGCCTTCGTGGACGCCATCGTGGTCTTCAACGCCTCCGTGCAGAATGCCGGACCGGTCCTTGCACCCAACGTCGTCGCGCGGTTCCCGCTACCGCCCGGCCTCGCCTTTGTCTCCGCGGCACCTCCCGGTTACAACCCTGCCACCGCCCGCTGGGAGATTGGCGCCATGGCCCCGGGCGGCTCGGCCCAGATGGCCATCACTGCCCGTGCGGAAAGGCCCATCGACGTGACCTTCCCGGTGGAAATCATCGACTCCGGCGTTCCGGATCCGGATTCGACACCCGCCAACGGTGCTCCCGCCGAGGACGACATCGCCTTCGTGGTGTTCAAGGCGGAGGAGGAACTCGCCGACCTGAAGGTCACCGTCGAAGCCAAGCCCGCCACCACCAACGTCAGCGAGAAGATCACCTTCACGGTTACCGTCGAGAACCTCGGCCCCCGCAACGCCAAGGACATCACGATCGACGACGTCATTCCCGCCGGCCTCACGCTGGACTCCCACAAGGCCGCGCCTGGGTCCGCCTACAACGCCGCCACCGGCGCGTGGACGCTCCCGGCGCTGAACAACGGGGCCAAGGCAACGCTCGAACTCGTCGTGAAGGCCCAACGCGGCGGAGCGTTCACCAACGTCGCCACCCTGCGGGCTTCCAAGCCACGCGATCCCGTCGCCGAGAACAATCGCGGCGAAGCGGGCATCTTCTTCGTGGGTTACTCGGCCTGCGGCATCGCCCGCATCTGCAACAACGTCACCAACCTTCCGAACCCCAACGCGACCGTCACCCTCGACGGCCCCCTCAAGCTCAACGGCCGCACCGACGCCCTCGGCGCCTTCTGCTTCACCAATCTCCTCGCCGGGAAATACAAGGTGACCATCACCCCCGCCGACCCCGCCGCCGGGATCGAGGTCTGGACCGCCGACGTGGACGTCGGCCCTGCCGGTGATCCCATCGACGCGATCGCCAACTGGCTGATCATTGTCGGTCGCGTCACGCTGGGCACCACCAACGGCACGCCGGTCCCGGGACTCACCGTCGAGGCCGTCAGCGGTGCGGAAAAGAAGTCGGCCAAGACGGACGCCAACGGCGAGTACCGCATCGCGCCCCTCGGCAAGAAGGATTACACCGTCAGCATCCAGGACATCCCCGCGGGCCTGACCTCCAAGCCAGCCAACGTGGCGCTGAATCCCACCAGTGACTTCGACAACTGTCCCCCGCGGGCCAACTTCGTCGTCACCGGCAAGTTCAGCATCACCGGCGTTGTCCGGGGCTGCAACGCCCGCGGCCCATTGCTCGCCTCCGCCCTGGTCACGTTGACCGGCAAGGACCTCACCGTCACCCAGACCGTCCGAACCGGACCCGACGGCCGATACGCGTTCCGTGACCTGCCGCCGGGCAAGTACACCGTGTCCATCTCCCATCCCACACACGCCTTCAACCCGCGTGCCGTCGACATCACCCTCGACAAGACAAGCGTCACCCGGAACTTCATCGGCGATCCCGAGCGTTCCCTCGGTGGTCGCGTCGTCATGGGCAACGGCCAACCCTACCCCGGTGTCGAGATCGTCGTCCTCGAGGCCCGGCAGTTTGGTCCGCCTGTCCGCCGCACCACCACCACCGATGTGCATGGCGAATGGGTGCTGAAGGGGCTGCCGGCGGCGCTCTATGAGATCACGCCAACGCCTCCGGAGACAGGCATCACCTTCACGCCTCCGTTCATCCGTTTCGTCCTTGGCGGTCCAGGGGGAGACTGCGGCAATTTCTTCACCTTCCGGGCCAACCGCAACGCGGTTGAACTCCTCGCGCTCGAAGCCGTCCAGGTCATCCAGGACTGGCAGAACAACGTCCCGCTCGTGGAGGACAAGGCCACCCTCATCCGCGCCTTCGTCAAGCCCGTGGGAACCAACCGCACACCAGTCGTCGTCAACAACGCCCGCCTCCGCGTCGAACGGAACGGCCGATTGGTCGGCCTTTACGGATCCGAAAGCGGTGGCGTGAGGGCCCGTCCCGATTACGCCCAACGCCGCAACATGCCGGAAACCAGCATTCCCTTCCGGCTCCCGGCCGATGCCCTGAAGGGCACCAATACGATCACACTGGAGTGGCCGCACGGGCAACTGACCACGTCGACCGCACCCGGCCAGACCGCCGTCCGGAACAACCGCACGGAGATCAAGTTCAAGGCCATGCCGGAGATCCCCATCCGGTGGGTCCTCGTGAACTGGGTCTTCGGCGCCAAAGGCAAGGCAGCCTCGGAAGCCCTGGCCAACAGCCAGCGCAGCCGCGTCCTCGCCGGCACCCCTACCGCCAGGCTTCCAAGCGTGGCCACCAGCAAGCGCACCTTCGACTGGAAGCCCGCCCTTGATCCCACGGATCCCGCGAACGACGAGAACATGCAACTCTCCTCCACCCTCCTGCGGGCCCTCGCCCGTCTCAAGCGCGATGACCTTTTCGATGTCCGCAGCAAGGCCATCTACCACGGTGTCGTCGATGGCGCGAACCTCCGAGGGGCGGGCGACATCCAAGGTGGCAATTCCTCCTTCGCCGACGTCTCCTCACTCGGCGAGGCCCGACGAAATCTCCCCATCCATGAGGTTGGCCACGCGCTCGGACGCCACCACGCCGTGCACTCGGTCTTTGGCATCCAGGTAATCCAGGGCCAGCAATGGAAGAAAGGGCTCTGCAGCGAGGTCGCCGAGGTCGTTGCTCCCGACTACCCCATGGACGTCCTCGGTTCCGATCTCCTCGCACCCGTCCTCGGGCCCATGCGCCTCGGCGAATTCCGCTACGGGTACGGCTGGGACAGCGGAGGCCGTCGTTACGTCAGCCCGTTCAGCACCGCCGACATCATGAGTTACTGCACGACGTTTGGCCGGGAGTTCAAAACCGATTGGACCTGGCCCGGCATCTTCTCCTACATGGGCATGATGGGGGCCGTTGAAACCCGGTTCGGTCGTCCCGCCGCTCCCCGCGGCCTCGGCAACGCCGCACCCGCCGGCGACCCCGTTCCTGTCGTCCGCGTCAGCGGCATGCTCGACGGCGACGGTCGTCTCATCGAGTTCGACCCCATCACGGTCCGCGATGAAGCCTGGGAACAGGCGTCCGAAGGTGAATTCTTCCTCCAACTCGTGAACGCCTCCGGGAACATCCTCGCCGAACAACGCTTCGACGCTCCCGCCATCGCCCCGGACGCCGTCGGCTCGGACTCCAGGTACTACCGCGAGTTCTACGTGACCGCGCCCTGGACGGAAGGCACCGCAAGCATCGAGATCCATCGCGCGGGAATCCTCATCGGGCGTCTGGCGATCTCCCCCAACACGCCGCAACTCGGTTGGCTCGCTCCCGCCGGCGAAACCCCGCTGCCCATGCCCGACACGGGCATCCCCATCGCCTGGCAGGCGTCCGACGCCGATGGCGACCTGCTCCGCGCCCGCATCGAAACCTCCGCGGATGACGGTGCTTCGTGGTCAACCCTGACCATGGATCGCACCGAGTCCACCTACACCCTGCGCCCGGATCACCTGCCCAAGGCTGGCACCCATCGCGTCCGCGTGACGGTGTCCGATGGTTTCAACGCCCGCAGCGTGCTGATGCCGGCCGCCATCGTGACCTCCAATCAGGTGCCCACCGTGGTCCTGCTCCAACCCACGCCGGACACCGCCATCGACCGCAACTCCAGCATCACGCTGGCCGCCGAAGCCGCCGACGCGGAAGACGGTGAACTCACGGCGATCCGATGGAGTTCCGATCGCGCCGGAGAGTTGGGTGAAGGCACCGAACTCATCCTCGAACCCGGCATCCTCGCACCGGGGACCCACCGCATCACGGCCAAGGTCACCGACAGCGCCGGTTCCACCACGGCGGAATCCGTCGACCTGGTCATCACTGAGCCCGTCGCTCCGTCCCTCCGCCTCGCGGTGTTCGAGGATCGGATCGAACTGCGCTGGCCGGCGAACGCCGCCGACCGCTTCGTCGAAGCGGCCTTCGAACTCGGCGACTCCGAATGGTTCCCGCTGGAAGTGGAACCCGAACTCGACGGCGATGACGTGGTGCTGCGCCTCCCGGTGGATGAAACCGAGGACCGCTTCTACCGCATCGCCCCGGCGAACGGGGATTAATTGCCGGCAACGGTGTTGAAGGCCGGGTGCCCCCACCCGGCGCTTCTTCATCCCTCCACCGCGTGAGGTCACGCAGCCTTCACCGCTGAACTGGCTTCTGGAATCTGGGAACTGGCAACTCTCCCCCGCAATCCTCCACCAAAGAAGCGCAACCTCCCGGAGCCCCCCCTCTTGCCCCTTCTCCCCCCTGTCACAGGTTGGCCGCCTCATGAGCAGGATCGTCGGTATCGACCTCGGTACCACCAACTCCCTGGTCGCCATTGTCGACTCCGGGATCCCCTATGTCATTGCCGATGCCGAAGGGCGTCGGCTGACGCCGTCGGTTGTCCACGTCCCGGGTCCCGACGCCGCGCCCGTCATCGGGCACCCCGCCAACCGGGTGCGGCTGCTCAAGCCGGCCGAAACCGTCTATTCCGTGAAGCGATTCATGGGCCGCCGCGGTTCGGACATCGCCCGCGAAGAGATGCTCGTCACCTATCCGGTGCAGGGCTCGGGCAGCGGCCCCGTCACGATCCAGCTCCACGGACGCGCCTGGACCCCGGAAGAGGTCTCCGCCGAGATCCTGCGCAAGCTGAAGGCCGACGCCGAACTCTCCCTCGGTGAATCCATCACCCGCGCGGTCATCACCGTTCCCGCCTATTTCAACGACGCGCAGCGCAACGCCACCATCCGCGCCGGCGAACTGGCCGGCCTGACGGTCGAACGGATCGTCAACGAGCCCACCGCCGCCGCACTGGCCTACGGCCTCGACAAGCTCCGCGACAAGGCACGCATCGCCGTGTACGACCTTGGCGGCGGCACCTTCGACCTCTCCATCCTTGAGCTCAACCAGGGCGTCTTCCAGGTCCTGTCGACGCACGGCGACACCCGTCTCGGCGGCGACGACCTCGACCGTCGCGTGGTCGACCATCTCTGCCGCGAGATCCTACAAGCGGGCGGACCGGCGCTTTCGCCCACCGCATCCGATCCCACGATCCTCCCCATGCTTTCCCGGGTCCGGGAGGCGGCGGAGCACGCCAAGATCCGTCTCAGCACGGAGGCCGAGACCGAGATCGCGCTCCCCTTCCTGACACCTTCCTTCAGTTTCTCGACACGGCTCTCCCGCGCCCGACTCGAGGAACTCACCCACGACATCATCGAACGGACGCGCGCCCACTGCCTGCGCTCGCTCGCCGATGCCAAGCTCGAAGCCTCCGTCCTCGATCAGGTCATCCTCGTCGGCGGACAGACCCGCATGCCGCTCGTGCGCCGGAAGGTCTCCGAATGGTTCGGATGTGCGGATTTCGAGGAGACGCGTGGCGACCTGCGGTTGGGCGACGACTTCCACAAGGCCAAAGGCCCCCAGCTCAACACCAGCGTCAATCCCGACGAAGCCGTGGCCCTTGGTGCCGCCATCCAGGGCGAGATCCTCGCTGGCGGATTCCGCAACCTGCTGCTTCTCGATGTCACCCCGCTCTCCCTCGGCATCGAGACCTTCGGCGGGCTGATGAACGTCATCATCCCCCGCAACACCACCATCCCGGTCAAGGCGGGCGAACTCTTCACCACCGCCGTCGACAACCAGCGTTCGATGCTCATCCACGTCCTCCAGGGCGAGCGCGAGCGCGCCATGGACAACTGGTCGCTCGGCCGCTTTGAACTCGAGTTCGAAGCCGCGCCCAAGGGCGTCCCCCGCGTGGGCGTCCAGTTCGAGATCGACGCCAACGGCATCCTCCACGTTCTCGCCCGCGACGTGAAGACCGGGCACCAGAAGGTCGTGCAGATGAAGTCCGCCGTGGATGTCGACGACGCCGACGTCCAGAAGATGGTCGAGGAATCCGTGGCCAACGCCTTCGACGACCTCCGGGCGCGTCAATGGATCGAAGCCAAGCTGCGCGCCGGCGAGACCCTCACCGCCACCCGGCGGACGATGGCCGAGTACGATTCCGAACTCGACCCCGACTACCGCCAGCAACTGCACGCCGCCCTCGACGAGGTCGAGGCCGTGCTCTCCCTTGAGAATCCCAAGACCCGGACGGGGGATCCTGCCCGGCTCAAGGCCGCCACCGCGCAACTCGACGAGGTCACCAAGCCCCTCGCCGAACACGCGATGGACAAGGTCATGGAAGCGATGCTCCGCAAGAAGGGCGTGCTCTGACGGGATTGGGCGCCCCCCTCTCAAGAACGGGGAGGCGACGTCCCCGTCGCCCCATCCCAAAGTCCCCCCCACGGCGATGAGGACATCGCCTCCCCGTACCTCTCCAAGGGCCGGGGTGGCGACGTCCACGTCGCCCTCTCCCAAAGCCCTTCTCAAAGGCGATGAGGACATCGCCGCCCCGGAACCCGGCTTCCACCTCAAGGCACCTTCAGCAACTCCGCCTCGGTCCACGAATCCTCGCGACCGGCAGTCTCGGTCCGGATCCGTTTGACCGTCTCGACACTCACCGGTGCGGCGGTGTTTCCCCACTCCCGACGGACATAGGTCAGCGAATCCGCGATCTGCTGGTCCTCCAGGGCCTCGTTGAAGGCGGGCATGTTGAGTTCCCACTTCTGACCCTTGACCGTGATGGCATCGCGCACGCCGTGCAGGACCATGCGCACCATCCGAGCCTCGGAGCCCAACACCCATTCCGATTCCTTCAGGGGCGGTGCCAGGCCTTCCTGTCCGTTTCCGTGGGGCTGGTGGCAGGCGCCGCACACCACCATGTACAGCTCCTTGCCCCGCTTGAAACTCGCCTCCTCGGACTCCGACAGTTCGCGCACCTTGGTCTCAACCTGGGTCTTGCCATCCCCCACCCATGCAATCATCGGAGCGACGCGCTCCAACCGTTCCCGGATCTCGGAAAGTTCGATCCGTTGCAACGCTTCCCAACCCTTCGGCTGGCTCGCGAACCGCACCGGTTTCACGGCCGGCGCCGGCCGCCCCTTCACCGCCGCTGGCACCGTGCTCGCCAATCCATCGAGCAGTGCCAACTGCTGCCAGTCACCGGTCTTCCGGAGCGACGCCACCTCCAGCATCCGATCCACGCGGGCCGGCTTTCCTTCGATGGCCACGCATTGCGCGAGGCGCTTCACCAGGGCCGCGTGCTCCTTCTTCTCGGGGCCACAGATCGGGTCGGACAACAGCCCTTCGAGAAATTCGAGTTCACGCCCGCCGAGCCCGCTGATCGCCGCGTCCTGACGCAGCGTGGAACTCGCTCCGTTCATCAACAACACCCGCAGCACCGTGTCTGCCTGGGGCGTCGCTGCCGTCGTCAGCGTGAACAGCAACTGCAACTGCTCGGGGCCCGACAGGAACCCCGCGCGCCGCATCAACAGCAGCATCGCCTGCTCCCGTTGGGTGCCGCGCAACTGGCCATCAATGAGCCGCAGGCCTGCCGCGCGGACCTCGGGCGAGGGATCCTCCGTGGCCGCTTCCAGCGTCGCGAGATCCACCTGTTCCAGGCCCTCGAGGGTCCAGAGCGCGTGCAGCCGTCCACGGGCTCCCACGGTCTTCGTGGCCTTCACCATCTCCCGCAGGCGCGGGGCCAACGCAGCATTGCGGCTCTCCACCAGCAACTGCTGGGCACGATCCCGCCACCAGCCATTCGGGTGATCGAGCTTCGCGAGCAACACGTCTTCGGCAGGCTTTGCGGCCAAGGTCTCCGCACGACGCGCCTTGCTGGCGTGCACGATCCGGTAGATCCGGCCCTGATCATTCGGCGCCTGCAGCTGCCGGGACTCGATCTGCTTCCGCAGGTACGAGGTCAGGTAGATCCGGTGCTGGATCAAGCCGCGCGCCATGTCGACCACGTAGAGGCAACCGTCCGGTCCGTTCATCATGTTGACGGGACGGAACCGTTCGTCGAGCGACGCGAGGAACTCCGTGCCGGGATGCGCATTGGCTCCCGTGATGACTCCGTCCTTCTCGGTCAGCTTTTCGCGCCGCACGAAATTCCCGGTCGGCTCACACAGGAACGCATCCCCGCGATACTCGGCGGGAAACTGGTCACCGCGATAAACCACGGGACCGCACGCGCCCGTGAAGGTGGCCAGTTTGCCGTCGGCGGTCAGCTGGTTCGGCTGGTATCCGCGGTTCACGCCCGGGTTCACCCGGAGCGTGTTCACCTTCATGTCCCGCTCGATCTGGACATTGCCGCCGTACGGCTGCCGCAAGTTGGGATTCCGCTCAAGGTAGGCCGTCGGCACGAAGTCCGCCCGCAGCGGATCGGAGTTGGAATTGTAGAACAACCGGCCTAGGTCGTCCTGCGCAAGCCCCCACTGCCCGCGGAAGATCGTCACGCCGCGCTGCCAGTTGGTGCCGCCACGCCACCGGAAGCGGGTGGTGTGGTTAGCCGAGTAGATCCAGTTGTCCAGGGCCCACGTCGGCGAATTGCTTGCATGCTCCGGATTTGATTTCGCCCCGAGCTTGGGATCGTTCTGGGTCGCGTAATCGTCCGCCACCAACTCCTTCGAATCACACTGGCCATCGCCGTTCGTGTCGCGGGCGTACCACAACCGCGGAGGCTCCGCCACCAGCGCGCCCTCGCGGAACAGCATCACCGACCGCGGCATCACCAACCCGCCCAGGAACACGGTCCGCTGATCCATCCGGCCGTCGCCATCGGTGTCCTTCAGGATGACGATGCTGCCATTGGGTTCGGTCTCGCCGCTGCCGTCCACGTGGCGCATGTACCCGGTCATCTCGACCACCCACAGGCGACCCTGATGATCGAACTGGGCAGCCACCGGCGTGGCGATCAGGGGTTCGGCCGCGACCACTTCCGCGCGGAATCCCTCGGGCAACCGGAAGGTGCCGATCTGGTCGACTGGAGACAGGACGGGAGCCGGCGGAATCAGGTGGGCGGGCACACGTTCGGCCTGCGTTTCACCGGCCTTGTCGCCGTTCTGCGCCAGCACCGCCGCCGCGCACGCCAGCAACCCACCCACCGAAAGAAGCCTCTTGCCCATGCTGATTCCTCCAAAACTGTTCACGCTGGAATTGGCAGTTCATTTATCCGCAGATGCCGCCGATTGCGCAGATTATCTGCGTTATCTGCGCCATCTGCGGATCCAACTGCTTTTTCCAGATTCACTGAACGCTGACTATTCCTCGCAGACCTGTTCCCAAGTCACTCCAGAAAAAAGGACCGGGCCGGGGATGTTCCCATCCTGCCGGCCCGGTGTCTCATGATTGCTCCACGGGTTCAGACGGTCACCGACTTGCCCGGGACGGCGATCGGATAGAAGCCCTCGGCGTCCGGCAGGCTCTTCATCGCGGCATCCCACGTGAAGGCGTCGGGCGACAGCGTGATGTTCGAGTTCAGCGCGGCATCCCATTCCACCATCTTGCCACCGTAGGTCGCCATGCGGCCCATGATCGCCGTCAGGGACGACTTTGCGCCGTTGAACGCCTCGTTGAACTCGGTGTTCGAGCGGATGGCGGCGAAGAGATCGTCATGCTCCTGCTGGTAGGGATCGACGGCCTTGGTGCCACGGAAGCGCCAGGCATCGGCACCCGCGACGCGGATCTGGTGGCCGCTGACATCCGCATGGCCCTTGGTGCCCACGCAGTGCTCGGAGACCGAGCTCCAGGCGCCACGGATGTGACGGCACTGGCTGTACATGCGGGAACCATCGGCATACTCGTACTCCACGGCGTGATGGTCGAAGATCTCGCCGTACTCCTTGGCCGTGCGGACCTGACGTCCACCCATGCCGTGGCAGCGCACGGGATACGCGTTCTTGATCCAGTTGCCGACGTCGAGGTTGTGGATGTGCTGCTCGCAGATGTGATCACCGCACAGCCAGTTGAAGTAATACCAGTTGCGCATCTGGTGCTCCATTTCGGTCTGGCCAGGCTTGCGCGGATTGACCCACACGCCGCCGTCGTTCCAGTAAACCCGCAGCGAGGTGATGTCGCCGATCGCGCCGTCATGGATGCGCTTCAGGGTCTCGATGTAGCCCGGTTGATGATGGCGCTGGAGGCCGACGCCGACCTTCAGGTTCTTGGCCTTGGCTTCCGCCGCCGCCGCCAGTACACGCCGCACGCCCGGTCCATCCGTGGCCACCGGCTTCTCCATGAACACGTGCTTGCCTTGCTTCACCGCTTCCTCGAAGTGGAAGGGACGGAATCCCGGAGGCGTCGCGAGGATGACCACGTCGGCGAGGGCCATCGCCTGCTTGTAGCCGTCAAAACCCACGAACTGACGCTCGGCCGGAACGTCCACCTTGGCGCCCTGCGCCTGCTTGATGTTGTTGAGCGCACCTTCCAACCGATCCTTGAAGGCGTCCGCCATCGCCACGAGCTTGGTTCCGGGGACATTGAGCGCCTGGTTGGCAGCGCCGGATCCGCGGCCACCGCAACCCACGAGGGCAATCTTCAAGGTGTCGCTCGCCTGCGCGAAGGCCAACCGGTCCACGGCCAGCGTGCCGGCAGCAACGGCACCGATCGTGACACCCGAGGATGAGAGGAAGCTGCGCCGCGTGATCGGCGAGCCCGAGGGAAGGGAATTCATACGCGTACGTTCGTTAAGTTCCAGACTGCCGCGTCCGACGGACATTCCCGCCCGCCGATTCACACCAGTCTTGAGCCACTTTTTGCGGGGAACTGCAAAACCGTAAGGGGCCACCCTTCCCCACCGCAATCCCTAGTTTCAGCGCTTCAATGCCCGATACCAGATCAGGGTTGCCACGAAGACGTCCCCGGCGATCAACAGGCCCGTTGGAATCGGCCCGATCTGCCCGAACAATCCCGCCTTCTTCAGCGCAAACAGTCCAACCACCAGCGCGACCGTAATGAGGAAGGCCATCAGCACCCTGCCCTGGGATCCAGTTCGACCTGGTTGTGTGTTCATGTGTTTCCTCGATCAAGTTTCCCGCCATCGCTGGGCCACGGGAACCCGGCGTCCGACCCCGAAAGCCTTCGTCGTCACCTTCAATCCCGGCGCTGCCTGGCGCCGCTTGTATTCGGCCCCGTCGATCAGCTTCACCACACGGGCCACATCGGCCGCGGCGCACCCCGCCGCCCGGATGTCGGCCGGAGACTTCTGGTCCACGACGTACATCTCCAGGATCGCATCCAGGACATCGTAAGGCGGCAGGCTGTCCTGATCGGTCTGGTTGGGACGCAACTCGGCGCTGGGCGGCTTGGTGATCGTCGGCTCGGGAATCGGCGGCACCACGCCGCGACGCACCGCGTCCTCGTTGATCCAACGCGCCAACCGATAGACCAATGTCTTCGGAACGTCGCTGATCACCGCCAGACCGCCGCACATGTCGCCGTACAAGGTGCAGTAACCCACGGCGATCTCGCTCTTGTTCCCCGTCGTGAGCAGGAGCGAACCAAACTTGTTGGACATCGCCATCAGGATCACGCCCCGCAGGCGCGCCTGGATGTTCTCCTCCGCCACGTCTTCCGGCCGTCCTTGAAAGACCTCCTTCAGCTGACCTTTCACCGCGTGGAACGGCGGCTGGATCGGAACCACGTCGTACTGGACCCCCAGCGCCTCCGCCAGCGACCGCGCATCGTCCAGGCTGCCCTGCGACGAATACTGCGAGGGCAACGAAAGCCCACGGACGTTCTCGGCCCCCAGCGCCGCCACCGCAAGGCAGGCCACCACGGCCGAGTCGATCCCGCCACTCAACCCCAGCACCGCCGACCGGAATCCACACTTGTGGAGGTAATCGCGCGTCCCGAGGACCAACGCGCGATACAGGGATTCCTCCACGGAGACCGCACGGGCCGATTGACCGCCCGCCATGTCCACCTCGATCACGCGGAAGTCCTCGGCGAAGGACTCGGCCTGCGCCAGCAACCGCCCCTCTCCGTCGAACACCACCGATTGTCCGTCAAAGACCAGTTCGTCGTTTCCGCCAACGAGGTTGCAGTAAACCACCGGCCGCGCCGTACGCCGCGCCAGGCGGTGCAACAGTTCGTGCCGGGTGCGTTCCTTGCCCAGGCACCACGGGGACGCCGACAGGTTGAACAGCAGTTCTGCGCCCGCCGCCGCCAGTTCCCCCGCGGGATCGGGCCGATACCGCTGCTCCGGCCAGAGGTCGGCGTCGTTCCACACGTCCTCACAGATCGTGATGCCGATGCGTCGGCCGTTGAACTCGACCGGGCCATTGATCAACGCCGGCTCGAAGTAGCGGTCCTCGTCGAAGACGTCGTAGGTCGGCAGGAGGGATTTGTGCCGGATCGCCACCACCCGTCCACGCTGCATGAGGGCTGCGGCATTGAACACCGGACGTCCCGGACGCACCGCGTTGTCGTCGACGAATCCCACCAGCAATCCCGTGTCACCTGTCGCCGCCGCCAACCGATCCAGCGCCTCGCGGTTCGCCTTGAGGAACGCAGGCCGAAGCAACAGGTCCCGCGGGGATACCCCGTGAGGGCCAGCTCGGGACAGACCACCAGTTCCGCTGACGCCTCCACCCCGCGACGGTAAGCCGCCAGGATTCGGGCCTCGTTGCCGGCGATGTCGCCGACGGTCTGGTTCAACTGGGCAATCGCAACGCGCATCGGGAATGGAGAGGAGCGGACGGGAGGAAGGACGGTTTCAGGGCAACCGGGCCAGGCGCGCGAGCGTCGTGCGCAACTCACCCTTCGGGGTCGTCACCAATGCCCCCACGCTGACGTTGTTCCGCGTGAACCAGTCAGGCGCAGTTTCGAGGACGTACTGGATCCTCTCGGACTTGGAGGGCACCGGAGTCACTTCGCGGGCCTTCAACTGCACGATCTCCTGCACGACGCCATCCGTGTCGATGTACGCGGCGGCGATCGGGAAATCGACGTTCTTCATGTAGAACGACCGTTGCTGGCCAATCGCAAAGACGAAGAACATCGCGTCATTGGTGCCGACCCCCTTCCGATGCATCATGCCGGTCGCCACCTGCGTGATCGTGGTGCACATCTCGGCGTCGAGCTCGTGCGGCCCGATGAGGAGCTTCACAATGGGAAGATTCGTCTGGGCCCGGTTGGAATGGAAGATGACCTCGGGCTCCGCGGCGGGAGTCCGCGGCGGGAGTCGCAGCCGCGGCGGGCGCAGGAGGTGTGGCGGGCGTGACCGCAACCGGCGTTGTGGGGGCTGGAGCCGCGGCGGTTCCGCCCTGAGCGGCCGGCGGCGGGGCCGAGGCCTGCCCCGGTTTGTTGCAGGCCGCCAGCAGCATCGCCGCCGAAACCACCCATGCCACGATCCAGCTCGTTTTCACAGAGCGAGGTTGGAGTGCCGGGCTTCCCGGTTCCAAGTTCCAAGTTTTCAGCCACTGCATGGGGTCCTCCGGATTCACGATTGGCTCAACCGCTTCACCGGCGCATCAAAGTAGAGGCCGTGCGCCTCCTTCAGGATTTCCGGGATCCGGTCCGCGAACGGGCTCCCCTTCAGCACCGCGTCGATGCGCGCCCAGTCCAGCTTCGCCACGTGTTCCCCCGGAAACCAGTGGTCGGCGTTCCCCAGCATGTTGTAGCGGAACTTCGCCCAATCGATCAGGTCGAAGGCCTTCGCATACGTCCAGATCCGCAGGATCTCGACCACGTTCACCTCGCCCGGGACCGAGAAATACTCGGGAAGCCCCGCCCACCAGCGCTGACACCACTCCGCGCCATGGACCCGTTCCAATTCTTCACGCAGGCGTCTTTCGATCGGCCCCACCACTGCTGCCGCCCGTTCGTAATGCTCGAGTCCCGCCACGTGCTCATCGAAGTCAGACGGCCGCGCCGCCCCCAGGGAAAGCGTGTGCACCTCGGGGCGTGCCAGACAGTACAGGTCGTTGAACTGCATCGGGGTCAACGGGGCACACATCGCCCGCAACCGCGGCAGTTCAAGGTAGAGTTTTCCGCCCTTGTCGTTCGGGCTGATGATGAACACCCCCATGTCCCGCTGCGCCGCCTCGGCCACGCACGCCCGGTTGAGGTCGTTCACGAAGTACCAGTGCAGGTTCACATAATCGAACTCGTCGCTCCGGATCGCCGACGAGATCACGTCCGGCGTGGCGTGGGTGCTGAACCCCACGTGCCGCACCCGCCCCTCCCGCTGGAGTTGTCGGCAAACCTCCAGGCACCCGCCCTTCCGCAGCGTTTCGTCGAGATGCCCGGCGTTGTTGATCCCGTGGATCGAAAGCAGGTCGACGTACTCGAGCTCCAGGTACCGCATCGAGGTCTCGAAGGTCTCCAGAAACTCCTTGGCCGTCGGCTTGGGCATGACCTTTGTCTGCACCACCAGTTTCTCCCGAGGAAACTGCTTCAACACCGGTGCCAATTGCATCTCCGACGACCCGTAACCACGCGCCGTTTCGATGTGATGGATCCCGAGTTCCACCGACCGGTGGATGGTCGCCTCGAGGTTGGCCTGCCCCTCCGTCTTCACGTCAGACCAAGGGACATCCGACCACGACTGCTGGTAGCGCATGCCCCCACATGAGAACACGGGCATCTGAATCCCCGTGCGGCCAAATCGGCGGTACTTCATGCGCCCAGTGTGGCCCCGAATGCCCGGAGAGAAAACCCTGATGAAGAAGTTACCATGGAAGGCCGCTTGCCCCCACGCGGCGCGGCTCAAGCACCCGGTTCCCAGACCCCAGTTCACAGTCACCTAGCAGCCGACGTCAGGAGGCTGTGGTTGAAGCCCACAGTTCTGGCAACTCCCCAACGGGCCCTACCGCAACAGGATGCCGCCTGCCGCTTCCACCATCTCACGGATGACCTTCTTGAACTTCGGCAAGCCTTCGTCGAACGCGGCCGAGATCGGCAGCACCGGCGTCTTCGTGATCCGGCGCTTGAACGACTTCAGGTTCGCCTCCGAATGCGGCTCGTCCATCTTGTTGGCCACCACCAGACGCGGACGTTCCATCAGCGCCGGGTCATACAACTCCAACTCCTCCATCACGTGGCGGTAATCGTCCCACGGCTTGCGACCGTCCGTACCGGCCATGTCGATGAGGATGACCAGGATCTTGCAACGCCGGATATGCCGCAGGAACGAGTGGCCCAGACCCACGTTCTCATGGGCTCCCTCGATCAATCCCGGCACGTCACACACCACCAACCGCGCGAAATCCTCGTACTCCAGAATGCCGACCTGCGGCGTCAGGGTCGTGAACGGATACGCCGCGATCTTGGGCCTCGCATGCGAGATCGCCGTCAGCAACGTGGACTTTCCGGCATTCGGGTATCCGACCAACCCCACGTCCGCCATCATCCGCAATTCCAGCAGGTAGTGGCCTTCGGTGCCCGGCTCGCCCGGTTGAGCGAAACGCGGCGATTGATGACGGCTCGTGGCAAAGTTCCGATTGCCCAATCCGCCGCGGCCACCCTTGCACAACACGAACCGCTGGCCGTTATCGGTCAAGTCACAAACCAATTCCCCCTTGCTGACATCCAGTTCGTCCCGGGTCGGATCGCCCCCGGAGAGATCAATCTCCAACGCGCGGACTCCACCGCTGGTGCGGATCACCGTGCGTTGCCCCGTCGCCCCAGCGATCTGCGGGGGAAGCGGCTCATCCATTTCCTCGGCATCTTCTGCATCCGCGGCAGCGTCTTCCGCCTCGGCCTCGACTTGTGCCGGGTCGATCGGACGATTCTTGGAAGCCGCGCGGGAAGTAGGATCCGCTTCCGGAGTCGTGTCCTGCATGCGCCAGACCAACGTGCCGCAAGGAACCTTGATGATGGTGTCCTTGCCGGCCTTGCCGTCCATGCCCTTGCCCATGCCGTTCTGACCATTCGGGGCGAGCAGGCGCGGGTTGAAGAATTGCTCCAGCAGGTTGTTGAGGTCGTGGGTCGCCTCCAGGATCACGTCGCCACCCAACCCGCCGTTGCCGCCGTCGGGTCCACCTTTCGGGATGTAGGCCTCACGGCGGAATGCAACACAACCACGCCCGCCGTGACCGGCACGGGCATACACTTTGACTTCATCGACGAACATGGCGCTCTAGGGAGTTAACTTGGCGGAGCCTCGGAAAAACGAAAAGGGCGAGGCCGATGGCCTCGCCCAGAATTCTTGGGTGGGCACCCCTGCTCAAAACGGCATCAGGCCGTCCCGGGGGAGCCACACGATCAGTTCGAAGCAGCAACCGCTGCCGCTTCCGGAAGGACGTTCACGCGACGGCCTTCCTTGTCGAACTTCACGCGACCATCAATCAGGGCGAACAGGGTCCAGTCCCGACCGATGCCGACGTTGGTGCCGGCCGTGAACTTGGAACCGCGCTGGCGGACGATGATGGAACCGGCCGTGACGACTTCGCTACCAAACGCCTTGACGCCAAGACGCTTGCTGACGCTGTCGCGACCGTTGCGGGAACTGCCCTGACCTTTTTTATGAGCCATAAGCCTGTGTTGGGAAAATTACTGTGTTGAAGGTTGTTCGAAGCAATCGCCCGGGATCAGGCGGTGATTTCCTTGACCTTGACCACCGTCAACTCCTGCCGATGACCCACCGTGCGGTGATAGCCCTTACGGCGACGGAACTTGAAAGCGATCTTCTTCTCGCCGCGGATGTGCTCCACCACGTCGGCAACCACCTTGGCCCCGGCAACCGTGGGCGAACCCACGGACACCTTGCCCTCGTTGTTGACCAGCAGGACCTGGTCGAAAACATAGGGCTGGCCAGGCTCGGCAGCGACCAGTTCGATTTCAAGAAGGTCACCTGCCTCCACCCGATATTGCTTACCGCCCGTTTGCAGAACTGCGTACATAATTCCTCGTCTCGAAAGAAAGAGCGCAGAAAGAACCAAACACGGGGGTTCATGTCAACCGGTGATTCTTCCCAACGTGATTTGGACTGCATCTGGCCAACTTCCGTCTGGAACGGGGTAGCAACGTCCTCGTCGCCCTTCTGAAGCCTATCCACGGGCGATGAGGCCATCGCCACCCCGAGACCCGTTCCCAGAGGGAGCCCTATCAAAAGAGGCACCTGGCGTTGTGTCATGGCGCCTCCTTTCCCGTCGCAACGAGGCACACAGTCGGTTCAACCACCCCCACTCTGGACTCCCGACCACCACACATCGAGTCCGGCTCAATGCCCGGATTCAGGTGCCGAACGGATGGCGAAGAGACCCGTCACTTCCCGCTTTTGGGCAGGGCCGGAATCCTCATCACATGGCCTTCACCCCCTTTCCCCAATTGACTCGGGCCTCGATCACGATAACCTCCCGCCTCCATTTTCCGGCGAGTTTCCGCCGATTTCACCTGTACCTGTTAACCTGATCGTATGGCAAAAGCTCCGAAGTACGTCTACACGTTTGGCAACAAGAAAGCCGATGGGGATGGCTCCATGAAGGCCCTCCTCGGTGGCAAGGGCGCCAATCTCGCCGAGATGACCCGCATCGGCCTCCCGGTTCCTCCGGGATTCACCATCACCACCGAGGTCTGCACCTATTTCTACGCCAACAAGCGCACCTACCCCAAGGAACTGCAGGCCCAGATCGAGGCCGGTGTCGCCAACATGGAGAAGATCATGGGCACCCGCTTCGGCAACAAGACCGGCATGCCCCTGCTCGTCGCCGTCCGCTCCGGCGCACGCGACTCCATGCCCGGCATGATGGATACGATCCTGAACCTCGGCCTCAATGACGACACCGTCGTTGCGCTCGAGAAGGCCACCAAGAACGCCCGCTTCGCCTGGGATTGCTACCGTCGCTTCATCCAGATGTACGGCGACGTCGTCCTCGGCGTGCAGAAGCGCGAAGGCGAAGACCATGAGCCCTTCGAAACCGTCATCCACCACTACAAGCATGAGAAGTATCATGCTGACATCGAGGACTCGAAGCTCACCGCCGAGGACCAGCAGGAGCTCGTCGCCCGCTTCAAGGCCCTCGTGAAGGAGCGCACCGGAAAGGTGTTCCCCAACAACCCCTGGGACCAGCTCCGCGGCGCCGCCGGTGCCGTGTTCAGCTCCTGGATGAACGACCGCGCGATCGTCTATCGCCGCAAGTACAACATCCCCGCCGAGTGGGGAACCGCCGTCAACGTCCAGGCCATGGTGTTCGGCAACACCGGTGATTCCTCCGGTTCCGGCGTGGCCTTCACCCGCAATCCCGCGAACGGCGCGAACGAGTTCTACGGCGAATTCCTCGTCAACGCCCAGGGCGAGGACGTCGTCGCCGGTGTCCGCACCCCGGAGCCCGTCCTCAAGCTCAAGGACGTGATGCCGAAGTCCTATGCGGAGCTGCTCACCGTCCGCAAGACGCTCGAGAAGCACTTCAAGGACGTCCAGGACGTCGAGTTCACCATCCAGGAAGGCAAGCTGTTCATGCTCCAGACGCGCAACGGCAAGCGCACCGCCGCCGCCGCGCTGAAGTTCGCCGCCGACATGGTCAAGGAGAAGCTCATCGACTGGGAAACGGCCATCCTGCGCAACCCTGCCGACCAGCTCGAGCAGCTCCTCGCCCCCATCTTCGACCTCAACGAGATCAAGAAGGCCAAGGTCATCGCCACCGGCCTTCCCGCCGGCCCCGGCGCTGCCACCGGCAAGATCTACTTCAATGCCGAGCGCGCCGTGACCGCCGCCGACAAGGGCGAGAAGGTCCTCCTGGTCCGCATCGAGACGTCCCCTGAGGATCTCCGCGGCATGATCGCTGCCGAGGGCATCCTCACCGCCCGTGGCGGTGTCTCCTCCCACGCCGCGCTCGTCGCGCGTCAGATGGGCAAGGTCTGCGTTTGCGGCGCCGCTGGCGTCGGCGTCGATTACGAAAGCAAGACGGTCACCATCGATGGCCAGACCTTCAAGGAAGGTGACTTCCTCTCCATCGACGGCACCTCGGGCCTCGTCTACGCCGGCCAGATCAAGACCGCTCCGTCCGAGATCATCACCGGCCTCCTGAACGGCGACGCCGCCTCCCAGAAGACCGAGAAGTTCAAGAACTACGTCCAGCTGATGGCCTGGTGCAAGAAGGCCACCCGCATGTCCGTCCGCACCAATGCCGATACTCCTGAGCAGACCGCCCAGGCCATCGCCTTCGGTGCCGAGGGCATCGGTCTCACCCGCACGGAACACATGTTCTTCGAGGGCGACCGCATCGACGCCATGCGCGAGATGATCCTCGCCGACTCCCTCGCCGCCCGCGAGGCCGCCCTGGCGAAGCTCCTGCCCTACCAGCGCGATGACTTCTTCGGGATCTTCAAGGCCCTGAAGGGATTCCCGGCCACCATCCGCTTCCTCGATCCTCCCCTCCACGAGTTCCTCCCGCACTCCAAGGAGCAGCAGATGGATCTTTCCCGGAAGCTCGGGATCGCCGTCGAGAAGATCATGGCCCGCGTCCATGAGCTCCATGAGTTCAACCCCATGCTCGGGTTCCGCGGCTGCCGTCTCGGCATCAAGTATCCCGAGATCACCCGCATGCAGGCCCGCGCCGTGCTCGAGGCCGCTGCCGATGCCACCAAGGCCGGCTTCAAGGCCAAGCCCGAGATCATGATCCCGCTCGTCGGGTTCAAGAAGGAGCTCGACCTCCAGGTCGCCATCGTCCACGAGGTCGCCGCCCAGGTGCAGAAGGAGAAGAAGACCAAGATCTCCTACTCCGTCGGCACCATGATCGAGATCCCCCGCGGCGCCCTCACCGCCGACGAGATCGCCCAGACCGCCGAGTTCTTCAGCTTCGGCACGAACGACCTCACCCAGACCTGCCTCGGCATGTCGCGTGACGACTCCGGCTCCTTCCTCGGTGCCTACACCGAGAACGAGATCGTGAAGAAGAATCCGTTCGCCTCGATCGACCAGACCGGCGTCGGCCAGTTGGTCCAGATCGCTGCCGAGAAGGGCAACAAGACCCGGCCTGGCATCAAGCTCGGCATCTGCGGCGAACACGGTGGCGACCCGGACTCCGTCAAGTTCTGCCATCGCGTCGGCCTGACCTACGTCAGCTGCTCGCCGTACCGCGTGCCTGTCGCCCGCCTCGCCGCCGCCCAGGCCGCGATCGAGGAGAAGCGCAAGAACGCCGCGGCCGCCAAGCCCGCCAAGAAGGCTGCCAAGAAGAAGTAAGCGCCCACCGCGCTGACCTTCCCACAGGCCGTTCCGGTTCCACCGGAACGGCCTTTTCTTTGAGCCCACACGGGTCCGGGAACGACCGCGACCGATGCCCGGGGAGAGGCTTCTGGAGCGCACGGCGATCCAGGGTCGGGACGGTACCGGCGGATGACCGGGAAGCGACCAGACCTGGCAAACCTCGTAGCACCCCAAGCCATGGCCCCAGGCCCGGAGGGCCGCCAGATGATAGCCCAGTGCGTAAGCGCTGGGTTCCGTCCCCCCATGAAATCCCAGCCCCAGCGGGGCGACAGAACCCCTTCACCCGCGACCGCCAACATCTGATCGTGCTCCAGCACTCGACAACACCCAGGAACGAAAATCGGGTAAGCCACGAAGCCGCCAAGGCGGGCTGTCAGCTCCGAACGGGAATCCCGCTGCCTCCGACCCGAAACTCCTTTACCACGCCGAGACGCCGCGCTCGCCGAGGGTGGGCAACCCTTCCATACAGCCTTCCTCCGCGCGCTCGGCGGCTCGGCGTGAATTGGATGTCGCGAACGGCAACGGAGAGCAAAAGGCAAAAAGGAGACCTAGGCTAGAAGTCAGCTTCTGAAGCACCCAAGGCATCTTCAAGGGAGGTCACGCTCCTCCCAAACTTGTTCAAAAATGCCTCTGCTACGACACAGAAGTTATCCGGGTCTACGACGGTGTTGAATTCATACATACCCCCATCACCTGCCACGCACCAAACTTCGCGGTTTTAATCCTTCGTGAGAGGAACAGCGACTTAATACCGACAGCTCGAACAGAGGCACACCTCCACCACGTTGACCGTGCCGCCGGTGTACAGCCCACACGCCGCGACCCGTCCGGCCGCCCGAGGCCCGGAGGGCCGGAAGACAGTAGCCCACGGCGTGAGCCGTGGGTGGACATGGGTCATGGGATCCCAGCCCCAGCGGGGCGACAGAACCCGCTCCTCCCGGAATCTGTCGCCCCTCCGGGGCTGGTTCCTTCTCACGCTTCAACCCACGACTCACGCCGTGGGCTACAATCTGCCGGTGCTCCGCACCTCGTGCCCGACCGTCCCAAGTCCACCGACACGTCCCTGCCCCTCTGCGCGAGATCCTTCCCATACCACTCCGCAGCGGATGGACCCGGTTCAGGTTCCACCCCCCGAAAACCTTTCCCTGCGTCCTCTGGAGACTGGCCACCCCCATGGTGGGACGGCTACAACCACGCAATGCGTCCTGCTCCGTGGCGTCTTGCCTGCGTCCTTGCCTTGGGAATCGCGCACCACTCCGTGGCTGCGCCCGCCTCGATCACCGTCGACAACCGTGTCTTCCAGGTCGAGGAAGGCTTCACGATCGAACGCGCCGCCGGCTCCGACCTCGCCCCGCGCCCCGTCAGCGCCAGCTTCGATGACAAGGGCCGCCTCTTCGTCACCGATTCCTCCGGGTCCAACCTGCCCCCGCCGAACAGCTCAAGAACCCCACGCACCGCATCCTGCGCCTCGAAGACACCAACAACGACGGCACCTTCGACAAGTCCGTGGTCTTCGCCGAGCAGGTCATGTTCCCCCAAGGCTGCCTCTGGCATGACGGCTGGGTCTACGTGGCCGCTCCCCAGCATCTGGCGTTTCCGCGACACCAACAACGACGGCGTCTCCGATCAACGCGAGGAATGGTTCAAGGGCGGCACACTCACCGGGTGCGCCAACGACATCCACGGCCCACACCTCGGCCCCGACGGTTATCTCTACTGGACCAAGGGCGCCTTCGCCGAACAGAAGCACGAACGCCCTGGAAAATCCCCCATCCACGATCGCGCCGCCCACATCCTGCGCGCCAAGCCCGACGGCACCGACCTCGAGATCGTGATGACCGGCGGCATGGACAACCCGGTCGAGGTCGCCTTCACCGCCGACGGCGAGCCCATCTTCACCAGCACCTTCATCGACTTCAGCGCACCCGGCCTCCGCGACGGCATCGCCCACGCCATCTACGGCGGCGTGTTCGGCAAGGAGAACTCCGTCCTCGAGGAACGCGGCGTCATCCGCACCGGTCCCGACCTGCTCCATCCGTTCGTGCAGTTCGGCGCCGGCGCGCCCAGCGGACTCTGCCGCTACCAGGCCGCCACCTTCGGACCGGCCTACAAGGACAACCTGTTTGCCACCACCTTCAACCTCCACAAGGTCTCCCGCCACACCCTCCGCCCCGAAGGCTCGACCTACGCCTCCACGGACACCGACTTCGTCGTCAGCGAGGATGTGGACTTCCGTCCCACCGACGTCCTCGAAGGCCCGGATGGTAGCCTCCTCATCGTCGACACCGGCGGCTGGTACAAGCTCTGTTGTCCGACCGCACAACTGGCCAAGCCCGACGTCCTCGGCGGCATCTACCGCGTCCGCAAGACCGGCGTGCGCCACATCGCCGACAATGCCTCGCGCCGTCGGCTGACCGCGCCACCAACCACCCCCGGCCCGCTCTGGAAGCTCAAGCAGGGCGCGCTCACCCGGAACAAGAGCCGCCTCTCCGACTTCCGGAAGATCCTCGCGAGCTACGTCAACAAGAACGCCCCGGGTGACGCCTCCGTCCGCCTCGCCGCCGAGGGCCTCGGCCGGCTTGGGGATGGCGAATCCGTCATCCACCTGCTTGACGCTGCCGCCAAGGCCACCGAACTCCAACTCCAGCACGCCTGCATCTTCGCCCTCGTCGAGATCGGTGACGCCGAGTACCTGCGCGGCGCCATCTACCGCGGATCCCCGATCCGCCGCCGCGCCGCCCTGATCGCCCTCGATCAGATTCCCAACTCCGGGATCCGCTCCACCGATGTCATCCCCCTGCTCGCCGACGGCAGCAGCCCCCTCTACGAGGCCGCGCGTTGGATCCTCAGCCGCCACGGCGAGTGGAGCGGTGAGCTCGTCGGATGGTTCCGCGAACAGCTCGCCTCGCCCGCGGCCCGCGGCACGGTGGCCAGCCAGTTCCGATTCCTCACGCCTTCCGAAGCCGGTCGGGAATTGCTCGCCGAAGCTGCCAGCCGGCCCGCCTACGGACTCATCGTCCGCAAGGCCGCTTTCATCGCGATGGCCGAGGCCAACTCAAAGAACCCTCCCGCCGGTTGGATCGACGCCATCGCGGAAAGCCTGCGCGATGCCGACCCGGACTTCGTCCGTTCCGTCGTCAACGCCGCCCGCCCGCATTCCGCCCAGCCTCCCGTTGAAGCCGCCCTCCGCCGGGCCGCGCGCAACATCGCCTTGCCCGCCGACCTCCGGAACGCCGCCTATGGCGCGCTTGCACCCGGCTGGATCGCCGACCCCTCGGACTTCGTCGCACTGATCGAATCCGGCCCCACGCGTGAAGCCGCCACCGCCATTGCCCGGGCCGGGTTGAATCCGATCCAACGCAAGGCCCTTGTCGGCATCCTGCGAACGGCCCCGCCCATGGAACTCCTCGCGCTGCTTCCCGCCTTTGAATCCGGTGGCGACGAGGAACTCGGGCTCGCCCTCGTCCAGTCCCTGAAGGCCTCGGTCTCCCGCACCTCACTCCGCGCGGAGCAGGTCCGCAACCTCTTCAAAAAATATCCCCAATCCGTCCAGGATGCCGGCCTCACATTCGCCCAGTCCCTCGACACCGACGGCGCCGAGCAGGCCAAGAACCTCGACCGCCTCCTCGCCGAACTGAAGCCGCTCACCGGCGACGTGCGCCGCGGCCAGGCGGTGTTCCTGGGCCCCAAGGCCTCCTGCTACACCTGCCACAAGATCGGGTATCGTGGAGGTCTGGTCGGACCCGACCTCACCCGCATTGGCGAAGCCCGCTCCGAACGCGATCTCCTCGAAAGCATCGTCTATCCCAGCGCCAGCTTCGTCCGGAGCTACGAACCCGTCATCGTCAGCACGCGCGGTGGCGAGGACGTCCAGGGCATCCTGAAGTCCGAAACCGACCGCGAACTCGTGATCGTCCCCGGCCCCGGCGCCGAACAACGGATCCCCCGGGCCGACGTCGTCTCCCAGAAGCCCGGGACCGTCTCCCTCATGCCCGGTGGACTCGATGCCCAGCTCAGCCGCCAGGAACTCGCCGACCTCCTCGCCTTCCTCAAGAACACCAAGTGGGGTGCGAACTGATGGATACACGACGTGACTTCCTGAAGCGGGCCGCGCTGCTGGCGGCGGGCGGCGGCATGGCCGGCGGGTTCCCGGCCTCCATCCAACGGGCTCTGGCCATCGATCCGGCACCCGGCAGCACCTGGCTCGACGCCGAGCACGTCGTCATCCTGATGCAGGAGAACCGCTCCTTCGATCACTGCTACGGAGCCCTCCGCGGTGTCCGCGGCTTCAACGACCCCCGCGCCGTCACGCTCCCGAACGGCAATCCCGTGTGGCTCCAATCCAGCAAGGCCGGCGAGACCTACGCTCCGTTCCGCCTCAACATCCGCGACACCAAGGCCACCTGGATGAGTTCCCTCCCCCATTCGTGGGTGGATCAGATCGACGCCTTCAACGGAGGCCGAAACGACGGCTGGCTCGACGCCAAGCCCTCGGGCAACCGCAGGTTCGCCCGGATGCCCCTGACGCTCGGTTACTACGATCGACGCGACCTGCCCTTCTACTACGCGCTCGCCGACGCCTTCACCGTCTGCGACCAGAACTTCTGTTCCTCGCTCACGGGCACGACCCCCAACCGGCTCCACCTCTGGACGGGCACCATCCGAGAACGCCCACACATCGACGCCAAGGCCAACGTCCGGAACGAGGACATCGACTACGGCTCGGAAGCCGGCTGGAAGACATTCCCGGAACGTCTGGAGGAGGCGGGCATCCCGTGGCGGATCTACCAGAACGAGATCTCGGTCGACTCCGGGCTCAAGGGCGAGGCCGATGCCTGGCTCTCGAACTTCACCGACAACCCCATCGAGTGGTTCCGCCAGTATCAGGTGCGGTTCGGTGCCTCCCACCGAAAGCATCTCGCGGAACGGGAGCAGGCGTTACCCGCCGAGATCGCCACGCTGGAAGCCCAACCCCAGTCAGCGGCCACCGACAGGAAGCTCGCCGCCGCGAAGGCCGAACTCGCTGCCATCCGCGAGGAACGATCCCGCTACACCGACGAGGCCTACGCTGCTCTTCCCGCACACCAACGCAGCCTTCACGAACGGGCCTTCACCACGAACGCCGGTGACCCCGACTTCCGCAAGCTGACCACCCTCACCTACAAGGACGGCGACACCGAACGCCGCATGCAGGTGCCCAGGGGCGACACCCTCCACCAGTTCCGCGAGGACGTCCGCACCGGCAAGCTGCCCACCGTCTCGTGGATCGTGGCACCGGAGAACTTCTCCGATCATCCCGGCGCGCCGTGGTACGGCGCGTGGTATCTGTCCGAGTGCCTCGACATCCTCACCCGGAATCCCGAGGTCTGGCGCAAGACCATCTTCGTCCTGTGCTACGACGAGAACGACGGTTACTTCGACCACGTTCCGCCGTTCATCCCTCCGAATCCGGACCAACCCGGCACCGGCAAGGTCTCGGCGGTCATCGATCCTTCCGTCGAATGGGTGCGCATGGCGCAGGAAGACGAACGCCAGAAATCAAAGCCCGGTTCCGCCAAACGCGCGGGTCCGATCGGGCTGGGCTTCCGCGTGCCGCTCGTGATCGCGTCGCCGTGGAGCCGCGGTGGGTTCGTGAATTCCCAGGTCTGCGACCACACCTCGATCCTCCAGATGCTGGAGAAACTCCTCAGCCACCGTTCCGGCAAGCCCATCCGCGAATCGAACATCAGCACCTGGCGCCGCGCCATCTGCGGCGACCTCAGCTCCGTCTTCCGACCATACCACGGCGAGAAGCTCGACCTGCCCCAACCCGTCCAACGGGACCCCTTCCTCGGATCGATCCATCAGGCCCAGTTCCGTCAACTCCCCGACGGCTTTCGAAAGCTTTCCGCCGAGGACATCGCGCAGGTCCGCGCGCGCAAGGATCTCCCCGCATGGATGCCGCGGCAGGAGCCAGGCAACCGTCCCGCCTGTGCGTTGCCCTACGAACTCGGGGTGGATGGCCACGTCCAGGCTTCCCGCAAGGCCCTCGTCGTGCGCTTCTCGGCCGGACGGGATTTGTTCGGCGCACGCTCCGCCGGAGCACCCTTCCACGTCTACGCCCCGAAGCCGGTGCGGACCACTGCCGGTGCCGGCCTCCAACCGGGGCGCACCTGGAGTTACGCCGTGATTCCGGGGGATGCGTTGACGGACGAATGGGTGGTGACCGACTTCGCCGAGGGGCTTTACCACCTCTGCGTTCACGGCCCGAACGGGTTCTTCCGCGAGATCAAGGGTTCCCTCCAGGACCCCGCCATCGAGGTCTCGTTGCCCGGCGCCCATACCGAACCGAAGACACACCTGCATCTGCACAACAAGGGGGCCTCAACCCTGACCGTGGAACTCAGCGACCTCAGCTATGGCCAGCCTGCCCGGTCGATCACGGTTCCCGCCGGAAGGGAGGTCCGCGTGTTGCTCGACCTCACCGCCAGCCATGGCTGGTATGACTTCCGCCTGCAGATCCCCGGTGCCCCCGACTATCTCCGCCGCTACGCCGGCCACCTCGAAACCGGACGCGACTCCCAAAGCGACCCCCTCCTGAGCTGATGGAGGAAGTTCGAAGTTTTCAGATTCAAGTTTCAAGCGTAGCTGACGAGGTAACGATGCAGTGGTTTGGGAACTGGCTTCTGGGAACTGAACTCTCCCTCCAGCCTCCTGACGTCGTCTGCTACCTCTTTCGTAGCTGACGAGGTCCTGGGACTGGGAACTCTTCCTCCAGCCTCCTCTGTCTACCTCCCCTTTCGTAGCTGACGAGGTAACGAGGCAGTAGTCTGGGAGCTGGCTTCTGGGAACTGGGAACTCTTCCTCCAGCCTCCTGACGTCGTCTGCTACACTCGGGAGGTAGCTGACGAGGTAACGAGGCAGTGGTCGAACCTCAGCCTCCTGACGTCGTCTGCTACACTCGGGAGGACTTCAAACTTGAATCTTCAAACCTCAACCTCCATCCCCTCCCTGTGCTTCGCTTGATCGTGGTCCGGTTCGACCGTTGGTGGCTGTGCGCCCTGTGGCTCCTCGCCGGGACACTCGTCACCACGGGTGCCCCGCCGACCTTCGCCGAATGGAAGTCTGCCTGCGACAAGCTCCCTCCGAATCGCGTGCTCAACGGCCGCATGCCGCCCAAGGCGCTGCTCCCGCTTCCGGACTTCTCCGAGATGGACCGCGTGCTCGACGCCTGGTTCGGCCTCGCCACCAATGGTCCGCTCGCCACGCCAACCAATTGGCTCAGCCAAGGCCCGCGAAAGGAGACCTTCTTCAACACCTCCCAGACCTGGTTCACGACACCACGCCTCCCGTTTGAACCCTTCGTCCAGAAACTCGTTCTGCCCCCCGATGCCAAGGTCCACCTGCAGGGCGATCTCCACGGCGACATCCGCTCCTTCCTCGCCATCCTCAGCCAACTTCAGGAGCGCCGATGGCTCGACGGCTTCACCGTCATCGACCCCAACCTGCACATCGTCTTCCTCGGTGATTACACCGACCGCGGACTCTACGGGGTCGAGGTGCTGTACACCCTGTTCCGCCTCAAGCTCGCGAACCCCGATCGCGTCCACATGGTCCGCGGCAACCACGAGGACGTGAACCTGGTCTCCCGGTACGGGTTCCTCGCCGAAGGCCAGGCCAAGTACGGATCCGCGTTCAAGGCCGAGAAGATCCTCCGAGCCTATGATTTCCTGCCGGTGGCGCTCTACCTCGGGTGCGGCACGAACTTCGTACAGGCCTGCCACGGCGGTATGGAACCGGGCTTCTCACCGGGCGCCCTCCTCTCCTCGCAAGGAACCAACCGCTTCCAATGGCTCGGGCCACTGCTCCAGGCCGGGTTCCTGAAATCGCATCCCAACTGGCTCGGCAACAAACCCGAGGCGGCCATGGCCCGGGCCCAGTTCGAGGACTTCACACCCACCGCCCCCACGTCCCCCAACGTGATCGGTTTCATGTGGAATGATTTCACCGTCTTCGCCGACGAACCCGCCTTCACGCACAATCCCGAACGCGCCTACGTCTATGGCCAACCCGCCGTTGCCTACATTCTCCGCAACGCCGGAAGCGACACCGCCCAACTGCGCGCCGTCATCCGCGGCCACCAGCATTCGGGCATTCCCAATCCCATGATGCGCCGTCTCGTCGCCAGCCGCGGCCTCTTCCGTCATTGGCAGGAAACCAATGCTGCCACCGGCCGCAACGCCGAAGGCCCCGCGCTCGCCTCCCAGCTCGAATCCGATCTTCGCCGATCCCTGCCCGAGGGCTCCGTGTGGACCCTCAACGTGTCCCCCGACAGCGTCTACGGCATGGGTTGCGGATTCAATTTTGCGACCTTCGGCGTGCTCACGCTGGGGAACCGCTTCGAGGATTGGCGCATCCAGGTCGAGAACGTCGACGTCCCCCTCAAGTTCTGATTCCGGGCCAGCGCTCCCTTACCAATCCGGGTTCATCTCCGCGTCATCCTCCCAGCGTGCCCTCGAGCCTACGTTGCCGCGGATCCACCCTTCCGCCCGGACCAAAATTTTCGCCACTCACCTCCCCTTCCCTCGACAGCTTTCCGCCAACCGCGCTAACGTTCGCCAACGTACTCCAGAGGCATCTCCATGACACACGCGTCCACTCCCTTCCGCACCCTCACCGCACTCGGTGCCGGCATCGTCCTCCTGGCCCAATCGCTCGCATTCGCCGAGGCTCCCGGCCGCCGTATCCTGGCGGGCGACGACTCCACCCGGCGCCTCGCGATCATCGCACCCGACGGCAGTGTCGAATGGGAGATTCCCGTCACCGCGATCCATGACGCCGCCGTTCTGCCCAACGGCAACGTCCTGCTCCAGCAAGGGTGGACCCGCGTCCAGGAGGTCACCCCGGCGCGGCAGGTCGTCTGGGAATACGATGCCGCCAAGGCCAACCCCGGAAAGCCTGTCGAGGTCCACGCATTCCAGCGTCTCGCGGGCGGGCTCACCATGATCGCCGAATCCGGCCCTGCCCGGATCATCGAGGTCGACGCCGCCGGGAAGGTCCACCGCGAGGTGAAGCTGAAGGTCGACCGCCCCAACGCCCACGCCGACACGCGTCTGGTCCGCAAGCTCGACAACGGAAACTACCTCGTCGCACACGAAGCCGATGGCCGCGTCCGTGAGTACGACGCGACCGGCGCCATCGTCTGGCAGTTCGACGTCCCCTTGTTCGGCAAGGAACGCAAGGGCGGCCACGGTCCCGAAGCCTTCGGCAACTCGGTCTTCAGTGCTTCCCGCCTCGCCAACGGCAACACCCTCATCGGCACCGGCAATGGCCACTCCATCCTGGAGGTCGACCGCGCCGGCAAGATCGTCTGGAAGATCGAACAAAAGGATCTCCCCGGCATCACCCTCGCCTGGGTGACCCGCGTGGAACGTCTCCCGAACGGAAACACGCTGATCGGCAATTGCCACGCCGGCCCCGAGAATCCCCAACTGATCGAGGTCACCCCCGACCGCAAGGTCGTGTGGTCCTGGAAGGATTTCACCCACTTCGGCAACTCCACCCCGGTCGTCGCCATCCTCCCCGCCAAGCCGACCCCCTGATCTCCCATGGCGTCGCGCCGGCACACAACCGCAGCCCTCCTCGCCACCGTCGCCGCCCTCGCGATCACGACGCCCGTCGCGGCACGCGCCACCGATCCCGTCCCAACGGCTGCGCAGGCGGACTTCTTCGAGAAGCGCATCCGCCCGCTGCTCATCGACGCCTGTTACCGGTGCCACAGCGCGGAAGCGGACGCCGTCAAAGGCGGGCTCCGACTCGACTCCCGCGCTGCGCTCCTGAAGGGCGGCGAAACGGGAGTCGGCTTCGTTCCCGGCCATCCCGAGCAAAGCCGCCTCATCGAGGCGGTCACGTGGGACAATCCGGATCTGCAGATGCCGCCGCGGCGAAAGCTGTCGTCGACCCAGATCGCCGATCTCACGGCCTGGATCCAGGACGGCGCCCCGTGGCCGGCCGAGTCGGGCACCGCTATTGCCGATCGCGCCCGTGAGGCCGCCGCCCGTGCCCGCAATCACTGGTCCTTCCAACCGGTCGCACAGCCCGCACCGCCAAGCCTTCCCGACAGCCAACCCGGTCTCCATCCGATCGACGCCTTCCTCCAGGCACGCCTCCGCGAAGCCGGGCTTCAGGCCCCGCCTCCCGCAAATCCGCGTTCCCTCATCCGCCGGGTCACCTATGACCTGACCGGACTTCCGCCAACGCCCGAAGAGGTCGAAGCCTTCGCCGCCGATCCTTCGCCCGAAGCCTGGGAACGCCTCATCGACCGACTCCTTTCCTCCCCGCATTACGGCGAGAAATGGGGACGCCATTGGCTCGATCTCGTCCGCTTCGCCGAAACCAACAGCTACGAAACCGACGAAGCCAAGCCGCACGCCTGGCGCTACCGCGACTACGTCATCCGCGCCTTCAACGAAGACAAGCCCTACGACCGCTTCATCCGCGAACAACTCGCCGGCGATGAACTCCCCGATGGCGGAGCCGACGGCATCATCGCCACCGGTTACTACCGCATCGGCATCTGGGACAATGACCCCGCCGACAAGGAACTCGCCCGCTACGACCAACTCGACGACATCGTCGCCACCACCGGGCAGGTCTTCCTCGGTCTGACGGTCGATTGCGCCCGCTGCCACGACCACAAGATCGATCCGATCCCACAGCGCGATTACTACGCCCTCCTCTCCTTCTTCCACAACGTCGCTCCCTACCGCAACGGTGGCGCCTCCGATGAAGTGCCCCTGCCTGGCACCTCCGGGAAGGCACTGGCGGTCACCGAACCCGGTGCGACCCCGCCGGACACCTTCATCCTGCTGCGGGGAAATCCGGGCAACCACGGCGACCGCGTCCAACCCGCCTTTCCACAGATCCTCTCGCCGCCAGCGGCAAAGGTCGTTCCGGCAGCTTCCGGACGTTCCTCGGGACGACGGCTCGCACTGGCCGACTGGATCGCCTCGCGGGACAACCGACTCACCTCACGGGTGCTGGTCAACCGCGTGTGGCAGCACCATTTCGGACGCGGCCTGGCCCGGACACCGAGTGACTTCGGCCTGCAGGGTCTTCCGCCCACCCATCCGGAGCTGCTGGATTGGCTCGCGCAGGACTTCATGGCGAGCGGGTGGAGCCTCAAGCAGCTGCACCGTCGGATCCTGATGTCCCGCGCCTATCAGGCTTCAGCGGTCCCGACGCCCGAAGCCCTGCGGAAGGATCCCGCCAACGACCTCTTCTCGCGTTTCGACATGCGCCGGCTCACCGCCGAGGAGATCCGGGATTCCGCCATCTGGGTCTCCGGCGCGGGCAACCCCCGCATGTTTGGCCCCGGGGTCTACGTTTCGCTGCCCAAGGAAGTGCTCGCGAGCCAGTCCGTGCCCGGCAAGGGCTGGGGTAATTCGCCCGCGGACGAGCAGGCGCGGCGCAGCATCTACATCCACGTCAAGCGATCCCTCCTCGCGCCCGTGCTGCTGGGCTTCGACCTTGCGGAAACCGATCGCTCCACGCCCGTCCGCTTTGCGACCACCCAACCCACGCAGGCGCTGGGAACCCTCAACGGAACCTTCTTCAACGAACGCGCCGCCGCGCTCGCCGGCCGCGTCCGCCGCGAATGTGGCGACTCCCTCGAAGCCCGCGTCCGACGCACCCTGCACCTCGTCACCGGCCGCCCGCCCACTCCGGCGGAAACCGCCCGCGGTGTCGGACTCATCCAGACGCTCGAACGCAACGACGGCGCCACCCCGGAGGCCGCCATGAACGCCTTCTGCCTGCTGGCGCTCAACCTCAGCGAATTCCTGTACCTCGACTGATCCCGCCATGAACCGCCCGACTCCCAGCACCCACGGCTCCTTCTGCCGCCGCACCCGTCGCGAGTTCCTGTGGGAAGCCGGTGCCGGCTTCACCGGCGTCGCCCTCGCCGGCCTGCTTGGAATCGACAAGGCCCGCGCCCGCGAACCCGTTCCCGAGCCCATCGCGCCGTACGTCAACCCGCTCGCCCCGCGGAAGCCGCATTTCCCGGCCAAGGCCAAGAGCGTCATCTTCCTCTTCATGTACGGCGGCCCCAGCCACGTCGACACCTTCGACTACAAGCCGAAGCTCGCCGCCCTCGATGGAAAGACCATCGCCGTGAAAACGTTCGGCCGCGGCGGGAAACGCAACGAAGGCCGCGTGGTCGGGACCAAATGGGGCTTCCGACAATATGGACAGTGCGGCAAGCACGTCAGCGACCTGTTCCCGCATGTCGGCCAGTGCGTCGACGACATCGCGTTCATCCATTCCCTGACCGCCGATTCACCGATCCACGGCTCGGCCATGCTCCAGATGAACACGGGCAAGATCCTCTCCGGAAGCCCGTGCCTGGGCTCGTGGGTGAACTACGGCCTTGGCTCCGTCTCCGAGAACCTCCCCGGCTTCGCCGTCATGCTCGACCCCATCGGCGGCCCGATCAGCGGCGCCAAGAACTGGGCCTCGGGTTACATGCCGGCGTCGTATCAGGGCACCGTGCTCCGCTCCGCCGGAGATCCCATCCTCGACCTCCAACGCCCCGCGCCCGTCTCCGCATCCATGCAGCGGCGTGTCCTCGACACCCTTCGCGAATACAACACCGACCACGCCGCGCTCCATCCGGACAACTCCAACCTCGCCGCGCGCATCGCCAGTTACGAACTCGCCTTCAACATGCAGCGGTACGCGCCCGAGGCCGTCGACCTCACCCGCGAATCCGAGGCAACCCGCGAACTCTACGGCATCAACGACCCGCGAACCCAGGAGTTCGGCCGCCGCTGCCTTCTCGCCCGGCGCCTCGTCGAACGCGGCGTCCGCTTCATCCAGCTCTACGCGGGCGGCGCCCACAACGACGACAACTGGGACGCCCACACCGACATCGAGAAGAACCACAACTTCCACGCCGGCCGCACCGATCGCCCCATCGCCGGACTGATCCAGGATCTCAAGCAGCGGGGCATGCTCGACGAAACCCTGATCATCTGGGGCGGTGAGTTCGGACGCCAACCCACCGCCGAATACGAGAAGGGCACCGGACGCGACCACAACGCCTTCGGCTTCACCATGTGGATGGCCGGCGGCGGCGTCCGCGGTGGGGTCAGCTTCGGACAGACCGACGAACTCGGTGCTGCGGCCGTCGAGGATCGCCTCCATGTGAAGAGCCTCCACGCCACCGTCCTCCACCTCATGGGCCTCGATCCCAACCGCCTCAGCTACTTCTCCGGCGGCCTCGACCAGAAACTCGTCGGCGTCGAACCCATCGATCCCATCCACGCCATCCTCTGAGGAGTTCCTTTGGGGAGGGCATCCACCGGAAATGCATCCCGCGCCCACCCTCGCCGCAACGCGGCGCACGGCGAAAGCCCAGCGGGGGAGCGGAGCGGAACCCTGGGTCACCCAACCCCATGACATCTCGCCCCAACGGGGCGAACGGTGACCACACGCACCCTGTTCCGTGTGCCCTTTCAGGGCACAGAGCACGTTGTGTGGCGTGGTCCCCGGGGTTCCACCCCGAGCTTTCCCCTGTTGCCCCTTCGGGGCACGACCACGGTACGCCGAAGGCGATCCAGCGGTTGGCCAAGGGTGCGGATTCCATCACCACCCGGCGGGATGGAAGGATCATCCGCGTGAGGACACGCGGCCTTCAGCATCCCAGACCACCGTTCCGGCTTTCTGGAATCTGGCAACTGGCGACTGGCAACTCTCCTTGAAGGCCGGGTGACCCCACACGGCGGGGTTGCAGCCTCCCGAAGCTTCGCGCCCTGCCGGGATGCAGATTCCAGATCAACGTCTCGTTCCCCGCCTACCCGAACCAAAGACTGGAATCCGGCCACTGGTAACGTTCCTGGCCCTCCATCCCGCCCGCAAAAGAACCACGCCGAGGAACGGAAACACACAAAACGGCAGGCTCAACAGCGTCCACGCCGAAAGCCTCCGTTCGAGCATGGCGTCGGATGGATCCGCGGCGTTGACGAGACAGGTCACCGCCTTTCCCACCGGATGGTTGCCAACGAACATCCGGGTTCCGGTCTCCGTTCCGAAGTCCCCGGTTCCGATCCGTGACGACCGATGCCACGTGCCGTTCCATGAATAGCGGTAGAGGACTTCCGGATTGTAGCTTCGCCCTCCCTTGGAACCGATGGAAACCGTGACGCGGGACATTTCGATCGTCGCCGGTGTCGCGACCCACCCGTGCGATCGTGCCCACTGCACCACTGGGATCACACCGATCGCGGTCACCGGAATGGATCCGAACCCCAGGAAGAGAGCCCCTGCGATGAACAGCAGGTATCTCGAATCCTGGAGGAACCCTACCGGGATCAACTCCCTTCCTGTGAGCGCACCAAACGCTGCATGGGCTCCCACCAGGACAAACATCAGTGTGAAGCTCCCCATGCCGAATAACCCCAGCAGCCGTCTCCAGAAGCCTTCGCAGATATCCAGCCGTGTCGGCGAGTTCGGAGGCGACCGACGCCCGATCACGGAACTACCCGGCGACAGCGTCTTCTGAAGGACGGTCAGGTCACGGTAATCGAGGCGATTCAACTCCACCCGCTCGACGTCACTTCGACCCGGTTGCTGGAAGCGGATGACCAGATCAAAGCCACTCTTCCCGGAATCAGCGGGCACGATCTCCGTGCTGACCACGCGAAACTCGATCGCCGGCTGAAGACGCAGGCGGACCACATCCACTGCGTTGGAAACGAGAAAGAACAGGAACAGCCCGCCGGTGATGGCAAACACCGCACCGAAAGCGAAATTGCCAAACCTCGTCCCAGTTTTCTTCATGATGATGGGTCCTGCTGATTGGGTTATTGGAACTCGGTATCCAAAGCGCGAGGAGGGTGGCCAACTCCCCAACGGTCTTCAAACCCCAAACCTGCCGACCCTCAGCCTCGTGACCTACTCTCCTTGAAGGCCGGGTGTCCTCACCCGGCGTTCCTGCAAACTTGAATCTTCGAACTTCGCTTCTTCCTCAGCCTCCTCACGTCGTCTGCTACGTCGGGGAAGGTAGCTGACGAGGTCACGAGGCAGTGGAAGGAGAGTTCGAAGTTCTCAGTTTCAAGTTTCAAGACAGGGGACTGCCGGGCTTCAATCTTGGATCTCCAAGCTTCAAACTTCTTCCTCAGCCTCCTTACGTCGTCTGCTACGACCGCTGAAGGCCGGGTGTCCTCACCCGGCGTTTCACGAATCCCGCCGCGTGAGGGCACGCGGCCTTCAAACTTGAATATTCAAACTTCAAACTCAGGCCGCATTGGCCGCGGCTTCCTGGCGGGCCCGCTTTCGCGCAGCCATCCGCCGGACCAATTCATCCGCGGTCACCCCAGCCAGGATCACCGCCCCGATGATCGCGAACTCGATGTTGTTGTGGGTCGTCACCAGCGTGATCATGTTCCGCAACACCTGCATCAAGGCGGCCCCAACGATCACCCCGACGATCGTTCCCTCGCCGCCACGGAGACTGCATCCACCGAGCACAGCGGCGGCGATGGCGTACAACTCGTAGAAGTTCCCGAAATCGACCGGCTGGGCGGAGTTCACATCCAGCACGAACAGCAACCCGCCCAATCCCGCCAGTCCCGAACTGATCACATAGGCCAGCACCGTCATCCGACCTGTGTTGATGCCGCTGTAGCGTGCTGCCTGCTCGTTGCTGCCCAGCGCCAGCAAATGCCGGCCGAACACCGTCCGGTTCAGGAACACCGCCGCCACCACCGCCACCACCAGCAGGAAGATCCACGGCGCCGGCAGCGAGAATCCGGACACGAACGGAATCGGAATCTCGCCCGTGGCCATGGCCCGCAGCCCCTTGTATTCGGATCCAAAGCCCACCGTCTGGTCCCGTGTGAACCCGCGCGCAATGCCCCGATAAAGCAACAACCCGCAAAGCGTGACCACGAAGGGCGGCAACCGCAGTCGGGTGATCATCAACCCATGGAACAGTCCGATCCCGAGCGAGGCCGCCACCGCCGCCGCCAAGGCCGCCGGCACCGACCATCCGTGGGTCGTCAGCAACCATGGCACCCCACAGCCCACCAGGCAGACCACCGATCCCACCGACAGGTCGATGCCGCCCGTGACGATGACGAAGGCCACGCCGATGCTGATGATCCCGAACAGGGCAGTCCGACGGATCAGGTTCTCGAGGTTGTAGGCACTCAGGAAGCTGTTGCTCAGCGACGCCGTGACCACGCACACCACGAACAGGAGCGCACTGATGCCAAGGATCTTTCTCATGGGTTCTGTCTGTCCATCCGACCGTTCACACCAAGGCCTCCGTGTCCGTCGCCAGATGCAGCACGGCCTCTTCGCTCAGGGCGTTCCGGGGCAATTCTCCCGTGATCCGCCCTTCATGCAACACCAGCGCCCGGTCGGACAATCCCAGGATCTCCTCCAGTTCACTCGAAACAAACAGGATCGCCACCCCCTCGCGGGAGAGATCTTCCATCAACCGGTAAATCTCGTGCTTGGCGCCGACATCGATGCCGCGCGTCGGTTCGTCCAGCAACAGCACCTTGGGCTTCATCGCCAGCCACTTTCCCAGCACGACCTTTTGCTGGTTGCCGCCCGACAGGAACTGCACGGGCTGCTCGGCCGACGGCGTCTTGATCCGGAGACTCCCGATCATGGCCGCGGCCAGGCCATCCTCGCGGACCCGATCCAGAAAACCGTGGCGGGAATCACGCTGCAAGGCAGCGAGGCTGACATTCTCGCGCACGGCCATCTGCAGGATGACGCCCTGGCGCTTTCGATCCTCGGGCACCAGGGCCAGCCCGGCCCGGATCGCATCCCGGGGGGACGAAGGACGCACTTCGACACCACCCACCCGAACCACCCCACCCATCGCCGGCGTGACCCCGAACAGGGCTTCCAGCATCTCGGTCCGACCCGCACCCACCAGACCCGCCACACCAATGATCTCCCCGGCATGCACCCGGAAGGACAAGGGATGCTCCGGATGCGCGGCGGTGCGCAACCCCTCCACCTCCAACACCACCGGTCCGGGCGGATGCGGTTCGTGGGCGTAGAACTGGGACAGGTCGCGGCCGACCATCATGCGGACCATCGCGTTGTGCTCGATTTCGGACTTCGCCAACTCCCCGGCGTTCTCGCCATCACGGAGGACCACCACGCGATCGGCCAAGGCCTTCACCTCACCCAACCGATGCGAGATGTAGACGATGCCCACCCCACGCGAACGCAGTTCCTCGATGACGCGGAAGAGGTTGGCGGCTTCCCCGCTGGAGAGGCTCGACGTCGGTTCGTCGAAGATCAGCACGCGAGCTTCCACCGACAGGGCCTTGGCAATCTCGACCAACTGCTGCTGGCCCAGGCTCAGGGTGCCGACCGACGTCGCCGGGTCCACCGCGAGTCCCACCGCGGCCAGATGGACGCGGGCCTCCTCCAGATGGCGTCGGGTATCAATCAACCCCCGCTTCAAACGCTCCCGCCCCAGGAAGATGTTGGCGGCAACGTCCAGATTGTCGGCCAGGTTCAGCTCCTGATGGATGAGCGCGATGCCCAAGGCCTGCGCTTCGAGCACCGATGCAAGACGAACCTCCCGACCGTCCACCGCGATGGATCCCCCGTCGGGCGACTGCACGCCGGCGAGGATCTTCATGAGCGTGCTCTTGCCCGCTCCATTCTCGCCGATGACCGCGACCACTTCCCCCCGCCGCAGGGTCAGGCTGACGCCCTTGAGCGCCCGTACCCCCGGATAGGACTTGATGAGGCCCGTGGCCTGAAGCAGCGGCGGTGTCATCCCGTCACTTCGCCCCGGTCTTGGCCTTGAGATCGGCCCAGAAAGCGTCGACCTCCCCCTTGCGGATCTGGCGGGCGGGAATGTCGATAAACTTGCTGGCCGGGATCACGGATTGGTTGCCCTTGGCGAGTTCGGCCAACACTTCGACCGACTTGTACCCGTACATGTAGGGATTCTGGACCACGGTGCCGTGCACCGCACCCTTCTGGATGCCGGCCAGGGTGGCGTCGTCCTCGTCGAAGGCCACCACCTTCACCTGCCCCAGCTTGTTCGCCTGCGCCAACGCTTCGAGCATCAGCGGCGGATTGTACGCGAACAGCCCCACCATGCACCCCAGGTCCGGGTACTTCGCCAGCGCGTCCTCCGCGTTGGCCTTGCCCTTTGCCCGGTCAAACTGGTCCGTCAGCGTGCCCAGGATCCGGAATCCATTGCCCTCAATGACACCAGACGGGGGATCGAAATTGGTCGGGTTCGACGGCCTGCCGAGGATCGCATCGATGACCCCCTGACGGCGACGCTTGGCGTTGTCCTGCTCCAACCGGCCGATGAACAACATCACCGTGCCCCCCTTGGGCATCGCTTCGCGCACCAAGTCACCGCACAACCGACCGGCACCGTAATTGTCCATGCCGATGTAGACCGATCGGTCGCTGCCCGGCGCGTCCGAGTCGTGCGTCACCAGCGGGGTACGCTTGGCGGCGCGGTTCAGGAGTTCCGTCTGGTTCACCGGATCGATCGGGCTGACGGCGATCCCATCAATGCCGCGCGTGAGCAGATCCTCGATGATCCGCTTCTGGTCGCTGATGCCTTCCACAGGCATGAGCGTCTCGGTCTCGACCCCGACCTTTTCACCGGCGGCCTTCACGCCCGCGGCGGCGATGGTCCAGAACGACGCCACGCCGTTGCTGACGAACGCGACCTTCTTCTTTCCGTCGGACTTCGACGCTCCGCCGCCACCGTCCGCGGTCTTGTTGCAACCAGCCACGCACAGCGCGGCGATGAGACCGGCAATCCAAGGCGCCACGATCAGGATCTGGAGCTTGGGGAGAACCCGTGACGTAGCCACCGGGGTGGAATGCGTGTTCATACAGGATATGGACAGGGACGGACGTGCCAGTTCATGCGGGGGGCGTACACGAGGACTGTGACAACAATCCTTTCCGGGCTCGACAGAAATCCTTCGCTACCCGCCCCTGAATCGGAGGTCAGCATCCTCCTGACCCGCGAACGGCCAAAACCAGGGATTCGAGCCGGTCACTGCCCCTCGGCGGGCACCGTCTCCTTCGTCTGGAAGGTCGTCCGCCCCTCGTATCGCCCGGCCTTCACCTCGAGCCGGTAGGTGGTCCCAGGAAGGAGCTTCGCCGGCTTGTTGCGCTCATCCTTCAATTTCATCCCACGCGGAGTCCGGCCGTAGATGAGCGCCTTCGTCGGCACGGAGTTGCTGGTGGTGTCCACCTGCCAGACAATCAACGGAGCTCCCCCCGGCCTCGATGGCGTGGCCTCGATCACACGGATCGCGGTCAGCTGGTATTCGCCGTCCAGGGCGAACACGACCGGATAGACGCCCTCGAACTTCCCGGTCGCCATCGGTGTTCCCGACTGCGACTCCGCAGTTGTCCGCTCCCGACGCGCGGCCGCCCGCAGTTCCTTGATCGCCTTTTCCCGCTCGGCGGGATCCTTCGGCAGCTTCGACTCGTCGAACACGACCTTCGATGCCGGCACCCGGCGCTCCAGGTTGGCCCGGGCCGAAACCTCACGCACCTGCGCCTGGATCTGGATGGGATCGGGTTTCAGCCACTCCGTGTTGAAGATCACGTAACAGCAGCCCAGACCAACCGTGAGGCCGAACAGGATCCAAATATTGCGGTTCATAGGTTCAATGGTCTCCGCCACCCACTACTCCGGCATCGTCAACCCCAGTTGCCTCGCCTCCTCCGAGATCGCCCACAGGTTCAATGGCGCCAGGGATCGCCCAAACTTCATGAACCGCACGGAGCCATCCGCCATCGCGTAGTTCGAACCGCCGCCCCGGCCGCTCTTGATCGAGTTGGCGTGCCGGTTCTGGTTCAACTGGAGGATGTCGTCGTACTGGTCGAAATCCATGTGGAAGTGCATCGAATCCGATTCCTTCTCACCAAAAAGCACGGTTTCGGTGGGTTCGAGGATCTGGTTGTCGCGCATCGACTTTTCACCCGCCCCCATGATCCGGAAGAAGTTCAACTCCGCCACGGACAGCGACCGCTTGTAGTAGTCGTTCCACCCATTGATCAGGTACGTCCGCGGGGTGAAGTCTGCCGGGTGCGTGTTCGAGGAGATGCCAAAGCCCGTCCCGCTGTTCGGCGCCTTCATGTTGGGCGGATCCGACGGGCACCGGAGGATGCGCAGATCCTTGTAATACGGCCGCAGCGAAGTCGGCCAACGGTTCGTGATCACACGATCCGGCATCTGGTCGCGGTTGTCGTCCGTGTACATCCGGACCGCCATTCCCAGCTGCCGGATGTTGTTCACGCACGAAATCCGGCGTGCGGCATCCTTGGCCCGGCCAAGCGACGGCAAGAGCATGCCGGCAAGGATCGCGATGATCGCGATCACTACCAGGAGTTCGATGAGCGTGAAGGCCCGGTGCGCGAGCCCCGACCGCCGCCTTTGTTCCGTCCGCATGCGAGCCAAGACACAGGCAGGAGCGGGAAAGTTACCAGCGTCCACCGCACTTCGATCCGTGTTCATCGGAAACCTCTGACGGCGACTTCGGAAAAAGGTTCATCTGGATTCCGTCGTCCCCTCGCAACTCAGGGCAAACCCGCCGCGACCGCCTCCGCCAGCTTTTGCCGGAACTCCTCCGTCTGAACGCGGGTCGCCTCCTGTGGATTCGAAAGGTACCCACCCTCGATCAATACCGCAGGACGTTCCTGCTGCCGCAACACTTCCATGAACCGCGCGTGCCGCACGCCACGATCCGTCTGGCCCGTTGTCGCCAGCAGCGCCCGATGCACCCCGATCGCCAATCGCAGGTTCACCGCATCATGGGCATTGTTCGGATACCGCCGCCCGGGTTCGTCGACGTAATCGCGGACCACGTGCGACGCCATGCCGCGGGGCGTCAACGTGTAGGTTTCGAGTCCTGCGGCCTCCCGATTCGGAAAGCCGGAGTTGAAATGGAGACTCACGAACAGCGAAACCCCGGCCGCATCCGCCATCGCGACTCGCTCCGCCAATCCGAGATCCATGTCATTGGTCCGCGTCATGACCACACGCCATCCCCTCCCTTCCAACAACACCCTCAGTCGTTGCGCCCAATCCAGCGTGAACTCCTTCTCGAACCGGTTCCCCGCAATGCTGCGGGTTCCAACGTTCCGCCCGCCATGCCCCGCATCGATCATCACGCTGCGATCCCGGAGCACCACCGGAGCCGTGGCCGCCATCAGCACCTCGAAATGCGATTCCAGATCCAGCCGGTGAACCCGGATGCGCCCCTTTTCCATCCGCGGCTCAAATCCCAGCCACACCTGCGTCCCGTTCCACCACGACTTCTTCTGTCCTACCATCACCGCCAACGTGCCTCCGACACCGTCGGACTCCTGTCGGAGCTCGCGCCCATGTGGCACCGGGTGAAGCGCAGACCAACCACGCGCCATCAACCATTCCTCCAGGTCCCACCAATCCCCAGCAGGCGTACGGAGGGGCTTCAACCCGACTCCTTCCTGCGGATCAGCCTTCAACAAGCCTTCCACGGTGCCTTCGGCTGTCGTCACGACAGGGTCTGCCGCAGGGATCGGCACGGCTTGCACTGGGTCTTCGACCGCCACGCGGGGCGGAGGCTCCGCCGGTGCCACTGGACGAATTTCCAGCGCAGCATCACCTCCACCGATGGGTGGCAACGGCCGGGCCGGGGGCGAAGCAGCAGGAGCGGCGAGCCGCGACTCCGGAATGTTGGCAAAACGCTCCGGCTCCGTGGCGCATCCTGCGCCCAACAACACGAGCCCCATCACCCCCAGCATGACCACCCTCCACGACATACAACGCCCTCTACGCGGAGATCGAACCCGACACAAGCGGCAAGCCGTCTTGACCCCACCGTCACAGGCCCAAGTATCCCCGCATGCCGATCTACGAGTTCGCCTGTCCGCGTTGCAGGAAGATCTTCAACTTCCTGAGCCGCCGGGTGAATCCATCGCACTCACCCACCTGCCCCACCTGCGGAAGCCGAAAGCTCACCAAGGAAATCAGCCGGTTTGCCATGATCAAGGGCGCCGCCGAACCCGCGCCAACGCCGGCACCCGGAGGCCCGGAGGAAGCGGGTGGACCGCCAATGCCCGACTTCGATGATCCGCGCGTGGAACGTGTCATGGACGAGATCGAGCGGGACATGGACCACCTCGACGAAAACAACCCACGTCACATGGCCCACCTGCTCCGGAAGATGCAACAGGCCATGCCTCCCGGTACCGTTCCCAAGGGAATGGAAACAGCGCTCAAGCGCCTCGAACGCGGGGAGGATCCCGAGAAGATCGAGGAGGACATGGGCGATGAACTCGGCGATTGGCTGGGCAAGGGTCAAGAGGCCGATGGCACCGGGGGGCGCGGCGGCGGGGGAGCCTATTCGCGCGACCCAGGGCTTTACGATTACTGAGGCATCCCGGTGAACGACGCCTTCCAGTCCCTTGCCTTGGCCCTCGGGCTGGGGCTTCTTGTCGGACTCCAACGCGAACGCGCCGCCTCCGTCCTCGCCGGCTTCCGCACGTTTCCCTTGGTGACGGTCTTCGGAACCGTATGCGCCTGGCTGGCCGTCCCCTTTGGCGGCTGGATGGTGGCCGCCGGACTCCTGGCGCTCGCCGCAGCCATCATTTCCGGAAACCTCCTGCGCGCCCGTCAGAACGAAGGAGACTTCGGCATCACCACCGAGTCCGCCATGCTCGTGATGTTCGGTGTCGGCGCCTACCTCCCGGACGGTCACCGACCGCTCGCCATGGTCGTCGCTGGCGCTACCGCGGTGCTGCTCCACCTCAAACCCCAACTCCACGACCTCGCGCGCCGCATCGGCGATCACGATTTCCGCGCCATCATGCAGTTCGTCGTGATCGCCCTGGTGATCCTTCCGATCGTTCCAGACGCCACGTACGGCCCGTTCAATGCCCTGAATCCCCACCGGATCTGGTGGATGGTGGTCCTCATCACCGGACTCAGCCTCGGCGGGTACCTCCTGCACAAGTGGGTCGGCAACCGCGCCGGGGCCATCGCCGCAGGATTGCTCGGCGGCCTGATTTCCAGCACCGCGACCTCCGTCACCCACGCACGACTCACCCGGACGCAACCGGCCAGTGTGCCTTTGGCCGCTGTCGTCATCCTGCTGGCCTCCGGCGTGGTCTTCGCCCGATTGGTCGTCCTCGTTGCAGCGGCGGATCGGGAGCACCTCACCTCCTACGTTCCTGCGTTCGCCACCCTGCTCCTGATCCTGCTCGGATTCGCCGCGTGGCTGGGCTTCCGCAAACAAGGCGAAGGCACCGCCCTGCCACCCCCAACCAACCCGACGGAACTCCGCTCGGCACTCTTCTTCACGTTGCTCTATGCGGGCGTGCTTCTGGGTGTCGCCGCCGCCCGCGAATGGTATGGCAATCGCGGCCTCCTCGTCGTCGCCGCGATCTCAGGACTGACGGACATGGACGCCATCACCCTCTCAACGGCGCAGCTCTCAAGGCAGGGAGCCATCTCTGACTCCGAAAGCTGCCGGGCCATCCTGGTCGCCTCTGTTTCCAACCTCGTCTTCAAGGCCGGTGTCATTGGATCCCTGGGCGACCGGGCCCTGCTGCGCGCGATTCTTCCAGCCTTCGGAACCGCTGCCGTCGCCGGATTGGCGTGGGCCTTCATCCGCTGACCCACGGGCAACTTCACTGAAGGCACGGTGCCCCTACCCAGGGCCATCCAAACCGTCGCCGCGTGAGGGCACGCAGCCTACAATTCAAGCTGAAGGCCGGGTGCCCCCACCCGGCGCATCCTGAAGGCCAGGTACCCCCACCCGGCGTCGTCCAACCCGTGGCCGCGTAAAACCACGCGACCCGCAATTCGCGGGCGCCCCCTTCAGTGGATCGTCAGGTACGTGTAGTCCTTCAATCCCCGCTCGTAGTCGTCCAGCAAGCGCATGGCCTCGCTGGGCTTCAGGCGGTCCGATTTGATCGCGGCATCCACCTGGGCCTTCATCTGGCGCTTCAGTTCGTTCACGTCGTACTGCACCTCGGTCAGCGAATCGCTGATGGTATCTCCTTCGATGACCTCTTCGACGTAATACCCGGCCGGCTCATCCGGCTCGAGGAACACGTGCACCTCGTTGACCCGTCCGAACAGGTTGTGGAGGTCGCCCATGATGTCCTGATAGGCACCCATCAGGAAAAACCCGAGCAGGTACGGCTCCTGCACCCCATCGCCGCGCAGTGCGTGCACCGGCAGCGTGTCCCGAACATCGCGCAGATCGACGAACTTGTTGATCTGCCCGTCCGAGTCACAGGTGATGTCCACCAAGGTGGTCTCGCGCGTCGGCCGCTCTTCCAATCGATGCACAGGCATGATCGGGAACAACTGCCCCAACGCCCAATGGTCGAGGAGCGACTGGAACACGCTGAAATTGCACAGGTACTGATCCCCGAGGGCGTCCTCCAGATGCTTGATCTCCTCCGGTATGTAGGCCTGTCCGCGGAAGCTCTCCACCACCGCGCGACTGATGTCCCAGTAGAGCGATTCGATCTTCGCCTTGTCCGGAAGCTCCAGCATCCCGAGCGTGAACATCTGGTGCGCGTCCTCCTTGCGTTCCTGCGCATCGTGCCACGCCTCCCGCTTGTTGAGGCGTTGGAGATTGTCCCGGATGTCCGTCAACTCGCGGACCAACCGGTGATCCCCGGGACCATACGTGAACTTCGCTTCCTGCCGCGTCTTGTCGATCGATCCAAACACTTCGACCAGCAAGACCGAATGATGCGCGACCAGCGCACGCCCCGACTCCGACACGATGTCCGGATGCGGCACGCCCTCGGCGTTGCACACGTCCGCGAGGTAATAAACGATGTCGTTGGTGTACTCCTGCAACGAGTAGTTCGTCGATGAATCGAAGGCCGAGCGCGATCCGTCGTAATCCACACCCAGACCGCCACCCACATCCATGAACTCCACCGGGAACCCCATCTTGTGGAGCTTGGCGTAGAACCGGGCCGCTTCCTGCACCGCCTTCTTCACGGTCAGGATGTCCGGCACCTGCGAACCGATATGGAAATGCAGGAGCTTGAAGCAATGGGTCAGCCCCTCGTCCTTCATCATCTGCGTGGCGGCGAGAAGGTCGGACGTACTCAAGCCGAACTTCGCGTTCTCTCCGCCGCTCTCAGCCCACTTCCCCGCGCCCTTGCTCATCAAACGGGCGCGGATGCCGATCATCGGCTCCACACCCACCTGACGCGAGACAGTGATGATCTGACGCAGCTCCTCCAGCTTCTCGACCACCATGATCACGCGCTTGCCGAGCTTGATGCCCTGCAACGCGAGCTTGATGAACGAGGTGTCCTTGTAGCCGTTGCAGATGATGAGGCTGCCCGGCTGATCCTGCAGCGCCATGCCGGCATACAGCTCCGGCTTGCTGCCCACTTCCAACCCGAACGCGTAAGGCTTCCCCGCGTCCAGGATCTCCTCCACCACCTCGCGGAGCTGGTTCACCTTGATCGGAAACACGCCCCGGTAAATGCCGCGGTAAGTGAACTCCGCGATCGAGGCTCGGAAGGCTTCGTTCAAGGCGATCACCCGGTGCCGAAGGATGTCCTGGAATCGGATCAGCAGCGGGAACTTCACACCCCGCGCCTTCGCTTCGTCCACCAGGGCCATCAGGTCGACTTCGACGCCATTCTGCAACGGTTTCGCCACCACATGGCCCGCAGCATTGATGTCGAAGTATCCCGCTCCCCAACGATCGACGTTGTAGAGGGTCCGTGCCGCCGCGATGTCCCACTCCGGCGTGCTGCCGGCGGAAGGGACCATGGATGGTTCACTCATTTCTCGTGGTCAAGAGAGGCGGACTGTAAAAACGGTGGCCGCAGATTCAAGAAGCGCGTTGCGAAATCTCACGTGCCCCTTACCCAACCTGTCATCCCAACAGGTGGCAAGCCGCCTCGCGTCCATCGCCAAGCACCCTCAAACGCGGCACCTCCACCCGACATTGGTCACGCGCCACAGGACATCTGGGATGAAACGGACAGCCCGCCGGCGGCGCGAGCGGCGAAGGCACTTCCCCATGCAACTGGATCCGCTGCTGGCGCGTGGCACTGCGATCAAGGCTCGGGACCGCAGAAATCAGCGCCTGCGTGTACGGATGCTGTGGAGCACTGCAAACCTGCCGCGCCGGCCCCGACTCGACCACGCGTCCGAGATACATCACGAGGATCCGCTCGCTGAGATGCTCAACCACCGCCAGATCATGCGCGATGAACAGGAAGGCCACGCCCCGGCTCCGCTGCAATTCGGCCAGAAGGTTCACCACCTGCGCCTGAACCGACACGTCGAGCGCACTCACCACTTCATCACACACGATCAGGCTGGGTTCCACCGCGAGTGCACGCGCAATCCCAATCCGCTGTCGTTGCCCACCGCTGAACTCATGCGGGTAACGTGTGGCCAAGGACGGGTCGAGTCCCACATCCCTCAACAGCGACGCGACACGCTCGCGCCGGATCGCCGTTGTCAGCGTCGGTTCGTGGAGGCGCAGTCCTTCCTCCACGATCTCCTCGATGGTCCACCGCGGATCCAACGATCCAAAAGGATCCTGAAAGACCATCTGCAAACGACGCCGCGCGCGACGCAGGTCCGCCCCTTGCAAGGAGGCGAGATCGTGCCCCTCAAATCGGACGCTGCCCGCTGTCGGGGTCTCAAGCCGGACAATCGCCCGTCCCAACGTGCTCTTTCCGCAACCGCTTTCGCCCACAAGCCCCACCGTCTCCCCTTTGCGGATGGACAGGTTCACACCGTCCACCGCTCGGACCTGGGCGGTGGGCCGTCCTCTCCAGTCGGGGCGCACCGGGAAGTGGACCTTCAAGTCCTCCACTTCGAGCAGGTTCATGCCGCCCCCTTCCTGCCACAACACCCCCAACCGCGAACGGACATCGGACCACGCGGCCATCACCCATCAACCGAGACAACGGAACCTCCACCCCGCACGTCGACGCTACAACCGGACAGCGCGGATGAAAGCGACAGCCCGCCGGCGGTCTGCCTGCCGGGGGTACTGCCCCGGGAATCGTTGCCAGGAACGGATGCCCCGCGCCCAAACGGGGCACCGAGGCCAACAATGCCTTGGTGTAGGGATGCGCCGGATCTTTCAGGACCGTTGACGCGGGCCCGGTCTCCACCACCTGTCCCGCGTACATCACCGAGAGCTCATCCGCGATCTCGGCAACCACTCCCAGATTGTGCGTGATCAGAAGGATGGTCATTCCCAACTCGCGTCGGAGGTCCATCAACAGGTCCAGGATCTGCGCCTGAATGGTCACATCCAAGGCGGTCGTCGGCTCGTCAGCCACCAGAAGTCGAGGTCGTGGGGCCAAGGCCATCGCGATCATCACCCGTTGCTGCATCCCGCCTGAAAGCTCTTGCGGATACTGACGCGCACGCACTTCCGGGGCGGGAATCCCGACACGCTGCAACCACGCGACAACTTCCGCACGCGTGGCCCGCTCCGGCCGATGGATCCGCAAGGACTCCAGGATCTGATCGCCGACGCGCATCACTGGGTTCAGCGCGGTTGCCGGTTCCTGAAAGACGTAGCTCACAACTCCACCGCGCAATTCCCTCAATCCAGAGGCGTCCAGCTCAAAGACGTCCCGACCATCGACCCACACACGTCCTCCCGCACGCTGCGCAAATCCTTCCGGGAGCAACCGGGCGAGTGACATCGCTGTCAGCGATTTTCCACTGCCACTCTCGCCCACCAACGCATGGACGGTTCCCTGCTCGATCCTCAGATCCACGCCGTCCAGAACGCGCACCCGTCCCGCTTCCACGGTCAGATCGAGTTGCAGATTCTGAATTTCTACGAGTGGCATCGCAATTGGGATCCGTGGGTCGTGGATGTCATCGTCGAGTGCCGCTGCTTGTCCCACGCCGGGTTCGGGTACGGAACTCACTCGTTGATTTCCACTGCGGCCAGTCCTTCCCATCCGCCAGTCGCCAACCGATCTCGGCCAGCAGCGCAAGATCGTCCGCCGCGCCGCGCAGGTCCCACCCCTCCTTCAGCTCATCGGAAACCTTGTGGTAATCGTTCTCGATGTACTCTGTGACCCGTTTCTCCCCGTAGCCCGCGGGATGATCGATGTAGTCGCCACCCGACTTCAGATACAGCGCAGGAACACCGCCCCGCATGAACTCGAAATGGTCACTCCGATAGAACATCCCACGCTCGGGATTCGGATCCGGCAGGACCTTCCGCTGGAACTTCTTTGCCGAATCCCGAAGCACTTGATCCAGGGTGGAATGGCCGTCACCCACTTGCCGGATATCCCGTGTACGGCCCCAGGTGTTGAGGCCATCCATGTTGAGATTCGCCACCGTTGCCGCCAAGGAACGGGACGGATGCTGCACGTAATACCTCGCCCCCAACAACCCCTGCTCCTCCGCGGTCGGCGCAAGAAAGAGTACCGTCCGTCGTGGAGCCTTTGGAGCCGATCCAAATACGCGCGCCAGCTCAAGCAATCCAGCAACGCCCACCGCATTGTCCGCCGCCCCATTGAAAATCTGATCTCCCTCCCGTTTTGGATCCCGACCGAGGTGATCCCAATGCGCGGAATAGACCACACACTCCTGCGACGAGATCGGATTGGAGCCCGGCAACATGGCCAGGACATTGCGTGATTTGACCGGGCGTACGGTCTGGCTACAGGTCGCTTCGAAACGCTGCCGAAGGACCACCGGGTGGAAATCCTTCCGGACGGCTCGCTCCAAGGCAGACTCGTAGGAGAAGCCATTCAGCCCAAACCATTCCCTCGCTGCCTCCAGACTCAACCAACCAGCGATCGAGGTCTTCGCTTCGGGATCGTCGGCCAGGTCGAAACGCTCCCGCCCCCACGAATTCACGACCACAAACCATGGGTACGCGGCTGCCTGGGTCTCATGAACCAGCAACGCTGCCACCGCCCCACGGCGCGCCGCTTCTTCATACTTGTACGTCCACCGCCCATAATAGGTCATCGCCCGGCCACCGAACATCCGGACATCCAACTGTCCCGGCTTCTTTGGGTCGGGCACCGGAGGATCTCCACCAGCATCACCACCGTCTTCCCACGGACATCCACCCCCTTGTAGTCGTCCCACCCGTATTCCGGAGCCGCGATGCCGTAGCCGACGAAGACAACCTCAGAAGAGGGTACTTCGACCCTCGCCTGGGTTCTGGGCGACCACGCAACCAGATCCTGCGGAAACACCAACGGCCGCTGATTGCTGCCTGAATTCCATGAGACCTGCATCTTCGATGTGATGCCGACAATGGGAACCTCCTGCGTCCATTGGCCATCGGAGACCCCCGGCTTCAGGCCGGCTTTCTGAAACTGCTCCACGAGATACTCGACGGTCCGATCCTCACCCATCGAGCCAGGTCCCGCCCCTCGAACGCGTCAGATGCAAGTACGCGGACGTCTTCGAGCATCCGGGCTGAATCGACCACACGGACACCATGACGGCCTTGGTGCGGAGGGGTCTCCCGCGCCAGAAGCCCAAAGGCCGAGAGCGAAAGGACGATTCCCGCAGCGCAGGATCTCAGACCGGAAAACCTCATGACCCCGTCGAGCTTGGGAAGTCCGCCCCAGACTTTGAAGGTATTTGTCGTGAAAGGTTCCGGCTGGAACCCGTCGCCACAAAACAAGAACCTCCCCCCTATGACGAACGCAGAAGCATTGGATCTCTTCCGGCAGACTGGAGCCCTTCTTGATGGCCATTTCATCCTGCGCAGCGGCCTGCATTCGCGGCAGTTCTTTCAATGCGCGCAAGCCCTCCAACTCATGCCCATCGTCGAACGTTTCGGCGCCGCACTCGCGCAGAAGGCTTCCGCCCTGAACATCCAGACGGTCATCTCCCCTGCCATGGGCGGATTGGTCATCGGACAGGAAGTCGCACGTCAATTGAAGTGCCGCTTCATCTTCGTAGAGAAGGAGGAGGGAAAACTGGTGCTCCGCCGCGGTTTCAAGATCCAACCCGGGGAACGTCTGCTCATCGTCGAAGATGTCGTCACCAAGGGCGGCCGCGTTCAGGAGACACTCGATATCGTCCGCGCCCACCAAGGCAACCCGGTCGCCGTCGCGATGATGGTCGACCGCTCGGACGGCAACCTCGACCTCGGCGTTCCCCTCCACAGCCTGATCCGGCTGAACGTGGAAACCTTCCAACCCGATCAGCTGCCAACCGACCTCGCGGGCATCCCAGCAACCAAGCCGGGTAGCAAGTAATCCAAAATCCGGTCCCACTGGATCCGCTGCACGGCCAAGGTTCCCTCGTTCCAGACGACAAGGTCTGCGGCGACCATCTTGGCCTCCGTGCTCCATTGCGCTGACAATCGGGAACGGATCGCTTCAGGCGCCCATCCCCGCCCCTGAAGCCGGCGCCATTGGGTAGCCGAGGAGCAACCCACCGCGATGACCGCATCGAATCGCGACTGATAGGCCTTCTCGAAAAGCAGCGGGATGACGACGAACGCCATGGGCGAGCCCTCGAGATCGTGAGCGTCGAGATGATCCGTCCAGACCCGTTGGATCCTGGGATGGAGCAAGCCCTCAAGCCGCGCTCGAGCGTCCGTATTCGAGAACACCACCCCTGCCAAGGCCGCCCGATCGAGGGAGCCATCACCAGCGAGGACTGATTCACCAAACTCGGTCACAATCTCTGACAAGGCTTCCGACCCCGGAGCCACGAGGGAACGCGCGACATCGTCCGTGTCCAGCACCGGGAACCCCAAATCAAGAAGGTAGGATGCCCCGGTACTCTTTCCGGATCCGATACCTCCCGTAATCCCAATCCGCTTCATACCCAGAAAGCAAAAAGCCGCCCCGTAGGGCGGCCTTGCAAGATCCTTACTTGGTGAGGACCCGGTAACTCCGGCCCCCATCGGACTCAGGGATCGGATCGCGAACCCACAAAGTCTTCTTGGAAGCTTCCGTGTTCGTCACGCGCTTCAACAACTTCCACTCCGTGTTCAGCGCATCGCTGTACTGCACGTCGTAAGTGCCGAAGGCTGCACCCTCCCACCGAATCAGGAAGGCATGCTGGCCATCCATAACCACCTTCGGATTCTGAACAACACCCTCGAAGGGAGTGGCATCGAAGGCGTTCATGATACCGTCGCCGTCGGTGTCGGCACGGCTGCTGTAGCGGATGGAGCGGGCAACCGTTGTCGGGCGACCATTGATGACCATGGTGATGAAGTCGCCCCTATCGCCACCGTCGGCCACGAACTTGAACTTGCCACCCGTCGCCGCCTCAAGCTGGGCCGCGGGAAGTGCCTCTCCTTCGGAACTCAAGAGGTTCCGGAAGTAGATGGTGAAGTCGGAGGCCACATTGAACATCGAAGGATCCGGAACGACCAAACGCTCGTCCGAAAGGAATCCGATGTTCGGGGTGATGACCAGATTCTCGACATACAACGCCCCCCTGCCCGAAGAGCCCCGGAACGTCAGTTGCGAGAAGGGACCAGCGTCCAGTTCAAGGGAGGCAATCGATTGCGGGCCAAAACCAGCCGCTGTCGGCCCAACATCCTGGCCGGACCAAACAAACACAGACTCCTGGAAGGTTTGGCCCACCAGACCGAGGCGCAGGTTTCTGGTCTCGATCCTGGACGGCGGGGCCGTCACCGAAATGGCATAGGCGCCCAGAATACCAGCACCCGGTTCTTCCACCAAAAGACTGCGTTTGGCACTCAGCTCAAAACTCGGGGCAGACAACACCGCGCCGCCACCCAGCACCACGTCCTCAGCATTGGCAACAAACTGCGAGTATGCGCGAACGGTGCCTGGCAGGAACACATTGGCTGTTTCCGAATTCGTAGGAATGACGATCCGATCGAACCCAAACACACCACTGGATCGGATGGTCAAGCGCCGGGCATCAATCAGCATGTCTCCTGCCTCGGCGCGAACGTTGGATTCCGGGCCGAAAACCACATTGTCAGCACGAATTGACATCGTAGCCGCCAGGAAAAGACCGTTGTTGACGAAGGACACCAACGGAGCTGGACGATCAGCACCCAGAACCACGGAGTTGGAAACGGTGATGATACCGTTGTTGGTGAGGTTCCTCAGGATGGGGAGGTTTGAACCATCCAGCCCCGTGTTACCAAAGTCACCGTAATCACCCTGCACAACCAAGCGTCCGTTTACGGTGAGGTTCTCGGCCTCAATGGTCGCGAAACGACTCACTTGCAAATTGTCACCGATATTGACGTTCGTCGACCGCAACGACAGATCAAGGAACGGAGTGGGGAACGACGGAGTCAGATCCGCATCCACGATCATCACGTGGAAGATGGCTTCCAACCCAACAATCGAAGGCTCACCAGGCTCAGCTTCAGGATCCTCCGGAGGTGGAGCAGGAACCTCTACCTCGGAGAGGTTCGTGAACGTGGCCGAGTAAATCTGGATTGCGCCAGACAGACGTTGAACGGAGGCTTGGAACAGGCCGTTCAAATTCAGGGTTCCCGAGCGGCTTCCAAGGTCTGCCTGCACGAAAGGAGCATCAATCGAGGCCATCCGGGTCGAGGTGACATTCGGTGACTTCAAGATGACAGGGCCCTGTCCACGGATGCGGGTCAACTCGAGGTTCAAGTTCTCCGCTTCGATATGGAGCCTTCCAACGCTGTTCGTGGGGGTAATGTTGGGAACAGACAAGGGAATAGGAAGAGAACCAGGAACGATCCCGAACTCCGACCGGTACGCCATGTAAGGAGTGCTGGTGTTCACCAAATTGGTGAAAGGCAGGTTCGTCGCACCGGGACCAATCCACGTCGTGAACAAATTAGTCCGGAACAGGGCCGTTGCATTGGGAGCCTCTCCGTTCACACCATCAAAATCATTGATGTTGAAGGTGGGATTCGGGAGCGACTCCAACTCCGTAAGGAGGTTCACAACCGCATTGCTGAACGCCGCCGGCGTGGCTGTATTGGCAGCTGTGAAAGGACTCGAGACGCCTCTGGTCGTCCGGCGCGAAATCGACAGGTTTGTGGGACGGGACCCAATGCCGGTGTTGAAGTTCGTCAGATAAAGTCGGAACGGGTCCGATCCAAATGTGTTGTCGATGACGTAGCTGACCGCGTCATCCTTCCCGGTGATGTTGTTGGTAGCCACCCCGGTGAGACGCAAACGAACGGTCGGGTGTGACCACTGTGATCCAAGCTGCGGAGGAAGGAAGGATGCATCGACGATCAAGTTCGTGGACGCACGTCGGACGAGGACGATGGTGAAGACCTGGTTCGTGGACGGATTGGTGGCGCTCGCCGTCGCCGCATCCGGTGTCACGGAGTTCCAGATGAGCGGAACCACATCTTCGTTCAAGACCAACTGCCTGCCTGCCAATCCGGGAAGCTGGAACCTCTCAGGCACCCCGGCAGTTGCCGCGTCCGTCGAGTTGTCGACACCCATCGGACGGGTGGGCGTACCAACCCGGTAATTGAGGTCAACGATGACATTCGTCTTGGTGACAATCTCACCATCGACATCCTCTTCGAACTCCTGGAAACGAACGCTTCGCAGGCTGCTGAAGAGACCGTCGCCGTATCCCCAGTGGACGTCCGCGCTTGCAGGGATGGGTTCAAACCCCCCTTCCGTCGGAGGTTCGGCAATCTGGTCTGAGGGAGGATTGATTCCAAGAATCGAACGCGACAGGTCGACATCCCGGCCCTTCATCCAGAACTCACCGCCGGCGGCCCCGAAGATCGCACCCCGATTGACAATGCTGGTTGCCCAGATGCTCAGGAAACTGTCGGGCCCGCTGCGGTAAGGATTGTTGACCCGACTGCTCAACGCGCTGATCTGGTCCGTGGTAAGCATGCCGGTAGGCACACCGTCGAGGACCAAGAGCAAGGCCTCTCGGAAGGAGTCCTGACTATCCTTGGATTCAATGCGCGCGTTGGGAGCGTTCGAGAACGATTGCGACGCGCGACGTGTTCCGTCGGCTCCGATAAAGCCAAACCGGATACCAGGTTCGGCAACGATCAATCCTGAGTTCCGATAGATTTCGGTCCCTTGCGTATCGAAGACGGTGGTCATCGGTGTCAGAAACATGACACCACGATTGTCTACAACGCGGGCGTCGATGGTGACATCATCCGCCACCAAACCGCGGTTCAGGTAAAGCTCCGAGGTTTGGGCCTGTACCAAGACACCAACCGACGTCAACGCAGCCAGCGAACTGAGTAAATGCTTCATGGTTCGTGATTAGTTCCGATTGCGGACGATGGATTCTACCATACGCAGGTTGACCCTTCCGACGGGATAGACGATGGGAGCGTTGGTGCTGCCGTCATACGATCCCCACATGTAACTGGTGAAGCCCTGCTCTTCCGTAAGGTTGTCTTGCGACGATGAGTTCAACTCGGTCAAACCCACACGTGCCAAGGCAATGATCGTCGTTGAAGAATCCTTGATCCCAGGTCCCAATGGGCCAACGGAACCAGCGCCTCCTTGATTGGAGTTCAAAGTTCCGAGGTTCTGGTAAGCCACGGTCCGCGCGACAAGCACAGGAACTGGCTGGCCGCCACCCGTCCCAAGGTCTTCCGCAGTGAACAGGATATCGGGAGCCGTCATCGCGCGCTCGACGTTCTGGGTGCGGAAAGTGCCACCGACGCCATTCGTACTGAACGAATCGGAATACCGAACCACCACCGGACGGCGGAAGGTACCCAACACCTGATTCCCGACGTCACCACGAACGTAGGTAACCTTGTTGACGCCCCGACGAACGGCAATATCAACAACGCCTGTCGTGTTCGTTGCACCACCCGTTCCTCCAGTGACCAAACCCACGCCATAGACCGGGGTCCACGCACTTGCGCCACCACCTCCGCTGCTGATTTCGTCCACCGAACTGGTCGTACGCAGGGTGGTTCCAGCAGGAAGCTGCTCCACAGCGACCGTGCCGGGATGATACAGATACCGCAATCCGCCCACATCATCCTGAGTCAGTCCACTGAAGTACAATCCTCGGGAGTTATAGATGCGTTGGGCACGCGCATCGATCCGACCGACACTGGAATCCGTTTCGCCACCCATCAATCCAACGACGGAGACGTTGGGCTCCGCTGGATCAACAGAGATTTCAATGGCTTCCCAGACATCATCTCCAGTTTGCTGAATCTGGAAGGTGTAGAAGGTTCCGTTGATGAAGGAACTGGGAAGCACGGTGAACGGGTCGTAATTCCTCCGCAGAGTGAGGAAGTTCCGAGTGAATTCATTCGGACGTTCCACCTGGCGCAGGGTCCACACATAACGTTCAGGAGCCACCAATCCCTGATTCTCGACGAGAACCGACAGGACATTCGACTTGAGGTCGAGGAGCCGGAAACGCCGGGCAGACTGGTTCACGCGGGCGGTAGACTGTGGATAATTTGCTGGATCCAGCGCAGAAGCCGCCGGCAGATCGTTCATGATCTTGATCGCCGATTCGACAGCGGCAACACCCTCGGCGCCAAAGAACTCGATAAAGGACTGATCGAATCCGTACACAACGACGGGGCTGTTGTAGCGGTAACCCTCACCCGGGGTCATGGGCGCAAGGGCAGGATCATAATTCATGTCTGCCGTCATCCACGATGCAGGAGGACCGGCCAGACTGAACGCGTGAGCAGACCCGCCGACCGCCACTGAGGCGACCATACCGTAGAGGAGCTTGATAAGATTCTTCATTGGATCAGCGGATGCGGTTCACTCGGAAATAGCTGTTCGCGGGCAGACCCGGAGTCACCGTTGTATCGATGGATCCAGTTGCGAAACGATAACCTCCAACATCATTCCATGTCTCAAGATCGGAGGAGCTTTGCAGGAGATAAATACCACCGGCCTTGGTCTTCCAGCTCAGGACGGGCCCCTGTTCGCTGGACTGGATCTGGACAGCAAGGTTGTCCGTGGGATCCTTCGGATCGGTTCCGCCGAGAAACTCGTTCCGGTCAGACACACCGTCACCATCGGTATCGACCGAGGGCTTGGGCCAGGCAATGGCGTTCACGCCGAAGAAGGACGATTGCCAGTCATCCGGCAAACCATCGGCGTTGTTGTCCTTACCCCACGAACGTCCTTGGGCAACCGGAGAAAGCGGACTCTTTCGACCATCGGGCAGAACGTAGCCGACACGCACAGAGTGCGTGCTGCCAGGCAGGACATCCGGAGATTCCCAGAAAGGATTCGGAGTCGAGAAAACACTCGAGCCGTTGAACTCAACTTCGTAGTGCGAAATCGTGGTCCCCTGAACGGGAGCCCACGCGGCTTTCACCTGCCACGATGAGTGGCCAGAAACGACGGGCGCCGGCAGTGCCAACAAGGGCTGTGCCGCAGGGACGAAACGCTGGACAGCGATCTCCATGCCGTCGTCCAGTCCGCGCCAATCGGACCAAGCGACCAGAAAACGGCCACCGGTCGCACCAGCAACCGTAGGCTGAAGCTGGTCTTCAGCGTTGATCGTATTGACCACGAAAGCGTTGCCGACGGGCTGACCAGATGGGTTCAGGAAGCGGGCTGCAACACCCATGGATGAACCATCAAACTGGTCCGACGACCAAACCGCCATCACCCGGTCACCGGACTGCGCAAACAGGAGCTGGGTCTGGTTGCCCTTGACCTGATCAGAGAGCCGGGACTCAGCGCCCACAGGGGTCAAAGACGGAGTAAACCGGCGGAACTGAAGGACCCATCGAGCCCGATCCTTCACAGTCATGAGAACGGGCGAGACGTCCGGACGCTGGATGCGGGACCAACCGGCCCAGATCTGTCCGTTGACGACAGAGACTGCAGGTGATGCAGCTGGTTCGACACTGGAGTTGGCACGAACCGATGGCCCCATTGCCTCCCCTGCTCCTGTGAATCGTCGCAGATAGATGTCTGAACGGTTGTCACCGTTCTGGAGTTCAGAAACCCACGCCACCACGAAGCCATCCTCGACAGCGGCAATCGACGGATTCCGTTGATTGTAGGTGGAGTAGTCATTCGCCTGGACCACGTCACCGATTTTGGTGCCTTGCGCTGAGATCCTCTGCAAGGCCACTCCAGCCATGTCCCCGTCGAAATCAGAGGCCGTCCAAGCGATGACCGCTGAGCCATCACGCAGAACAGTCGCGACCGGGTTTCTTCCGTTCTTCGAACCGACCACACCCAGCGGGAGCTCAGGTGTCCTGAACGAACCATCAGCCCCAAGGATGCGATAGCGGATCTCTTGAAATCCCTTGGTCCCACTCTGCCAGACGAACAGGCTCGCACCATCGGAGAACATGGCAACACTAGCGTTCTCCTGGTCCCCAACTGCCGATTCATTGACACGGAAGCGTTCGCCCCGGGTCACCCCCGCGCTGGTCAGAAGACGAGCGGAAATACCGCTTCCGTCCCCATCGGTGGCATTGTCCTGCCACGCCAGCACGAGCCCCTTGTCATTTCCTTGCATGACGGGGCGCAGTTGGTCACCGCGCATCCGACCAACCACATACTCCGTTCCCTCCCGCGCAATTTCAGCCCGGGTTTGGAGCACGGCGGTCACCGCGAGAGCGACCGTCGCCCATTTCCTCAATTGAGGCCGCCGACGTACCGGGTCGGCAGCCGTTCCGTCAGAAGGATTGTAAGGCATAGGAACCCATTCTTTGCAGGCAATGCTTATACGTAGCTAGATCCAGGCCATCCACTCAACGGGCACCGGCAGACTGAGTAGGCACGGTGTTCGGATCAAACGGGAGTGAGTCATCCGGATGAACACGCTTGCCGGCGGGATCGATGATGGTCGGAGTCACGAAGATCACGAGGTTCTTCTTCGCGTTCAGCGCGGCCTCCGACCGGAACAGGCGACCCAGAATCGGGATATCGCCCAACACGGGAACCTTGTCGCGGGTCTTCTTGACGTCCTCGGCAATCAAACCACCGAGTACAACGGTCTGGCCGTCCCAGACGATCGCTGAAGTCGTGACCTGACGGAGCCGGATACGGGGGAGCGGCAGACGAGCGCGGACCGGAGCCACACCCGGACCCGTCTGGACGGGGACGAAATCACCCGGATCATCGTAGCCGATGAATTCCGTGTATGCCGGGATGATGGACATCTGGATGGACACATCATCCGCGGAAACGTAGGGGATGACGTCCAGCGTCGGACCGAACGGCAAGCTGGCGGTCGTGTAGGTGAACTGGGCGTTCTGCTGCTGGATGACATTACCACCAATGCCAGGCTGAGCATTCTGGGCCTGCTGGCCCTGTCCACCGGTGCCGACATCGAGGACGATACGCCGAGCGTCTACAACGGAGATCTGGGCCTGCCGGCCAGAGAGTGTTGTCACACGCGGAGCGGAAACGAGGTCCACACCATCGCGTTGCTCAAGAGCTCGGATGACCAACCGGAATTGCGGATCCGTCAGGATTCCACTGAAGGTTCCGATCGCCGGAATGGCCGACTGGTTGGCGTCGACATTTCGGACGCCAGAGGTGAGCAACCCATCGGCTGCACCCGCAGGCAGTGCGGTACCACCAACAGAGGAACCCGGGAACACACCCTCGGGATTGGCAGCCGTACTGCGGCCGCTGTCAAAGCTGGGGGCCGTTCCACCTTGAACACCCATCCCACCGTTTCTCATCAAGAAGTTACCAAGGTACCAATCGAAGCCGATGGCACGACCGTCCTGCTGGGTGACCTCGGCGAACTTGGCCTCGATCTGCACCTGCGGAGGCGCAACATTGAGCACCTGGATGGCCTCTTCGATGATGTCGAGATCCGTCAGGGTGGCCCGGACGAACAGGATGCCCGTACGGTCATTGAAGAACATCGCCTTGGTATCCTGCGTTTGCTGGCCGCCAGCAGCGCCGAACTGGCCAGGCTGGCCGAACCCGCCTTGTCCAAGGCCGCCGCCCTGACCTCCGCCGAGTCCACCCATACCCCCACCCATCATGCTCATGGGGCTCATGGGGAAGTTGACGCCGCAGGTAATGAAGAACTGCCGGACAATGTCCTGGATGCTCATCATGAACTGCGTGCGGGTGACACCGCCGATGCCGGGGCCGGAACCGATGCTTCCGCCCATGCCACCGCCCATGCCACCGCCCATGCCGCCCATGCCGCCACCCATGCCGCCGCCCATGCCGCCGCCCATGCCGCCACCCATGCCGCCGCCCATGCCGCCGCCCATGCCGCCGCCCATGCCGCCCATGCCGCCGCCACCCATGGTGACTTCGACACGCGGAATCGTGAACATGCCGCCACCGCCCATCCCACCACCCATGCCGCCGCCCATGCCACCACCACCGCCGCCGCCGCCAGCGCCGCCACCGCCGGCGCCGCCGCC
>CBDIPJ010000021.1:0-112987 GCA_965283655.1 Limisphaerales bacterium | reverse complement strand
GCGGATGATGCGGTTGAGGAAGTCGGAACCTGCGCCGCGGCGGTCGCCGGGGAGGAAGGCGGTCTCGAAGTCATAGGCGCGGGCGGCGAGATAGGTGTAGCGCGCGGCGAGGTCGAACTGGGCGCGGTACTTCTGGAGGGCGTCGTTCCTGAAGACGCGGTAGGCCATGTCCTTGTGGCGGGCCTTGGCGACGGCGGCGGAGGTTTCGAAGCGGAAGCGCTTGAACTCCTGGAGGAGTCGGAACCCGCGGGTGATGGCGGATTGGTAGGCCGCGGTCTGCTGCTGGATGCCCTCGAGCTGGGTCATGAGGTCGTAGCGCAGGGCGGTCTCGTTGCGGATGAGGGTCTGGAGCTCGGTGATGGCCTCGCGGAGGGCGAGGGAACCCTCGAGTTGGGCGAGACGGAGTTCGGTGCGGAGCTCGACGCCATCGCGGGCGGCTTCCATGGAGAGGGCGGAGCCCTCGGCGACGTTGGCGAGACCCACGTAGATTCCGGAAGCGACCTTTCCGAGGAGCTTGGCGACAAGACGGGCCCCGAAGGAGGGATCGACGGAAGTACCCACGGCCTTCGGCAGGCCGTCGGTGCCGGCGTCGACGGCTTCGTTGATGTCCTTGCCGACGGCGTTGAGGATCTGGGCGGTGAACCGGATGGTGGCGATCGCGATGTTCAGGCCCTCGACCTCGGAGTTCCGGTCCTTGATCACCTGGATCCGGTCGGTCTCGACGTTGAACCGGGCCTGGAGCAGGGCGGCCCGGTCATCGATCTCGGCGATCAGGTTGTTGTACTCGGTCAGGCGCGTGAGGTAGGTGCCGACGGACTGGAGCAGGGCGGAGCGGGTCTGCTGGAGTTCGCCGGTGGAGAGGCGGTCGGTGAAGGCGGTTGGCTTGGTGATGCCGAACGCGTCGGTGACCGTGTAGGGAACCGTGGTGGACCGGGTGCGGATCAGGCCGTCGGGGGAGATGCCGACATCCAGGGAGCCGTTGGCGGCGAAGGTGAAGGGATTCTCCGTGTATTGGATGGAAACCGACTTCTGCCGCAGGGCGAGATTGGCCGGATTGCGCACCAGACCGAGGAGTGCGGACGGATCAATATAGTCATAGTGCAGGTAGTCGGGTCCGGTATAGCCGGCGGGGTAGATGCCACCGGGTCCTATGTCCTCGCGGTAGGGTTGGCCGAAGACCTCGATGAGGCGGCTCTGGAAGTCGAACTCCTGGGCGCGGACCTCGGACTGGAAGGTGGCGAGATCGTCGGCCTGTTGACGGAGCCTCTGGGTGTTGCCGGCGGCGTAGTAGAAGGTGGTGACGGCGGTGGACAGTGCGGCCACGGCGCGTTCGTAGACCTGTTCGAAGTGGGTCTGCTCGCCATCGGCGGCGGCGACGGAGATGTCGAAGGGCATGACGCCCCGTTCGAGGCCGAGGGGATTCAGGCCGCGATCGGCATTGTCGACCTCGTTCTGGATGCGTTCGTAGGCAGCGGTGATCTCGTTGAAGTCGGGCTGCGTGCCGCGGTCGATGGGACGGACCCCGGCGATCGGAACGCGCGGGGCGGCCTGGGGAAGCAGGGCATTGCCGAGCATCCAGTCGAAGTAGGCGCCCTGTCCGGCGCGGGTGGCCCAGTCGGCGACGCCCCAGGCGCGGGTGCGGTTCTGGTCCTTGTAGCCCTGCCATTGGCCTTCCGGATTTTCGGTGAAGCGGTCGCGGTAGGTGAGGTTCACGATTTCGGCGCCGGTGCGGGCCTTGGCGGCGGCGCCGCGGATGAACTTCTGTTCCTCCGCGAAGTCGACGGAGACATCGACCCCGTTGACCTCGTCGAGTTCGGTGCGCGGAACCCAAGTGAAGAGCGGGTTGATGGCGAGCCGGTAATAATACTTCAGGCTGGAGAGGTAATGGCCCCAGGCGTCGCCGTGACCTTGCGGGTAGTAGAACTGGGCGTCGGCGGCGTCGATGTTGCCGTCGATGCGCCCCTGGGCGTCGCGGATGTCGTAGTTGGCCATGTAGGCGACGCGGCCGAGTTCGCCGGCGGTGTTCCAACGGAGCCGGTTGTAGACGGGCGGACGGGTGATGGACGGCTCCGTGGAGTCGTCGCGTCCACGCAAGAGGGCGAGTTCCTCGGCGAGGAGATCCTGGGTGGCTGCGAGGCCCTGGAAGGCGTGGAGGGTGGGCGCGAAGTTGACGTAGCGCTGCTCGGAGGAATCAAGGATGGCGAGGGTCGGATCGGAAGCGTCGGCGAAGGCCTCGTTGCCGAGAAGCGTGTAGAGGTCGGAGAGTCGGCTGGCGGCGAGCAGGAGCGCGTTGTTGGCGGGTTGGTAGGCGATGCCGGAGTCGATGCTCAGGAGGCGCGCGCGACGGAGAACGGTCTCATAGATCTCGATGAGACCGAAGCTGTCGACGGAATCGCCGTTGAGGGGGATGTTGCCTTCCCAGCGTCGCCCGGCCTGCGACAGCATGTTGACGGTGGTGTTGAGCGAGCGCGTGGGATCGGCGAGATCCTTGAAGCGCTGCTCGTACGGGTTGATGCCGTCGAGGACGCGCTTGACCCAGCCTTCGCCGAGCTTTGGAGCGGTCCAGCGGGACCAGCCCTGAGGATTTTCCGTGGTCGCGAGGAGCGTGCGGGTCCGTGTGTCGAGCGGGCGGTAGCGGACGATGACGCGGTTGTCGCCGAGGGTGAAGGGCGAGGCACCGCCGATGGTATAGGTGACCTTACCGGCGCCGGAGTCGACGAGTTCCCAGCCTTCGGCGGTGTCGTTGGCCTCGACCGGCGGCGGCAGTTCGGAGACGCCGATGGGCTGGAGACGCCACTCGAAGAACCAGTCGTCCGGATTGCCGGCGAAGTCGGCCTTGTGCTTGAAGGTGATGCGTTCGTCGAACGCGTCCTTGGGCAGGATGGTGGCGACTTCGCCGCGGTAGGCCCCTTCCACACGGAAGACTTCGAGGGAGACGGGGAGATCGTCGGAACAGAGGGGCTCGGGGCGATCCTGCATGGCGATGGTGACCCAGCCGGATCCGGTGGCGAGACCGGCGGAAACGGCGAGGAGGGCCTTGTCGCGATCGGCGGTGGTGAAGGGGAGGTTGGCGCGCGTGGCGGCGGCGAGGGTGTCGATGGCCTGGGCCCAGGCGGCGTTGCCCGGGGCGAGGTCCTTCACGATCTGGGCCTCGGAGGGAGAGATGACGTTGGGGAGGAAGTAGGAACCTTCGGCGTTGCCGGGTTCGTTGAAGAAGACACCGGCGATCCTGAGGAAGCCGCCGCTGTCATTGGTCTGCTGGTAGGTGAAACGCGGATAGAGGTGGGGCGGCAGTTGCTTGAAGCGGAGTTTACCCTGGAAGACCTCGGTGAGCACGGCGGCGGGCAGTTTGCCCATCGGCACCTGCTGTTCGAGAAGCGGATCAATCAGCGTGACGGCCGAGTCGAGCGGGTTCCGGGCCGTGGCCTGGTCGTAGATGATGGTGACGCTGCACGGACCACCGACGCCGGGCGTGCCGTCCGGGTTGGGGGGCACGTCGATGACCGGCAGGCCTCGTTTGGCGTCGACGAGGCTCTCGCCGATGAAGAGGCGCGGCGCGTTGGTGGGCCAGGCCGTGAAGATCGTGGTGGCGATGGGGAGACCGGGAGTGCCGGCGAAGAGGTCGAGCAGCGGCACGGCGTTGTTGGTGGGCCGGGGATAGAAGCCGGGGAAGAAGTCAGCTTCCTTGGCCTGATAGAAGAACCGGACGGTGGCGACGCCGTTGGAGAGACCGTTATGACCGCCGGCCTTGGCCCACAGGCCGCCCTTGCGGTCGTCATGGAGGAAACGGTTGGCGGGAGTCACGCCGTCCGCGGCGGCCTGATCGTAGGATTCCGGCCGGATGGGATCATCGGACATCGGGCGCGGCGGCAGCACAGGTCGACCGGCCTCGACGGTGAAGGCGAATCCGGGGAACTGGGCGTTGGTGGCGACGACCGGGAAGACCTCAATGGCACCGCGACCGTTGCGTGCCGGGTTGCGGTACGAAAGGAGCACGAACGGCTGGGAGGTCGTGGGCGAGCCGAGATCGTTGCGGAGCGGCATCAGGGTGCGATCGCCGTCGAGGTTCGATGCCACGCGGGCGTGTTCGTCGTTGGGATTGAAGCCGGGCAGGGATGGGTTGTTCTGGACGTAGAGGCTCCACTCGCCTCCGTAACGGGCGGGGTCGAGACGACCGGCGCCGCGTTGGGAGGCGATGACGGCGACCTGGGTGGCAGGCTGGTTGGTGGGCCAGGTGGCGGTGAACTCAGCGGCAACGCCGGGCCAGAAGTTCGTCGGTAACGCGGCGCCGGGCAGAGTGGGGATGGCGTTGGTGGTGGGGCGGTAGAAGGCGACAGCAAGGCGCGTTTCCAGATCGGTTTCGAGCGCCAGGTTGACGGGTACGATGGGGAATTCGGTCCCAGACTGGTTGGTGCGGTGCTGGTAGAAGTCAGGGCCCACGGCGTGGCGGGCCTTGGTCGTCAGGACGAAGGGTGGGGGGGCGAGCGGGACAACGAGGCCCGGGTTCGGTTGGATCTCCTGACCCACGGTGGCCGCATGCAGGATGGCTCCCGGGGATTGGTCCCAACGACGGGAATTCACGAGGAGCCAGGCTGTGGTGGATGGGCTCTTGGTGAGCTTGAGCAGGGAACGCCCCACGCTGCCGGGGGCGAAGTGCTTGGTGGTGGTGACGGACTCCGGGGATAGCTCTGTTTCGGTGGCGGTGAGCTGGACGACATCCCAGTTGGTGAGGATGACGGGAGGTGTCCCGAGGATGTGCGGTTGGAAGCGGGATAGTGCGGGCCAGATGATGGTGCCGACCGTGGTTGAGCGCAGTTCTCCCGCCAGGGTGGTCCATGCCACAACCACGCCGCCGGGACGGGCGGCAAAGAGCTTGCCGGAAGCCGGATCCCAGGAGGCGGCGTCGACGGGATCGACCACGGGCCCCGTCGGGGGAAGTTCCTGCGCGGTGATGGTGCCGGGGCGTGGGATTTCCGATCCGGCCTCGAAGACGAGGCTGGCAGAGAAGATGGCGTAGGAACCGTTGAACTGGACCTGCGAGGTAGCGGTGTTGTGGGCGCGGTCGATGGTCAGGGTCCGACGCACAGGGTCATGGATTGCGCCGAGCGGGGACCATGCAGAGGAGGCGGTGGGCGTGGCATCCGGGGTGAACCAGACGTCGAGCTTCTCCATGTCGAGGCCATCGATATCCGGATCGAGGTAGGTGAAGGCGAGGGTTGAGCGTGAGAACTGGGTGCGGTCTGTGGTGACCCGCCAGTGGACGTCGGCAACCTTCAGCTCACCCGGGATCGTGGTTGGCGTGGGTGGGGCTGTGCGGCGGAGGACGATGGTCTGCTGGCTGGCGAGCCCATTGGCCGCGCCGCCCTTGAATCCGACGGCAACCCGTGTGAAGGCACGACGCGGATTGGATCCGGGGATCTGCCCGGCACCGCGCAGGGCCGTGGTGATGCCTCCGATGACGATGTCGCTGTTTGCCGGGCGCACGGTGTTCCGCGCGGTCGCAGAGGCGCCGGGTGTCACGCTGCCATACCGCATCCAGACTTCGCCGAAGCGTTTGGTCACCAGTGGGGAGAAACCCTGTCCGTTTGGTACGGTGACGAAGAAGTCGCTGGCACCATCCCCGTTGAAGTCGGTGACTCCCGCCAATCCTCGGCCGGCGCCGGAATTGGGAAGTGGTCCGATGATGGGAAAGCCGGTTGCGGGAGACGCAGCGTCAGGGAGGGTGATCGACGATGCGAACGGGGTGATGGACGATCCGCGTCGAAGGAAGGCCCCGCCCTCATGGCGCCCGGCGTTGTTCCCGATGAGGAAGTCGGCGAGGCCGTCGCCATTCTCGTCACCCGCGGCACCGACCCCGAATCCGAGGAGACTGACCATGGAAGAAGTGAAGGTGGTGGTGCCGTTTGCAGAGTCGATGAGGATATCGGTGGCGCCCGGTTGGACGCGGCTTCCGCGAACCAGGTAGGCGCGGCCTGGATTGACGATGGAGTTGAGGACGCCATCGCGGTGGTAGCCGACAAGGATGTCATCCAGGCCGTCCCCGTTGGTGTCGCCGACGCCGGCCATGAGCAGGCCGAAGCCCTCGATGCTGCGGATGGCGTCGATGTAGCCGATTCCGTTGCGTCGGTTGCCTGCGTTGAGGCCGAGGATGGAGTTGCGGTTGAACGGGGCGCCGGGGAAGAAGGCGTCATTGCCGCGCGGGACGCCGAAGAGGAGCCAGACGCGGTTGATCTGGGGGTTGGCCAGGAGCAGGTCGTTGAAGCCATCGCCATTGACATCGCCGGCGGCGCTGACGGTGGACATGGAGGAACCCTCCGAGAAGATCTCGCGCTGCAGGGGGTGTTCCATGAGGAGACTGTCACCGGCGGGCCAGGACGGCCCGCCGTAGATGAGATGGAACCGCGCGCTGGTTGCGAAGAGGACCTCGTCGAAGCCATCCCCGTCGACATCGCCGACCGTGGTGAAGTCCTGGGCAATCTGGGTGGCCGAGGTTCCGGAGAGGCGGGCATCGCCAGCGCGCCCCAGGGAAGGGCCGGTGAGGTTGCGGAGGTCATATCTCCCGGATGGGGCGGCTGCGGTCCACTCCGTTCGGCTGCGTCCATAGAGGACGTACAGGCCGCTTCCCGACAGATTGTCGGCACGAACCAGGATGTCACTCAGGCCGTCTCCGTTGATGTCGCCGCTCGACATCCGGTCGCTCAGGGAAGTGTCGTTGGGCGGAACGATCTCGAGGAAGGCGGAGGTGTTGACGGTCCTGAGCTCGACGGTCGGAGCGGGTGCGTTCGAGGAACCGAACACAAGGAAAGCCGTGCTTGGGTTCTGTCGCAGGATGAGGACATCGTCGTAGCCGTCGCCGTCCGCATCGCCGGCGGGAACGACATTCCGGATTCCGGCCTCGCTGTCGTTGCGGAAGAGGGTGACATTGGAGCTGCGGGCGCCTGTGGAGACGATGCTGGGGTTTGGGGTCGGCATGAATTGTGCAGCCGAGAGTGCGGCGGAAGCGATGAGGACATCGTCGATCAGACCGTTGAAGGGCTGTGCAAAATTTCCCTCATAACCGAAAAGGAGTTGGGTCTCGGCGGGCTGCCTGTGTCCGTTGGTGTACGCCTTGAAGTCGCGCGGGAGGCCGTCGAGGTAAAAGACCACTCCGAGGCCGTCCCGTTGAACAGCCGCGATGTGATGCCACTGGCCGTCGTTGGGCAGGACGACATCGGACACGACATCGCGAACGCCGTAGATGGTGAAGCCAAGGCGCCTGCCACTGGCGAGCCAGAGCTTGTACCCGCCGCCCCCGCCGTAGGAGAAGATGACCTCCCCGAGATTGCTGGCGGGTCCAGCCAGTGGCTTGATCCATGCGGCCAGCGTGCTGTCGCGACCCGGTGACAGGGATCGGGTGGGATCCAGAACCCTCGCGTAAAACTTCGCGGGTCCGACACGAAGGGATGTTTGGGTCCCCGGAGGAGCATCTGTAGAGAAGGAGAGCGGGTCCGAGGTGGCGGTCACCACGGGCAGCGGGGCGTTGCTCTGGAAATTCCAGAATCCGAGGACGCTCCTGTCGATCATGAGGGTCTGGGCGGTGGCTTCGACCTCCATTCGAAAACCCGTGGGGCTTGCGAGCGGTCCGATGTTGAGGACATCGACCTCGATGGTGTTCAACGCCGGCAGGAGGTTGGTGAGGCTTCCCGGATCAAACCGGAAGGGAGTCCAGGAGGAGAATGCTGCATCGCTTGATCCTGAAAGGCCGGTGGGGGTGCCATTGATCCGGAATGCGGTCACCCGGTTGTCTGCCGACAAGCGTCCGACGATCCCAACGGTGGCGAGGTCGAATCCTGTCAGGACGAAGGATGTGCGATAGGTATAGGTGCCGGCGGCGACTCCGGTACCCCCGCTGCTGGGGCCGATCCACAGGCTGTCCGGGGAATCGGCCAGCCAAGGTGGTATCGGAGCGGTTGGCGGTGTGAAGGCGCTGATGAAGCCGTGGTAGGTGGAAGCATTCTGGATGGTCTGGTTCGGCAGGACGATCGAGTAGTTCGCGTCCGGCTTTACCTGGATGCTATCGAGGGGACCATAGGTGATCCCTGCGCCGGTGCTTCGGAGGGTGGGTACGGTGACGCGGGTCTGGGCGAGGGCGGTTCCGGCAAGGAGCAACAGGGCTGCGGTCGCCGTGCGGAGGAGTCCGTGGACAATGTTCATGGCTTTTGGAGGGAAAGGTGGAGGTTCGTTGGGTGGCGCGCTGGCGGGTTCAACGGCCGTCATTCAGTTTGGTGACCAGCAGGACCCGTTGGATGCGGAAGATCCCGGCGACGCGCAGGGGTTCCTTGTGCAGGCCGAGGACGTCCTCGGTGTAGCGGCCGGCGAGGATGTCGGCACCAAAGCCAGGCTGGAGAGGGGCGTTGGGGTCGGGATCGTTGGGGGTGAACTCAAACCGGAAGTTCCGGGTGATGTCCCAGGATTCTTCGCCGGGCGTGGCATACGGGGTGAACTCCCGGTCCTTGTTGTCGTGGTCGGGGTGATAGACGTGGTGGAAGGGATGGAGTGGGTGATTGAACGGGAGGGTGTGCTGGGCGGTGAGGACTGCGCCGTTCGTGCCGAACCCGCCGGCGAGGGCGAGGGGTTGGTCGAAGCTGAAGTTGGCGGAACTCAACCTTCGTCCGATCCGTTCGCCGTCGCGCAGGGTGGACCCGGTATAGATCGCGTTGCCCTCGGCATCCCGCAGGTTGAGGAGGGATTCGTCGGTGGCGATGACATAGACGCCGGGTTTCCTCAACTGCTGGACGTTGGAGCCAGGGACGGCGGTGGTGGTGCCCGGCCTGAACAGAACCAGGGCCTCGCGCAGGAGTCGGGCCTGACCGGACGCATCGACGTGGATGAGGATGCGGAACTGGAACTCGCCGCCCGCGGTGCGGGTGCGGACAGGATCCTGCGCATTGCGGGGTTCGTTGACGGCGTTGACCGCAACGACCCCGGCCCAGAGGCCGCCGTAGGGCGATGCGGAACCACCCTCGGTGGCAGTTTGTGCGGAACGCCGGGTGGAGCCCTCGCGTGCGGCCCCTGCGATTCCATCCGGTTCCACCGCTCCCGCGGCGGTGACAGGCAGGTAGACCCGGGTTCCAAACCCATCCGTCACCTCGAGAAGACTCTGATAGGCGGCGGCTCCGGCACTCGTGGGGCCGTTGAAGGGCACCATGTCGCGACGGCGGAGTTCGAGTTCGATGACGTCGGATTGTCCTGCGGTGAGATCCACGGAAAGGGGGGTGGGCAATGGGAGGAAGTCGGTGCCGTTGTCGGGCAGGTAACCGAGGGCGACATCGCCGGCGTTGGCAGTGGGATCGGTGATTGGAACCGGGTCGGAAGGCAGGAGTCGGAGTTGGAACCTCCGGGTATTGGCGGTGAGGTTGGCGAGGCGGAGAGAGGCCGAGCGTCCGATGGGTCCGAACGCGATGGCGGACTGCTGGTCGACGGAGATGCCGGAGGGACCGGAGTATTCGGTGGGTGCGTTGGCGAAGAGCCAGTAGGCGCGTCCGGGGCGTAGGTGGGTCGTGCCGCGGTTGGTGACGAGTTGCCACTCACCCGAGGGAACCAGTTCGTAGGCGGGTTGATTGTTCAAGGCGGTATTGGGCGCGAAGAACGACTGGAAGGAGACCGGTACGGCCGGGTCGAGGTGGAAGCCCACGAAGTTGAAGGCGCGGCCCTCGTACTTCTGGGGGCGGATGGCGGGGCGCCCGCGGACCGACCAGACGACGGGTTGGTTTCCGGAGAGCTTGATCAGGTAGGGGCGCCCGCCCGGCATGGCGTAGAGGGTGTTGAGGGCGGGACCAGCGGCGGCATCACCGACCCAGACAAGCCAGTCGGGGGACTGGGGCGTGAGTTCGCGCGGGTCGGCGATGAACTGGGGTGCGGCGCTGCGTCGGGTGTAGAGCCATGCGGATTCAATCGGGAGACCGGCGAGCACCGTGGCGCAGTTCCGGGGTTCAGGATCAACCTCGAGGAACACGGCGTTCCAACCGGGGTTGAGCGTGATCTGCTGGGTGCGCCATTGGGCGTGGGCCCCGAGCGCAAACCCGGTGCAGAGGCAGAGGACGGAAAGGAGGCGGCGAAATGGATTCATGGCTAGGAGGCGCGGGGTCAGGCCGGATCAGGGGTTGAGCTGCACGCGGTAGAACGCGGCCGGGAGGGAAGCCGCGGCGGCGTCGGTGAAACGGTTGGCCGGCGGTGTGGCCGGCAGGTTGCTGACGATGTTGGTGAAGGGACCTTCCAACGCTGGCGCGCGCTGGAGGGTATAGGTGCGGCCGGCTTGCGAAGCCCACTCGACCAGGAACGAACCGTCGGGCAGCGCCTGGGCGAGGGTGAAGTCCGGCAGGGTCGAGACAGTGCCGCGCGGATCCAGGCCGGCGTACATCTTGGCGAGGTTCGAGATGCCGTCGTTGGCCGCGCTGGCGGTGGCGCTGTTGCCCAGCCGACCGAAGTACTGGAGTTCCCAGGCGTCGATCAGGCCGTTGTTGTCGGAATCCACCCCGAGGCTGAGGTCGGTGCGGAGGAGTTGGCCGCGGGTGGCGATGGAGACGACGAGGTTGGATCGCGAGGGTGGCAGCAGGTTGAGCGCGGTGGCGGGTGAGAGCACGGCGGACAGGGTGCCGGCCACGGGCGTCCGGGTGAGGACGAGCGATTGCGGATCCGGGATCAGTGCCGGCGTCGGGGTCACGGTCCGGACCTGCAACGCGTAGGAATACTGCCCGCCGACGTCGGAAAGGCGCACCGTGGTTGGAATCGGCACTGCACCGCCGCCGGGGCGCAGGGTGATCGTGGCTGTTCCGTTGGTCAGTCGCTTCCCGAGCGCGTCGGTGACAACACCAAACAGGACGAGCGGAGGCTCGGGAACGCCGGCAGCGAGGCGCGGCGGCGGTGTCGCGAAAACGAGGACGGCGGCTGCCAGATGGAGGGCAAGGCGGCCGGACCGGAGCGTGGAACAGGATTCACTCATGGGGATCGGTGCCGCGACGACGCTGGAAATGGCTCAGCGCCGTTTTGCGTCGTCGTGGCACACGATCAGGAAAGCCTGAACGCACCGATTCTCCCATGGAGGTTCTCCACCAACGGGGATGCCAAATGTTCCCTCATCCGGTCCCGCGGAGGTCCCCCATGGCCCATGGTGGTTCTCCATGGGGGAAATGGCGGGAGACCAAGGGGATTCCCGCTATCAGGGGCTGGAAATCGGCTGGGAGATCCGCAGGTAGGCGAAGAAGTCGCGGATTTGCTGGGGCGAGAGGTCGGAGAGGAGCCCTTCGGGCATGAGCGAGCGGCCCATGGGTTGGACCTCCTTGATCTCGCGAGCGGCAAGCGTGATGTCCTGTCCGTCGAGTCCACGCAGTACGGTGACCTGATGGTCGCGGTCGACCTGGAAGCCGGCAAGGTTGCGGCCGTCGTGGGTTTCAACCGTGATGTATTGGTAGCCTTCGCGGATCTCGGCGTTCGGATGGACGATGCTGAGCAGCAGGGTGGCGAGGTTGTCGCGTTGGTAACGAGTCAGCTCGGGTCCGATGTTCCCGCCCTTGAAGAACAGGCGATGGCAACTGGCGCATCGCTGGAGGTAGGTGGATTCGCCGGCGTAGGGATTGCCGGGGGATTCACGCAGCGCCGCCTCGATGAAGGCGATCTGTTGCTGGACATCGGATGGAGTCGAGGACCCCGCGGTCGTCGTGGGGAGCAGCCGGGCGGCCGTCTGGGCGATGCCGGAATCGCGATGGGTTCGGAGGCGATCGGCGAAATCAGCGGGAACCACGGAGGCCGGGATCCGGGCCGACTCGACGTGGTCGAGCAGGAGTCGGGTCCAGGCCGGACGATGGAGGAGAAGGGCGAAGGCGGCGGGCCGGACCTCGGTGGGAAGGTTGGGGAGTGCGGTCAGGACTTGCGTCGGGATCGACGGATCGTCGTAGGCGCCGAGCGCGGCGAACGCGGCGCTGCGCAGTTGGGGGCTGTTTGGCTTCACGCCGGGCGGTACCGACGGAGTGGCTGTGGCCAATTGGAGAAGGACGGGGAATGCGTCGGGATGACGCACCTCGCCGAACGTGCGCGTGTGCAGGAGTCGTTGGTCGGTCGGAGTGGCCGGATCGGCGATGAGGGCCAGGGCTTCGCGGATGGCGTTGGTGTCACCCTGTCGGAGGCGGAGCGTGCGGGAGGCTGCGCCCGAAGCCGCCATGGCCGTGAGGAGTTCGTCCGGGATTCCGGTGAGCGAACGGCCACGGAAGGCTTCCTCGAATCCCGAGAGGAGGGCCGCGGCGGAAGTGGGGTTCGGGGCCGCTCGAAGCAATTCGCCAAGGCGGAGGAGATCCTGACGTCGGCCGTCGACGGCGAGTCGGCGCGCGATCCGGGGGAAGAGATGTCGGACAGCGACCGGTGTTTCCCAGAGCTTGGCATTGCGGAGGAAGTCGGCGACGGCGGCGGTTTCCGCAGGGATGCGCGCCTCGAAGATCCACCAGGCAAGGAGGGGGATGAAGGGATCGTCGAGGTCTTCGGTACGGCGCAGGACCGCGTCCGCCAGGACGAAGGCTTGCGGTGTGATGAGGCGACGTGCGGTGCTGGCGATCTGGGAACGGACCTCAGGATCCGTGTCGGTGCGGGCGCGTTCAACGAGGGCGTCGAACACCGCGGTCGGGAGCGGCCGTTCCGTCGCATGGATGCCAGCGAGGCCAAGGTTGCGGTGGAGGCCAAGGAGTCCCCCAGGAACCGGACGGTCCAGAGGCGGACGGCGGCATTGGGATGCTGGAGGCCCGCCAAGGTGGTAGGCGTGTCGAGTCCATCGATCTGGTGCAGCGCCCAGAGCGCGTGGAGGCTGGCAACTCCGGCGTTGGAACCGACAAGCGAACGGAGTTGCGGGAGGACATTTCGATCCCGCCGTTCGCCCAGGAGTCGAACGGCCGTCATGCGGTGCCACTTGTTCGGGTGTCCCAGCAACGGCACGAGTTCCGCGGACGTGCGGGCCGCGAGGTTGAGATCGGTCTCACGCGGGGAATCCGTGCCGGAGATCCGGTGGATGCGGCCGGTCGTGGGATCGATCTGGTTTTGGTAGTGCTGTCCGTGGGCGATGTAGAACTCGTACATGTCCGCCACGTAGAGCGAGCCGTCCGGGGCATTCGCGATGTAGACCGGGCGGAAGGCGGGATCGGTGCTGCGGACAAGGACGCCGTAGTCCCGCGTGACGAAGGTGGAACCTTGCGGGCGACGTTCGGAGGCGATGATCTCGCCTCGCAACGGGTCGAGGGCGAAGAGCAGTCCGGCGAGTGGTGCCGGCAGGGCGGTGCCGTCCGCGAAGGCGCCGAAGTGCGTGAATCGTGCGACGTTGTTGGCCGTGGACATCATCGGCAGTTCGCCGAAGGCATAGGGGTTGCGCGGTGGGCCGAACTTCCCGGGATCGACGCCCTGCATGAGGTAGAACCCGCCCTGGACGAAGTGCCAACCGCGGGTGCCCCCGCCGTTGTGTCCGGAGTAGAGGCGGCCGACGGCATCGAACTCGAGTCCGTAGGTGTTGCCGCCGCCTTCGGCGAAGATCTCGAAGGCCCGTGTCTCCGGGTGGTAGCGCCACACCATGCAACCTTCGAAGTGCACGCCGGGCGCGTCCGGGGCATCGAGGCCAGGTCGACGCACGCGACAGGTCACGGTGCTGCCCTGACCGCCGTAGAGCCATCCATCGGGTCCCCAGGCGAGGCCATTGGCGACGGCGTGGGTGTCCTCGAATCCAAAGCCCGCGAGGCGTACCTCGGGTGGGCCGTCCGGGATGTCGTCGCGGTTGCGGTCGGGGTAGAAGAGCAGGTAGGGCGTGTGCATCACCCACACGCCGCCGTGGCCCGGCACGGCAGCCGAGGCGAGGTTGAGGCCGTCGACGAAGACCGAGTGACGGTCGTAGCTGCCGTTGGTGCGGGAGGATTCGTGGATGGAGATGATGTCGGCGCCGCGGTCGTGGTTCGGCGGGGCGGGTGGGACCTTGTCGTAATGGGCGCGATAGTACTTGTCGCGGGAGAGCATCCGGATGCCGGCCGGGTAGGGGTATTGCCGGGATTGCGTGACCCAGAGCCGCCCGCGGTCGTCGAAGGAAAAGTGGAAGGGTTGGGCGATGGTGGGTTCGTGCAGGATGAGTTCCGATCGGAGCCCTTCGAAGCCCTTCTGGCGGGTGGCGGATTCGGCCGGGGCAGGGAAGGTCCATGGACCTGTTCGGCGCGTCCCAGGACGCGTTGGGATTCGCGGAAGGTCGCGAAGGTGGCCCGCGGGGGTTGTTGTGCGAGCGCAGGGCCGGGCGTGTAGTCGGAGGCAGCGAGGTATTCCCAGGAGCCTTCGAAGACGCACTCGACGAAGTAATCCATGATGAACGGGGCCACCCCGCGAAAACCGGGCAGGCCATCGGGAACATGAACGCGGAGGGCGATCTCGTTCCATTCGCCCCTGCGAAGGGTTCCGGCGGGCACCTTGTGACGGTGGATGGTGTCCTGACCGCTGCGGTAGTCGGGCGGAAAGGTTCCCCCGAAGCCGATGCGCCGGCCGTTGACCCAGACCTCATGGGCGCCGGTGAGGTCGCGGATGTTCACCCCGACAGATTCCTCGAAGAGGTTCCGATCGTGTTTCGTGAAGAAGCTGTCGGCGACGCGGACCCAGCAACGGTACCACGAGGTGCCGTTCGGGGAGGCGGCAGGAGCCGGGCCGGGAACAGTCGCGGGTTGCCAGTCTGCCGCCCGGATGCAGGACACGAGCAGGAAGGACAGGAGCAGCGCGCGGAAGGGTGAGAAGGGCAGGTTCAAGATGTCGTGGCGTCGAAAGGCAGTGCGTGTCCAGCGGGGAGGAGCGTTAGGGCCGATGAGGGCGTGTCAGAACCATGGATTCAAGCACTTCGTGACTGGGGATGGCGCCTTCCCAAGACGGTCGAGGGAAGAAGATCAAGGAGCCGCGAAGCCGCGAAGGAAGGTGAGCCCACCCGAAAAGGCCACGTTTGCTGTGCAAAGGTTCCGCTGCAGCCCGCAGGATCTTGGCGTCCTCTGGCGGGCATCAGGTGCGGAGCACCGACAGATGATAGCCCACGGCGTCAGCCGTGGGTCACACGTCCGGAAATAATACCAGCCCCGGCGGGGCGATAGACACGGCAGGCTCCAATGCACTGAAAACTTACGCCAAGCCGCCAAGGAAGGTGAGGCGAGCCGCAATGGGTCGATAGAAGTGATGACCACGCAGGTGGGAGGCAATGGGGTCAGTCCCGTACTATTGACAATTGGCAGTTGAGACCCAGCCTTGCCGGATGGCACGACCGCTTCGCATCCATGTTTGTTGTCGATGGTTGGTATCACGTGATGAGTTGAGCCGGTGGAATCAGCGGGATTCCTGTTCGGCGACGACGGATCTCTTGGCGGCTTCGAGGCTTTGCGGCTTGTCCGTTTCGTGATCCGGGGCGTTGGGTTCTGGAGAAGCGACCGAATGTTGGCGGTCGCACGGGAAGGAAATCTGTCGCCCCTCCGGGGCTGGTTTTCATGGGGGGACGGAACCCAGCGCTCACGCGCTGGGCTATCATCTGGCGGCCCTCCGGGCCTGGAGCCACGGCTTGGGCGAGGGTTGCGTGGGTTTGGTTTCGTGTCGTTGGCGGACTTCGTGGTTGAACAACGGCGGAGGGTTGAACCACGAAGCGCACAAGAGGCACGCAAGCAGGATGGGAAGGACAGGGCGATGGTGAAACTGGCTGAGCAGGCCAGCCACAACCACGTTGTGGTTTGGTGGGGGTTACGATGTGGACCCAGGGTAGGCTTCGTTCCTCGGCCAACCCTGGGCTAAGGGACGCAACGCCGTTGGCGTTGATGGGGGCGTCGTTGGGGCGCGTGGTTTGGGTTTGGACTGGTACTCTGCCTCGGACTGGAAGAGGCGCCGCGTGAGGGCCCGCGGCCTACAGCTGGAATGTGCAAAGGGGACAGGCCCATGGAATCGCGAGTTCAAGCGGAGGGGCGAGAGGGCAACGGTGTCCGTGTTGGGTCTGAGGTAGGCAGCCATAGAGATCCGTAGAGGGGCCAGAGCGGCCAGCCATCGCATTTGGAGAACCATTCCATTTCGAATGGTCCGGAGGAATTGGGCGGTCAACTGGACCACTTCCGGCAGCAGTCGATGGATGGCTGCCACCTTGTTTCGCGACTCCTGAACCTTGGTTTCGCGTTTGAGCAGCACCCCTGCGCGCCTCCAGGAATCCCGTGATGAAGGGTATTCCAACCTCGGCGGGCTCGGCGTCTCGGCGTGAGAATGAGTTTCGGGCAGGAGGGGGGCACGCGAAGACATCAGGTGTTCCGGGGGTGTGTTGGGTTCTGGAGAAGCGACGGATTGTCGGCGATCGCAAAAGATGGGGTTCTGTCGCCCCTCCGGGGCTGGCGTTCATGGGGGACGGAACCCAGCGCTCACGCACTGGGCTACCGTCTGACGGCCCTCCGGGCCTAGGGCCACGGCTTGGTGGCCATGGAACCTGGAATTAACACGTGAAGCTGAGCGCTGCGACGGGGCGGGGCCTGCTGGCGACGGTTCACGGTCCGATGGCGCGGTAGAGGCGATCGGGGAGTTGGTCGGATTCGGGGTCGTCGAATTGGAATTCACCGCCGCCGTTGGAGGGGACGGTTCCGAGGTCGATCCAATCGGTGAGGTTGGTGGAGGCTTCGATCCGGTAGTTCACGAAGTTGGTGCCGAGGCCGACGACGCGGTAGAGGCCGTTGGTGAGCTGGAACCGGGGACTGAGGACGATGGCACCGTCGTCGCGGATGAGGGAGGCGTCGTTGCCGGAACCGGTCTGGTAGCGAAGGCGGAAGAGTCGCGAGGCGACGTCGAACAGGGAGCCTTCATCGCGACCGGCGAAGGTGCCGAGGATGGGATCGGTTCCGTCGTTCTCGAGGAAGAGTGCGGATTGGCCAAACCCGATTCCGGTGGCGGCTGGAATCTAGAGGGAGGCTCCGCCGAGGTCGACGGGACCGGTGACCCGGAGTCGATCGTGCTGGGTACCGGGCGTGGTGCCGTTGGCGTGGATGCGGACGGTGACGGCGGGATTGAGGATGAGTCCGTTGGGAAAGCGGAGGTCGCCGGTGGCATCGCCACCGGGGCTGATGAGGCCGGAGACGAACTGGGCGCGAAGGATGGTGCCGGAGCCTTCGAGGGTGCCGCCGGCGACATCGAAGGAATTCTGGGAACCGATGCTTCCGCCGGTGGGACGGAGGATGCCGGCGGTATGTGTGAACGTGGCAGGCAGGAAGAGGGTGCCGGTGGCGGCTTCAATGACACCGAGATTGTCGAAGGTGATGTTCTGGAAGGTGGTGTTGCCGGTGCCGTTCAGCTTCCGGACGACGCCCTCGTTGCGGAATGTCGGGACGGCGCCTGAGAATCCGTACGTCCAGGAATTGTCGACGTGGATCTCGAAGACATTGGCGTTGGTGAAGCGTGAGCCGAGAGCGCCTGCGTTGAAGGAGATCGTGCCGCTGAGCCATCGGACCGTGCCGAGGTTGAGCACGTGCCAATTGGCCGTGGGCGCAATGGTGCTGCCGGCGAGGTCGAGTTGACCGCCGGGTTCTATGATCAGGACGTCGTTGATGGGAGAATTGCTCGTGCTGAGCAGACCCTGGACGCGGTTGGTGCCGACGAGCGTGATGCCTTGGATTGAGAGGTTGGAGATGGTGCCGCCCTGGAAGGTCGGGAGCAGGCGGAGGGTTCCACCGTCGAGTTGGAGTCCGGCGGGTTGATCGGCTCCGCCCAGCCAGAGGTCGCCGGATTCGAAAGTGGACCTTCCTGGACCGGTGAAGGAAACCGGGCCGGTGTTGGTGAGGCTGGCGTTCGCGAAGAGGACGGTTGCGCCCTGGGCGACATTGGCGGTGCCGGTGAGAAGTCCGCCGATGCCCTGGAGATGGAGTTGGCCTTGATCAACCTGGATCTGGCCTGCGTTGCTGAAATGGAAGTTCCTCAGCGCGGAGGTGCCTGAGCCGCCCACCTTGCGGAGGATCCCCTCGTTGTGGATGGAGGGTCTGGGACCGACGAAAGGATAGAGCCAGGACGAGTCGGAGTGGATCTCCCAGAGGCCCCGGTTGGTGAGGGTCGAGTTCGCACCGGCTACGTCGTAGAGCACGGATCCACCGAACCAGCGCAGCGTGCCCAGGTTGAGGACGGTTGTATCGAAGAGATACTTCTGGGCGGCGCCGATGAAGTCGAGGCGGCCGGTGGGAAGGATGGTGTAGTTGCCGGCGAGGGAGGAATTGCTGAGGACGAGGGAACCGGCGATCTGGTGGGTGCCATTCAAGCGGATGCCCTCGAGGGTGAGGTTGGTGATGACCCCACCCTGGAACGAGGACAGGAGGTGAAGGTTGCCGTTGGTGAGTTCGAGGCCGGCGGGTTGATCGGTGCCGGCCAGCCAGAGGTTGCCGGATTCAAAGATGGACCGGCCGGCTCCGGTGAAGGCGACGGGCGCGGCATTGGTGAGGTTCGCGCTCCGGAACACGAGGCGCGAGCCCTGTGCGACGTCGGCAGTTCCGGTAAGGAGGCCTCCCATGCTCTGGAGACTGAGCTCGCCCTGGTCGACCTCGATCTGGCCGACATTGCTGAAGTTGACATTGTTCAGCGTGGTGACCCCGGTGCCGCCGACCTTGCGGAGGGTTCCTTCGTTGTGGATGGAGGGTCTGGGACCGCTGAAAGGAGACAACCAGGACGAGTCGGAGTGGATCTCCCAGAGGCCCTGGTTGGTGAGGGTAGAGTTGGCACCGGCCGCATCGTAGAGCACGGATCCACCGAACCAGCGCAGCGTGCCCAAGTTGAGGATGGTTGTATTGAAGAGATATTTCTGGGCGGCGCCGATGAAGTCGAGGCGGCCGGTGGGAAGGATGGTGTAGTTGCCGGCGAGGGAGGAATTGCTGAGGACGAGGGAACCGGCGATCTGGTGGGTTCCATTCAGGCGGATGCCTTCGAGGGTGAGGTTGGTGATGACCCCACCCTGGAACGTAGGCAGGAGGTGAAGGTTGCCGCTGGTGAGTTCCAGGCCGACGGGTTGATCGGTGCCCGCCAGCCAGAGGTTGCCGGATTCGAAGGTCGAGCGGCCAGGTCCCGTGAAGGCGATGGGAGTTGCGTTGGTGAGGTTGGCACTCCTGAAGGAAAGCTGGGCTCCCTGCGCGACCTGCGCGGTGCCCGTGAGGAAACCGTCGACGCCCTGGAGATTGAGCTGTCCTTGGTCGACCTCGATCTGGCCGGCGTTGCTGAAGTTGAAATTGTTCAGGGTGGAGACGCCGGTGTTCCCGACCTTACGCAAGATTCCCTCGTTGCGGACGGTCGGTCTGGCACCGCTGTAATGATAGGACCATGTGGAATCCGAGTGAAGCTCCCAGAGGCCCTGGTTGGTGAAGGTCGAATTGGCGGAGGACGGGTCGTAGGCGACGGACCCGTCGAGCCAACGAAGCCGTCCGCGATTGAGAAGGTTGAAGTCGTGGAAAGCTTTCTGCGAGCCGCTGGAGAGATCCAACTGGGCCCCTTCATCAATGACCCACGATCCGCGGAGTCCGCCGCTGCTCAGGTTGAGGGTCGCGCCGGAATGGAGGCTTGCGGCTCCGCTGACGCCAAAGATGCCTCCTCCCACGAGCAGGGTCGGGTTGGATCCTGCGCCGCCGATGGCAAGACCGGCCACGGTGGCCGTGCCGTTGAGGGCAATCGTGTAGTTGCCGGCGAGGTCGATCACGACGGAGTCGAGCGGGCCGGGTATCTGGTTTGGCGTCCAGTTGGCGGCCTCGTTCCACGCTCCTCCCGAGGCGTTGTTCCAGGTCAGGGTTGCGGCTGTCGCGGTGAAGCCTGCGAGCGAGAGCAAAAGGAGATTTCGGACAAGGCGGATTGGATTCATGGCTGCGGCAAAGGTCCATCGGACAATGCCGACGTATGCAGGATTGCGGGTCCGCTGCCGGGGGGGCGAGCGGGGATTGATCTCCAAAGATACTCCGTTGGAGGAATCCCGAGGGGACCGTGTCATTGCCGAAGCTTGAGCCTGAAAACGGCGGTTTCATCCGCAGATGACGCAGATCATCAGGAGCCTGGATCTCACGTGTCATGCACCTGCAAGGTAAGGACTTCACCGGCGTCGGATGCTGGGATTTCTCCCTTTCTAACTGCGCAATCGGCGCCATCTGCGGATGAATGAACTGCCGATTCCAGGTTGAGTGCCGAGCCCGCGCAGTGGATGGAAAGAGGATGCATTCGGACGCGGAAGCGCACTTGGGTCGGGTCGACGAGGTGATGGCAGGCCTGATCCGCACCGTGGGTCCGTGTGGATTGAAGCCGCAGCCGTGGCGATCCCCGTTCCAATCGCTTGTCCAGGCGGTCGCCCATCAGCAGCTCCATGGGAAGGCCGCGGAAACCATTCTCGGACGCTTCCGAGGCCTCTTTCCGAGGGGACGGTTTCCGGGACCCCGTGCGCTGGCGAAGGTGTCGGATGACCAGTTGCGGGGAGTGGGATTTTCACGGGCCAAGGTTGCCGCGATCCGGGATATCGCGGCGCGGGTCGCGAACGGTGGCATTCCTTCCGGGCGTCATGTCGAGCGCATGACGGATGAGGAGATCATCGAACGGCTGACCGCAGCCCGAGGGGTGGGGCGCTGGACGGTGGAGATGTTGCTGATGTTCCAACTGGGTCGGCCCGATGTCATGCCCGTGGACGATTTCGGGGTCCGGAACGGATTCCGGTTGGCGTATGGCCGGGAGGAGATGCCGAAGCCGAAGGAGCTGCTGGAGTTCGCAGAGATCTGGAGGCCGCATCGGACCGTAGCCGCGTGGTACCTGTGGCGCGCCGTGGACCTGGCGAAGGCTCGAACTGGGAATTGATCCCGCGTAGAGGCGCAGAGAGGAGAAAGTGTGGTTGGGCGGAATCGGAAATGAGACCCAGCCTCAGCGTCTCAGCGCGAGAACAGGTTTGCGGTCCCTGGAGCTGAAAACGGGAACAGATCTAGCGCAGAGGCGCAGGAGCGCAGAGAGGAGAAAGCGTGAGTGCTGTGTCAGGACCTGGCGCTCGGCAGGATGACTTCGTGGATGAGTGGCGAGGCCAGACCGGGGGCATCGCTGACCTGGAAGGCGGTGGACGCGGCGGTGAGGGCTTGATCGAGGCCAGCATGGGTCCGGGCGTGGATGCGGCAGAGTGCGTCCCCGGCATGGATCGGTTCGCCCGGTTTCACCAGTTGATCGATGCCGACGTGGGGATCGATGACCGAATCCTGCTGGAGTCGGCCACCGCCGAGATCCCGGATGACCTCGCCCAGGATGCGGCTGTCGGCTTGGGTGACGAACCCGCCGCGAGGTGCCCGGAGAGTGCCGATCGCAGGGGCGAGGGTGTCCGCGCACAACATGGAGGCGTACCGGGCGAGGTCGGCTCCCTGGGCTGCCAGCAGATCGTTCCATCGGGCAAGGGGTGCGCCGGAGTCGAGGCACGCGGCCGCGGCTTCCGTGGCGGTGGCGAGGTCTGGGCAGCGTCGCGTTTGCACGAGGAGATGGGCGGCGCAGGCGAGCACCAGTTCACGGAGGTCGGACGGGCCGGAACCCGAGAGGCAGGCCACGGTTTCGCGGATCTCCAGCCAGTTGCCGGCAGCGCGGCCGAGGGGCGAATCCATGGACGTGAGCAGGGCACGGGTGTGGACGCCGCAGTCGTTGGCGAGATCGACCAGGTTGCGTGCGAGTTCGCGGGCCTGATCGACGTGACGCATGAAGGCCCCCGAACCGAACGTCACGTCGAGGACGAGGCTTTCCAGTCCTTCAGCGAGCTTCTTGGACAGGATTGATGCGGTGATCAGGTCCCGGCTGGGGACGGTACCGGTGACATCGCGGAGGGCGTACAACCGGCGGTCGGCGGGAACCATGTGCTCCGTCTGGCCGGCCATGGCTACACCCAGGGTTTCGACCTGGCGCAGGATGCGCTCGCGGGAGAGTCGGGTGGTGAAGCCAGGGATGGATTCGAGCTTGTCGAGGGTGCCTCCCGTGATGCCGAGGCCGCGACCCGAGATCATGGGAACCCGGAATCCCAGGCAGGCCAACAACGGGGCGAGGGGGAGGGACACCTTGTCACCGACGCCGCCGGTGGAATGCTTGTCGACGACGGGGCGATTGGGGTCCGCGGGAAGGGTGAGGGTTTCCCCCGAGTCGCGCATGGCGAGGGTCAGGGTGCGGCGTTCACGGTCGCCCAACCCGCGGAAGAAGACCGCCATGAGGAAGGCGGAGATCTGGTAATCCGGGAGCCGAAGGTCAGAGGCTTCGGCCACGACTCCATCGACGAAGGCGCGCATGGCGTCGTCGGACAGGGCATGGCCATCGCGCTTGGACTCGATGGACTGGAGGAACGACGGCATGGGGGGAGTGTGAAGGTTTCAGTCTCAAGTTCCCAGTTTCCTGTAGGCCCGGCGGGATGCTGAAGCGCCGCGAGGGGACACGCGGCCTACCGGGGAGTTCCCAGTTCCCAGATGCCAGTTGCCAGACCCCTGCGCGCCTGCCCCGAAGGGGCAACCGGTGAAAGCCAATACGGGGTGGAACCCCGGGAACCACGCCACACCACGTTCTCTTTGCCCTGAAAGGGCACACGGAACAGGGTGCGTGTGGTCACCGTTCGTCCCGTTGGGGCGAGGTGTCATGGGGTGGGGTGACCCAGGGTTCCGCTCCGCTCCACCCCGGGCTGTCGCCGTGCGTCGCGTTGCGGCGAGGGCGGGCGCGGGATGCATGTCCGGGGTGATGTGTCCCCAGAGGCATAACCACTGACTCCAGATGCCGGAGCCCTGCGGTGAAAACTTTCATCCCAGACGTGACCGAGGGAGCGCGCTTGCAATGGGGGGCGGGTGTGGATCCCATGGGCACATGTTCCACCTGAAACCCGCCCGTTGGGCATCCTTGCTTTGCGTCATGGCTCTTCCCGTTGGCAGTACGTTGGCTGAACAATACCTCGTCTATGTCGGGACCTATACGGGGGCCAAGAGCAAGGGCATCCACGCATTCCGGACGGACACGGCGACGGGTGTGATCGAGGAGTTGGGACTGGTCGCGGAAACTGCGAATCCGACGTTCCTGGCGGTGCATCCGGACGGGCGCCATCTGTACGCGGCGAACGAGGTGGGGCAGTTTGATGGGAAGCCGGGTGGAGGCGTGACCGCCTTTGAGATTGATCTGCGAAATGGGGCGCTGAAAGAAACCAGCAAGGCCTCCACGGTGGGTGGCGGGCCCTGTCATCTGGTGGTGGATCGCACGGGGCGTCAGGTGCTGGTGGCGAATTACGGAGGTGGGAGCGTGGCATCACTGCCGTTGGATGCCGCAGGGCGCGTGGGTGCGCACACCGCATTCATCCAGCATCGGGGGTCGTCGGTGAATCCATCGCGGCAGAAGGAACCGCATGCGCACTCCATCAATGTGTCACCGGACAACCGGTTCGCGTTTGCCGCCGACCTTGGTACCGACCGCGTGTACGCCTATTCGCTCGATCCGGCGAAGGGTCTGGTTTCACCGGCTCTGGAAAGCTCGCCCGCACTGGCCCCTGGTTCGGGGCCGCGGCACTTCGCATTCCATCCGGGCGGACGCTCTGCCTATGTGATCAACGAGATGCTGTCGACGGTCACGGCGTTCCGCTACGAGGGTTCGAAGGGGACGCTGACGGCGGTCCAGACGATCGGAACATTGCCCGAGGGGTGGCAGGGATCCTCCTCAACGGCGGAGGTGGTGGTTCATCCGAACGGGCGGTTCCTGTACGGATCGAACCGGGGTCATGACAGCCTCGCGATTTACTCGATCGATGGAGCGACCGGGCGACTGTCGCTGGTGGGCCACGAATCGACCGGCGGCAAGACACCGCGGAACTTCAACCTGGATCCGACGGGCGCGACGCTGTGGGCGGCCAATCAGAGCACGGACAACATCGTGATCTTCTCGGTCGACGGAGCGACCGGCCGGCTGAAGCGCACGGGCCAGGAACTGAAGATGGGTTCCCCGGTGTGCGTGAAGTTCGTCCGGGTGCCGTGAGCAAGTGCTCGGGTGCCACGCCTTGCGGCACCGAGGCCGTCGCCTCGGTGTTCCCGGCCGTATCAGCTGATCATCTCCGCGGTGGCGCTCCAGATGCCGGCGGAGAGTCGGAGGATCCGTGAAGGACCGCCGGCGGTCTTGATCATGAGCGTGCCGAGGAGGGCGACCATGGCGAGGAACAGGACCACCTCGGCGCGGCCGATGGCAGGTTGGTGCTGGGTCCGGCGGGCGGCGGTGGTGACTGTGTGGACGGTCTTCATGGGAGTGGCTGTGATTGACTGCGCGTCACAGGCGATTGCAGGCGGTGTGCCACGTTTAGGTATTCTTGGAGCGGTGAATGCATGATTTGTTCAATCCATTCAACCATCTAAGGGCAAGCGCTTTGGGTGAATTCTTGATTTGACTCTGTTGATCGGAGGAAGAGGTGGCGCTGCCACTCGTGGGAACCGCCGTCCCAAAAGTGGGACGGCGCGAGGTGCAAGATCCGCGTTGAAGCCGACGGATGCACTTCCACGAAAGCATTCGTTCGGCTTGCGGGTGTGCTGATGGCGGTTGCCTTGATCCCTGAGGCGGTCCGGATGAAGGATGCGTGTCGGGGGATTGCACGCCGGAATTGATCCGCAGCGAGAATGCGGTGAATCGCATCGCGCCGGCGTTCATGTCCCCGAACACCGGGGATTTCCGACCGATTAGCGGCTCGGCGATGGCCGCCTTTCCCGGGGTGCCGATCCCGACGTTCCAATGGATGGACGCGCCAACAATGCCGCCGGTACCGACTGGCTTGCTGTAGAATCGGATTCCGGCAGATCGCGCAGGGCGAACACGCGCGGGGACGGTCGTGGTCGGGGCATTGTTGCCGTAGGGGCGGTTTCCCATGCCTTCCCGCAAGGCGACGAGGACGTCGCCACCCTGTTCCGGTTTTCAATCTGAAAGCGGCAGTTGGAACCGCAGATGTCGCAGATGACGCAGATCATCAGGAGCTTGGACCGGGCGTGCGCTTCACCCGCAAGGTGACGTCTGCAGGGCCTCGGGTGCTGGGTTCTTTGGCCCTCCATCTGCGAAATCTGCGGTTAATTGAACTGCCGATTCCAGGATGAGCTGCCGATTCCAGGTTCAAACAGGGGCAGTGTCATGATGCGCCCGCGGTCTGGGGAAATCAGAAAGGGGCTTGCAAGATTTCGGGGGGCGGAACCGGAGCGAGTGCGGCCGAGGCTTATCTCGCGAAGCATCGCGTGGGAAAGTCACTCCGCCGCGAAGTGGAACAGGTGCGTGCGGAACTGGGTGACGGCTGAGGGACGTGCGGAAAGCGGCGGTCGGAAATTGGCTGGGCGACATGGATTCGAACCATGACTAAGGGCTCCAAAGACCCCTGTGCTACCTTTACACCATCGCCCAAGCGCGCCGGGGAAGGTATGCCTGAGCGCATTGGGGGCAATCCCAAAGTTCAGTTTTCCGCAGTCTGAAGGTTGTGCCCCGGCACGGCCGCCCCTTGGGAAGGGTTGGGGAGGGGCGACGTGGACGTCGCCGCCCCGTTCTGGTTCTCAGTCGGCAACCGCTTCTTCGAGGAGGTTGTGCCAGTCCTCGAAGACCCGATGCATTCCAAAGCGTTCGCGGACGGTGCGACTGCCTGCGGCCGTCCATCGGGCGGAGACCTCTGGATCCGAGAAGAGGCGGGTGAGGGTGCGCACGTAACCGGCCACGTCGCCGGCAGCAACGAGGGCTCCGTCGACGTCGTCCGTGATGATCTCGGGGACGCCACCGGCGCGGGCGCCAATCACGGGAACGCCGACGGCCATCGCCTCGATGAGGACGCGGCCGAACGGCTCGGGCTTGGTGGACGCGTGGATCAAGGCGTCGAGGGACGAAATGGTGGAGACGATGTTGGGTTGGAAGGGGACGAAATGCACACGGTCGGAGAGACCGTGCAGGCGCACGAAATCATGGAGGTGCGCCTCAAAGGGGGCGTCTTCGTTGAACGCGCCGCCGATGATGGCGAAGTGGCCGGGTCGCCCTTGCTGGGCCCATTGCTGGGCGATGCGCAGGAAGATGTCCTGCCCCTTCCAGGGGGTCAGCCGGCCGACGATGCCGACGAGGGGAACGTCTTCCGCGACCTTGAGGAAAGCCCGGAGCGGGCGGCGCGGATCGCGTTGGTAGCGGTCGAGGGGAATGCCGTTGTGGACCGTACGGACGGCGGATGCGGGAACCCCTTCCTTGAGCAGTGCGGCACGTCCAAATTCGGACACGGCCGCGAGATGGGGTTGGAGGCGGCGGGCGCGGGAGACGAAGGCGCGGCGCACGGGCCAGCCGAAGAAGTCCGATGAAAGGATGTCGTTGACCCACCATGCGGATGGGATGGACAGGGCGAGGGCGGCCGCACCGGCGGCGAAGTGGTCCTTGTTGGTGCAGGAGAGGAGGACGTCGGGACGGAGCTCGGAGGCAAGGCCCTTGAGGCGGTTGGTCGCGCGGTTGAGTTCCTGCCAGGCACGGAGCTTGGCCATGGGGCTGAATCGCCGGCCCACCACACGGAGTTCGTTCAGGGCAGGGGCGAAGGCGTGATCGCGCCGTGGCCACCCCAGCGGGTCGATCGCCCGTGCGAGCGGACTGTCCGGGGCGCAGGCAATGGTGACGTCCCAGTGTTCGCGGACGCCGGGGTGGGCGAGGAGTTCGAGGATGTTGACCTCGGCGCCTCCAAGGACCTTGGAGACGTGATCGACGAGGAGGACACGGATGCGGCGGGCATCGGACACGGACGAGAGGATGGGGTGAAGTGGGGGTGCGGGTCGAGATTCGTCGGGAAAATGGCTTGTGCCCGGACGGGATGTGGGCGAAGGAGTCGGTGGATTTTGTTCTTTTGGATTTATCCCTGCCCGGTGCGTGCATCGGGGCAATGTCCTTCGACCTTGTCAAAAGCTACGGGAACGTAAGCGCCGGCATATTCAACGTCATGCCTTCACTGGAAGGCGGCGAAGCCACGCGGTTCCCACCTAGTTCCTCAGGTAGAAGGGACTGCTCTTCACGGCCAGGGTGGGGATTTTCTTTCTTTCACCGGAGCGGTGTTTGCCGCTCCGATGTCGGGCGTCATGTCGCAGCCCGATTTCTTTGGAACCCCGCCCCCGGCAGAAGCCAGCGGCGCGGAACCGGGCGTTGCGGGAACCGGTGAACCGGCGCCAACCCGGGCGGCACCTCTGGCGGCCCGGATGCGGCCGCGAACTCTCGAGGAATACGCCGGTCAGACCCACATTCTTGGTCCGGGGCAATTGCTGCGTCGGGCGCTGGAAGCCGATCGGATCCAGTCGTTGATCCTGTTTGGCCCGCCGGGCACGGGAAAGACCTCTCTGGCGCAGTTGATCGCGCTTCGCACGCGGGTGAAGTTCGAGCGGCTCAACGGTGTGGAAGCGACGGTGGCGGATCTTCGGCGGGTGTTGCAGGGGGCAGGGCATCGATTGCAGAACACGGGTCACCCGACGCTTCTCTTCATCGACGAGATCCATCGGTTCAACCGGGCCCAGCAGGATGTTCTCCTGCCGGATGTGGAGAGCGGTGTCGTGCGGTTGATCGGGGCCACGACGCACAACCCGTTCTTCTTCGTCAATTCTCCGTTGGTCTCCCGTTCGCAGGTCTTCGAGTTGCGGCCGCTTTCGGAATTGGACCTCACGGCGTTGATGCGCCGGGCGCTGGCGGATGCGGAGCGCGGGCTGGGGCACATGCCGTTGGAGGTCGCAGAGGAAGCGCTCGCGCACCTGGCCCGCGTGGCCGACGGCGATGGGCGGAAGGCGTTGAACTCTCTGGAGATTGCGGCGCTGACAACCGATCCCGGCGAAGACGGACGCATCCGCATCGATCTGGCGGTGGCGGAGCAATGCATCCAGAAGAAGGCGGTGGTGTACGACGGGGATGGAGACGCGCATTACGACACCGCCAGCGCCTTCATCAAATCGATGCGCGGGAGCGACCCGGACGCGGCACTCTACTGGTTGGCGAAGATGATCCACGCAGGGGAGGATCCACGGTTCATCACGCGGCGCTTGCTGGTCCATGCAGCGGAGGATGTCGGATTGGCGGATCCGATGGCGTTGGTGCTGGCCGAGGCGGCACATCGGGCGGCGGAGGGGATTGGATGGCCGGAGGCGCGGATCCCGATTGCGGAGGCGACGATCTACATCGCGACGGCGAACAAGAGCAATTCCGTGATCAAGGCGATCGACGCGGCCCTCGAGGACGTCCGTTCCGGAAGGACGCTGGAGGTGCCGCGGCACCTCCGGGATGCGCATTACGCCGGCGCGAAGCGGTTGGGGAACGGTGCTGGGTACGAATACGCCCACAACCATGAGGGACATTATGTTCCGCAGGATTATCTGGGTGAGCCGCGACGATTTTACGAGCCCACCGAGCAGGGTACGGAGAAGAAGATCAAGGAACGGTTGGATCGCTGGCGGGCCTTGGCGGCAGCGGCGAGGCAGGGAGCGAAAGGCGGCGGTACGGGGGCATCAAACGCATGAACGCCAGCGAGACAGCGTCGGCCAAGGCCCGATTGCGTGCCGAGGTTCGGGACAGGATCCGGGGGTGCTGGGGAGAAGCGGGTTGAAGCGGCGGTCAGGGTCGGGGAAACGCTTCAAGGACTGGAATGCTGGTCCGCGGCCCGGTGGGTTGGGGGCTATGTGGCGCTTCGGGACGAGTTGGACCTGTCTGGACTGCTGCGGCAGCGGTTGGCGCTGGGGGGGCGGGTGGCGGTTCCAGCATTGGATGCGGAGCGTGGGGAGTATGTCTTCCGCGAGATCCGGGATTGGAACGCGGACCTTGTTCCGGGTGCTTTCGGCGTGCGGGAGCCCCGGCCAACTTGTGGCGTGGTGGACGTGACGTGGCTGGACTTTGTTCTGGTTCCGGGAATAGCGTTTGACACTCGCGGGGGACGGTTGGGTCGGGGCAGGGGCTTTTACGACCGACTTCTGGCTCCCGCAGTCGGAGTGACCTGCGGCGTGGGCATGGACGATCAGTTGGTGCCTGAGGTGCCGGTGGAAGCTCACGACATTCGACTGAACCTGGTGGTGGTGCCTGGTGGCCTGTTTGGGCCGCGGGCCATGGAACAACGATGCTAATCCAAATGGTCGCGGCGGGGCTGGGCGGTCTCGTTGCGGGCGGCTCCATGGGTTTTCTGCTGTATCGGTCGCGGGAGCGGGCGTTGCAGGCGGAGCTGAGGGTCCGTGAGCGCGAACTGGCCGAGCAGGCGCGCAAGGATCTCGAGGTCCATCGGGAGAAGGTGAACGCGTCCGCCCAGGAGGACGCGGCCCGGACCCGCGCCGAAATGGACCGGCAAGCGGAGGACCAGAGACGCCGGTTGAACGACATGGATGACCGGTTGCGCGAACGCGAAGCCGCGGTGAACCGGCAACTGGACCGTTTCGGGCTGCAGGAACAGCAGCTTCGGCAACGCAATGAGCAGATCGATGCGATCCGGACCCAACTGGAGGCCGAGCGTGCCGAGGTGGAGCGGAAGGGGCAGCTGCGGAAGACCCAGTTGGAACAGCTCGCGCAGACGACCGCGTCCGAGGCTCGCGAACAATTGATGCGCGAAGTGGAAGCGGAATCCGCGAAGGACGCGGCCGACCTTTCGCGACACATCCTCGAGAACGCGAAGCATGGAGCCGAGGAACAGGCGCGACGCCTCCTGGCCATCGCGGTGCAACGCTACGCGGGGAAACATACCTTCGAGACGTCCACGGCAACCGTGGCCCTGCCCGGCGACGACATGAAGGGCCGCATCATCGGCCGCGACGGTCGGAACATCCGCGCGTTCGAGGCGGCTGCTGGCGTCACGGTGCTGGTCGACGACACGCCCAACGCGGTGGTGCTTTCCGGGTTTGATCCGGTCCGACGTGAGATTGCGCGATTGGCCATGGAACGGCTGGTGATGGATGGTCGCATCCACCCGGCGCGGATCGAGGAAGTCCTGGCCTCGGTGAACCAGGAAATGGACGCCTTCATCCTGAAGACGGGTGAGGAGGCAGTGTACAGGGCGGCCTTGTCGCCGATGCATCCGGAGGTGGTTCGGTTGCTCGGGAAGCTTCACTTCCGGCACAGCTTTTCCCAGAACGTGCTGCAGCACTCGCTGGAGGTGGCGCATCTGTGCGGCCTCATGGCGGCGGAGTTGGGCGAGGATCCGGCGACCGCGCGACGGGCCGGGTTGCTCCACGACATTGGCAAGGCCATGACGCATGAGGTGGAAGGGCCGCATGCGATCGTCGGCGGCGACTTCATCAAGCGCCACGGGGAGAATGCCACCATCGTCAACGCGGTGGCGTCCCACCATGAGGAAGTGCCGCACGAGAACATCTTCGGAATCCTGGTGGCGGCGTCGGATGCCATCAGTGCATCCCGACCCGGGTCACGTTCGGAATCCATGACGACATACCTGCAGCGGCTCCAGAACCTCGAGCAGATCGCCATGGATCAGGCCGGCGTGGAGAAGGCGTTCGCGGTGCAGGCTGGCCGGGAGTTGCGGGTGGTGGTCCGGCCGGAGCAGGTCGATGATCAGGCGAGCTTGCGGATGGCCCGGGACATCGCGCGGCGCGTGGAGGATGAATTGCTGTACCCGGGACAAATCCGCGTGACGGTCATCCGGGAGACGCGATGCGTGGAGTTTGCGAAGTAGGGTAGTGGCCGTGATGGAGGGGGACATTGTGCGAACCGCGTCGTACGAGTACGACTTCCAAGGCAAACGCGAAAGACGCCGGGCGTTGTTGCACGCAGCGATGCATAGGTCACAGGTGCGGAGCACCGACAGACGATAGCCCACGGCGTCAGCCGTGGGTCCCCCGTTCCCACGGATCACCAGCCCCAGCAGGGCGACAGACACGGCACCCCCTATTGAACCGAAGGCTCACGCCAAGACGCGAGGATGCGAAGGAGCCATGGAGTTGTTTCACGCCTAGACGCCTAGACGCCGAGAGCGCCGAGGGAGCAGACTGATCTTTCACGCCGTTGGGTTCTTGCCTTGCCAACGCCACCACCGAGTCTCGAATGGCTCCCTTGCGCAGGGGGGCGCCGGTTTTGGCGACTGGCCAAGGAACGAGGGGAACTGAAGAAGTTCGTGGCTGGGATACGGGACGAATATAAATAATACGAGACTGACCCCATCGCCCTCCGTTTCCGTGTCGCAACTGATGTATTACATGAGGAACGAGACACTCAGGAAATCTTTGCTGGCGACGCTGCTCCCCCTAAACATCCTTATGGTTGTCTATTTTTGGGCAAAGACTGGGATGAAGTCCTACATCATCATCTCAGCTGTTGTTACCCTTGGTTGGATTAGCTTCATTCTTGTAGTTTTGAAGAGCGGCTACATGCTCGGGAGGCGAGTTGTCATAGCAAAGGAACAGAACCCCATGAAGTTCTATGGTAATGTTGTACTTCTCCTGCTCGGCTACCTGCTGGTGATTCTGTTTTCCGTTGGATTGTATCTTCAAGAGACTGGGTATCTCGCACGCGACTGAACATCACCCAACCCGAACAAGTGCTGAAGGTGAGTGTCTAATCGAGGGTGACTGATTCACTGGGGGATGGTCCTGAGGCATATGCATTCAAATGTGAATAGCTCGCGGGAGCTGATAGATGAGATTGCTGCGGTATTCGGGTTGTCAACGCCAGTTAGGCGGCTATCTGAAGCGGCCTACTGGGAACACCCCTACCTCTTCCTGGGCTGCCCCGAAGAATTCTTCGAATCGTATCTTGGCGAGGCACTCGCTAATGCAGTCTTGCGAGTTGGAGAGCTGGATCTGGATACAGTCTGTCGAGAGATAGAGTTCTTCTTGAGACCTGATAGTATCGCGAGTCATATGGAGTATGATTCTTCTCGATGGGCAAATATGCGTTTTCGAAAAGCTGCCGTGATTTGGCATTGGCTCAAGTTTATGGAGCAATCGAACTCGGGGTGCTGGGAAGAGGGTGAGCTTGCCGTTTCGCGTGATTATTGGAGGGCTCTGGCGGGCGAAGGTTGAGAGGGCCTGCAACGGCTATGGAGAGTTTAGGGCGTGTCTTCAAAAGGAGGACTTGAGCCAATCGAGGATGGTGGCGAGTTGGACAAAGGCGCCCTGAGCCTCCGCTGCGACTATCTCCAACAAGCGGGCCCAAAGACCGCTTCGATTCCATCGTCGCCAACGCATGTAGGGTAATCGAACCTCCGTGGGCTCGGCGTCTCGGCGTGAAAATGAGTTTCGGTCAGGAGGGGGGGCACGCGAAGGCTTCAGGTGTTCCGGGGCGTTGTTGGGTTCTGGAAAACGACCGAATGTTGGCGGTCGCACGGGAAGGGGTTCTGTCGCCCCTCCGGGGCTGGGTGTTCATGGGGGGACGAAACCCAGCGCTCACGCGCTGGGCTACCGTCTGACGGCCCTCCGGGCCTGGGGCCACGGCTTGGCGGCAATGGTGATGTCAACGTTTGTTGTCCCGGCCAGCTTTCGAGGCGAGGGGGATGGCGGTGGTCATTGAGTCCGCGAGAGGAGGGCGGTTTCGTCGGATGGGAACAGCGCCCTTTTGCGACGTTTTGTGATTTTTGCGGCCATCCTTCTGGGATTGAGGCCACAGGGTCTCACGCGAAGAACCGACCCCTTACTGAAGGGTTGTTTTGCAGCAACGAACTGGCGGTCTGCAGCTCGTCTACAGTCCTCGATGCAGTCGCCGGGTGAGGGCACCCGGCCTACAACTCAGTAGATCCTGAGTTCATTGGTAGACGCGAACGGGAAAGGTACGAGGCGCAATCCGTGGTTCCAACTGCCGATTCCAGGTTGATGGGCTGGGCCGCCCTCTCAGGGCTCGTGAGTCTTTGTGGTGGGACTGAACCGCAGGGCGTTGCCCTGGGCTTTCGTAGGCTGCGCCGTTGGGGCGAAGGGCGAATGACTAGAGCGGGATGTCCTCGGGGCGGACTTCGAGGCATTCATCCTGATCTTCCCAGAGGACGGCGGGATAATGTTCGAGCAGGAGGGGAACGATGTTTTCGGCGGCTTCGGCCAGGAGACGTTCGATGTTCTCGGCGGCTTCCTCATACTTGGCGTCGTAGTCGGATTTGGCGCGCCGCTTGTCATCCCAGTGAGCGACCTCGTGGAAATCGGAGTATTCGTTGGACCATTTGGTGATGCGGGCCATCACATCGGCCGGGATCTGGTCGGGGAGGATCGCCGGTTCGTTGCAGTGCAGGCAGAGCAGGCCGAATTCGCTGACCTCGCGGGTGAGCAGTGGCAGGAGCGGGGCACGGCAACATTCGGCGTGGACGTACCCGACGGGCATGTTGACCAACCGCTGGTGCCAGATGCCGCGTTCGTTGGCGATCTGGGCGGCGAGACGGTAGGCACCGACGAGGGGGTGGGACATGCGCCACGACTGGCCGTGGAGCTGACCGAGGGTCTGGGAGCACCAGCGCGCCAGCGTGAGGTCATCGAAGGTCCGGAAGGACTTGGCGTACTCCTTCCAGAGACGGTCGAGTGCGGAGTCGGACTGGTCTTGCGGTTCTGGCACGGTGGGAGGGTAGTGCAGGAATGGGATCGGGTGAAGGAGCGGATGCGATCGAATGCACCCTGGGGAGGCCTACGGGCTGATCGGAATCAGCGGTTGGGTCCAGGCGGCCTCCATCTCGCCGGGACGACCCGGGTTGGGCTTGGGCTTCGAAGAGGTGATCCGGGCGCGCACATAGAGTTCGTCGCCGTGGAGTTGGTAACTGGCCTTGGTGCCATCGACCACGGCGAGGACCGTGCCGATGTCGGGACTGTAACGCTGGCTGACCCGAAGCGGGATCCCCGTGGTGCTGGTGAGCGGTGAGCGGGTGGGATTGAAGTCGCGTCGGGTGCCGATGAACTCGATGCGGTATTGGGTGCCGGGCGTGGGCTGCACCTCGACGTCGAGGCGGTCGCCGTGCCGACGGACATCGCGGAGTTCGACGCCGCTGGAGGCGTAGAAGTCCCCGGCTTCGAGGGCGGCGATGAGATCCTCCACCCGCAGGGACTTGGCGCGGACCTGGACCCAGCCACGTCCGGCATTGGAGAGTTGGACGTCGTTGGTGTGGTAGTGATGACCGTCGTCCACCGCGAGGCCGAACATCGGCCCGAGATTGAGGAAGGCGAGGCGCCAGGTGAGGGCGATGTCCCACATCCTTTCGGTGCTGGGGTGACCGGCGTCGCCTTCGTTGTGGACGGCTGGATGGCCGTTGTAGACCTCGAAGAACTGTTCGCCCCGGATCTGCATGAGTTCCTCGGCGGTGATGGCCCACCCGAAGTTGGGGTGGTTGATGTGCGGGAACATGGGCTGGCCGGTGGCCTTGCGCTGGGCGAGGACGGCATCGGTGTTCCGCTGGAGGACATCCACGACATTCGATCCGCCCTGGGCCTGGATGGGGAATCGCAGGTTGTGGGCGTTCATGTGGAGCGGTGCGTTGAGGTGGCGGTCGGTGATCTCCTCGCCGGCGATGAGGAGGAATCGTCCGGGCTCCTCGACGCGACCCCGGTATTCGTCGAGGGGACGGAGTCGCACTTCGTTGGTTTCGCCACGTGAGCGGAGGGTCACCCAGTCCGGACCCCAGGCGTCGACGTACTTGCGGAGGGCGACGCCGTGGCCGCGACCGTTGGTCCCGCCCTTGAGCGTGAACCAACGTTCGCCGGACTGCATGACGTTGTGATCGGAGACGGACAGGAAGTGGTAGCCCTGGTTGCGATACCACTGCGCGATCATCTCCGGATAGTCATCGCCGTCGCTCCACAGGGAATGCGTGTGGAGATTGCCCTTCCACCAGCGCGCACCGGCCTGGGGTTGGGCCTTGGTGGCGCAACCGGAGCCGATGGCGAGGAGGCAAGCGCCCACGATGGAGGCGACGACGAGCCGGATCATGGCTGGATCAGCGGTTGTTGGCCGTGAGCGCGTGATCGTCGCGTGAGCGGGCGATCTCGTCGTTGTTCATGGCGTTGTAGATGATCCACTGCTCGTTGTGGAACGAGCCGTCGGGGCGGAAGGTGAGCTTCGCGAAGAACTTCTTCTCGAGGTCGATGAGGAGCTGTTCGTCGCGGCTGCGCAGACGGTCGAGGACGCGCGGGTTGCAGACGACCTTGACCTGGAAGTCCGACTCATCGCGCGGACGGGCCTTGAGGATGGCGGTGAGCTTGCGCTGGATTTCGACGGACATGGTTTCGGCGGACTTGATGAACCCGCGGCCGCGGCAGTGGACGCAGTCCTCGTAGAGGGAGGACTGGACCGACTCGGTCTGGCGTTGGCGGGTCATTTCCATGAGGCCCAGCTGCGAGAGCGGCAGCACATGGGTCTTGGCCTTGTCGCGTCGGAGGCCGTCCTTGACGCGTTGGTAGACCTGCTGCTGGTCCTTCCGGTGCTTCATGTCGATGAAGTCGAGGACGATGATGCCGCCCATGTTGCGGAGGCGCAGCTGGCGGCAGATTTCATCGGCCGCCTCGATGTTGACCTTGAGGATGGCAGAGTCGTGGTCCTTGCCGCCCTTGTGCTTGCCGGTGTTGACGTCGATGGCGACGAGGGCCTCGGTTTCGTCGATGACGAGGTATCCACCGGAGCGCAGCTGGACCTGGCGTGAGAAGGCGGACTCGAGCTGGCGGGTGATGTTGAACCGGTCGAAAAGCGGCTCGGCCTCGTTGTAGAAGTGGATCTTCTTCACGGAGCGCTTGGAGATGCGCTCGATGGCTTCGCGGATGTATTCGAACTTCGGGTTGTTATCGATGACGATGCGGGTGACGTCCTCGGTGAGGAAGTCGCGGACGGTCCGCTCGATGAGGTCGGGTTCCTGGAAGACGCAGGTGGCGAGGGGCTGTTCCTTGATCTTCTTCTGCACGCCGGACCACTCCTCGAGGAGCATGGCGAGATCGCGGATGAAGTAGCGCTTGAGCTTTCCTTCGCCGGCGGTGCGGACGATGACGCCCATGCCCTCGGGGATGGAGAGTTCGCGAACGATCTTCTTGAGGCGTTGGCGTTCCTCATGGCTCTCGATCTTCCGGGAGATGCCGGATTGGTCGGAGTTCGGGAGAAGGACGAGGTAACGCCCGGGCAGGGCGAGGTTCGTCGTGACGCGGGGACCCTTGGTGCCGATGGCGTCCTTGGTGACCTGGACGATGATTTCGGAGCCCGGCGGGAAGAGGCGCGGAACGTCCTTCTGGGTGAACTTGGGCTTCTCGCGGCGGCGGTTTCGATCGTCGCGTTCGATGATCTCGACGTTGGAATCGAGGGAATTGGGGACGATGTCCCAGTAATGGAGGAAGGCGTTCTTTTCGAAGCCGATGTCGACGAAGGCGGCCTTGAGGTTGTCTTCGAGGTTCTTGACCTTGCCCTTGAAGATGGAGCCGACGAGGCGGACGTCATTGGTCCGTTCGACGGTGAACTCCTCGAGTCGTCCGTCTTCGAGGACGGCGACGCGGCTTTCGAGGGGTTCGGCATTGATGATGACCTCCTTGACGGTCTTGGGCTCGGGATCGATGAGGTCGCGAACCTTGCGGACGACTTCCTTCACCGCGGCCTTGGCCTTGTCGATGATGGAGCGCTGCGCGGGTTCGGGTTGGTTGCCGCGTGCGCGGGTATCACGGCCCTCGGAGGCTGCGGGTTCGCGCCGCTCGCGAGGTTCGCGGCCCCCACGATCGCGGCCACGGCCTTGTCCGCGGTCGCGGCCACGTCCATCGCCGCGTCCATCGTTCCGTCCGCGGCTGGGTTCCGATGTCCGCCCCGTGGTCGTGGCACCGGACGGTTCCGACTCTTCCCGGGTTTCGGGATGATCATGATCATGCTCACGGTCATGATCCCGGTCGGGATGGTCATGACGGGCTTCGCCGTGATCGTGATCGTGGTCGTGATCGTGTGCATCTCCGGCATTGGCGGGCCGTGAGAAGTCGGGATTGCGGTAGGACTGGTCCCGCCCGGAGGTGGTGAGATCGGGTTCGTGCTCGTGTTCGGCGTCCTCGGGAAGGCCGGCAGCGACGTTTTCAGCGCGTCGGACCTCGGCTTCGTACTGACGGGTGTCGAACACCCGATCGGATTCCGGCCGGGCGCCGATGGGTTCCTGATTGGGTGTGGGGCCGGAGCGGCCTGGTGCGCGATGGCCGAGTCCGCCGGACGGGCGGAAGCGGGCTGGACCGCGGCCCTTCTTGAAAGTCTGGTAGCTCATGGAAGAGGGAGGGTGAACGGTGGAAGGAAAAGGGGTTTCGTGAACGGATCAGTAGTGGCGGCGATTCTGGTGGATGTTTTGAAGAATGCCGACCGCGAGGAGCGAGCAGACCACCGAGGTTCCACCTGCGGAGAGCAGGGGCAGCGGAATGCCTGTCACAGGCATCAATGCGATGTTCATACCGATGTTTACGAAGATGTGCGTGAATAGGAGTGCAACCACACCGGCCGCGAGGATGCGACCGAGGCGATCGCGGGCCTGACCGGCGATTTTCACGCCGGAGAACAGGACCACGGAATAAAGTCCGAGAACGACAAGGGATCCGGCAAAGCCGGTTTCCTCAGCGATCACGGAGAAAATGAAATCATTATGGGCCACAGCACGTGGCAGGTAACCGAGGGCTCCCTGGGTGCCCTGCCTCCAGCCCTTGCCGGTGAAACCGCCTGATCCAACGGAGATCAGGGCCTGCTTCACATTGTAACTCTTCTTGTCCTTTTCGGCGCGGGCGACGAGTCGCTCGGAGTCGGTAGCGTTCTTGGGTGCGAAGTCGAGGTTGAAGTACACCAGGAGACGGTGCTTCTGGTATTCCTCGAGCCGGATGAAGCTCCACTTCGGGGAAGCGAACATCACGTCGACCAGGACGAGCGAGACGAGCAGGAGGCCGCAGGCGAGGAAACGGACCAGGAACCGCTGGGGCACGCCAGCGACCAGCATCATGACCAGCGCCATCGGAAGGAAGACGAGGGCTGATCCGAGATCGGGTTGCTTGACGATGAGGCCGAACGGCAGGAGCGCCATTCCAAGCGCCTTCATGAAGAGGGCTGGGGAGGCGAGTTCGCCGACGGGACGTGAGAGGAAGTTGGCGACGGCGAAGAGGAAGGCGAGCTTCGCGAATTCAGATGGCTGGAACTGGATGAGACCCAGATCAATCCAGCGCTTGGCGCCGAGCCGTTCGACACCGATCACGTAGACGCCGACCAGCAACAGGATGGAAAACCAGTAAGCGAGGAGTGCCCACCGGGCGAGGCGCGCGTAATCAATGAGGCAGCTGGCACCGACCAGGACGATGCCGAGCACGTAGGCGAGGGACTGGCGGACGGCAGTGTAATCGAACCAGGCCGCATTGCGGGCCGCCTCGTTGGCGCCGGTGGCGGAAAAGATGAAGAGGGCGCCAACCGCCATCAATCCGAGCACGCCCAGCCAGAGCGTCCTGTCGATCAGGCGCTCACGCTGGACGTTGGGTTGGAGGCTGGCGGGCAGCATCGTCAGTTTGAATTCTGGGCCACGGTCCCGCGTTCGCGATCGCGGAGGTGTTCGTAGATCCGACGCGCGACCGGCGCACAGGTGCCGCCACCGGAGCCACCGCTTTCGACCATGACCACCACGGCGTACCGGGGAGATTCATAGGGCGCGAAGCTGGAGAACCAGGTGATGCGATCGATCAGGCGACGCCCGGCCTTGACCTCCGCCGTGCCGGTCTTGCCGCAGACGGCGAAGTCACGGACGCGCGCCCCTTTGCCGGTGCCTTCGTCCAGGGCGACGTCATCGCGCATGGCGGCGTGAAGGATGGCCAGGTGCTCGCGCTGGATGGGGAGTTGCGTCCGGACCTGCGCGGGGCGGACATGTTCGGCGGGCTCGCTGGAGAGTGGGTCGCCGGGTTCGAATCGATCGATGAGGCGCGGCCAGTAGACGGTGCCGCCGTTGGCGACGGCAGCCATGACCATGGCGAGTTGGACGGGGGTGACGGTCAGCTCCTGGCCGATGCTGAGGTTGGCGGTCTTTCCCTTGAGGCCGCCGGCGGGAACGTCCACGACGTCGGGAATGATGCCGGTGGCCTCTTCGTTGAGTCGGAGGCCGGGTTTTTCGCCCAGATGGAGGCGGCGGGCGTAGTCGAGCAGGTTGTCGATGCCGAGGCGGAGTCCGTACTCGATGAAGTAGGAGTTGCTGGACTTGATGAAGGCGCGCTTGAAGTCGTATTCGCCGGCGGGCGCGGTGTCGTCGATGTCATGATTCCGGCCTATCCGGTAGTAACCGAGGGTCCGGATGCGGTCATCCACGTTCTGGGTGGTGAGGATGCCGTGTTCGAAGCACGCGAGGGCCGTGACGATCTTGAAGGTGGAGCCCGGGTTGTAGGATCCGTAGGTGGCCCGGTTGAAGAGGTACTTCATCTTCGGATCGAGCAACCGTTGGTTCTCCGTCTGGCTGATGCCATCGATCCATGCGTTGGGATCGAAGGACGGGGCGGAAGCGCAGGCGAGGATGTCGCCATTGCGGATGTCGACGACCACGGCGGCACCACGTTCGTCGCCATTGACCTGGGCCAGGGATTTCTCGACGGCTTTCTGGAGGGGGAGATCCAGCGTCGTGACGAGGGTGTCGCCGATGACAGGTTCCGCGAGCATGATTTCGCCCTGTCGATGTCGGTAGCCGGAGCTGTTGATCAGGATGCTCTTGGCGCCGGCCTTGCCGCGGAGTTGGCGGTCGAAGGCGGATTCGAGACCGATGAGGCCGCGGTAGTCCCGGAGGCGATAGTCGAAGGCCTGGTCGTCCTCGCCCGAGGTATCGTGGGTGCGGACGGCCCCGATGATGTGCGCGGCGAGCTGACCGTTGGGGTAGGACCTGACGGGGACGAGCTCGAGTTCCACTCCGGGAATGGACCATCCTTGCTCGGTCAGGACCGCGACCTGTGCCGGGGTCAGATTGTTGAGCACGGGAAAGGGCAGGGCGCGCTCACGGCTCCAGTGGCGGAAGAGATCCGCCTCGGTCTTGGCGACCTGGGTGTTCAGGCGCTGGTTGATCTGCTGGACGATGTTGGAGACCACGGCGAAGCGGGCGTGGCGCTTCAGCCACTCGCGTTCGTTGGGTGTGATCATGACCTTCTTGGGTGTCTTGGAAAACCGCGCCGTGAGGCGGGTCCAGAGTCCGGAAGGTGCGGTATTGGTTGCCCCACGCGAGGCCAGTAGCTCGCGGCGGAACTGGCGTTCCTTTTCGGCGAACTGGGGCAGGAGTTCGTCGAGGTAGACGTCAAGTCGGTAGCGCGGCTGGTTTTCGGCGAAGGCGACGCCGTTGCGATCGATGATCCGGCCGCGCATCGCCGGAAGGCGGACGCTGCGATAGCTCTGGCGTTCCTGGCTTCGGCGATAGTCCGAACCGGACAACACCTGAACCCGCCACAGGCCGCCAAGAAGGACCAGCATGCCGGCGATGACGCCCCATGCGAGGATCCGCAGCGGGCGCTCGCCCTTGTTGAGTTGGTCGAAGATCAGCATGGCTCGTCAGGTGCGACCGCGTTTCATTTCGCGGTTGATGGCATACGGACCGGGAGCGGCCTGCTGATACTCAAAGGTTCCGCGGAGCTGATCGAAAAGAATGAAGGCGACTGGGCAGGCGATCCCGTTCAGGAGGCCAAGCCCGAGGAGTTGCCGCAGCGTGAACCAACCCCAGGCAGGTTCCGCTCCGCCCATTTCGAGGATGAGCGCGTGGGCGAGCGGCACTCCGATGCCGCCACCGAATCCCAACCAGAACTGGGCGTAACGCTGGTCGCGGAGGAGGAGGTGCTGCCGGGTATTGAGCAGGAAACCCAGGACGAAGAGGGGCGCGACTCCAGTGCCGAGTTGGCTGCCGGATAACGAGTCCGCCCAGAGTCCGGCCACGATGGTGAGGCTGGTGACAATTCCAAGGCCGTGGGTGAAGGCAGCATACACCACGAGTGCAGGCAGGATGCTGGGCGGGGCGCCGAGCAGGACGCGCATGGGGATCAGCCCCGTCTGGAGGTAGACGGAGAACCATGTCACGAGGAACAGCAGTGCTGGAGTCAGCCAGGTCATTGCTGGAGCACCCAGACTTCCTCGAGGCGGTTGAGGTTGGCGCCCAGACGGACCCGAGCCGTCGTGAACAGCCCAGCGTTGGCGGGGTGCGTGTCGATGATCTTCCCGACAGGAAGACCCTTGGGAAAGATTCCTCCGTCGCCGCTGGTGACGACGGTATGGCCGGCGAGGATCTGGGGACTGTGTTGGAAGGTGCTCATCTCCAGAGCACCGGATTCGACGGTCGATTGGGGGCCCTTGATGATGCCTTGGTCGCGCGTCTCGGCGACCAGCACGGCAACACCACAGGCGGCGTCACCCACCAGTGCAACCTGGCTGTGGCTGTGGGCGACGACCGCAATCCGTCCAACCAATCCTTCGGCCGTGACCACGGGTTGATTGACCTGCGCCCCATCCCTGGAGCCGTAGTCGATGAGCATCGTGCGCCACCACGTGCTGGGATCGCGACCCACGATGCGTGCGGGACGGGGCTTCCACGGTCCACGCGGGAGAAGACCGAGCTGGGTCCGGATGCGATTGTTTTCGGCGAGCGCATCGTCCGCGTGGGTCGCGTGGAAACGGAGCCGGGCGTTGTCCGCCTCCAGACGACGCAATTCCGAGATCAGCGTCTGTCGCGGGAGCAGTTGGTAGGAAGCGCGGTCGACGAAGGATTCGGCCGCTGTGGACAGACCAAAGAGAGGCAGGAAAACGCCGCCAACCGCCAGTTTGAGACGGGAGGAAGCGCCCGATGGCAGGTTGAGGAGAACCAGCAGCACCAGGGCGCAGAACGCGAGAGCGATGTAATGAGAGCGCTTGAACAAGGTTCGTCCCGTCTTATCCGGGGCGAACGCCGAGCGAAGGAATCAGGATCGTGGAACGCATGGTGGGAATCAGGCCGTGGACGAAGCGACGCGCTTGAGGAACGCCAGCTCCTGGAGCACACGCCCGGTCCCGGTCGCCACCGCGCTCAGGGGGTCATCCGCGATGTGCACCGGCAGCCCGGTCTCCTGGGAGACGAGGCGGTCGATGTTGCGGAGCAACGCCCCGCCGCCCGCCATGACGATCCCGCGGTCGACGAGGTCGGCCGAGAGTTCTGGAGGACAGCGTTCGAGGGTGATGCGGACGGATTCGAGAATGCTGGAGAGGGGTTCTTTGAGGGCCTCGCGGATTTCCTCGGAACGGACAGTCACCGTTCGAGGGAGTCCGGCGGACAGGTCGCGACCCTTCACCTCGATGGTGAGTTCCTGTTCGAGGGGATGGGCCGAACCGATGCGGATCTTGATCTCTTCGGCGGTGCGTTCGCCGATCATCAGGTTGTGGGCCTTCTTCATGTGCGCGACGATGGTGTCGTCGAACTCGTCGCCTCCCACGCGGACGGACCGGCTGAACACGATGCCCGCCAGCGAAATGATGGCGATCTCGCAGGTTCCCCCGCCGATATCGACGATCATGTTGCCGGCCGGTTCATGGACCGGAAGCCCGACGCCAATGGCCGAAGCCATCGGTTGTTCGATGAGATACACCTCGCGGGCTCCCGCGTGGGTAGCCGAGTCCTTGACGGCACGCTTCTCCACTTCCGTGATACCGCTAGGCACGGCGACGACGACTCTCGGGGCGATCAGCTTGCGATGGTGAACCTTCTGGATGAAATGCCTCAGCATCGCCTCCGTGATTTCAAAGTCGGCAATGACGCCGTCCTTCATCGGCCGGATGGCAACGATGTTGCCGGGGGTTCTGCCAAGCATGCGCTTGGCTTCTTCACCCACGGCCAGAACATTCGTGGTTCCCGCCTGGATGGCGACAACCGAAGGCTCACGCAGAACAATCCCCTGGTCCCGCACATACACGAGCGAGTTGGCGGTACCGAGGTCGATCCCGATATCGTTGGAGAAGAGACCCTTTAATTGCGCGAACATGAATTGTGCCCAACGAGCACGAGCTCACAGTGGGGGTTGGAATGGCGGGTGGTCAAGGTCTCCTTGTGAATAGCTTGGGGACAAATCCAGCCGGCGCTCCTGCCGCTTGGTCCTGGCCCCTCTTTCACGGTCTGTGAGGCCGGCATCAAACCTTCTTGGTGCATTGGACGCCCAGTTTGAGCAGTGCCTGGGCGTCCTCGTCGGACTTGGCCTCGGCGTAGATCCGGAGGATGGGTTCGGTGCCGGACCCACGCAGCATGAGCCAGGTGCCGTCTTCGGCGATGAACTTGACGCCGTCGAACGACTTCACCTCCTTGACCGGAGACTTCAGAAGCTTGGCAGGGCCCTTGTCCCGGCAGAACTCCATCAGCGCCGCCCGCTTTTCCAACGGGAAGTGTGTGTCGATCCGGGCATACCGATGGGGGCCGTATTCCTTTTCGAGGCCGGCGAGGAGTTTCGTGAGAGGCTTCTTCTCGAAGGCGAGCAACTCCAGCAGGACGAGTCCGGCCGCAATGCCATCCCGTTCGGGGATGTGGCCAGGGAAGCCGATACCACCGCTTTCCTCGAATCCGAGCAGGACCCCGCCCTTGATCATTTCCGAGGCGATGTACTTGAAGCCGACACCGGTCTCGACGAGTTCGAGGCCATGACGGGCGCACATCTTGTCCACCATCGAGGTCGTGGTGAGGGCCTTGACCACGCGGCCGGTCTGCTTGCGGTTGAGGATGTAGTGTTGGAGCAGCAGGCAGATGATCTGGTGCGTGGACAGCGCGTTGCCCCGTCCATCCATGCCACCAACGCGGTCCGCATCCCCATCGGTGACCAGACAGAGGTCGTGGGGGTTCTTGGCCAGGTAGGCGGCCGACTTGACGTAATTCCGTGCGATGGGCTCGGGATTGATGCCGCCGAAGCCGGGGTTGTGTTCACCGTTCAGGGTGGTGACCTGGCAGGAAGTGCCTGCGAGGAGTTCGTCGAAGCAGCCTGCTCCGACGCCATAAAGGGCTTCGTGGGCGAAACGCAGTCCGGATTTGGCAATGAGGTCGAAATCAACGAGGCGCTTGATGGCCGTGTAGTGGGCGGGGCGGACGTCCTTGAGGACAATCTTCTTTTCCTTCCGGGCCTGATCGAAGGGGATCGCCTGCACTGGTGACTTGTCCAGCAGGGCCTCGACGGCCTGGCACATCACAGGTTCGGCGGAACCACCGTAGAATGCCTTCAGCTTGAATCCGTTGAACGCCGGCGGATTGTGGAAGCGGTCAGCATCACGCCGCCGATGGCCTTCTGCTGCTTGACCGCATAGGAGACAGACGGCGTGGGCGTTGGCGTGTTGGTCAGGGTGACGATGAAGCCATTGCCCGCGAGGATTTCCGCGACGCGCAGGGCAAACTGGTCGGAGAGGAAGCGGCGATCGTAGCCAACGACAGTCTTCAGGGTGGTGCCAGGAACGGGGTTGGCCTTCCAGAAGTCCGCTGTTGCCTGCGCGACACGATCGACATTGGCGAAGGTGAAGTCTTCCGCGATGACGGCCCTCCAGCCGTCGGTACCGAACTTGATCGAAGCCATAGGGGTATGTTGGTGCGCGAATCAAAGCCCGCAATCGTTTGGGATGCGAACCCAAACTTGGAATGAGAGCCCGTGGGCGGGCGCAGTTGGACACTGTCCCACATGGAACGGGGTGGCGACGTCCTTGTCGCCGATCCATAGGCTTTCTCGGGGCGATGAGGACATCGACGCGCCGAAACCTTTCCCTGCGGGGGCCGTGTACCAAAACCTCCCTTGCGCAGGGATGGAGGGAGGTGGCAGGCTCTGCGGCCCGATATCATGCCAGTCAATGTGCGTATCCCGACCCCGCTCCGGAAGCTGACCGGAGACGAGGAATTGGTTCAGGTCCAGCCCGGCACCGTCGCCTCGGCCTTCGCCGAGATGCAGCAGCGTTTTCCTGGAATCCAGGAACGCCTGCTCGACGACGCCGGAGAAGTGCGTCGTTTTGTGAACGTCTACGTGAACGAGGAGGACATCCGGTTCCTTGAGAACCAGCACACCCCTTTGAAGGACGGCGACGAAGTGAGCATCATTCCGGCGATTGCCGGGGGTTAAGCCCTCGGTTCTCGAATCCCCAACCCAAGACCCGATCCAAACCAGCCCATGCCTGCCAAATCCAGAAAACCAGCGGCGTCTGCGGCCACGCGGTCGCCGGCAACAAAGCAGGCCACCAAGCCCCCGGCCAAGGAAGCCGCAGGTATCGTGCAGCGTCGTCTCTGGTTGACCTACCCGCCGAAGCGGATCAAGGCACCCGTGATTTGGGAGTTGGGGCACCGGTTCGAGCTTTCCACGAACATCCGGCAGGCGAGCGTGACCGACGAGGTGGGGATCGTGTGTTTGGAGGTTCAGGGAACGGCCACGGAAGTCGAAGCCGGGCTGAAATGGCTGAAGAAGCTTGGACTCAGTGTCGAGCCGGTGGAGTTGTCGACTGTTGCCGGTTGAACTGGGCTGGCTCGGAAGGGTTGTCGGCCGTCAGCCAGGCTGCGGAATGGGCAGCCAATCCGTTGGCTAGGATAGTCGTCCCGAACGGCCGCTCATGCTGGCTTCTGACTTCAACCAGGGCTTTCCGGGATTTGTCTGGGAAGCCCTATTTTGGGGGAGAGAGTGGGCTGGATGCAGTCATGTCTTGACCGGATGGCCTCGGGCCTCCTATCACGCGTTCGTCAAGATCCCCCCTAACCTTAATTAACAGATAGCCATGACGAAGCGCGACATCGTCGTCCGGATAAGCCAGGAACTGGAGCAGGACGAAGGTTCAAACCAAGAAGCCCACGTCAACCAGGAAGTCGTCCTCAAGATCGTCCAAAAAACCCTCGACATCATCTCTGATGCGGTGGCGGAAGGTGAGACGATCGAGTTGCGGAATTTTGGTGTGTTCGAGGTGAAGATCCGCAAGGCGCGGATTGGACGTAATCCCAATGACCCGGAGAACGACGTGCCCATTCCCCCTCGGGCGGTGGTGAAGTTCAAACCCGGCAAGGAAATGCGGGAACGGGTGTTGAAGCTGACGCCGAAGGCGCCGAAGGCCTGAGGAGGAAGCACTCCGGGTATTCGGGTAGGTGGTGGTCGGTTCCTGCCGGGGGCGGCGAGGGACTTTCCAGGACGGGCGCATCGGAACTCCGATGCGCCCGACTTTTTTCGGCATGGCTCGCGGGATTCGGCCTGTGTACGTTCCCGGCCTTTATGCAGCGTCTGAAGGGCTTTCGAGAATTCTATCCGGAGCCGCTCCCGCCGGGTGAGGAGTGGAGTTGTGATTTGCGTCAGCACATTTTTGATTGCTGGCGAAGGACCGCACGGCGGTACGGGTTCCGTGAGTATGACGGCCCGCCTCTCGAGCCGCTGGACCTCTACACGGCGAAGTCGGGGGATGAGATCGTTTCCCAGTTGTTCAACTTCCTGGACAAGGGCAATGACGCAGTCTCCCTGCGACCGGAGATGACGCCGACGGTGGCGCGGATGGTGGCGGCGGCGGAGCGGGCGTATCGGAAGCCGATCAAGTGGTACTCGATGCCGCAATTGTTCCGTTACGAGGCTCCGCAGAAGGGACGGTTGCGGGAACACTTCCAGTTCAACTGCGACCTCTTTGGCGAGGAGGATGCCGCAGCGGACGCGGAGGTAGTTGCGTTGCTCATTGATGTGCTGCGGTCGATGGGGCTGACGGAAGAGGACTTCGTGATCCGGTTGAGCAGCCGGAAGGCGTGGCAGGCGTTCTATGAATCCCAGGGTGGGCAGCCTGACCAGGCTTATGCCTTCTTCCAGGCCGTGGACAAGATGGAGAGGGACGACGTCGAGACGAGTGCGCGTCGTTTTGCACCGACGGGTGTGACACCAGAGGCGGTGAAGTCGTTTGTTTCGGCTGGAGTTCCCACCGCTGAACTCCAGGGGATCCTGGACAACCTCGCTGCGCGTGGCCTGGGCGCGTACGTGAAGATCGATTACGGCGTCATCCGTGGATTGGCCTATTACACCGGCGTGGTGTTTGAGGCGTTCGACCGGAAGGGGGAATTCCGGGCCATCGCGGGCGGGGGACGCTACGACAATCTGGTGAGCCTGCTCAGTGGTGGGAAGGTGAAGCTACCCGCCTTGGGTTTCGGGATGGGTGACGTCGTTCTGGCGTTGCTGCTGAGGAAGCGCGGAAAGGTGCCGTCATTCTCGTCGACGATCGACGTGATGGTGCTGGTGGAGGACGAGACCCTGCGTCTGGATTCACTGACATTGGTCCAGCAACTCCGCGAGGCCGGCAAAGCTGTCGAGTACAGCCTGACCCCGCTGAAGTCTGACAAGCAGTTCAAGCGCGCGTTGGAGATGGGAGCCGGACACTGGGTCAGGCTGGAGCGCGTTGAAGGGGGGCTTCAGGTCCGGGTAAAGGATCTGAAGACCCGCGCGGAGTCAACCGGGCAACCCACGCAGGTACTGGGGTTGCTTTCCGGGGTTGCAGCCTCGGCAAGTTGAGGGCAGCGGACCCTGGCGCAGGCAACGGTCTACTCCGACTGGTTCAGGACCTTGAGGGCCTTCCTCGGGTTCGAGGGCCGAAGGATGAGGAGACCGTTGCGCGCCTTGGGGCTGGTGGCGCAGTAGGCGTATTCGATGTTGATGCCGGCGTCACCCAGACGACGGGCAATGGAGGCGAGGCCGCCGGGCCGATTGTCGCCATGGATCATGAGCACGTCACTTTCGACGACGAGTGCCTTGCGATCCTCAAAGAGTTCCATCGCGCGTCGAGGTTCGCTGACGACCATGCGGATGACTGTATGGTCGACCGTGTCACTGGTGGAGATGGCGTAGATGTTGATCCGGGCCTCGGCGAGGGCCTCGCAGACGCGGGCGAGGGAACCGGGACGGTTATCGAGGAACAGCGCCAGTTGAGTTGTCAGCTCCATGGTTTCCATTCAGCCGGACAGGGCAGGCGATGGCGAGGAAAGGAATGGGCCCGGCTCCATTTTCGGGTGCCGGGGTCGCCTCGATGAGCGGACATCCAATGTGTGGTTAAGGATTCGAACTTCCTCGAGTCGGTGACAGGACCGTGAAGCTGGATGGTGCGGAGGCCGGACGTCCCCACGCACGATCCGCGGTCTGGCTTCCAAAGCTGACCTTGGCCAGCAGCAGGTGGGGTGGGTTTGGAGACAGCGGAGGTGACGGGCGGCAGCGGCCGCAACTCAACATGACTGATTGGCGTGCACGAGGCGCTCCCACGCGTTCGTTGAGTTCGAAGTCTTGAGTTCGTAGTTGGCCGTGTAGGCGCTGATGGCGCTGCCCTTCCATGAGAAGGCCGAGAGATCGGAGCTGAACATGCCGCCACCGCCGGGAGCACCGCCGCCCGGTCCGCCTCCGCCGGCCGTGCCGGCGGCATTGGGGGCCTTCCAGCGATCTCCCTCATTGTCGGGGAACCACTCATCGACGAGGTCTGAATCCTCCTGTTGTGCGAGGGCGTAAACGCCCCAGTTGGCGCCATTGATGTTGAGTTGTGCGACCGCGGCCCTGGGGCTGGGGGCGTAGCGATTCATGACATTGAAGTAGAGAGGTTCGCGGAGGATGGACTCATCCCCGGCGGCGTTGTTGAGATTCAGGGTCTTGTACCCGAGGACGCGTGTCTCTGGATCCACGAAGTCGACCTCCAGGTTGATGGACTTCTTGGTGCCGCCCATCGTGAACGAGGTGTTGCCCTTATACCGCGCGCCGACCGCCGCGATGGCGATCCCATTGTCCATGGTCAGGCCGCCGACGGTGTTGGAGCCGGTAGTGCGTCCGGTGGTCAGGAGGCTGGCCCAGTTGGCTTGGGTGAAAGTGAGGTTGAAGGTCCGGATGAGTCCGGGATCAAAGATTCCCTGGGTCTTGACGGCACGGAAGAATCGGGAACCGGAACTGGAGTCCCCGACGCTCCGGGCGGGTGCGTTGGTGACATCGGATACGCCGACCAACAAGCCGTGGGTGGCCGGGGACGACCAGAGCGTTGGATCGGGCGAAGACTGGAGGATCCAATCCTCGTCGGTGTTGCCGATGACCTGGAGGGTGGGGCCGGTGCCATGGGTGCCGAGGACGAGGTCCTCGGCGTGGGTGCCTGTGGCTGCGACTGCTGCCAGGAGGAATGGTAGTAGCTTCATAAGGGAATCCTTGGGTGCCGAATGCCCGGTGGATTGGTTTGGATCGCGCCTACTTCTGAAGCGCCTTTTGGACGTCAGGGTTTGCGAGGAGCGCCTTGCGGCGTTGCTCGGCGAAAGTTCGCAATCCGATTCGGGCGCCTCCGCCCGGAGGACCAAAGCTGTTCCGCTCGGGTGCTGGCGCGGTGAGGCTGGTCTCGAAATCTTCGGTCGCATCGAGCTTCCGGGTGTCGGCGCGGACCCATGCGGCGATCCGGTTGTGATGGGCTTCAGCGATGGGGCCGAGTCGATTCCAGTCGAGCCAGGTGGTGGCCAGTTCGCCCACGATCTGGAGATAGCGCGTGCGGTACGCGGGAACGGCGAGCAAGCGGGAGAGCAGGGGTTTGCTGGCGTCCTTGGCCGCGTAGAGGGGGGAAAGCGCGAGGGTCATCTGCGAGGCGGCTCCACCGGCCATGGCCCCTGGGCCACCAAGGGCACCGGGAGGCTGGCCGCCGGGACCGCCTTGCCCGCGCGGACCATTGGGTCCACCGGGACCGCCCATTCCACCAGGTCCGCGAGGGCCACCCATTCCCCCCGGGCCTCCGGGACCTCCGGGGCCTCCGGGACCACCCGGGATCGCGAATGCCTCATTGAAATCGTGGGGCAACACGTGGAACTGACCCTTGGTATCCTCGTAGAGGCTGTAATCCGAGGATCGGATCCAATAGCCATCGTTGTTGATGAGCACGTTCTCGAGGGTGAGGAACCGGAGGACCTGTTCAACGTCGAGAATGGGTTCGATCGCTGCTGGCAGTTGGCCGATGTCGGTGTTGTTGAGCACACGCGTCAACCGGATCAGGGAGTTCCAGGCCGCCTCGGTGTCCTTGGACTTGAGCGAGTAGATGGCCTTGTAGGGCTTGGGATCCTCACCGAGATAGCCGAGGCCTCCGCGGCCGTTGGGGCTCCCGGATACCTTCCAACGATTGCCACCGGTGGTTCCGAACCGGTCCTGGGTGAAGTCCTTGTTGAACTGCTCGACGCTGACGAACACACCCCAGCTTTCGCCGTTGATGACCACCCGGACGAGGTTGGCCTTGGGAATGGGCAGGTAGTTGCGGGCGATCTCGGAGTACAGGACGGCCCGCAGGAACGATGGGCCCTCGTGAGAATTCAGGAGGTTCAGCGTGCGGTGGCCGCGGAGCTTCTGGTCCTTGTGGACCATGTCGAAGCTGAGGTTGAACGAACGCTTCGACCCCTCTGGAACCATCGAGTAGGAGGACATCCCGCGGAATCGAACGCCAACATCGGGGTATTCCTTGCCGTCGACGAGGACCCGTGCGGGCACATCGACGTCGGTGTTGTGGTAGTCCGAGTTGCGTATTGTGGCGCCGCTGGGATTCCCATGGAGACGAGCGCCACATTGCCCGCAGGCCTACCGCTGCTGGTCATCGACGATGACCGAAAGCTTTGCCGGTTGATTCGGGATTATCTGGAGCCCATGGGCTACCGGGTGGAAGCGGTCTACACCGGTACCGAAGGCGTCGAGCGTGCGCTGGAGTCCGGGTGGCATGCCATCATCCTCGACCTGATGCTTCCCGGGATGGACGGATTTGAGGTGCTCAAGCGGATCCGGGCGAAGTCCAATGTCCCGGTCCTGATGCTCACCGCACGTGGAGATGAAGCCGATCGGATCGTGGGATTGGAGATCGGGGCGGATGGGGGAAGCGATCAACGGGATGTCGAAACGGCTGGAAGGCCATGTCCAGGGCCAGAAGCGATTCCTGGGCGATATCGCCCACGAACTGTGTTCGCCGTTGGCCCGGATGGAAATGGCGCTGGGTGTTCTGGAGCAACGGTCTGATGCGCGGTCCAAGGACTACGTGGAGGACGTTCGCGAGGACGTTCGCCACATGTCCGAACTGGTGAATGAGTTGCTCTCATTCTCGAAGGCTAGACTGCACTCACGCACCGCCCCGCTCACCCCCGTGGGATTCCGGGAACTGCTGGACCGGGTCCGGATTCGGGAATCTTCCGAGGAAGACGCTGTTGAATTGGAGGGGTCGGCTGATCTGTCAGCGATGGCGGAACCCGATCTCCTCGGTCGGGCGCTTGGAAACCTCCTTCGGAATGCTCTGCGGTACGCGGGCGGAGCGGGGCCGATCCGCATGGAGGCATCGCGGGAAGGTGCGGAGGTGGTCGTGCGGGTGATTGATCACGGCCCCGGGGTGCCTCCCGAATCCATCGTGCGGTTGACCGAGCCGTTCTTCCGGCCGGACGCGGCCCGGACCCGGGAACAGGGAGGCGCGGGATTGGGCTTGGCCATTGTTCGCAGCTGCGTCGAGGCCTGCCGCGGTCGACTGACGTTGCGAAATCGAGCGCCGAGAGGGTTCGAGGCGGAGATCCGGCTGACCGCTGCGGAAGTGTCGTCCTGGGAACCTACCACTTGAAGGCGACCGACACCGAGCCGAACGAGTCTGCGTCCTCCTGTGAGCGGAACTCCTTGCTCCGGACCATGTGGGTATACGCGACGTCCCAGTGCTTCCCGGAATAGGCGACCCCGATCTTGAATTCCCCCAGCAGGGGCTGGATCTGCACCGAGTGGCTGTCATGGAGCAGATTCCCTTCGACCAGCATGTTGTGGCCGTAATACCGGGCCTCGACCCCGAAGAAGAAGTAGAAGCCCCGCTTGGAGTGTTCGGTGCTCAACCTCCCGCCCGATCCAGGAAGGACATCGTCGATGGATCGCCATCCAAAATCATCGGGAAGCCGCAGGCCGATCCGCCACTGGGTGCCGATGGAAGCAAAGGTCTGGACGGTTCCGAGCTGTGCACCCGCGAACGGAAGGAAGTCACTGCTCCACTCGCCACGGATGGGGGCACTGTAGCGCAAGCCGCGGCCGTAGCGGATGCCGATGTCGGGTTCGTTGTGCAGTTGGTTGTCCCAGCCTTGCGCTTCGTCGAGGTCGCGAATGCTGTGGATCCCATTCTGTGCCTGTTCGGCGAGGGAGGCGGGACCGACAACACCCAGATTCATCGCCCAGTAGTCGAGCACGTCGGTTCCGGCCTGGGTCTTGCCACGGATGAGGAGTGAGCCCGTGGCATAAAGCCATCCGGCGTAGGGGCGCTCCTCGACCACGACGGTGGGAATGTCGGTATCGCGCGGCGTATAGATGTTCTGGGTGATGGCAAAGGCAGGTCGCCACGCCGTCGGGATCATGCCGAAGCTTGGCAGCCATCGGGCGATATCCCCATCCCAACGCAGTTCCGACTCCGTCAGGGAGTGTTCCTGCGCGAGGTATGCGATCCGGCTGCCATGGGTGTAATGCTGGTCTGTCCGGACCATCAGGTCATTCTCGAGCCAGACGTTGAGCACGGGCCTGTGGAGGGCGTTCGTGCTGGTTGTCGCGAGGCAAGTTGCCGTGATGAGGGACGCCACGGCAGCTGCGACGGGCTGGATCGAGAAGGGCTTCATGGTGGGGCGTGGGATTGGACCAGCAATGTTTCAGGAAGCCAGGAACTTGGCCGCAGCGGCGGCGGTGGCGCCCTCATGGACCACGGCCATCAGCGCACGCGTCATGCCCGCTGGGTTGGCGTGTTGGATGATGTTCCGCCCATAGACAATTCCGGCGGCTCCCTGCTGCATCAGGGCTTCGGTTCGGGAGAGGATCTCGGCGTCTGGCGCCTTCCCACCGCCGCGCACGAGGACGGGAATCCGTCCTGAGATCTCGACCACGCGGTGATAGACCGAAACGTCGTCGGTTGGGTCAGCCTTGATGATGTCGGCGCCGAGTTCGACAGCCTGGCGAACGAGGGGAAGGATCTTCTCAAGGTCGCCGTCCACCATGTATCCGCCGGCCTTGGCGTTGGGCTGGAACACCAGCGGTTCGATCATCAGCGGCATGGCATAGCGATCACACTCCGGTTTGATGCGGAGGATGTTCTGGATGCATTGGTCGGTCACTTCAGGTTCACCCGGAATCCGGAACAGATTGACGACGACGCAGGTCGCATCGAGGCGGAGCGCCTGTTCCACCGGCGCCTCGATCATGCGGGAGAAAAGGGCGCGGGGGAGTTGGTTGCCGTACACGTTGGCGACATCCGTCCGCAGCACCAGCGCGGGCTTTTCCTTGCCGGGGAGGGACTGGAGGTAGTGGGCCTGACCCACGGTCAACTGGACCGCATCGGGGGCGGCGGCGACCACGGTGCGGACTGCCTTGTCGAGGTTCTCGATGCCCGAGAGGAACCCACGCTCGTTGAAGAAGCCATGATCGATGGCGACGTCAAAGCAACGGTTGGAGCGCGGATGGAAGAGTCGATTGAGACGGTACTGTTTCATGTGCTTCGGTCCTTCGGAGATTTCGAACCCTGCCGCCTCCGCCCGCAAGCGGGGTTTTTGGGAGAATCAACCGTATGGCGGTATCGGCGCAACCGGGTCAGGTTTGCGCGGTTTGTGGAGCGTCGTGGAATTGCAGCGCGGCCAGGTGGCGGTACGTCCCGCCTTCGATGGCGTTGAGTTCGGCATGGGTTCCGGACTCGACGATGTGTCCACCATCGAGAACGAGGATGCGGTCGGCGTTGCGGACGGTCGCCAACCGGTGGGCGATGATGAACGAAGTCCGTCCCTGCATCAGTGATTCGAGGGCGTCCTGGATGAGTCGCTCGCTCTCGGAATCCAGTGAGCTGGTGGCCTCATCCAGGATCAGGATCGCCGGGTCGCGCAGGATGGCTCGTGCGATGGCGATCCTCTGGCGCTGACCACCCGAGAGCCGGATGCCCCGATCACCCACGAGGGTGGCGTAACCCTCGGGAAACCCCACGATGAAGGCGTGGGCATTGGCTCGGCGTGCGGCTTGCTCGATCTCCTCCTGCGATGCTCCGGGTTTTCCGTAGGCGATGTTTTCGGCGATGGATCCGCCAAAGAGCAGGATTTCCTGCGGCACGAAGGCCATGCGGGAGCGAAGGTTCAGGACCGGATACTCACGCGCATCCAGGCCATCGATGCGGAGGGTGCCCGAGGTTGGGTCGTACAATCGGAGAAGCAGGGAGAGGAGGGTCGACTTTCCCGCTCCGGAAGGTCCGACTACGGCAATCTTGGTTCCTGGATCGGCACGGAATGAAATGCCTTTGAGGATTTCGACGCCGGGTCGGGAGGGATAGGTGAAGTGGACGTCTTCGAACTCGACCTGTCCCACCAAACGGGGCAGAGCACCCGGAGCGGTGGAGGCCGTCAGAGGATCGCACTCGGGAACTTCCCGGAGGAGTTCCCGGACCCGTTGGGTGGATCCGATGGCCTTCTGGATCTGGCTGTACAGGTCGGCAAACTGCCCAAGGGCACCGGCGACGAATGTGGTGTAGAGCAGGAACCGTGTGAGCTCTCCGAAAGTGATTTCGCCGGACTGCAGGAGGCGCGCGCCGGACCACAGCACGAGAACCACCGTTCCAAACAGGGCGAAGACGATGAAAGCGACAAAGGCGGCGCGGATGCGGGCTCCGCGGAGGGTGGTTTCCAGGAAGCGCTGGAGTCCGGAGCCGTAGCGGTGGAGTTCGTGGGCTTCGTTGGTGAAGGCCTTGACGTTGACGATGCCCTGGAGGGTTTCCTCGACGATCGTGGCGGTGTCGGCAAGTCGATCCTGAGCCTCGCGGGCCACGCGGCGTGTGCGTCTTCCCAGGAGGACCGCCGCGACGATGATGGGTGGGAGGCTGGCGAGCATGATGGCGGACAGCTTCAACGAGGTCAGTGCGATGAGCACGGCTCCACCGGCGAGGAGCGTCATCTGGCGGAGGAACTGAGGGAGCAAGGCGATGAGTGTGTCCTCAATCTGGATGAGATCTGCGGACAACCGGCTGGTCAGTTCCGCGACGCGGCGACGGGCGAAGAAAGCCATCGGCAGGCTGAGCAGGCGTGAATAGGTATCCCGTCGGAGGTCCACCAATCCCCGCTGACCGACACTGGCAAATGAAAGGGCGTGAAAGAACGAGAGACTGGATTGCGCGGCCAGGACCGCAACCAGGGTGAGGGCGATGCGGTGGATTCCGGGGCCGGGAGTGGTTGCGGCGTCTATGAGCTTCCCAGCAAGAAAGGGGAACGCGAGCCCCAGCAGGTTCGATCCGAACAGGGCCAACAGGGCGAGGACGAACCGGCCCCGGTAGGGACGAAGGTACCGCAACAGGGCAAGGACCTCCCGCATCGATTCCCGGTTGATGGGAGCTTTCGGCAGGTCCACTCCTGCTTGGTCATTCCGCGAATTTCGCGCCATTCCCGAGGCTAGTCCAGGAAGGTCGCGATGTCAGGCAGAGCTCACCCAAGGATCTCGCGGGCGCTCTTCACGTCTTCGGCAATCTGGGCGCGCAAAGCCTCGAGCGACGGAAACCGCCGTTCGGGCCGCACCTGCCGCACGAACTCAACTTCGAGTTCCGCACCGTAAAGGTCGCCGGCGAAATCCAGCAAGTGGACTTCGAGTTGCGGTTGCGAGGGTGCGGCATCGACCGTCGGCCGGACGCCCAGGTTCAGAACCGATGGGTAACAGCTCCCTCGGAAGTGCACGCGCGCGGCGTAAACACCGTTGGGGGGCACCTCGAGTCCGGTGATGTCGATGTTGGCCGTAGGGAACCCGAGCGTTCTGCCCAGTTCCCGCCCATGCACAACCGGACCGGACAGGGCGTAGGGACGTCCAAGCAACTCCGCCACCACGGCGAGTCGGCCTTCGCGAAGGGCATTCCGGATGCGGGTGCTGGAAACACGTTCGGCACCCACATGGATCGGGGCGGCGGCATGTGTGATGTAGCCCAATTCGCGGCCGAGTGAACGGAGCAGGGCGACGTTGCCGGAACGTCGGTGACCAAAATGGAAACCCTGACCAACGGTGACGCTGCGGAGCCTGCCGAGTCCGTTCGCCAGGGACTGGATGAACGCGGTGCCATCCACTGCGGCCAATTCGCTGGTGAACGGGATGGCGAGGACGGCATCCACACCCAGCGTGCCCAACGCCCGCAAACGCTGCGGTAGCGATTGGAGCAGGCGCGGTGCCCGGTCTGGTTGGACGACGCTGAGCGGATGCGGATGGAAGGTGACCGCAACAGAAAGGGCACCCAGCGCACAGGCATCGAGGATGGAATGCCGGACAACGTGCTGATGACCGAGGTGGACGCCGTCAAACATCCCGAGCGCGATGCAGGCCCCCTTTTCGGGGCGGCCCAATTCAGCAGCGTCTCGAAGGATGCGCATGGCGTCGGCAGCGTCGTCCAACCCTCACTCGTAGTTCTTCAGCTTGAGGTAGGGGATGACATTCTTTTCCAACTCGGCATCCGACCAACCCAGGATCGCCTCCAGGGTATGGGCGTCCGCGACGTCGAACTTGCCCGAAGCAAGCCGGCGAAGGGTCAGGAGATGTCCGCCGCAACCCACCTTCTGGCCCATTTCGTGGGCGACCGTACGCACATAGGTGCCCTTGGTGCAGCCGATGCGGAAGTGGGCGACGGGTTCGGTATAGGCGGTAAAGCGCAGGTTGTAGATGTGGATGAAGCGCGGTTGCCGCTCCACTTCCTGTCCCTTGCGCGCCAGCTTATAGAGCGGCACGCCCTTGATCTTCACCGCCGAGACCATCGGAGGCGTCTGGTACTGGTCACCGAGGAAGGACTTTGCCTCCTCGTTCAACTGATCGAGGGTCAAAGGTGGAACCGGGAGCGATCCGGTGATCTGCCCGTCCGAATCATACGAATCCGTAGCCTCACCCAACTTGATCTCACCCTCGTAGACCTTGTCGGAGGCCATGAACTTGTCGGAAAGGCGGGTTGCCTGACCGAGCACGAGAATGAGGAGGCCGGTGGCGTTGGGATCCAGGGTTCCGCAATGCCCAACCTTCTTGAGTTGGAACTTGCGGCGGACCCGGTCGACGACGTCGTGGGAGGTGCAACCGGAGGGTTTGTCGACGACGAGGGCGCCGTCCAAGGCGGAGAGTTGAAGCATGATCTGGAATCGGACTGCGAACGGACGAAAGGCAGCGGCGGCCTAGCGGTTGGCCGGCTTGGCGGACAGGGCGCGTTTGACAGCGCCGAGGACCCGACGTTGGACACCCAGCGGACGTCCCTGGACACGGGCACCGGCAGCGGCCTTGTGGCCACCCCCACCGAAAGCTTCAGCGAGTGCCGCCACATTGATGGCCTCACTCTTGGATCGCCACGAAATGCGGGTGACCTCGTTGTCGAGTTCCTCGAAGACGACAGCGACGATCACGCCGTCGATGGAACGGACGTGGTCGATCAGGCCCTCGGCTTCCTCCGTGGAAGCACCTGCCCGGGTGTAGTCGCGCTTGCGCAGCCAAAAGTAGGCGGTGCGCTCGTCGTGGGTCAGGCGGAAGGTGGTGTAGACGTGCCGCAGCAGCTTCACCCGCGTGAGCGGGTAACTCTGGTAAACCTCCTCACAGATCTTGCCGAGATCCGCGCCCCGCTGGACCAGTTCACCTGCGGTGTGGAGGGTGTCAGGGGTCGTGCTGGGGTACTGGAAGCTGCCCGTGTCCGTCGAGATGGCGGTGAAGAGGCACGAAGCCAAGGGACGGGTGATCTTCCAGCCGGCCCAGTTGCAGAGGTCGAAGATCAGTTCTCCCGTCGAAGGTTCGCGGGGTGAGACCCAGTTCAGATCCGCGTACTTCGTGTTCGAAGCGTGATGATCAATGTTGATGAAGGTGCCACGGTCTTCGATGTGGTCGGCCACGCGCCCCATGCGATCCAAGGCGGCACAATCGGTCGCCACCACAACATCGAAGCGGTGCCCGGAAGCGGGCTTGCGGAACCGACGGTCCGGGTCGAGGAACCGGAGCTTTGGCGGTACGGAGTCCTGATTCCAGATCGTGACTTCCTTGCCCGCTGCCTCCAAAGCCAAGGCCAGCCCCAGTTGGGATCCGATGCAGTCGCCATCCGGACGGATATGGCCAACAACACAGACCGTGCGGGCTTCCTTCAGCGCCTCAAGAATGGCTTCAACGACCTTGGGGAGGTCCTTCATGGCAAGACTCTGGGTCTGGACGACTAAGGGCTCGGGGGCGGATTGCCCGAAGGTCGTGGGGATGGCGAGGAAACGGGGGACTCGGGCTTTTCGATCTCCTCAAGGATGGCGATGACCCGATTTCCCCGCTCGACCGAGTCATCCAGGACGAACTTCACGACCGGGGTCCACTTGAGACGCAAGTGTCCACCGAGCAGTTGTTGGATCCGCGAGGCACGGGTTTCCAATTTCTCGGGCGCGGCATTCCTCTGCGCCTTGGTTCCGACAAACCCGATGAAGGCCGTCGCGGTGCGGAGGTCCGGAGCCACGATGACGTCGTTTACGGTCAGGAGCCCGACCTCTTCGATGGCAAAGTCGCGGCGGATGATTTCCGACATCTCCCGACGGAGGAGTTCGGACACGCGCTGGAGGCGGCGGCTGGGAGGCTTCGGAGTCTGCATGTCAATCGATCGGGAACACGGGCATCAGCCCGGGTTCCCACCGGGTGGGGATAGGAGGCAACGCGGATCAGGCGAGCTTCTGGGCGACCTTCTCGACGCTGTAGCACTCGATGAAATCACCTTCCTGGAAGTCATCGAATCCCTCGAGGCGGATACCGCACTCAAGGCCGGCCCGCACTTCGTTGACCTCATCCTGGAAGCGCTTGAGCGTGAGAGAAACGCCTTCGTAGATGATGTGGGTGCGGCGGCGGACGCGCATCTTGCCGCGGACAAGCCGGCCGTTGATGACGGCGCAACCGGCAACCCGCCCGCCCTTGGAGAGATCGAAAATCTTCCGGACTTCGGCTTGGCCGATGACGATCTCCTTGAGGAGGGGATCGAGCAGACCGGCCATGGCTTCCTTCACATGGTCGATCAGTTCGTAGATGATCGCGTAGAGCTTGATCTGGACACCTTCGCGCTTCGCGGTTTCCGCGGCGCTGGAATCAACGCGGGAGTGGAAGCCAAGGATCACGGCGTCCGCAGACGATGCCAAAAGCACATCACCCTCGGAGATGGCTCCGACGGCACTGTGGATGATCTCGAGTTGGACCTTCGCGGTCTCGATCTTCCGGAGGGCCTCGCAGATGGCTTCGACAGAGCCTTGGGTATCGGCCTTGACGATGACCTTGAGGATCTTCGCGGACATCTGGTCGATGTTGGTGAAGATGTCCTCGAGGGTGCGACGCCGGGGGCGGACGCCCTCGAGGTCAGACTTCTTGCGGGCTTCCTCGCGCTCCTCGGCGAGTTCGCGCGCTGCCTTCTCGTTGTCGACGGCAGAAAACTCGGAACCGGCATCAGGGACACCATCGAGACCCAACACGCGAACCGCACAGGACGGACCTGCCTCCTTCTGCCGGACGCCGTCGTCGTTCATCATGGCGCGAACACGACCATGGTGTTGTCCGCAGATGATGACGTCGCCGACACGGAGGGTTCCCTTGCGGACGAGGACTGTGGCGACCGGGCCGCCGGGTTCGACACCGGACTCGATGACATTGCCCTTGGCCTTGCGCTCGTGGTTGGCCTTGAGCTCCATGAGTTCGGCCTGAAGAAGGATGCTCTCGATGAGCTTGTCCACGCCCTGCTTGGTGAGGGCCGAGCACTCGACGTAGAGGGTGTCGCCACCCCAATCGTCCGGCACCAGCCCCTTGTCCTGAAGCTGCTGCTTCACACGCATGGGGTTGGCGGCCGGGTGATCGCACTTGTTGACAGCGACGATGATCGGGACCTTTGCCGCCTGGGCGTGTGCCAAGGCTTCCAGGGTCTGGGGCATCACGCCGTCATTGGCAGCAACGACCAGGACAACGATGTCCGTGACGTTGGCACCACGAGCGCGCATCGCGCTGAAGGCGGCGTGACCCGGGGTGTCGAGGAAGGTCAACTGCATCAACTCGTCCTTCCGCTCCGGATGCGGATAGGCGATCGAGTAGGCGCCGATGTGCTGGGTGATGCCACCGGCCTCACCCGCGACCACATTGGCCTTGCGGATGACATCGAGAAGGCTGGTTTTGCCGTGGTCGACGTGGCCCATGATCGTGATCACGGGAGGCCGCGTCTTCATGTCCTCGAGGCGGTCTTCCTGATCAAGTTCAACGCGCTGATCCTTGGGAACGTTGACCGTGTGGGCGGCCTTGTCGCGTTTCTCAGTCTCGAACTTGAATCCGCTCTTCGCACAGATCTTGACCGCGACTTCGGGATCGATGGTCTGCGTGACGGTGGCGAATACGCCCATCTGCATCAGGTCGGCAATGACCTGGAAAGGCTTTCGACCCAGCTTCTCGGCCAGCTCGCGGACCACGATGGGTGGGCGGAGCTGGATGACGGGAGCGTCGACGTTGAGCTGCGGTTTTGCAGGTCCAGCGGGGCGTTGCGAAGGCCCTGCACCACGACCCTGACCGGAGTAACCTCCCTGGCCGCCGCCGTAGCGGTTCTGGCCGAAGCCGGGGCGACCGCCCTGTCCCTGACCTCCGGGGCGATTCTGGCCGTAGCCGGGACGGTTCTGGCCGTAGCCACCCTGACCTGGACCACCGGGTCTGTTTTGGTAAGAGGGTGCACCGGGGCGGGGGGCCTGAGACTGTTGAGGGGCACCTGGCCGAGGTGGCTGTGAAGGCTGAGGACCACCCGGCCTGGGCGGCTGGGATTGCTGGGGTGTGCCGGGCCGTTGCGGCTGACCAGGGGCTGCCGGGCGGTTGGGCTGCTGGCCCTGCGCAGGAGCGGCTCCCGGACGCTGGTCGCCCGGAGCACCGGGCCGTCCGTCACGACCCCTCGGATCCGAGCCAGGTCGGCGGTACCCCAGTTTTGAAAGGTCGATGGACCCGATCTTCTCGCCGAGCTTGGCGGTCGATGGGGCCGGGGCCGGAGCTCCGGTGGGAGCACTGGCCGGAGCGGTCGAAGCGGGGACGACTGGCTGGGCCTCGGGCGCTGGTGTTGCCTGAGGAGGAGGAACGGGTGACGGAGTCGAAGCCGAAACCGGAGGAGGTTCCGGGACGGAAGTCGGCCGTGGGGATTCGGTGCGAACCGGTACCACAGGTTGGGAAGCTTCCGTGGGTTCTGCTTCTTCGACCGAAGCCTCCGGTTCAGGGGTCACTGGCACGGGTTGCGGGGCAGGATTCTCCACGGCGCGGGGCGGGGCCGGAGGAGTCGAGACCACTGGCTCTGGGGCTGGCTCGGCGTGCGCGATCGGAATATGCGCAACCGGCTCGGGGGCGACTCGGTGCTCGGTGGCTTGGGAGTGTTCGTGAGCAGGAGTTCCTGAGGCCGGTTCCTCGATGTATTCTTGCTCCTCGTGGTCCTCGCCCTCGGATGTTACCTCGGAAACTTCGGCGGTTGGAGCATCCGGAACACGGATGATGGCAATGGGCGCGAAGTCATGCGTGGGCGTGGAAGGTGCCGACTGGGCCAGCGGGAGCAGCTGCTGCTCCAGAAACTCGGCGGTAATCTTATCCAGCGAACTGGATGGCACTTTGGCGGCGGCGATGCCCAGCTCCTTGGCCCTGACGAGAACGAACTTGCTCTCGAGGTTGAGCTTCTTGGCGATTTCGTAAATGCGAACGGGCATACCGGGAATCAGGAATGGGGCGGCGGACAGGGTGCTGCGGTTGGATCAGAGCGTACCGTTGGTTTGGTCACCTGCCTGACGGCGGGCAAATTCACCACGTGCGGCCTCCAGGATGATTGAGGCCGAGTCACCAATTCCAGGCAGGGCCTGGAGATCGGGAACATCGACCTGAACCAGGTCTTCGAGGGCGTGGAAGCCGGCGAGCACAAGGACGCGGGCCTGATCGTCCGTAATGCCGGGGACGTGTGCAAACTCCTGAACAGCGTGTTCGACCTTGTCAGCGAATCCGGTGGCCTTGTCGGCTTCGGCTTCGATGGAGATCCGCCATCCGGTGATGCGCTCGGTCAGGCGCGTATTCTGTCCGCGCTTGCCGATAGCCAGGGAAAGTTGATCCGGCGCGCAAGTGATATACACACGGCGGGCGGCTTCATCGATCTGGAAGTTCTTGAGTCGAGCGGGAGCGAGGGCGTTCGCGATGAACGTCTTCACATCCGGGGACCAAGGGATGATGTCGACCTTCTCGTTGTTCAGTTCGCGGACGATGTTCTTCACGCGCTGGCCGCGAAGGCCCACGCAGGCACCGACAGGATCGACCTTCGAGTCACGGCTATACACCGCCAGCTTAGTCCGGAAACCGGGTTCACGGGCGATCTCCTTGACCTCGATCGTGCCGTCCGAAATCTCGGACACTTCGAGGCGGAAAAGCTTGAGGACGAACGCAGGGTCGGCTCGGGAGAGGATGACCTCCGGGCCGCGGGAAGTCTGTTCGACGGCTTTGACGTAGCAACGGATGCGTTCACCGATCTGGTATTCCTCGGTGGGTACGCGCTCCCGGTTGGGCATCAGCGCCTCGGCCTTGCCCAGATCCAGCACCACGTCCGAGCGTTCGAACCGCCGAACGGTGCCGTTGACGATGTCGCCCACGCGGTCCTTGAACTCGGAGAAGATCATCTCCTTCTCAGCTCGGCGGACCTGTTGGAGGAGTGCCTGCTTGGCATGCTGGGCTGCAATGCGGCCGAAATCCTTGGGGGTGACCTCGATTTCAACCTCGTCGCCCTGCTTGACGTCAGGGAAGCCGTGGCGACGGGCTTCGACGATGGAGATCTGGTCGTGCTTGGAGAGAACCTTCTCGGCAACGATGAGTTTGGCCCAGGCCTTGGTGGCACCGGATTTCGGATCAATGGAAACGCGCAGTTCACGCGCGGGACCCACCGCTTTCTTGGCGGCGGCCACGAGCGATTCCTGAACGGCACTGAGAAGGCGATCCTTGGGGATCCCCTTTTCCTTTTCCCACTGGTCCAACACTGCAAGAAATTCAGCGTTCATACGCGCTCGGTCTGCTCCCCATGCGGACAAAAAAAGTCGGCAGTATTTACTCCCGACTCTCGCTGGTCGGCCGAAGCCGAACCGGGAAGCTGTAATTGCGTTGCACCGTAGATTTTTGTGCACAGAACCGTCAAGGGTCATTTACCGAAACGCCTTGGGAATACAGCACTGGAACAGGGTGTAGAGGGTTTGTCGAACCCGTGGTCTGCTTGCTTCTCAAACAGGCTCCCCAAATGTCCGCTTTTCACGTCCTTCGACCCGCGGCAGCATCTGGAGACGTGAGCGACATCATCTATCCCCGTAGTCCCAAGGAGTCGATGGCCGGGTGGGTTTATCTTCCCCGCCTGGTGGACAAGATCCGCCTGCACCTCGCCGGCCGCCTGCATCCGGACTATCAGGCCAACTTTCTACACAAGGGATTCGACAAGCTCTGGTTCGACCGCTCCGGAGTCCACGCGGAGGATCTGGTGGAAGTGGTCCGCCAATCGATCACGGACGGGGAGGTGTGCGACTGGGTGGCTCGGAACGTCCGCAAACCTGAAGCGGAGAAGTCCGCGCACCAGGAGTACCTCTTCAATCATGGACGCGTGGGCGACGATGAGCTCAAGGCCAGGCTTCAAATGCGCAAGGAACAGTCCGGTCTTGGACATCGGGAGGACATCCAGACTTTTGTGGACTACATCGACGCCGACGAGAAGCGAGGGTGATGCCCACATGGGAGGCTGCCCCGCTCAGTTCTGGAGCGAGGGCAGGCTGCGGGCCAGTGCATCGCAGAACCGTTCAAGTTCCGAAGTGCGGTGCATCAAGGACAGGTAGAGTTTGGTGCCCATCGGATTCAGGAACACCCCGTTCCGGACCAGTTCCAGCATGACCTTGCGTCCCAGGACCCGATCGGTGGCCAGATAGGAATCGTGATCCGTGACGGCTGACGGCGTGAAGGCGAGCTGGGCAATCGGGCCATCGCCGAGGATCTGCGCCGGTATGCCGGCCGCAGCCAAGGTCTGGGCGAGCATTTCCCGAAACTGCCGGCCCAAGGCGTGCAGATGCGTATGTGTTCCGGGTGTGCACAACAGGTCCAGGGTGGCCAGTGCAGCCGCGCATGAAACGGGGTTCCCACCGGTCGTGGACGCGGACCAGGCGTATCCGGGCCCGGGCAGGCGGTGTTCATTGACGGCATCCATGATGTCCGCCCGTCCTGCGTAGGCCCCAATGGGGAACCCTCCGCCAAGGGCCTTGCCGTAAGCGGCGAGATCCGGAGTGACCCCGTAGTACTCCTGGGCCCCGCCTGGAGCGAACCGGAAGCCAGTAACGACCTCATCGAAGATCAGGACGATCCCATGCTTCCGGGTGACTTCGCGCAGGCCCTGGAGGAATCCGGGGGCCGGGCTCAGGCACCGGTGGAAGGGTTCGACGATGACTGCGGCCAGGTCGGACGCGTTGGCTTCGATGATGGCGGTGGTCCGGTCCAGGTGGTTGTAGGGGGCGACCAGGACATCCCGTTCAACCCAGGGCGCACCGGCCCCAGCAGGGTCGCATTGGGGCAAGTTGCGCGGTTGGCCGTGGATCATTCCAGCGACACCGACGGGGTGTTGCCCGTGGTAGGCACCCTCGAAGCGAAGAACCTTCCGGCGGCCGGTGGCGGCATGGGCCACCCGAAGGCAAAGCATGGTGGCCTCGGTTCCGGAAGCAACGAATCGCACACGTTCCGCGCACGGGCACAGCGACTGGATTCGTTCGGCCAGTTGAACGGCACGCCGGTTGACGGCGGCGAAGTTGGCTCCGTCGGCGGCTGCCTTGGTGGCTGCGGAAATGATCTCGGTGCGCGCATGGCCGGGAAGGGCCGCGCCCCACGCCATGGTGAAGTCGACGAACTCACGTCCCTCCGTGTCCCAGACGAGTGGGCCGGAACCCCGTTCGATGACCGGAACAAGTTCGGGTGGCAGACCGAATTCGCCGTTGGAACCCGCTGGAAGAGCGGCCAGGGCGCGTTCGCGCCAGGAAGCGGAGGAAGAACTGGAGCACGGGTGCTCATGCCCAGGGGAGGCTGAAGGTCTTCACGTAAGAGTAGCCCTTCATGGCTTCGATGACGCCTTCCTTGATTCCGAGGCCGCTGTCCTTGACCCCGCCAAACGGGCTCGATTCGATGCGGAACCCGGGGACCTCGTTGATGTTCACCGTGCCACAGCGCAACGTGCGGATCGCCTTGAGGGCCGCCTGCATGTTGTTGGTTACCACGCCGGAACTGAGACCGTAAGCGGTCGAATTGGCGAGTGTCAGCGCGTCGTCGAGATCACGAATCGTGATGATGGGGGCGAGCGGACCAAAGCTCTCGCAGACCACCATGCGGCAATCGCGCGGTACCTGGTCGATCACGGTGGGTTGCAGGAGGGCTCCGCGGCGTTGTCCACCGGTCAGGATCCGGGCTCCGGCGGCGGCGGCCTCTTTCACGACCGTCTCCAGGTAGATCGCGCTGGCCTCATCGATAACCGTCCCGACACGCGTCGATTCCAGCATGGGGTCGTCACACAGGTACTCGGCGGTCTTCGCAACCAGGCGCCGCGTGAACTCCGGCGCGATGGCCTCATGGACGAGGATGCGCTTTACCGCGGTGCAGCGTTGGCCCGAGTTCCGGTAGGACCCCTCGGCTGCCAGGGTCACGGCCAGGTCCAGGTCCGCGTCTTCGAGGACGATCAGCGGATCGTTGCCGCCGAGTTCGAGCACGAGCTTCTTGTATCCGGCCGTGGCCGCGATCTTCTTGCCTACCGGGACAGAACCGGTGAAGGCGACGACCTCGACGTCGGGATGACGCACGAGGATTTCCGCCACCTCGTGGGTGGGCCCGAGCAGCACGGAAAGCATGGGGCCGGGGAGTCCGGAGTCGTGAAGTAGTTCCGCGAACCGGAGGGCGACGAGGGGTGTCTTCTCGGAAGGCTTCAGGATGATTGGCGTTCCGGAGGCAATGGCAGGTCCGAGCTTGTGGGCGACCTGGTTCAACGGGTGGTTGAATGGTGTGATCGCGACCGCACAGCGCAGGGGTTCCCGCGTGGTGAAGATCTTTCGGGGTTTTCCCTGGGCGGAGACGTCGCACGAAAAGATCTGGCCATCATCGCGGAGGGCTTCCATCGCTGCGAAGCGCAACACATCGACGGTCCGTCCCACTTCGTAGCGGGCCTCGCGTAAGGCGAGTCCGGCTTCGGAAGTGATGATCCGGGCGAACTCATCGCGGCGTGCCTCCAGCGCGATGCGGGTCTTTTCGAGGATTTCGGCGCGTTGGTACTTGGACGGGGTTGCGGTGAAGGAGGTGGCCGCCGCGATGGCGGCTTCCGCTTCGGCGCGGCCCACGGTGGTAACGGTTCCAACAAGCTCCCCGGAGTAGGGGCTGCGGACTTCGAGCAGGGGACCAGAGCCGGTCGGTTTGCCGGCGACGCGGCACGAGAGAGTTTGCATGAGGTCGGTCAGATACGACGACGTCAGTCTCGCATGCGCGGCTCATCCTGCCACCCCCTGAATTCGGGGACCCGAAATGAGGGAGGGCAGAGACTATTGTGTCGGCGAAAAGACGAGTGGCCGAGTCACTCGTTCGAGTTCTTCCCGGGTGAGCGGGCCAAGGTAACGGGCGGCGAACTGACCTCTGCGATCAATAACATAGGTCGCCGGAATCGGGCCCTGGGCACCGAAGGCTGCCGACATTTCCGGAGTCACCATGCCGACCGGGTAGGCGAGATTGTTCCGCTCGACGAACGCGCGGACAGCGTTGGCGCCGCCTTCATCCACGGAGACGCCCACGACGGTGATGCGGTCGTTGGTGTGGGCGAGGTGGAAGGCGTTGAGATCGGGCAATTCGCGGATACATGGAGGGCACCAGGTGGCCCAGAAGTTCACGATGAGCACATGGCCGGCAAAATTGGTCGAGGAAAGGGTGCCGCCGAGCACGTTGGTGATGCCCCAAGCCGGAGCTGGCCCTGGGGTCACCGGGATCGGTTGGAACCCACCGCTGGAACCAGGCCGCAGCGTCCACAACAGGATGACGGCAGCGCAGATGACGATGCCGATCCGCGACCACCATTGCGGCCGGGACGCCGGGTTGGGATCAGGAGAGGCGGAGGAGGAGGGCATCGAGTCCGGCATGGTTGATGGAAAGGGTGGCTTCGCGGCGGACAACGGGCTTGGCGCGGAAGGCCACGCTCAGTCCGGCAATCCGCATCATCTGAAGATCGTTGGCCCCGTCGCCGGCAACGATTGCCTGGGCGGGAGAACATCCCAAGGCGTCGCAGGCTGCCTTGACCCGCGTTGCCTTGACCGAAGCATCCACGATCTCCCCGAGGACTTCGCCGGTCAGCTTTCCGTCGATCACCTCGAGCGTGTTGGCGAGAGTATGATCGAGTCCCAGCCTCTGCTGAAGGCGGTTGGTGAAGTAGGTGAACCCACCCGAGACCAGCAGTGTGGTCCAACCGGCCTTGCGTGCTGCAGAGAGCAGGTTCTCAGCACCCGGCGAAAGGCGCAGGCGTTCGTCGTAGACGCGATCCAGGGCTTCGACCGGAAGTCCTTTCAGGAGGCTGACGCGTCGCCGAAGCGCCCCGGGGAAATCGAGTTCACCGCGCATGGCCGCCTCGGTGATGGCGGCGACCTGGGGCTTCACACCCACCATGTCAGCGATCTCGTCGATGCATTCGATGGTGATGAGGGTGGAATCCATGTCCATCGCCAGCAGCCGAAAGTCGGCGGCGCGCAGGGGCGGATGTCGAAAGAAGGCGTCCAGGCCGGCAGCGTGGGCCTGCTCGATGAGGGTCGGATCGCCGTGGGTGCCGGACAGGAGCAGGGCGTCGGGCGCGAGGGGTGTGACCGCGGAGGCGCCGGCGCGATGCTGCCAGTCGGACGCGATGGATTCGTGGATGGAACCGATCAGGACGAGGTCCTTCATGAAGGTCCCAAAGGGTGGCGCAGGAAGCCTGAATGCGCGAGCGCCGAGATGAAGGTGGAGGTCGTTTGAGTGCATCTGGACAAGGCCACTTTTTGGGAAGGATTTCGGGGCGTCGATGTCCTCATCGCCCTGAGAAAGGCTTTGGAGCGGCGACGAGGACGTCGCCACCCCGTTGTTTGCAGGGGCGGTGTCCAGATGCGCCCGGGCCGTTGGAACGACGACGACGCGCCACTCTGGTTATGGTCAAAAAACGAAAACGGGCGGCGGAAGGAACTTCCGCCGCCCGTGTTTCAGATGACGTGCCGACTAGGAGCAACCGAGGCTTTCGCCGCAGTTCAGGCACTTGTAGCAAGCGCCGTTGCGAACGGCGATGTGGCCGCAGTTGGGGCAGCTCGGAGCGTCGGCCTGACCGCTGATCATGTGGGTCAGCACGTTGGCCCCGGTGGTTCCCTTGTGCGGCGTATGCACCGAGGTCGAAGCAGTCCGGGTGACCTTGGCGATCACCTCGGTATTGCCTTCATCCGCGAGCGGCAGTTCCGGAACGGGCCGGTTCACTTTTTTTTTAAGCTCGTCGAGGAGGCCCGGCATGGGGAGTTCGGTCTGGGCCGTTCCCGGGTTGGCCGCTTCGCGGTAGCCCGGGAGGAATTGGACGGCCATCCAGCGGAACACGTAGTCGATGATCGACGCCGCATTGCGGATGTCCGGGTTCCGGGTGAAACCGGACGGCTCGAAGCGCTGATGGGCGAACTTCTTGACGAGGGATTCCAGAGGCACGCCGTACTGGAGCGACATGGAGGTCAGGGCACCGATGGTGTCCATCAGGCCGCCGATGGTGCTGCCTTCCTTCGCCATGGTGACGAAGAGTTCGCCGGGTTGGCCGTCCTGGAAGAGGCCGACGGTCATGTACCCTTCGTGGCCGGCAATCTCGAACTTGTGGTTCACCGCCATGCGGGTGTCGGGGAGCCGACGACGCAGGGGTTGACCCACCTGTTCGCGCAGCGAGGCCAGTTCCGTCTGGAGGTCGTTGATCCGGGCTTCCAGCTGGGCGACCTGATCGTTGGCGGGATTGGCGGTCTTGTCCCCACCTTCGTTGGTCTTCTTGGTGTTGAGAGGTTGGGAGCGCTTGGAACCATCCCGGTAGACGGCCACGCACTTGAGGCCCATACGCCATGCCTGGACGTACGCGTCGCGGATGTCCTTGGTGGTCGCCTCGTGGGGAAGGTTGACCGTCTTGGAGATGGCGCCGGAGATGAACGGCTGGGCGGCGGCCATCATTCCAAGGTGGGCCATGTAATGGATGCTGCGTTGGCCACGGAAGGGCTTGAAGGCGCAATCGAACACTTCGATGTGCTCGGGCTTCAACCCGCTGCGGGCGAAGTCGCCAGCCTTGGCGCGGCCTTCCTTCACCGCAGCGTCGTCCTCGGACAGGACCACGTCCTCGATCGTGTCGTAACGCTCGATGTGGGCGGTGATGCCCTCGATGGTGCTTTCGGAGTAACCGAGGCGACGGAGACCCTCGGGGACCGTGCGGTTGACGATCTTCAGCATGCCGCCGCCGGCGAGGAGCTTGTACTTCACCAGGGCGATGTCGGGTTCCACCCCGGTGGTGTCGCAATCCATGAGGAAGGCGATGGTGCCGGTCGGAGCGAGAACGGTGACCTGGGCGTTGCGGTAACCGACTTCCTTTCCTCGGCTCAGGGCACGATCCCAGCAGCGCCGGGCTTCATCCTTCAGGTACGCGAAATCGCTGCTGGCCTGAATATCTTCGACGGCGTTCCGGTGGAGTTGGATGACCCCGAGGGTAGACTCGATGTTGTCCTTGTGGATGGTTTTCGCAACGCCGGTGCAGCGGGCATCGGCATAACCGGGGAAGGCGCCCATGGCGGCGGCGATCTCGGCGCTCTGCTCGTAGGCGTGACCGGTCATGACGGCGGTGATGGCCCCGGCGAGGGCGCGGCCCTCGTTGGAGTCATAGGACAGGCCGTAGCTCATGATGAGCGAGCCGAGATTCGCGAAGCCCAGACCGAGGGTGCGGAAGATGTGGGAGTTCTCGGCGATTTCCTTGGTCGGGTAACAGGCGTTGTCGACGAGGATTTCCTGAGCGGTGATGTAGATCCGGACGGCAGCCTTGAACCGATCGAGATCGAAGATGCCGTCCGGGCGCTTGAACTTCATCAGGTTCAGCGAGGCCAGATTGCACGCGGTGTTGTTGAGGAACACGTACTCGGAGCACGGGTTCGTCGAGTGGATGGGCTCGGTCCCCTTGGCCGTGTGCCAGCGTTGGATCGGTCCGTCGTACTGGAGACCGGGGTCACCACAGACCCAGGTGCCTTCAGCGATCAGGTCGAGCAGCTTGGAGGCGTCCTTCTTTTCGAGGGGTTTCCCAGAGGTGACGGACCGGGTCCACCACTCCTTGCCCTCGATGGCCGCCTGCATGAACTCATCGGACACGCGGATCGAGAGGTTTTCGTTCTGGTACATGACGGAGCCGTAGGCCTCGCCGTTGAACGAACCATCGTAACCCTGTTCGATGAGCGCCCAGGCCTTCCGCTCCTCCTTCATCTTGGCGCCGATGAAATCCTCGATGTCCCCGTGCCAGTCACGGAGCGTGTTCATCTTGGCCGCCCGACGGGTTTTGCCGCCGGACTTCACGACGTTCGCGACCTGATCGTAAACCTTGAGGAAGGACAGGGGACCGGAAGGACGACCGCCGCCGGAAAGCTTCTCGCGGGAGGAACGGATGGGGGAGAGGTCAGTGCCTGTGCCGGAACCGAACTTGAACAACATGGCCTCGGCATGGGCGAGGCTCATGATGCTCTCCATGTTGTCATCGACGCTCTGGATGAAGCAGGCGGAGCATTGGGGATACTCGTACTGGGTGGAGGCGCGTTCGGCTTCGCCGAGGGCGTGGTTGTAGTACCAGTTGCCGCGGCCGGAGTTCTTGCCGACACCGTACTGGTGGTGGAGACCCACGTTGAACCACACCGGACTGTTGAAGGCGCCGTATTGGTTGGCGCAGAGCCAGGTGAGTTCGTTGTAGAAGAGTTCGCCTTCTTCCTTCGTGAAGTAACCGTCCTTGATGCCCCAGTCCGCGATGGTGCGGGTGACGCGGTGGATCAACTGACGGACGGACTGTTCGCGCTCGGGCTTGGCCGGATCTCCGTAAAAATATTTGGAGCAGACGACCTTGGTGGCGAGTTGCGACCAGGTACGGGGAACTTCCACGCCCTCCTGCTTGAAGATCACCTTGCCGGAGTCATCGGTGATCTCCGCCGTGCGGCGTTCCCATTCGATCTGGTCGAAGGGGCTGGTCTTTGGGTCCGAGAACACGCGGGTGATCGGCATCCGGTGTTTCTTGGGGGACACCTTCTGAGGCTTGGTGCGGTTTCCGGTGGCGACCGGGCGCTGGGGGGCAGTGGCTGCCACACGGGCAGCGGACTTGGCCTTCGCCCGGCCGGAGGCGCGGCCGGTAGCGGAGGCATTGGGAACGACGGAATCGCGGGCGTCGATCATGGCAGGGCTGGTTTTAATATGGTCAGAGTCGGTGGCAGAACGTGGAACAGGACGAGTCTGTTCAGGAACGGAAGGAACGCACGGAACCGGGTGAGCTTGTGACATCCGCTGCGGGGCCAGTGGGGGGATTCAGGGGCGGCACGTGGAGTGTGCTGCGGCACTGAGGGGCCCGACGGTACTTCACAAGGGGTGTCAGCATCCGAATTGCGTCGTCTTCGATGTCCTTTGAAACTCTCTGCTGGAGCGTGCGTTCCTTTCGGTTTCGCTGCGCCAGCAACCCTATCCCTTGGGGACGGGAGGCGACGCTAACACCATATGTTGGGGCTACAAGTGCTTTTTGGTGAAATGTCACTTTCGCGTTAAAGGCTCGAAAAGCGCGGGAAAACACGAGGGAAGGCGGCCGACGATGGTTCCCTTGTTCCTTCGTTCGACGAAGGCTTTCCCATGTGTGCTTTCCGGCAGGGGAATCGGGGGGAGCGTGTGGGTGGTGGGGCTCCGTGCTGGCCCTTGCACAAGGGCTTCCTGGACAGCGCCGGAGAGCGACCAGGCCTTCAAGCGGGTGTGCCAGCGAGGGAATCTGAAGGAGTGACTGGACGATACAGGGTTGTGCGCTGGCGCGGGGTACGGCCCATGGATCGGATGGCTTCCTGAAGTTCCGCAGGGGTCCGGTGTTCGCCATGGTTCCCGCCGCTGCCGCGGGTGATGCTTTCCTCGTAGAGGGTTCCGCCGAAGTCGTTGCACCCGCAGGCGAGCATCCGAGCGGCTTCGGAGGTCCCGAGCTTTACCCAACTGGTCTGGAGGTTTCGAAAGGCGGGCCCCAGAAACAGGCGAGCCAACGGATAGAGGCGGCGTGCGCGAAGGGTGCTCTGGGCCGCGAGTTCCTCGGTGGAAGTTCCCGAGGCCCGGGAGAGTTCGCTGCCGAGGCGGTTTCGGTGCGGGACAAAGGCGAGGGGCACGAACTCGGTGAAACCGCCGGAGCGGGCCTGCAGGCGCTTGAGAACGGAGAGGTGATGCAGGATATCCGACCACGACTCGCCGTGGCCGAACAGGACGGTGGAGGTGGACGGGAGCCCTACCCGATGGGCGGTTTCAATGATGTCGACCCATTGCTCCGTGCGCAGCTTGTCGGGCGAGAGGCGGTCCCGCACCCGGTCATCCAGGATCTCGGCCGCGGTACCCGGGATGGATCCCAGACCCGCCTCATGCAATTCCGAGAGGATACGATGGTAGGCCCATCCTGTCTTCACATGCAGCGACTGGATCTCCATGGGCGAATAGGCATGGAGATGAACTCCTGGAAGGGCGTCCTTCAATGCCTTCAGCAGGTCCCGATAATCCTCAAAGCGCAGGTCCGGGTGGATTCCTCCCTGAAGGCAGACCTCCGTGACCCAAGGGGTCTGGAGCACCCGTTCGACGACGGCGTGAATGGGCCGTGTGTACGCCTCCGCGTGGCCCGGTGGACGGTAGAATCCGCAGAAGGTGCAGTTCGTGGTGCAGACGTTGGTGAAGTTGGCGTTGCGGTTCACCACATAGGTGACGGTCGTCCCGTTGAGCTGGCGGTTCAGTTCGTCCGCAGCGGCCGACATCTCCTGTTCCACGGCGCCGTCCGCCTCCGCGAGAAGCAGCGCTGTTGCTGTGGAGAGACCGAAGCCCTGGGCGGCACGGCTGAGTTCGCGGGACGTGCTGGATACCACCGAAGGGACACCGCCCTCGAAGTCTGTTGTGGCCCTGCGTTGTTGGAGGACCTCCCACACTGGCGGACGGATCCAGTCGCGATGGATGAGATGATCATGAACAGGCCATCGGTGTTGAAGGGCTCGTCCATGTTTGGCAGCCGCGATGGCGTAGGCCTCGGGTGGATCCCACGGGTTCAGCGGATTGACGAGATCGCCCTCGATGCTGACGCCGCCAAGATCATCGATGAGCGGAAGCAGGCGTTCCCAGTGGGGGTTGATGTTGGGCGGAATCTGGATGGCAACCCCTGGGGCTATCCGACGCCAGTGCGCGATCAGCTCGATGTATTCCTCGAACGTGGGTGATGGAGGAGCGGGGAGGAGTTTGGAGCCGGCATTTGGAACGTAGTTCTGGAGGATGATTTCCTGAAGGTGGCCGTGGCGGGCGTGGATCGCGGCGAGGGCGTCAAGGGACCGGAGGCGAGAATCCTGGGACTCACCGAGACCGATGAGGATTCCAGAGGTGTAGGGGATGTGCAGTTCGCCTGCCGTCTCAATGGTGCGCAGCCGGCTGGCTGCGGACTTTTGCGGAGCGACGCTTCGATTGAAGGAGTCGTCGATGTTCTCGAGCATCAGCCCCATGGAAGCGTTGACGTCCGCGAGTCGCAGGAGTTGCGATCGAGACAGGGCCCCGATGTTGGTATGCGGGAGCAATCCCCGGGCAAGAGCCTGTTCACAGGCCCAGCGAGTGAACGCAATGAAGTCGGCGAATCCCCGACGATCGAGGCCTTGCCGGAGATGCGGCAGGGTGTCGGGCACCTCGCCAGAGAGAAAAAGGACCTCGGTGGCCTGATTCCTCACGGCGACGTCGAGGAGACGGAAGAATTCGTCAGGTGCGATCAAGCCCTCCGCGTCGGAGCGGTAGCCGCAGTAGGTGCATTGCCACGGGCAATCGTGGGTCAGCGGAACGGTGATCGACGGCGAGAAGGTGATGGCGCGCGTCATGGCGTTGAGGCGTGAGGGTAAGCGAGAGTGGGACCGCCGCAACGGGTGGAGGCGACGGGGCAGGGCGGGTCAGCCGAGCAACTCCTGGATTTCATCCCAGCCGAGGCTGTTGGTGAACACGTCCTCGCCCGTGAGGGTGGCCGCGATGAGGTCACGCTTGCGTTGCTGGAGGGCGAGGATCTTTTCCTCGACCGTGCCGCGGGTGATGAGCTTGTAGGCGGTCACGACACGGGACTGGCCAATGCGGTGGGCGCGGTCCGTTGCCTGGTCCTCGACGGCGGGGTTCCACCATGGGTCAAAATGGATGACGGTGTCGGCACCGGTGAGGTTGAGGCCGACACCACCCGCCTTGAGTGAGATGAGGAAGACCGGAATGGACGACTCCTTCTGGAACCGTTCGACCACGGCAGCACGGTCCCGCGTGGTACCGTCGAGGTAGCAGTAACTGAGGCCGCGACGTTCGAGTTCCTCGCGGAGGAGGCGGAGCATCGAGGTGAACTGGCTGAAGACGAGCGCGCGGTGCCCGCCATCGATGACCTCGTCGAGGAGTTCCCCGAACATCTGGAACTTCCCAGACGTTCCTTCAGGCGTCGGTTCCGCGGACTTCGGGGCAGAGTCGGTTTCGTTTCCGGAAGCGTCGACGGGATCGTCTTCGGAGGCGGTCGCCGGGAGCTTCAACAGTCGCAGGTCGCAGCAGGCCTGACGGAGTCGGAGCAGGGCGGTCAGGACCAGCATGCGGCTCTTGGCGAGGCCTTGGGCGCCGACGGCCTGCTCCACTTCCTTGCGGGTTGCAGAAAGCAACTGTTCGTAGACCGAGGCTTGTTGCTCGGTGAGTTCGCAGTAACTCACCTGTTCGAGGCGAGGCGGCAGGTCTGCGGCCACCTCCCGTTTGAGTCGGCGCAGGAGGAACGGCCGAACCCGGCGTGCAAGGCGGGCCATGGTGGCCGTGTCACGCTCGCGGGCAATGGGCAGTTCGTAGCGTTCTCGGAAGTCGTCGGCGTTGCCCAGATAACCGGGCATCAGGAAGTCGAAGATGCTCCAAAGATCGAGGACGGAGTTCTCCAGCGGGGTGCCAGTGAGAACAAGGCGGTGCGAGGACCTGAGGTTTTTCACCGCCTGGGCATTCTGGGTGGTGCGGTTCTTGATGTGCTGGGCCTCGTCCAGAACGACGGTATCAAAGCTGTGCTGGCGCAGGGCGTCGAGGTCTCGGCGAACAAGGGCGTAACTCGTGATGACGAGATCTGTTTGCGGGATCTGGCCGAAGAGGCGGTGACGGTCGGCGCCATGGAGACGCAGGACCTTGAGGTCGGGAATGAACCGGGCCGCCTCGGCGGCCCAGTTGAAGACCAGCGAGGTCGGGCAGACCACGAGCCACGGCTTGCGCGCTGAAGCAGGGATTTCCGAGCGGGCGACCGCCAGGTGAGTCAGTACCTGAAGGGTTTTGCCGAGGCCCATTTCATCGGCGAGCACGCCTCCGAACTGTTGGTCCCGGAGAAAACGCAACCACGCCACGCCTTGTTTCTGGTAGGGGCGGAGCACGGAATCGAGAGGGCCCAGCGCAGGGCAGCTCAACTGGACTTCGCCCGAGGTGGCGCGTGCCTGCTGACGCCATGGCGTCGGCGCCTGGAGCGCGAGTCCTGCATCGCGCAGGCCAGCCTCGAGGAAGCCCGCCTGTGCATTGCCCATGCGGTACCGTGTGGCATCGCCGGATCCACCGGCCTGTTCCGGGGCGCAGTCGACAAGGATCTCCTGCAATTCCTCCACGGCACCGGTATCGATCAGGGCCAGCTTTCCGCTCCGCAACCGGCGGGACCCGCCCCGGAGGAGTTGCTGGATCTCGGCCGCAGGAATCGGGGATCCGCCGCCGGAGGTATAGGAAACCTCCAGATTGAACCACTGCTCGCCGCTCGAGGTGATCCGCAGTTGCGGCGAGACCCTCTCGAAGGTCGCCTGCGCGGAGCGGTCGAGGCGTTCTTCCAGGTTTACGGTCCACTCCCGTTCAAGGCGTGGATGCAAACGCGAGAAGTAGGCCAGCACGCGATCCTGTCCCACCAGTTGCCAGCGCCCTTGGGAATCGGGGCCGCTGAATCCCGCCTGACGAAGCCGGTTGAAGGCGGCGTGCTCGGCCCCGAGGTCACGGGTGCCGTAACGTCGGGGATTCTGCGGATCCGGAAGCCATGTTGCTTCGTCGGCACGAGTGACACCCACCGTCATGATCCGCTGGCCGTAAGCGCATTGCAGGGTCGCGCTGAGTTGCGCGAGACCGCCGGCGAGGTCGAGATGGAAGCGTGGGGCTTGGGGGGTGAGTTCGAAGTCGGTGAGCTTGAAGTTGGCCTCGACCTTTCCCGATGCCTCCAAGCGCGGCCAATCCTGAGAAAGGAAGGTCGGCACCTGAGGCCGGCCGATGGTGACAGGACGTTGCAGGGCTTCGCGGAAAGGACCCGTGGCGGCCAGCGGCGCGAGGGATGCAGGATTCCCCGGATTGAGGATCCACAGGGTGGAATCGATCGGAACGATGACCGGAGGACGGGCCTGCGGTTGGACGGAGATGGCGATGGTGCCATCCGCCGCAAGCGTGGCCCGCATGGGCAGCAGTGCCGGTTCACGTTCAATCCGGAAGGCCTGATTGCGCCCGAGTGTGACACGTGGAAACCCACCTAAGGCAACAAACAGCTCGGCAAGGGCGCGCGGTGGCAATTGGACCATCCCCGGCGTGTCACCGCCGGTCGCCAGTTCGGCGGCATCCAGAAGGGCTGCATCTTCCTCCGAAAGGCGGAATGCGCCACGCCGCACATAGGTGTCGAGGGGAGCACGGTCCTTCCCGACCACGCCTTCGAACACCAGCATGGCCTTACCCCGCAGGACGGTCTCCTGGAAGTTCGGTGGCAGGACGACGTGGACCGTCAGGGGTGGTCCACCGGGATCGCGGCGAAGCCGGACCGCGTCCTTGCGCGGAGTGGCGCGTTGCGGGATCGGGGCAGGCGATGGCGCCGTTGAGGCGGGAGATGCCGGGACTTTTGCTGGTGTGACCGCAGGCGCCGGTGGCTTCAACCAGTGGAGACCAACCGCTACGGAGTGCGGGCAGATCGTGCCGAATTCGCGGGCCTGCCGGCAGGTGCAGAGATTGTCGATGTCCAGATCGGACTTGATGACCAGTCCGGCCCGATAGGACGTCTCGCCGGCCTGAACGACACCCTTGAGGATCGGCGGGGTCCAGTTCGAGGAAAGGACCTTCCCAGTGGAAAGCAGCATTCTGGCATGCTGCACCGCCTCCCAACCCGCGGCCTTCTGGAAGAAAGCCTCGGTCAGTTGAATGCCTGGATCAGGTTGGGCCATGCGACGTGGACGCCTCGTGGAAAGCCCAACCTGAGCTGAAGAAGTCTGAAGGCGGAAATCAGGCCACGCTGGCCGCGAGTTCCTCTTCGACGTCCACGATCTCCTTCATCTGGGTCAGGAACCATCGGTCGATCTTCGTGAGGTTGAAGATGTCCTCGATGGTGAAGCCCGCGCGGAAGGCGTGGCGGATGAAGAAGACCCGCTCGGCGTTCGGTACGGACAGCTTCCGGGTGATGACATCCTTGGGAAGGATGTCTCGGTCGCCGTAAACTTCGGTGCCAATCCGCCACGGCTTCCCATCGCCGCCCAGTCCTGCGCGGCCGATTTCAAGCGAGCGCAGGCACTTTTGCAGACTCTCCTTGAACGTCCGGCCGATGGCCATGGCCTCGCCGACCGACTTCATCTGCGTGGTAAGCGTCGGGTCCGCCTGCGGGAACTTCTCGAACGCGAACCGCGGGATCTTCGTGACCACGTAGTCAATCGTCGGTTCGAAGCTGGCCGGGGTTTCCCGGGTGATATCGTTGCGGATTTCGTCGAGCAGGTAACCGACCGCAAGCTTCGCGGCGATCTTGGCGATAGGGAACCCAGTGGCCTTCGATGCCAGCGCGGAGCTGCGGCTGACGCGCGGGTTCATCTCGATGACAATCATCCGGCCGGTGACCGGATCAACGGAGAACTGGATGTTCGATCCGCCGGTTTCGACACCGACTGCACGGATCACGGCGAAGGAAGCATCGCGCATGATCTGGTACTCCTTGTCCGTGAGCGTCTGGATCGGGGCGACCGTGATGGAATCGCCAGTGTGGACGCCCATGGGATCGAAGTTCTCGATGGAGCAGATGATCACGCAGTTGTCAGCGCGATCCCGCATGACCTCCATCTCGTATTCCTTCCATCCCAGGAGGGATTCCTCGATCAGGATCTCGGAAACGGGCGAGAGGTCGATGCCGCGCTTGGCGAGTTCCTCGAACTCCTCTCGGTTGTATGCGATGCCACCGCCAGTGCCGCCGAGTGTGAAGGCGGGACGGATGATCAATGGTAACCGGCCAATGCGCTCGGCGACGGCCCGCGCTTCGACCATGTCATGGGCGGTGCCGGAGATCGGGACGTCCAAGCCAATGACCAGCATGAGCTGTTTGAAAGCCTCGCGGTCCTCGCCCTTGTGGATGGCCTCGGCGCGCGCGCCGATCATCTCGACGTCATGGCGCTCCAATGCCCCGTTCTTGTGAAGGGACATGGCCGTGTTGAGGGCGGTTTGGCCACCCAGGGTTGGCAGGAGGACCAGCTTGCCTGTGGCTCCCAGGCGGGCCATTTCCTCCTTCTCCCGGATGATGACCTTTTCGATCGCCTCCGGGGTGATGGGTTCGATGTAAGTTCGCTCGGCGAACTCCGGATCCGTCATGATGGTGGCGGGGTTGGAGTTGACCAGGACCACGCGATAGCCCTCCTCGCGGAGGGCCTTGCAGGCCTGGGTGCCCGAGTAATCAAACTCACAGGCCTGCCCGATGATGATCGGGCCCGCCCCGATGATGAGGACCGAGTGGATGTCAGTGCGCTTCGGCATGATCAGAAAAACCGGGCGGATGCAACGGCATCGGCGGGACAATGTCAGGGGTTTTTTCAACCGGATGTTTTCTGTCTTGGACGACCGCGTCCCAAGTCCGCCACTCTCAGGGCATGTCGTTGCTGCCATTTGGAGACCTGGCTCCACACACTCCACGTCGATTCCTGCCTGTCGCTCTGGACCTCGGCGACTGGCAGGCGCTCGAGCCGTGGGTAGCCTCATTGGAGGCTGCCGGGCGCAGTGCCACGACGCTCGAAGCCTTTGAGGCCTGGCTGTTGAACGCAGGCGAGGTGATGGCGGCCATTGATGAGGAGCGGGCGCGACGGTACATCGCCATGACCTGCCATACGGCCGATCCGGAGGCCGAAAAGGCCTATCTGGCGTTCGTCGAGGGAGTGGATCCCGCGCTCAAGCCCCGTGCCTTCGCTCTTTCCAAACTGTTCCTCGAACATCCCCTGCGACACTCGCTGCCGCGCGAAAGGTACGCGGTCCTCGACCGAAGCCGATCCCTCGATGTGGAGTTGTTCCGCGAGGAGAACGTGGCCCTCGAGACCGAGGAAGCGAAGCTGGCCCAACAATACCAGAAGCTCAGCGGGAGCCTGACGGTCCACTTTCGGGGTGAGGAGCGAACCCTTGTCCAGATGGGGCGCTTCCAGGAAGAAACGGACCGGGGGACACGTCAGGCAGCCTGGGAGGCGGTTACCGCCCGCTGGGTTTCGGAAGAAAAGGCCTTTGACGAGTGCTTCGACGGGTTGCGGTCACTCCGGAGCCGCATCGCCACAAACGCTGGTTTTCCTGATTATCGCGCCTACGCCTTCCGTGCCCGCGGCCGCTTCGATTACACGCCGGAGGACTGCGAGCGATTCCATGATGCGATCGAATCCGAGGTCGTCCCGGTCCTGAAGGCACTGCACAGGGGACGGCGACGTGCCTTGAATCTGGACGCCCTTCGTCCATGGGATACGGCGGTTGATCCCCTGGGGCGTCCTCCTCTCAGGCCGTTCTCGGAGACCACCCAATTGGAGGAGCGATCCCAAAGAATCTTCGATCGTCTGGATCCCCAGTTGGCCGGGGACTTCCGTCTGATGCGGGAGATGCGATTGCTCGACCTGGCGAACCGGAAGGGCAAGGCACCCGGGGGCTACCAGTACACCCTCAGCGAAGCTCGGCTCCCGTTCATCTTCATGAACGCTGTGGGACAGCAGCGCGACGTCGAGACCCTCCTCCATGAGGCAGGCCACGCCTTTCATGCGTTGGCGAGCCGGAACGAACCTTTGCAGGCCTATCGGGACGCACCCATTGAGTTCTGTGAGGTGGCCTCGATGGCGATGGAGCTGCTGGCCGCCGGCGGTCTGGAGGAATTCTACACCCCCGAAGAGGCGAAGCGGGCGCGCCGGACCCACCTGGAAGGAATCGTCGGTGTGTTCCCATGGATTGCTACGATTGATGCTTTCCAGCACTGGATCTACACACACCCGGATCATACGACCACAGAACGTCGCCAGGCTTGGTTGGCCCTGATGGACCGATTCGGGGGCGACGTCGATTGGACAGGATTCGAGACGGCTCGGGGCTGCCGATGGCAACGCCAGCTTCACCTCTTCATCCACCCGTTCTATTACGTGGAATATGGGATCGCCCAGCTGGGGGCACTGCAGGTCTGGGCAAACTCGAAGAAGGACCCCGTTCGTGCACTGGCGGATTACCGGGCGGGTTTGGCGCTCGGTGGATCGAAGCCTCTACCGGAACTGTTCGACAGGGCAGGGTGCCGTTTTGATTTCAGCCGGGAGACCCTCAAGCCTCTTCTGGAGCTGGTGCAGCGAGAGTTGGAAGCGCTGGACTGAGCTTTGTCATCCAACCCATGGCCACCCCGAAATCACCTCCCATCGCGCCTGCCGAGGATCCGTTTCCAGACATGGAGCGGGACGTGACCCTGGGCCTTCTCGGGCTCAACTTGTTTGTCTTCCTGATCGAGCCCGGGCTCAGGGAGCAGGGACGCCAATGGTTCGAGATGCGCTACTCGCTTTCCCTGGATGGGATCCGGGCGGGACATTGGTGGCAGTTTTTCACCTACCAGTTCCTCCACGGAAATTGGGTCCACCTCGGCGCCAACCTGGTGCTGCTGCATTCCATGGGGCCCATCCTGGAAACCACACTCGGCCGCCGCCGTTTCTTTGGACTCTATCTGGCCTCCGGGGCCATCGGGGGATTGGTCCAACTGCTTGGTGCCATGCTTTCCCCAAAGATCTTCGGTCACCCGGTCGTCGGCGCTTCCGCAGGACTCTGCGGCTTGTTGGCAGCGCTGGGTGCGCTTTACGCCGAGGAGAGGGTGAAGGGCTATCTGTTCTTCCTGATCCCCTTTGAATTGAAGGCCAAGTTCGTGCTCCTCCTCGCTGGCGTCCTGTCGATCATCGGTTCCGTCTTTCCCTTCGGGAACATCGCCCATCTTGCCCATCTGGGCGGATTGCTCGGGGGATTGTGCTGCATCAATCTGATGGATGCCCGGCCACTCCCCCCGGCGGACCCCGAACCCAAGCCGGTCTACGGGCCAAGGAATTGAATTCCGGCCGACACATCCTAGCTTGGACCCATGATCTACGATCGCGACTACATGAGGGAGCCGGAGGCTTCGCCCATCCGGGTCTCCATGATCCTGATCTGGATCCTTGGCGGGTGTTTCCTGGTGCAGTGCATCCTCGCGCTCTATGGCAAGGTGCCCGTGGTTGCGGACCTCGGTCTCAGTTGGGCTGGAATGCGGCATTGGCAGATCTGGAGACTGGTGACCTTCCAATTCCTGCACGAGGTGCCGTGGCCTTTGCATGTCATTTCGAATGCTTTGGGCCTCTACTTTTTCGGGCGGCCGGTCGAAGAACGCCTGGGGACCTGGAAATTCCTGGGAATCTACCTCGCCGGCGGGATCGCCGGTGGTCTTGCCCAGTTGGGGTGGAACCTGGCCCTCCAGTACCCGCCTGAGGTCAGCCTGATGGGAGCATCTGCCGGCGTTTCCGCCATTACTGCCATTTACTGTCGCTGGTTTGCCCATGAACGCTTCACGGCAATCCTGGTGGTCTTCCCGGTGCGGATGAAGTTCCTCACCTTCCTGTGGATCCTCGTCGGCGGGAGTCTTCTGGGCTTGTTTTTCAGGGGCTCAGGGGTGGCCCACATGGCCCACCTCGGGGGCCTTGCGCTCGGTTGGTTCGGAGTGCCCTTCCTGACCCGGACCGCCTCCTGGCAGATCTGGAAGCCCAGGGAGGAGAGGGAACCGGCGACCGTCATCCCGTTTCCTGCTGCGTCCCAGGCCAAGACTTTCGAGGCCCCAAGCCGGAAGAGCCGAGCCGAGGAGGACGCGGAGTATGTCGCGCGGGAGGTGGATCCCATCCTCGACAAGATCGCCTCCAAGGGGCTTGCGAGCCTGACGGACCATGAGCGTCGCGTGCTGGAACAGGCACGGGAGCGGATGCGCAAGGGCTGAGGATCGGCTTTCTCCCGCTCGACGCTGGCCACGGACACGCCGTAGTCTGCCACGAATGATTGCGCGCTACACGCGCCCGCAGATGCGGGAGATTTGGACGGATGAGAACCGACTGAAGATCTGGTTGCAGATCGAGTTGCTCGCATCCGAGGCCCTTGTGAAGGAAAAGGTCGTTTCGGCCGCCGACTTTGGCCGCATGAAAGCGGGGGCCGATCGCTGCCTCGCGGACCCCAAGGCATTGGTCGAACGCGCCAAGGAGTTGGAGAAGACGCTCAACCACGACGTCATCGGCTTCACCACCGCGGTCACGGAACAGATCAACGATCCCGCCAGTCGCTGGCTCCACTTTGGCCTGACCTCGAGCGACATCGTGGACACAGCCTTCGCCGTCCAGTTGGTGCAGTCTGCGGATCTTCTCGTTGAAGCTGTTCGTGTCGTCCGGAAATCGATCGCCAAGCGGGCTCGTGAACATCGCTTCACGCCCTGCATCGGTCGCAGCCATGGTATTCATGCCGAACCGACAACCTTCGGTCTGAAGCTGGCCTTGATGTACGACGAATTTGGCCGCGCGGAACAACGGTTGCGACACGTCCGGAACGTCGTGGCTGTCGGCAAGGTTTCCGGGGCCGTGGGCACGAGCGCCCACCTGTCCCCGCGAGTGGAAAAGCACATTTGCCGAAAGCTGGGATTGCGTCCGGCGCCGCTGGCAACGCAGGTCGTCCAGCGCGACCTCCATGCGGAGTTCATGAGTGCCTTGGCTGTGGTCGCAGCCAGCATCGAGCGTTGGGCCGTCGAGTTTCGACACCTCCAGCGAACCGAGGTGCTGGAGGCCGAGGAACCCTTCACAAAGGGCCAAAAGGGGAGCAGCGCCATGCCTCACAAGCGCAATCCCATCACTTGGGAACGCCTGACAGGATTGGCGCGCGTAATCCGAGGCAACTCGATCGCCGCCCTCGAAAATGTGGCCCTCTGGCATGAGCGGGACATCAGCCACAGTTCGGTGGAACGGATCATCTTCCCGGACTCCTGCACGCTGCTTGATTACATGCTGGGCCTGCTGGACCGGATGATGACGGGGATCAACGTCTACCCGGAGAACATGCGCCGGAATCTCGGCTTGAGCCTTGGCATGTGGAATTCACAAACCGTCCTCCTTGCCCTGATCCGGAAGGGCCTCACACGCGAGGACGCTTACGCGCTGGTTCAGCGCGCCGCCATGCAAACCTGGGCAACGAAGCACGCAGGCCGGGACGACGCTGACTTTGTCGTCCAATTGCGCGCCGATCCAGAGGTCGCCCGGCATTTTGGCGCCGGGGAGTTGGAGAAGCTCTGTTCGGTCGACTTCCACTTCAAGGAGGTGCGCGCCCGTTTCAAGGCTGTCGGCCTGTAGGCGAACCCACCTGTGGAATTTCAATCCACGCAAGCGGACCCTTGATGAACGGCTCCGGCAGGTTTCACAGCCTTGAGGTTTCGGATCCTTCCCTTGAATGGGCAGGATTACGTCTGGTGACTCTCAAGAGCCCTCACCTCAAGGGCCGTGGTGATGTGACTCTCCACGTCCCCACGGCAGCAAAAGGGTGCCGCAACATGCCCATCGTTTTGTTGCTCCATGGAATCTACGGGAGCCACTGGGGCTGGGCCCTTCGAGGGGCTGCCCATGAGACAAACGAACGTTTGTCGCGAGGTGGATCCATTCCACCTCTGGTGCTGGCCATGCCCAGTGATGGACTCTGGGGCGATGGCAGTCTTTACCTCCCGCATCACGGGCAGGACTTCGAGCGATGGATTGTCGAGGACGTTCCGGAGGTTACGCGTCTGGTGGTGCCAGAAGTTGGTCCCGAGTCACCCGTGTTCATCGCCGGCTTGAGCATGGGTGGGTTCGCGGCGCTCCGATTGGGTGCACGATTTCCAGAGGTGTTTGCCGGTATGTCGGGGCTCAGTTCGGTGACCGATCTCTCGCAGTTGGCTGCCTTGGTGCAGGAAGACCACTCTTCCTTGGCAATTCCAGCCAGCGAATGGTCCCTCAAGGAAGTTCTCCAGAGTTCCCGCACTGTTCGGCCGTTCCGTTTCGACTGCGGTCGGGAAGATTTCCTGATCGAAGCAAACCGAGGACTTCATCGAGACCTCGCTGAAGCCGGGGTACCACACGAGTATGAGGAATCCTCTGGCACTCACGATTGGTCCTACTGGCGAACCAGTCTGGAGGCGACACTTCGGTTCTTCGCTTCACTCTGTTGATCCAACCATCCGCGGCGCGGCAGGGAACCCGGATCTCGGTCAACCAACCGGTGCGAACATCCAGCGACAGACATGGACGGCTGCAATCGCTCCGGCCACGTCGGCGGCAAGGCCTGCCCAGGCGGCATGCCGGGTCCGGCGAACACCAATGGATCCAAAGTAAACTGCGATCACGTAGAAGGTTGTTTCGGTACTCCCAAAGAGAGTCCCACCCGTCCGCGCGAGCAGGCTGTCGGCACCGTGGACCCGGACTACTTCGGAGAATGCGGCGAGTGTGCCGGACCCGGTCAGCGGTCTCAGCAATGCCATCGGCAGCAGCTCGGTTGGAAAGCCCACCCAAGCCATGGGGCTGGCCAAGACCTTGCCGAGGATCTCAATACCACCAGCCCCCCGAAAGAAAGCGATGGCGACGAGGATTGCCACGAGGTAGGGGATGATGCGGATCGCCGTCTGGAATCCCTCCTTTGCGCCTTCGATGAACTGTTCGTAGACGGGAACTCCTCGCACTGCGGCGTAGAGCGGAAAGAAGGCCAACAGGAAGGGAACTGCCAGAAGCGAAACCGCATTCAGGCTCCTCATCCAAATGGGATCTGCCGGCAGCCCGGCGCCTTCCATCCGCCCCGTAATCAATTCCCACCCGAACCAACAGAAGCAGCAGCCCAAGATCGCGGATGCGATCCACGCCCATGCGGCAGGTCTCAATGGCACCGAGTCGTCTAGGCACGTGCCCGTCGACTGCGCTGGCTGGCCAGGAGGATGTTCAGGGAGTGGCTCCACCGGGAGGCTTGGAACGCGGAACACAGGAAGCTTCGCAAGAGCCTTGATCACGAACAATCCGACAAGCGATGAACAGGCTGTTGCCAAGAGGGTTGTTCCGATGATCGCCGTTGGGTTTCGAGCTCCTGCCGCGGTCAGGACCGCTATCGCTGAAATAGGCAGCAATTGAACTGAACCCGTGTTCAGGGCAAGGAACGTGCACATGGCATCGGTCGCCGTTCCTGGCCGCGGGTTGAGTGATTCCAGATCCTTCATGGCCCGGAGTCCCAGCGGAGTGGCTGCATTGGTCAATCCCAGAGCGTTCGCCGCCAGGTTGAGGACAATGGAACCCATCGCAGGGTGGTTTGCGGGAACTTCCGGGAAGAGTCGAATCAGGATCGGGCGCAGAACCTTTGCCAGCGCCTGCACCAATCCAGAAACCTCAGCCAATCGCATCAGGCCAAGCCATAGGGTCATTACCCCGACGAGTCCTATGGCGAGCTCCGTCGACTTGGAAGCGCCGCCGAAGGCGCCATCCAAAGCCGCTTGGAGTCGGCCGGTGAAGCCGCCGATGAGCACTCCCAGCAGCAGTAATCCCAGCCATATCCAGTTCAGCATGGGAAAGGTACGGACTCGATTTACTCGATCGAGTCCAGTATCCGAAGTTCCTCAGCCTTCAAGCCGGTCCGGGGAATGCTTCGGGCAAGTTGGCGAGCAGATTCCTTTTGGCCCAGAGCCAGCTTCGCGCCGGCGAGGAGAACCTGCATGGGGGGGCCGAGGTGGCTCTCGTTCGTCAGCCTGGAATCGAGAAGGTCGGCTGCCTCCGTGTTCTTCCCGGTCCGAACGAGGCCATACGCCAGCATTACCGCCGGCCATTGGGACGTTGGCATCTGCGCATCCAGCAATCGGAGGGTTTTCACCGCATCGTCCAGTTCCCGATTCAGCAATAGTGCGCTGCGGGAAAAGTTGATCATGATCCTCTCTTCTTTGGGCGCATATTGCCAAAGCGCACGGTGAGCCGGGTGGGCTGGCTCAATTGTTGTCAACGTGGAAGCATTGCGAATCATGATGTTTGCGGCGGGCGCCGCAACAGACCTGAACGCAAGCAAAGGTTCCAACGCTTGGATGGCGATGTTGGGAAGTTGCGCTCGCTCAGCCCAGACCGAGATCAGAAAGTAAGCTGAGACCATCTCCGAAAAGGGCTTCTTGCCAGCGGAGTCAATGGCGGTCTTGAACTTCGCTTCCGCTTTCTCGCTGTTTTTCTCCAAGGATGCCTTCCACCCCTCAATGGACTGCAGCAGAACATCATCAACGAGATTCGTGGAGTTGGAAACGATCCGTTCAATCCCCGGCCAATCCAAGTCGAGGGCGAGCGCTTCGAGATAGAGTGAATTCAGGACTTGGTTGGTACCGATGTTCGTCGCCAAAAAGGTCTTCGCTGACGAGAACGATTCAAGGGATATCGCCCACTTGGCGCACAGGATCTTGTCCTCGTCCGTTGTCGGTGCGGCCTCGGAAAGCACCGATGCGACCAGCGCTTCACGATCGGCTTTGTCCGAACCCGCCCGCAGCCCAGCAACAAGAAGTCGATCCGCGAGGGACAAGTTGGAGCGCCGTTCAATAGCGCGGGCGATCTGGCGGGCTTCTGTCAGGGGAAGTCGGCCTGTTTCCCGGAGAGCCCGTGCAGCGGAAATTTGCTCACTCCCGGAGGCCAGCGCTACCGAACTCAACAGGCGCCATCCTTCCCCGGACCAAAGTGGCCGAGAGGACTTCAGGAGGCATATTCCGAGGATGTATTCGAATTCCTCATCGACCGGGTTGGAAACCTGCGCTTCCCGGGCGTAGGGAACTGCCGCGTCGTAGTCATTGATCTGGATCAGGTAGCGTACAACCCGACGCAGGAAATCCGGAGCCTTGCCCACACTTGGCTCCAGTAGGTTCAACTGCTCGTAAGCAACGTCAGGGCGGGAAAATCGCAGACAGGCGTCAATGAAGGCATATCGATCCTCTACGGAGGCGCCTGGGGAGGTTGTCACCGCCCGCCAGTAATCGATCGATTCTGGATTGCCGACGATTTGGTAGAATCGGGCCGCCAGCTTCTGGACCTCCAGTTTCGATGGGGCCAGTCCAAGCGCGACGCGTACACTCCTGCCAGCCTCGGTATAGCGCCCGGCCTCCATGGCTTCGGTAGCCGTCCGAACGACGGCAACACTCCTCCAAGCACGAAGAGCACGGAGAGCAGGTTGATGGACGAAGTAAGCGATCAATCCCAGAACCGACAGAACCAGCCCCGGCAAAAGCACATACTTCGAAAATTTCCGGGAGGAATCGTGAGCACCTGACCCATCGCGCCTGCGGCGCCGGACCCCTCGGTGCGCTTGCCCCTTCGGATCGTCAGTGTGTTTAGTGCTTTCCCCGGATTCCATGCGAGAGACGATGCTCGCCGAGGTCCATCGCTATTGGAAGCAGGAATCGGCCCATTGAGTAGCACAGACCGGCCGACTGCATCTCAAAACAATCTGTCCCGGGAAGAATCGTGGCCCATGCTTTCGCCTGCAACGGGCCAGCAAATCCTTTTGAGATCCAAGCCTGGACCAGTCGCGCTTGAGTGACGGGAAATACCCCAAGTCAGAGTTCGGTAGCGCTCTCGCTGAAAGGAACGTCACGGAGGCAACGGATGCCAAACACGGATTGAGTATCGCTCCGGACCTTGTGGCTTTCGGATGGCGGAAATCCTTCAATCCAAAACACTTCACCCATAGAATCCTCCCCGATCCAGAGCTTATGCCGCTTGGCTTTGGGAACCTTGCGATTCACGAAGTAATCCTGGAGCTTGGTGCGTCCCGCCATTCCCAGAGCGCGAAAACGGTCGCCAGGGCGCCAATGTCGAAAACTGAATCCCCCCTCCAGAGGCGTAGCGTCGAATAGGGCTTCGTTTTCCGGGTATGGCAGCTTGGTGGAAGCTTGATGCATCCGACGCCACTCGATTCTTGCTGGCCCGGGCAGCTCAATGAAGCCGTTCGATCCGGTTGGGGTCACCCTGATGCATTCCGCCCCGGATTCACCTGCCGGAGGTTTCGAATGGTTTGCTTCATCCTTCAAGGACAGGGATCCAAACGCGCTCTTGGTGACCCATAGTCCCCCAGCGACCGCGAAGGCTTGTTTGCCTGGGCGTCGCAGGGCTTCAATCATCCTGAAGTCGGGCCTGACGCCAATGCTGATGAGTTGATTCCTGATAGTAATCCGCTGAATGGCAATGTGTTGAGAATGAAATGGTGTACTTGACGGGTTCAGAGCCCACAAGGTCGCCATCGATTCCGCAAAGCTTCCCTCCGCCCCGACAATCTCCATGGATCGTCGGATCAGGTGGTCGAGGGAAGGCCCAGCGACTTTACGAAGCATCGGCAACACTTCATGGCGAATCCGATTCCTCGGGATACTCAGATCGCTGTTGGATGAGTCCTCCCTGAAGTCGCCCCCAATGCGGCACAGAAAGGTCCGCAACTGGACTCGAGTTGCGTCCAATACCGGACGGACGAGACAGACGTTGGAATCCGCAGGCGATGGGTTGACCCAGCCCATACCGCGCAAACCCGCACTCCCAGCTCCACGGAAGAGTCGGAGGAGGAAGTGTTCAACTTGGTCATCTGCGGTATGAGCGAGACAAACCCGTTTAATCCCCAACTGATGGCAGATCTGCGCAAGTGCGGCGTGCCTCAATCTTCGGCAGACCATCTCCAGACTCTCTCCTCGAGGATCCTGGCCCTTCGGCACGTTGAGGCGCTGGGAGACAAACCGGAGGCCAAGCGCAGAACAGCTGCGCATCACAAAGTCCTGATCCGAATCAGATTCCTCCCCCCGCAACCCGTGATTGACGTGCGCTACCACCAGCAACCTCGGATCCATCCCGTCAATCCTCGCCAATGCGTGCAGCATCCCCATTGAGTCACTACCGCCCGAAACAGCAACGATGAGCGATTCGCCCATCGACACGCCACATTGGAGCGACAATGCCTGGGCCACGAGATGAGGGATCTGATCCTCTCTCGCCATGAAATGATTCTGAAGACCTGAAGACCCCATCTGGCGTTGAACCCTGCGAAGAAACTGGCCTGCTCAACCATCTCCCCGCTTGGCTTCAAAAATGTCGGAGCTGTATTCTGCTAGCCAGATGAAATTCACCCGCTTGGGCCTACTCGTCCTTGCCATGGCCACCGCGCTCGGCCAGCAGGCACCGGAGGTGGACTCGTTGCAGATCGCCTCGGAAACCGATGGAGAGGCTGAGGTTGAATTCGATCTCGATACCGGGGTCGCCTCTGCGTCGGGTGGAGTCATCGTCACGTATCGAGGGAGCCTCCTGCGAGCCGATCGTGTACGGATGACGGCAGAACACGAAGTCGAAGCCGAGGGTAACGTCCGCATCGAATCAGGGCAGGGGGGGCGCGCCCAGGCATGGCGAGGTGAGAAGGTTCGATACGACTTCGACACGAAATCCATCCTCGCGGAAAATTTCAGGACAGGCCAGCGCCCCTTCTTCGCCGCTGGCACCCAGGTCCAGGGATCCCTGACCACGAACGCATTCACGGCCAGCGAAGGACTGTTCACCACGGATGATGCCGCAGATCCTGCATACCGAATCCGTGCAAAGCGCATCGAGATCCGGCCTGGCGAATACATCGAAGCAAAGAACGCGGTGGTCTATCTCGGAACGGTTCCAGTGTTCTATTGGCCGAAGTACCATCGCAGCCTCAGGAAGCATACCCACTTCTGGACCATCACCCCCGGGTATAGATCGGTCTACGGTCCGTTCTCCCTGAACCGGTATCATTGGGGGGAGCCACCAATGTCCAGTATACAGTCGACCTCGATTACCGGCTCAAGCGAGGCTTTGCCGGGGGGCCTGGAATCGCCTATGATCTTGGCAAATGGGGATCCGGGAGCGCGGACATCTATCTGGCGCACGACGATGACCCGGGCATCACGGAACCCGTCGTTCCAGTGCGTGAGGACCGGCGACGGATTCGATTCTTCCATTCCATCACCAATCTTTCCGGCCTGACCATCAAGGGCAGGGTAGAGGAGCAGAACGACTCCCTCGTCTACCGGGACTTCTTCGAAGGGGATTTCCGACGCGACCCGCAGCCACGGACATTCTTTGAAGCAAACCAGGCCTGGCGTAACTGGACTCTCGACCTGCTTGTGCAGCCGCAGGTCAATTCGTTCTTCCAGACGATCGAACGTTTGCCAGACATCAAGCTCACAGGACTCAGACAGCAGTTGGGGGAGACACCAGTATACTATGAGAGCGACTCCTCTTTTGCCTATTTGAGGTTTCGTCCTGGACTGCTTGGCGGAGAGACCTATGGAGGTATTCGTGGTGATAGTTACCATCAACTGACTCTTCCGAAGACGTATTTCGGCTTTCTCAATGTGGCCCCACGCGTCGGCGGGCGCATGACCTACTATGGGGAGCCGGATGACAATGGCACTATCGAAGGCGATACGACCCGGGGCGTCTTCAACACAGGAATCGAGATGACCTTCAAGGCCTCCCGGACCTGGATGGGAGCCCGGAGTCGCGCCTTTGATATCGAGGGCCTGCGACACATCGTCGAGCCCGGCGTGAACTATGTCTATGTTCCCGATCCTACCGATCGTCCGCGGCAATTGCCGCAGTATGACTTTGAGTTCGTCTCACCACGCCTGATTCCCATCGAGTTTCCCGACTACAATTCGATCGACTCCATCGACAACCGGAACGTGATCCGGTGGTCCCTTCGAAATCGTCTCCAGACTCGCAGGGCAGGGGGAACTGTCGAAGTCGTCGAGTGGGCGGTCTATACGGACTGGAGGCTGCGTCCAGAACAGGGACAAACAACGTTCCCGGAGCTGTTTTCCGACCTCGACCTCGCCCCTACCCGTTGGATGCACCTGACCTCACAGGTCCGGTACGACATCAATCAATCCTTTTGGCGCGAGGCCAATCATCAGATCACCATTCAACCCGGCGATCGGTGGGCTTGGAGCGTGGGCCACCGTTACCTCCGGACCGACCTCGGTTCGTACGGTCTGGGTAACAATCTGTTCTACAACTCGGTCAGCCTTCGAATGAACGAAAACTGGGGCTTCCGGACCACCCAGCAGTTCGAATCACGCGATGGCGTCCTCGAGGAGCATTCCTACACGGTTTACCGCGATCTCCGGAGTTGGACCGCCTCGTTCGGTGTTCGCCTACGCGAGAACCGGCAGGGGGTCGACGATTGGGCGATCGTGTTTGGTCTTCAGTTGAAGGCTTTCCCGCGCTTCAAGCTCAACGACGAGGCTGACCGGGTCGACCGACTGTTCGGTGGCTGAACGCACTCGGTTGGCTCCTATCCGTGGGCAGGCTGGATTCCAAAAGAGGCAGGGCGGCATCTCTCAAGGGCATCCTGTCACCGGATATGTGTACTAAATATAACCTACATTGTGACAATAAACTCCCTAGCACCAAGGGTTTGGGAATCCGAATCTCGACTGCTGGGCAACGATTCGGACTCGCCACAGGAATCGGACGAATCGTGAGGCCGAACACGGACCGCGCGTGATCGCCTTCAGAAAGAGGCATCGGCGCCGGTCTGCTGCCGCTACCAACCCCACCGTTCGGTGAACGGCCACATGACGAACCAAGACTTGCCGATGACCTTCTCACGCGGCACGTCGCCCCAGTGACGGCCGTCGCTGGAACTCATCGTATTGTCGCCGAAGCCCAGGAAATGGTTGGGCCGGACCGTGAATTCCGCCGAGGCGTTCGGAAAGTACGTGGTGACCGCGGAATATTCAGATGCCTTTGCGGCGGCCCATGCACGCAGTTCCGCTGCCGAGATACCCTGCCTTGGTGTCGAGGCCAGTTGGTGGGCAAAGGCCCGTTGATAGATCGTTCCGTTGACGTGCCCGGAGTAAACGCTGTCGGCGGGAATGGCGGCTGGATCGAAGGCGTAGATCTTCTCGAATCCGGCGTCATTGGTACCCAAGGGGCGACCGTTGATGTACACGTGACGATCATCCGCGATCCGGACTTTCTCGCCGCCGAAAGCGATCAGGCGCTTGATGTAATGGGTGCCCTGAGTGACGCGTCCCGGGGCCACTCCAGTGGACTGAAACACGAAGTAATCGCCGCGGCTTGGCTTGCGGAAGTTGTAGGTGAAACGCTCCACAAACAAGCGGTCTCCAGCCCGGACACGGCAGCGGATGATCGGTTCGCCCTGTTTGAAAGCGGGCTTCACCGGAGAGCGGGTGTACTTGTCGAAGAGCATGAGATGCTCCTCCGGAATCTCCGGGGCCCAGTGGACCGTATAGGCCCGATTGCCGACGACGACGTCACACTTCTTGCCAATCCCGCGGGTACCTGCGCCCAGTTCCTTGCGGACGTTCGTGATGCCCTGAAGTTCACCATCGGCTTGGGCCACAACCTCATAATAGGTCACGCCCTTGATCCAGCGTTCCCACAATCTGCCCAGTCCCGAAGGGACCTTGATCTCAGGTTTGTCACGAAGGTCCTCGGCTGTAATTCCGTAAAACGTGGGCTGGGCCGAACCGGTGGGGATCTCCATCGGCGTGGCAAAGAACGTCTTGAAGGCGAAGACCAGTACCGCGGTACCGAGAAAGCTCTCGAAGTTGTCGCGGTAGGCCGGGAAGGCGTAAGCCTTGAGCCAGCGGTGGGCGGTTTCCTCGAGGAGCGTCGATGCCGCCTTCAATTCCTCGGCGCTGGTTCCAGGATCCTTGAGAACCTTCTCAAACGTGGCCATGCCCGACTCCAGTTCGGACCTGTTCTTGTCCGGCAGGATGTCGCGCTGGTGGTTGTAGTGCCGCCGGACGATGCCGAGCAGTTCGCCTGCCTTCCGAAGGCGGCGGAAAAGGAGCCAGCGAACGAGGTACATGGGCGGGTGTGAGTCGTCAGATTCCTGGCGGAAAACAGCGCGATTCTCGAAAGGACCGATGCCTGGACTATGCGGTCTTGAGGACTTCGATGAACGCCTCCTGCGGGATATCGACGGAGCCGATGGCCTTCATGCGCTTCTTGCCCTCCTTCTGCTTCTCCAGAAGCTTCCGCTTTCGGCTGATGTCGCCGCCATAGCACTTGGCGGTGACGTCCTTGCGGATGGCACTCACGGTTTCCCGCGCCACCACCTTGCCACCAATGGCGGCCTGGATGGCGACCTGGAACTGCTGACGTGGGATGACATCCTTGAGTTTGGCCGCAATCAAGCGACCCCGGGACTCGGCCTTGGTCCGATGGACCAGGCTGGAAAAGGCGTCCATGACCTCGGCATTGACCAGCATGTCCAGCTTCACCATGTCGCTCTCGACATAACCGGCCGGTTCGTAATCCATCGATCCATACCCGCGGGTGATGGATTTGATGCGATCATGGAAGTCGATGAGGATTTCGTTCATCGGGATCTCGCAGGTCATCATGACACGACGCGCATCCAGGGTTTCGGTGTTCTTGATCGATCCACGCTTTTCCGAAATCAGGGCCATGATGTCCCCGATGTTCTCGCCCGGGCATATCACGAACGCTTTCACGACCGGTTCGAAGATCGCCTGAACGTAGGTGACGTCGGGCATGAACGCCGGATTGTCGACCTCGACTTCAACGCCGTCCGTCTTGCGGACCCGATACACCACGCTGGGATAGGTGGCGATGATGTCCATGTCGAACTCCCGGCGGAGTCGTTCCTGAACGATCTCCATGTGGAGCAGACCGAGAAAGCCGCAGCGGAAACCGAATCCGAGGGCCGCCGAACTTTCCGTCTGGAAGGTCAGCGCCGAATCGTTGAGCTGCAGCTTGGCGATGCTTTGCTTCAGGCTCTCGAAATCGGCCGTGTTGATCGGGTAGATGCCCGAGAACACCATCGGATGGATCTCCTGGAAACCAGGAAGCTCGGTCGACGGATTGCGTGGATCGGTGATGGTGTCACCGACCTTCACTTCACGGGGAGTCTTGATGTTGGCCGTGATGTAGCCCGTCTCGCCCACCTGAAGGCGTTCGCGGACGTAAGGCTTCGGATTGAACGACCCGACCTCCTTGATTTCGACCGTCTTTCCGGAATGCAGCAGCTTGACGTTCATCCCGGGCTTGAGTTCGCCCTGAGTGATGCGGACCAGGATGACGACGCCCTTGTAGGTGTCGAAGTAGCTGTCGAAAATGAGGGCCTGGAAGGAAGCAGCCCCGGTGGGCTGTGGGGCCGGCACCCGCTTCACGATGGCTTCGAGGATGTCCTCGATGCCGATGCCCTCCTTGGCGCTGGCCAGGATGGCCTCGTCGGCTGGGATGGCCAGAATCTCCTCCAACTGCTGCTTGGCCATGGCAACGTTCGCATGGGGGAGATCAATCTTGTTGATGACCGGGATGATGTAGAGTCCCTGCTTCATCGCCAGATGCACGTTCGCAACGGTCTGTGCCTCGACGCCTTGGGCGGCATCGACGATCAGGAGGGCGCCTTCGCAGGCGCTCAGCGAGCGGGAGACCTCATAAGCGAAATCGACATGCCCCGGGGTGTCGATGAGGTTCAGTTCGTACAGTTCACCATTCTTGGCGCGGTACCCCATGGTCACCGGATGCGCCTTGATGGTGATCCCGCGCTCGCGCTCGAGATCCATGGCGTCCAGGTGCTGGGCCTCCATTTCCCGGTCAGCCACCGTTCCCGTTTTTTGCAGGAGACGGTCCGAGAGGGTGGTCTTCCCATGATCAATATGGGCGATAATGCTGAAATTGCGGATATGCGCGGCGTCCATCGAGCTCAGTTCCCACGAATCGTCACACCGACCTCTACGACCGGCGTGGATCGAAAGTGGCCGGGAAGATAAGGTGCACACCCGCCATGGGAAGGGATTTCTCAATGCTTGCGGGCAGGGGGCCTGCCCGACTACGCCTTGCTCATGTCCTTTCAGTGCCGTGTGGAGCACCTCGGCTTTGCCACTCCGGAACCCCGGATGCTGGCCCGTTGGTACGTCGAGGTCATCGGAGGAGAATTGGTTTGGGAGAACGGGGCCACGCCCCCTGCCCTCTTTGTCCGGTTGCCGGGTGGGCTTGTGCTCGAGATCTATTCCTCGACCACTGTCTCGCCGGAAGTGGGCCTGAACCATCTCTCTGGATTCCGGCATCTGGCGCTTCGGGTGGAGAACATCGAAACAGCCAAGGCCAGTCTGGAGCAGAAGGGCGTCGCCTTCCTGGAACCAATCAAGCCCGCAGGCGGAGGCGGGCGCGTGCTCTTCTTCCGGGACCCTTGCGGCAACCTGCTCCACCTGGTTGATCGTCCTTCAGACGCCCCACTTCACTCGCTATGAATCTGGCGCGATTCCTCACGCTGGGGCTTCGCCTGGCCGGCCTCTTGGCTGCCGCTGATGTTGTCGCGAGGGACATCGAGGCGGTCAGGCGGGGGCGTTCGCTCTACGTCGCCCACTGCGCGGTCTGTCATCAGGTAACCGGACGCGGCACCCCGGGCGTGTACCCACCCCTGGCTGGCTCGGACTTTCTGGCCCAAGCCGACGGTCGCACGAACGCCATCCTGGCCGTGGTCCAAGGGCTTTCGGGGAAGTTGGTGGTCAATGGGGCAACTTACGACAACCAGATGCCCGCTGTGGTCCTCGATGACGCGCAGGTGGCGGATGTCCTCTCGTACGTGTTTGATTCATGGAAGAATCCCGGAGGTGGGTTTGTGGCTCAACAGATCGCACAGGTTCGCGCCAGTTCGCGATTTCCCACCTTCAAGGCATTGGCCGAAGCAAGCGCCTACCCACCCGTCCCCCCAGCGCCGGCGGGTTGGGAACTCCGCGAGCACGTTCGGCTCAATGATTTCGCCGTCCGTATGGCACCCGCACCGGATGGCAAGGCGTACTACCTCCTCGGGCAAGCCGGTGCGGTTTGGCGCGTGGATGCAAGCTCACGGAAAGTTCAACCCGTCTTCGTCGCGGCCGATTACGTGGCCCCCGCCTTGGGATCTCCCGGAACACTCGGGATTCATTGCGACACTTCAGGCCGACTTTGGATCACCTGCAACCAACGTCAGGACTCGAGGCCGCTGGTGACGAATCACGTCAGCATCTTCCGCACGCCCACGCCTGCCAACAATCGCGCCTTGCCCGGCAAACCCACCCTGTGGTTCCACACGGCCTATCCCTACGGAATCGGTCCCTACAACCATGGCGTGTCCCATCTGGCAATGGGTCCTGACCGGAAACTGTACGTCAGCAGCGGATCCAGAACGGATGGCGGTGAACCAGGAAACGAACCCAATCTGGGACGCATGGGCGAGACCGACATTACCGCCTGCCTCTGGCGGATGGATCCTGAGTCCGAGGCGCCGTCGATCGAAGTCGTTGCCAACGGCATTCGCAACGCGTGGAGTTTCGCCTGGGATGATTCTGGCCGGATGTTTTCGATCAGCAACGGACCGGACGCCCATTCGGGCGAGGAGATGGACGTCATCGACGTGGGTGGACGGAGGCATCACGGGTTCCCGTACCAGTTCGCGGACTGGCCCGTGGAGCGGAAGGCTTATCCCCACACGCCCCCTGCCCCGTCCGGACTCTCGTTCGTGGTACCGGTCGCCAACGACGGCCCGGATGGATGGGCAGCGGACCTGCCTGGGGCGACCTTTGATCCCCACTCTTCACCCGCTGGAATGATCTGGCTGGGCGAACGCGTACCTCAACCCTGGCGGAGATCCTTCCTGGTGGGACGGTTTGGGAACCTTCTGAAGCTGGAGGGCGATCGCGACGTGGGATTTGACGTGTTGGCTGTTGAACCCACGCAGGTCGGAGGCGCGTGGCGTGCCAAGGTTCGAACCTTTGTTCGCGGCCTGGGCCGCCCGATCGACCTCATGCAACTGGGCGATCGCGTCTACATCCTCGAGTACACCCGCCCCACGGATTTCCGGTCCGGTCTGGGCTGGCTGCCCGGGCGTGTGCTGGAACTCATCCCGAAGACACCGGGCCGCTGAACCCGCTCCGAAGAGAGTCCGTCCTTGGTCGAAGCAGCCGCTTCCTCGCCCAGCGACTCACACATACCATCGCGACGATCCAGGTCACCCAACCCAGCAAGGCGCTGCCGAACAGGACGCTGCCCTGTCGGCCTTGGATCCACGGTTCACCCCACTCACCTGGCCAATGGCGCACCCAGCCGGCGCTGACTTGGTGGACCAGCGAAGGCAGGCCCGTTTCCAGGAACCCGCCGGTGAGGAAAACCACGGCCATGGCGGTCTCCGTTCGACGGAAGAAAGCACTCGCCAAGGCCGTGAGCCAAAGGCCTGCCCAGACCTGGATTCCCATGGCCATCGCTTCGGCGAGAAACGACGGCGCCAGCCACCACGGGTACCTGTGGTTTCCACGGATCAACACAGCCGCGATTCCCACGATCCAACCGCAGGCCAGAAGCGTCGATCCCTGGTGCAGGAACATCCGTTTTGCCGGAGCAAGAAGGCTTCTGATCCACTGCGGATAACCTCCCGGAACAACGGACATCACCTCGATCAACCCCGGCTCGCGCACATCCCGGAAACGTGTTGCGGTCCACACCACGGTCGTGATGGCAATCATTCGCCGAGCCCACGGCCCGATCTCGCGGACGTGATCCACAGTGGGCCAATCAACCACGGCTCCGAGCACGAACAGCGCCGCCCCGCAGACCAGGGGGACGGACCAGAGACGCACCCGTTGGCTTCGCGAAAGAGTCCAGCCGCGGCGTGCAGGGCGTTGCGCCTCTCGCGGTCGAAGCCATCGCATGGCGACCAGGAGGACCGCGATCGTCAACACCAGGCTCAACATGGCGAGCAACACGGCCTGCCAGACACCGTTCCAACCGGAGGCCGGAAACGTTGGAAGCCACCCTCCCCTGAGCGCCTGGAACATCCGTTGCTGGTGGAACTGCCAGACTTCAAAGCGCCGTTGAAACGCCAGCAGGAAACCGGAACCTCCCGGTGTTCCCAAGTTCCACCCGTTCATCACCGTCCACAGCGCGTTGTAACCGAGGACGAAGAGGCCGAGGAATCCGGCATTCAAGGCGCAGGCCGTGACCCGGGTGCTCCACCAACCTTGAAAGATCGTGGAGGCGACAAGTCCCGAGGCCATGGCCAATCCAAGGGCTGCGGCCTGGAGGAATCCAAAGCGCAGCACATCCGCAGGACCCACGCCTCCGAGGACGATCGGAACCGCATAGATGGGAAACGTGCTGCACAGAAAGGCGAGCGCTCGGACCCATTGTGAGACGGACTTCGCCATCAGGACCTGATACGGCCGCAACGGGGTCAGCCAAAGCAGGCCCAAGGTCTGCTCCCGTCGCTCACGGGCGATGGTGTCCGCGGTCAGGATGGGACCCACGATCCACGCAATGGCGATGCCCCCACGTGCCAGGAGTCCGAACAACGGCAAGCCCGTCGAGGTGTTCCCGCCGCGCAGGCGCCACCAGCACCAGACAAAGCCGGACAGGACGAGCGACGCTCCCAGCACGCGCAGAAAGAACGTGCTCCGGCAGCGGGCCTGGAGACGCATTTCTCTCAGGAGGAACGGCCACATCACGGCGAGCTTCCAGCAACGTGGCGGTGGCTCAAACAGCAAAGTTCCCTGCGAACCTGGGTTGCCGACGCACGGAGACGTCAAGGCCTGTCGAACACCGGAACCGGATTCAGACTCCACGCTGCCCAGTACCGCCACCCGAAACCCAACGACGCACCGCACGGAACGCAGCAATACCCACCGCGATCTGCACGCAGGGTGGGACAAGCAGCATGAGGCTGGATCCGAACGCCCCTTCGATGGGCCAGACCAGAATTCTCCGTCTCCCACCGCCCAGCGGTGCACAAGGACGCCAAGCAACCACACAACGATCCAGCCCAGCATCGAGGTCCCGACCAGACACGCGAGGACCCCGACGAAGTAGTTGCGGGCCCAGCGTGCCACCCAAAGTCCCACCCACGGCCCAATCACCACAGCCATCGTCGCGGTCACAAGACCGACCATGGGTTTGGACACCCCCATCACCCATGAAGTGCCCAACGAAAAAACAGCGTGTAGCACCAACAGCGGAGCAAACTCCCACCAGATCATGCGACACACCGCACCGGGCAACTCGTGGTAGGACGGGCACGTGGCCAGCACCTCCAACATACCGCTGCGCCGTTCCTCCCTCAGAAGGCGGGGCAATCGCAACGCCATCAGGCCGGGCAACATCCACTCAGGCCAGGTCGGCGGTTCCCGTCGTACGCCCAAGCCCAGCCACCAGATGTAGGCTCCAGCCAACAGGAAGGGAACCAACCACAGCGGATCCCGGCGACGCTCCAGCAACCAACGCCACGGATCCCGGGAACGCATCTTGAGTCGATGTCGGCGGAGGAGCTTCAATCCCCACGGTTGAGCTTCGACCTTCACGCCTGCCGAATCCACATCCCGATCTGGCTGCACGGGACGTTCCACCTCCGCATCCGAAGGAAGTGGCACTGCCCGGCTTCGCGCCGGGGTTGATTCTGGCGCTGGAGGCGTGGGTTCCGGTGCGACAACCCCCAGCGTCGTGAGTACTTCATCCCCGGTTTCGCCCAGGAACTGGATGCGGTTCCAAGCGTGCTCCGACTCCTGGGCCGCGAGGTAATAGAATCCCACCGAGACCAGCAGGCTTCCGAAGAAGGCCACGGCGGAGAGCAGATACCACGGGGGAGTGGGCGCCGTCCGACTGATGACGGCAACGACCATCCCAACCGGTATCAGGATGGCGACCAACACGAGCAGCAGCAGCGCATAACCCGAGAACAATGCCCAGCCACCCGAGCGATTCCACGCGCTCGCAGCCAGACCGGAAGCGAGGCCCGAGATGGTGACACCGCCCTGAAGGGCGATCATCAGGACCACATCCGCCAACTGCACTCCGCCTTGAAGGAACGGCAACATCAGGATGGGCGTCATGACCAACCACACCGCCACGGCCTGCAGGAAGGCGGAGGAGGCCTTTCCGAGCACCATCTCGCGCGAGGTCAGCGGCGTGGAACACAACAAACCCAACGTCCCCTCCCGACGCTCCCGGCTCAGCAGATCGTGGGTGAGCAGCGGACCGATGATCGCCAGGATCAAGGCTGCACCAAAGTTCACAACGAAGAAGACCTCCGTCCCCTTCCCCACGAACATGGCAGGGTCCTTCCAGAGAAGGAGTGCGAGACCGCCCAGCGCCAGCGATGTTGCCAGAAGCCTCAATCGCCAGGGCTGTGGGCTTCGCGCCTGCGTCCGCATCTCGCGCTGGAAAACTGGATTCATCCTTTGTTCAGGACTTCCTGAGATACGTGAGCGCAAGTTGACGTGTGACGACCATCTCAAGGGCCTTGAGGGTGTAGAGGCCGCCCGCGACGCCCAGCACGCCCCAGACCACTGCACCACCCCAAACGCGTCCTCCTTCCATATGACGCACGATCAATCCCGGGATCGGCAACAGGCCTGTTCCCACGGTTGAAACGAACAGGCCGAGCGGAACCGAACGGAAGGTTCCGGAAACACACAGGCCCGCCATCGGGGCGATCCACAAGCCGAGGGCCGGCCAGAACAAGGCCTCCGGATGCGTGGCTCGATCGAACAGGTCCACGCGTAGCGCCCATGCCGCCAGAAGCACATGCAAGCCGATGGCCAACCCGAATTCCCTTCCCGCAAGCCAGACCCGATTCCACAGAAGCGCGCGATCACGCATGGGGGTGGTCAGGATCAGTTCGAGTGCGCCCGAAGCCGCCTCCTCGCGATAACCGGTGGAACCCTGCATCCCCATCAAGGCCAGCAGCAGCACGCCGACGGCTTCCACAGGCCAGGATCGTTCGACCGCAAGCGCCACCGCCCAGGCAACGACCACACCGATGGCCCACATCCAGAAAGTTTCGATCCGGCCCGGTTCGCGGAGCCGAAGCCACGCGAGGGGGCGACGTCCACGCATCACGCGACCGTGCCCCTCGCGCCACGCATGCCGCCAATGTGCTTCCTCGGCCGCCTCAACCGCGTCCGGCGCCGGCGCGTTCGGAGCCGTATCGCTGCCTTCGCGCCAGCGCCGCCCGAGGATGGCAGCGCTGGCAAACAAGGCGAAAAACAGGACGCCGCCCCCTGCCCCAAGCGCGTAAACCGTACCCACGACGTGACGAACCCAGACAGGCGTCAAGGAAAGGGGAAGGCTGAAGACACCCCAGATACCAAGGACAATGGTCGCCATTCCCAACCCGACACCGATAGCCCCTCGCAGCGCGGACCTCCGATCCTTGGTGGCAGCAGAAAAGAGAAGTCCGGCCGAAAGGCCGCAACTGACCATGGCAAACTGGAACGTGGCGTAGAACATCGCATCCACCAGTGTCACGGAGCCCATGAGGAAGGGGACCATCCCGATGGGAAGGCCGCTCAACCAGAGTGTCGTCATGCGCAGCAACGCCGCGAGCCCCTTCCCTCCAACCACCTCGAAGGGGCGCAGGCACGTCAGGAACAACAGACCGAGAGTCCCACCGATCCGTTCAGACACCAGCACGGGTGCCGTGAGCCCGATGCTGAGGAGCAGGAGGATGCAGGCCCACAACACATGGAAGATCTGGAAGATCTTCCCTCCGACGTTGCCGATGGTTCCCTGCACGCTCCACAACAGGAGCGCCAAACCCACCCACGCCACCATGCCTGAGCCGACCCGGAGGTGCCGGAACACTGGATCCCGCGCCCCCATGAGAAGCTCCCGTTGGAAAATGGGCCACATCGCGTTTGCGTCAGGTTCGGGCCAGCGGACGACGTTGATAGGCGCGGGTCCTCAGGTCCCACTCGGTCATGCGCCCCCACCACAACGCGGCCGCCCACTGCGCAAGGACGGCACAGAGTGCGAACCAGAAAGCCCCGGACTCCGCCGATCCGCCAATGATGCCCATGAACGAAAGCCACGCGCCCCAGAAGCCACCCATCATCGCCGGGGCCAATGCGCCCCATGCGACCGTCAGCACCCATCCGGGGATCGGGTGGAGCCGGCGCATCGCACAGCGGATCCCAACCCAGGGAAGGGTCAGCCAGGTGGAGAACACCAGCGAAGCGTGCACCGCCCATTCCCAGGTCTCCACCCGGTCCTTGCCGATGAGAATGAGGAGTTCACTCAAGACGAGCCCCGGCCCCATGCCGACGATCAGGGCCCAGCGGCGGCCGCTGACGAGGTATTCCGGCGGCAAGGGCGTCACCAGCAGGATCTCGAAGGTTCCCTCTTCGATCTCCCTACGGAAGCTGCCCGCCGCCAGCAGGGCCTGAACCACGAGCAGCGCAGGCGAAACGAACATCATGGCATACTCAAAGTCGCGTTCACGCGAGCGTCCCCACAGGCTCAGGAGGAACAGGAGGATCACCAGCAACGGCAATCCCAGCCGCAGCCACGAAAGCGCCGGTCCGATGGACTCCAGCCAAAGCACCGGATTGATGTCGAGCCACCGCCGTTTTCGGAAACGCCGACGTTCATCCTTCAGCGTCACCACCCGTTCCGGGCGTTGGCCGACCCCATGCCGCTCGTGTTGCTGTTGGTTGTTCAACAAGTGGGCTGCCAGAAGGGCGGACGAGGCGAAGGTCCCCACCGCGACCACCATCATTCCGCAGATACCGACGTTCGCTCCTTCCAGCACCCAGCCCGGAACAGCGCCCATGACCGCCCCTGCTGCTTGGACGGCACCCGCACCTGTCGATGCGAAGGCGATCCCGAATGGAATGGCGGGCCAGGCCTCCCAGGGAATGTGGGTCGCCGGGGAACGAAGGTGGGCGATCGTCAGGAAGCAAACGAGACACACCATCGCCAGCAGCATCAGGAACCCGATCATCCAGATCGCAGCGACTCCAACCGCTCCCAACCAGGTGCGGGCGCGACTGGTGGCCATGAATCCAGCGGCAAGTCCCGTCAGCACGATGCTGAACTCTGCCCCGAGCGCCCGGGCAAAATCCGCGGGTCCCACCCCTCCGAGCAGGAACGGAATCGCGAGGAACGGGAGCATCGCGATCCAGAGCGCGAACATCCGCAGTACATGCGCCACCGTCTTCCCGATGACGACGTCGAGCGGGGTCAACGTCGTGAGGAACAGGAGGCCAAGCGTCCCCTCCCGACGCTCCCGGGCGAGCGTGTCCGCCGTTGCCACGGGACAGGCGAAGGCGAAGAAGATCATCAGGCCGCTGTGGAATCCCGCGAGCAGGATCCCTCCCAGAAAGCTTGAGGGCAGCCCACCCGCCCCACCCCAGCGCACGGTCTCACCAATGAGCACTCCCAGAAGCAGGAGAGAGATCCCCAACCCGGCAATCACCCGCAGCCAATACGTTGACCAGTTCCGTGCCGCAGCGCGCAATTCCCGGTGGAGCACAGGAGGCATCACCATGTTCGCAGCCCTCCTGACGGATACTGGGTTCCAGCCGCCCGGCGGAAGTCATCCCGCAACTCGTAGTCATCCGTGTCGAAATCGAGCCCGGCCGCGAGGGCCAGGAACCCATGCTCGATGTCGATGCGCGCCCTCTTCCTCGCGCGGTAAACCATGTAGGCCGTGGCGAACAACCAGAGGTGGAAGGCCAGCCAGAGCAGGCTGGTACCCCCACCGAGCGCCGCCAGCATGGCCAACGGCAGCATGCCCACCCAACCGGGCATCATGACCTGCATGAAGGTCGCGCGGAAGGCGGCCTGAGGATCCGCTTCGCGCAGGCCGTGCCGGAAGCCCACCATGGCCAATGTCTCCAGGTCGAAGGTCAGCACGGCGATCCCGTAGATGAGCAACAGCACGACGCCAATCCCGGCGCTCACTGGCAGGTCGTTGATTGAAAGCCGAAGCAATGGCAGGAACTGCAATCCCACCAGGACCAATGCCGGCACGCGGTACTGCTGCAGCAGTGCCGCATGATGACCTCGCAGGATCTCGTCACGCCCCTGCCCTGCCGCGACCAACAACTCCAAGGCCCCGCTCGTCCGGTCCTCGACGATCCCTCGCGTGGAGGCGAGGGCCACCTGAACCTTCAGCAGCAGGTGCAATCCCCACAACAAGGCGAGGCATGCCCCCACAGCCCAGATCGCCGCCGCCTGCGTCGTGGCCGCCAGTGAAGCCGCCACTCCAACGGCGAACAGGAACCCAAGGCCATAGAACACCACCGTGAACTCGAACGGCACCGGCCGCATCACCCGTTGGAACCAGGCATAGGGCTTCTGCTCCAGCAACAGGCCCCAATGGATGTGCCGGTAGCCCACCAACGCTCCCTTTCGCGGCTTTCCTTCCCCATCTGCCAGCGGCGGTGTTTCCAACACCCGGTCCCGATAGTCCCGCACCAGGAACGACGCCACCGCGAGCAACAGCACCGTGACCAAACACTGTTTCTTCACCGCCATCCGGAATGCCTGATGCCGGACCGGTGCCGTCCGTGGCTCCGCCTGCGCCCAACGAAATGCAGCGGTCGGACTGAAGCTCTGCACGCCAAGCGCGGATCGTCGAAAGATCCGCTGCCAGCCCCAACTCGCGCCATCCAGCCCCGCGCTCAGCAGTCCGACCCCCAGCAGGGCGGCCAGCAGGGCGCCCCGGAAATCACGGGCGAACACCGACGCCATCATCCCGAGGCTCAGCGACAATCCCATCGTGAGCAGGATGACCGTCACCGTCCGGAAGACCTGCCCGCCGCTCACGCCTCCGACCAACACCGGGAGCGAAAGCACCGGGACCATGGCAATCACCGCATACACCGCGCGGAGCGACGTGGCCACGAGCTTGCCCAGGATGATGTCGTACCCGCGCAACTCGGTCAGGAACAGGAGGCCCAATGTTCCGGCACGCTTTTCGGAAGTCAGCGAATCGGCCGTGAACAGCGCACCCGACAGCAGCGCGAATCCGAACAAGGCCGAAGCCAGCACCCGGAACACGACATCCGAAACCACCTGCGGCTGGGCCCGGATGTTGGTGGACCACAGCAGCAGGAAGAACCCCGTCCCCAGCAGCACCGCCGCGAATCGGAACCACGCACCGGATCCCTTCCGGGCGGCGACGAGGAGTTCGCGTTGGACGACCGGCAGGAAGTTCATGGCGATCCACCGGACTCCATCCGGCCGTCCTACTGGGTTTCGCCCTTGGTCACCCGGAGGAAGACTTCCTCGAGGCCCAACTCTTCTTCCCGGACCTCGAGGAGTCGTGCGCCGTTCTTGACCAAAACGTCAGCGATGACGCCTGAATCCGCCTGGTCTTCGCGCACCACCACCCGGAGACGTCCGTCTTCCTCCATCGCTTCCACGATCTCGGTCCGCGCACGCAGGAGATCCAGGGCCCGGGAACTTTCCCCGGCCACCCGAACACGGAAGACGCGTCCGGCATGGGTTTCGTTGCGGACGCCCTGCACCGGGCCGCAGTAGATGAGCTTGCCCTTCTCGATGATGGCGCACCGATTGCACAGGGTCTGCAGCTCCGAAAGGATGTGCGAACTGATGATGATCGTCTTCCCCATCCGCTGGAGCTCCTGAAGGATAGCCATCATCTCGATGCGCGCCCTCGGATCGAGCCCCGACGCGGGCTCGTCCAGCAGCAGCAATTGCGGATCGTGGATCAGCACCCGCGCCAGCCCCAGACGCTGTTGCATGCCGCGACTCAGGGCACCGATCAGTGCCCCCTTCTTCTCCGAAAGGCCGACCAACTCCAGAACGTCGGCCACCGTCTTGTCGCGGACGTTCGCCGGGATCTTGTAACACGCCCCGAAGAAATCGAGGTACTCGGTGACCTCCATGTCCTTGTAGACGCCGAAGAAGTCCGGCATGTACCCGATCAGATGGCGGACCCGGTCGGCCTCGCGGACGACGTCATGCCCCAGAACCTCGGCCCGGCCGCTCGACGGTGTCAGGAAGGTCGCCAGGATCCGGAGGGTCGTCGTCTTGCCTGCACCGTTGGATCCGATGAACCCAAACAGGTCGGCACGATTCACGGTCAGGTCCAGGCTGGAAAGGGCCGTCATCTGGCCGTAGACCCGGCTCAGACCATGGGTCTGGACGGCGGGCACAGGCGGGGGCGTCGGGCCACCCACGGAGGGGGCGATGTGGAGGGGATTCTCGCTCATGGGATCGTCTTGGATTCAGCGCGAAGCAGGAAGGACGAGGCGGACCAGGGTTCCCTTGGCCTGCCGAAGGGCGGAAAACCGGTTCATGGCCGGCAACACGCTGTCGCCGGGTAGGTAGGCCAGGATGATCACGTCGCCCCGGTCCGCGTTGGGGGTGAGATCGAAAGTGGGCGGCCAGATGAACTGCCGGGAGGAATTGTCGCCTCCGGTCACGTGCTGGGTAAAGGAGGCCGCGATCGCTGCTTCCGCCCAATTGTCGATGTGCTCGACCTGGTTGCCACCGCCGAAAACCTCCGTGCGACGCCCCGCAACCTGGGTGAAGGCCGTGCTCCAGTTGCGCGCGAAGTCCACGTACGAAACCCCGCCGCCTTCGAAGTCGACCCTCGTTTCCTCGCCTCCCGCAATGGGCTCGACGCGGTACATGCGGAGCCCGCGGATGACGGTGACGTTGGTCATGGCCACCTGACGCCGGTTCGCGATCACCAGTTCGTTGCCATCCCACTTGGCGCCGATCGGCGACAGGCCGGGCTCGTTCCACTCCGCGACACCCAGCTGGGACGTCCAGACCGGAACATCCATCTCCGCTTCGAAGCCACGGGCCTTGGTCTGCACCGCGATCCGGGCGCCGCTGCCGGCATTTCCCCAGAAGCCCTGGAACTCGGGCCGGAACATGCCGGTATCGGCCTCGACCGCGACGCGATAGGAGTTGTTGGCAGGGGAATACACGCTGCCAAAACTGTATCCGCGAAGAACGGCGTCCCCAGCCCGCGGGTACACATCCACGACATGCATTTCGTTCCACTCGCTGTTGCCCGCCCGCAGCCGGAACCCGATGTAATAGATCAACAGCGAGAACAGCACGACGTAGGACGGGAAGGTGATCCACGTCAGCATGGGGCGATTGATCTTCTTGAGCCACCATTGGTCGAGAGGCCCGATGACCACGAGATACACGAGCAGCAGCACCAGCAGGACGCCGACCGGAAGCTTCTGCACCTGCCGGGTCTCGATCATGGCACCGAAGACACCATCAATGCCGCGGCCACCCCAGGCGTTGTAATCGGCCCGGCCCAGCAGATCACGAGGGACGCCCGAAAGCCGGGCCCAGAACCAGGACCGGTGCGTCCAACCCTTCACCGGATCACGCTCGGGATTGAAGGCAACCGCGGTCACCAATCCCCGGCCCTTGTGCGCCGAGACGACGATCGGCATCCCCTCCGCACTGACCAGCACTTCGCCCGCGCGCTGTTTGAAGTTGGCGACGGGCATCGTCGACTTGCCGAAATTCACGTCTGTTTCCTTGTCCTTGTAGACATCCGGCACACCGCCCGCCCCGCGGTTTGCCATCGGGACAGGCGGGCACTGGCCTGCAAACTGGAGGTTGCGGGCATCTCCAGCGCTGTTGCCATTTGCCAGCCAGGTCGCCAGCGCCGCCCCAATCGAACGCGTCGCAACCCCATCCACCGTGACCGGGAGCACATCCCGCAACCACGCGGTGGCCGTCACGTCGGTGGTCTGGTCGATGGCAACGATCAGATGCCCGCCCGCGTGCAACCACGCCAGCAGGGCTTCGATCTGGGTTTCCTTCAGCTCCAGCGCCTTGGCGGAGTTGAGGTAGATGGCATTGAGCGACGAAAGGACGATGGGATTGTCCGGAAAGGTCTCCATCCCCTGCCCGATCGACATCCGAACAGGCCGCGGTTGGAATTCTGCATTGCGCCCCTGGATGTCCGGGAAGGTCGGCATGCCGGCAAACGTCTGCGGCGCCGCACCGAGCAGGAAGTTCTCCCAGCCCAACTGGGTCACCCGTTGGCCCGTGTTTTCGGCACGGACTTTTCCATCCTTGTCCAGCAACCGCGCATCCAACATCAACACACCCTGTGATCCGGAGAATGCCGGAAGCAGCAACCGCTTGCGGGTGTTCTGGGGAAGTTCGACCGCGAACCGCTGGGGCACCCCGCTGAACTGGCTCTGCCCCAACTCAATGACCCCGTCGAACGAAGGCCCGTCATTGTTGACCTCGATGACCACCGGAAACCACGCCCCACCCCGGGCGATGGAATCGAATCCGGGGAAGACGTCGAACTGAATCTTTGCCTGCGCCACCAAGGCGGTCAGGAATCCACAGATCAGTCCCAGCAGTGAGGGAATCCGGAGACGGTATGCAGGGGGCATCATGGGCGGCAGGCGGGCGTTTGTAGGCTTCCCTTGGCTGGACTTGCAACGGCGAACTGACCCTTCGACCGGGTTCCTGCGGATTCGTTCCATCGTTGGGCCTGCGGGAGTTTTGTAACCCTCTCCCTTGCCAGCGGTCTCCCGGTTCAGGAAGTGTTGCTGAGATTTGCTGCATGGACCAACCGGAGTTGGACGTTGAGGCCTGCGTCGCGCGGGTGCGCGATGGAGACGAAGACGCCGCCCGGTGTCTGATGGAGCATTTGCACCCGTTGGTCGTGAAGATTGTCCGGGCGCATCTGCCGAGGCGCACTGCCGAGGAAGATCTTGTGCAAGCCGTTTTTGCAAAAGTGTTTACCCGACTCGACCAGTTCCGTGGGGAGGTACCTCTCGCCCACTGGGTCTCGCGCGTCGCCGTCAACACCTGCTTCAACGAGCTCAATCGCGAGCGCGTCCGGCCGGAGTTGCGGCATGCCGATCTTTCCGAGGCCGAGGCCGAAATCATCCAGAACCTCGCCGCGGATACGGGCGAGGTCCCGGGCGAGCAGGCTCTGGAGGCGCGTGAGATCGTGGAAAAGCTTCTGGCCGACCTTTCCCCTGCCGACCGGTTGGTCATCACACTCCTCCACCTTGAAGGACGGAGCGTCGATGATATCCGTGTCATCACGGGATGGAGCACGCCCCTCGTCAAAGTCCGCGCTTTCCGAGCACGTCAGAAAATGAAGCAGCGGTTGAAATCACTGCTTCGGGAGAATCATCCATGAGCCACATCGACCGAAACCTCGACCGCCTCCTGCGCGCCGCTGCTAAGGCCCCACGGCCAGAAGCAGCCGAACTCTCCTTCGCCACGCAGACGCGGACCTTGGCCGCCTGGCGTGCCTCCCGCGCCGCCACCGCCGATTTCGGCCCGCTCTATGCCTGGCGCACCGGCCTCGCCACCGCCTTCGGCATGGCCGTCCTCGCTGTTGGCCTGAGCTTCGCCGCATCCCGCGACATCGATACCGACGTCAATGATCCGTACGTGGTCTCCGATCCCGGTTTCGCCGTCGCCATGAGCACTGGATGGTTGCCATGAACAAATTCGTCCCCACACGGATCGCTGCCTACCTCGCCGCGGTGTTCATCGCCGGCGCTGCCGCTGGTGTTGCAGGAGGCTACCAGTGGGGACGGACGTCCGTGTTCAAGCCCGGCGGGCCACGCCCGCGCGACATGGCCACCCACATGATCGACCGCTACACCAAGGAACTGGTGCTTTCGCCAGAGCAGGTGCAGAAGGTCGAACCGCTGGTCCAGGAAGCGGTCCAGACGGTCCGCCAACTCCACAGGGATAACTTCAAGCAGACCGACGCGATCATGAAGGGCTGCAACGACAAGATCGTTGAACTGCTCGACCCCACCCAGAAGGAGAAGTTCCGGCTGATGGAGGAACGCCGGAAGCAGTGGATGAAGGACCGCGGCGGTGATGGCCAGCGCGGTCGTCCCCGGGCTCGGGGCCCGATGGGTCCCGCCCACCAGGCCATCCTCCGGTGGAGGGAGCAGCGGATCCCGCCAAGGTGATCAGGCTTCCGTAGCCGAAGCGCCAGTCGGTTCCGGAATCGCCCGGACCGCCCAGCGCAGTTTCGCGGACGAGGAACGGGGATTTGCCCGCTGTTCGTCCGCGCCCGGCCGGATCACTTCATCAGCGATCGCCGAATAGAGTCCCTGCTGAAGGCCATCCCGGAAGGCCGCCTTCACCCGCCGATCCTCGCCCGAGTGGAATGTCAGCACCGCCACCCGCCCGCCCGGATTCAGGCACGCCGGAAGGTTGCGCAGCCATGTTTCCAGCGCGCTGTACTCGTCGTTGATCGCAATGCGCAACGCCTGGAACACCCGCCGCACAAACCGCTCCACTTCCTCGCGTGGTGTTGCGGGGTCCGACCACGCCCGCAACCAATCGGCCAGCGCCTTGGTCCGCCGGAAGGGCGTTTTGGCCCGTGCTTCCACCAAAGCAGCCGCCAACCGGGCGGCGCGAGGCTCATCCGCGCCATCCCGCAGCGTGGCCTCCAATCGCGCAGGACGAACACCGGCCAGCCAGTCCGCCGCGGACACGCCCCGCTGAGGGTTGAGTCGGAGATCCAGTGGACCATCGAACTTGAAGGTGAACCCGCGGTCCGGGTTGTCGATCTGCATGGAACTCACCCCAAGGTCGGCGAGGATGACGTCCGCCCCGCTCCACCCCTGCGATTCCAGCACGCCGTGCAACCCCGCGAAGTTCGATGCCACGGTGATCGCCCTTTCGGGCCCGTGACCCGCGGCCAGCAGGCGCGCCTCCGCCCTTGGCAACTCCAGCGGGTCGACGTCGAGTCCAAGCAACTGACCGCTGGCTCCTCCAGCCCGAAGCCGTTCCAGGAGCGCGAGCGCATGTCCAGCATGGCCCAGGGTGCAATCAACACCGCGCTCGCCCGGCTTCGGCGCCAGCACCTCAAGGATCTCCGCGACCATGATCGGTCGATGACTTCCCGCGAGCGTCTTGCCGCGTGCCTCGATGTGCGCCGCCGCCTCGGGGTACTCACCCGCCCGGAGTTCCTTGTACTTGTGCTCGAACTTCCGCGGATTGCGCCCGGGATACCGGGGACGTCTCCGGTGCACCACGGGCGTTCCTTCCGGGCCCGGACCGGGAACCGCTGGGGTGTCGCTCACCGGGAAATGTCTCCTTGGTACAGAACCCGGAACTGGTGCCGACGGAGCGCATCCTCCGCCACTTCATGATGTTCGATGCTGATGGCCAGGGCCGACTTGCCACCCGGTCGCGTCAGGAACGGATAGGTGTAATGCAGGTTCAACTCCGCCTCCACGAGCGCCGCCAGCACTTCCTGCAACCGTTGCTCGCCATCGATCTCCACGCACACCACCGGATTCTCCGTAAACGCCACCGCATGCTCTTCCAGAAGCCGTCGCGCCTTGTCCGGATCATCCACCACAATCCGGAAAATGGTGCTGTCCGTCGTGTCGAGGACGGACAAGGCCATGATGTGGACCTCCTGCGCGGCCAACCACCGCACCACCTCGTGCATTCGCCCCATCCGATTCGGAACAAAGACCGAGAACTGTTCCACCGGATCCTTCTCGCGATCCCGTGCTGTACTCAACGACATGGCCCAAGCATGCACTCCGGGAACCCCAGTCCGCCAACCGAAAACCGGCCACCCTGCGTTGCAGTAATGGATCCCACCAAGACCCCATGGCTTGGAATCCATTCGGGCCGGCGATGTCCTCATCGCCTTGAGAATGATTCTGAAACAGCGACAACGTTTATCGGGACCCCGATTCCAATCGGTGGCTCAGTGAAGGCCAGCCCATCTTCGTCCCCCCTGAAACGCAATGCGGGACGGTCCATTGTGCCACCGACCTCCCGGCGCACACCAACCGTCCCGCACCCACGCAGCGAACCGCATGGCCCTGAACGGCTTGCACCCCGTTCAGATCGGGTTCCCCACCCGAGTCCCGGAACTCTCGTCCCGGGGACCGCCTTGGCGCGGCCATCGAAATGAGACCGTCACACACACATACACTTACGGCCTCAACATTCCCTCACGCGCCGCCGGAGCGAAGGTTGCAAGTTCCCTGAAAAAGTTTTTCCGAACTCCCGGAATCCGCCATTTGATCACCTCATCTGTAGGCCAGGTGCCCTCACCCGGCGGGAACCCATCGGGCCCATCTTGACTCTGCCTCCTGTGGGAATTGTTTCGGGGCGGCGATGTCCTCATCGCCATGGGAAAGGCTTCGGAACGGCGACGAGGACGTCGCCACCCCGTCCCGCTTCAAACCTGAAACTCAAACTTCCAACTCGCCCCGCCCTCTTTCCGCTTTGGCGGATGTCCACCTCGGCTACGTTCTCCCCATGTCCGAACCGGTGCTGCCGGAATCGCCCGCTGAAATGGCCGTCCGCAACGGTGTTCCCACCGTCGTGCGGCACATCTTCCTTTGTGCGACACCCACAAAGCCCAAGTGCTGCCAGCCCGAAACCGGCCAGGCCTCCTGGGATTTCCTGAAACGCCGTCTCAAGGAACTGGGACTCGTCGGCCCCCAGGCGCTGGTTGCCCGGACCAAGGTGGACTGCCTCCAGATCTGCGCCCGGGGCCCGGTGGCCGTCGTGTATCCCGAAGGCACCTGGTATCAGGGCTGCACTCCCGAAGTGCTGGAGGAAATCATCCAATCCCACCTGTTGCGGGGGCATCCAGTCCTGCACCACTCCTTCTGCCAGCACGCCCTGACCTCGTCCCAGTCCTGAATCCGATGCCTGCCACGGAATCGCATCCGCCCGAACCGCGTCTGGTCGACGGTCAAACAGTCCGCATCGTCTTCCTGCGGCATCCGCAGGCCCGCTTCTATCGACTCACCCTGCAACGGGACGGCGTCTTTCGCTGCACCA
>CBDIPJ010000020.1:0-114451 GCA_965283655.1 Limisphaerales bacterium | reverse complement strand
TCGCGGACTATCGTCGGGCCCGGGACGCGTACCTGTCCGGGTTGATCGCGGAGGCGTCCGGTCAACGGGAAGCCGCGATGGACCGTTACATCGACAGCGCCCGCCTGAGCGCGGATTTCACCACGGGGTATGCCCAGGTCCTGGCCCGGGCTTCACAATCGGCGAAGACGGATCCCGGCGGCGTGCGGCGCCTGCTGGACCGGTTGACGGCGGCCCGCCCCGATCGGGGTGTGGCTGCCGATCTGAAGCGGCGCCTCGGGTTGTAAACCGCGCGCTGCTGCCGCGGCGCGTCCCGGGTTTGTCCTCCCTGGTCTCACGGTAAGACTTCGCGGAGTGATTTCCTGTTTGCAAAGCATGGTTCGCCGCGAGAGGGGCCTCGCCGGGACAGGTGACACCGTCCGCTCCTTCCACAAACGCCACACACTGGGTATGGCGGAGCCCGAGGAATTCAGGTTTCATGTTCCCCATGCCCTTGAAGGAGAGAACTCGCCGGGGAGACTCCGCGATCCGTGCGCGGCGGAACGTCGCATGGTTGGCGGCAGTCGTGGCGTCGCTGACGTCACTGTCGGCGGCCGAAGTCGCCAGCTTGCCGGCGGCGGTGTCGCGTCCGGTGGATTTCGTCCGGGACGTGCAACCCCTCTTCCAGAAGCACTGCGTGGAATGCCACGGGCCGGCGAAGCAGAAGGGCGGATTCCGCCTTGATGAACGCGAGGCGGCCCTCACCGGCGGCGAAAGCCACGCACCGGCCATCAAGCCCGGGAACAGCGCCGGGAGCCCCCTGATCCAGTTCGTCGGTGGACTCGTGCCCGACATGCGGATGCCGTCCAAGGGCAATGCCCTCACCGCCGAGGAGATCGGCGTGCTCCGCGCCTGGATCGACCAGGGAGCCGTCTGGCCGGACGACGGCAAGCCCAAGGTGGATCCTGTCGCCTCGCACTGGGCGTTCCAGCCGGTGCAACGGCCGGCCCCGCCGATGCCGGGACATCCGGTGGACGCGTTCGTGGCGGCCAAACTCCGTGAGAAGGCGCTCACCCCCTCGGTGGAGGCCGACCGGGTGACGCTGATCCGGCGGATGTTCCTTGTGATGCTGGGCGTGCCACCCACGCCGGCGGAGGTCCAGGCCTTCGTGGCCGACGCGTCGCCCGGGGCGTACGAACATCTCGTGGATCGCGTGCTTGCGGATTCGCGGTACGGCGAGCGCTGGGGACGGCACTGGCTGGACGTGATCCGGTTCGCCGAGTCGAACGGTTTCGAGACCAACCGCGAACGGCCGAACGCCTGGCGGTTCCGCGATTACGTGATCGCGGCCTTCAACGACGACAAGCCCTACGACCAGTTCATCCGCGAACAACTCGCCGGGGACGCCCTGGGCGCCGAGGCGGGTACGGGCTTCCTCGTGGGTGGCCCTCTGGACATCGTCAAGAGTCCGGATCCCGTCCTGACGGCGCAGCAACGGGCCGACGAACTCGATGACATGGTCAGCACCACGGGCACGGCGTTCCTCGGTCTGACGATGGGCTGTGCGCGCTGTCACACGCACAAGTTCGATCCGATCGTCCATCGCGAGTACTACGCCATGGCGGCGTTGTTCGCCGGCGTGCAGCACGGCGACCGTGCCCTCCCGATGCCGGAGGATCAGAAGGTGCGGTTGGCCTCGCTCGACGAACGGATCGTTTCCCTCGAGGCACGGCTGAAGCAGTTCCTGCCCAAGCCGGTCACGGCGGTCGTGGGTTCCAATGCCGGGGCCGGAACGCTGCGGCCCGCCGTCCAACCCCGCATCAACGAGGACGCCTTTGCCGCGAGTGACGCGCGTTTCCTCCGCTTCACCATCCTCACGACCAGCGGCGGCGAACCCTGCATCGACGAACTCGAAGTCTGGTCCGGCGACCGCAATGTCGCGCTCGCCTCCACCGGGACCAAGGCCTCCGCTTCCGGAACCCTTCCCGGGTACGCCATCCACAAGCTCGAGCACGTCAACGACGGCCGTTCCGGCAATCCGCGTTCGTGGATCTCCAGCGAAGACGGTCGCGGTTGGGTCCAACTGGAGTTCCCGCGTTCCGAGCGCATCGACCGCGTTGTCTGGGGCCGCGATCGCGATGGGAACTTCGGGGATCGTGTGGCCACGTCCTATCGGATCGAGGTTTCCGACGACGGCATGAAGTGGCGTGGGGTCGCGGGATCCGAGGATCGTCAGCCCTTCAAGGGACCCTCGACGAAGCCCGCCGGACCCACCTATGTCTTCGATGGACACCCCGAGGCCGCGGCGGCCGAGGGGCGCGCGTGGGTGGCTGAACTAGGGAAGCTGCGCAAGGAACGCGAAAGCGCCGCGCGCGCACCGGCCGTCTACGCCGGGAACTTCGGCAAGCCCTCCGAGATGCGCCGGTTCCATCGGGGTGATCCCATGCAACCGCGCGAGGTCGTGGCCCCGGGAACGCTCGCGCTGTTCCGGCCGCTCGCGCTCTCGACCAACACGCCGGAGCAGGAACGCCGCGTGCAGCTGGCCGGCTGGATTGCCACCGCCGAGCACCCGCTCACCGCGCGGGTCCTCGTGAACCGCGTCTGGCAGCACCACTTCGGCGTCGGCCTGGTGGACACCCCCAACGATTTTGGTCGGAACGGTTCGGCGCCCACGCATCCCGAACTGCTCGATTGGCTGGCGTCGGAGTTCGCCAAGCCGGTGACCGTGGCCGGCGAACCCACCCGGGCGTGGTCGATGAAACGTCTGCACCGATGGATCCTGACCAGCGCCACCTGGCGCCAGTCCAGTGCTCCGCGCGCGGACGCCCTCCGCATCGATGGTGCCAGCCGGCTCCTCTGGCGTTTCCCGCCGCGCCGTCTGGAGGCCGAAGGCATCCGCGACGGCATCCTCGCCGTCAGTGGCAACCTTGACCGGACGATGGGGGGGCCGAGCTTCCACCTCCACGAGGTCGACCGGGAGAATGTCTACCACTACCACCCCAAGGAGGAGTTCGGTCCTCCGGAATGGCGGCGGATGGTCTACGCCTACAAGGTGCGCATGGAACAGGACGGCATCTTCGGCGCGTTCGATTGCCCGGATGGCAGTCTGGTCATGCCCCGGCGCAGCCTGTCGACGACCCCGCTGCAGGCCCTCAATCTCTTCAACAGCCGTTTCATCCTCCAGCAGTCGACCGTCTTCGCCGATCGCTTGCGCAAGGAGGCGGGCAATGACCTCGCGGCCCAGGTGCGTCAGGCCTGGACCCTCGCCTACAACCGGACGCCCGACGCCGCCGAAGCGCGGGAGGCGGAAGCCTTCGTCCGCGCCGAAGGTTTGCCCGCGATGTGCCGGGCCGTGCTGAATTCCAACGAGTTCCTCTTCATCCCATGAACCCCTTCCATCCCCTCCTGAACCGCCGCCGCTTCCTCTCCGATGCAGGCACCGGCCTCGGCGCCATCGCGCTGACCGCGATGCTGGGCCGACAGGGGTTGCTCGGATCCAATGTCTCCGGAAAGACCACGCTGCGTCCGGAGATCGATCCCGGTCGTCCCTATGCCCCCCGGAAGCCGCACTTCGCGCCCAAGGCGAAGAATGTCCTGATGATCTTCTGCAGTGGCGCGTGCAGCCAGTTGGACACGTTCGACTACAAGCCGGAGCTCATCCGCCGACACGGGCAGCCGATGCCCGGCGTTGACAAGCTGATCACCTTCCAGGGCGAGCAGGGCGCGCTCACGAAGAGCCCGTGGGAGTTCCGCCCGCGTGGCCAATCCGGAAAGATGATCTCGGATCTCGTGCCGCATCTGGGAGCGCTCGCGGACGACCTCTGCTTCATCCACTCGATGCAGGGCAAGACCAACACCCATGGCCCGGGCGAGAACTTCATGTCGACGGGCAATACCCTCGACGGCTTTCCCTGCGTGGGCGCCTGGCTGACCTATGCCCTCGGTAGCGAGGACCAAAGCCTGCCGGCGTACGTGGCCATTCCCGACCCTCGCGGGAAACCCCAGAACAGCGTCAACAACTGGGCGCCGGGTTTCCTTCCGGCCGCGTTCCAGGGCACCGACTTCAACGCAACCAAACCCATCCGCAACCTCGCCCGCCCCGGCGGGCTCGGCCCGGACTCGGACGCCGCCACCCGCGGCTTCCTCCAGCGGTTGAATGCCCACCACGCGGAACGCTTTCCCGGCGATTCCGCCCTCGCCGCCCGCATCGCCAGTTACGAGCTTGCGGCCCGGATGCAGCTCACCGTGCCGGAGATCGCCGACCTTTCCAGCGAGCCGGAACACATCCTGAAACTGTACGGCGCGGATGAATCGGGAACGCCGGTGAAGGACATCCGCACCGCCTATGCCCGCAACTGCATCCTCGCCCGTCGCCTCGTCGAACGTGGGGTGCGCTTCGTCCAGTTGTTCAATGGTGCCTACCAGACCGGCGGCGAAGGCGTCAGCAACTGGGACGGTCACAAGGATCTCCTGAACCAGTACAGCGTCCATGGCCCGGTGCTCGACAAGCCCACCGCCGGCCTGCTCCTCGATCTGAAGCAGCGTGGATTGCTCGATGAAACGCTGGTCGTGTGGTGCACGGAGTTCGGTCGGATGCCCACCTTCCAGAAGGGTTCCCAGGGGCGCGATCACAACCCCGCCGGCTTCACCTGCTGGATGGCGGGCGCGGGCGTGAAGAAGGGCTTCAGCTACGGCGCCACCGACGACTTCGGCTACAAGGCCGCCGAGAACATCGTCACCGTGTATGACCTCCACGCGACGATCCTGCATCTCCTGGGCCTCGATCACGAACGGCTCACCTATTACCACAACGGCCTCGAGCGCCGACTCACCGACGTCCACGGCAACGTCGTCGAAGGCGTCCTCGCGTAGGTCTATTCATGCAGCAGGATCTCGCGCAGAGGGGCAGAGCCGCTGAGAGAGACGGGAAATCTTGAGTCTTGGGCCACCGTGAAAGGGATCACCGTTTGGTGACTCGATGACGCTGATTGAAAGACCCACTTCCTCCGCGCCTACCGTCTCTGCGCGAGTCATTCTTCGACTTCCAACCGCATGGATACGGCTAAGCCGGACAGAACCTTGGCAGAAGCTCGAAAACTCAACCGTTCCGCGGTCTTCTCGAGATGACTTCTGCAATTGCGTCTTGAAGTTGGAAATCTGGAACTCCCGCTGGGTGCCCTCATCCGGCGGGATCGGGTGGGTTCCGTGAATCCCAACGGGATTCTGGCCGCCAGCCCTGGGTTGCCGAGCTTGCGAGGCTACCCTGGGTTACGGGGCCCTCCGAAGCCAACCGCAACGATGGGCATTCCCAGGGTTGTCCTCGTTCCTCGGACCCGTTGCTGGGCTGCGGGCCTCAACGCCGTTGGCGTTGGAAACCGGGTGCCTCCTTCCCTAGCTTCCTGACGTCGTCTGCTACCTCCGAAGGGTAGTCGCCGACGTCAGGAGGCGAGTCCAACAACTCCTTCCCCAGCTTCCATCTTGCCCTGACAATGAGAGGCCTCAGGCTGCCGACGTGTCGCGTTTCCAGAGTGTCTGTGTGTATTGCGGTTCCGGGATGGGGGAGGATGCCCGTTACCGCGAATCCGCCTTCACGATGGGCGCGTTCCTCGCCCGGAATGGCCTCCGCCTCGTCTACGGCGGCGCCCATGTGGGCCTGATGGGCACGGTCGCCGATGGCGCCCTGTCCGCCGGCGGCAGCGTGGTCGGCGTCATCCCCCGCACCCTCATGGAACGCGAGATCCAGCATCCGGGGGTCACCGACCTCCGCGTGGTCGAATCCATGCACGAGCGCAAGCAGTGCATGGTCGACCTGAGCGACGCCTTCGTCGCGTTGCCCGGTGGATTCGGAACGATGGATGAGTTGTTCGAGACGCTGACCTGGCTCCAGTTGGGACTCCATGCCAAGCCCGTGGGCCTGCTGAATGTCGCCGGCTTCTACGACGGACTCATCGGGTTCGTTGAACAGATGGCCCGCAGCGGGTTCGTTCGTCCGGAACATGCCGGCGTCCTTCGGGTGGATTCAGATCCCGCCCGTCTCCTCGATCAATTGGAACGGTTCCAGGCTCCGGCCGTCGGCAAATGGATCACCCCACCACCGCTCGAAGCGCGGTAGTCGGGGTAAGATTTCAGCCTTCAAGAGGCGGTTGGATCCACAGATCGCACCGACTCCACTGATTGGGAGCCGGTTGAGAGAGGCTGTCGTTTTACCCCGCTGGGTGCCCTCACCCCGGCGGGATCGGGTGGGTTCCGTGAATCCCAACGGGATTCTGACCGCCAGCCCGGGGTTGCCGAGCTTGCGAGGCTACCCTGGGTTACGGGTCCGTCCGTAGCCAACCGCAACGCGGTTGTGGCCCGTTCGATCCTGACCATCGCGCCAGACCGGGCATTCCATGGCACCATGGCCACAACCGCGTTGCGGTTGCATCCGCATCGATGGGCGTTCCCAGGGTTGTCCTCGTTCCTCAGACCAACCGTTGCTGGGCTGCGGGCCTCAACGCCGTTGGCGTTGGAAACCGGGTGCCTCCTTCTTCAGCGTCCTGACGTCGTCTGCTTCGAACGGGTGCACGACGCCAGGACGCCTTGGGTTGCTTCAAACTTGAATCTTCAAACTTGAAACTCCCCCGCTCACGGCGCTGTCGGTGCCGCGCTGATGGAGGCGCTGGATTGCAGGTTCTGGGCGGGGGCGTAGGTGTACCCGCTGCGGCTCAGACCCGTGACGCTGAAGGTCACCGTTCCCGTGGTGGTGAAGCGTGAAGAGGTGAACGTGATCGTGCCTGCGGAACCGGTGCGTCCAGAAGTTGTCCCCGAGACGAGTCCGGTCCAACGGCCATTCACCGTCACATTGGACACCGCCGCGCCATTGAGGTTGGTCACGCGCACCACGGCGCTGACCGTCTTCCCACGCGACGTGGTTGCCCGGGACAACACGATCGATTGCACGCGCAGCGTCGTCGCCGGGTTCGAGGTCGCCACGATGGTCGTCGTGGCCGTGCCCCTGCCGCCGCGGTTGTCGGTGACGGTGAGCGTCACGTTGTAGGTCCCGGGCGCACTGAAGGTCTTCGTCACCTGGGCTCCCGTGCCGGTGGTTCCGTCGCCAAAGTTCCACGCATAGGAGGCGATGGTCCCATCCGGATCCACCGATCCCGTGCTGCCGAAGGTGATGGCCAACGGGGCGGCGCCCGTCGTCGCGCTCGTCGTGATGACTGCGGTCGGGAGGACGTTCGGAGCGGTCACCGTGATCACGGTCGAGGCCGTCCCGGTGCGACCGGTGTCGTCGGTCACGGTCAACACCGCCGTGTACGCTCCCGCCGTGGAGTAGGTCTTGGAGACCACGGCGCCGGTGGCGCTGGTGCCATCGCCGAAGTTCCAGTCGTAGCTGGTGACGGTCCCGTCCTGATCGAACGATCCCGAGCCATTGAAGGTCACGGGCAACGGCGCGTTCCCGGAGACCGGCGCAGCGGAGATGACCGCCACGGGCGCGAGGGCCCCCGACGGATCCACGACCTGTCCGGTCACCACAAAGCTGCCGATCGATCCGTAACTCGAGTACCCGGTGGTCAACGGATCCCCGAACCCCGTCCCCTGCAGGTGCAGGAAGTATGTTCCGGCCGTGAGCGTCGACGCGATGGTGGCCGACAGGGTCGCGGTCGGGTTGGCGGTGGTGATCAACGTGCCTGCGGCATTCCGCAGTTCCACGAGAAGGTCCACGTTGGGGGAAAGGTTGTCGGGAACGATCGAGAGGGAGACGGAGCCGGCACCGGTCGTGAAGGCGATGACGTCGACGTCCGTGCTGCGGGTGAGGTTGCCTGCGCTCACGAACGTGGGACCGGCGATCTGGTAGGTGGCCGTTGCCGCCGTGTCGCCGTGGTCATCGGCGCGATACGGGATATAGGAATTCAGGATCGCGAGATCGTCTTCCTTGTTGTTCGCGTTCGCGTACTCGCCCTTCGACCACTGGGTGACCGCCCGGTAATAGCTCACGCCCATGATGGGCGCCCACGCGGTGACCCCGGATCCGTGGCCCGCGTAGTAACCCTGCGCCGCGGTGGTCGCGGTGGCCACGGTACCGTCGTGCGAAAGTCCCAGGGTATGCCCCGCTTCGTGGCTGATCGCCTCGGCGCAGTACTTCTCGTTGCCGTTGCCCAATTGCGCGGGAAAGACGAACGCCGGTGAATCCGTGTTCCACGTGAACGAACCCACATAGGCGACGCCACCGGCGCCGGCCCCATACCAGTCGCTGCTGCTGCCGCCGACGCATACACGGATGCCGTAGTTCGCATCGGTGGTCCCGGAACGGCGCAAGGCCTCCGCACCCGGATCCTCGGTGGTCACGTCCACGTCGAAGGGGGCGTAGTCCTCCGCCACGCGCTGCCACATGCCCTGGATGGCGAGCAGTTCGGCATCGGTGAATGTCGGGGTGGTGTCCGTCGAGTAGGGGGGCGTGACGATGTTGGCGCCGCCGGCGAAACCGGAGTTCCACGGCGTGGCCGTCGTCGTGTGACCGTCGAAGTCGAGGAAGATGATCTTCGTGGCGCCCGGACGGCTGTGGAGCTTGAAGGTGTCGGCGATCGGGGCGGCGAGCGTTGGATTGCCCAGGATCGGTGCCGTGGTTGCGGCCTGTGGACCTTCGCAGGTGAACAGCAACCGACCCTCGGTATCGAGGGCGATGCTCGGATCTGCGGTCAACCGGAGGTGGAGTTCACGCGCGGTGAGTCCGTAGGCTCCGGCCACACCGGGCAGCCGGGTTCCAAGGTCATCAACGGCGGACTGGCCGCGGTTGATCCGTTTCAGGCGCAGCTTCGGAAACCCGGGTGTTTCGGGTCCGGCAACGCGGGTTGCCTGAAGTGACGTGGCGAACAGCGCAAGGCAGCAGCCCAGCGCCCACCAAAGGGGGCGGGTCGGGGTCTTCATCAGAGGAGTGATTCTTTGCTATTCTACAGGCTGGATTGGGATACCCAGCCTTGGGGGTTCGAGACTCTGCAGAAAGGCAGAGTTGCGATTCAATAACGGATGTTTGGGTAAAACGTCCGACCGATCCCTACCAATCCGTCGGCTTGTAATCCTTCAGGAACTGACCCCACACATGCCGCCCCGTGTTGAATCCGTCGATGATCGGATCCGTGATGCGCGCCGCCCCGTCCACGATGTCGAGTGGCGGGTGGAATTGGTGTTCGCGCGTCTTCCGTTCCGCCAGATGCACCGGGTCCTCGTCCGTCACCCATCCGGTATCGACGCTGTTCATGTGGATACCGTCCGTGAGGTATTCCGTGGCGGAGGTGCGCGTCATCATGTTGAGCGCGGCCTTCGCCATGTTGGTGTGGGGATGCCGCGGGGTCTTGAACCGACGGTAGAACTGCCCCTCGACCGCCGACACGTTGACGACGTGTTTGTCCATCGTCGGCACACGCAACATCAACGGCTTCAGGCGCGCGTTGATCAGGAACGGGGCCACGGCGTTCACCAGTTGCACTTCCAGCAGTTCCACCGACGACACCTCCGCCAGGGTCAGGCGCCACGAGTTCCGCCCGCGGAGGTCCACCTGCTGGAGGTCACGGTCCAGTTGCCCCGCCGGAAACAGGTCGGGCTGGCCGGTCCACTCCTCTGGCAGCAAGGGCAGTCGCGCCAGCTCCGCCGGGTTCATCAACCCCGGGATGGACTCCGCGACACCGGCTGTCACTGCATTCCGCGTCGCCAGGCCCGCGCCCGCTTCGCCACGCAACCCTTCGTACGCACCCAGCAGGGGACGGGCCCGATCCGGAAGGGTCGACGCGGCCGCCTGCTCCCGGTCCATCATGTGCGCGTAGAAGTCGGGCGGACGCCGCACGGTCTGGCAGGCGTTGTTGATGATGAAGTCCAGCCGGTCCCGCGTGGACAGGAGATGGGTGCAGAAGGCCTCCACGCTCGGCGTGTGCCGGAGATCGAGTCCGAAGATCTCCAGTCGGTCGCTCCATTCGGCAAAGTCCGGCTCCCGGGAATAACGTTCCGCTGAATCCCTCGGGAAACGGGTGGTGACAATCAGCCGGGCTCCGCAACGCAGCAGCTTCAATCCCGCCTGATACCCGATCTTCACCCGGCCGCCGGTGAGCAGCGCCACGCGTCCACGCAGATCCGCCAGTTCCGTCCGCTTGAACGCATTGAAATCCCCGCACTCGGGACACAGGCGATCATAGAACGGATGGATGCGCGTGAAGTCCCGTTTGCAGATATAGCAGCGGTGTGGCTCGTCGAGTTCGGGACCGGAGGCCTCTGTCGCGGGAGCCGCGTCCACCGCTTCAAAACCCACCGGTGGCGACAGGTTCGGCGCGGTGAAGATGGGTTCCCGTCGGAGCTTGCGGATCCCGGTCTGGTCCAGCTTGGCCTGTTCCCGCTCGATCTGCGCGACCTTCTGCCCCCGCGCCCGGGCCCGGCTGATCCGTCGCCGCAGGTCGACATCGGGACTGAAGATCTCTCCTGCCGCCCGGCGCAGTCGCGCCAGTTCCTCCGGTGAAAGCATGGCCAGCATCATTGGATCTGCCGTTGCCTCCTCCAGCGTCGCCAGAGCTGCCTGCAAGCGCGCCGTGCGCGCCGGATCGTTCATGTGGGGCCAGACCCTCCCTCATCCCACGCCGCGCTGCCAGCTTGGGATGGGGGGAGAAGTTGGAAGTTTGAAGATTCAAGTTCCCGCCTATCCGTGTCATCTGTGGGCACGCATCAAGCTAATGCCTCTCCAAGGAACGGGGTGGCGACGTCCTCGTCGCCGTTCCAGACCGTGTCTTGGCCGTACCCATCTGGTTCAAAGCGGGGGCAGGTTCCCGCGGAGTCGCGGAGTCCCAAAGCATCCTCAGCCCCAGCGGGGTGACAGAGCCGTGATGCCACCAATGTTCCAAGAGCAGGCCCAAATCTTGGAGTGCTTTGGAAGATTGCCTCACGCAAAGAAGCAAAGACGCAAAGGGGGGAAGGAGAGTATTACATCTCTCTTCTTCCGGTCTTTGCGTCTTTGCGTCTTGAGCGAAGCGGGCGTGAGCATTCTATCCGACACACCCTCTGGGATTCGGCGTTCCAACCCTCGCCTGATCTCCAAAGGAATGATCGGTGGCTTGTTGGTGGACGCGAGGATGGCGAGCATCGGAACCAGTCTGCCCACTCTGCGTCTCCGCGCCTCTGCGCGAGCACAGTGCTTTGCAGTCACACATGGAATGGGACGAGTCTCGCGCGGAGACGCAGAGGCGCGGAGGAGGCAATCCGTCCAGAGGCTTCCTCACAGGTGCGGAGCACCGACAGAGGATAGCCCACGGCGTCAGCCGTGGGTTCGAAGTCCCAAAGCATCCTCAGCCCCAGCGGGGCGACAGAGCGGTGGTGTTCCAATGTTCCAAGAGCAGGCCTAAATCTTGGAGTGCTTTGGAAGATTGGCTCACGCAAAGACGCAAAGACGCAAAGGGGGAAGGAGAGTATCAGATCTCTCTTCCTCCGGTCTTTGCGACTTGAGCGAAGCGGGCGAGGAACGAAACCGGCCTGCGTTCTCTGCGTCCCCGCGGCTCTGCGCGAGAACGGTCCGTGCTGGCCCGTCGCCTCAGTGGAGGGGATCCTGCGGGGACTGGCCGTCGGCCTTCGACCAAGACCCGACGATAACGATCACCGGTCCGGCCCTGGCTCAGTTTTTGTGTCTTCTGCGTTTTTTTGCGGCTACATCCATTGCCTTTGGAAGCGAATCAGAGGGTCCAGCAAACGGGCGCCAGCCGACACGCCGAGTGGCGATGCGGACGCTCCCGGTGGCTGGATCCCGTCAATGACCGTCCTATGCGCCACCTCATCACACTTCTTATCCTCTGCCTCTCCGTCTCAGCCGCAGGGAACACAAACAGTCCGAGTTCCCTACAGTCCTTCTCGAAACAGATTCGTGAGTCATTCGAGAGGAAGGACAGCGATTGGATAGTGAAGCACACCGACACGAATGGGGTGCCCGCCGAGATTGTCTCAGCGCATTCGCAGATGCTGAAGTGGTTCTTTGACTACGGTAAATTGGAAGTCGCGAGCGTAGACACATTCGCGTTTGGCGATTACCGGCCGTCAGCTGCGCCGGGCGAGTTTCAGGGACGTAAGCTGCGCTTTATCGGGAAGCCGACCCACTGGGTTGTACTCAAAGCACAGTCTCCAAAGTCGAAGCCTGGCGAGGAAGCTGAGGCCAGGAAGGACATAAAATTGGAGTTTGCAGTGATTCAAAAAGAGGGTCGGTGGAATCTCGCTGGAGCTACTTATGCGGATTGACGACGCATCCAGTCAAGGCGCTGCAATGAACCAGGCAAAACGTCACGGTTAGCCGTCTTGCGGTCCCATGGGCCGGGTCGCTGGGCATGGGTCGCTGAGCATGGGTCGACAGGCATGTCAGGTAGACAAGGAATCACCACATATGAAAGCGACCGATCATGGAAATGCCATTGTTGAGGCTTACTTCGTAGGTCCGCGACCACGGTCAGACGAGGGTTCTCGCAGATGCAGGAATGGTTCAGCCGTTTCCATGGGGCCGAAGTATCACGCCGAGCCGCGGAGAGCGCCGAGAGGAAGGCCGGTCACTGATGTTTCCCTGTTGGGAACCCTGCGCCGACCGGTGACTCGCCCTGCATCCATGGCGGATGTCCATTCTCTGCGAACTCAGCGGCTCGGCGTGCGTTTCTCTCCTTTCGGGGCGCATGGAGGCGCCTTTGCTCCTGGGTGTTCTCCGATTCGATCTCAAAGTTGAGCGGAATCGCCCGTGAACAGTGGGACAACTCTTCCAGCAGGGTCATCGATATGGGCTATCAATCTGATGACGAGTGCAGCCCTCTGACCGACCGACTTTCAGCGCACGTCCTTCAGCGCATGGCGGACCTTGGGATACAGCTGGCCATCACCATTTATCCGAGAACCATCCGGAATCCCGACGGAACCTCTGTAACCATGTCATGAAGAGGATGAGCAGGATTTCCAGGATGATCCCGAGCCCCGGCAGATCCGAATCGAGACTGCCCCAGCAATCATCCCGTTCATCCTGTCATCCTGTCTAAGAACAGAGTCTCTCCTGTCAGTCGCTCAGAGGGGGCAAGAACCCTTCCCACGCAGACCAAGATTCACACCGGATGAAGGCGACGGACCATGGCCACGTGGGGAGCCAAGATCCAGGTTGTCGGCTATGACGACGATCCAACAACGACGATTACCGATGCGGCACCCGCTCAGTTCTTGCGTCTTCTGTGATTTTTGCGGCTATATCCACTGCATTGGGAAGCGAACCACAGCGGTGGAACGCCATTTGGCTTACCGGGTGGCGATGTGGAAGTCGTGGGCTGCTGACTGCCGTCGCAGGCCTCCACGGCGACGAAGGAAATCACATGCAGAACACAAAGACAGTTGCACTGCGGGTAGCGGAGTTGGCGTTGTTCCTTGTCGCGCTCGGCTTCCTCGTTCCACCCATCCCGTCGCATAGCGGTCAGATATATCGCCCATTGCCGGCGATGATTCTTGGCGGCGGTTTCTTTGCTGGTTCTTTGGCGCTCGGTCTCTGGCGTGGAGCCGAGCACTGGGGGACAGCAGTCGTCAAGTTGTTGGCATTTCCATTGTTGGTTTGGATTATTTATGGGCGCGTGTTTCGGTTCTGATGGCCTATCCATTTGGTTCTAACTTCAAGAGACCATGATTGACCGCGATAAGGACGTTGTGGAGTGGGCCCTGCTTGGCAGTGGATTGCACGAGGCCCGGGAACATCTCGATTCACTGATCAGGGACATGGAGTCTCCTGATTTCGACGAGGTGTCCTTCGGCTGCCGGCTTTCACACATCTACGCGCACTTGAATCAGGCATGGAACGGACGAGCCAAGACGGGAGAGTGGTCGGAAGCAGACTACAACACGTTCCGTCAGTATCCATCTGACCTGCAACCTGACGAGGGTTGGCCACCAGCCCCCAATGGCTAAGGAGCTTTTGGAGGTAAGTGGCTTCAGCCGGCACGCCGGGTGGCTATGCGGACGCTCCGGGCGGCTGGTTCCCCTCGGTGATCTTTACGTCCGACAATCCCATGAGTGATCCAATCCCTCTGCGCCCGCGTCGGAAACGGCTGGTCCTTCTGATCGCCTGCGCGCCTCTCCTCCTCGTTTGCACCTACATGGTGGGGCGGCCGAAGGATCCGGATGGCCTTCTCGGCCCCTTGGCCGCCACCCGATTCAAGTTCGGCGGAACCAATGCCTGGACCTACATGCACATGAAATTCACGGGAGGGGGCATCCGACGGATCATCCGCCTCGGCCCCATCGAGGTCATGGTGTTGGACAGGGGAGTGGAGACGACTCCCTGACACTATCCGCTCTGGGAATGGTTTCGGGGCGCAGGACAGGATGACAGGATGACAGGATTGTTAGGAACCACGGGGTCTACGGAGGGCATCCTGTCCATCCTGACATCCTGTCTAAAAAGCAACTACGCATGTCACCCGTCGAGATGGGGCAGGGCTGCCTTGCAGGAACGGCGCGTTTCTGAATCGTTGGGAGGCAACACGCGTATGGCGAGTCCCACCATAGCACCCCTTCGGTTGGATCCAGTCGTTGACCTTTCACACTCGGTCCGATCATGAGTCGAATACTGGCATACTTGCTTTGCGTGGCGGGCTTTGTATGGCTTGCCTTGGAATCTGTCCGCTTTCGGCGGTCGATTCGGGAATCCCTGCAGGCGGCGTACGCACGGATGAACCATGTGGTTCCAGCGCAGGCCACGGATGCGGGTAAGGTCCTGAACTCGTATTATGAGGATGTGTACGCGCACCTGCCTTCGGTTTTCTGGCCCGCCGGGATGCTCATGGCAGGTGCGACGATTTTGTTCCTGGTACGCAGGAGTGCCCAACCCTGAGCTCCAGCGATGGCCGCGCGCTCGTCCAGCAACCCGGGACAACAGTTGCTGGAAGTGAATCAGCGTTATTCCAACGGCGGTCGTTGATGGGGAAGATTTCGGAACGGCGACGAGGACGTCGCCTCCCCGTTCCGTGGGGAGGACAGGAGGCTTGGGGTTCAAGGCAGACAGGAGGAACAGGATGTTGTCCTGAATTTGCGTGTTCGTTCGTCGTAGCCTTGCACGAGACGAGAACAATCAATCGACTGACGATGAGCGATACCCTGAAGAATTCCATCCGCACCTGCCTGTGGTTCCGCGACGGGCGAGGCCTGGAGGCTGCCGAGTTTTACTGTTCCCTGATCCCGGGCAGCCGGATCGAGAGGAGCTTTCATGGCGATGCTGGCCATGGTGCCTTCTCGGTCATCGACTTTACGCTGGGCGGCGTGCCGTACCAGATCCTCGATGCCGGGCCGATGTTTGCCTTGTCGGAGGCGGTGTCCATTGCGGTGATGACGGACGATCAGGCGGAGACGGATCGGCTTTGGGCGGCGTTGACGGCCAATGGCGGCGAGGAGAGCCACTGCGGATGGCTCAAGGATCGCTATGGGGTTTCGTGGCAGGTGTACCCCAAGCGCCTGGCGGAGCTGACGACGAATGCCGACAGGAAGGTTTCGGAGAGGGCGATGGCGGCGATGATGCAGCAGATGAAGATCGACATCGCCGCAATCGAGGCAGCGGTTCGGGCTTCCTGATTCTGGACACTGCCACCAATGGGAAGGGCTTCGGAACGGCGACGAGGACGTCGCCTCCCCGTTCCGTGGGGAGGACAGGGGACTTGGGGTTCAAGGCGGACAGGATGAACAGGATGACAGGATGGTTACGAACCACGAGGTCTTCGGAGGGGATCCTGTCCATCCTGACATCCTGTCGAAAACAGATTCATGCCAGGTCTCAAAGGGGGGCTTGAGCCTTCGGTTCGACTCCGGGTACTCCTGAGGTGTGTTGAGTCATCCGATCCACTGAGCGGGTATCAGCCGGTATGCCGAGCGGCGAGTCGGAAGCTCTGGGTGGGTGGATCCCGTCGCTGACCTTTCAGGACTTCGTATGTGCCAGAAGCTTTCAACCCGTCAGAGGACGATTTGCGGCGCCATCGCCACTTTCACGGGCTTGGCCTATCTGGTTCTTTGCCTCGCAGTGATTGGTGGTGTTTGGCAGCGCAAGGAGGGAGACCTTCCGTATGTCTCTCCATGGATTGAGGATGCCAGTATGGCTGTGGTTGTATTTCCGTTCGGGCTGCTGCCAGGACTCGGCAGCATCATCATCGCACCTGTTCTGAACGCATTGTTTTGGAGCACACTCGTCGGATGGAGTTGTGTCTGGATATTTCGACGAAGAGTCGTCTGACCTCGTGTTACAGCGAACCCAGGTTGGCTTCCTGATTCTGGACACTGCCACCAATGGGAAGGACTTCGGAACGGCGACGAGGACGTCGCCTCCCCGTTTTGTGGGGAGGACAGGAGACTTGGGGTTCAAGGCAGATAGGATGAACAGGATTCACAGGATGATGTCGGGATGGGAGAGGCGCCTGGGACATCGTGTCATGCTGTCTTCAACCCGGAATCGGCAGTTCATCTATCCGCAGATGGCGCCGATGGCGCCGATAGACAGTCAGAACTGCCGGGGTACGACCCCGGGCCAAAGTTCACCCCGCAGGTGCATGGCACGGCCAGACCAAGTTCCTGAGCATCTGCGTCATCTGCGTCATCTGCGGATCAAACCGCCGTTTTCAGGTTCAACCTCGGTCCTTCATGCGAACTGGTGATCCAAACCGTGGTGAGCGATCTCCGGCCGAAGCGGTGGAGGGATTGCCTGAGCCTGTCCGACGGAGTCGTGCGGTGTATGCCATCGCCATCGTGGGGGTGATCGGGATGGGCCTGTTGTGGCGCTCGGGGTTGATTCCGCTCCCGCGTTCGCTCTCCAAGTACGGTGGAGATGCGTTGTGGGCGTTGATGGTGTTTTTCGGTCTCGGATTCGTCTTTGTCCGGGGTTCCACCCTGCGCGTTGCCTCGTATGCCGTGTGTTTTGCTTGGTCGATTGAGTTTCTCCAGCTTTACCACGCTCCGTGGATCGACGGGATCCGCTCAGCCCGATTGGGGCATCTGGTGCTTGGGTCGGTCTTCAATGGGCCCGATCTGATGGCGTACCTGGTGGGGATTGCGGTTGGGGTTATTGCGGAGTGGGGGATCCGGAGGGTGGGTCGGCGGTTGTGAGGGGATGGGGCCTGCAGATTCGTCCGGGGGAGGAAGAATCTTCGTTAGGATTGGCATCGGGTCTGCGAAGAGTGGGTTGTGACGCATTCTCGGCAGCGGATGGGCCCGGGTCGGGCCGGTGGCTTGGTCCTTGGTAGCCTCCTTGGGATGGGGGTGGCGGTGGCGCAGGAGGCCATCGGGGGACTGGGAGATCCGTGGATCGCCGACTCGACGGTGTCGGCGGTGCTGCAAAGCCGGGAACTGGCCCTGGGCGCGGCGGATGGGCGCGGCCTGCCGGGTCGGTTGCAGTACGAGATTGGCTTTGCGACGCAGGAGGCGGCGGGGATCGGGTTCCTGTTCGACAGCCTGACGATCAGCCTGTCGCGGGCGGACGGGAGCGGAAGTACGGTGTTGGTCACGGGGGACGTTTTTGGCCTGACGATTGCGCCTTTGGCTCCAGGGGGGCTGCTGGCGGGCGGCGGGATCCGGGTTCTGGAAGTTGAGCCCCGGGTGGTGTTGCTGGATGGGGCACCCGTGTCGTTCGGGTACGCGGTGGAGGTTCAGTTGCCGCCGGCGCTGGCCGATGCGGCGCTTCGGACCCGGTTTGATTTCTTCAACAACGGCGACGCTGCCGTGAGCCGCGGGTACGCGATGGTGGTGCCGGAGGCGCCGGTGTGGGCGCTCGGATCGGTGGGGGTGATGCTTCTCTGGGTGGCCGGACGTCGGATGGGAGGTCGGCTGTGAATCGGATCCGTGCGCTGGGTTGGTTGGTGTTGGCGTGGGTGATGTCGGCGTCGTGGGTGCGTGCCGAGTTCCGGACCTTCGAGATTGGCGGCCAGAGCGTGCTTCTGGAACGCGCGGAACCCGAGGCGGGGATATTCTTTCGGGCATTCCGTCCGAACCAGGCGACGGGGCGATGGGAAGTGGACCTCGTGGCCACGAACGGGACGGGGCGGACACTTCGGACGCCGTTGGTGCTGCGATTCGAGACGGCGACGTCGGTGGCTCCCGGAATCCAGGGGGCAACGCTCGACGCGGAAGGGAAGCCCTTCTTCGTGCTGACGCCGTTGGTCGGGTCGACGGAGTTCGCGCCGGGAATGGCGCTTCGGGCCTTCACGCTTTCGATGGGCGATGCCAAGACCCGGCCGGAATTGGCGGTGGCGTTGTATTCGGCGCCCGAGACCTTTCCGCTGGGGGTCGTGCGGGTGTTGACGGCCGACGGGCTTCCGGCGGAGGGAACGGAGGCGGAAGAAATCGGGCCGGTGACGCCGCGGCGGTTGGCGTCGGGTCGCGGGGGATGGCTGAGTTTGGAAGTTGGGCCGGGCGTGCGGGGATGGACGTTCCGTGCGCCGGGAATGGAGCCGGTGGTGCGACTGGCGGACGCGGGCCAGTCGGGTTCGGTGACGGAGCTTTTGACGGTCCGGCAGGTACCGGTGGAGGCGGGCGGGCTGACACGGTTCCCGTTGCAGGCTTTGCCGGCACCGGTGCCGCGGGGGTGGAGTCCGGCGGTGGTCGTCCGTGCGGACGCCGGGGAGCGGGAAGTCGAGCTTCTGGAAATCCTGCCGGTGGCTCGCGAAGCGGTCTGGGCTCGCTGGGATGCGGGTGTCCTGGGATGGCGGGTGCTGGAGCGGGTGACCGGTACGGGATTGCGTCGGGTGTCCGCGCGGGTGCCGGAAGCGGGAATCGTGGGCCTGCTGGCTCCGGACGTGGGGGTGGGTGGACCGGCGATTCCGGCGGTGGGCGGGTTGTTGGTTGGCGCGTCTTCGGTGGGGACCCTGACCGGATTGCAGGCGGTTGGCGTGGTGGATCCGGCGTCGGCGTCGGCCAGTCGGGAAGCGGCGCGCGTGACGGCGCGGGCGCGGGTGGAGATTTCGTCGACGGCCGGGAGTCTGGTGAGCGGGCTCGAAGTGCCGTGCGAGGTGATGGAAGAGTATCGGCTGAAGGATGGAAGCCGGCGGAAGCTGCCGGCGTACACGCTGCGGTTGGTGGCGTTCCGGCCGTTGAACGACGTCGGGGCCGGGCCGCTGGTGGCGGAGTTTCCGGTGCGACCGTTCCAGCTGCTGGCGGGGGAGGAATTGTCGGAGGCGCGGGTTCGGGTGGACGTGTTGCCGCCGGGGGCATTTGCGGGAGGCGTGCTGCGGCCGGATGGGTCGGGGCTGGCGGTGGGTTCGCTGCGGATTGCGGCGCAGTCGGGAGATCTGGCGGGGGCCGAGGCGGTCTTGTTGCGCGAGCCCGCGCTCGGCGCGGTGGGGGATCTGGTGCCGTCAGGGGTGACGTTGGTCCGGGCGTTTGAGATGGGGGTGGGTTTGGTGGCATCGGGCCGACGGCTCGGCGTGGAGTTTGGAACGGTCGATCGGTCGTCGAGCTTCGTACTGGCGCGCGCGGTCTTTGATGCCGGGCAACATGGATTCCAACCGGTGCTCCGGATGGCGAGTGATGCGGCCGGGAAGCTGACGGTGACCGAGCCGGCCGAGGGCGGGTTGCCGGGCGTGGACGGAGGCGGACAATACCTTCTTTTCAAGACGTCGGGTCCGGAGGCGCTGGTGGAAGGCGTGGCGCGGAATGCGACGGGCGGGACCGAACGGGGGTTGGTGGTGCGACGGGGACCGTGGACGGGGTTGACCGAGGCGGACGGACGGTTCCGGTTGCTGGCGCCGGCGGGTGCTTCGGAGCTGCGGGTGTTGGATGTGGTGCGTGGGGATTCCGGTGGTTCGGCGGTGACCGTGGGTGTGGGTCTGGCCGCGGTGCAGGCGGACGTCGTCACGGGACAACGGGGGCCGGTAGTGGTGACGGTGTCGCCGACGAACAACGCGGTGGGTGTGGCGCGGGTGACGCCGGTGGCGGCGACGTTCAGCCGGGCGTTGAACCCGGCGACGGTGATCGCGGGCGGGGTGCAATTGGTCGATCCCACCGGCGCGGTGGTGACGGCGAGCGTGACCCTGAACCTGGCGGGCACGACGGTGACGGTGCTGCCGGTGAACGCGCTGACGGCAGCGACGGCGTACCGGTTGAAGGTCGCGACGACGGTGGTGGATCTGGCGGGCCGCCCTGTGGAGGGGGAACGCGAGTTCGGCTTCACGACGGTGAACGATGCCATCGTGCGTGGGGCCGGAGCCCAGGTGACGATCCATGCGCCGGGATCGACGAATCTTGCGCCGGCATTGCTCGGCCGGATTCCCGCGTTTGATCCGGTGCGCGACCGGGACGGGATCGTGGTGGAAGGCTCGCAGGGAACATCGGAGCCGGGCCGTCCGGTGGTGCTGGTGAACGAGTCGACGGGCGAGACGCAGACTGTGCTGGCCGACACGGACGGGAGTTTCGTGTCGTTCGTGCGGGGATCGGTGGACGACTTCATCTCCGCGGTCCTGGTGAACGCGAACGGCACGCGGAACCAGATTCCGGCCACGCGGCAACGGTTCGATGACGGCACGGTCGGATTGTTCGCGTCGGGTGGAACGATCCGCTCGACGGGACCCGGGACACCGGTGGACCTGATCGTGGATCCGGGGGCGGTGGCGGGGAAGACGTTGTTCAAGCTGGAGTCCATGGAGCCGGCGACGTTCAACGCCTTGGCGGGTGGCCGACTTCCGGAAGGGGCGTTGCCGCCGGTCGGGGCGTTTGAACTCACGGAATCGGGGGATCCGCTGCGGGAGGCGGCGGACATCCGGATTCCGGTGAAGCTGGCCGACCTGGGAATCCCGGCGGGGGAACTTCCGACGAACGTCTCGTTCGTCGTGGTCATGCCCATCCGGGTCGATGGCCGGGTGGTGCACCAGATCGTGGACACGGCGAACTACGTGGCGGACAGCCCGGAGAGCGGGCATCTGCGGACAGCATCGCCGCCGTTCGTGGGGATGCTGGCGCGGCGGTTGGCGCAATTGGCGAAGGACTCGGGAGCGTCGGTGGTGACCACGCCGAAGGTCGCGAGCAACAATGACAACCCGCACAAGGGCGAGACGGCGGCGTTCGGCATCCTGCCGATGATTTCGCGGGGGCCGCTGAAGGTGGGTGGGTTTGTCCGCGCGGTGACGCGGAAGGAGGATGGCACGGAGACGGCAACCCCGGTGGCGGGGGCGACGGTGCGTGTGCTGCGGGTGCAGGACGAACGGGATGCCGACAACGTGCCGGTGGTGTTCGATGGGGATCTGGTGTCGATCTCGGACGAGAGCGGCAACTTCGGCTTCTTCTTCCGTCCTTCGGACTCGACGACGACGCGGGCGTTGATCGCGACGCATCCGCGGTTTCCGTTCCAGCGGGCGCGGACCGGGGCCTTCGCCGGCGAGCGGCAGGGCGTGACGGTCGTGACGGCGGAATTGCTGTTCCGTGAACTGCCTCCGGAATTGGGCGCGGTGGAGGACATTTCCCCGCCGCGGGTGAGCGTGAGCCACACGCCGGACCTGCCGCGGGCGGGCACCGGTGCGGGGAATGGGGCCGACCTGTTCGTGGTGGGCGTGGACGACCGTCAGGTGGGACCGCCGTCCATCGTGGTGCAGCGGGTGGAGAACCTGCGGGGGCAGCTCATCGACGCGCCGAACGCGCTGACGGGGGGGAACTGGTGGCGGACGCACCGGCGCGGAAGGTCCGGCGCTACCGACTGGAATTGCCGGTGCCAGGTCGCGTGGTGTTGCAGGCATCGGTGGTGGATGCCACGGGCAAGTCGGACATCGCGGCGCACGCGGTCTCGTTCGGCGTCAGCCGACCGCCGGTGGTACCGACCGATCCGGAGGACAACGTGGCCTTGCGCGTGATCTTTTCGTGGCCGCCGGATGGGGCGACGAACCTGCCGGCGTTGACACCGATCCGGATCCGGTTCAACCGCGCGTTGCCGGAGTCGTTGTTGACCGCGGGCACGTATGACTGGCTGACCTTCACCGGTGGACATTTCGTGCGTCGGGTGGAAGCGGACTCGGAGCGACGCGAAATCACGGTCCATTACGATGGACCGACGACGGGCGCGGTGGGGTTTGCGGTGGGGCCGGGAATCACGGGCGAGAGCGGCAAGGCCTTCGATCAGGATCCGGAGGAAGCGGAGCAGCAGCCGTTCGCGCTGGGATTCGTCCAGGCCCGCTCGGTGGAGGAACTGCTGGAAGGCAATACCGGCGCCGGCGCGGCGCTGCTGGGGCGCTTCGGGTACACGCTGGAGCGCGAAGGCGCGGGCGGCCGCTTGGGCGTCTGGGACTTTGTCACCCCGGACGAACCGGAGCGCGTGCGGGACATCCGGACGGGTTATCCGACGGCGATGGCCTTGATCCCGGGATACACGTTGCCGGCGGTGTCCGGGACGGGTGGCGATTGTGTGCGTGAGAACCTGCTGGCGGTGTTCACGGGGCATGCGAACGAACCAAAGTACCTTCAACTGGGCCGTATCGACGGAAGCCAGATCATCCTCGGTGGGCGTTTGCTGCTGAGTGGTGGCGGTTCGGATGGAGAGGGACGGCCGTCGGTGGCGGAAGGCGTGACCCAGGCGGAATCCCTCTCGCAGATCGTTAAGGCGAAGTGGGATGCCCCGTACCTCGGCTACTTCGAGCTGGGGGCGGATGTCACGAGCATCAAGCTCATCAACCTGCACGCCTTCCGTCGGGTCGAACAGCGGGGTGGTCGGCTGGATGGTTTCACGCAGGGCACGGATGGAACGGACGCCAACGGCGACGGCGACTTCTGCGATGCCGGTGATGCGGTGCCGTCGCCGGATCGGAGCCCGCTGACGCCGCCCGGGATGGCGTTCTCGTTTGCGCCCGCGAAGGCCACGGAGCGGTTCGACGACTTTGATTTCCACGCGGGATTGGGGCTGGTGGTGTCGGTGGGACGCTTCCTGGACGCCACGAATGCACCGCGGTTCACGACCCTGTTGGCCGCGTCGGATCCGAAGCCGCTGACGAACGCCTTCGTTTCCTTTCCTTCGGGCGAGACGCTGCGTCGGGTGCTGTTGCTGCCGGCGACGACGGTGGACAACGGGACCAACCTGGTGAGCCGCGATCTCGCGCTGGTGTCGATCAGCCGCGGAAGCGGCGCTGGGGCGCTGGCGATCATCGACCTGACGACGCCATCAGCCCCGGTGTTGACCAACCGGTTCGACCTGCCTGCAGGGGAAGGCCCGGCGGGCAGCGCGCAGTTGCGGTCGGATGGCCTGCTGGCGGTGGCGTCGGGTCGGAGCACGCTGCTGTACGATCCGAGGAAGTTGTTGCGCCCCGCGGTGGGCGGGGAATCGCCGGCGTTGGTGGGGCGGATTGATGGAACGGGGACGGGCGTGCGGGATTTCGTGTCGGATCCGACGGGGATCCACCTGACGTTTGGCGGGGCGAACCGCCGGTATGTGGAGGTGGCTCCGCAGTTCTCGTTCGTCCGGTTCAACGCGCTGCTCAATCCCGAGCAGGTCGCAGCGCAGGATCCGGTATCTGCAACGGGTTTCCTCCGGTCGGCAACGCCGGTGGCGGTGGCGGATGTCATGCCGGCGGGCGATGGCACCAACGCGCCGGCGATGGATCCGGCGAAGCATTACTATGTCTTGATGGACGCGCCGGGCGGTGCGGCGGACGGGAGCGGGCGCCTGCCGTTGGTGCTGTCGGCGGTGGACACGACCGGGATGCCACAGGTGGAGCGTGGGGGGACGCCGGTGCCGGCGGTGGTGGGGGATGAGCAATTGTACAGTGCGTTGCTGGCGCAGCGGACGATCAACCTCGTGCTGGGAACGATCAGCGTGAAGAAGGCGTTGACCAGCGTGACGGAGGCGACGGGCGTGGTGGATCGCGCGAAGGCGGTGTTCAAGTTGGCGAAGAGCGCGAAGAAGTTGGTGCCGAAGCTCAAGAGCCTCGGGCTCGCGTTGAAGCTCTTGCCGGACAAATTCGTGGCGCGTCGGCTTTCGGATGATCCGAATCACCCCCTCTACAACCGGTTTCTGGCGGGACCGTTTGTGGTGCTGGGTGGATCGCCCTCGGTGGAGCAGTTGACGGCGTTGAACGAGCAGGCGGCCGCGCGGGAGATCACGCGGGTGTACCTGCGCCCGTCGGCGCGGTTGTGGGTGGGGCTTCCGAGTGAACGGGCGGAGTCGCTGGTGAGCTTTCCGGATCCCTTCAAGCCGTCGCCGAGCCGGCTGCCGACCTTCGTGAGTGAACTGCGGTTGAACCCGACGCTTTCGGTGTTCGGCATGAAGATTCCGCAGTCGGGCAAGGTGATCGAGGAGATGGCGCGGATCAATCAGCTGCCGTCGAATCCGCTGAGCCCCTTCGACCTGGTGGAGCAGGTGACGTTGATCGTGAACCTGATCTCGGAAGTGCCGGTGGTGGGCAAGGTGTTGAAGGGCGATTGGAAGCCGATGCTGATGCCGGGGGCGCACGCCTTGTTGCGGGTGAACTACACGGAGCGTCCGATGGTGCTGGTGCCGGGATTCGCGGCTTCGAAGCTGGAGATCGACGGCGTGAACCACTGGCTGGGATTCCCGCAGACGGCGTCGGAACTGGCGTCCAGCGCCGGTGCGGTCTTCGGGACGAACACGGTGATCCCGGCCTTGGATCGGGCGCGGAAGGACCTGCGGATCCAAGACGATGGCACGCCTGCCCGGGAGACGTTCGCCACGGACATGTTGCGCTTTGCGCTGCAGGTGCCGACCGAGGTGGGATCGATCTACGGCGACTGGGTCAACCACCTGACGGGCGAGATGGGATTCGTGGAATACAAGTTCCAGGGCACGGGCTTGTCGGCGGCCGGGCCGCAGGTGCGGGATCGGTTGCGGTTGGGGGGAAGCCCGGACTTGGACAATCCCCGTCACCGAACCTGTTCGTGTTCCCGTATGACTGGCGGTTGGACAACCAGAAGGCGGCGGAGGCGTTGCGGGAGTATGTGCGCTTGGCGCTGGAGATGCATCCGGACGCCGATGGCGTTGACCTGGTCGGGCACAGCAACGGCGGCCTCGTGTCGCGGGCGTACCTGTTGATGCCGGGGCAGCGGGCGCGGGTGAAACGGTTCATCACGGTGGGCACGCCGTGGCTGGGGTCGCCGAAGCCGTTGAGCGGGCTGAAGTCGGGCAACCTGGATGACATGGCCATCGGTGCGCTCGCACCGATTCCAGCCATCCGCAAGATGCTCCAGTTCTCGCCGGGGGCGCATCAGTTGCTGCCGTCGCGGGAGTATTTCGCACTCGGGTTCCGGCCGTTGGTGGAGGACGGCTTTGACGTGAACACCAACGGACTTCCCAACGAATCCTTCGACTTCGACGGATTCCAGGAGGTCCTGGCGCGGCACTTCCTGCGCGGGCCCGTGGAAGAACTGTTGAACGAGCCCGGTGCCAATGGCGCGGTGCCGTCGCCTCGACGCTCCATCGAAGACCTGCAGGGCGGGGAACATCCGTTGCGACGGAACGCGAACGCCTTCCGGGGGACCCAGGCGATTGGTGACCACCGCGGCGATGCCGAGGATGTCGAGATGCACCACATCGTGGGCTTCGGGGCGACCCCGGACACGATCGGACAGCTCCGGATCCGGGGGCGGTTGGTGCCGCGGACGGCGGAAACCAACGTGGTGGTGAGCGTGGCGCGGGTGTCAGCCTTCGATTCCGAACAGGTGACGGATGGCCCGGCGCTGTTGATCCATCCGGCAGATGGCAAGCTGGCGGTGAACCCGACGAACCAGTTCCGGATGAACGAGGAAGTGGAACTCCGGTACGTAGCGGGCGATGGCACGGTGCCGATTGCGAGCCTGGCGCGGGGTTTTGGCTCGGGTGCGAGCCTGAACGCGGCCAATGCCCGGGTCTATGCGCTGGTTGGTGGCCGTGGTCAGGCTGTCACGGGGCACAACCCGATGCTCAACACCGAGGAGTTCCTGCAGATCTTCGACACGGTCTACAACGGCCGGGAAGTGGAGACGATCCGGGTGACTGCGGTGGCGGCGGGCGGGTTCTCGGAGGGTAGCCCGGGGACGTTGAACGTCGCTGGGGTGATGCCGGGGAGCGTCGCGGGTTCGATCAGTTATGTGGCGGACTTCGGCGATGGGGCGGTGGAGTTGCGGAAGGACGCCGGAGGAACGTCGACGTTCCAGCATCAGTACCGACAGAGCGGCACGTATCTGGTGACGGTGGGCGCTTCTGCGAAGCTGGGGGAACGCACGGTGTACGGGATTTCCAGTGTGCAGATCACGGTCGCGAACGAGCCGCCGCAGGTAACGATCGAAGGCGGCGACTTCACGGTGAACCGGGGTGAGACCCGCGTGTTGGTGGCGACCGTCACCGATGCCGGCCTCGACGACCGGCACCGGTTTGACTGGGAATTGCCCCCGGGGAACCGGTCGGGTCCGGGCACCTTTGCAGCACCGGTGACCTTTGATGAGCCGGGTACGAACACGGTGAAGGTGGTCGTGACGGATTCCGATGGCGGCACCGGGACGGCAAGCATCCGGGTGACGGTTCGGCCGGAAGCGCCGTCGTTGGCGGGATCGAGTTTCGGGGCGGATCCAGCGGCACGCCGGTCAGCCCGTGTGGCGAACATCCCGGGATTCGAGGGCGGGCACCCGGAGATCATGGTGCGGTTCCATGGGCATGCTCCGGATGAATTGGACACGGTGGGCATCACCGTCAGCCAGGTGGGCACGGGAACCGAGGTGGCCGGGTTGATCTTTGACCGGCTGTTTGGCCGAGCGGGTGCAGCGGCGTTGAACCTGCTCGCGGTGATCGAGCGGGCCCTGTCGCCCCGGGTGGCGGAGTTCCTCGGGAAGATGGCGTCGGAAGGCGGGAGTGACTACGCACGGTTGATGCGGCAACTGCCGTTGGACGCGGTCGGCGTGGATCTGGCGGCAACCAAGGCGCTGCTGGCGGTGCGTGGGAAGGATGGTCCGGTGGAAGTGGACCTGCTGTTCCTGGAAGGTGGACAGGCGAAGGTCCTGCACCGGTGGGCGGTGACGAACGTGCCGGCGGCTGAGGGATTGCGGCTGACGTTTGATTGGAATGGACGCGAGGGAACCCTCGAACGGGTGACCCCGGATCCCGTGACGGGCAGTCCGTTGAATGGTGCCGCGATCGGGGTCCTTCCGGTGATGTTCAGTGCCTTCGGCGAACAGCGTTCCGGGGATCGTGTGGGACCCTCCGTGGCAGGCATCCTGAACCCGGCGGTGGACCGCGTGACGGTCCTCACCCGGGACAACCTGACGACGGAAACCAACATCCTGTTGTTTGCGGTGTTCGATGCGAACGAGAACGGCCGTCTGGACGACGACACGTTCTATCCGCTCGACACGAACGTGGTGGACTTCGCGCGGTTGCCGGAACGTCCGTTCGCGGTCGTCGGTATCGACGAACACGGCAATGTCGGCAGCCTGGATCCGCTCTGGGTCGCCGAGACCCGGAACTTCCTCGGGGTGCGGGAAGCGGGGGAGGATCGGACGGCTTACGAGCAGCGGTTGATCGCGATCCGGAGCGCCGTGCGCCAGGTGATCACGAACGCGCGGGACAGTGCGGTGATTAAGGGTCGGTTCCTGCTGGATCCGGCGGATCTCTGGGTGTTCGAGCAGGGCTCGGGAGCGAACCTGTGGAAGACGAACTTCGTGTCGCGGTGCAACGGCATCTACATCCCGGGCAAGAGCGACAACGACTATGAGTTGTTCCTGCCCGTGCAACTGGCGGATCGCTTTGGCCAGGGAGAAGCGGATCGGTTGCGCTTCGAGGCGGCCGGACCGCACAGCCGCGGGATGCTGGAAGGAGATTGGTATTTCAAACGCCCGGTGGGCTTCGACGAAGCGGGTGTGGAGACGGCGGACGAGAACCTGGTGGCAGAGTGGGAATACCGATTGCCCGATGGCACACCGGCTTTCCGGGTGGCGCGAGAAGCCACCGATGACGATCTGGCGAGCGGGTTCCGCAGTCCTCTCACACCGGCGGAGGTGATCGCCCGCGTGTTCACCCAGACGGTGCGGGAAGATCCGGCGCTGCGTGCCTTGCTTCCAGACACGAGCTTCTTCCCGGAGCGGCGCGAGCATTTCATGTTCGGTCGATTGCACCTGCAACGTCCGCCGGAGTTTGGCGACGACCAGACCGGGGACGCCGGCATGGGGCGGCAGATGCTGATGATGAAGTGGCTGCTGGAAGGGGCGTACGTGACCGCTACGGATGACGGTGGAGCGGAGGGGTTCAGTCCGGGAGCGCCGGCGTTGACGGACATCTTTGCCAAGTGGGTCCAGGCCGGTGTGCCGCGGACCGAGGGTTATGAGTGGGGCATCCTCCAGGATTACTTGGCGCTGAAGTCGAAGCCGTTCCAGGTGTCGAGGGTCCGGTTCAGTCGCACCGGGGCGGACGATCGGCTGCGGTTCGTGCAGCGGTCGATCGATGATGCTGTGGCGCAGCAGCAGGCGGCGCGGTTGAAGAAGCTGGGCAAGTCGGCGATCCGGGCGACCCTGGCGCGCCTCGCGGGGGATACGAACCTCAACGCCTTGATCACCGGGTTCCCGGTGGAGCGATTGACCGATGCGTCCGTGCGGAGTTTCGAGCACGAGATCCTGCGCTTGGCGCGGAGCACGGCGGCGGCGAAGGAGGCCCTCGGGGAGTTTGCGGAGGATCGCGACGACATCACGCAACCGCCGGACATCGGGGATTTCCTGAAGGCCAAGAACGGGGATCGGGAATACATCGCGACCCTCCTGCATGAGCCGGGGGCGTATGAACGGTTCGTCGAGACGACGTTCCGGTTCCTGCGGACGGTGGTGCAGTCGGGGACGGTCAGTCCGTATCGGGACTACATCGGTGGATTGGTCGGCGCGGGCCAGGTGAACGAGCTCACGCAGCGGACGGACAATCTCAACCGGGTGATCCGGGGGCGTGATCCGGGCGTGCCGGGCTTACTGGCCCTGAATTCCGAACGGAGCATTGCCCGGATGGATCTGCCGGTGTCGGTCGAGATCTACTCTCCTTCGAACATTGTGGATGTTGCCGTGGTTGCGATGGATTCCGAGCAGCCCACGCCCGCACCGGGACCGGGTGCCGGGCGGCGGGGTGCGCGGCCTGCGGGGGATGGGCCGGAGCCTAAGTCGCTCGGGGTGGCGAGCGGTGCGTTGGACGGTGACGAGTTGCTGGATGGCTCCGAGGCGGGTGAAAACTTGTTGAGCGTCGAAGGCGAGCCCCTGGATGCGCTCGTGCGGCGCCGCATCGAAGGTTTGGTGTCGGGGATGGGATCGTCGGAGATGGAAGTGGAGGGTAAGCTCCTTCCGCCACCCTCGGTGCTGCCGACGACACCGGAACCGCTGCGTGAAATCCTTGTCTTCCTGAATGGGCCGAGTCGCACGTACGAAATCCTGAATGACCACAAGGCCGTTGCGAATCGACCACTCTCCCCGGCGTCATTGATCCTTGAGTTGGATGAACTGCAGGTCGACTTCGTCTCCGCTCCGGGCCTTGGCGAGTTGACTCTGGAAGTGTTTGGAACCGATCCAGGGCAGGTCGTGGTCCGGACGTTGGAGGATGCCACGGACAACGGGGTCTATGTCCTGAAGCCAGGCCAGGAGGCGATCCGGGTTTCGAACAAGCCCAATTCGAACGGTGAGGTGTGGCTGCGGGACGAGGGGTTGCTGACGTTTCGTGTCTCTGGCAGCAACCTCGGCACGCCGGTAACACGGCAGATCCAGGCGGATGTCGCAGAACTGACGGCGGGAGGCATTGAGATCTTCTACACCGATCCGGCGAACTCGGATCGCAATGTCATGGCTGTCGGCCTTCTTGCGGACGGCATGTTCCTGAGCTCCGGGGACGGACACTTCGCGAATGACACGGCCACTTCCGAGCCCGGGCTGATGCGTTCCTTCTTCCGGAATGGCGGCGACGCCCCCACCGAAAGCGGTGAAGGCGACTTCCTGCACATCTCCGCCCACGGTTCCCGGGCAGGCGGAATCTTTGATCATGCCGGAGACCTGATTCTGGAGCCGACGGGCCCGAATGGAATCTCCGGTCTCAGCCGTTGGAATGCCGACGTCGACTGGGTGTCGCTGGGGACGTGCAACAGCCTCAGCGATGGCGGTGGCAGTGATGCCTGGCGGGCGGTGATGCGAGGCGAGCCCCACTCAGTCCATGCGGTGCTCGGGTTCTATCGGACGGTGCCGGCCGACCTGCGGGCCCATTACCGGGACTTCATCGAACGATTGAACCGGGGCGAGTTCGTCCTCGATGCCTATGAGCAGGCCATGACGGAAAATCCGAGCGGTGCGCTTCCCTATGCGTTCCTCTATCACATCCACAACGAGTTCGAGACGGTACAGAGGCCCGCTCAGGATCCCCCGTCCAATGGCCCGGTGTTCCACGTCTTCAACGATGTGTCAGCGCCCTCCGGTCGCGCGGAAGCATCCATCCTGACGAATCAGGTGGGTCGGACGCGCGACGGTTTTGGCGTGGTGACCTTCGGTTGGGATGAGGTTGTCACGCCGTCGGAGGCTCTTCCTCTCTGGCGGGAATTGGTGGAAGTCCAACCGTCGCTGGCCGCCATGGATCGGGAAGCACCGCCGATGGAGCGTGTGAACGGATTCACGACCCTGCGGTGGTCAGGAGCGGGAAGTCGCCGGGCCCGGAGCTCCCTTGATGAGATCGGGGCCGGCGAAATGGCCCTCGGGTTCCTGCGGACCAACTGGCCGGCGTTGTTGGAACGACTGGGTGGGCGGAGACTGGGAGTCCAGCGCGCTGGTTATTCGGATGCTTCCGGGGGTAAGGACAGCTGGATCCAAGGGTACAATTTCGACTTCAGATTGCGCGATCTCGGGGTGCCGGTCTGGGGCGACCGATGGAGTGTCCGCATCGTGGGCGACCGTTTGGCTTCGGCTTCGTGGCGTTGTCACTTGCCGAAGGCCGGAGCGGTGGAGGCGGATCGGATCCGACCGATTGCCCCCATGGAAGCGCTGGAAGCGGCCTCCACCGAGATCCGCCGGCGGCTGAACATCCGCGACGGCTACCTGGTGAACTCGATGGAGCTGCACTACGTGCCGAAGGAGGAACTGGACGACGGCGCGGGTATGGACGGAACCCATGCGCTCGCGTGGCGGGTGGTGGTCAGCCAGTCATTGCACCCAGACGTTGGATGGTATCGAGGCTGGTTGGACCCAGGACGGGCCGACTGCTGGGCCTCCGTTCACACGTCCTCACCGCGAACCGGGAATAACCCATGCAAACCTTCCAATCCATGATTCGACTGATGAAGGCGCTGGCGCTCGGGTTTGTCCTGGTCGCGATGGCCGTGACGGGACGCGTGGTCGCGGTTGATCCGCTCACCACGCTCGAGTACCGGGTCGTCGGGCAGGAACTGCGGGTGTCGCCGGCGGCGGTCGCTGTGCCGAAGGGCATCGCGGGATCGATCAACGCCGAGTTGATTGGCGTTGGGCCGGCGGATTCAATCCGGGTGAACACACTGATCGAGGCGACGCTGCGTGGGCCCACGGGGCCGGCGCAACGCGTTCTGGGCGCGGTCGGGCAGCCCCTGTTGCTGCCGCCGTTGAGCGTGGTGGGGGATTACCAGATCGATGGAATCCGGTTGGCGCGGGTGGAGGGAACGAACCTCGTGACCGTGCTGGAGGGCAATCCGTCGAGCGTGCCGATCCGGGTGTTCGACGAGGTGCTGGTGTCGCGGGTGACGTCGCGTCCGCTGACGTCGGCGGAGATCGACGAGAAGGGGATCTTCATCGATGAATCGAACTTCCGGGCGGTGGAGTTCGAGGTGGGGTTCGTGCTGGATGGAAAGACGATTCCGGTTCGGTTCCCGGTGGTGACGCCGCGGTTCCAGGAGACGGCGGAAATCATCCCGGCGGCGGAGTTGGAGGAGCGCGCGGTGGCTGCGGCCCAGCTCAACCAGGAGTTGATGGGACGGGCGGTGTTGCCGCCCGAGTTGGAGACGGCGCGGCTGAACATCCAGGTGCAGCCGGTGAACTTCCAGTTGGTCGACGGGGACGCGGGCGGCATTGGGCTTCAGATTCCGCCGATCCCGGCGTTGATGGTCATCCCGGGGAACATCGGGTTCCTGAACCAGTTCTTCAGCGTCCAGCTGTTCACCGAGAACGCGGCGCCGGTGAACTCGGGTCTGAGCGTGATCAACGTGCAGGGCGAGTTGGTCCTGCCGAAGGGGGAGGATCAGGTCGCGGCCACGACGTTCGAGGAACCGGGGGATGATCCGCTGCGGTTCGCGCGGGTGGGTGCCGCCCGGGAAATCCAGCGGGTGCGACCGGTGACGAGGCCCGGCCCGGACGGGGAGTTGGGAACCGCGGACGACATTGCGCGGTTGAATCCCGGCGAGGCCGGTCAGGCCGAGTTCCTGGTGGAAGGATTGCGCGAGGGATTGCACCTGATGGAGGTGAAGCTCACGGCGGATCTCCAGGGGTTGGCGGCGGGCATCGTGAAGATCACCGGCAAGGCGGCGGGTTCCGTGCTGGTGCGGAATCCGAACTTCTCGCTGGCCTTCAGCCATCCACGGACGGTCCGGGCCGGGGAACCCTACGAGGCGAGCGTCACGGTGCTGAACACGAGTCTGGTTCCCGCGAACCGGGTGCGGGTGACGCTGCCGAAGTCGTCGTTGAGCGGCGCGGTGTTCGAGGACGGCCAGTTGCCGACGATCGAGTTGGGCGACATCGCGCCGGGCCAGACCGCGACGGCGCGGTACCGGTTGCGCTCGCAACAGACCGGTTCGATCAAGTTCTCGAACCTGACGACAAGCGACGATGCGTCGCGCGGGGCGTTCCTGCTGACGATGGGTGTGGATGAGCGGGGAGTGGCGCTGTCGCCGGACACGCTGTTGTTGCCGGACCTGGTGACGAACCTGCCGTCCGGGCTGCGCATCGCGGCGGATCGCGTGCTGGGTCAGGCGATCAGCATCGCCACGGCCGGAAAGGTGCCGGCCGGCGTTCAGGTCGTGCCGCGCTCGATGGTCATCCGACGTGCCGTGGAGCTGGCCGAGGCCGGGCAGCGCCTGCTGTACGACGACACCCGGCCGCGCGTGCTGGCGGACCTCCTGCTGGATTGGCAGGGCGGGCGCGAGTTCCAGTCGGGCTGGGACCAGTTGATGCGGGAGACCGAGGCGGGACGCGAATGGCGCGAGGCCTTGATGGCGGAATTTGAAACCGTGGCGCCAGGTCGGGTGGCCTCGTTGTTTGGTGATCTTGGAGCGGACATCGCCGGCCGGGGCGAGCGTTGGTTGCTGGCCGGTTTCGAGGAGTCCACGGGCGAAGTCCGATTCGAACAGGGCGGTGGGACTCTGGACGGCGCCCGCAGTGCCATTCCGGGCGCGTTGAGTTACGCAGGGGCCTCGGGTGGTCTTCTGGTTGTGCGCGATCCGGGCACCAATGGCCGGGTGCGCTGGCAACTGACGGGCGAAGGTGCAGCGCACCTGAATGTGATGCGCGTGGGGAACTCCGGCGAGGGCGAGCGGCTGGACTGGACCACGGCTGTCGGCGACGGGTGCTTCCTGTGGGACGTGCGGGATCCGAGTCCTGCGTTGCATGTGGATGTCGGATGCGCCGGTGAGGTGGGTACGGAGGTGCCGGGCAATACCACGGCGTTCCGTGAGGTGGCACCGTCGCTCCTCAGCGTCCGGCAGGATCTGACCGTGCTGGTGGGGCGGCCGGAGAAGCCGTGTCCGATACCCCAGATCCGGAACTATGCGAATGTCCTGGCGGTGCTGTATTCGAAGCCGATGAACGCGGCCGCGGTGTCCGACGCCGCGGCGTACACGCTGGGTGGCGAGAATGGGGCGGCGTTCGTGCAGATCCAACCGGGTGGCCGTGTGGCGTTGCTGACGTTGAAGCAGCCGATCGGTGGGCTCATCGCGCGGCAACTGCGCGTGGCATCGACGGTGACGGACCTGCATGGCAACGCCCTGACAGGTGGGATCCAGAACGTGATGGCGGATTATCGGGATGGCGTGCAGGTGCGCGGCCGGGTGGTGCGTGGGGGTGGAGGAGGCGTTGCTGGAGTCCCGGTGACGTTGACCTACAACGACGAGTACGTGGCGGTTTTCGAGTGCAAGCCGTTCATCCGGCGTGTGGCCCAGGTAACCACGGATGCGAACGGCAACTTCGCCTTCGACTTCATCCTGAGCGGGATTCCGTACGTGATCTCGACGACGGACACGACCGGCCTGAGCGCCGACGAGATCCGTCTGATTCTGGAATCCACCGTGGCGGGGTCACTCCGTGGGGAGCGCCTGCAGCTCTTGCTGCGGGATGGCAGCCTTTTCCAGGTGCCCAACGAAAACCAGCGGAGCGTGGTCGCGGCCGCGGAGGGCGTGGACCGTGCGGTGTTCAACGACGCGGTGGACCTGAACTCGGCACGCACCGGGACGACGCTTCCGGTGGTGTTGACGTTCCGTGGGCGCGCCACGGTGGTGGGACGGGTGCTCGCGGCCGATGGTGTGACCCCAGTGCCTGAGGCGGCCGTGAACCTCTTCCCGGACCCGGATTCGAGGGAGCTCGTGCGCGGCGTGCTGAGCGACGCGGAAGGCCGCTTCGCGTTCCTGGGTGTTCCGCTGGGCGTGTTCTCGCTGGATGTGCAGGACGGACGCGGGCTGGACCGGATCGTCAGCGAGGCATTGAACACCCCGGGCGAGATCCGGCAGGTCGACGTGGTGCTCAGTGCGGCGGTGGTGGAGCGCGGGACCTTGCGCGGTCGCGTCCTGGAACCGGACAACCGGACCGCACACGCGGGGGGGCGGGTGTTGGTCCTGGAAGGGGAGAATGCCTTGCGTGCAGCAACCTCGGACGATCTCGGCCAATGGCGGATCAAGGATCTTCCGGCGGGCCGGTACAACCTCGCGGCGATTTCGCGGGACGGACGCCGCAAGAGCAGACTTTCGAACCTGGTGGTGACGGGCGGTGGAACGAACTTCGCGGACATTTCGCTGAACGGCACGGCGGTGGTGCGGGGTCGCGTGCTGACCTCGGCAGGGGATCGCGGCGTGGGCAACGCGTTGGTTGCGGGTGGCGACGTGCTCGTGCGGACGGACGCCAACGGGTTCTTCACGGTGTCCGGCGTGCCCATCGGTCGGTCCACGCTGAATGCGGGCGTGGAACGTTCGGAGGAAGGGCACCCTCCGAATTCGAATCCCGCCTTCGACTTCCCGCGCTTTGGATCGGCGTCACTGGAGGTATTGCCGGGCGAGGACAACTTCGTGGCGATCCAATTGGCGCCGGCAGCGCGGGTCACGGGACGTGTGTTCAATGCGGATGGCACGCCCAAGGGTGGGGCGATGATCTGTCATCCGACGGACGAGGGATTCCATTTCATTTCCGCAGATGCCCAGGGACGGTTCACGTGGGAGTCGATCCCGGTCGGAAAACCCTTCCAGATTTCCGTGCCGAATGAGCGGCCACCGATCAACGAGTTGGCGTTGCCAACGGCCGACGACGTTCGCGCGGATCCCGCCGAGGCCCTGGCGCGGGCGCTGGAGGCGTTCATGGGGATCAATGATCCCTTCCTGAACGGGCAGGGGGCGAACTTCAGCGCGAGCTCGCACGACGAGAAGTCGGTCGTGCTGAACTTCGACGGGGAGAGCCGCGACCTCACCTTCCGGATGCGGCCGAAGGGTCGCGTGGCCGGACGCGTGCTGAACGGCCAGGGCGTACCGATCGGGGCTGCGGTGCGCGTGACCGGCGAAGGCCTGTCGGCGAAGATGAACCCGACGGTCGTGATCCGGGGTGACACGACGAGCGATCCACAGACGGGCGAGTTCTCGGTGGAGGGGGTGGCGGTGGGCAACGTTCAGGTGCAGGCGGCGTCGCCGTTCTTCCCGACCGTGATCACGGCAACGGCGCGGACGACGTCGACGGAGCGGGACGCGACCAACATCGTATTGCAGTTCCCGGCGGCGCGCGAGGTTCAGGGGCGGTTGGCCGGACGCGTGTTTGAACCAGATGGCCGGACGCTGGTGGGCGAAGGGGTGAAGGTTGGGATCAGCTTTGGAACCCTTGTCATCGAGACGGAGGCCAACGGGCGGTTCGACACGCGGTTCGGGTTGCCGGCGCCGGCGAGTTATACGGTCATTGCATCCAATCAGGTCAGCGGGTTGGTGGGGCGCGCCACCGTGGCCGTGAATCCGACGGGAACGAATACGGCGGGCAATACCGTCGATGTGCGCCTGTTGGGCCGTGGAGGATTGCGCATCCGTGTGGTGCAGTTCGACGGGACCCCGGTGGCCGGAGCGCGGGTGGAAGCCAAGGGAGGCGACTTTCCGGGGGATCGGGCAGAGGGAACCTCTGGTGCCGATGGGGCGGTGGTGTTCGGGAATCTCTTCGAGGGGAATTACGCGGTCTGCGCCGACGTGCTGAGCGGGGCGACACGGATTTTCGGCCGCTCGGGGGTCGTTGTCCCCCGTAATGGATCGCCCGAGGTGACGGTACGGTTGCAGCCGACCGCTTCATTGACGGGTCGGTACCTGTTGCGTGACGGGGTGACGCCGGTGGCGTTTGCGCAGGTGGCGATCGGTGCGCTGGGCTTCGCCACGACGGGCGCGGATGGTCGTTTCGGGTTCGAGGGCGTGCCGTTGGGGACCCATCGGTTGGTGAGCAACGATCCCGTCACGGGCCGTGCGGCGGCATTGGACGTGAACTTCGCCGTGGCGGGTCAGGTGCGGGATGTGATCCTTGTGGAACAATCCTTGGGGACCGTTTCCGGTGTGGTGATCAACAGCACGCGGTCGGGACCGCTGCCGAATGCGCCGGTGCAGTTGACCGCCGCGGGATTGTCGGAGGCGCGAACAGTGACGACAGGACCGGATGGACGGTTCCGTTTTGCGAATGTTCCAGCGGGACGTTTCACGCTGTCGGCCCGGGATGAGGTGCTCGGTGTGGAAGGACGTGTGACCGGCGTGCTGCCGGAGGATACGGCCTCGCTGACCCAGGACATCGAGATCGAGGCCTTGGCGAGCGTCGTGATCCAGATGTGGCGTGGATCGACCAACGTCCCGGGGACGAACGTCACGGTGGGCATTGGCTTTGATGGCGTGGCCTTCCAGGCGGACACGGATGAACGGGGTCAGGCCTCGTTCCCGAACCTGCGCCTGGGAAGCTATCTCATCCGGGCGGTGTCGAAGCTCCCCGAGGACAATCACAACGGGGTGATGCTACCGCGCGTGCTAAATATAGGGGCCGCAGGGCCAGCGCCGGATTTCCAGGTGTTCCTGCCGGGCGTGGGCAATGTCACCGGACAGGTGCTGGGCAGCGACGGAACGACGCCGGTGGAATCGGCGGTCGTCACGCTCCGGATGCTGGGCGCGCAATTCCTGGGCATCCAGAACGTCGCGGTGACCGCAGTCGATGGTCGCTTTGCCTTCAGCAACATCGCCGTCGGGCCGTATGCCGTCACGGCGCAGAAGGCGAGCCTGTCGGCAGGCGCGGATGGAACCATCGCGTCGGGTGGCGAAGTCGATGAGGTGCCGTTGAGTCTGTTCCCGAGCGGCACGGTGGTCGGGCGGTTGCTCCGGGAGGACGGCGTGACGCCGGTGGGCGCGGCAGACGTCGGGTTGGCCTTCCGCAGGCTGGGTAGTTCGCAGGGGCGGACCAGCGTTGAGACCGATGCCGACGGCACCTTCCGATTCCCCGGTGTTCCTTTGGGCGATGTGCGGTTCACGGCCAACGTCGACCGGTTCGGTGGCGTGGCGACGCGGACCGGAGCGGTGTCGACGGACGGGCAGGTCCTGGATCTGGGTGACGTGCGACTGGATGAATCGGTGCCGGCGTTGGTGTCGATGGATCCGCCGGGCGGATCGGAAGGTGTGCCGGTTACGCAGCAGATCACGCTGTTGTTCAGCGAACCGTTGGATCCAGCGTCCATCGATCGTGGCGGAATCTTCCTACGGACCTTGGTCGGGGCGGAGGTGCCGGTGCGTCTGACGCTGGAGGACGCCGGGGATGGGCTCATGCGACGCGTGCGCGTGGCGCCGGTAACACGTTTGCAGAGCCAGGTGACCTACCAGTTGGTGGTGCTCGAGAACGAGCGTCCGGCGGTGCTGGATATTCCGGCACGGGCCGGTCCCACCGACCTGGAGGGACGCTTCCTGGCGGCGGCGTTTGTCGCTGTGTTCACGACGGCGGACAACGATGCGCCCGTATTGCTGTCCCGGTCCCCGGCCGAAAACCAGGAGGAGATCACCGTGGATGCCGTGCTTCGGCTGTCCTTCAACGAGCCCATCCAGTCGGAAGGCATCACCGTCGTGATGACCGGGCCCAAGGGGCCGGTGACGGGTCAGGTTGCCGTGGGCTTCGGCGGTCTCGTGATGGCCTTCACGCCCTCGGCATTGGAGGCCAATGCCACCTACCGGTGGACGCTGTCCGGGGTGCAGGATCTTGCCGGGAACGTTGCCCTCAACCAGCCGTTCTCCGGAATCTTCCAGACGGTCGACGATCGTGGACCGGCGCTCTCCACGCTGCGGATCGCGGATGGGGTCTCGCCAGTGGCCGGCCGGACGGTCGTGCTCGAAGCAGCGCTGGCGCAGAACGAGGCCGGGGCGCGCGTTCGGTTCTTCGATGAGACAAGCTCGATCGGGATCGCCACCACCGTGCCGTATCGGGTCTCGGTGACGTTGCCGGATTCCGGGAAACGGATTTACCGGGCGGTAGGCTTGGATCGGTTCGGCAACGAATCCGAGCCGTTGCTGCTGGAGGTGACGGTTTTGGAGAATGAACCGCCGGTGGTGAGCCTGGTGCGGTTGGAACCGGTGACCGGACCTGCGTTCAGTGGGTCGACCCTGCGGTTGAACGTCAGTGCGACCGACGATGTGCAGGTGACGAACCTGACGCTGGTCGCGTCGGGCCTGGTGAACTTCACGAACGTGTTCCCCAATGGCGGTGTCCGCACGATCGGCGTGCCGATCCCGGTCGAGTTGCCCGAGGGCGCGACGATCACGTTCACGGCCAAGGCGCGGGATTTCCTCGGTCAGGAATCAGTGTCGGTGGTAGTGGACGTGCCATTGCAGTCACGGCCGTTGCCCACCCTCGTGGTCGACCTCGAAGAAGGAGTGCTGGAACTGGTCGAACGGCGTGGGACCAACGTCCTGGTCGCGGCCGGACACATCGATGGCGGCCTCGCCCGGTTGGAGTTGATCGGAACGGGATTCACGGTGTTGTCCTGGACGAACAATGGCCTGACGAATCTCGTGTTCTCGCCGGCGTTGACCGGCACCAACGTCGTCCTGCAGGTGATGGCGGCTGCCGCCGGGACAAATGAATTCACCCTCCGTGCGACCGCGACCAATGGTTTGCAGGCAAGTCGCGTCGTGCGGGTGATCGCACTGGCCGACCTGGACCGCGACGGCATCGCCGACCGGGAGGATCCGGATGTCGATGGGGACGGCCTCGATCTGGCAGCCGAAACGGCGTTGGGAACCGACCCGAGGAAGGCGGATACCGACGCGGATGGTTTTTCGGATTCGGTCGAGGTGGCGTTGGGGACAGACGCCCAGCGTGCGGATACGGACGGCGATGGCATCCGCGATTCGGCGGATCCCTTCCCGTTGGCGCCGAACCTGGCGCCGGTGGCTGGCACGGACACATTGCGGACGCGGATCTCCACGCCGGTGACCTTCCGGTTGAGTGACCTGTTGACCAACGACAGCGATCCGGAAAATGCCGAGATCACATTTGTCGCCTTCACGCCGGCGATCACTGGTTCCGTGGCAGTTTCGAGTCCGGGCTTTGGACGGTACACGCCAGCGGTGGGAACCTCCGGCACGGATTCGTTCGGGTACGTGGTACGGGATCCCCATGGGTTGACGGCGACGGGGCGTGTGGAGGTGGTGATCGCGACCAACCTCCCGCCCGTTGCGGGAGTTGGGACAGGCGGGGCCTTCGCGCTGAACTTTGACGGGAATGACTTTGTGGCGGTGGATTCGACGCCTGCGGTGAATCCGCGGAATGGAATCACGCTGGAAGCCTGGGTGTTCCTGACCGATCGAAGCGCCGGCCAGATCGGCATCTCGGGGACGTGGGATGACATCGCGACGTCCGGTCGTACCTACGCCTTGTGGATCCAGAGCGGACGGTTGGAGTTCCTGGTGAACACATCGACGTTCGGTCGTGCCACGGCGCCGTCGCTGTTCCCAGTGAACGAGTGGGTCCATGTCGCAGGCACTTATGATGGCAGCCGGATCCGGTTGTTCGTGAATGCCGTGGAGGTTGCCTCCAATGCGAGGACCGGGCTCATCTCGACCAACAACCGGCCGCTCTTCATCGGGCGCACCGACACGGGCAGCAATGGGGCAGACTTCTTCCGCGGTCGGATGGATGAGGTGCGGTTGTGGGGGCAGGCCCTGGATGCGGCCACGATCGAAGCCCAACGGAACCGTCGTCTCGCGGGCACCGAGGTGGGATTGGTGGGTTACTGGCCGCTGGACGAAGGCGTCGGCACGGTGACCGATGACGCATCCGCGAACGACAACCGCGGCACGCTCGGCGGTGGAACAGCTTCCTTCGAGCCACAGTGGAGCACGGAGGCTTCGCCAGCAGCGTCGAACGTGCAGGAGTTCACGGTGGCCTCCGGTGCGGTTGTCTACCTCGAGTTGCCGGCCGGCGATCCCAATGGGGATCCGGTGAACGTGCGGATTGTCACGCCGCCTGCGCATGGGCGGTTGCTCCAGGTCGAGCAGTTCCAGCATCCCAAAGCGGGCACGCGTCGCTTGGCAGCGCCTGCGCTCGATGGCAAGAACCCGGATCTGATCATCGGGGACGAGATCACCGTGTTCCCGGGGTTGGTGACGGACCGTCGCCGCCGGATCGCGTACATCCCGGATCCGTTCTTCGTGGGAACCGATTCCTTTGCGTACGTCGCTGACGACGGGGAACTGCAATCCGGTCCGGCGCTGGTGCGTGGGGTAGTGACGGCCAACGCCCTCGCGGATACCGACGACGACGGGATGCTCGATGTCTACGAGCAGGCGAACGGATTGGATCCACGGGTTGATGATGCCGCCGGGGATCCCGACGCGGACGGCCTGAGCAACCGGCAGGAAGCCGTCGCGGGAACGAAGGCGCGGGTCGCAGACACGGATGAAGACGGTTTGGTGGATGGGTCGGATCCAGAGCCGCTGGTTTCGGACCTCGTCGGCAATCCGGTGACGCTGACCTTCGACATCGATGGCATACGGGACTTTCAACCGGTGCCGCAGGCGTATGGGGATCGCGTGACCAATGCGGTTCAGGAGGGCTTCCGGTACGGCGGACCGAATCCGTCGGCTCCACGGGTAACCGCGGAGTACGGGGCGGTTGCACCGGCGTTGTGGAGGGAGGGCTACGGGTCGCTGTCGCGGGTGTTGTTCGAGGATGCCGACTCGGTGGGTGTCCTGCGTCTCACCTTGCGGGGAGACCCGGGTTTTGCAGTGAGCCTGCATCGGTTCGATCTGGCGGCGTTCACCCCCACGTTCGCCGACGATCCGACCGTCGCCCTTGTGCAGGTGCTTGGCGCCAGCAATCAGGTGTTGTTTGGACAGACGAACGTGATCGTATCGCGGACGGCCTTCACCCGGATCACATTCCCGACTCCGTTGACGGACCGGGTGCTGACGATCGTGGTGGACTCCCGGAACCTCGGGTCGCTGAACGACGACATCGCCATGGACAACGTTCAGTTCCGGGAAGTGGCGCTCAGCAACGTGCCGCCCGTAATCTCGTTGGCCGCGCCGGGCGTGGCCGCCCAGGGAACGTTCCGGGAGATTCCCATCTTGGTAACGGACGCGGATGGCGACTTGGTCCGCCTCGACGTTGAGGTCGATCAGCCCGCGCAGGCGGAGTGGTCACCGGCGGGTGGAATCAGTCTTTCGATCCCAGCCGGGTCTGCGTCGACGAATGCGACACTTCGGGTCCGATCGGAAATCGTCGGGAACCTTTCCCTCGCCTTGGTGGCGACCGATGCGATCGGCCTCCAACGGCGGCAAACCATGACCGTGGAGGTGCAGCCGGATCTGGATCGCGACGGTATTGTGGACGGACTGGACCCCGACGTGGACGGGGACGGCCTCGATGCGGCTGCGGAACTCGCCGCCCGAACCGATCCACTGAAGGCTGACACCGACGCAGACCAGTTGCGCGACGGTGCGGAGATTGCCGCGGGTACCAATCCGCTCAATCCGGACACGGACGGGGACGGGATCGTTGATGGGGTGGACCCGAATCCTTTGGTGTCGGATCGGGACCAGGACGGAGACGGCATCGCTGATACCGACGATGTGGACATTGATGGCGACGGCCTGATGAATGATCAGGAGGCGATTCGGGGCACGGATCCGAGGAAGCCGGACACCGACGGTGACCGTTGGCAGGACGGGTTGGAGGTCGCGTTGGAATCGGATCCGCTGCGCGCGGACTCGATGCCGACGATCCTGGTGGTGGGGCAACCGGTCGTGGATGTGGTGTTGCCGACGGCGCCGGCGACGGACCTGACGGTGGGTGGGATCGTGGTGTCGGAACCGGCGGTCGATGTGGTGTTGCCGACGGCACCGTCGACGGACCTGACGGCGGGCGGGATCGTGGTGTCGGAACCGGCGGTGGATGTGGTGTTGCCGACGGCGCCGTCGACGGACCTGACGGCGGGCGGGATTGTGGTGGCGGAGCCTCCGGTGGACGTGGTGTTGCCGGCGGCGCCGTCGACGGACCTGACGGCGGGTGGGATTGTGGTGTCGGAACCGCCGGTGGATGTGGTTTTGCCGACGGCGCCATCGACCGACCTGACGGCGGGTGGGATTGTGGTTTCAGAGCCCGTTGTAGTGGTGGATTGGGCTACGGCGTCGGGTTCTGGACCGGGTGGGACAGGACCTTTGGTGGGACCGGGCGATGCCGGTTCCGGGAACGGAACTGCTGGGGATATCCGGTTGCTCTCGCTCCGGATTGATCCTGCCGCAGGACCGCGCCCCGCCGTCGAGGGCGAGACGGCGGTGGAGGAAGCCGCTTCCCAGTGGTGGGTGACCCTCGAATGGCATGGACCTGAGGGCGCACGCTATCGGGTCGAGTCGAGCGACGATCTCCAGACGTGGCGCCCCGAGACCCTCGACCGGGTGGTCGTGGAGCGCGGGCATTGTACCGGGAGGTGCCGGGCAGTTGGGGACGAGGCCCGGTTCTACCGGGTGCGATGGACGGAGTGATTTCCAAGGAGAGACCAGATCATGAGCAACGAGACCCTTTCAGTGGCAAACAACTGGAACACGTGTTCCCTGAAGACAGGCATTCAACGAGTTATTCCCATGACAGAAATCCGAAACTGGACCGTCCGGCAGGCGCTGAGCTTGTTGGCTGGGACCGTGCTGGCGGCGTGTGTCGGCCGGTTGGAGGCACAGGCGTTCGAAGTGGGGAGCAATGGCTCCCTCGGCGACGTGGTCATCAGCGAGAACACCACCATCGACCTGCCTCCTGATGGCAAGCTGCACTACAAGAGCCTGACCGTGAACTCGGGGGTCCGGGTGGGTTTCAAACGCAACGTCCGCAATACGCCGGTGGTGATGCTGTCGCAGGGCGATATCGTGGTGAATGGGACGATCGATGTGGGCGCTTCGGACGGGACCTCAAACGACGGTGGGGCGCCCGGGCCGGGTGGTTTCGCTGGAGGGAAGCCCGGATTTGGAGCAACGCCCCCGGGTACAGGCTACGGACCCGGTGGTGGTGGACTTGGCAATATCAACACCTGCGATTTCGGTACCCGCAATGGCAACGGCAGCTTTGGGGGGCGGGGTAATTCGGGGCCGAGCGGTGAGCCGTATGGAAATGTGTTCCTGATCCCGTTGATTGGCGGTTCGGGAGGAGCAGGTGGACCCGGATCACCGGGTCGCGGTGGCGGTGGTGGTGGCGGAGCGATCCTTTTGGCATCGAATACGAAGGTGCGGATCACTGGAACCATCAATGCCCAGGGCGGCACCGACAATGGTTGCAACGGTGGAGGCGGAGCCGGTGGGGGGATTCGGGTGGTTGCGTTGCGGGTGGATGGTTCCGGATTACTGGATACCCGGACTCGGGGGTCTGGTGGACCCGGCCGTATCCGCGTGGACACGCTCGAGCGGGACGGCATCGCGTTCAATTTTCAGGGGGTCACGTCGGTGGGGGGCAACCTGTTTGCCTTGCCCACGGTGATTCCTCGGCTCGACACGATCGAGGTCGCCGGCACGACGTTTCCGGAGGGGAGTCAGCCGGGAACGATCCTGCTTCCATTTGGTTCTTCGCCGGATCGGACCGTGAAGATCCAGGCGCGGGATTTCGGCAAGGTGGTCCCCATCCGGATCACGCTGACGCCGGACACGGGATCGAAGATTGTGGTCGATACCGAGATCGACAACTCGGTGAACAACCCCGCCACGGTGGAGGTGCCGGTGACCTTCCCGGTGAATTCGAAGGTGACCGTCCATTGCTGGACGAGGTAAGGGGGAGGGGAGTTTCAAGTTTGAAGATTCAAGATTGAAGCCGCCGCCGGGTGGGGGCACCCGGCCTTCAGCTACGATCGTAGCAGACGACGTAAGGAGGCTGTGTGTCACGTCCTGATTAAAACTTGTCACTTTGCCGACTGGACTCCCGTCGTCTTTGGCTCCCCAGGGCCCTCCGGGCCCCCCCCGGCCCCCCCGCTGGGGTGAGGCGTAGCTGCGGTGAGCGTAGCGAACCGCAGCGGAGCCGATCCCCAGCGGGGGGGCCGGGCCGCGTCTTCACTTCGCCCGCCTCGCCCTTCCTTCCTCGTACATCTCTGCCGGCCTCCTTCCTCCTATCGCGTTGTGTGGCCTCAGTTCGTTGTACGCCTGGATCCCTTCCTTCACCGCCTTCTTCGCCTCTTCGGCCGTCTCAAAGCATCCCTCCATCCCGTATTCCCACTTCAACGTACCTATCACACGCTCCGCTTTCGCGTTCTCGTAGCAGTGCATCTCCTCCGTCATGCTCACCCGGCACCCCGCTGCCAGTAGCCTCGCAACGTACTCATGGCAGCAGTACTGGCTTCCTCGATCCGTGTGGTGAATCGGCCTCAGATCCTCCTTCTTCAGCCGGCCCAATGCCTCCATCAACGCTTTCTGGCACCCGATCGATTCCATCGTCTCCCCCACGTAACTCCCCACGATCATTCTCGACCACACGTCCATCACAACGGACAGAAACACGAATCCACTCCCCGTCCTCACGTACGTCAAATCCGCCACCCACGCCTGGTTCGGCTCCGTCACCACCAGATCCCGGATCTCATTGCGAAACACCGGCAGGCTGTGCCGGCTTTGCGTTGTCCGCTTCGTTCGGGCATACCGCTTCACCAACCGATCATTCTCCCTCAGCACACGGAACATCCGGTCCCTTCCCAGCTCGATCCCGTTGCTCTGGAGCGACTGCCTCGTCACCCCCAGCAGCTTGCGGCAGCCCATCCTCGGGTGGATCCGCCTCTGCTCGTCCACTGCCTTCAGCACCTCTGCCTCAGCCACCGCCTGGCGCTTCCGCTCCGCTCGGCACTGATAGTAATTCTGCCGGCTCATCCGCACCACACGGCACGTCGCCTTCACCTCATGCCCGGCCTCTGCCAGCGTCCTTACAAGTTCCCATCGAACTTTTTTTTAAACTCCTCAACTCCCCCAAGCCCTCCTCTCTCGCACGCCATCTTCAAGAACTCTTCCCCTACCAGCGTCCGCAGCTTCTCTTCTCCAAGAGCCTGCTTCAGCTGCCTCACCTCCCGTTCCAGTTTCTGGATCCGGTCCGCCTCCCCGACTGCCTCAACACGCATGACTTTTCTCATCAGATGCTCTTTTCCGTACGCTTTGAGCCAACTCGCCACCGTCCCGTTTCCACGGATTCCATACCTCCGGTGCGCATCGGCCAACCCCGTAAACTCGCCGGCCTCGTACTCACGGACCACCTGCACCTTGAACGCCTCGCTGTACCGTCGCACTACCCGTTTATCCAGTTTTCCAGTTCGCATCGTGTCAACCTACGGCCGGACCGCGCAGAGATCCCAGAACTGGGAACTGGCAACTGGGTTCTGGGATCTCCCCATGGACCTGCCTCGTGACCTCGTCCGCTACGGCGGGAGACGGCCATGGAATCGGGTTTGACTCGTTCGTGGTTGGCGCTGCTTGCTGGGTGGACGCATGAATGTTCCCCGATGGCGGCGGGTCCTGGGCGGGTTGGTCCTGATGGGACTGATTTCGGACGGGCAGGCGACGGAGTACTACGATTCACCGCGGGCGAGCGACGCCGACAAGATCGCGACGCAGATGCTGAACGATGCGGCGTCGGGCCGGTTCCGGGGAATGAGCTTCGGGCGGCCTTACAACCCGTTCGACCAGATGATCGCGGATCTGGAGAACAAGCGTCGGGCGCAGTGGGCGCAGCGCGAGCAGGACCGGCAGGAGTCGATCCAGCGGGCCAACGAGGCCGAGGCGGAGGAACGATACCAGCAGCAGCTGCGGGCTGCGGCGGAACGCCGTCAGGCGGCGCTTCGGGCGCAGGCGGCCCGGGAAGAACGGCGGCGTCAGGTAGCCGAGTTGGAGCGGCAGGCGGCGGATGGGGATGCGGCGGCGAGTCTGGACCTGGGAGTGCTCGCCGAGGGAAATTCCCTGCAGCCGGGCCTTCTCGTACTGCCGTCCGGCATGGACACCCGATCGTTCGCGCGGAGCCAATACGAGAAGGCCTACCACTGGGGGCACGATCTGGGCTTGGTGGCGCTGGCGTGTTCCACGGCGGGCGAGACGCCGGATTTCGCCTCGTTGCGCGATACCGTCGCGACGCTCCCGAATGAGGTGCGTCGGCGGGAACACCTGCAGGGCCTCGCCAGTCGCGGGCACGTCGGAGCGAACCTCTGGATGGGAGCGTGGCACTCGGGTCGATTCGTGGGGTTGGGGATCCCGCCTGAGCCCGGCAAGAATGCGGACGATGTCCGTCGGGCGATCGGATATCTGGACCGGGCGCGGAAGGCGAATTGGGAACTTGCCGGAGCGTGGTACGCGGAGGCCGTACTGTCGGGATCGCCCAAGCCGGGAGAGCGGGCGGAGGCCATGTCGATCCTGGAGCGTCTGGTGGAAAAGGGACTCGCGAAGCATCCGGGGGCCGCGCCGGCCCTCGCCTTCGAGTGGCTGCGGGATGCGCGGGTGGGATCGGATCTGGAGCGCCCACGGGCCTTGATGCGTCAGATGGATTCGGCGGAGTTCCTGCGGGGACGGGCCGCGGTCGCGCGGATCCATCTCGAGGGTCTGACGGGTGAGTACCATCCGGGATTGGCGGCAGAGGTTTGTGGGAGGATCCCGGATCGGGGACGATGGTCGACGTTTGCCATGCAGCGGGAGGTGGCGTCGGGGATCGATGCGTGGCTGGGAGTGGATGGGGCAAAGGATCCTCGGGCGGCGTTGGAGCGGATGGATCGGGCCGTGGCGATGGTCGGGAGGACGACGGGTGGGGTCCTGCCGGAGCATCGGATGCTGAAGGTCGAGGCCCAGTTGTGGCAGGCGTTCCTGCGACTGGAGCAGGGGGCAACAGGCGCGACTGCCAAGGATGCGAAGGACTTGTTGGTTTCCCAGCGGTTGGTCGACGAGCGGTTGGGGCACCTGATGGATACGTACCTGGAACTGTCGAACCGGGCTGGGACGCGGATGAATCCCAGGGATGCCTGGGAAACGGTGGAGGCCCGTTATCTGTTCACGTCGCGGATGGCGCCGGTGGAGACGTGGCTGGCGTTGCAGTGCGTGCGCCTGGCGCATGAGCGCGGCGTGGCTCCGGACGCGGGACCGTTCATCCCGGAGATCCGGGCGTTGTCGCCGAAGGACGCGCCGACGAAGGGAGCGGCTTTGCTGGCCCGCATGTACTTCACGCGGATCCATACGCGGGACGTGTCGAGCCGGAGCGGCGTGGCCACGGTTTATGCTGCCATCGTGAAGGCGGCCTGGCGGGATCCGTCGCTGTGGGCGCAGGTGGCGGCCTTGGTGGAGGCGGTGCAGATCGAGCCATTGACGCCGGAGCAATGGCGGGCGGGTTGGTTGGCTCCGATGTTGGAGAACCATCCCGGTGCCTCGGCCGAGCAACGTCTGTGGGCGGAACAGTTGATGGCCCCGACGGAGTCGGGTTGGGCGGAGTTGGCGAAGATCGAATCGGGCCGGGGCAGCCTGTCGCTCCGGGAATCGCCCGACGTCGAGGGGATGAAGGCGAGCCTGCGGCTGCGGTTCTCGAAGGATCGGCAGGAGGCCCGGGCGGCGTTCCGTCAGCTGCTGGCGCTGGGCCAGGGGGGATCGTGGCACGCGCTCGCGATGCTGGAGGAGTTCCGCGAACGGTATGGCGCGGGCTATGCGGGGCGGGATGGACTGGCGGATTTCCGGCGCGACGTGCGCGAGTCCGCGGAATGGGTGGCGGCTTGGCGGGAGAAGGGACACGGATCCATGGGGCTCGACCCATCGCTCCGGGCGCGGGCCATCGGAAGGGCGCTGGCCAACGGCAGCAAGCTCTTCTCGACGCAGACGCTCGAGGCCGAGGCGCACTGGGATCGCATGTCGGAAATGGCGCTCCTCGAGGTGAAGGCGGCCGGCGGGGTGGCCAAGGTGGATCGCGCCGACTTCGGTTGGTTGCCGGACGACCAGCGGACCCTGGTGAAGGCGGCCGTCGGCGGCGACGCAAGCGCGCGGCGGCATCTGGTGGAATCGGGCTGGATGCTTCCCGGGTTGATCGGCCTGACGCCGGACGAGTGGGTGAGGCGGGCACGTGGGCGGCTCGCCGAAAAGGACGATGCTTTTCGGTGGGAGCAGGTGTCGGAGGCGATGCAGATGTGGCGCACCGCCCAGGCCTATTGGGAACCCGGAAGCGCGGAATGGGTGGATGGGGCGAGGGCCGTGGGCGAGGTGGCGGTGGCGACGTCGGGAACCACAGCGACTCGCGGCCATTATTGGGATGAACTGGACGTGTTGTTTGACGTCGGGATCCAGGGCGGGCATGGACCGTCGTTCCTCCAGCGTCTGATTGCTGACCACGTGGACGTGGTCTCGGAGGATGTGGCCGAACGGACCCGTCAGCGGGACCTGCTCACGGTGGCCTTGTCGCGGAAGCTGCTGGAGCGGGACCCGGCGAACGTGCTGTTCCTGGAGCTGGAGGCCCGGACTCGCCTTCGCAACGAGGCGCTGTGGACTGCCCTGATGGTCGACATGATGTTCTATCGGGACAAGACCGGAGCGCCGACGAGCCTGCTGGAGTACCTCCGCAAGACCACGCCGCCGGACGCTGCCGGCAACCGGGCCGCCCTACAACCCGCGGATCCCCGGTTCCTGTTCGGTCGGACAGGCCAGCGGTTGCTGACGGCCGCGCGGGAGAACCGGGATCCGCTGGCCGCGCGCGCGCTGCTGGATCTCGGGGTCAAGGAGAAGGATTGGGACCGCCTGCGGAGATCGCGGTGATGGGTGGAGTTTGAAGTTTGAAGGCCGCCACCCCAGCCTCGTGACCTCGTCTGCTACGGTCTGGGAGGTAGCAGACGACGTAAGGAGGCTGTGGTGGTGAAGGCCGCGTGCCCTCACGCGGCAGGTGGAGAGGGATGCCGGGGGAGGCGAAATGGCCTGGACCTCAGCAAGGGGGCAAAAACCCATTGCCAGACGAAACGCAGGAGGCGCAGGTTGCAGCCATGGCCTTGCATCGTTTCGTCCTGCCCGTGGCGTGCCTGTCGTTGGCCGCGACCCTGAATGCGGCCCCGGATGTCTGGTCGGTGAGCGCCAACCTGAACATCTTCCAGGTGGATGCCGCTTCGAACTCGGAAACGCCGTTCATCCCATCGCCGGTTGCCTCCGACAGTCTGGCGGCGGATTTCAGTGGAGTGCTGTATGTCAGCTCCTCGGCGGGGACGATCCAGGCCGTCCAAGGTGGGCCTGCATGGACCACGGGATATTCGCAGATCGCGGACCTGTACTTCGTGCCGGGTGGCTTGTGGGGATTCAGTGGTGCGACGGACACGTTGTTCTTCTTCGATCTGAACACCACGACGGTGACGTCCTCGGTGAACATCACCTCGGGTCTGTCGGGGTACACGGTCACCGGGGTGACGCGACAGGCCTCCACCGGCGATTTCTTCCTCAGCGCGAACACGGGGGCCAACGCCGACTTCCTGCTGAAGCTCGACCTCAGCGCGTTCTCGGCGTCCGTGGTGGGTGCGATGAGCCACACCGATACGGCCAGTTACATTTCGGACATCGAGTTCCTCCCGGACGGCAGCCTGTTGGCGATGACGTGGTACCATCGGGATTTCCTGACGGTGAATCCCGCCACCGGGGCCACAACCTTCCTGAGCACGGGACCGCATCGCGACGCGAACGGACTCGCGGTGGATCCGACCCCGTTCCCGAAGCCGGGACCTGGGCGGCCGGTCTGGGGTTGGTGGGTGCAGCGACGGTGCTGTGTTGGCGACGCCGGAGCCATGCCGGCCTTGGCATTTGAGGTAGTTCCCGGCCAAGCAGCCGAAGGGTTGAAACGGGTTTTGCCTCAAGAACACAAAGAGATGCCCAAAAAGGGCGGTAACGCCGGCAACGAAACAAGCCAGCGCCAGGTCTCTTCCCCTTTTGAGTTCTTTTCGATTTCGCGGCTTTCCCACTCCGCGGGCTCGGCGCCTCCGCGTGAAATCCTGACCGCATCGACACGGCCGAGTGAATCGGTGCTGGTCGGGGTGAATGCGTTCGTGGCATTCCGGGTCTGGAACAGACCTTTTGATGAAATATCCCCTCCTGCTGTTGGCGGTCGGACTCCTCGTCCGCCCGTGTCTTGCTGAGCGATTGCCGGCGGCGACGTCGGACTGGCTTCTGGATGCGGCTCCCTACAAGGCACGCGTCACCACCAATGCCGACGGCCGCGAACTGGAGTTGAGCAATGGGCTGCTCCGACGCGTGATCCGGATCGCGCCCAATGCCGCGACCGTGGCCCTCGATCATCTGGGTACGGGCGAAAGCCTGCTCCGCGGGGTGAAGCCCGAAGCAATCGTTGAGATCGACGGTCGGCGCTTCGAGGTCGGTGGGCTGAAGGGACAACCGAATTACGCGTTCCTGCGGCCGGAGTGGGTCGCCCAGTTGCGCGCGGATCCGACGAGTTTCCGATATGTCGGCCATGAGGTCGGGGTCCCGACCGAACGTTTGGCCTGGAAGCGCACCCGGCATCACGCGCCGGATGTCCAGTGGCCGCCCGCCGGGGTGACACTGCGGCTCGACTTCGCCTGGCCCTCGGTCCTGGCGATGGAAGGGATTCCTTCGGCCGCCGGCCGTGATCTGGTGTGGAGCGATGACTTCACGAAGCTCGATCCGGCGTGGTCGGTGCGCGCATCGCGGCGGGAGGAGCGCATCAGCTTTCAGAACGAGGGTAAGGCCGGGGAGATCTACGCGTTGGTGGGCGCCCATTGTTTTGCCGAGCGCGCCTTGAATGGTCCGGTGACGCTGGTGGAAGCGGTGATCCATTCCGGCACCGACGCGGACGTCAGCTGGGGACCGGGGCTTGGGTTGGTCTTTGGCGGCAAGCTGGTGAAGGTGAACCTGCGGCCCGGGGATCGCGGGGTGCACGGACATTTCGAGCTGCGCGATGGCGGACGCGAGTTGTTGGCGCGGGTACCCGAGTTCGCTGCAACCGATGGCGGCATCGACACGGCACGGTCGTATCGGATCCGGGCGCGTTGGGATGGGCCGACGATGATCTGGGATGTGGCGGATGCGGCGCAGGATCCGCCGCGGTTCACCCGGTTGTTCGAGATCGCGCATGACGGTTCGTCGCCGACGGCGGTGCGGGTGGGGAAGATGGATCGCACGGGGGGAACCTCGGACTCGATTGCCGCCGGGGCGGCCTGGGGACGCAGCCGGGTTTCGCAGGTGCGGGTGTTCGGGAAGTTCGATGCGGCCAAGGCGGCGGCGGAGACGGGGGCGGGCCCGCGCGACATCCGGGTCTCGGTGCATTACGAGCTCTACGACGGGATTCCTGCGTACAGCAAATGGATCACCGTCGCGAACGGGACGGACAAGGTCGTCCACGTGGATCGGTTCCAGAGCGAGGTGCTCGCGGTGGTCGAACGGACGTCGGAAGTGGACGAACTCAGCGAGGGGCGGATCCCGCCCAATGTGCACGTCGAGACGGACATGTCCTTCGGCGGCATGATGGCGTCGGGTGCGAACCGCCGGTCGTATCGCTGGGTGGCGGATCCCGACTTCCACACGCAGGTGAATTACGAGAAGCGCACGCCCTGCCTGCTGGAGGTGGGACCGGACCTCGGACCGGCGCAGGAGATCGCGCCGGGTGGACGGTTTGAATCCTTCCGGGCCTGGATCCTGCCGCAGGACAGCACCGACCGCGAACGGTGTGGATTGGCGATGCGCCGGCTGTATCGGACGGTGGCGCCGTGGTCGACGGAGAATCCGCTGATGATGCATGTGGTGTCGTCCAACGGGCAGACGGTCACCAATGCCATCGAGCAGTGCGCGGCGGTCGGATTCGAGATGTTGATCCTGAGCTTCGGCAGCGGGTTCGACATGGAGAACGAGAGCCCGGCAACGATGGCCAAGGCGCAGGCGTTCGCGTCCCATGCGAAGAGTCGCGGCATCGAGATCGGCAGTTACTCGCTGCTGGCGTCGCGTCATGTGGGGGGCGGCAACGATGTCGTGATGCCGCCGGGCAGAAGCCCGCCTTCGGGAACTCGCCGTGCCTGTGCAGCCAGTGGGGAACGAACTATTTCCGACGGATCTACGAGTTCCACCGCAAGAGCGGGTTCACCCTGCTGGAACACGACGGGTCGTATCCGGGCGACGTGTGCGCTGCAACGAACCATCCGGCGCATCGCGGATTGGAGGATTCGCGGTGGAACCAGTGGCAGTTGATCGCCGAGTTCTATCGGTGGTGTCGGGCGGAGGGAATCTACCTGAACGTGCCGGATCACTACTTCATGGGTGGTTCGACCAAGACCGGCATGGGATATCGGGAGGTGAACTGGTCGTTGCCGCGCGCCCAGCAGGTGATCCACACCCGGCAGAACATCTTCGATGGGACGTGGCAGAAGCTGCCTTCGATGGGGTGGATGTTCGTGCCGTTGACGGAGTATCAGGGCGGGGGCGCGGCGGCCACGATCGAGCCGCTCGACCAGCATCTCGATCACTACGAACGCATGATCGAGAGCAACCTCGCCCTCGGTGTGCAGGCCTGTTACCGCGGCCCGCGGTTGTTCGATACCGACCGGACAAAGGCGATGGTCAAAGCCAAGGTGGACTGGTTCAAGCAGCACCGCGACATCCTGGAAAGCGACCTGATCCATGGTCGTCGGGCGGATGCCCGGGATCTGGACTGGATGCTGCACGTGAATCCGAAGCTGAAGGAGAAGGGGATGCTGGTGGTGTTCAATCCGCTGGAGACGGCGGTGACGCGGAAGCTTCGGGTGAGCCTATATTATACCGGCCTGAAGGAGACCGCCCGGTTGGTGGATGCCGAGGGGACCCGCACGCAGGCGGGCATCGCCCGGGATCACACGATCGAGATCGATGTGACCGTGCCGGCGCAGTCCATGCGCTGGTGGAGTGTTGGGGGAGATTGAAGTTTCACGAGACAAGTTGGAAGCCGGTCTTCCCCAGCCTCCTGACGTCGTCTGCTACATACGGGGGGTAGCTGACGAGGTAACGAGGCAGGGGTTGAACAGCCTCCTGACGTCGTCTGCTACGATTGGGGGGTAGCTGACGAGGTTACGAGGCCGTGGTTGGGCACAGCCTCCTGACGTCGTCTGATACGATTGGGAGGGTAGCTGACGAGGTGACGAGGCTGGGGATGAAGGGCGTTGGGAAGATTCGGGTTTCAAGGGTGTGGGGCGGGGTGCGAGGTTGGCGGCGGTGTCATCGTCATCGAATACCCGTCAGGAAAGTGCCGAAGCGACCGTGCCGGTTGCGCGGGCCAGGTGCGCGCGTTGCTGGCGTCCGGTGTCGGCATGCTGGTGTTCGGCACTGGAGCCGTTGTCCGTGCAGACCCGCGTGGTGTTCCTCCAGCATCCGCGGGAGTCGCGGGTGTCGATCGGCACGGCGCGGATCGCGCACCTCGGTTTGGCCGGCAGCGAATTGTACGAGGGGGTGGAGTTTGCGGGGCATCCGCGGATCGAGGCGCTGATGGCGGAGGCGGGCACGGCCTTGCTGTTCCCCGGCGAAGGCGCGGTGGCGCCGGATGCCCTCGAGACGCCGCCGAAGACGTTGATCGTGATCGATGGCACGTGGCCGCAGGCGCGGAAGATGGTCCGGTTGAACCCCCAGTTGCGGACCCTGCCGCGGATCGGATTCATGCCGCGGAAGCCCGGCAATTACCGCATCCGACGCGAACCCGCCGAGCATTGCGTCGCCACGGTGGAGGCGGTGGTGGAGGTGTTGGCGGCGTTCGAACGGGATGAGGCGCGCTTCGCGCCGTTGATCCGTGCCTTTGATTCGATGGTGGAGCGGCAGATGGCGGCGACGGCGTCGCGTACCGAGCCGGCGCGGCGCCGGTTGCGACCGACGTCCCCATGGTGGGAATCCGGCGGGGTGCCGGATCTGGACGCCCTGTGGCCGCGGTTGGTGGTGGTGGCGGGGGAGGCGAACGCGCACCGGCGCGGGAGTGGGGTTCCCGGTCTTCCGGAGTTGCTGCAACTGGCGGCGTTCCGGCCAGCCACGGGAGAGGTCTTCCAGGCGTTTGCTGCGCCGCGTCGGGTGCTGGCACCGAGCGCCGGGGCATCTGGAAGTGCCACGGGAACAATTGCTGGAAGGGCAGCCGATGGCTGAGGTGCTGACGGCGTGGGAACGGTTCTTTGGTCCGGAGGATCGTTTGGCGGGATGGGGTGGATTCAGTTGGGAACTGCTGGCCCAGGAAGGCTGGAAGCCGGTGCAGCCTCCGATCGATCTGCGGTTGCTGGCCGCCCATCGCCTCAAGCGTCGACCGGGAACAGTAGAGGCTGCGGCCACGGCGATCGGCAGTGATCCGGAGGCCTCTCCAATGAAAGCGCCCGGACGGGCGGGGCGCACGGTCCGGGCGTTGGCGGCGCTGGTGGATGCCTTGCGCCGGGAATGGGTGGCAGGACGCCTTTCCCTGGAATCGGCAGTTCATCCATCCGCAGATGGCGCCGATAGACGGGCAGGAATGCTTGGATCCGACGCCAGCCGAAACCTCACCTTGCAGGTGCAAGGTGGGTCCGATCCGAGCCCCTGATTATCTGCGCCATCGGCGCCATCTGCGGATTCAACCGCCGTTTCTGGGTTTACTGCGTGAGCCGGGGTTCGTTGTCGGCGTTCCAGCGGCGGCGCATGTTGGGGTCGCGTGAGACGGCGATGCTCTGCTTGATGAACTCGGCGTGGCCGTCGCAGAACATGAACACCGCACCGCCCCCATTGCTGGATTTCACATTCCGTGCGATGGACCCGGGTTTCGGAGTGCCACTGCCGCCGTGACGGCTGCTGGGCCACTCGGGCTGCTCGGGGCCGTTCGGGGCACCATCGGCGGGATCGATGGCGGTGTCCCACGCCGCATCGGAACGGCTGTCGGCCATGCAGATCATGTCGGACGGGACCTTCACGTGGGATTCCTTGGGCTCGATGTGCCATGCGGCGGTTCCGCCGCCGATGTCGCCGCCGAGACCTTGGTAGGGGCTGCTGAACTCGGAGACTCCACCCCAGTCGTTGTAGCCGTAGCAGAACCCGGTGTTCGGCGTGACGGTCATGGGCCGCTGGGTGGTGGGGTTGTTGGTGTAATAGTATCTGGGAATCTCCGTGGGACAGTTGAAGACAGCCAGGTTGCTGCCGGCGTAGGGCAGGAGTCGGGTCGGGTAGATGACCTGGCCCGCGTTGACCAAGTAGTGTCCGGGGTACCGGTTGTATTCCGTGACGTACATGGTGAGGGCAATTCCCAGCTGCCGCAGGTTGCTGGTGCACTTGGTCTGCTGGGCCTTCTGCTTCGCCTTGGCCAGCGCCGGCAGGATCATGCCCGCGAGGATGGCAATGATGGCGATGACGACGAGGAGTTCGATCAGGGTGAAGCCGCGGTGGCGGTTGAGCTGTCGGGCGCGGATTGGATTAAGGCCGAGTAAGCGTTTCATGATCCAAGGGGAGTTCTATGCGCGAAGGATGGGGACCCCGCCGCGGATGGCGAGTCCGAAGTGGGGGGACGAACGGACGGAACCCGGGTTGGCGGAGGGAATGGTCATCCAGCCGAGATGAGTTTCCCATTGCCAGAGGCGCATCCCAAACAGAGGGTCGAGATGCGCCTTCCAGCTCACGATGCGTCCATCTGAAACATCCCGAAGGTTTCCCCGCGCCTGCACATCTCTCAGGGTGAGCCTTTCCAACGCCTGATGTGTCACTAGATTCATTGGCAGCCCAATCGTGCGAGAAGGTTCGGTTCAAGGTCCTGGAATGAGTGGAGACGGGTATTGGAACGGGATAGCAAACCAAGGGGGAGAACACCTCGCCTACCCGGCGTGGCGTGCCTATTGCGACCAGCTCCACACGCGCCTGCTCGGTCAGTGGCTGGGGGGAGCCCGGTTTGAAAGCGCGCTGAAGACAGATCTTTTCGATGAGGCCTTTGGACCTGGGTTGATCCCCGTGCTGGCGGGGATTTCCGATCGGGTCGTGGGGCTGGACGTCTCCCGGAACATTGTGGATCGGGCGGTCTCCAGACACCCGTTTCTGCAGGCTCGGGTCGCTGATGTCCGGCGCACGCCATTTGCGGATGGGAGCTTTGGCTTTGTGCTTTCCAACTCGACCTTGGATCACTTCGAGGATCCCCGGGACCTGGAGCAATCCCTGCATGAACTGATCCGGATCCTGGCTCCGGGCGGGCAGATGCTGCTGACGCTGGACAACCCGCTGAACCCAATGGTGGCGATCCGCAACCGGATGCCTGCGGGCTTGTTCGGGCGAACGTCGCTGGCGCCCTATTATGTCGGTCATACGCTTTCCCTGTCGCCGATGGTCCGGTTGTTGGAGAGCTTCGGATGTGTCGTGCGATCAAGGGGCTATTTCATGCATGTCCCCCGCCTGCTTTTCCTGCACGCGAGCCGATGGTTCGATGCCGGGGCGCCGGGTGGTCGGCGGTGGCTCCGGTTCATGCTGGGGTTTGAAGCGCTGGCCTGTCTCCCATCCGCGCCGTGTACCGGACACTATGCCGCAGCGCTTGTGGTCAAGCCGTCCAAGGGTCGTCTGAAGGGTCTTCCCTGAGGCCTGGCAGGCCAGGTCCGAGGGCGGAATCCTGCCCGACCCGAGCAGCCTGTCTCCGGTGGTGTCCGGTTCCTAGATCCCGTAACTCCTGAAAACGCGCGCGGCGCGCGGATCGGAAAGGAGCGGGGTGTGGACCTGGCAAACCTCGATGCCCGGTGGGGCGTTTGCCTCGAGGATGCTGTAGCCGCCATCGGTCATGAGGAGGTCCCAGCCGACGCAGGTTGCCTCAGGAAAGCAGCGCATCGCGGTGAGAATCGCATCCAGACCCTGCGACAGGCCTGGGATGGTCACGCCTTCGATCTGTGCGCCGGTCTGTGGGTGCGTGCCATACCATTCCCGCTGGTTCTTGCTGTTGAGGGTGACGGCCTTGCCCAGCCTTTGGGTCGCCAAGTCCACCGCGGCACAAACGCCACCTGTGCCGTGGTGGAAGTTGTCGATCGGGAACGAGCGGGTTGTGCCAAAGCGGTGCACGGCACTGGCCACAAAGGGGCCGTCCGCATCGGACAGTGTCAGAACCCGGATCGTGTTGCTTGTGTCCGGGTAGATTCTCCGGGCATAGGAGGCCTGATCCACGAAGGCCGTCGCGATGTAGCGGTTGAGGCTGGCGATCAATCGACGGACATCGGCTTCGGGTGCGGCCCGACCGTTGATGAACCAGTGGTGGCCTTCCCGGCGGAGGAAAAAGACTCCTTCACCACCACCCGACCAGTGGGGACGGAAGACAACGGGTCTGGCGTCCTCCGTCCACAGCTCCAGAAGACGGTTTTTGCTTCCCGAGGGCGCGGTTCCCACGGAGCGCGGTTCGCCATTGCAGATCAGGCCAAAGACGTGCGGGTGGGAGATTCCATTGGCAGCGAGAACCTGGGACACGACCAGCTTGTTGCTCACAATGGGGTTCAGGAACCCGTTCATCGCATAGCAGCGCAATGCGTAGACATAGCAGGGCACGTACGAGGAGTGGTTTCTGGAATCAACCTCATAGAGGGCCGCACTTTCCGAGGTGAAGCCCAATCGCCATGCGCGCATCCGATGGCGCCAAGGCAGTCCGGTTCGGGAAGCAGCCTCCGAGCGAAGCTTGCGCAGAAGTCGAACCAGACAGCGCAGGGTCAGGTCCAGCCGACCTATGGATCGAACGTTCCCTTGGATGACGTAGCGTTCGAACAGTCCGCCCCCAGCTGATTCCTCAGACCTGTTCATGATGTCGCTGATCTTGTTGCCGACCGGGCGGGAGCCCACGTTGCGTCGTCGTTGCCAACCGTGGGTACCTTGCAGGACCCGAGCGACCTGTCGAGCCCCTGGTACCTGGCGAGAAGGCAGTGATTTGAGGTCGGCAACGACGACCGCGGCGAGGTGATGATGGTGAGCCGCCTTGCCCCGAAATGGAGGCGGAGACGTGGGCTGTTGGTTGTCCCGTTCCCGGCAGATCGGCGGGTCATGGGGGGCGATGGGCAACTCGGAACTGGGGACTGTGATCTGGTAACCCCATTCGCCGGGCTTGTGATTGGTTTTGGTTGGGGCACGATGCGGGGAAATCACCACCGATGCCGCTGCCCTCCTCCAGCCCTGTTCCTTTTGTTCCCCGCATTGGGGTGGCTTCGTGGTTGGCGGCGATGGCTCTGGCCGTTGCCTCTCCGGCGTTGGGGCAATCGCCGGCGGCGGCCGCGATGGCGCTGTACCGTTCCGGGATTGAGCCCGTGTTGAAGGAGTACTGTTTCGACTGCCATGGCGACGGGATGGACAAGGGGCGGGTGACCCTGGATCAGTTCGCGTCCGAAGACGCGATGCTCGGCAACCATGAGCTGTGGCTGCATGTGTTGAAGAACGTCCGGGCCGGGCTGATGCCGCCGGCCAAGAAGAAGCAGCCGACCGCGGAGCAGAAGCAGCAGTTGGAGGCGTGGATCAAGCAGGCGGTCTTCCGCGTGGATCCGAAGGACCCGGATCCCGGACGCGTGACCGTGCGGCGGTTGAACCGGGTGGAGTACCGCAACACGATCCGAGACCTGTTGGGGATCGAGTTTGATACCCAGGCGGAGTTTCCGGCGGATGACACGGGGCACGGGTTCGACAACATCGGGGACGTGCTGACGGTGTCGCCGATGCTCCTCGAAAAGTACCTGGCGGCGGCGCGCACGATCGTGACCCGGGCGGTGCCTGTGGTGTCGCGGGTGCCGGTTGAGGAGGAGATTCCGGGGCGGAGATTTGCGCGGGAGGGGATGGCCGTGAACGGCGACGCGCTGGTGCTTTCGTACTACGAGACGAACCGGGTGACGCACCGGTTGCCGGTGTCCAAGCCGGGGCGTTACCAGTTGCAGGTGCAGGTGACCGCCACCGACAAGTTCGTCGACAACCAGTTCGACTACAACAAGGCGAGGCTGGGCTTCCAGGTGGATGGGGAGTCGCTCGTCTCGCAGGAACTCACCCGGGAGAATAATCGGGTGCTCCGTTATGAGTTCGATCGGACCTGGACCGCGGGTGAACACGAGTTGGCATTCTCGGTGGATCCGCTGACGCCCGACGAGAAACGGGTGCGCACGCTGGCCTTCCGGATCGACTCGGTGACGGTGAGGGGTCCGATGGACGGGAAGCATTTCGTCCGGCCGAAGAATTACGCGAAGTTCTTCCCGAAGGATCCGCCAAAGGACCGCAAGGGGCGTCGGCTGTATGCGCGCGAGTTGCTCGGTTCGTTCGTGCAGCGGGCCTACCGGCGTCCGGTGGAATCCGAGACGCTCGATCGGTTGGTGGCGGTGGCGGAGCAGACGTATTCGCAGAAGGGGTCGGGTTTCGAGGCGGGGATCGCGCAGGCGATGGTGGCGGTTCTGGCGTCGCCACGGTTCCTGTTCCGGGAGGAGGATGTGGATACGACGGCTGCGTCCGGGTCTGGGCATCCGTTCGTCGATGAGCATGCGCTGGCTTCGAGGCTTTCGTACTTCCTGTGGTCGACGATGCCGGATGCCGAACTGTTCCGGTTGGCGGGCGAAGGGAAGCTGCGGGCGAACCTGGATGCCCAGGTGGACCGCATGATGCGGGACGCGCGGTTCGAGGGGTTCATCCGGAACTTCGTTGGGCAGTGGTTGCAGGCGCGCGATGTCGAGACGGTGCAGATCGACTCGCGGCAGGTGCTGACGCGCGAGGCCAAGCCGGATCCGGACTTCGAGGCGAAGCGGGCACGCTTCACGGAATTGCGGCGCAAGCCGGAGAGCCAGGTCACGGCCGACGAGAAGAAGTGGATGGATGAGCTGCGTCCGCTGTTCCAACGGCGCAACAGCCAACCGCTGCGGGCGGAGTTGAACGGCGAGTTGCGTCGGGCGATGCGGATGGAGACGGAGAAGACATTCGCGTACGTGGTGCGCGAGAACCGGAGCTTCCGCGAGTTGCTGGATGGCAATTATACCTTCCTCAACGAGCGTCTGGCGAAGCACTACGACCTCGGAGATCTGGGGGTGAAGGGTGATGAGCTGCGTCGGGTTGAGCTGCCGCCGGACAGTCCCCGTGGCGGATTGCTGACGCAGGGAACGGTGCTGGTGGTGACGTCGAATCCGACGCGGACATCGCCGGTGAAGCGCGGGCTCTTCATCCTGGAGAACATCCTGGGGACACCGCCGCCGCCGGCCCCGCCCGATGTGCCGCCGCTGGAGGATGCGGCGAAGGCGATGAGGGAGAAGACGCTTACCTTGCGGGAGACGCTGGAGTTGCACCGGCAGCAGCCGTTGTGCAGCGGGTGTCACAACCGCATGGATCCGCTCGGGTTGGCCCTCGAGAACTTCAATGCGATGGGCATGTGGCGCAGCGAGGAGCGCGCATTGCCGATCGATGCGTCGGCGACGTTGCTGACCGGGGAGAGCTTCGCCCGGATCCAGGATCTCAAGCGCATCCTGGCGTCGTCACACTCCGAGGCCTTCTACCACACGCTGACCGAGAAGGTCCTGACCTACGCGCTGGGGCGCGGGCTCGAGTACCATGACGTCGAGACCGTGGATGCCATCGTCGCACGGTTGACGCAGTCGGGTGGAAAGCCGGCGGAACTGTTCACCGCCGTCATCGGTTCCGCCCCATTCCAGAAGACCCGGCGGTCCGGGTCTGGGAACACTTTGCCGAAGGAAACGTCCGCACCGAAAGGGGGCTCGACCCCCAGCCAGCCATGAAGACCTCCCAACAGATCGCCGCCGAACGTCACTTCAGTCTTTCGCGCCGCCACTTCCTCCGCGGCCTCGGCGCGAGCATCGCATTGCCGGCTTTCGTGTCGATGCCGGTGCAGGGTGCGTCGGGAGCCGCGTCGAAGCTGGCCGCGACGGCGACGGGTGCGCCGTTGCGTACGGCGTTCGTGTTCTTTCCCAATGGCGCGATTCCATCGGCGTGGTGGCCAGGCCAGGAGGGGGGCGACTTCGCGCTGAGCCAGACGCTGAAGCCGCTGGAGGCGCACCGAAGCATGGTCCAGGTGCTGGGCGGACTCGATCATCGTGAGGCCGAGCCCGGACCGGATGGTGCGGGCGATCACGCACGGGGCAACGGCGTGTTCCTGACCGGGGTGCGGTTGAAGAAGAGCGCCACCGACATCCGCGCGGGGATGTCGATCGACCAGGCCATCGCCCGTGAGGTGGGGCACCTGACGCGGTTCTCATCGTTGGAGTTGACCTGCGATTCCGGTCGTGGCTCCGGCTCCTGTGACTCGGGGTATGCGTGTGCGTATCAATACAACCTCGCGTGGAGTTCCCCGACCACGCCCATGGCGGCGGAGGTGAATCCGCGGTTGGTGTTCGAACGCTTGTTTGGGTCGGGTTCCCATGGCGAACGCCGTGCCAACCTGAAGCAGCGTCAGGCCGAGCAGCGGTCGATCCTGGATTTCGTGCAGGCCGAGGCCAAGGGGATGGGACGTCGCCTCGACGCCCGTGACCGCGAGAAGCTCGACCAATACCTGACGGGCATCCGCGAGATCGAGACGCGCATCGCCAAGGCGGAGAGCTTCGGAGCCAGCGTGGATCCCGACCTCGCGACGCCCTCGGGCGTGCCCGCAGATTACGGTCAGCACACGGAACTCATGTTCGACATGATGGCGCTGGCCTTCCAGACGGACTCGACCCGGGTCGCGTCGTTGTTGCTGGCGCATGATGGTTCGAACCGGTCCTTCCCGGAGATCGGGGTCTCGGAGGGGCACCACGACCTTTCCCACCATTTCAACACGGAGGACAAGATCCGGAAGGTGGCCGAGATCGATCTCTGGTATGCGAAGCAGTTCGCGAAGTTCATCGGGAAGCTGGCTTCGACCAAGGATGTCGATGGACGTTCGCTGCTGCACAACTCGATGATCGTGTACGGCGGTGGCAACGCGGATGCGAACCGTCACACGCACTCCAACCTGCCGATCGTCCTCGCCGGTGGCGGCGGTGGGACGCTGAACTCCGGGCGGTACGTGAAGCACGGATCCAAGCCCACCACGAACCTGTTCCTCAGCCTCGCCGACCGCATGGGGGTGTCGAAGCTGGAGCGTTTCGGGGATTCCACCGGGCGGTTGTCGGGGGTGTGATCGGCCGTCTGGGACTGCGCCGGGTGAGGGCACCCGGCCTGCAAAAGGGCGAGGTTGTAGGCTGCGTGCCCTCACGCGGCGGATGATGAGGAATGGGGTGAGATCAAAGCCCGGACTCGGTCCAACAGCGGAAATGAGGAGAGCTGTGGTTGCTTATGGAACTGGATCCGGGAATGGAATGGCTGCTCCCGCCAGGAGATCGGCGCGGTGGGGGTGGGTGGTGCTGGTCCTCTGGGTACTTTTTGGAAGTGCAACGCCGGCGCGCGCAAAGTTGATCTCGGAGCCAGGCATCAGCCATGTCGCGATTCGCGCGGGTGACCCGGGGACAGTCTTGCTGAAGCTGACCGGACTGTCCTGTGAGGCTGCCATCAGCACCAATGGGGGGCTGAGTTTCTCGGCTCATCCTTCTGAAAGTTTGTCTTCCGGTTGGCTGACCAACCTGGAGGCAGGGGGCGTCGGTACTTTCTGGCCGACTCCCAACTCCTTTTCAGGTCGGACGATGGTGGACGAACCTGGAAGGCGACGGCGGCAACGAGGTTTGTGCGGACTCAAGCCAGGGCGGATGCCGACGCAGACGAGCAAATGTTCCGCGAAGCATTCGCGGAACGTCTTCCGTCCCGTTCCCCGCTCTGGCATCCGGTGTTCGGGGCTTTCTCGATCGTCTACTTCACGCTGACCTATCTGGCCATGCGTGAAGGTGGTTCATCCCGGGCGATCGTCACGGGACTTCAAGGGACGCTGATTCTCGGACTCGTCTGGATGTTGTTGTGGTTGATTCACGGTCAGATCCTGAACTGGACCCACGCGCAGTTTCCGGAGGCTCATTGGAACACTTCTTCTCGGGGTGCACCGAGTGCAGTGCTTGGGTTTATCATGACGATCGCTGCCCAACCGGCCCGGTTGTTCGGATACCTCCTTTTCCTCTGGCCAATCCTGCCGGGATCCCGGGAGGTGATTGTCCGGGTCCTCCCAGCGAAGCGGGAAGTGCTTTCCTGGGTCGTCTGTCTCGCCGCATGGGTCGGGGTTGTGGGGTTGCACGCGTGGGTGATTTGCGTGGGGTACCTCTTCGAGTCTTGGTAGGCGGTTGAAATAGCGCCGGGTGAGGGCAACCCGCCTGCAAAGTGGCGAGGGTGTAGGCTGCGTGCCCTCACGCGGCGCTTGGAGGACTCGGGATGGATCCGTGCATGAGCAGCGGTGGACTCGCTTACCTAGAGTGCCGAAGACTAACGAACAGGGATGGATTCAAAGGAGGGCTTTCCGGACCGAGTGGGGCGATTGCCGGAGGTCCAGGACACGGTACACGAGCACGCCCGATTCCTCGTCTGTCTTGTAATAAATGGCGAAAGGGAATTGCTGAGCCAACAAGCGATGGTAGCCGAATACCTGTTTGTGGACTCCACCATACCGAGCGAGCGAATCGATCTCTGAAAACAAGCTGTCCAGGAATTGGGCTCCCAATCCTTCGCTTTGCTGGTCGTAAAACCGTCGGCCTAGATCCAGGTCCTCAAGAGCCGAATGAAGCAGTCGGATCGGGATCATGAGGCACGGCGGCGCAGGTCCGCCTTGGCGGCTTCCCATCCGTAGACTGTCTCCGTTCCCAGTTTCGTTCGGGCTTCCGTTTCATCCAATGCAGTCCTGTGCCATCCCGGCGAGTCCGTCTGGGAATCATCCTTGGCGAGGTCCTCCCAAAGGACGTGCATCATCCTGAGTTTCTCGTCCCGTGACATCCGTTGCAGGTCCAGTGTCATTGCCGAAATCCTAGGCCTTCAGGTGCGGATCGCAACGCCACACTTGAGGCGTCTGTAGCCGTGTGACATCACGCCGCGGATGGTGGCTTTACGCCGGAGGCGTCGGCATGCCTTGACTGCGTCGGGTGGGGGCACCCGGCCTTCAGGGGGAGTCTCCAGTTCCCAGTCCCCAGTTTCCTGCGGTGATGGACTTGGTGAGGGATCCATGGTGCCAGCGGTCGTGGAGTGTGACCGGGGCGGAGGTGACTCCCGCCTTGCGGAATCCGACGGCGCCGATGCCCACGATGCGATTCGACCGCAGGACCACGCAGCCGAGGGCGGGCACGCCATTGGTCAGTCGGATGGGGCCCAGGAGCGACGAAAGATCCCGGACCTGATTGGTGGAAATACGGAAGGATCGGGAGGAATCACCGGCGGGAATCATCTCGAAGACAGGTTTGCCGTCCCCGAGCCGGATGGGACTCCACGGGGCCCACCGTTGAAGGTCGGTCGAGGATTCGAGGCGGTAAGCTTGTCCTGGAATCGTGTCGTACTGGAGCTGGATGGACGGGGCAACCTGGAGGGTTTGGCCGAACAGCGGGGCGATGGCGGAAAGGCAGAGCAGCCAGAGGAGGCGTAATGCGGTTTCAAGAGGTTCCTTAGGCATGTCGGGGTTCTAGCCAAGGGTGCCGCCGATGCAAGAGCGGTTTCATGGGGCCGCTGGGGGATGCGTCTTGACACTGCCCCCGCACGGAACGGGGCGGCGATGTCCTCATCGCCCAGGTTGATTGCCTTGTCCCATCGATGCCGAACCCACTCCCACGCTTCGCGTGGGGCAGAAGCCGGGATTGAAAGGAACCGCAGGCGAGGACGCGAGGGAAGCCCGGACCACGTACGTCGGACAGGTCGTGCGTCTTCACGAGCTCCTTGTGTCTGCCACGGTTCCCGTAGGTGGCATCGCCGATGGAAGGATTCGTGGGTTCTGTGTGATTCGTGGTTCAGAGATCTGAGGTTCTTTGGACCACGAAGCGCACGAAGAACACGAATTGGCTCACGCAAAGACGCAAAGACGCAAAGGGGGGACGGATCCCTCCTTCATCTGGTCTTGGCGTCTTTGCGTCTTGAGCGAAGCGGGCGTGAGCATTTCATCCGCCATCCCCTCTGGACGAATCATCGCAGCCTGCCTTCTCCGCGTGCCGACGACGCCACGCAAGCACTGCTCCCAATTTCCGCATGCAAAAGCGGGCATGGGAATCACCCCCCCCTGTGCAGCCCGTTGAATCCATGCACGGGATCCCGCATGGTCTGCCCGTCGCATCGCGAGCGAGCGCACCCGTACGAAAATGTCCACGCACGCCAAAATCTGTCCCAGCATGCCCTCCCGAAAGTCCTGCGGAAAATTCCCAGCCTACGCAGCCCCATGGCGCCAACGTTGACACTCCAAAGATTGCCTATGTCATCTCCTAAAGCGTGGTTACGAAATGCGGTCTCTCTGGCAGCCGTCATCTGGATGTGTGTCGGTTGTACACGGAAGATTCCCTCGCTGCGGGAACTTGAAGCGGGTCCCTCTTTCAGTGCCACGGTTCAGAAAGTTCAAGTCGTGCGGATGAAGCAAGATCGAGATACGGTGATTTTCATAATTACTATCAAGCCTGCGAAGGGGTCCTCCTTGAAATTCGGCATCACAACTGTGGATCCACAACTGATCGGCCGCGCAGAGTCATTGGTGGTCGGTAAACAGTATGTCTTTCCGGATGCACTGACCAAGTAGACCCAAGCAAACATGCCAAAAGCCTTCCAAACACCCTTCTGGAGAACAGTGCTTCCCGATGGGTGGCAAGCACGACGCTCCTGCGGTGATAGCGATGGCGAGTTCGTGACCCTTTGGCACCCAGAAGGCGTTGGACAGCTTAGGATCCTGCTTGAGGTTGAGATTCCGGCGCCGTCCCGGAACTTTCCCGGCACCACGTATTCCGGGAACCTGACTGGTTATGTCCATGATGGGTACCGTGGCAGCGTTGCCAGGCGCTCGTGGTGGTTGTTGTGCGGGGAAAATTGGATGGTTGTCAGATTCTGCTGCGCGGCGGACGCGGAGCAGTGGGAAACAGTGGCCGTTGACTCTATCGTTCAAAGCATTACCGAGAATGTCCAACCATGACGGTCCAGCGAACGGGCACCAGCCGGCACGCCGAGTGGCGATGCGGATGCTCCCGGTGGCTGCCCCCCGTCGCTGACCTTGTTTAGCCCACAGAACCCTATGCGCATTCCCGCTACAGTTGTTTTAGCCAGTCTCACGCTTCTATGCGGATGCCAACACAACGCTGGCCGGTCGCAGCCGCTGCGCGTTCTTGAGCTTCCCCGACCCAATTCGGGAACATTCACAACCGAGCAGGCTGAAGCGAAGAAGCATTTGATACTCTCCAGCGCACCATCGAAGCCGTTGACTTATTGGAAGAATCAATTCATGGGGTTTGCAGTCCACGTCAACGCCGACGATACTTTCACAGTTTATTGTGCCCCTGTGTATTTTCCTGAAAGCGTGCATACCAACAAGTCTTTCACAGTCGCGGGCATTAAGGAGCTTGAACGCAACCTGCCCCATTTAGGAAACCCTCACGGTATTCTGATCACCTCGGATCGTTCCCTCAGTGAGTCGAGAACCTTTCCGGCACTACTGGACGCCTTCTTTATGCCCAGCATCCAACTCTTCTACCCCTCGACGGAATGAAGACGTTCGGCCACTCGCTGCAGCGAACCCGGCGGGAGCGAGAGTGCTGGAATCATTGCATTACGCGGGCCGGGTTGCTGAGTTTGGGTCGCTCGACAACCCAGAAACCGAGATCCAAGACAGGAGACTCAATTGTCGACTCAGACAGGATGATAGAATGGCAGGATGAATACGGACCACGACGACTCTTAGAATCATCCTGTCCATCCTGCCATCCTGTCGCAAACAGACTTATGACAGGATTTATCGGCAGTCTTGAGTATCGGATCTTGCTTAGGGTGTTGCTGAGGGAATTTGAACCAACCGGTCCAGCGAACGGGCGCCAGCCGGCACGCCGAGTGGCGATGCGGACGTCGCCGGTGGCTGGCTCCCGTCGTTGAGATTCGACGGCCTGAATGATATCGCATACGATTCATGCATGCTCGCCTTCGGATGAAGGCGCGATCCTATGAACTATTACGTCGCATTGTCACTGCTTGCTGTTCTCAACGTCATAGGTGCCGTCGCCTATCTTTCTGACAAACAAGGCAAGGAGCAGCGGAGGCCATTGTTTGTTGTTCAAATGGTATCTTTGGTTGGGATGTTGGCGTACCTGATATTCGCCCGAAAGTAGTCTCATCCGCGGTAGGACATGTTTTCCTGTGAGTGGGTCCATGTGAATGGTCGTTCTTCTATGAAAAGGTTAATAACTTGTGCGACGCTGGCTGGTTTGGTTGTGGGACCAGATCTTGGTGCGGATCTCCAGAATCAGATCGACACGTACAACCGTGAAGTGGACTTGGGTCAATCAGTCCTTGGGGCTACTGTTGGAACTTTCGAGCGCACGGTTGCGAAGCTGATCGCAGGCGGGGATGGCTCAATCAAGGTTGAGCATATGACCTGGGCATTTTGTCACATGAAGACTGAGCAGCCGTTTCCCTCATCTGTGGAAATGGTGAGCGGATTCAATATTCTTGTTAAGGACGGAGTTGTCAGTCTCCAGCATTCGACCAACAAGCTCCCAGTTTCGTATGTCAGAATCGTTGATCCTGCAGCAACGAATATAGTCTGCAATGTGGAGGTGTTAGGCTCCATGGCTGGGCTGGGTGGGACGAATAGCGCCAAAATGTCGTCTCTGTGGTTGCGTTACGTTTATAATGGGGGCTGGAAAGAGGACGAGGGCGCTCGAAGAGTCGTTGAGCTGAGGTAGGAGCCCGTCCGAAGGCACAGAGCCTTAATTTCCTGACAATCATGGGAAGAATGTACCTGTCCGGGGTTGTTTTCCTTTCTTGCGGGAACCCGGGGTGCGCTTCTTTGGACCACGAAGGAAACGAATTGGCTCACGCAAAGACGCAAAGACGCAAAGGGGGGCGGATCCCTCCTTCATCCGGTCTTGGCGGCTTTGCGTCTTGAGCGAAGTGGGCGTGAGCATTCCCTCCGCCACCCGCTCTGGGTGTGGGCGTTGCATTGGTGCCGACTCCAAACTTGGACTCTGACTCGATCCCGAAGAGGCCCGGCAACATGCCGGCCCGCCGCGGTTTGGAATGTCGAGGATCCCGGACGGCTACCCTTGCCACACGCGTCGGTATCGGGATCGGTATCGGAATCGGCATCGAGTCCGAGTTCGAGTCCGAGTCCGAGTCCGAGTCCGAGTCCGAGTCCGAGTTGGAGTTCGAGTTCGAGTTCGAAGATAGCGATCCCGATCCTGGGAAGGGCGACGAGGACGTCGCTGCCCCGTTCCATCCGGGGGCAGGGTCAAGATGCGCCCGGCTCTGTGCCGCATCCATGCCGTTGGATGTCAGAGAATGACTCGCGCAGAGACGCGGAGACGCAGAGAAAGTGGGCCGTCTTCCTTGAGCTTCAGCCAGCAGAGGGCTCAACCCTTCTCAAGACGTTGACGACGGTGCCGGATGTAGCACTCGTTACTGATGAGTCATCTGAGATACCTCCAAGGCTCGTCGTAGAGCGTCCGAAATGGTTCGCACCGAGTCTGCGCTCCGCATACGAGCTTTGGGCTTCGACGAATCGGTTCAGCACCTTCGGAGTCTTGCGCGATAAGAAGGACGGCAGGATTTTTGTTTATGGGCAGATATTGTAGAGCGACATGGCCCAACCGGTTACGTCCGCCAACGCCGAATGAGCGTCACGCTTCCATTCGCGTGCCACTGGATCGGCATGGCTGGGTTCTACGATCGAAACACAACAGGATGACAGGATGATTCCGGACCACGACGACTCCCTACGGCATCCTGTCCATCCTGCCATCCTGTCGAAAACAGACTGATGACAGGTCGCATGGGCAGGCTTGAGGATCTGGCTGGTCTCCGGTTACTCCAGAAGGGAGTCGAACCATTGGGTCCGGCGAACGGGCGCGTGACCAGATGGAGTCCATGCCAGCAGAGCCTGGTTTTCCTGTGGGCGGCATGGGGCAGCGGTGTGGCGTGGGCGCACCGCCCGTTGATCGCATCCCTGGATCATCGCGGGATTCCTTTGGAGCGCCTGCCCGTTCTCGACGTTGATCTGTGTTCGAGAGGTGACGGCCATGGGCTACCGCGACCCCCTCCTGACATCCTTGTCGGCACTCCTTGCGTCCCGTGGGGTGTGTCGCTGAACTGAGCCATCGACATTCCGCATCATGCACATCATGGAACTGAACGAAGTCGCCATTCCCATTCTGCCCAGCCGGTCCTTGAGTGACACGTTGTCGTTTTTCCGGCGCTTGGGCTTTGAGGGCGAGATTCATGGTCGCGGTGACTACGCCATCATTCGCCGGGGCACGGTGGAGCTTCACTTCTTCACGCATCGTGAGCTTGTCCCCGCTGAATCATCCGCAATGTGCTACATCCGGGTGTCAGACGCGGAGGGCATGTACCGAGCCTTCGCACCGGCAGAACTGCCCCGCAAAGGCATCCCGCGCATGGACGTCCTCGAAGACAAGTCGTGGGGGATGAGGGAGTTTGCCGTCGTGGATCCTGACGGCAATCTGTTGCGCATCGGGCAGGTGCTTCAACCGTGACGCCATGCGTGAGACCCAAGCCATCCCACCGGATAGCTGGCCCGACTGGATCGGGCGGAGATGTGGCCCGAGGTTGCCGCACCCATCGATCGTCGTGCGTTTCGGATCCACCCATCCTACCCTCATTTCATTCCTGAAGATCCATTGAAGGAGCAGCGTGAGCACGAGTTGACGATGCATGTGTTCACGATTTCCGGAGGACTGGTCGGGGTGTGCCTGACGGCCATTGGTCTGCTGCGGATCCTCACCCACCACACGCAAGTGGCGACGGTGGCCGACGAGTTGCTTGCGGCGGATGCGGTCCTGTTCATGGTGTGGTGTTTCCTGTCCTTCTGGTCGTTCAAGACGGAGAAGACGCGCCGGAGGCTGACGTTGCGCCGCATCATTGATTCGCTGTTCATGGTCGCGTTGTTTTCCATGGTGGTTGTGTGTGCACTGATTGCCTATGCGGTCCTCTAGTGGAATGCGTGTGATCGCCCTGTTCGAGGCGGCCAAGGGTGGTTTGGTGCTCCTCGCGGGTTGCGGGGCGCTGGCGTTGGTGCACCGCGATATCCAGGCGATGGCCGAGGCATTGGTTGAACGTTCCCACTTCAATCCTGCCAGCCGCTATCCTCGGATTTTCGTGCATGCGGCGAGCGGGCTTACGGATGCGCGACTGTGGCTTTTCGCGGTGGGTGCGGCGGGGTATGCGGCGGTGCGTTTCGTGGAGGCTTATGGTCTATGGCGGCACCGTCGATGGGCGGAGTGGTTCGCCGCGGTCAGCGGCGGCATCTACATCCCGATCGAGGCCTACGCGTTGTTGGACGGTGTCACGTGGCCCAAGCTGGCGGCGATGTTCACCAATGCCGCGATGGTGGCCTACATGGCCCGTGCGTTGTTGCAGAGAAGGCTGAGTGACAGGAAATCGGTTTCGCGGGGGTGATGCCCAGCCGCGTTGCGCTTGGGCTGTGTGTCGGATGTCGACCCAGTGTTCGATCCCGATCCCGATCCCGATCCTGGGAAGGGCGACGAGGACGTCGCTGCCCCGTTCCATCCGGGGGCAGGGTCAAGATGCGCTCGGCTCTGTGCCGCATCCATGCCGTTGGATGTCAGAGAATGACTCGCGCAGAGACGCGGAGACGCGGAGAAAGTGGGCCTTTCAGTCATCGTTATCGAGTCACCAAGCGGTGAGCCCTTTCAGGGGTTTCCAAACTCCCATTTTCCTGTCGTTCTCAGCGTCTCTGCGCCTCTGCGCGAGATCGTTACTGCATGGATACGGCTGAGGAAGGGTGCGGAAGGAGGCTTGATCTTGCCGATGGGCTCGGGTTGGTTGGGAGGCAGATTGAGATCCATGAATCCATTCACGACTTTTCTGGGCTTCCTCTTGTTGCTGAGTGTTTGCGCGTCGGCGGCTGAATTCAGGTTCGACGTCCGGATTGAAGGCGGGCCGCAGTCCGAGATCGTCCTGAAGATCGAGGGTGGGATCGCTACGGCCACCGTCGGAGGGGAGGTTGAACAGTTCAATCTCAAGGATCAGAGCTGGCTGAGTCCAAAGACGGGAAAGTGGACGACACTCGATCAATGCAGGGCATGGGCGGAACAGTCGAAGGCCAAGTCCCTCAAGAGTGTGGATGCGGCACCGGACAGCGTTCGACCATTCGCGCTTTGGTCCCTCAATCCGACCTTCGAGGTGGCGAAGACGAACGACACCCTGCGTCTGACTTCCGGGCAGGTTGACTATGTCGTGGAGGGGGTGGCTTCCAGAAAGGGATCAGAGGACTTTTTCCGCTACGCTGTTCTCAATGCCTACAAGAAGGCCATGACGGAACGGAAGCTCGCGCCCTTCGCTGAGTTGAAAGCCCTCACGGAGATGGGGCGTCTGGGGCATATTCCCCGGAAGATTTCCACAAGCATCCCGGGGATTCCCAAGGCTCCAAAGTTCGAAATGGAGATTACCGAGATCGCTCCATGAGGCGCTTCCAGTGGCTTGTCTTGGGTCTTGTCGGGCTGTTGGTTTTTCCTTCACAGGCGTGGGCGAATGCCGGGACGCCGTTGATGTGGGCGACGGCGTCCCATCTGGTGATCGGCAACGCATTCATCGGGGTGCTGGAGGGATGGCTCCTGGCGAGGTGGTTCCAGGTGCCATGGGGTCGGCCTGTCGCACTGATGATTGCCGCCAACTATGCCTCGGCATGGCTGGGCGGCGTGTTCATCCGTGCTGTCGCCGTGGATTTGATCCCCATGGACCTGAACAATGGGTGGAAATGGTTCTGGGTCATGGTTGGCGTGACGTATTGCCTGACCTTGCTGATTGAGTGGCCCTTCATGGCGTTTCTCCTGCGGAAGAATCCAGGCTGGATGAAGCGCAGTGCGGGTGCGGCACTCGGCGTGCAGAGCGTTTCCTATCTCGTCGTGTTTGGATGGTATTGGTTGGCCAGCGGGACCTCCCTGTACACGACGGCGCAGGTCGTCCGCCCGCAGGACCTCTCGCTGCCGGAGTCGGTGCTGGTCTATTACATCGATCCAACGGACGGCGCCGTTTACCGGCGGGGGCTCGCCGGCGGTGAGGCCAGCAAGGTCGATGACCTGAAATCGACCCGGAAGCATGACCGTCTCTTTGTCCAGCCGAGCGTTGCCGACACGAATCGCTGGGATTTGATGGCTTGGCTCGAAGGCCCGGATCATAGCACCCCGAGAGTCCTGTCCGTGACAAAGGAGCTGCCCGTGGAAGGCTCGCCGGATTGGCGTGGGAGCGATGGTGAGCCGCCCCATGTCCGAGGGACCTGGATGAACTTTGGCCGCGTGCCAGTGCTGGGGAGTGCAACCAACAGTCCGTGGGAGTTCTGGGTGGGCTTCTGGGCCGCGAATGGGCTTCGCGTCTCGCGAAAGGGGACCGATGACTGGTTTCGGGTGGCCTATGAGACTCCCTTCGGTGCGTGGACCGTTCGGAATGTCGTTCACCTGCCGTCGGACAAGGTGCTCTTTCAACTCGGGGAAGATCAGATCTGCGGGTTTGATCCTGTGAAGCGCCAGGTGGCGTTGCTGTGGCGGGGCAGGGGGGCGGTGCCCGTCATTGGGAAGCGGGGGATGGAGTAAGGGGGCTGAGGGAGAGTTTGAAGATTCAAGATTCAAGTTTGAAGCCCGGCGGTCTCCGACTTGAAACTTGAAACTGAAAACTTCGAACTCTCCTTCCACAGCCTCGTGACCTCGTCTGCTACGCGAAGGAGGTAGCAGACGACGTGAGGAGGCTGTGGTTCTGGGGACTGGGGACTGGCTTCTGGAAACTGGGACCTCCTTCAACAGCCTCCTGACGTCGACTGCTACGTGAGAGTGGTGCCGCGGCGTGTTGGTCAGGGCGGGTGTGGAGGAGGAGGGTTGGTCGCATTTCCTGGGCGTGCATCCCGGGGTCGCCCTCGCCGCAACGCGGCGCACGGCGATAGCCCCGGGTGGAGCGGAGCGGAACCCTGGGTCACCCCATCCCATGACACCTCGCCCCAACGGGGCGAACGGTGACCCCACGCACCCTGCTTCGTGTGCCCCTTCAGGGCACGGAGGACGTTGTGTGGCTTAGTTCCCGGGGTTCTACCCCGGGCTATCACCGGTTGCCCCTTCGGGGCACGAGCGTGCGTCGCATCTCCCCGGACATGCATCTCGCGCCCGCCCTCGCCGCAACGCGGCGCACGGCGATAGCCCCGGGTGGAGCGGAGCGGAACCCTGGGTCACCCCATCCCATGACACCTCGCCCCAACGGGGCGAACGGTGACCCCACGCACCCTGCTTCGTGTGCCCTTTCAGGGCACGGAGGACGTTGTGTGGCTTAGTTCCCGGGGTTCCACCCCGGGCTATCACCGGTTGCCCCTTCGGGGCACGAGCGTGCGTCGCATCTCCCCGGACATGCATCTCGCGCCCGCCCTCGCCGCAACGCGGCGCACGGCGACAGCCCGGGGTGGAGCGGAGCGGAACCCTGGGTCACCCCACCCCATGACACCTCGCCCCAACGGGGCGAACGATGACCCCACGCACCCTGCTTCGTGTGCCCTTTCAGGGCACGGAGGACGTTGTGTGGCGTGGTCCCCGGGGTTCCACCCCGGGCTTTCACCGGTTGCCCCTTCGGGGCACGAGCACGCGCAGCGGAACTGAGGACTGGGGACTGGCAGCTGGGAACTGCTCTGGACCCGCCGCGTGGGGGCACGCGGCCTACAAACGGGGAGGGATTAACCAAAGTTCGTAACCTTGGCGCGGGGATCCCGTAGGAAGGGGCGGACATGAAGGCTTCGACTCTTTCCCTGGACGGCGGCTCCCGATGGTTGGCGGCCGTCGCGGTCCGTGGTGTGGGCGCGTTAACGCTGTGGTGGCTGTCGGCCGCGCTGGGGGTGGCGGGCATCAACAACCAGATCACCGAGGTCAGCGTCCCGAACGACACCGGATACGTGATCGAATCGGACGTGCTCAACGGCGCCAACGGGTACGATCGGAACCAGATCCAGGCACGGGGGCGGGTGACCTTCACAAAGACCGCCACGGGCGATTCGAGCTTCGAGTACACGCTGCGGTTCTTCCTGGTGAATGAGTCGGGGGTGAAGCAGCCGTTGAGCGGGGAGCGATCATGTGGATGTCGTGCGCACGGTGACGTTTACGCCGGCGCAGCCCGCAGGAGCGCAACAGTTGGTGGTGTTCGAGGCGGGCCTCACGCCGTCGGGGATCCTGAACCCGTACGTGAACCATCGGGTGGAAGTGCAGTTGTTGCGTCGACCGGTGGGGAATGTCCTGCCGCCGACGACCGTGGGAGCGGGCCAGACGGGCTCGGACACCTACCGGCGGATCATCCAGTTCAAGGGGTTGGTCAGCGATGACGCGGCGGTGCACGTGGTGCCGTTCGTGGAGGGCGGAACGTGGCAGACGAGCTACCTGGTGAAGACGGACCCGCAGAAGGATGACCTGCAGGTGGTGGCGAACCTGGAGGTGCATCGGTACGACGGGTTCGCAGCGAATCCGGTCAACACGGACATCCGGTTTCGGCTGTCACTGCAACTCCGGGATGCGGAGACGGAAGCGCTGATTCCCTTGGCCGACTCGACGATCGACTGGACCAACGCGATGCCGAGCCATTTCAACGCATCGCCGAAGAAGCCGATGGTGTCGCTGTTCAATCCGACCCTGAACTTCCGTCCGGCCGAGGGGCAGCAACTGGATCCGCGACGGCAGTATCGGCTGACGGTGTCCGTCGGACATTTCGAGTCGCCGGGAGTGGCCTTTCCCGTTTTGGGGAATTCGCAGGCCCTCGCACCGCGGCAGATTCCCCATTTCAACGGCAACCTGACGTTCGGGTCGGTGACGACGCGGTTCACGAGCATCGCGAATGCGCCCCAGATCCTCGAAAACCAGGCGAACGGCGTGCGGACAACCCTGGCGGTCGATGGCGGTTCCGGGGTGGTGCAGGCGGATGCGAGTTACACCTACGGGGACGGCACGGCGTTGTCGGTGCGATTGCTGACCAACGGCGTGGCACAACTGCTGGCGGGCACGGTGGTGCCGTCGCGCAACGGGCCGGATCCGGAGACCTTGGGAACGGTCTCGTACCTCCGGCAGAACCTGCGTTTGTCCGCCACGGGAGCGGTGGCGGATCTGGCGGTGCGACTGCCGGCGGGCCTGGGGTATCGCACGTTGCCGAACGGCCGGGTGGCGGAGTCCGTGGTGAAGTTCTTCAACGCGGTGTTGAACGCCACGCTGGATCCGGTGGCGGCGACGCTGACGGCGCCGGGACCGATGTGGGGCGTGGAGGAGAGCAAGCCGATGTGGTTCGAGGCGACGGGGCTGACGTGGTTCCTGCAAGCCTCGCGCTTCGAGTTCGTGACGACGGGTTCGGTGAAGTACGTGCGGGCCGAGGAGTACGACGCGCTCGACGCGCTTCCCGTGCCGGCGCAGGACCGGCGGAAGCCATCCAACGACCTGTATTGGCGCTATGTGAGCGCGGTGTCGGGGAACGTGGCGGTGGTAGCCCAGGCAGGTCGCGGGGCGCGGATGGACGCGGTATTGAGCTTTGATTCCGGGGCGATCCTGGCGCATCGGCCGCTGAACGCGGTGGTCCAGTGGAGCAAGGGCGGCACGATGCGGATCGACGACGATCTGGTCGTGCCGGCGGACAGCGCGCTGGAGAGCGCGTTGTCGGTGTTCGTGGCGTACGATCCGAACTGCGAGGAGGCCGCCTGTGGAAGTCCGGCCCCGATGGAGATGTTGCAGATGAACCCGGCGGAGGAACGGCTGCGCTTCACGCCGGATGGCGGGTTGGTGGCGCCGGGCGTCCTGGAGATCAAGAAGGGGCTGAAGTGGGGATGGATCCCGAAACTGAACCGCCCGGCGTACGCCACGGAGTCGTTCACGAACGCCGGGTTCCACATGAGCGGCGTGTTCCTGCGGGCGGACCAGGGCAGCGGTTCTGCGGTGGAGGCGGCGGGCGTGTTGCTGAACACGGGGGTGCGCGCGGATCAGGCCGGGCAAGTGGAACGGCCGGGAACGGCGGCGTACCTCCAGGGCAACGCCGATTACCCGGGGTTGAACTTCCGCGTCTCCCAGGAGCCGACCAAGCGTGCGGAAAGCGTCATCGCGGGCGCGCTGTCAGGGACCTATCCGCTGACGAGCCGCGTGAAGTACTACGTGCGGGCGGGCGGCGTGAGCGGCATCCACGAGGCCATCAACGGGACGTTCCCGACGAACCTCATGCTGTATGGGTACCCGTTCACGTTCACGACGTACGGGCTGAACTTCCTGAGCAACGAGAACGTGGATTCGCGGACGGCGGGTTCGGTGTCGGTGCCGTATCCGTCGGAGTTCACGCAGGCGTTCGAGCGGTTGAAGTTCGATTGCCTGGGCGGATTGGAGAAGGCGGAGCTGCCGGTGAATCAGACCGAGGAAGTGAAACAGCTCAAGTACTGGAAGGCGGACTTCGTCACGCGCCAGTTGAACTTCGACCGCAAGGCCGACGACTTCTGCGATCCGGGCAAGGGATTCCTGACGTTGGGCGTTCATGCGTGGGCGGGCGTGGTGAAGGAGCCGTTGTCGGGCACTTGGGGATTCTTCCCGGACGGCAACCTGATCACGTCGGCGGACTGCGCGAAGGCGGATGGGCCGTTGGACCTGCCGTTTGATTCGCGGTTGAAGCTGCCGACACAGATCCAGGTGCCGGCGGGCGGCGGGGCCTTCTATGCGGCGACGCCGGTGAACGACGCCTACCTGAACGACTACCGAATCCAGGCAGATGGCACGGGGTACATGAACCTGGCGCTGAAGCTGGACGTTCCGTTGTTCGAGGATCTGCGCGTGCATGCGCACACTTCGGCGATGAAGGACGATCCCGAGCCGCCGGTTCACCTGATGGGCGGATGGCCCAACGAGGGATTCGGGACGGAAGCGGAGAATTTCTTCACGGTGAATCCGTTCGATGCCGGGAACCGTGGCATGCCGGCAGCGCAGGGGTTGACGCTGGCGACGTATCGTCAGGGGGCTTCGGACACGAGCACCAAATACCGGGTCCGGGCGCAGAAGCTTTGGCTGGAGCGGGTGCGCTTTGACTACCCGCTGAAATGGAACGGCACGACGAAGCAGTTCGTCGGGGTGGAGCCGAAGAAGATCGACCTCTTCGTGGTCTCGGTGGAGCACCACCTGAAGCACCTGAACCACGAGTCGGCGGAGATTTCGTTCGGGGCGCAGTACGACGGGTTCCCGGTGGCCAACATCGCGAATTTCGTGTTCGAGAAGCTGGAGGGTTACCAAGGGTTGCTGGAGGGCGTGGTTTCCACGGAGATCCTGAAGGCGGGCAACCTCGCGTTGGAGGAGTTGCTGAGCACGAGCCATCGGGACCTTTTCAAGGGGGCCTTCGACAAGTCGATGCCTCCGGCGATGGACGCGCTGCACGCGGCGCTCCTCGACAACTGGGATCCGGCCTTGCGGAAATGGAAGCAGCCGGTGGCGGGTGTGATCGCCCCGCTGTTCGCCGCGGACGGCGCGGTGCGCAAGGGCGTGATGAAGCCCATGGAATTCTCGGAGGGCGTCCCGCTGATCATGGAGGAGGTCAACCTCCGGCTGAAGAAGGTACGCGACATGATCGGCGAGATCCGCAAGGTCACGAAGGTCGCGGGCAGCGGCGTGCACGAGGAGTTCCTGAAGGTCGCGGTGAAGGGCGCGCAGACGTACGCGAAGAAGTTTGATGACGCGGAGTTCGCTGACGAGGTGGAGAAGCTCGCGGAGAAGTCGGGGCCGGCGCTGGACAACATCAGCGAGGCGGCGGCGAACCTGGACGCGTTGCTGGCGGCGCTGGAGAAGGAGTTGGCGAAGCTGGGCAAGATCACCAAGGAGATCGAGGGCGAGGTCGGCAAGGTGCAGGGCGCGCTCGACCAGACCTTCGTGAAGATGCAGGGCGACATCGTGGCGTGGTCGGGGACGGTGAAGATTGGGTTGGATGATCCCTTCCTGAACCAGACGCCCACGGCGTTGAAGTCGATCTTCCGGCAGAAGTGCGAGGACCGGTTCCACGGCAGCGTGGCGGCGGAGATCTCGCAGCGCGTGTTCAAGCAGTGGTTCTACGAAGTCGACGAACGCACCCGCAGCGCGATGGACACCGCCTTCGCGGAGCTGAACGGCGTCTTGCGCGAGGCGTTGGCACCGATCTTCTCGGCGATCGACCAGCGCGTGGAGGAGATGCTGGGCGAGGACGTCGGGAAGACATTGGGCGCAGCGGAGCTCAAGGGGCATGCGCACGTGAAGGGCGACTCGATCACGCTGCTGCGCCTGGACGGCAAACTGGAGCTGAACCTGTCGGACAAGATGAAGCTGGCGGGGTATCTGCAGGTGAAGGAGCTCAACTCGGAGAACACGGCGGCCGAGTGCCTGCCGTCGACCGGGAAGACCGTGGAGGTCACGGCCGGTGCCGAGGATGTCAGCCTGGAGTGGGCGTACCCGGGGTTGCGGGCGAGCCTGAACTCGAAGTTCGTGATCGAGAACCTCCCGGGCAGCACGCGACTGCGCGGCATGGGCGCGGGCTTCGAGCTGACCGGGAAACTGAAGTTCGGAAACCAGTTCATCATCGAGGAACTCGGGGCCGCGATGATGTTCGGTGCCGAGGAGAACTACTTCAGCGCGGCGCTGGCCATGAAGGTCGGCAAGGGATTTGGCGCGAAGGGCGGGCTGATGTTCGGTCGGACCTGTTCGCTGCTGCCGTTCTTCTGGGACCAGGACGTCGCGAAGGTGCTGGGCGATCCACCGTTCACCGGCGCTTACGGGTATGGCGAGTTCACCATCCCGATCAATCAGCTGATCGGCATCAAGAGCACCTGCTTCTTCACGCTGACGGCGACGGTGGGATCCGGCATTGGCGTGTTCGCCGAGGGGCCAACGTATGTTGCCAAGATGAAACTCGGGGTGCACGGCGAGGTGCTGTGCATCGTGTCGGTCACCGGCGAGATCGTGCTGGTGGGCGTGAGCAATCCGAGCGGACCGCGCCTGCTGGGCAGCGGAAAGCTGGAGGGGACGATCGGCTACTGCCCCCTGTTCTGCATCAAGTTCAAGAAGACCGCGTCGATGGTGTACGACAACGGCAAGTGGTCGAAGTCCGTGCAGTGAACCCTGAACTCCACATCCACCGAATCCTTTCATGAAACTGACCCTCCTCCGATCCCTCCTGCTGGTGGCGACGGGCCTGTCGCTATTGCGGCCGGTGATGGCGCAGGTGTTGCCGGACGTGTTGTTCACGGTTGGCACGACCTGGCGCGACAGCCAGAACCGCGACTGGTCGTACATCGCGTTGCAGCCGGCCGAGCCGGGCCTCCTGCAGGCGCGCAAGCTGGCCGTGTACGCCAAGCCGGGTGCGGCGGATTCCAACGCGCTCTACGAGCGCAAGGCGATCCTCGCCGTGCAGACGGATCCGGCGATCCTGACGACGATCCTGAACCGCGCGCAGAACCTGGGCGATCCGGTGCCCGAGTTGGGCGAACGGCTGGACGAACTGTTCGGGGAGCTGGTGCCCGCACCTGCGCTTTCATTGCCGCACAAGTTGAGCGCGGTGATCCGCGGCGTGATGGCGAAGCCGGAGGAACATTACGGCAACCTGCTGCTGATGGGCCGCCTGCATCCCTCCGTGAACCTCGCGTTGGGGCTCAGCTACGGCGAACTCATTCCCAACAATGGCGTGGTGACGTACGAGGTGCGCGACTTCGACCTGGTGACGAACCGCGATCTCGCGGTGCTGGGCCGCGTCACGGTGGAAGGCGGCAAGCCGACGCTGATGCCGGCTCCGATCGCGTTGTCGCAGGTGTTCGATGATCGCGCCACGGGTCATCTCAACGCCCGCTTCCGGTGGAACCTCACCCCGGACCATCATCGCCTGGGGTTGTTGAGCTACGGCTTCAACCTGTACCGGATCGATCGCGCCTTTGCGGTGGCCAACAACCTGCACCTGCAGCCGCCCACGGCGACGGCCCTGGCGCAGTGGGTCGGTTCGAATCCGGCCGTGCGACGGGTGAACCGCCTGCCAGTGCTGATGAACGCCAACGACGACGGCACGATGGGGTTCGTGCTGGATGACAACGGCGTCGCTGAGGACGACGGGGTGCCGTTCAAGAACGGCCAGCAGTTCTATTACTTCGTGGCGGCTCGGGACCTTCTGGCGCGCGACGGTGCGATCTCGCAGGGCTTGCTGGTCACGATCTGTGATCGCGTAGGCCCCACGGCACCGCGCATGCCGCAGGTGGGGAATCATCACGAGTACATCAACGGCGTCGACGTCCAGCATCTGGAAGTCACCTGGCCGGCGAAGGTCAGCACGCCCGAGGTGACGATCATTGGTTACTACATCTACCGATGGAACACGCCGGATGAGGCGTTGAAGTTCGGCGGCCTGCCGGAGGCCAACAAGGTGTCGCCGTTGATCCCGCATGTGAACGGGGTGAAGAGCTATACGTACATCGACAACGCGAACAATCCGCCGACGATGGCAACGGCGGTGGGCAAGACCTTCTGGTACACGGTGCGCGCGGTGGACAACGGGGCATGCGGTCCGAACTACTCGCCGAACAGTGCGCCGGCCTTCGGCGTGTTGCGCGATCGCCAGGGGCCGCCGGCCCCGACGGGCGGCATCGTGATCAATTGCTGCAAGCCCATCGCCGCGGCCAACGGCTTCGAGGATGTCGTCTCGACCGAGGTCGACGCGGACTTGGTCGAGTTCGACCTGGTGGCCACCCGGGCGGATCGCGAGATCGAGTGGGTGGACTTCTACCTGTTCGGCAACGCGGCCGCGAATCGGTTGGGTCGCTTCCATTTCCCGGCCAATCGGGACCGCGTGGTGCATCGGGTGAGCGTGAGCCGGTCGGCGGCTGCCTCCGGCCCCGCGATTGCCGCCTATGCGCGGATGGGAACCTCCCGGAGCACGGCGAGCGCGACGGTGATGCTGGCGTTGCCGGGATTGCCGAGCGAACGGGCGGTGCGCGAGGCGCGCTTCCGTGGGTTGTTGCGCTGTTCACCGGTCCTGTTGGCACCGGTGTCGAGCACCGCGGGCGGCGGGGATCCGGACTGCCAGGCGCACTATCCGCGGCCCGGTGTTGGCACCGGTGACGGCGGCGGGCAGGGCGGCGGCGTCCCGACCAGGGGCCTGGACGTGGCCGTGGATCTGACCCCGGGCACTCAGGAGTGGCGACTGTATCGTCGTGTGGACGACGGCGTTTTGACCCTGTGGAAGCAGGGCCGCACGGATGCCGCGCTCACCAACCAGATCACGGTGGTCGACCAGGACCTGCCGGCCAACGCCTCGACGATCTGTTACTTCGCCCAGTTGCTGGACGAGCACGGCAATGCGAGTCCGATGGCGCAGATCGGCGATTGCGTGGAGGTCGCCCAGCCGGCGGCCAAGCCGATCCTGGCGGAGTTGATCCCGGGCGGAACAACGAACGCGCCAACGATGATGGTGCGGTGGTTCTGCCCGCCGGCGGGCGTGGAACGTTTCGAGTTGTTGCTGGCGCGGGAACGCGCGCTGCCGCCCACCAAGCTGAACGATCTCCTGTCCGCCAATCAGAATTCCCCGGGGAACTTCTTCGGCACCGGAAACCCGGACAAGCCGAAGAACTACGACTTCGGCAGTTACCTGACGCCGAAGCTCGGACCGGGGTTTGGTCCCGGACCGCAGTTCACCGTGACCTTCCCGGTGGATCGCCGGGCGAAGTACCACGTGCAGATCCGTTCGATCCCGCGGGGCGGGGGCGATCGGCGGGCGAGCAACGCGCGCAGCATCCAGTGGAGTGAGCCGGGCGTGGCGGGTCAGTCGGGACCGAACGTGCCGTGGCCGGCGCGGGAACTTCCGGAGGTCAATGGCGCGGCGTTCGCGGGATTCCTCAAGGCGGAGAACCTTCCGGGGGACGTCTTTACCGGTGTGGGCATCCACATCGCCAACGTGCCGCTGGCGGACACCACGGTGGTGGCGGTGGACGGAAAGCTGACGACGCATCTCAAGGGCACGAAGAACCCGGTGAACTACGTCTTCAAGCATGACCCCGGCAACGGCGAGAAACAGTCGCTGCTCCCCGTGGTGCTCTACCGCTATCAGGTGCCGAACAACGTCTTCACGGAGGTTTCCGGCGATCTGGTGCAGGTCTCGCCGTTGATGGAACGGATCGTGACGCAGTCGGTGAACCTGGGCCAGGCCGGCACCGCGACGCGCATCGTGGATCCGTTCATCCGGATCACGCCACCGTCGTCACAGCCCGGGCAGGATCCGAAGATCTACCTGCTGGACACCCAACCGGTGATGCGCGAGGCCGCCTACGCCTACGTGGTCGTGCGCTTCGAGCCCAACGGCGAGATCCGCGATGTCGTGCCCGTTCCTGCTGTAACGATTCCCTGAACCGAGGACTTCCATGAACGAATCCAACTCCATCGGGTACGCGCGATCGCTGCGCCACGCCGCTGTCCTGTCGCTGCTGTTGGCAGGTCGGCTCTCGGCCTCGTCCACCGGCACTCCCACCGAACTCACCCTCACCGCCGACGTGGATGGGGACACCCGGCCGGACGCCGTGATCGTCGATCGGGCCTCGGGTGCCTATCGCATCGGATACCAGCTCGGGGCCGGTGCCTTCACCTGGGTTCCAGCGCGGGCTTCCGGTATCGGGGGCGTTTCGACGGCGGGTGCCGGACGATTGCTGGTGGCGGGACGCGATGCGCTCGTGTTCACGGGGCCGGATGCGAACCGTGTCAACGTGCTCCGGGCCGAGAGTCCGCTGGATGCCGGCGAACCGTTGAGCCTCTTCGCGGCCGGCGTGGGTCCGGTGGTCGCGGTGCCCATCGACATCCCCGGCAATCTCAACACGCCGTTCGATGATGTCGCCGTGCTGTCGGCGGAGAATGGGGCGCCATCCCCGGGACGCTTCGCGCAGGTGCGCAATGTCGACGGGGTCTTCTCGCCGATCTCGGATGGTGCCGTGGACGGCATTCCGATGGGGGGCGGTCGGGTGCGGGTGAAGGCGGGCGGCGAATCGCTCGTGGGCGTGCTGGAACGGGTGGGGAACCAGAAGCGTTTCCGTGTGCTTCGGCCCGGCGCCCTGCCGCCGGTGGTCGTTGCCCAGGCTTCGGGGCTGGCGGCGGACGGATTCGCGGTTGGACAGTTCGCCGCATCGGGACTGCACCATTTCGTGTTCGTGGTGCGCGGGGCAACGTCGATCAGCGCGTTGCCGGTGACGGAGCCGCAGCCCGGGCAGTTCGCGTTCGGTGCGGTGCAATCACTCGATCTCGGATTTCCGGTGGGTTCGGTGACGGTGCTGTCCACGACCTCGGCGCGGTTGCTGGTGTTGTCGGAGGACGGAACAGAGGCGCGGATCTATACGTGGACGGGCGTGGGAGCGCCGAGCCTGGTGCAGACTGTGGTGGCACCGGCCGGTGAGTCGCTGGTCTCTGCGGTGGCCCTGCCCGATGGCTCCTTCCAGGTGTACCGGGGTTCCGAACCCGGTGGTCCGTCGTCGCGCTGGGAAGGATTCCGCGTCCAAGGCGGTGTCCATGTTTCCGCCGGAGGCGGGGCATTGCCCACGGTGAATCCGCGGGCGATGGCAGCGAACGTCTTCCTCTTCGCCAATGAACCGTTTGTCGCACCACAACCGCAGTTGCTCCGTTCGTTGAATGCGTCGGACTGGGTCAGTGGGGCATCCTTTGCCGGGAACCCGGCCCAGGTGAACGCGTCGGCCGAACGCTTCGGCACCGCGGCCCAGGGACTCGATAATCCCGAGAGCCGACAGCTCGGTCCGGTGCCTCCGGGGGCGACGTTCCATCTCATCAACCAGGTTCGTCCGGTGATCTCGATGATGAGCTTCTTGCCGGCCGCGGGCGATCAGCCGGTTCAGGTGCAGGCGCAACCGGCCGGTGGATTCCAGCGCACTGCCGTGGAGGTCCGGCTGCTCCCGAGTCCGGCGGCCGCACCGGTCTTCTACCGGACGTCCCCCGCGGCGGCCTGGGTGCAGAGCGATGGCAAGCCGCTGTCGGTCGTGGACAACACCACGGTGGAGTTCTACGCCCAGTTGGCCGGCACGGCCACCAAGTCGCCCCTGCAACGGGTGACCTATACCTTCGCGAAACCGCCCGGCGGCCTGGATACCGACGGCGATGGCGTGCCGGACTTCGTCGAGAAGGCGCGCGGGCTCGCGCCGGACGGCGGCGCGGACACCGACGGGGACGGGTTCACCGACAAGAACGAGTTGATCGCCGGCACGGATCCGCTGAATGCCGATCCCAAGGTGAACAACGCGGTGCCTTCGGACGCGCAGCGGCTCGACGAGGACGCGGCGTACGATCTCGCGGTGGGACCGCGTCCTTGGGACGGCACGACGGGCGCCGCCACGGTGGTGGCGGAAGGTGTCGAACTGGACCTGCACGCCCTGGGCGGAGGTCGCATCGGTCAGGGTGCGGCGGATGCGCTTGGTCTGGTCGGGGTGACCGATCCGGCGGTGCGATTCGTCTCGGTGGCGGCATCGGCGGAGGTGCCGCTGGTGATGGTCGCCACCGATGCGCATTTCGATGTGGCGACGGCCGGCAGCAACAAGCGCATCGGGCGCGAGTTGGTCGGGTTCGTGACGCCGCCGGTGACCCCGGTGACGCCGGTGAATTACGTTCCGGGAAATGGTTCACCCGCCGTGGAAGCCACGGCTTGGATCAATGCCGCGAAGGCAGCGCAGGCGTCGTCGCCGCGCGTGCTGGTGAAGCGGTCGTTGGGACCGCTCGATTCGTTGGCGGCGCTGATGCTGGAGCGTCGGGTGAACGAGTTGATGGTGCTGCGTGAGGTCAAGGGTTTCAACACGACCAACGTCACGTTGATGCCGTTCCGCACCGGCGATGCCAACCGGGTCGCGCCGACGGCCGACCATTTCGCGGAGCTTCGCCAGCGGTTGGACAACGCGCGTCCCGGTTACGACGTGCGCGCCCTGTTCGCAGCGATCGATACGGCTGTGCAACCGCCGGGATCGGCCGCGCTGGAACCCTTGCGGGCTTTGACCCGCGACATCTACGCGATCTGCAGTCGGAGCAACAACATCGCCCCGGGCCAGTTTGACCTGCCGGTGGATGTGTTGCGCCGGTTCCTGCGCACGGGTCAGTTGCCGGTCGCGTACAGCGCGGTGACGTCGGTGTCACTGGCGAACCGGACGGCGGCGTTCAATGCGGCCCAGGCTTTGCTGGCCGGGTTGCCGGCGCGTCCCACGGTCACGCTGGATCTCACGGTCACCGCGGACGGCCTGGGCGATGAATGCACGGTGCTCGTCGAGACGGGCACGCAGGTGCAGAAGAACCTCGTGGCCGACGGTGGGGCTCGGTTCCAGTTCCCCGAGGCCTTCGAGATGATTCCGGGGGCACGGGTCCAGGTGTTCGCGTATGCCGATGCGCCCGCTTCCGGATGCCCCGGGACGACCTATGAGGTGATCTCGGCAGCGTTGTTGTCGGTGCCGCCGGCACCGGTGGTGGACCTCAACCAGAACTTCATCGCCGACGATTGGGAATGCTTCTTCCTCGGCGGGGGCGTGGATGGCTACGGCGACGGGGATGGCGACGGTTTCAGCGACCTGCAGGAGTTCCTCGACGGCACCGATCCAAAGGATGCCCTGTCGAAGGCGCAGAAGGCCGTGAAGCTGGAGTTGCCCCTTGTGGACATCGAGTTGGGCGAGGGCAACGGCGTGAAGCTGGAGTTCGATTATCCGGCCGAGTACGCGGCGTTGTTCGAGTTCGCGCTGGAGGGGACGGACAACCTTGGAACGCCGTTTGTCACCGAGGTGATCGCACAGCCCGATGGCAACGGGCACTACGCGCTGTTGCTGCCCGCCGTGCAGAAGTCGCATGCATTCTTCCGGTTGGTGCAGCGGAAGAAGTAGGGGCGAGTTTCAAGTTTGAAGATTCAAGTTTGAAGCAGGGATCCACAGATGACACAGATTCCACAGATGGATTGGGTGGGGTGGCCTCCTCAACCCCTCTGCTACGATCTCTTGGGGTAGCTGACGACGTGAGGAGGCTGTGGAAGGAGTCCCCAGTTTCCAGAAGCGCAGTCCCCTGCGCTGTCGCAAGCAGGACAAACCGGGCAAGCATCCTGTCCATCTTGTACATGCTGTCCAAGAAACAGTCTCAGCTCCGCTTGAACGGGGTGGCGATGTGCTCATCGCCCCGGGAACAAGTTAATCCTGTCGCCGCGTGCGAACTTGCGTGCCGGGCCTGATCGTGGACGTTCCTCCCAGGCATGAAGCTCCGAACATCCACGGTCATCCCAGCCATGGCCGTGATCACACTCGTGTTCCATCCTCACGCTTGGAAACCAACTCCATGAACATTCGCTCACTTCTACTCATTATCGCCCTGGTTGCCCTGATTGGGTGCTCGGTGAATCAATCCGTCTACAAGCGCATTGAGTTGCCGTCGGCTCTTCCGGAGGCAACCCAGCGATCCATTGCCAACGAGGTGTTTGCCTCCCTTCGGTCGAAGGAGTTTGTCTCCGAGCTCAGCCAGAAGTTCCCCGGCGTCACTCCACAACAGCTCGCCCTGACGGACATGCGCTGGGATGTGGTCTCCAGCACCTCTTCCGGTCGTTCGTTCTTCATCTCGTTTGGAGTGAAGAACACGAAGGGGTTTCCCGAGGCAGAGAGCGTCGTGGACTTCGCGATGGCGCATGCGCAACGCGAGCTGGACCGCATCGTGGCGAATGCCCGCGCGCAGGCAGGTGGCAAGGGGCCCAAGACCCCAGCCGAATAGCTCGCCTGGAGACGCATCAGGCAATGTTGTTTCACATCGAGGGACTACGGCTTTTGGGCAGCGCGAGCCTGGGGCGTCGATCCTTGTCGGCTTTTGCTTTTCTGGCCTCTTCACAGACGGGCCGGGGAAGCAAAGCCGCGAAGCCGCAAAGCCGCGAAGGGGACGGCGGCAACAACAGGGAAACCGTCCGGGACCGACTCCTGAGGCTCATCGTTGCGATCGAGAACCCGGGAGCGCACAAATCAGGAGACGAGCCATGCCGAGTTCAATGACAGGATGAACAGGATTCACAGGATGGTCCTGAGTCGGACAAATCCGCCAAGCATCCTGTCCATCTTGTACATCCTGTCCAAGAACCAGTCTCAGCCCAGGTCGAACGGGGTGGCGATGTCCTCATCGCCCTGAGAAAGGTTCTGGAAAGGCGACCAGGACGTCGCCTCTCCCTCTTCCGTGTTCGGCGATTGATGACAGGAGCCACGCGGAGTTTCTGAGACAGGATGAACAGGATTCACAGGATGTTCCCCAGCAGGACAAACCCGCCAATCATCCTGTCCATCTTGTACATCCTGTCCAAGAAACAGCCTCAGCTCCGCTTGAACGGGGTGGTGACGTCCTCGTCGCCTTGAGAAAGGTTCTGGAATGGCGACGAGGACCTCGCCTCTCCCTCTTCCGTATTCGGCAATTGATAACAGGAGCCACGCGGAGCTTCTGAGACAGGATGAACAGGATTCACAGGATGTTCCCGAGCAGGACAAACCCGCCAATCATCCTGTCCATCTTGTACATCCTGTCCAAGAAACAGTCTCAGCCGCGCTTGAACGGGGTGGCGATGTGCTCATCGCCCCGGGGACGAGGACGTCCTGTCGCGGACCTCGACAAGCGGGAGCCGCTCGCTAATGTGCCTCCATGAGTTCAACCGTTGACGCGATCGCGGCAGATGCCGGCCGGCTTCCAGTTGACCAGCGCCTGACGCTTGCTCATCGCATCCTCACCAGTGTCGAGCCCTTGGTGTCCTCCGAGATAGAGAACGCTTGGGATGGCGAGGTGCGGCGGCGGATTGCCGATTTCGACGCGGGCGAGGTCGCTGGGCTTCCCGCGGCAGATGTGTTCTCCGAGTTGGAGCGTCGCCTGCGCCGATGACCCTGGAGTTTCTTCCGGATGCGGCCTCCGAACTCTATGCGGCGGCCGAATAGTACGAAGCGCGCTACGTCGTTTATTTCATCCGCGGCGAGCGCGTTCTGGTGGCGGCTGTTGCGCATGGGCACCGCTTGCCGGGTTATTGGCGGAGCCGTGTCTGATCGTTCCCGCGTCGTGTGACGACCGCTTCTGGGCGTGGTCACAAGGATACGTCATGTGCCCACTCCCACGCCGGAAGAACCTTGTGGTCTTCGTGCTCGCCTTTGCCGCACTGACTTTCGTGGTCGGTGAGTTGCTCGCACGTCGTACACCCGCCGGAGCGTGGTCTTCGTATCGATTCATACCGCACGCGCCTTCCGATGTGATGCACTTCACCAACGGTGTCGTGCGATGGTTCACCTGTGGCGTGACGGAGGAGGGGTCGTATCGCCGCACTGAGGACGGCACCTGGGTCTGGGATTACTTCCGCACGCCGGACGGTGCGATGATCTGGGGCCAACCCACGCGGCCAGTTCCTTCGCGCACGAACACCTTTCTGCTTCGGCCCCATCTCCTGTGGCTGACCGTCATCGATGCCAGCCAACCGACCAACCTGGTCAGGTTACCGCGGGCGTTACGGGTGGGAACCATGGAGCACTTTGATGAGTGACTTGCGATTCCTCGTTCAGGGCTCTGAGGCTTTTGGACCACGAATGGCACGAAGGACACGAATGGGCTCACGCAAAGACGCAAAGACGCGAAGGGGGAAGAGGGGATGCCCTGGCCTTTTGATCTTTGCGTCTTTGCGTCTTGAGCGAAGCAGGCGTGAGCACTGCATCTGGGATCTGTTCAGGTCCCGTCAAGGACAGGCCGGGGAAGCAAAGCCGCAAAGCCTCGAAGGGGACGGCGGCAACAACAGGGCAACTGTCCGGGACGGACTCCTGAGGCTGATCGTTGCGGTCGAGAACCCGGGAGCGCACAAAACAGGAGACGAGCCATGCCGAGTTCAATGACAGGATGAACAGGATTCACAGGATGGTTCCGAGCCGGACAATCCCGCCACGCATCCTGTCCAAGAAGCAGTCTCAGCCCAGGTCGAGGATCAGGAGTCTTTGCGACAGGATGAACAGGATTCACAGGATGCTCCCGAGCCGGACAAACCCGCCAAGCATCCTGGCCATCTTGTACATCCTGTCCAAGAAACAGTCTCAGCCTCGCTGGAACGGGGTGGCGATGTCCTCATTGCCCCGGGAACAAGTTAATCCTGTCGCCGCGTGCGAACTTGCGTGCCGGGCCTGATCATGGACGTTTCTCCAAGGCATGAAGATCCGAACATCCACGGTGATCCGGTCGAGTTGTGATCGGCTTTGGCCGCTGCTCACAAACTCGCAGATGACGGCGCCGGGGTACTTCTGCCTTGGGGTTCCCCGGCCTGTCGCCTGTGAACTTCCCGGGGCGGCGGGGCGCGTTGGAGCCGAGCGGCGGTGCATCTCCGATCGCGGCACGGTCACGCAGGTCATCACGGAATGGCAGCCACCCCACCGGCTCAGGTTCAGGATGGTTTCCACGGAACATCGTTGGGGGCGGTGCGTGGATTCCATCGAGGAGGAGTTCACGCTGGAGAGCATTCCGGTGGGGACACGGATCACCCGCGTCACAAGCATTGTCGCCCGGGGGTTCCTGCCATCCGTGAAGGAAGGGATGTTCTTCTTCGGACTCAAGCGGGTTCACCTGTTTGTGTTCAAAAATTGGCGAACCCAGGCTGAACCATGAGCGTTGGCGTCACCCCGTGGTTCGTCCGATGGAGCGACTCGATGAAGGCCAAACTCATGGTGGTTGCTGGAGTCCTGATGGCGCCCGTCTGCGTCTTCGGGTTGCTCTATCATCAGGCCTTCATCTGGGTTGTTTGCCCACAGGCTCTCGTTGTCATGTTCCTTCGACAGTTACAGCACGCCTACGATTCCCTGGGTGCAGCCGACTTTCCTGACCTTGCTGTAGGGTTTCTCTATCACCCGCTGATCGGATGGATTCTGGCCCAGGCCAGCCGACGCGGCCATTTTCGACGGGTTGTTGTTCGCGTTGCCCTTTGGCATTGTGTCGCCATCGGTCTCGCAGTGTGTGCTGTCGAGATGCGGAATCAGATATGGGGATTTTGATCTGCCATGCTCCAATGCGATTCCGGACTTCCATTGTGTCAGGGGCGGTGATCCTGAGTCTCCTTGCCGTTGGAGGAATGCTGGCCTACGCGAAACGCGAGTCCGAGTTTGTCGCGACCATCTCGTATGCCCATCATATCTCGGTCGGTCTGCAGGTGTATGTTCGAGACCATGGACATTTTCCTCAGGATTTGGACGACATGGCCCGGGATGTGATGTCGGATCCAAGAGCTCTCAGGCCCCCGTTCGGATCATCCGTTCAGTATGAACGGCCTCCCGATCTGGCACCCGACAGCACGCGGATTTTGACCGTGACCCATCGGGGACGTGAGATTGTCGTGACCAAGGATTTCACACGAAGACCATGACCCCTCGGGAAGGGACGGCATCGGAACTGCAGGACAGGATGAACACGAATTGCAGGGGTGGTCTGTGCGGCGAGTTTCCTCAGGGGACCATGAAGTGGAGCTGCAAAGCCCTGTTGTTCGGCTTGGCTCTGGCGCCATTTGGTTTTGCAGCGTTCTTCGTGTCGGCTCATGCCGTCCCTGCGGATAGGCTTCGTCTCATTTCAGTCGGCCTGACACAGAGTCAGGTCGAGGAAATGGTGGGTTCCCCAGAGTCTGTTCGGCATGAATCCGGTGGTTCGACTACCTTTTGCTACGGAGGCATTCGGCGTCTGAGATGGTGCAGCGTGGAGATTCACTTTGGAGCTGATGGCCGAGTTCTCGGGACTGTTTTCCATGACCATTGAAACGCCGGATGCGATGCTGTTGTGCACGATCGCATCGTGCGCTCAACAGATTCGTGGTTCAGAGATCTGAGGTTCCTGGACCACGAAGGGCACGAAGGACACGAATGGGCTCACGCGAAAGCGCGAAGACGCGAAGGGGAAAGAAGAGGATGCCCTGGCCTTCTGGTCTTGGTGTCTTTGCGTCTTGAGCGAAGCGGGCGTGAGCATTCCATCTGCCACTTCCTCTGGGCGTCAGCGTTGCAACCTTCGCCTGATCGTTGCGATCGAGAACCCGGAAGTGCACAAATCAGGAGACGAGCCATGCCGAGTTCGATGACAGGATGAACAGGATTTACAGGATGTTGTTGAGACGGGACGGGAACGACGGACATCCTGTCATCCTGCACTGGGCGATGGCGGGGCGCATCCTGACACTGCCCCCTTTGGGAATGGTTGCGGGGCGGCGATGTCCTCATCGCCCTGAGAAAGGCTCTGTAAGGGCGACGAGGACGTCGCCACCCCGTTGCGCGCGGGGAGGCAGGGGCAAGAGGCACCCCTGGATCGGTCTACCGAAAGCGGAGGCTCGCTTCGGTGGTACCCTTGGAACAGGGTGTCCAAGGGCGGGGGCGCATGACCTGCCAACAATGGGCGGCAACATGGGCGTCGACGTACACACCCTGCAGCAGTGGGTCGCAGGAGCGGAGATCCGGTTCAAGAAGTCCCGGAAGCCGCTCTCGGGCATACCTCTCGTCAATCGCATCGAACGACTTGCCGAGGCCAAGCAGGAATACATCCTGGCGGAGAGGATTGATTTGACGCGGGCTCGGGATTTTCGAGCGCAGCAGACCGCAGAGGACATCCTGCTCGCATCCATTGAGGTTCCGTTGCTAGGCAAGCGTGGTATGGGCAATGATACAGGCATGGCCGTTGCCAGCTTCAGGTATAGGGATCGCGACGGCGATGAGCACGACGTCGTCGCTGTGTGCGCCTATACGATCATCGGGGTTGTCCAGAAGACCCGTACGCTCAAGCAGGTGATCACCGTTCCCATGAGTTGAACGATGCCGAACCCGATCCAAGGCTCCAACGTGTCCGGGCCGAGTCGGCTTCCGACTCGGATCCCACAGGGCGTCTGCGCCGTCCTGCGGTTCGTCAGCGTGAGCGCCTCGATGCTCGTGGCTGGAGTCCTGATGGCGCCCGTCTGCCTCTTCCTGGCGGGTTGCCAGTCGGGTCGTGAGACCGCAACGGGCGTCGCCCACGCGACGACTCTGAGTCCGGCATTGGGAGCTTACGGTTCCGTTTACGGATTGAACAACGTGCGGCAGACGTCGCTTATCGCCATTGAGGCGAATCCGGCAACATTTTCGGAGGAGATCACCCGGCAGCAGTTGTACGAACTGGCCCGGGGCATGGACGCCTCGGGGTTGCGGGTGGTGCCCCGATGGAAATACCTGGGATCCAAGGATGGGTATCATTTTCTGGCATGCCTCCAAGGACTCGACCTGCGAAGGGTGTATCGGATCAAGCAGACGGAATATCCGATGGAATCCCCGTTCGAGTTGACCGCCGTTCCTTCGGCCTGGAGGGAGTTTCATCCGCCGGTCCCCTCCATCCCGCGGGAGAAGCGCGAGGTCAACGGGTTCCCGGGCAACCCTCCGGTTTTCCTGGGCACGAACTTTCATCCGGTGCCCTTTGGGTATCGCGTGGAGAGATGATTGGCCGCGTGGTGGCTCAAAGGATTCGTGGGCTTCGTGCGATTCGTGGTTTCGGGATCTGAGGTGCCTTGACCACGAATGGCACGAAGGACACGAATGGGCTCACCTAGAGAAGCGACCCTCAACTGAAAGGGTGTATTGGAGCAATGAACTGGCGGTCTACAGCTCGTCTACAGTCTGCAACGCATGCGCCGGGTGAGGGCACCCGGCCTTCAGCGTCATGGCTCACGGGATTCGTGGGCTTTGTGCGATTCGTGGTTTCGGGATCTGAGGTTTTTGGACCACGAATGGCACGAAGGACACGAATGGGCTCACGCAGAGAAGTCTTCCCTGCGTCACTGCGCCTCTGCGCGAGCAAAGTTGTTTGCTGGCGCACATGGAGTGGGACGTATCTCCCGCGGAGACGCCGAGGCGCGGAGAATGCGGGGCTTCAGCCATCCGCTGACACGAAGGCGTCCTCAGCCCCAACGGGGCGACCGACGACAGCCCGGGGCAACGCCCCGGGGACCCGTTTCCGATCTTTTCGTCTTTGCTTCTTGAGCGCAGCGGGCGTGAGAAATCCATCTTCGCGATCGACGGGGTCCGGTCTGGATTCCGGCCGGGTTTTGACATAGGCACTCTCGACCGTCGTGAAACAGAATCCTGACATTCGGAGCGTGATTGCCGGGAACGCTAGGCGCATTACGGAGTTGAACGAGCGCATGCATGACGCGGCCCAGCGGAGTGACAGCAGTCCTGAGGCCCGTGCGGAGTGGTCGAAGGTCCGTGCTGAGTTCGACAGCCAGTATGATGCCCTCGCCTTTCCCGGCGGTTACATGTCTGGCCTGAAGAGGATTCAGGCCGGAGATGGTCGCGCCATTGAGGATGCGCTGACCTTTCTCGAGGTGCGGCCCTACTTCTTCCGGTCGCAGTACATGCGGACGAAGCTCGCGCGACTTTTGAAGCGGGCGACGTTGACGGCGCGCCAGGCCGAGAGGTTTCAGAGCGCCATGGAACGGCGGCAACGGTGACGAGGCACGGCAACGAGACAGCGTGTGAGAAGGCGAAGGCAGACATGATGAATCACGCTCGGGGTTGGTGGTGGTGTTGATTCTGGGGTGCTTCATCTACAGCCTCGTGACCTCGTCTGCTACCTCGGGGCAATTGGCTGTAACGCCTGCGGCGTACCGGGCTTGAAACTTCAAACTTGGAACTTTGGGCGCCGCGTGAGGGCAATCTGGGGACTGGAATCTGGGAACTGGGATCTTCCCATCCACAGCCTCGTTACCTCGTCTGCTACGTGGGGGCTGCTGGCCTTGAAACTTCAAACTTCAAACTTGGAACTCTGTCCCCCCTCACCGTTCGACGGTGAAGGTGGTGTCGGTTCCGGCGATGGTGCCGAGCTTGCGGTCGGAGTTGCCTTGATTGTCCTCGGCGTCGAGGCCAACGCCGTAGACGACGTAGCCGGGATTCAGGGGACGGAAGCGGAGGGGCTGGCCCGTGGCGGGATCAGGGGGAATGGAGGGCAGGTAGGCGGGGATGAGGTCGGTGAGTGAGGTGGGGAGTTGGCCTTGGTGGGCGTTGCGGAAGCGTTCGATGGCGCAAGCGACGGAGGCACTGCGGAGGATGGTGGCGGTGCGCTGGTCCTTCCTGATGGAGTCGAACAGGATCTCGGCCGTTGCACGGGAGCGGTGGCGGTTCCATCGATTGCTTTCCACGTCGAACCGGTTCTCGAGTTCCAGCAAGGCGTTCATCCGCGCAGGCCCGGAGAAGCGGCTGAGCTCGATGAGCTCGCGAAGGGTCTTCAGGTAGTACTCGGTATCCGCGCCATGGGCTCCGCTGAGTTGGTAGGCCGACTGCGCCACCGTGGCGATGATGCGTTCCGCATTCGCGGTGCCGGGAGTGCCCGGGAGCTTGGTGGGAAACTGGGTCAGTCTGATGTACTCGGATGGGGAGCTTTGGAGGACTTCGATTCCGAAGGCACGCTCGGTGATCAGGGCGCGGCTGAGCGTTTCGGAGCGGTCGGCGTCGAGGAAGGCGGACTGGAGTTCGGCGAGGCGGTCGTCGGGGAAGGGAGTGAGCGTCAGCGCATCCTCGGCGGCGACAGCGGTGATCGAGAGGCAGGCGGCGCGGAAGAGCCAGCTGATGAGGATGGGTTCGTCATCCAGGGTCCGGGCGAAGCGGATGCCGTCGACGAGGGCGGCGGCGGATTCGTCGGGTAGCTTGAGGACGGCAGAATGGGCAGCCCAGAAAGAGAGGGTGGTGGAGGCGTTATCGCAGTTAGCGAGGTGGTTGATCGTGAGGTTGGCGACTCCATTGGTGACGCCGATGAGGTAGCGGAATCGGGTGGCCTGCAGTGCGGTGTGGATGTCGCTGCGCCACGACAGCAGGCGGCAACGTTCGGGGTCTGCCCACGAGAGGTTCGTGGCATTCCAGGAGCGGGCGCGATGCGGCACCTGGGTGTGGTCAATCGCAAGGAAGCCGTCGATCAGTTCGAGGATCTTGATGGCGCCGTTCTCGGCGGTGGGAACAGGTGGGATCCAGGTGGCGAGGGCGGTGGCGTCGGTTGGTTCGCCAGCGGCGCGGATGGCGTCTAGCTGGACGCGGACGCTGTCGGGGGTGCCGCGGGTGATCACGGCCAGCAGGACGATGCCGGCGACGAGGGCGACCAGGGTGAATCCAAGTTTGCGGCGAAGCGATGGGCTCGCAGGGGTGGAGGCGTCGGCGGGCATGTGGGGCAGGGTCGCGGGATGGGAGGGCGGGTGTCGAGGGGTTGAAGCTGAAAATGGGGGTTGGATCCGCAGATGGCGCAGATGGCGCAGATAATCAGGAGAGTGGTTCGGTCGTGCCATGCACCTGAAAGGTGAGGTGTTCGCCGGCGTCGGGTGCTGGCATTTCCGCCCTTCTATCTGCGCAATCGGCGCCATCTGCGGATAAATGAACTGCCAATTTTAGGTTGATGCTTGGAACTGCTTCGGGGCGCCGCGTGGGGGCGCGCGGCCTTCAAAGGGGTGAGGCTGAAGGACGGGTGACCTCACCCGGCGGATGAAGGATGCGCCGCGTGAGGGGCGGAATCTGGGATTTGGGGACTGGGTGCTGGGGCTCTCCATCCACAGCCTCGTGACCTCGTACGAATGAGGGGGTAGCAGACGACGTGAGGAGGCTGTGGAAGGAGTCCCCAGTTTCCAGCAGCCAGTTCCCTGGGAACTCTTCAACCCCAGCCTCGTGACCTCGTCTGCTACGATTGGGTCTGGGGACTGGGATCTGGGGACTGGGGGCGCTCATCCACAGCCTCGTGACCTCGTCTGCTACGTGGGGGCTACGACGGGGAAATCAGGCGAGGAGTTTGGAGACGACTTCGCCGTGGACGTCGGTGAGGCGGAAGTCGCGGCCCTGGAAGCGGTGGGTGAGGCGGGTGTGATCGAAGCCGAGGAGGTGGAGGAGGGTGGCGTTGAGGTCGTGGACGTGGACGGTGTCGCGGGTGGCGTTGAAGCCGAAGTCGTCGGATTCGCCATGGGTATGGCCAGGCTTCACGCCGCCGCCGGCGAGGAGCATGGAGAAGCAGTTGGGATGATGGTCGCGACCATCGTTTCCACCCTGGACCATGGGCGTCCGACCGAACTCACCGCCCCAGATGACGAGGGTGTCGTCGAGGAGTCCCCGCTGGCGGAGATCGCGGATGAGGGCGGCGGTGGGGCGATCGGTGTTGGCGCAGTTGCGCTTGAGGTCGCCGACGAGGTTGCCGTGTTGATCCCAGGCTTCGTGGAAGATCTGGACGAAGCGGACGTCGCGTTCAACGAGGCGACGCGCGAGGAGGCAGGCGTTGGCGAAGGTGGGTTTGCCGGGTTCGGCGCCGTAGGCTTCGAGGGTGGCCTTGGATTCGCCGGAGAGGTCCATCAGGTCGGGGGCGGACGATTGCATGCGGTAGGCCATCTCGAAGGCGGAGATGCGCGCGGCGATCTCGGGGTCGCCGACGGTGCCGAGACGTTGCTGGTTGAGCCGGTTGATGACGTCGAGGGAATCGCGCTGGGTGGCGTTGTCGATGCCCTTGGGATTGCCGAGGAAGAGGACGGGTTCGGCGCCGGTGCGGAAGAGGGTGCCGCCGTAGGGGGTGGGGAGGAACCCGGCGCCCCAGTTGGAGGCTCCGCCGGAGGGACCCTTGCTGCCAGTGGAGAAGACGACGTAGGAGGGGAGATTGCGGGATTCGCAACCGAGCCCGTAGGTGGTCCAGGCGCCGAGGGAAGGGCGGCCGAACTGCTGGGAACCGGTGTTGAGGAAGATCTGGGCGGGGGCGTGGTTGAAGGCGTCCGTGTGCATCGACTTCACGATGCAGAGTTCGTCGGCGACGGAGGCGATGTGGGGGACGAGCTCGGAGAGTTCGGCTCCGGAGCGGCCGTGGCGGGCGAACTTGAAGCGGGGTCCGAGGAGGGTGGAGTTCGGGTTGATGAAGGCGGCCCGGTAACCCTTGAGGAGTTCGGCGGGGGGAAGCTTGCCGTCCCACTTCGCGAGCTCGGGCTTGTGGTCGAACAGCTCGAGATGGCTGGGTGCGCCGGCCATGAAGAGGAAGATGACGCGCTTGGCGCGGGGAGCGAAATGGGGCTGGCGCGGCGCGAGGGGATCCAGCGGGGCGGCGGGTCCGCTCCGGCCGGGCTGGGTGGCGGCGGACGCGGATTCCGCGAGGAGGGAGTTGAGGGCGATGCCGGCGAGTCCGACGCCGCACTGGCGGAAGAACCAGCGGCGGGAAAGGAACTGGCGGTGGAGTTCGGCGGCTTCCTGCGGGACAGGGATGCGGTTCATGGCGGGGTCGTGGAAAGGGGTGTTGCGGTGATGGAGCGTTGGCCGTGGCTCATTCGCGGGTGATGGCTTCGTCGAGGTTGAGCAGGACGCGCGTGACGGTGGTGAGCGCGGCGAGTTGGCCGGGGTTGGTGCCGGGGGGAAGGTTCGCCGGAAGGGCGTTGGTGCCCGTGCCGAGTTCGAACGGGTTGATCCATCCCTCGGCAATCCGCTCGCGCTGGCGTCGGAAGAGGGCGGTGAGTTCGGTCAGTTCGGCGCGGGAGGGCGGACGCGACAGGACGGCGCGGAAGGCGTGGGTGATGCGCTGGTCGTCGGTGGTGCCCTGGCGGAGGGCGTTCAGCGCGAGGGCGCGGGCGCATTCCATGAACAGGGTTTCGTTGAGCGTGGTGAGCGCCTGCAACGGGGTGTTGGAACGTGTGCGGCGCACGCACGAGAAGTCGGCGTTGGGGACGTCGAAGTTCTGGAGCGCCGGGTACGGGGTCGAGCGGCGACGGAAGGTGTAGAGGGCGCGGCGGTATCGGTTGGTGCCGCGTTCCTCGACCCATTCGAAGGGGCCATAGGAGGAGGGCGGCTTGAAGAGGAAGTCGGGTGCAGGGGCGAAGATGCCCGGACCGCCGAGCGCGGGATTCAGCAGTCCCGAGGACGCGAGCGCGATGTCGCGGACGATCTCGCCTTCGACACGGATGCGCGGGGCGCGGGCGAGCAGACGGTTCTGGGGATCGCGTTCGAGGAGTTCCGGGGTCACGCGGCTGGACTGCCGGTAGGTGGCGGAGCGGACGATGAGGCGGTGGAGCTTCTTGAGGGACCAGCCCTGGTCCATGAATTCGATGGCGAGCCAGTCGAGGAGTTCGGGATGGCTGGGTGCCGGGGCCTGCACGCCGAAGTCCTCGGGGGTCTCGACGAGACCGAGGCCGAAGTATTGTTGCCAGACGCGATTGACCAGCACGCGGGCCGTGGTGGGGGAACGTCGATCCACCAGCCAGCGGGCGAGGGTGAGGCGGGAGGCGTCGGTGCCTTCGGGCAACGCGTGGAGGAAGGCGGGTGTGCCCGCGGTCACGGCCTTGCCGGGCTTGAGCCAGTCGCCGCGCTTGAGGACCGTGGTCATGCGGGCTTCGTCCCGTGGATACAGGGCGAGGCTGGTGTGGCCCTCTGGCCATTGGCGCCAGAGCGCTTCGATCTGGTCGTTGACCGACTTCCACTCGGGAACGGTGGTGCGGAAATGCGAGAACAGGGCGTGGACCTGCGCCGGGCTGCGTCGTTCGCGCGGCGTGGCCACGATGGGACGCAACAGGGCGGGCACGGGATCGAGTCCCGGGTTCGGCGCATCCGTGAGGGTCAGGCGGAAGCGGCCGAGGTTGTGGTTCTGGTTGTCGTCGGAGTTCCACCCGCCGTGTCCCTGTTCGAGGTGGAAGTCGAGGAGGACACCGCCCGCGGTCTCGATGGGCTTCTCCGGGATGAACACGGCCTGACGGGCGGTGTTGCGACGGCCGGGGCCGGCGTCGATGCCCCAGGCGGTGTCGCCCTTGCCGTCGATGGCGTGCGCGATCGGGCCGTAGGTGCGCTTGCGGTTCGAGCGGTCGTCGAACTCCGATTCGAGGGGTTTCTCGGCGTTCGAGAAGTCCGCTTCCGCACGGGTGAACTTCACCCAGTAACGGTTGGTGGGCTGGGCGAGGGATTGCACCTCCACCTTGAACTCGGAAAGCGCCGCCATGCCGCGGATGGAGCGTCCCGGGCCGCCGCTGGGCAGGTCGGGGTGCGGAAGCTGTTCGAGGCGGAAGGCGGTGATGCGCGAAAGGGTCGTGTTGGTGCCGCGGAAGTGGGAGGTCCACTGGGTGGGCGCGTAGCCTCCGGCGAGGATGGAGCCGTCAGGGAGGTATTCGTAGCGCGCGCTGTTGTCGCCGGCGTTCCGGGTTTCGATGCGTTGCCAGTGCGTGGCGGCGTCGCGGACGGAACCCTCCCAGGTGGCGAGGCGGGCTTCCCAGTCGGGGGTGCGGTGGCGGAGATCCTCCTCCAGCGTGCGCATCTGGCGACGGAGGGATTCGACCTGCTGGAGTTGGTCGGGGAGGTAGACGACGCGGGAGCCTTCGTGCTCGTTGTTGAGGAAGGCAAACAGGCGGTAGTACTCCTCCTGCGTGATGGGGTCGTATTTGTGCGTGTGGCACTGGGCGCACTGGATGGTCAGGCCGAGCACGCTCTTTCCGATGGCGTCCATTCGGTCGAACATGGCGTCCATGCGGAACTGTTCCGGATCCACGCCACCCTCCTCGTTGACCATCGAGTTGCGGAGGAATCCGGTGGCGACGGTGGAATCCTGGGTGGCATCCGGGAGCAGGTCGCCGGCGATCTGTTCGATGACGAACCGGTCGTAGGGCAGGTCGCGGTTGAAGGCGTTCACCACCCAGTCGCGGTAGAACCAGATGAAGCGGAGCTTGTCCTTCTCGAAGCCGTCGGAATCGGCGTAGCGCGCCGCATCCAGCCAGTGACGCCCCCAGCGTTCGCCGTAATGCGGCGACTCCAGCAGCCGTTCGACCACGCGGTCGTAGGCCTCCGGTGACTTGTCGGCGAGGAAGGCATCGACTTCGGCGGGTGTCGGGGGGAGGCCGATGAGGTCGAGGCTCAGACGGCGCAGGAGCGTGGTGCGGTCGGCCTCGGGCGAAGGCTTGAGCTTTTCCTGGGAAAGGCGTGCCGCGATGAAGGCGTCGATCTCGTTGTGGCCCCAGCGGGTGCCGGACTTCGGGGGGGCGGGTTTGGTGGGCGGGGTGAAGGCCCAATGGGTGCGGTCCTTCTCGGCCTGGGCGGCGGTTGCCGCTGGGTCGGCCGCAGAAAGGCAGGCGGATCCCGCAGCGAGGGCTGCCGCGGCGAGGAGATGCAGGAGCGTGCGCATGGAAGGCTTGTGTGGAGTTTGCCGCGGCCTGTCCTCGGGCGCCAGTGCGGAGGGGTGGGTGAGGGGGGGCGAGGAGTTGCCAGATGACAGTTCCCAGATGCCAGATGCCATCCCTGCCTCGTGACCTCGTCAGCTACGATCGAAGTGGTAGCAGTCGACGTGAGGAGGCTGTGGAAGCCGGAAAACTGGGAACTGGCCGCGTGCAATCTCAGCCTACTGGCCTCGCCGGGTGAGGACACCCGGCCTTCAAACTTGGACCTTCTCACTTCGCCGGGTGAGGGCACCCGGCCTGCACTGGGCCCTGAAAGGGCACCCGGAACAGAACACGTGGGGTCACCGTTCGCCCCGCTGGGGCGAGGTGTCGTGGGGTGGGGTGACCCAGGGTTCCGCTCCGCTCCACCCCGGGCTTTCGCCGTGCGCCGCGTTGCGGCGGGGGTGGGCGCGGGATGGATGCCGGGGGGAATGGGGCGCATCTTGACACTGCCCCCACATGGAACGGGGTGGCGACGTCCTCGTCGCCGTTCCAGAGCCTTTCTCAGGGCGATGAGGACATCGCCGCCCCGAATCCTTTCCAAAAGGGGGCAGTCTCAAGATGCGCCCGGCGGAATGGGGCTTTCATCTGGAATCCGCACCACGGGCTATCCGCTGCAACGCCTCCGGCGTATGCTCGGTGCCCATCCATGGGAGTTGTCACTTCACCGGATCCGCAACGCATTGTCCTCCGAGCCGTCAATTGGCTCGGGGATGCGATCATGTCCACGCCCGCTGTGATGCGGATCCGGGAGCGCTTTCCGGAAGCGCGAATCACCTTGGTGACGCCGTCGAAACTCGCGGGGTTGTGGGAGGGGCATCCCGGGATCGATGAGGTCATTGCCCTCGCGCCCAAGGAGGGTGTGTGGTCGGTCGGACGCCGCCTGCGTCCCCTGAAGTTCGATTTGGGGTTTGCGTTTCCGAACTCGCCGCGATCCGCGATGGAACTGTTCCTGGGAGGCGTGCGGCGTCGGGTCGGAGGCCGCTGGCCCTGGCGCAACTGGATGCTCACGGACGTGGTCGAGGCGCAACCGGGCGCGGTGGAGATGCGGCGTCGGACGCCGGTGGAGGTCCGCAAGGTCCTCGCGGATCCCAACGCCACCCCGCACTGGGGCGAGCCGTTGCCCGGGCCCGAGGCGCATCACATCCACCAATACCTGCGATTGCTCGGGCCGGTGGGTGGGAGCCTGGAACCGATGGCCCCCGTGATCCGCGTGGACCCGGCGGTGGCGTTGGCCACGCGGGCGACCTTTGGGTTGGGGTTGGATCGCCGGTGGATCGGGATCAACGCGGGCGCGGAATACGGCCCGGCGAAGCGTTGGCCGGCGGGGGCGTTCCGCTGGATGATCGGAGAACTCGTGCTGGATCCGGAACTGGGCGTGGTGATCTTCGGTGGGCCGGCGGATGTGGAGTTGGCACGGTCGCTGGTTCCCGCCGGCGCCAGCGCGGTCCGGGTGCTGGCCGGGAAGACGACCCTGGCACAATTGGCGGCGGCGTTGCAGTCGTGCGCGGTGGTGGTGACCAACGATACCGGGCCCATGCATCTGGCTGCGGCGGTGGGAACGCCGGTGTTGGTGCCGTTCGGCAGTACGTCGCCGGAATTGACGGGGCCGGGGTTGCCGGGGGATCCGCGCCATCGGTTTGTGCGCGTGGGGGTGCCGTGCGGACCGTGCTTTCTTCGGACGTGTCCGGAGGATCATCGCTGTCTGGAGGGGATTGCCCCCGAGTGGGTGTTGTCGGAGTTGCGGGCGATGTTGGGGTAGGGGTGGGCAGACTGGCGCGAGGGGGCGCGTCGTGGCACTGCCCCCGGATGGAAGGGGGCGGCGATGTCCTCATCGCCTTGGGAAAGGGTTTGGAACGGCGACGAGGACGTCGCCACTCCCATTTTCGTGTTCGGCAATTGATGAGAGGAGTTACGCGGAGTTTCTGAGACAGGATGAACGGGATTCACAGGATGGTCCTGAGCCGGACAAACCCAACACGCATCCTGTCTATCCTGTACATCCTGTCCAAGAAACCGTCTCGGCCCAGTCCGGATCGAAGGGGGGTACATTGCAACTGCTTGCAGGCGCAATGCATCTGCAATGCGGGGTGGTGTTCGGGACGGAGGGGAGGTTCCGGTGCCTGATCGCCTAATTCGTTGGTTTCCTGTTGGATGTGGCTGAATCGGTGGGCTGGCATCCCCGCTGCGTATGGGATGGCATGATGATGAAGTCGATTGCCCCCCTGTTCGCGAGTGTGGTTGTGAGTGTGAGCGCGCTGGCCCAGACGGCCGCGACGGTTCAGTCGGGGGCCCGGCCCTTCGGGTTGCCGATCGCCGGTCAGGTGATGCTGGCGGGTTCGGATGCGGCGTCCGCCACCTTCCAGAACACGGAGTTGCCGGGTTTGAACCAGTACCTCAACTCGGTGCTGGGCGAGGGGCAGAGCTTCAACACCGGGAACTACCTCCTCGATCCGAGCAAGCTGTTCCTGAAGACGGATGCGAACGTCCGGGCCTACTTCATCGGAGAGGGCGCGGGATACCAGAACACGCTGGGCTACAACACGGGCGGCGGCGGTGTGGATTCGGGCGATCCGACGATCATCTTCCCGAACGCCTCGACGGGTGGCCGGCGCACGGCCTCGACCCCGCTTCAGGCCGGTGATTTCGTCGACCTCGGTGTGATCAGCGGCGGCCAGAAGCTGGACTTCTTCCTGATCGCCAACGGCGCCACGAGCAATCCGGGCGAGGTCTACTCCACGGACATCTCGGTTAATCCGGACGGGATCAACCATGTGGTGTCGTTCGCGGCGGTGCATGGGTCGTACCTGGTAATCGGGTTCGAGGACCTGTTCGGTGGCGGTGACGAGGACTTCAACGACCTCCTGTTCGCGATCGACATCGGCGCGGTGAACGTCGCGGCCCTGACGGGGACGCCGGAGCCCGCGACGTACATGACGCTGGGACTTTTCACGGTGGGCGGCCTGTGGGTGGCGCGTCGCCGCAAGGCCGCGAAGGCCTGAAGACACTTCCACGGCCAACCGGGGGGTTGGCCAGACAACGTCGCCTGTTCCGGCCGGGGGGTCTGGAGCAGGCGATTTTGCGTTTTCAGGGGCAGGGTGGACACGGGCCGGAGATTGGGTGAGAACTGGCGTCGCGATGGAGATGCGGGAGTTTGCAGAGCAGGTCCTGTTTGGCCGGACGCTGGCGGAGAAGCTGGCGGATCCGGGCGAAGTCACGGACCGGTTGCCGGGCGTGGCGATGGTGGCGCCCGAGATGCCGGGGCGTCCGCAGGAATTGCGGTTCAAGTCGGTGGTGGGTGGCGCGAGCGAACCGGGCGGGATGTTTCCGGGGACGCGCCATCTGGACCGGGGCGACGAGCGGGGGCGGGTGCTGCACTTCTTCGCGAATCATGAATTGCTGGCGGTGGAACTGATGGCCTTGGTGTTGCTCCGGTTTCCGGACGCGCCCGCCGCCTTCCGCCGTGGCGTTTACAAGACCCTGCGCGACGAACAGGAACACACCCGCTGGTACATGGAACGGATGTGCGCGTGCGGCGTGGCCTTCGGGGAGTTGCCGGTGAGCGGTCACCTGTGGCGGTTGCTTTCCGGGATGGGTTCGCCGTTGGATTATGTGTCGGGACTGCCGCTGACCTTCGAGCAGGCGAACCTCGATTTCTCGCGGGAGTACGGCCAGGCCTTCGCCGCGGCCGGCGACCTCGAGACTGCGCAGTTGCTCGACCGCATCCACCACGACGAGATCGGCCACGTGGCCTACGGGTTGAAGTGGTTCCGGAAGTGGAAGGATCCCGCACTCGACGACTGGGACGCTTACGCGCAGCAGTTGAAGTTTCCGTTGTCGCCCAGCCGGGCGAAGGGCGGGGTGCTGAACCTCGAAGGCCGACGCACGGCCGGATTCAACGACCGGTTCATTGCGGAGCTGGGCGTGTATGGGCGTTCGCGCGGACGTGCGCCGACGGTTCACTGGTTCAATCCGCTCGCGGAAGCGCTGCTGGAACGGGGGGCGGGCTTTGAACCGGTCGAGGCCCAGCGGCGGTTGATCGAGGATCTGTCGGTGCTGCCCGTGTTTCGCGCCGTGCGCGATGATGTCGTGCTCGTGCCGCGGCGGCCGTCGACGGCCTTCCTGAGCGGGTTGGTCCAGGCAGGGTTTGCGGTGCCGGAGTTCGAGGAACTCGTCGGGGGGCGCCTGGCGGAGGACAGCCTTCTACCGGGGCGCGCACTCGGTGGATTGAATCCGTGGGCGTGGGCTCCGGACTCGATGGCGTTGTTCGGTCCCTTGGTGGAACGCGTGGCGGAAGCGCGTCGGCCGCAGATGGAGGCCTTCACGGAAGAGCGGACGGCGTTGTACGGGAAGGCGTGGTCGGCGCGGTTCCTGCGCGACTGGCTGGTGCGTCGCGAGCCGACGGCGTGGTTCAGCGGGGTCGAGGAATGCGGCGTCACCGTATCGACGATGGCGGAGGCGAATGCCGCGATCGCAGCGATCCGGTCGCGTGGGCATCACCGGGTGGTGGTGAAGTGCGATCTGGGGCTGGCGGGCAATGGCATGGTGCGCTTGTGGGAACCGGCGGTCCTCCCGACGCAGCAACGCTGGATGGAAGCGCAGTTCGGTGCCGGACGGCGGTTGGTGGTGGAACCGTGGCTGGAGCGGTTGGCGGACTTTTCGGTGCAGTTCGACATGGGCAAGGACGGCTTGAAGCTGGTGGGTTACGCGGGGCTGGAGAACGACCTTCGGGGGCAGTTCCGGTCGAACTGGGCGGAACCGCGATTCGAACGTCGTCCGCCAGCGAATGTGTTGCGGGCGTTGGGGGCGGAGTCGGGGGCAACGGATTTGCCGCGCGACCTGGGCGGACGTCTGCATGGGTTGTATCGGGATCTGGGGGAAGCCCTCGAACCGTTGCTGCGCGAGGTCGGCCACGAGGGGCCGCTGGGCGTGGACGCCTTTGTCTATCGCGGGGCGGAAGGTGGGGCGCGGTTGAAGCCGGTGGTGGAGATCAATCCGCGCCACACCATGGGACGCGTGATGCTGGAACTGATGCGGGTGGTGGCGCCGGGCCGCGTCGGGCGCTTCCGGTTATGGACGTTGAAGGAGGTGCAGGCGGGCGGGCATCCGGGATTTGCGGCGTTTGCGAAGCACCTGGCGGAGGTGTCGCCGTGGTCGCGCGCCGGGGATCCGGTGCCGCGATTGGTTGGCGGATCGGTGTGCCTGAACGATCCGGAGCGGGCGCAGGGGTGGTTGGCGGTGTTGGAGGTTAGGTGAGTTCGAAGTTTTCAGATTCAGGATTCAACCTGGGATCGGCAGTTTTTTATCCGCAGATGGCGCCGATTGCGCAGATAGAAGGGCAGAAATGACAGCACCCGAGGCTCGCGAAGACGTCACCTTGCAGGTGAATGGCACGCCCGATCCAAGCTCCTGATTATCTGCGTCAGCTGCGCAATCTGCGGATCCAACCGCTTTTTCCAGATTCAAGGGGGCATGGATCGCCGGGTGGGGGCACCCGGCCTTCAGCCCGTCAGATTGAAGGCCGCGTGACCCCACGCGGCGGGAGGCGGAGGGCGAAGTTTTCAGATTCAGGATTCAATCTGGGATCGGCAGTTTTTTTATCCGCAGATGGCGCCGATTGCGCAGATAGAAGGGCAGAAATGACAGCACCCGAGGCTCGCGAAGACGTCACCTTGCAGGTGAATGGCACGCCCGATCCAAGCTCCTGATTATCTGCGTCATCTGCGCAATCTGCGGATCCAACTGCTTTTTCCAGATTCAAGGGGGGGCATTGAGCGCCGGGTGGGGGCACCCGGCCTTCAGCCCATCAGATTGAAGGCCGCGTGACCCCACGCGGCGGGAGGCGGAGGGCGAAGTTTTCAGATTCAGGATTCAACCTGGGATCGGCAGTTTTTTATCCGCAGATGGCGCCGATTGCGCAGATAGAAGGGCAGAAATGACACACCCGAGGCTCGCGAAGACGTCACCTTGCAGGTGAATGGCACGCCCGATCCAAGCTCCTGATTATCTGCGTCAGCTGCGCAATCTGCGGATCCAACCGCTTTTTCCAGATTCAAGGGGGCATGGATCGCCGGGTGGGGGCACCCGGCCTTCAGCCCATCAGATTGAAGGCCGCGTGACCCCACGCGGCGGGAGGCGGAGGGCGAAGTTTTCAGATTCAGGATTCAATCTGGGATCGGCAGTTTTTTTATCCGCAGATGGCGCCGATTGCGCAGATAGAAGGGCAGAAATGACACACCCGAGGCTCGCGAAGACGTCACCTTGCAGGTGAATGGCACGCCCGATCCAAGCTCCTGATTATCTGCGTCATCTGCGCAATCTGCGGATCCAACTGCTTTTTCCAGATTCAAGGGGGCATGGATCGCCGGGTGGGGGCACCCGGCCTTCAACGGACATCCGTATGCCGGATGTTCGATCTTCAAACCGTCGGGGAGGATCGGCATTGTCGCGGGGCCTCGATGCTATTCAACAGTTGGACCTTTGCCGTGTTCCTGGGGGTGGTGTTCGCGTTGCATTACGCGAGCCGGCGGGCGTTCTGGCAGGTGGGTGTGCTGACGGTGGCGTCGTTCGTGTTCTATGGATGGCACACGCCCTGGCTGGTCTTCCTGCTGATCCTCTCGACGGCGGTGAACGCGCAGGCCGCGCAATGGCTGATGGCAGAGGGCTGGAGTCCACAACGGCGTCGCACCGTGTTGTTCGGCGCGCTGGGCTTCAACGTGGGCGCACTGGCCTTCTTCAAGTACTTCGGGTTGCTGGTGACGACGCTGGTTCCGGAGGCCGTGCGGGCACGGCTGCCGGGATGGTTCTCGGAGGTGCCACTGCCGATCGGCATCTCCTTCTATACCTTCCAGGGGATCAGCCTGGTGGTGGAGTCGTGGCACGCGGGCACGAAGGGGTTCCCCGGCCTGATGCCGCCGCGGGGACCGAAGGAGGTGGGGTGGTTCCACGCGCGGGTCTGGTTCTTCAAGGCGTTCTTTCCGCAGTTGATCGCCGGGCCGATCGTCAAGGCGGCGGACTTCTTCCATCAGATCGGACCGAAGCGGTGGGCGGACGTGGATTGGTCGGGGGCGTTGCGGAAGCTGGTGCTCGGTTTCTTCCTGAAGATGGTGGTGGCGGACAACCTGAAGGAGGCGACGGCGTTGTTGAGTCATCCGGGATTCCTGGAGGTGCCGCGGTTGAACCTGTGGCTCCTGCTGTACGGGTTTTCGTTCCAGATCTTCGCGGATTTCGCGGGGTATTCGTTCATCGCGCAGGGACTGGCGAAGCTGTTCGGATATGAATTGCCGCTGAACTTCGATCATCCGTACCTGTCGACGAGCCTGACCGAGTTCTGGCGTCGCTGGCACCTGTCGCTGTCGAGTTGGTTGCGGGAGTACCTGTACATCCCCCTGGGTGGAAACCGGCGGGGCGAGGTACGGACCTACATAAACCTCTTCCTGGTGATGTTCCTGGGCGGCCTCTGGCATGGGGCTGCGTGGAGCTATGCCGCGTGGGGTACAGCGCATGGTCTGTGCCTTGCGTTGGAACGTCTGACGGGCATCGGGCGTGCGGATCCGACCCGCCTGCCGCTTTGGCGTCGGGTGGTGGGAATGGTGGTGACCTTCCATGTGGTGTCGTTGCTGTGGTTGCTGTTCCAGTTTCCCGATATCCGGCACGCGGGGGCGTACGTGCGGTGCCTCTTCTCGAATCCGGGTGGGGCGCTGCCGCAGTCGATCTTCGTGATCGCGGTCTTCTGCCTGCCCGCCGTGCTGTATCACGCGTGGGGTGCCAGCCGTGGGTGGCGCGGTCGGATGGGACCCTTGTGGTCAGTACGCCTGGAGGCGTTGATCTACGGCGTCCTGTTCTTCCTGATCCTCGTGAACGCGGGGGCGTCCGGGGATTTCATCTATTTCCAATTCTAGGAGGCGACGACATGCGACCCACGACACGACATGCCCTCCAGATCCTCGGTGTCACCGCGGTGATCCTCGGCCTGTGGCAGGTGTGCCTGCGCGGCCTCGGTCTGGAGGCGCGCTTCGCCGAATCCAACTACTTCGCCAACCGGATCCGGATGGAGGAATTCCTGTTCCGCGGAGCCGCGCCGAAGTACGTGATGGTCGGGTCGTCACTCAGCGGACGGATGCTTGCGGAGTACTTCGCCGGAACCGCCCTGTCGGACTTCGCGACGCTCGGCCTCGATGGTTCGATCCCGCTGGTTGGACTCGATGTGCTCGGACGACGACCGGACCTTCCCGCGGTGGTGTTCGTGGAGACCTACCTCGTGGAAAAGGACTGGGGCGCGAACGACCGGTTGCTCATCGAAGGATTGGAGTCGCCGGGAACGACGCTGGCCCAGCACGTGCCCATGGCGCGCGCGTCGCGTCGGCCCACGAGCCTGCTGTATTCGGCGGTGAAGTTGCGGAAGGAATCGGGTGGAGACGGACTCATCGAGACGAACGCGCCGGGCGTACGGGAACCCGGGCCGGTGATGGAGGTCGGGATACCGGCGGAGGCCTTGGTCGCGAAATGGCAGGAACGGATGAAGGAGTTGAAGGAACGCGGTGTGCGTGTCGTGTTCGTGGATCTTCCCGGCGGCGAGGTGCGCATGCCGGGACCCCGGCGGTCGCCGGATCTGGTGGATCGGTTGGTGGCCGAGTTCGGGGCGGTTCGGATCGATCTGCGGACGGAGTGGTTCGGGCGCGGATGGCTGCCGCGGTACACGGACGGGCGGCATCTGGACGCGGGTTCGGCGCGGGTGACGGCGGAGTTGTTGGCGGAACGGATGGCCAAGGGGATCTGAACGCATGCGCACCTGCTCCAACGCCTGGTCCTTTGCTGTCTCGTGCGCGGTTGCGCTGATGGCGGCGACCTGTGGACGGGCCGCGCCGCCGTCGGGGGAGGCGTTGCTGAAGACCGACCTGCTCGCGGTGTTCGCGCATCCGGATGATGAAACGGGCCTCGCTCCCCTGATCGCGCAGTACGCTCTGGGTGAGGGCAAGGGAGTGGTGCCGGTTTACTGCACCCGTGGCGAGGGAGGCGCGAACATGGTGGGCCGCCAGGGTGGGGCGTCGCTGGGGATCCTTCGCGAAGCCGAGTTGCGCGAGTGTCTCCAACGGTTGGGCGTCCGTCAGTGGTTCTTCCTCGAACGGGAGGACTTCGCCTACACCGAGGATCTGAAGGCGACCCTCGAACGGTGGGATCCGGAGGCGACGTTGGAACGATTGGTCCGGTTGATCCGTGCGCTGCGTCCGGAGGTGGTCGTCACGATGAATCCGGCGCCCACCCCTGGTCAGCATGGACATCATCAGGCGGCCGGTTGGCTTGCCGTGGAGGCCTTTGATGCGGCGGCGGATTCTGGTCGATTTCCGGAACAACTTTCGTTGGAAGGGTTGACCGTGTGGCGGCCCCGAAAGCTCTACGTGGGTGGCATGGGGCCGATGGCCACGACGGTGGTCACGACGAACGCACTCCCCGACGGACGCATTCCTGCCGTGGTTGCCGGGGAGGCACTCGCGAATCACCGGTCGCAGGGATTTCGGCGGGATGGCCGGATCGGCGTGGTTGAGGCGCCCGCAGTCCCTGGAGTTGGTGAAGTCGGTGGTCCCCTTCGTGGCCGGAGAAACGAACCTGTTCCGCGGATTACCCATCGAGGGAGCCACGCCACCCAGGGTGGATTCGCCGCCGGTCACGAAGGCACCCGTTCCTGTGGCCCTGCGGTTCCTGCCGCGTCCGGCGGTGTCGCGTTATCTGGACTGGGTCGAGGACCACGCCATCCCCAGTTCCGCCACCTTCGAAGCGGATGTTCCCGTGGTGATGGGGCACACGACTCCGGTGCCCTTGGAGGTGTTGGATTTTCCGGGAACACCCGCGGGGAAACTGCGGTTGGAGGTGCCGACCGGTTGGCGCGTGTCACCTGCGGAGGTCGACGTAGCCGTGCCGGGACAGGTTCCGGTCTATTACCGTATCCTGCAGGTGACGGCGCCCCCGGACGCCGGCGATGTCGAAATGGTGGCGAGCGGGAAGGTTGGGGGGCAGGCAGTGTCTGCACGGGTGCGGCTCCATCCTGTGCCGTCGATCGCGATTCCGCGGAAGGAAGGCCTGGCCGTGGGTGCCGGGGCGGACGATGCCGGATGGCGCGCCCTTCCTGCGGTGGAGATTCCGCACACGCGCACGTGGCAGGGAACGGTGGCGTCGGCGGCAGACCTGTCGGCGACCTTCCGTGCTGCACACGACGGAGAATCCCTGTGGGTGGAAGTGCGGGTGCGGGATGATGTCGTGGTTTCCAATATCGCCTCGGATGACATCCGCGGGCATTGGCGCAGTGATTCGGTGGAGGTGTGTCTGGATCCCACCGGGGAGGCCGAGCACACGTTCGGCGCGTTCAAGTTGGGGATCATTCCCTTCGACCGGAACGGTGCTGTGCGCGGCGCGCGGGACGCGGACGCGAAGCCGGGATTGTTGGAGCGGGTGTCTCCCGGAATCCGCCTGGATTCCCAACGGTTGCCGGATGGCTATCTGGTGCGCGCCTGCATTCCATGGGCCGACGCGGGTGTGGATCTCGCGAAGGTGGGGCGGATGGGGTTCAACGTGTTGATCTACGACGGCGACAGGGCCGAGGCCGCGCCGGGGGAAAACATCAACCGGGCGCGCCTGGCGTGGTCTCCGAGGGCAGGGGTGCAAGGACGGCCGGAGGACTGGGGACGGGCGACGCTCAGATGAACAGCTCCGGGCTGACGCCAAAATGGTCTGAGAGCTTCCGGACGTGGGCCAAGGTCAGGTTCCGATCACCCCGGAGGATCATCGAGCCGAGGTTGCGGCTCCCGCCGAGGATTCGCGACAGGTCGGCCGCGGACAGCCCGGATTCGTCGAGGAGATGTGCCAGGCGAGCTTGGATGCTGACCTTTGGCCATTTGATGTGCGCCCGGTCGTACTCCTCCAGCAACCCGCAGAGCAGGTCGAAATAGTCCCGCTGGTCCAAGGTGAACTCCTCCTGCCACAACGCCATCGCGTCGGTGACCTCCGCGACGTTGGCGTAGTCCAGTGCGTCATGGATCGGCCGCGGCATCTGAATCCGGCAAAGGTCCAGGTAATCCTTCGGTAGCGCCGGGAACTGAAGTGCTGTCCGGGTTTTCATAGCTCGTCCTTCCATCTGCCTTTGCTGTACTCGGCGTGTGTGAAAAAGCGCAGCGTGTAGACCATCTGACGGTCGAAATGGATGGCCACTATCAGGCGGTAGGTGTTGCCGCACACGTTGAACACAATGACGGACTTTCCGCTGCGCACGACAACCTGGTCTGCGCTCGGGTAAACCCGCCACAAGTCGGCCAGGTTGTCCCATTGGGCCGCACGCACGGTGACCATCCAGACCGTCAGGTACTTGGCCGCCTTCGGATACGCTTTCGCAGCGTCCCGCAGGTAGCTTTCCTTGATGACGCGCACGCATACAGGATGTATGCATTTTCCTGCCGACGTCAACGGCCTATGCGGTCACGCCCGCGCGTCGCGGATGTGGACCCAGCAGTGCACGTGGGGTTCGCCGCGGAAGTACCAGAGCATCTGGGGTCCCTCGATCTGCCAGACGTCCCAGACGCCGTCGCCGCCGAGGTCCTGCTGCTTGAAGTACGCGAGATGGAGATCCTCGAAACCCTGCGACTCCACCAGCCGCATGGATTCCTCGGCATCCACGACCCGGAAGGGCCGGAGCAGGTCCGACATGACCTTGCGGACGAGATCGCGCTGGTCACGGGACAGTTCACCGAGCCGGATTCCAGGCAGGCCCTTCTTCTGGCCGGACAGGCGGACGGTCTCGCTCGCGCGTTCCGGCCGGGAATGTCCATCCACGAGTGCCGCGGTCCGTTGCCGTCCGTCCATCGCGGCGAAGACCTCGTTCACACGCTTGGCCTGATACCAGAAGATGTTGCCCGGATGGTCCGCGGGTTCCTCGTCCTTCGGGCCTGATTGATGGCCGTAGAAGATCGGGCCACCGAAGGCGGCGCCGGCCACGGAATCGCCGTCGCATCGCCGCGTGCAATGGCGTCCGGTCAGGACGAACTCGAACTTGCCGGTGCCTGGTTCACCGAACAAGGCGACCGAGGTGCCGCCTTCGAAGCCCTTGCCCTCCGAGTCCTCGACCATCTGGCGCACCATGTCATCGGCGTGTTCGGGTCGGTGCAACTGGCGGAAGATCTGGCGCACGAGGTCCTGCTGGTCAGCCCGGAGCACGTCGCGGATCGAGCGACGTGTGATCATCCAGTTGTTGTCGACCTTGTCCCGGAGGGGATCGTTGAAGGCAAAGCAGAGGGCTTTCCTCTGGGTTTCATCGAGGGATCCGTGAAGTTGGGCTGCCAGTGTTTCCGAGGTCGCGTTCTTCGGTGCCCCTTGGGCCATCCCTTGGCCGCCCGCCACGGCAGCCAGGCCCACCGCGGAAGTCTTGAGGAAACGACGCCGGTCGAGGTGGGGCAGGCGGATCACGGAGGATGGCTCAAAGGCGCGACGCGGGGAGTTCATGGCCGGATCCTATCGCGCCTTGGGCTGATGGGAAGGGCAGAGGAGGGGCCGACCCGGGAAGGAGACTTAAAATCAAAGCTGTGACCCCATTGCTCCCTAAACCGCTCGAAGCGGTTCAAGAGCCAGCATTCAACTTCCGATACTCCGTTGTGAGCATTCCTGCGTAGCCCCAGTTCTCGGGTTCCACTTCATCAATGATGATGTGGGTGTGCTCAGGTTGCTTGCCCAACACACGACGGAGAGTGTCTGTCATCTCCGCAACAATCTGAGCCTTCTGCTCAGCGGTGACCCCGTCCCTGGTGATTCGAACGTTGATGTAAGGCATAAGATGAACGGTGCTGGAGGCTACGAAGACACAGACTGGCCGTTACGGATTAACCTTGGGACGGAACTCGCGGGCCAGCCTTTTCCCCTTCGCGCGTTGTTCGGGGGTTAATCGCTCCTCGACCTGCTCACGAGCCTCTTTGGACGACTCCACTCCCTTTGCGCTGGCCAATAGAAACCACTTGTAGGCCTCAACCTCGTCCCTGGGAACGCCTTCGCCATTGGTGAAGCAGACACCGAGGCTGTGTTGCGCTTGAGCGAAGCCCTGGCCAGCCGCCTTGCGGTACCACTTCGCGGCCTCGACGTCGTCCTTGGGAACAACTCGGCCGCTTTCGTACATGAAGCCGAGGTCGAATTGGGCGAGAGCGTCCCCAGTGGCCATGGTCCGCACCTCGGCCACCTTTGCTTTGTCCATCTTGTCAGCGTCTGACGCTCGGGCGCTCTGAAGGTTCGCGGCGATAATGCATGCGGCGAAGAACGGAAACGTGCCCTTGGGCATCATGCCTGCAATCTGAGGAGGAAGCTTAATCGCTGCCAACAGCTAATCGGCATTCACCACTCCATCGAATGCAAGGAAATGGGTTTCAACAGCGATTTGTCTCCGGGGCAGGGCTATGGGCTTGGACAGAGAAAGACCCGCCCGGGGAACAAGACCCGGACGGGCCGATACCAGCGCCGGGAACCACCCCGGCGGACCCGCGCTCCGCTGCCGTCCTTCCATCGAGGCGAAGACCGCGTTCATCCGCTTTACCTCCATGCCGTCGCCGATCTCCGGTCCAGCTCGGACATCATGGGACTGACGTCGCGTAGGACCGAGGCATTGGTTGAATGATGGAAGCGGAATGGTACCTTTCCTTCACCATGCCGGCGCTCGTCATCAAGTCGTTTCCTGAAGCTCTGCACGCCAGACTGCGGCAGATCGCGGC
>CBDIPJ010000019.1:0-124936 GCA_965283655.1 Limisphaerales bacterium | reverse complement strand
GATCTGGAAGGATTTGCGGAGTTCCATGTCGGGATAGAGCGGTTCAGGGAGATTCGAGGTCCGTCCACTGGATCAGGTCACCGAGGGTGGGGCGTCCATCATGGCGCCAGGCGAGGGGTGGTTCCTGCATGCGTCCAACGGGGCAGACACGCGCAACGCCCCAGCGCGCGAGATCGCGGGCGAGGTCGGTGAGGCGGTGGTCGAGGGCGGCCACGGCGACGGTGGAGACCTGGTGACGGATGGGTTCGGCATAGCGCAGGGCCTCGGCGAGTTGGTGCACCGGCTTCACGTAGATGAACCGGTTGAGGCACGAGAACTCGAATCGGGGATCGTTGTCGTAGACGACGGTCCATGCGGTGGAACCGGGGCTTTCCCAGATGCGGACGCCGCCGGGCACGTCACGGAAGGCAGTGTCGACCTTCAGTTTCTCGACGGTGTCGAGGCTGTTGCCGGCGCGCATCTGGTAGATGCTGCGGCGCGAGGCGATGGAGGCGGCCTCGGCGACCGGAATGTCCCCGCGGGGATCCTCGGTTTCGCGACGGGCGAGTTCCTCGGCGAGCATTTCGGCGATGGACTCCGGGGAGTGTACGCCGTCGTCCTGCACGTAGACGACGTGGGGCGAGAGGCAGCCGAGCTGGTTCCATGCGGTGACGTCGCTGGCCAGGTCGCGGATCACGCGTTTCACCGAGTAGGTGGTGAGCATGTCCGAGGTGACATAGGCGAAGCTGACGCGGTGGCCGTAGCCGACGAACCGGATGTGGAGGGGGACGCGTCGGCGGACATCCTCCAGCATGGCGTCGGAACCGGTGGCGGTGAGGCACTGGACCTCGCTGAAGAAGGCTTCCTCCAGGTCGGAGGCACCCCGGGGCCACTCGGCCAGTTCGAGGCAGGAGCCGATGCGGGGTTCGGTGAGCGCGAGGGAATGGGCGAAGAGGCGTGGCAGGAGGGAGGCTCCGCTGGCGCACTTGATGAACTGGGCGGAACGCAGCAGGAGGCCGAGGGTGATGGATTGAAGCGCCGGGATGGGCAGGTTGCCGGCGGTGATGTGGCCCAGGAGTTCGGGGCGGCGTGCGATGGCGGTGCGGCCCGTGCGGAGCTCAATGGGGCCGCCGGTGAATTCATCGAGGCGACGCGTGTCCCCGAGATCCTGCGCGACGAGGCCTTCGAGGTTTTCCGGGGTCAGTTGGCGGAGGAAGTGGTCCAGGCCGCGGGCCAGCGTGGTGCTGGAGACACCGATCTGTGCAGGAGCCTCGGCCAGGGCCCGAAGCCGGAGTCCGTTCTGCGGATCGAGCCACTGCTCGGCCGTGTAGCCGATGATTTCGGCAATCTGTCGGGTGCGGAGCTGGGTGAGCCAGGCTTCCCGGTTTCGCCGGACGGTCTGGCAGGCCTCGCGGACCGTCTTCGGGGTGAGGACCAGTTCCGGACCGAGGTCGGCGAGAAACAGATTGGGCAGCGGATTCATGCGTGCGTGGACGGAGGATGAGGGATCAGGCGGTCATGCGCGAGCATCCACGTGGCTCGGCATGGGTCGCACGCCCCAGAAGTTCAAACCGTCCATTGCGGCGGATGGCCTCGTCGGAGGTGCGGATGGCGGCCACGGACCACAGGTTGGCGAGGTCGAGGATCTCGACGATGCCCCGGTCACCGTCTGCGACTTCGAGTCCGGTTTCCGGGGAGACAACTCGCGCGCGCGTCCACGGCGGAAACTGGAAGATGGGGGGGCAGGGAGAGCCATCGGACAAGGGGGCGGCGACGCGATCGTAGCCCTGGGAGCTGAGTTCGCTCATGCCGTATTCGGTCACGATGGCGGCGGGCGGAAGCCCGAGGCGCCGGGTGACTTCGGCGTGAAGCCCGGCACGGGGAAGCTCGCGGGAACGCCCCTTGTAACCGCCGGTTTCCATGAGCCGGGAACCGCGGGCCAGTCGGTACCGGATGTTTCCGGCTTCGAAGGCGTCCAGCAGGTGGACCACGTTGAAGGCGGTGCCCATGAGGACGAGCGGTCGGTTGGCGCACATGGAACGACGGAGGGCAAAGAGCAGTCGGTCCATGTCCAGTTCCCATGTGCCGTCCGTGGCGACGCGTCCGGCAAAGAGGGAATCCTTGGCGCCATGGACCTGGATGACGGCGCCCAGCATGTGGACGAGGGAGGAGTGAGGGGCGGATTCCGGTGGCGGTGTCAGCGCCAGGAAGGCGGGCTTGTCGAGCGGGCCGAGCAGTTGGGCTTCGCACAGGTCGTCCAGATCGGCCAACAGATGCTGCTCGAAGCCTGCGAGGGCCGACGCGCGGTAGAGTTGGAGGGATTCCGGATGGTGGAAGTGTCGGCTGGGCCGTTGCGCCGTGGTGCCGCTCGACCGGAATTCGGTCGTGCGTTCGGACGGCGGGAGGCAGGTCAGTGCGAAATCCTTGAAGGCTTCGGTCGGGACGGCCGGGATGTTCCTCCAATCGGGCGCATCCGCCGGGGTGATGTGCCGCGCACGACAGAGCGATTGATAGGCGGGATTGGCGTGGAACTGCGCGGTGAAGACGTCGTGGGCGAGCGCGGCGAAGTGCGATTCCGCGTCCACGAGGGTTTCGGTGGAGGCGTGGGACGAGGATCGCCGGATGAATCCGGCGATGCGCGCTGCGAGAGCGATGAAATCCTGTGACATGCGGTTTTGCGTGGTTCCCGAGGGGGACGGCTGGTTTTCCGCAACAGCCGGGGCGGAGGATGTAAGGCAGCCGAAGGTTTGCGGCAAGGCAAGGACGGAGAAAGGACGAGAAAGGACGGAGACGGGAGCGACGACGTGCGGACGAGGGAGGATCCGGAGGGCGGGAGAGAGGCGGCGGGTCTGCGGGTCGCGGATCGCGACGTGCGGATGCTGTGCGCATATTCGCGAGGCGGCGAGTGCCGGCGCATATGCGACGTGCGGATGCAAATGGGCGGGGAACGATGGGTGCGACGTGGCCGTCGATGCCCCGGCCTCGGCAGTGGGGGCTCAGGCGCCCCGAGTTTTGAGTTCCCTGCGGGGTCGGTCACGGGCTTAAGCTTCAGCCATGCGAATCCCCCCGATCTTCCGCTCGGCGGCCGTGGCCGGCCTGCTGTGGGGGAGCCTGTGTCTGGACGCCTCGGCGGCGGGGCCAGTCGGGGATGCGTGGTCGGATCCCACCAATCCGGTGGCCGAACGGTTCGCTGGCAAGAGGCTCGATCTGTGGTCGCTTCGCGCGCCAGTCGAAGTCCGTGTGCCAGCCGGGCGGGCGATGAACCCGGTGGACCGTTTCCTGGATGCCGCCTTGGCTGGGCGGGGCCTGGAGGTCCTGCCGGAGGCCGACCGACGCACCCTGATCCGTCGGGTGTCCCTTGACCTGACCGGATTCCTCCCGACGCCGGAGGAGGTCAGTGATTTCGAGCGCGACGGGCGACCGGGGCGTATGAGCGATTGGTCGATCGGTTGCTGGGATCTCCCCGGTATGGCGAGCACCAGGCGCGTTGGTGGCTGGATGTGGTGCGGTACAGCGACAGTAATGGATTTGACTGGGACGAGTTCCGGCCGCGGGCATGGCGGTTCCGGGATTACGTCGTGCGGGCGTTCAACGCGGACAAACCGTTTGCCCGGTTCGTGGAGGAACAATTGGCGGGCGATGAACAGTTGGCAGGACCGCCGCGCGATCCCGCGGAGCAGGACGCGCTGATCGCCACGGGATTCCTCCGTTTGGGGCCGCATGACAATGCCGCGAAGCTGTTCAACGAGCAGGATCGGAGTCGGGCCGAACTGATGGCGGATCTGGTGGAGACCACGGGTAGCGCGTTCCTCGGGCTGACGCTCTCGTGTTGCCGGTGCCACGACCACAAGTTCGATCCGCTGCTCCAGGCGGATCACTTCCGGATGCGCGCCTTCTTCGAGGGGGTGACGTTTGCCGACGAACTTCCCCTCGATCTCGCCCCGGAGCAGGAATCCATCCGCCGGCACAATGCCGGACTGGACGCGCAAATCGCGGAAATCGCGAAGGAGCGTGACGCCGTGCTGGATGCCGTCCGGCAGCGGTTGCGCGCCGAGCGGGAGGTGGCCTTGACGGAGGAGGAACGCACGCTCCTGGCCACGCCGGAAGCGGAGCGGACCGCAGGAATGAAGGGGCGTTTCGAGGGGCTCCGAAAGAAGGTCGAGCCGTCCGACAAGGAGGTGAAGGCTGCGCTGCAAGGCGACGCGAAGGAACGTCACGCACGCTTCGAGAAGGAGATCGTCGCGCTCCGGCGTCAGCGACGTGAGTTCACGCTTGGGCTCCTGATGACCGATGCGCCGGGGGATCCGCCCGTGACGCGCGTACTGTTCCAGGGCAATCACCAGACGCCAAGGGAATCGGTGGGTCCAGGTTTTCCGTCCGTCCTCGACCCGCGCACGGCCGCCATTGAGCGTCCACCCAATCCCTCGACCACCGGGCGCCGCTCGACGCTGGCGCGGTGGGTGACGTCGCCCTCGAACCCGTGGACGTGGCGGGTCGTGGTGAACCGCGTGTGGCAACAGCACTTCGGTCGCGGGTTGGTCGCAACGGCGAATGACTTCGGTTTTTCCGGAACGCCTCCGACCCATCCCGAGCTTCTCGACTGGCTGGCGATGGAGTTCCAACGCGGCGGCGGATCGATGAAGGCGTTGCAGCGCCTGCTGGTGACCAGCGCTGCCTACCGGAGGGCTTCCGGTCCTCCGTCCCCGGTCGATTCGGACAACGTGTGGCTCTCACGCCGGCATCCGCGTCGGTTGGCGGCAGAGCCGTTGCGCGATGCGTTGTTGCGGGTTTCGGGAACGCTTCGGGAGGCGTCGGGTGGACCTCCGGTTTGGCCTGACCTGCCGCCGGAGATCCTGCAGGCGAATCCGGCCTTCCTCGACGACAACGAAACGCGGACGAAGGGATGGTACCCTTCCGCGCCGGAGCAGCAGACGGTGCGGAGCCTCTATCTCGTGCAGAAGCGGACGGTGCGGGTGCCGTTCATGGAGACGTTCGACCTGCCGGAGAACTCGGTGTCGTGTGCCCGACGCGTCGAGTCGACGGTGGCACCGCAGGCGTTGTCGCTGCTGAATTCTCCCATGGCCATCGCGGCTGCGCGGGCATTGGCCGGCCGTGTGGAACGGGAATCCGCCGGGGATCAGGTGGGCCGGGTGTTTGCGGCGGTGCTGCAGCGGTCACCGACGGTTGAAGAACGCGGCATCGCGCAAGGGTTGCTGGATCAGCGTGGGTTGGTCGAGTTGTGCCGTGCGATGATCAACCTGAACGAGTTCGTCTACGTGGACTGAGGTGCGTTTCCGCTGCGGGGGGCGTGGATGCCGGAGCGCCACGCCGCCACAAGGAGGAGGGCGGTGCAGGCGGCGTAGATGAGGGCGTTGGGCGTGCGGGCTGTCCAGGTCTGCCACGGCCAGGGAAAGCGGAAGAACGCGTTGTTCAGGAGGAAATAGAGCAGCGTGTTGAACGCGAGCGCGCCCGCCAGCCAGCGCTGGGTGTTCCCGGTATTCCCGAGTTTCCGGAGGTGGAGGCAGGCGGCCACGGCGAGCACCAGCGGCAGGCCGAGGAAGACCACGCCACCGACCGCCGCACCCACGACGTGATCCTCGACGACGAGGTTCCGGTAGGTCTTTCCGGCGATGGGGATCGCGGTGATCAGCGTGATCGTCAGCCATGGCCAGAAGCGTCCGGCCGTGATGCCGACGATCGGGATCAGGCCCAGCATGAGGCCGAAGTCGTAGACCCGGTTGAAGGCGGGGATGTCCGCGAACTCGACCCCGACCAGCAGGACAACGTGGACCGCAAGCAAGGCCCACTCGACCAGCGGCGGAAGCGTCGGATGCGATGCGGCCGGCTCGGAAAGGTTTCCGCCGGCGTTGATGCGGTGACGGGACAACCAGAGCCCCAGCGCCAGCGTGGCACCCATGGTGGCGCCGAAGGTCGTCTCCATGAAGTTCCACCAGTTGATCACGCGGTCGGCATCGGCGAGCCAGCCCTGTTGGAAGAGGTCCCGGTTCCACGCGTGGAAGGCCTGCAGGCATTGGCCCAGCGGGAATCCCACGGCCCCGCCCAGCAATCCCCAGAGTCCCATGCGTGCGGCGAGACCGTCGCGTCGGATCCACGCCAGCCACACCAGCAGGACGGCCATCGCCGCGAGGAACCCACCCCAGGTCTCGCGACGCGGCTTGAGGACCTCGGCAGTGACATCCGGGGTCCATCGCCAGTCGGCGGAGAAGTAGATCTTTGGAAGGAGTCGCTGGGCGGGATTGTAGGGCTCGTTGAACGCGGCGATTCCAAGCGCGCAGGCAGCAATCAGGGTGCCGTAGATCGTCAGGATCTCGCGGGTCCGGTAGCGGATCCCGCTCAGGCCCATGCCGAGGAAGGCTCCGCAGAACCCGATCCAGAGGCCGCCCTTGATGGCGAGGCCAAGCAACCCCCAGAGCAGGGCGTGCGTGTTGCCCACCATGTTGGCGTTGTGGGTGAGCCCGACGGTCTGGCCGTAAGTCATCGAGCCGCCGAAACCGATGGCCACCGTTCCCCAGGCAACGGCGCGCACGATCTGCGTGGAGCCGAACCGGGCGGCGAACAGCAGGGCGAGGACGGAACAGAGGAGAACCCCGGCGATCATCGCGCCGGTCTCGTGGCCGTATTGTCCGCGGATTCCCCAACCCATCCCTCCGGCGGCGGCCCCGAGGAGCAGGCAACGGCCGAGGGATGGGGTTGCGTCCGATCCGGACGTGGATGCGTACGATGGGTTCATGGCAGGAAGTCCACCGGTCATGCGTGGGCCGCGGTTGGAAACGGACCGGGCCTACTTCTTCGCGCGTTTTGCGGGAGCGGGCTTCGCGGCAGCCTTGGCCTTCTTCGGCTTCTTCGCTTTCGGGGCGCGGCCCTTGAAGGTGAGTTCCGCGATGCCGGACTTGTCGAGTTCGCCCAGGCCCAGCTTGGTCATGCGGGTGAACTGCGCGAAGGCCGTGGCCGCCATCGGGAGGTTGAGCTTGGCCTTGAGTCCGAGTTCGAGGGCGATGCCGGAATCCTTGGCGGCATGCGAAGCGCTGAAGAAGCAGGAGTGGTCGCGGTTCTGCATGTCCTCGCCGTCGGTGGCGAGCACGCGGGAGTTGGCCCCGGTCTGGGAGAACACCTCGCGGACCATGGCGAGGTCGAGTCCGACGGCATCAGCGAGGGCGAGGCCTTCGGCGAGTCCGGCGGTGTTGATGTTCATGACCATGTTGACCAGGGCCTTGAGTTGCGCGGCCTTGCCGGTGGTGCCGACGTAGCGCAGGAGCTTGCCGTCGTCCGACAGCTTGGAGAGGACCTCCTTCACCTGGCCGAACACGGACGCATCGCCGCCGACCATGAGGTACAGGGTGCCGTTGCGGGCCTGGGTGATGCTCGAGGCCATGCAGGCTTCAAGCGAGGCGGCACCGACCTTGGCGGCGCGCTTCGCCACCTCGACATGGATCGCCGGGCTGACCGTTGCGCAATTCACGAACACGCGGCCCGTGGCCCCCTTGAGCAGGCTGTCGCCCTTGCGCGCAAAGATCCCTTCCATCGCCGCGTCATCCGTGACGACCGTGAGGATGAGGTCGGCCCCTGCAGTCACGGCCGCGAGGCTGGCTGCTGCCGTGGAACCGAGTTCCGTGGCGAGGGTCTGGGCGACGTCCGATCGGACGTCAAACACCACGCTGACCGTGAATCCGCAATCCTTGAGCCGACGCGCCATGTTGGCGCCCATGCGACCCAAACCAACAACTCCGATACGAGCACTCATGATGATTGATGACCGAGGTGAAACCGTTGACGCGGGAAGAGTATCGGGAGGGGAGAGTTTGAAGTTTGAAGATTCAAGATTGAAGGGGAGATGCCAGTTCCGAGTTCCCAGATCCCAGATCGACGGTGAGGTGCGGAGCACCGGCAGAAAGTAGCCCACGGCGTGAGCCGTGGGACAGGTAGGAGAAGGGGAGTAAGCCCCGGATGGGGCGACAGAAGTGAGCGGGTGTTGGCCGGGGCAAGGGAGTCTTTCGCCCCGCTGGGGCTGGTTGTTCAACACGCGCGGGACCCACGGCTGACGCCGTGGGCTATCGTCTTTCGCCCCTCCGGGCCTGTGGCAGACCTGGCTACTTGGCTTGGAACTGCGGGTGGGCTTCCAGCGCGACCCGGGAGGCTTCGGAGAGGGGGCGTTGGGCGTAGATGGCGGTATGGAGCGGTTCGGCGCTGGTGGAACGAAGGGCGCGGCCGAGCCAGGTCGCGTCGAGGGGACGGGTGACCAGGGTTGGGTCGGCGGCGGCGAAGGTGGTTTCCTCCTTCTCGCCCGTGGCTTCGCCGGCACCGACGTGGAAGCCGGCCAGTAGTAGCGTGACCCGCAGGAGCGTGCTTCGGGAATAGGTGGCAAGGGTGCCGCCGGCACCCACAGGAACGCGCTGACGCAGCCCGCGGAAGACGTCGAGGGTCCACATGGCGGGATTGCGCGCGGGGGAGAAGGCGTCGAAGAGGATGGCGTCGGGACCGGGGATGCCGCGGGTGGCCTCGGAGGCGAGCCAGGTGGGGAAGTCTGCCTCGTGAAAGCGCCAGTTCACCCGGCATCGGCCGTTCTGGAAGGTTGTCTGGCCGTGGGCGAGCAGGTTGCGGATGGGAGCTTCGAAGCCGACCACGTAGCCGAGGGCCGCGGCGTTCGAGAGCGCGAACTTCAACGGGGCGGCGGTGTGATCAAAGCTTTCGATGACGAGGTCGCCGTCCAGGTCCGTGAGGGCACGCAGGACGGTCAGGACGTTCGCGGCAGCGCCGAGGCCGACGTCCCAGACGACGAATGGGCCGCGCGACTTGGCGAACCGGGCGGGGATGTCCATCTGGCGCACGTAGAGCGCTTCCGCCTCGGCCTGCGGGCCGATGACCGGATGGAAGGTTTCGCCCTCGATGCGTGCGCGGACGGACCAGGCGCCACTGGCCACCTGCACGAGTTCATAATCGGATTCTGTCACGTGGGGTGGAGGGTATCGGGATGAGCGGCGCATGGCGACACGCAGTCGCGGGGTGCGGAACCACAGCCTACTGACGTCGACTGCTACGGTCGTAGCTCGCACTGGGAACTGGTTTCTTGGGACTGGGGACTCTTCGACCACAGCCTCCTGACGTCGACTGCTACGGTCGTAGCTGACGAGGTCACGAGGCAGGGTTTGTTGGCCTTCAAACTTGGAACTCGAAACTTCAAACTTGGCCGCGGGGCGGCGATGTCCTCATCGCCTTGGGAAAGGCTTTGGAACGGCGACGAGGACGTCGCCACCCCGTTCCATGCGGAGGAAGTCTCAAGATGCGCCCGTCACGGGGTGGTCATCCTTCACCGCCGAAAATTTCCTGTCCGGTTCGTTCGGCGGCGGGTGCTGTAGGGAAAGAACGCGATGAGCGACGACATCGAATTGCTGCGCCGGTACGCCGAAGAGGGGGCTGAGGAGGCCTTCCGCGAGTTGGTGGCGCGTCATGTCGATCTGGTGTACGCGGCGGCACGGCGGACGCTGGGGGATCTGCATCTGGCCCAGGACGTGGCCCAGACGGTGTTCAGCGACCTGGCGCGCAAGGCCCCGGAGATTCCCCGGGAACGGTGCTGGCGGGGTGGTTGTATCAGTCGGCGCGGTATGCGGCGACGAAGGTGGTGCGCAGCGAGGAACGCCGACGGCGACGGGAAACCCTGGCCCTGGAGGATGAAATGAACCCGAACGAACCTGTACCCGACTGGGAATCGCTGCGGCCGATGCTGGACGAGGCGATGGAGGAGTTGCCGGCGGAGGACCGGGACGCGGTGTTGCTGCGTTACTTCCAGCGGCGCGAGTTGCGGGCGGTGGGCGACGCGTTGGGCATCTCGGATGAGGCTGCGCGAAAGCGGGTGGCACGGGCGCTGGAGCGGTTGCGGACGACGTTGTCGCGCCGGGGCCTGACGACCACGGCCACGGCGTTGGCAGCGACGTTGTCGGTGCACGCGGCAGGGCCGGCACCGGCGGGATTGGCGGCGACGGTGGCGACGATTTCCCTGGCGGGCGCGGCGGCGGGAATGGCCGGTGCGGCTGTCGGAACAACAACGGTTGGAACCATTGCATTCATGACCAAGGCACAGGTGGCGGTCGTTTCGGCGGCCCTGATCGTGGCGGGAGTCACGGGGAGTTCGGCCTATCTCAAGCACCAGCAATCGGCGTTGCTCTCGGCGGAGAACTCGGGGTTGCGCGCGGAAATGGAGGCGAAGGCGCCAGCCGTCGCGCCGTCGCCGCGGGCGGTGGCTCCAGCGCTGTCGGATTCGGAGAAGGAGGAGTTGCTGCGGTTGCGTGGGGAGGTTTCACGGCTGCGGTCGCTGGTTTCGACAAATCGCGCGACGGTTGTTCGCCCTGCCTTTTCAGGACAGCCACGGAAACTGGAGCGGAAGGTGAACCCGAACCGCGCGCCCGGGTTTGTCCCCATCGAGCAATACACCTTTGCTGGCTACGGCACGCCGGCGGAAGCGCTGCAGAGCCACTACTGGGCGCTGTCGCATCCGTCCTCCGGCAAGTTGCTGGAGACGCTGGCCCTGCCGCCGGAGGTACGGAAGGCGCTGCCACGTGGGTTGGGAGGCACCGCGCTTCCCACGGTGGGTTCCGGCGGTGCCGCTGCGGCGGTGGTGGCCACCTCGGAGTCGGTGGCAACGGCAGGTGGCCTGGTGGAGGTGGCAGGGGAGGCCATCAACGTGGTGGAATCACAGGTGGCGGTGGTGGCGACCCTTTCGGGCGGTCCAGGAGCGGTCGAGGGGAGCGCGCCCGCCACGGAAGACATGGTGGGCTTCGAGCAGGATGGAATGCCGCTGAGCCTGCACAATGGACACCGGGTGGTTTCCGAGACGGAGATCGACGCGAACACGCGGGAGTTGCAGGTGGAGCGTGAGATGGCCGATGGGACGACACGAACGGAGACCCAGCGCATGGTGCGCGTCGGGGATGAATGGAAGGTCGAGACGGGCGGAAGCGTGCGCGTGATGACCATGCCCGGCGGTGCCTCCGGCGTCCTGATGGAAAGCGGTGGCGGTGTGCCGGGCGCGCCGCAGTTCGAGATGCGGATTGAACGGCGAGCGGCGCCGGTGAAGCCCTGAGCCGCATCCATGCCGTTGGATGACGGAGGATGGCTCGCGCAGAGGCGCCGAGACGCGGTGAGAGAGGGCCTTTCACTCACCGTCAGCGAGCCACCCGGTGCTGAGCACGCGAAACTTCCGTTTCCTTTCTTCCTCAGCGTCTCTGCGCCTCTGCGCGAGATGGCGAGTTCTCTTCTGCCTGGATGAGGCTGAGCCGGGGAGGGCCCGCGCGGGTCAAACGCAGGTTTCGCGGTAGAGCGCTTCGAAGTCTGCCGCGGTGATGGACCGGGGATTGAAGGTGGCGGTCCATTGCCGCGCGGCTTCGGCGGCGAGTTCAGGGATGGCGTTGGGATCCACGCCGGCGGCTGTGAGGGAGGTCGGGATCCCGGCGGTCCGCAGGAGTGCGGTGACGGCCTCGATGAGCCACGCCAGCGCGATGGATTGCGGGACGTGTGGTCCGGCGATTCCCGCCGCCACTGCGAGGTCCGCGTAAATGGCGGCGGCCTCCGGGAGCGTGGCGTTGAACCGGATCACGGCGGGAAGCATGAGCCCGACGGCGGCTCCGTGAACAATGTTGAAATGGGCCGTCAGTGGGTTGGCTGCCGCGTGGGCGGCACCGAGCATGGAAAGCTCGATGGCGGTGCCGGCGTAGGCAGCCCCCAGCAGCATCCGTGAGCGGGCGTCCAGATGCGTGGGTTCGGCCAGGACGGTGGGCAATGCCGGGAGCAGCAACCGGAACGCCTCGCGGGCGTACAGGGAGGAAATCGCGGTCCGCTTCCGGGTGACGGCGGTTTCGAGGGCGTGGGCGATGGCATCGATGCCCGTGACGGCCGTCACGAAGCGGGGCTTGGAAAGGGTGAGTTCCGGGTCGAGCAGGGCGATGCGGGCGGCCGCCTTGGGATCGAGGCAGGCCATCTTCTGGTGCGTCACCTCGTCGGCAATGAGGGCGGCCGACTGGCATTCGGAACCGGTACCGGCGGTGGTCGGGATGGCAATGAGCGGCAGCATGGGCCGGGTGGCCTTGCCGATGCCCCAGTAGTCGCGCATCGCGCCGCCGTTCGTGAGGAGGAAATTGGCCCCCTTGGCCGTGTCCATCGAACTGCCGCCACCGATGCCCACGATGAGGTCGATGGGGGCGGAGCGTGCGATGGCGAGGCAGCGGTCGACGTCGCCGGTGGTGGGGTTTTCGCGGACGCCATCGTCGGTGAGGACGCGGATTCCGGCTTCCTCAAGGGAGGCGGTGGCCCGACGGGCGTGGCCCGCGGCAACGATTCCGCGGTCGGTGACGATGAGGGCGCAGGTGGCGCCCAGTTCGCGGGCGAGGGACCCGAGGCGGCCAAGGACGCCGGGGCCGAAGACGATGCGGGTGCGGGGCTGGTGGTCGAACGCGAGGGGGGTGAAGTCCGGCATGGGCATCGTTGGGGCCAAGGGTGGGTCTCGCTTTCGATGGTGTCAGCTGGCGGAGGCGGGAAGCGCGAGGGTCTGGCGGGTTCGGGAATGGCGGTTCCGGAGTTCGTGGATGGCCTGGATGACCAGGGGCAGGGTCATGTCATGAACTTCGAAGCCATCGCCGATGTCGTGGAGGAGGGTGATGGTGAGTTGGCCGCCCAGGTGTTCGCGGAACTCCTCGAGTCCGGCGGCGACCAGGAGTTGGCCGTCGGTGTCCTCGTGGAGGAGTTCCGTGGAGAATAACTCGAAGCCGAGGCGTTCGAGTAGGCTGAGGATCCGCTCGGCGGGTTGCGGCGCCAGCAGGCCACGGAGACGCGCGTAGATGACGTCGAGCGCGATTCCAATGGCGACCGCTTCGCCATGACGCAGTCGGTACTCGGAAAGCTGTTCGAGCTTGTGGGCGGCCCAGTGGCCGAAGTCGAGGGGACGGGCGCTGCCCATCTCGAACGCGTCGCCGGAGGTGGCAATGTGGTTGAGGTGGAGTTCGGCGCTGCGCTGGATGAGGCGCTTCATGGGGCCGGGCTCGAATCGGGCGAGTTCCGCCGCGTTCTGATCAAGCCAGTCGAAGAAGTCCTCGTCGCGGATGCAGGCGACCTTCACGGCCTCAACGTATCCGGCGCGCTTGTCGCGATCGGAAAGGGTAGCCAGGAGGTTGAAGTCGTTCAGGACGGCAAAGGGCGGGGCGAAGGTGCCGATGAAGTTCTTCTTTCCGAAGGCGTTGATGCCGTTCTTCACGCCGACGCCGGAATCGTCCTGGGCGAGTGTCGTGGTGGGCACGCGGATGTGTCGGACGCCCCGGTGGGCCGTGGCGGCAGCCAGGCCGGCCATGTCGAGAAGGGCGCCGCCTCCGATGGCCACGACGTAGTTGTGGCGGTCGATGTGATACCGGTCGATGTGCGCGTGGATCTCGGAGACGCGGAAGTAGGCGTTCTTGACCGCTTCGCCGCCCACGATCGGGATGGGGCAGACCAGTTCGATGACGTCGTCGTGTTCGGCGCAATAGGACTGGATGGCCGGAACAAGCGCCGGTTGGGCGACGGCAAGGGCCTCGTCAATGACGACCAGGACCTTCGCCCGCCGGAGCGAGCCGTGGGGGAGGGCTTCGGCGACGACGTCGCGGAACAGGGGATTGGCGGCGGCGAACAGGTCTTCTGTGAAGTGGACCTGATGCCGCCACTGGACGGTGATGGTGCGTTCGATGACCGACATGTGGCGTTCGCGAAAAGTTGGGGCTTCGGACGCAGGTCGGCTAGGCGATATTTGAACCACTTACAGCGTCCAGCCACCAGGCGGCGGTCCAGGTTTGTCCGGGTTCCAGGACGGTGACCTCGCCGGGTTCGGCGCGGCTGAAGGCGTTTGGCAGGGCGGACCAGGGTTCGATGCAGAAAAACGGGTCCTTCGGCGTGCGCGACCAGAGCGCCATCCGGTCGAACGCCGGAGCCTCTTCCCAGTTGAGGATGAGTTCGAGGCCGCTCCGGAGGTTCGCGAGCCGGCATTCCTTCCTCGCAAAATCGCCCAGCTGGATGGTTGGACCGAAATCGCGGTCCAGCGGCAGGTCCGCGCTCGGGAAGGGTTCGGTGAAGTATTCCTCGGAGCGTCCGATGGGATTGTAGCGGGTGGCCCGGGGGCAGCGGACGACGCATTGCTCCCGCGGTCCCGGCACGCGGAGGTAGGGGTGGATGCCGAGGGTGAACGGCATCGGCGATTGGGAGAGATTCAGGACTTCGTGCCGCGCGTGCAGGCGACCGCCAACAAGGGTGTAGATGAGCCGACAACGGAATTCCCACGGATACACGGCCAGTGTGGCGTCGTCGTGGCCGAGGTCCACGGTCACGGAGTGGGCCGTCTGTTCGGCCACCTTCCAGGGCGTGCGCCGGGCGAATCCATGCTGGGGCAGGGGAAAGCGGAGCCCCTTCCACTCGTAATGATGATCGGCGCCCGGGAGGTGGTTGAAGCTCACCATCGGGAACAGGATCGGGTTGCCGGACCACATCTCGCGCGGATACCGCGCTTCCACCTCGGGATCGTGGTGGATGACTTCGACCCGTCCGTGGCCCTCGACAGTGCGGGCGTATCGGGTGAGCCAACCCCCGAGCGTGGGTTGGACCACGGCTTCGGCGAGTTCGGTGGCGAGGTGGATCTTCATGGGGAAATCTTCGGGGACGGACCGAGCTTGGCGACGGCCTGCGCGTCGAAGGCGAAGTAATCGCAGGTCAGTTCCTCCCCGGCCGCGATTGGGCGGAAGGTGACGGTCAGCTCTGGGTCGGAGGCGTCGGTTGGGACACCCGTGTTCGGGGCCGCGGCGTGGTTCATGAAGCAGGCGAGGTCGCCGCTCAGGATCCAATGGGCATCGTCGCGGCGCATCCACGCGAAATGCCGCAGGTGCGCCTGCGCCATGGGAGGAAGCGCGTCGAAGTCCCGGGGGGCGAAGGCCTGGTCGAACCCGGGATGGAACCGCCACACAGGGGTCCCCGCCGGGAGGTCAACCGCTGCGAGGAGTCCGTTACCCTCGATGGCGCTGGGACCGACCCGGACGGGGATGAGGAGCATCGGTGGGATGCGCGCGGTTCAGCGCGTGGGGGAGTAGTCGGTGGCGGCGAGGAACAGCGACTTCACACCACCCGGGGCGGTGAGCGAACCGCCGGCGTTCTTCTCGCTGGCTTCCCGGGCAGCCTTCCACGCCGGATCCGCGCCGAACGCCGAGAACGAGGCCTTGGCCGCGGCCTGCGAGGCGTGGGTGAGGAAGTACATCAGGGTGACGTCCGCCTCGGATTGGTCGGCCATCTTGTGGAAATAGAGCCAGTTGGTCATGCCGTGCTTGGCGAACAGCTTGATGGTGTGGTCGCGGAACCGGGCATCGAGGTTCGGCAGGCGGCCGGCGGGGGTCGTGTAGGTGCGCAGTTCGAACACGCCGCCCTTGGAGATGTTGCCCTTGCTGTGGATGGGCGAGTAGTCCGTCCGGATCAGGAAGGGATTCTCCGCCTTGGAAACCAACGGGCCATTCGCCTCGGACGCCTTGTGCGCGGCCTTCCAGTCGGGGTCTTCGACGAACGCGTTCCAGCGGGTCTCACGGGCTTCGCGGCTCGGATACCGGAGGAGGAAGAAGAGGCGCTGGTCGGCCGTGTCCACCGGCATCCAGTATCCCACGCTCTCGATGCCGTGCTTGGCGAACAGGCGCAGGGTGTGGTTCCGGAACCGGTTGTGCAGGGACTCCGCCTTGCCGGGCGCGATCGTGTAGACGCGCATCTCGTAGATGGACTCACCCACGGCCGCCCGGCTGCCGACGAGGGGATCGCGGTGGGGTTTGTAGGACGCGCAACCGGTGATGGCGAGGGCGCCGGCCGTGGCCGACGAAGCGACAAGGAATTGCCTGCGATTCATGATTCTCTGGATTGGGTGCCACAGGTCGTCGAATGGTCAAAGGGAAAGATCGGGGAACATGGCTGAGGGGTGCAACTTGACGCTGCTCCTATCTGGATCGGGGCGGCGACGTCCTCGTCGCCTTTGCAAAGGCTTTCTCAGGGCGATGAGGACATCGCCGCCTCGGAAGCACACCCGCAGGGGCAGGATCAACATGCGCCCGAATCCCTTCAGGCAAGCCTGGCGTTGATTGCGACCGGGGCCGGGATTTGATCATTTGCCCTTCTTGGAAGGTGGAAGGTCTATGGCGAAGCACTGTTGACGACGGGTTCGGGATCGCCGGTGCCAGGATAGTCAGGAATGCTGGGCTTTCCGAAAGAGTGCCCTTGACCAGGGGGCGGCCTCCGCTGGAGGTTTATTGCACTCAGCACCGATAACGTGATCACAACGGCCTGTGACCTCGTCCTAATCCAGAAACTCCTGATCCTCGTACCCCATTATCTTCGTCGCCGTGACTCAACCCAGCGAAGGCGACACTTGGTCTCAAGCTAGCAGCGCGAAACCTCTTTAGCGCGTTATCGGCGGATCCAAACCCCACCAGACTGATGCACGCACGAGTCTATCCCATTTTGGTCACGTTAGCCTTTGCAGCTGCCTTCGCTGTTTTTGGATGTGCACGCAACCGCACCTCAATCCCCGCGGTGGTGGTTCATGGGGTTATCGAATGTCCCGAAGCATCGGACAAACGCCTGGTTGGAACAAACCAGTTCAAACTCCTGATCGCCGATCAACACCTCCTCCTTCAGTTCGACGATGCGAAGAATGATGCCGAGGTTCTCGGAATCATCGATGGGAGTGATTTTGGTCGGTGGTGGAAAGCGGAAGGGGCCAATGCGCAGGATTCGGGCTGGATTCAGGACCGGAATTCCCCTCGTGTCGACGGATTGCCCCCTACAGTTTCGGGAGCAATTGGCCATCTTTCCTATGCTATGGGCAGGGGGTGCGGTGGCTGGAAGCCTTGGCACGACGCTTTCAGTGCTGCCTGGAACCAACTATTTCACGCTCCTTGATTCAGAGAATCAGCCTGCGGGGATCCATGTGAGGGATGAAGCCGAGGCTGGGCGTATAAAACGCAGGCACATTCATTCCTACTTCTCTGCTGGCGAGACCAATGCGAATTCCGTAGTTCCGCTCTTCACAGTTGAGTACGCGGAATGGCGTCCATTTGAGGCTTCCGAGGTTCCAGCTGCGGTTAGAATCCTCGATCTGCGTCTGGGCCGGAGCGTTCCCCCCACACGCTACAACATCAGGTTTGGAAGTCTGGTCCGCACCAACCTACCTGTGCAGCAGGCGTACCCAGATATACGTGCTAGCAATTGCATCCTCAGCGATCGGCGGACCGGAAAGGTGACATCCGGCTTGAATCAGATTTGGCCTGCCCGCCACCTGTAGGGCCACGGTGTCCAGTCCGGCGCGGCTCTCGGTTCTCTTCGTCCCGGTCTCAGAGGTGCGAAGTCTCAGCCGTATCCATGCCGTTGGATGTCGAAGAAGGACTCGCGCCGGGACGCGGTGGAGCGGACGTTGACCGCTCCATCGTCTGTCGGTGCTCTGAATACATGACGAAGAAGAACTTCACCTCCGGTCTGATTGCGGTTCTGTCTGTGGCCATCGCGATCTTCTCGCTGCGGTACCTCGTGCTGCCGGACACCGCCCCGCTGCTGAAGCTGAAGTCGGGTGTGTTCCGGACAGCCCTCCTGGTGCATGCAGGGGCATCCTTGGTCGCGCTGGCGGTGGGTCCCTTCCAGTTCTCCGCACGCCTGCGGCAGCGGTCACCTCGGTTCCATCGGGGACTTGGTTATGTCTATTTCGGAGGCGTGCTGATCGGTGGCGGGGTGGGGCTTTTCTCCGCGACGGGAGCCGAGGGCGGGTTGTCGGCCCGCGCAGGATTCTTCCTACTGGGACTGTGCTGGTTGACGAGCGGGTGGATGGCTTTGGCCGCGATCCGACGGGGCGACGTGACCGGCCACCGGGAGTGGATGGTCCGGAATTTCGCGCTGACCTTCGCCGCGGTGACGTTGCGGCTATGGCTGCCCACGCTCACGGCGGCGACGGGTTCCTTCATCGATGCTTATCGCACCGTGGCCTGGCTGTGCTGGGTGCCGAACGCGATCGTCGCGGAAATCCTTCTCCGATCCGGATCAGACCAACGCTCGACGCCTGGCCAAGGTCAGGGCTGAACGTCGGGTGGTCCTTGGGCGCAACTGGACGCTGCTCCCATCTGGAACGGGGCGGCGACGTCCTCGTCGCCGTTCCAAAGGCGATGAGGACATCGCCGCCCCGAAAGCATTCCCTCAGGGGGCGATGTCAACATGCGCCCCGACGCCATTGTCTCCCTCTTTGAACTTTGCCAGTGCCGGGCCGCGGAGGCACTCTGCTTCCATCCATGTACCGTCGCCTTCTCATCCTCCTGATGGCCGTCCTCCTTCCGGCCGGCTTCGTCCGTGGATCGGACGCCCGTCCGAACATCGTGCTCGTGATCGGGGAAGACATGGGACCGGACACCGGTGCGTATGGTTGCAAGGATGCCATCACGCCGAACATGGATCGCCTGGCACGGGAGGGTGCCCGGTTCACGCGTGCGTTTACCCATTCCCCAGTGTGTGCGCCTTCCCGCAGCGGCCTGATCACGGGGCAATACCCGCTCAGGTATGGCGCGCAGAACATGCGTTCGAAGGTCATCAACCCACCCCGTCCATTCACAGAGAAGCTCCGTGCGGCGGGCTATCATGTCCTCTGGCCGGGGAAGACCGACTTCCAAGGCGTGTCAGAGAAGGAACTGGCGGACGACAGGAAGGCCTGGGTCCGATTCTCGAAGCAGCCGCCGGGGCCCCTGTCCCCCAAGCCGAAGGAGCCGTTCTTTGCCTATTTCAACGATACGGTCAGTCATGAGAGTCAGGTCCGCGCCTCCGACGCCGACCACGCGAAGAATACCGCGGCCCTCAAACCGTCGGACCGCCGCGATCCGGCCAAGGTCGAACTCCCCCCATTCTACCCCGACACCCCAGCCGTCCGACGTGAGGTGGCCCACTACCACGAACTCGTGACGGCGGTGGATTACTCCCTGGGGCGCGTCCTCGAATGGCTCAAGGCCCACGACCTCGAGACGAACACGATCGTCATCCTGACCGGCGACCACGGTCGTGGCATGCCACGTTTCAAGCGCTCGCCGAAGGACACCGGCACGCGAGTGCCCCTCATCGTGCGCTGGCCCGGCCAGATCGCCCCGGGAACGATCCGGGAGGACTTCGCCAGCTGGATCGACTTCGCCCCGACGGCCCTTACCCTGGCTGGGGTACCGGTGCCGGCCGAGTACGATGGCCATTGCTTCCTGCCCGTGGCCACCGCCGCCCCGAAGTACGTGTATTCGTTCCGCGACTTCATGGACGAGAGTTTCGACAAGGTCCGTTCGGTGCGCGATGCACGCTACCGCTATGTCCGCAACCTCGCCCCGGGTGTCGATGAGGCCGGGAAGGTCGCCTATCAGGAAGTCGGCGAGACCATGCAGGAGCTCCGCCGATTCCAGGCCGAGGGCAGGCTTACGCCGGCGCAAGCCCTGTACTTCGATCCGAATCGTCCGCAGGAAGAATTGTACGACACCGAGACTGATCCCTGGGAGGTGAGAAACCTCGCCGGGGATCCCGCGAGGGCCGCCAAGCTTGCCGAACTCCGTGCCGAGTGCGACGCGTGGCTGGCCCGTTGCGGTCCGCTTGCCCAGCTCCATGCCGACGAACTCGTGAAGCGCGGCATCATCGAACCCCGCGACCCGCAATACGAGGAACGCCGCAAGACCGGATTGCCCGAGGGGAAATGACAATGGGGTCGCGTCTATAAAGTGTACAATTGGGGCTGGTTCGGCCGCGCAGACGCGAATGTAAAATATTTAGACGCGACCCCATTGTTCCACTTGTCTGGAACGGGGTGGCGACGTCCTCGTCGCCGTTCCAGAACCTTTCCCAAGGCGATGAGGACATCGCCGCCCCGAAAGCATTCCCTCAGAGGGATGACAATGGGGTCGATGACAATGGGGTCGCGTCTATAAATTGTACAATTGCAGTCCGACCCGGCCGCGGAGAGGCAAATGTACAATATTTAGATGCGACCCCATTGTTCCACGCCGGTGGTGATGCCATGGCTTGGCTTTGTCCCGGTCGCGTGCTCCCTACCGGAGCGGAGGGAGGGCGGGGTCGATCTGATGGAGGGGCCCAAGGTTGTTGGACCGGGAGTGGTCCATGAGGACTTCGATTCCCATGTTGGCCGCCTTGGCCGAGAGCGTGGGCGAGTCTGAGAACACCCTCACCTCGAGGACATCCGAGGTTCGTCTCTTCCGGACGGCGACCTTCAGGTCCTTGGCCGAGGTCCCGGGGAGACGGGCCACGATGTCGCTGGCGAACCCGCGGGATTCCGCATAGGCGATCAGTTGGGCCTGCGCCATTGGCGGCGGGGGAGGGGTCACGGTGGCAGTCGATGGAAGGCGTCGTTCGCATCCAGGGGTGAGGAGAAGCAGGAGGCCGAGGAGAAGAGCGATTGGTAGGCGAGGGTTCATGGATGGCACCTTTACGTCCAGTTACACTTTGACGATTTCTGGCCGCGAACTGAAGCTGGGCGACATGTTCCCGACCGAGGTGCCACCGTGAGCATCACTTTCACGCAACGATGACTTCCTGCTTTCCCTTGCACACGTCCTTTGCAGCCGCGCTACTGCTCACCACCAGCCTTGGTTTGGCTGGTGAGGTCCGTGGAGCGGAATCGTTCGAAGCCTTCCTGAAGGCGCATTGCATCCGCTGCCACGGCCCGGAGAAGCAGAAGGGTGACTTGCGGATCGACCGGCTTTCGCGCGATTTCAAAATGGGCGCGGATACGCACCACTGGACCGAGATGATGGAGCAGGTCAATTCGGGCGAGATGCCGCCGAAGAAGGAGAAAAGACCGACGCAGGATGAGATGGCGGCGTTCGTGACCAGTCTTGATTCGCTGATCAAGGAAGGCCGGGCGGCGCGGATGGCGGCGCGGCCGGCGGTGGCGCATTATCTGCTGAGCCGGAAAGAGTATCAGAACACGGTCTATGACCTGCTCGGCGTGCGGTATGATCCGACCAAGCCGGGCGAGCTGAACGAAGACACCCTCTGGCACGGCTTTGAGCGCATCGGGTCGGAGCTGTCGCTTTCGCCGTCGCATGTGGACCGCTATTACCGTGCCGCGGAGATCGTGCTCGACCGTGCCTTCCCCGCCGCAAGCGTGGAGCCCCTCAAAGTTCGCAAGACCGCTGCGGAGTTGTATCCCGGTGGCGGGAAGGACCAGCAGGCGGCGCTAGACCAGTTCGGCATCAAGCGACCGCTGCGTCGCGTCATCTACCCCGGTTCAGCCCCGGCACCGGTCGCGTTATCACCAGGGTGGCTTGGAACAGGAATCGGTCCGAAACACAGCGGGCTCTACAAAGTCCGCATCAAGGCCAGCGGAATTCGCCCGCCCGGCGGTCAGCCGGCACACCTGGACATCGGCACAATGGGAGAAGCTGAAATGCCGCTCGGCGAAGGGCGCATCGGTATTGACATTACCGCACCGGAGGACAGTCCGGAGGTCTATGAGGCGGAGTTGTCACTCGAGATGCCGAAGACTCTGGGTTTCAGCGTGGTGGCCAGCGATGAAGTGAAAGGAGTGCACTTCCGCAGGTTGTTCGACAGCACTGTTTTCACCCATAGCAGCGAGCCATTGCTGCTAACGTCTCCGGCGTTCCCGCAGTTGTTCGATGGCAATGGGAACGGTCTCTACTCGCTGGTGCTCATCGACTGGGTCGAATGGGAGGGACCGCTGGTGTCCGACGCAGAAAAGTCCCGGCGCAAGGGAGTTTTGCCGCCTGATGACGCCACGCCCGAGGTGGTGGCGGAGCATTTGCAACGCTTCGCCGAACGTGCCTGGCGTCGGCCGGTGAAGAAGGAGGAACTGGAGCGGTATCTGCAATCCTACCGCACCGAGCGCGAGGCGGGCGAGAAGATGGCCGATGCCTATCGCGTCGCATTGCTGGGCGTGCTGACCTCCAGGCACTTCATCTACCTCGTCGAGGGCGACAAGATCGCCCGCGAACGGCTCACCGAGCCGGAACTCGCCTCGCGGCTCTCCTATTTCCTCTGGAGTTCGATGCCGGACGACGGCCTCTTCATTGCGGCCAAAGGCGGCAAGCTCAACGGCGACGGTCTCCAGAAAGAAGTGGACCGGATGCTCGCAGACGGCAAAGCCAGCCGCTTCCTCGATGACTTTGCGCGCCAGTGGCTGCAGTTGCACCGCGTGGGCATGTTCCCGCCGGACAGAAAGCTCTACCCGAACTACGAGGTGTGGCTGGAGACCTGCATGAAGGCCGAGCCGGTGGAGTTTTTCCGCGAACTGTTCGCAAAGAACCTGTCCGTGGATGGGTTCATCGATTCCGACTGGACCATGGCCAACGCCCGGCTCTGCGACTTCTATGGACTGCCGGAGCCGAAGACGGGCGGTTTCCAGCGTGTCTCGCTCAAGCCCGAGGATCATCGCGGCGGTCTGCTGACAATGGGCGCGGTGCTCGGGCTGACCTCGGACGGCACGCGCCACCGCCCGGTGCATCGCGGCGTCTGGCTCAGCCAGGTGCTCCTCGGCAAGACGCCGCCACCACCGCCGGCGAATGTGCCCGCCATCGAGCCCAACCAACCGAAGAACCCCAAGGCAACGCTTCGCGAAAAGATCGAGGCGCACCGCCATGACGCGAACTGCGCCGCCTGCCATGCGAAGATCGACCCGCTCGGCCTCGCCTGGGACAACTACGATGCCATCGGCCAGTGGCGCACGCGTGAGCAGGTCCCGGCGGGAGTTGGCGAGGACCCCTCGATCAATCCCGCTGGATTGATGCCCGATGGGCGTGCGTTCAAGGATGCCACCGAGTTCAAGCAGCGCCTCCTCGAAGACCGCGACAAGGTCGCCCGCGCCTTCATTGAGCACCTCTGCACCTACGGCCTCCGCCGCGTGCTCACCTTTGACGACCAGGAAGACCTCAAGGCCATCGAGGCCGAAGCGAGGAAAAGCGGATACCGCGTCAAGGACGTCGTTCGCGCCGTGGCGATGTCGGAGTTGATCAGAAAGCGATGATCATAAAAACCTGAGTAATCACTCCAAGACTCCGTCTCGACATCAACCAACACCCGATCTTATGAGCAACTACCTTTCCCAATCCTGGTTGATGAACCGCCGCCATGCGCTCCGCGCGATCGGCAGCTTCGTCTCGTTGCCGATGCTCGAATGCATGGTGCCGCTCCGCGCCGCAGATATCGCCGCTGATTCGCCGAAGCGTAGCGCCTTCATCTACCTCGCCAATGGGGTCCATTCGCTGAACTACCAGATCACCAAGCCGGGCAGGGACTACCAGTTCTCGCGGTCGCTGAAGCCGCTGGAAAAGCACCGCGAAGTCATCACGCCCATCAGTGGGCTGCATCACCCGGGAGCCCTCGGCCACGACCACAGCTGCATTTCCGTCTGGCTGACTGGCGGCAAGCTCGGCCCTACGGACCGCAACACGATCTCCGTGGACCAGAAGATGGCTGAGATCACGGCACCGCATACCCGTTACCCCTCGATGGATGTCGCCCTCACCGGGGCTTCGCTCGCCTGGACGGCGGATGGCGTGCGGCTGCCGGCGATGCGTCGTTGCAGTGAGATCTTCGCGTCGATGTTTGAAGAGCCGAAAGGGGGCAAGGCGGCCCAAAGAAGGAACATGCGTCGCAAGGGCAGCGTCCTCGATGCCAACCTCGACGAAGTGCGCCAGCTCGAGAAAAAATTGGGGTCGGAGGACAAAGGCCGCATGGAACAATACCTCACCTCGGTGCGCGAGGCCGAGATCCGCACGCGCCGGGCCGATGCGTGGCTCGACACCCCGCTGCCCGCCATCTCCGACGCCGACCGCAGGCGCACCAACCGTGACATTGCTGCCACCAAGGCGGGCGACTATTTCCGCACCGTCTATGACCTCATGGTGCTTGCCTTCCAGACGGACGTGACACGTGTGGCCACGTTCAGCCTGGGCGGCGAGGGAGACGCCTTCTCCATTCCCGAGATTGGCATCACCGAGTCGCGCCACCAGCTCAGCCACCACGGCGGCGATGCCGGCTACATGGAGAAACTCACCAACTACGACACCTTCGCCATCGAGCAGCTCAGCTACTTCCTCACTCGGCTCGCCGAGACGAAGGACCTCGGTGGCAAGCCGCTTTTGGGTTCGACGATGGCGCTCTTCGGCAGCGGCATGTGCTACGGCCACAGCCACGGCAATGCCAATCTCCCGCTGGTGCTCGCCGGCGGCTCGGACCTGGGCCTGAAGCACGGAAGTCATCTCGACTTCAACAAGTCAGCCAAAGGTTTCGAAGGCTACGCCCTCGGCGCCGACGGCGCGCTCACCTCCGCGCATTACCAGGTCTGCAGCCGCCCTGTGAACACCGACGCCCACATGAGCAACCTCCTCCTCCTCATGGCCCAACGCATGGGCGTGGAGACGGACAAGTTTGGCGACAGCAACAAGGTGATCGCGTTATGAGACGCTTATTCCTGGTTCTTGTTTCTTCGTTCTTGGTTCTTGGGTTGTCCGCCGCCAACACGGCGGATGAGCCCTTCCGGCCCGAGGCGGGGAAGTTCCCCGCTTTGGAAAAGGCCAAAGCCTACGACGGCCAACTCATGTTCGTGGACCATGCCAATCGCCGAGGCAGCATCCGCGTGACCGGCGGAGAGTTGCTGCATTCCACGGCCCCGCAACCCTTTGCCATGCTTCCCTATGGCATGGTCCGCTATCACGGTGCGCCAGCGGATCTCAGGGATGTTCCGCTCGGCACCATGATGCGCGGTCGATTTTATCTGCCACCAGATCCAAAACTCTCCTCCGTGCCGGTCGTCACCAAAGCCAGCGTCACCCAGCCCGCCGAGAACCACGCCATCCTGCTGGAGGACGAGCCCAGTTTCTGCCTCCGGGAGGGCAAGGTCTGGAAGTTGCAGGAGGTGTCGATCAAGGGAAACAAACACGGGATGATCGTTGCCAATCGTGAATCAAAGGCAGGCGGAGAGGGCAAGGAAGGCGAACAACAGATGAGCATCGATGCGGCCACCCGCTTTTGGCGCGGTCGCGAACAACTCGGGCTCGAGGACTTGATTGGCGAAGGCCTCTGGCCTGCCGACGGGAAGAAATCCCTCGGTGGTCAGGTCGTCCATCTGGGAATCACTTGGAAACCGGATGGGCATTGGGAGCGCCGTGTGGGCAATCGGCTTCATATCTCAGATATCTGGTTGGATGAGACGGCGATGAAACGCGCCACCCAGCACCAGATCGAAGTGCATCGGGAGCTGATCCGGTGTCGATGGATGCCCGCGTGGGTGGATGCCGTCGAGTATGGCAAGTTCGGCAGCGCCACCGTGACCGCGACCTTGTTCGGCGGCATGGACCCATCCCTCTACGCCGACTTCCGGAAGGGCATCGATGGACAGGTGGCTGCGTCCGAAGCGAATTTGAAGCATGCGTATGGGACGGTTAGGCATTCCTTGGTGGCCAGCTCGGGCTCCATCCTGGACGTGATGAAGCAGGACCAAGAGATCCCGCTCGGCAGCAGCGGGATCCAAATTCGAGTGAAGGTGAACCAGATCATTGAGGGAATTCGTCCTGGAAGGATTGTCCGAATCCGGCCGATGAACTGGCCCGATGACGCGGTGCCACGGGAGGAATACACAGAGGGCCATCTGGAAGAACGCTTCCCGACCCCGGTCATCTTCCCCAAATACGGAAGAATAGGTCTAAATTGAATGGATTGAAGACTTGGTTGTGAAATGCGTCCCGATGATTTGGCCGCTTGGTGAAGTGGCGACGGTGTGCGTTTTTGGGAGCGCTTATACGCTCAAAGGGCGCACCGTCGAAGTGAGTAGTCGCATTCTCAACAATCGCACTGTCGCAGGAAGGCGGCTTCGAAGCCGTGCCCGGGGTGCGGGCCCACCTTCCACATCCGCTTCCCAAGCCAGATCACCAAAGGGTCCGGATGCCGGGGTATTTGGCAATGGTCTCGTCGGCAGTGATGATCGGGAGGGAATGAAGGCGGGCTGTGGCGACGAGGATGCGATCGAATGGATCCGAGTGGATCCACGGAAGGGTTCCGGCCGTGGCGGCGGGCCCGAGTTCCAACGGCAGGAGGGTCAGATGATGCAGACAGGCGGCCTCACGGATCCAGGATTCCACGGGACTCGGAAGTTGGATCCGGCCCTTCCCCGCCTTGATGGAAAGCTCGGCGGCTGTCAGCACGCTCAGGAACACGGTTGCCGTGGGGTCGGCGATTGCCTCACGGGCACGGGGTGACAGGTCCTCACTTCCATTCACCAGCCAGAGGAACGCGCAGGTGTCGAGCAGGTAGTTCATCGCATCCAATCGGCCAACTCATCCGGCTGCAAGGGTTCCGTGGGTTGGAAGTCGGGTGCGAAAGTCACCTTCAATTGAGGGTGAGGCTTTAGACGATCGACCTTCTTCGGGCGAGCGGGTTGGTATCGGCGAAGTTCGGCGACCGGTGTTCCATGACGCTGAAGTATCACGGTTTCGTTGCCTTCTTCGACCGCCTTGACGAGTTCGGACAACCGACTCTTGGCCTCGTGCATGTTGACGGTGATCACGGTTAGCTAAGTTAGGCCGGATGGATGGGCTGACAAGCAGGTTTTAGCAACGACGGGTCCGTCTACCAGTCGGAATCCCTGATGGCTGTCCAAAGTACAGGTCACGCTTGAGAAAGGACCTCGATCAGGTAGCGGAGTTCGTCTTCGGGGTCGTCGGTGTCGGGAAGGGTCTGGCGGAGTTCGTGGAGGATGGCTTCGCGGAATCGTTTTCGGAGGCGGTGGATGGCCACCTTGAGGGCGCCCTCGGAGAGGCCGAGTTGAGCGGCGACGGCGGCCTGGCGTGCGGGAGGTTCACTGCCGGCGAGCCACGGCTTGAGTTGTTCGAACCAGAAAGGTCCCATGCCCCCCGAGCCGACGAGCGAAAGGATCCCGAGGTGCGGGAAGGCGGCGGCAAGGGTCTCGATCGCGGGCGGCGCGCCATGGTCCCGGAGAAGGGTTGGGTCGGGCGAGGATCCCGCCGGCGTGGCGGCCGAAGACAGCACACACCGCGGGCAGAGTCCCTCGGGGGTCGAGTCCGGGATGGCGTTGCAATGTGATAATGGGGTCGCGTCTATAAATTGTACATTTCAGGCCCGGCACAGGCTCGGAGAGGCAAATGTAAAATATTTAGACGCGACCCCATTGTTCCTTGCTTAAGGAAGGGATGAAAACGGCGGAGGGCGCGGGACGGAGTTGAGGAAGGCCACAACCGCGTTGCGGTTGGATGGGTCATGTGGACCGGACCCAGGGTAGGCCTCGTTCCTCGGCCAACCCTGGGCTAGGAGGCACAACGCCGTTGGCGTTGGCGGAGGCGCTTCGCACTCGACCTTGACCTCGACCTCGACCTCGACCTCGACCTCGACCTCGACCTCGACCTCGACCTCGAACTCGAACTCGAACTCGAACTCGAACTCGACCTCGAACTCGAACTCGGACTCGAACTCGACCTCGACCTCGAACTCGAACTCGAACTCGAACTCGAACTCGGACTCGAACTCGACCTCGAACTCAAACTCGAACTCGGACTCGAACTCGGACTCGAACTCGACCTCGAACTCGACCTCGAACTCGGACTCGAACTCGACCTCGGACTCGAACTCGAACTGGGACTCGAACTCGGTCCGACGGCATCCTTCGTGGGTAGGGTTCCCGGATCACCATGCTCGAGTTCGAGTACGCGGGCACACGAGCGGGCGGCGAGGGATTGTTCATTGTGGGAAGCGGTTCCTGTCGGGGGGCATGCCCAGGATCAACGTCTGTTTCCCAGGGGGCGTGGTGCGCACGATATGGGGCGATTGGCTTCTCCCCTCTGCGCCCCTGCGCCTCTGCGCGAGAATTTCCCGCTTCGCCCTGTTTGCGGGAGATTGGATGGTCTTGGGGGCTCCAGTTGTGGACTGGGATCTGTCGCCCCTCCGGGGCTTGGATCCGTTTTGGGAGGCACACCCACAGCTCACGCTGTGGGCTATCGTCTTTCGGTGCTCCGCACCTGGAGCCACGGCTCTGAGGGAAGGTTTATGCCGGGTGTGGGCAGCGCACGACCCGGGGCTGGCGGTTTCATCCCTCCCGGATGACCACGGAGGCCAGCGCGGGTTGCAGCTCCCCCTCTGCGCCGCTGCGGGAGAAACCGCGCCGGGTGCGGGCACCCGGCCTTCAATCCGGAGGCTCAGCGCGCGGGCTCGATCGGGACCTCGCAGAAGGTCAGGGCGGCGAGGTGGTTGGAGCCTTTGAGGAGGCGGGCCTGGTTCCAACGGTCGGAGTCGAGGTAGGTGATGGTCGGCTTCTGCGCTGGGGCTGGGGCTGGGGCGTCGAGATCGAGGTGGAGTTGGTTGCGGTCGGCGCGGCCGGCGGTGACGCGGGTGGGGCTGCCGGTGATGCGGAATTCGTTGGTGAGGTTGGCGGCCCAGACGACGGGTTGGTCGAAGGTGAGTACGACCCGGGTGCGCTCGGCGTTCGCGAACTGCGCCGTGGAAAGGTTGGGCGGGGTCAGGCGTGCGTCCGAGGTCTTGCCGTAGATGTCGCGTTGGACGAGCGGGAGCAGCATCCGGGCAAACTCGGCGTATCCGGCGGCGGGATAGTGGCAGCCGCCGGGGGGATCGATGCCGAGGGTGGAGAGGACGGTGAGGTTGTCGTAGCCGGAGCCCATGGTGCGCTGGACCTCGCGGAGGCGGTTGTCGGATCCATCGAAGCCCATCGAACAGGACTTCGGCCAGATCTGGAACACGTAGTAGCGGGAGATGTTCGGGAAGTCCTGTTTCCAGGCGGCGGTGAGGTCGATGAAGAAGTTGCGATAGTTCTCCCAGCCGAAGCCGCCGGTGGGACCGTCCGCGCCCTGGTCGTTCTCGCCCTGATGCCAGAATACGGCACGGATGCCGTGGGTGAGACGGGCCTGCTGGGCGCGGGTGAGGAGTCGACCGTAGATCGTGCGCGTATCGGTGGGGTTGGTGACGCTGCGCTGGTGTTGGTCAATGCGCGTGCCGCCGACCGCGCCATTCAGGATGCAGACGGGGACACCGTTCGACTCCACGAGTTGGCGGGCGAGCAGCATGCCCCAGTAACCGATCTGGAAGCGTTCGCCCTCGTGGCTGCGGGGAACGGCCTCGCCCCAGAGACGGAGTCCGTTCGGGTCGCCGGACATCGTGCCGTAGGTGCGGACCCACGGGCTGCGGAAATCGGGTTCCTCCTTGCCCCAGTCGGTGGCGACGGCGTTGGACTGGCCCTGAATCAGGTAGGCATCGCCGCAGACGACGTTCGTCGCGGTGCGGAGGATCGTTTCCTGGCCGCCGGTGCGCGTGCCCATCTCGAAGCGGTAGCGTAGCAGAGCGGCGGTGACCCGGGCGGAGAGCTGGAAGGTTCCCGTGGAGTCCGGCGCAGCGGTGGCTTCGAGGCTGCCGATGCCGTCGTCGCGGAAGCGGAGGAAGACGGCGTCGACCCGGTTGGTGACACGGCCTGTCCAGAAGACGGTACCGAAGCCGCTGGGTTCGCGGACGTAGAACTGGTTGTCGACGGGGAATTCGTCGGGCCCCGGCGTGCGCGTGATCCAAGGCTGCGAATCCGGCGTGGTGACCTGGATCGTGCAGGTGCGGGTGACGGGTTTGCCGCCGTTGTCGAGGGTAGCGGTGACGGTGAGCGTGCCGTCGCGTTCGGCGCGCAGGAGACGGAGCCGGTCGGGGGTGATCTCGCGGGTGGTGGCGATCTCGCCGGCCTTCCAGGAATAACGGAGGGCGGGTGCCTTGGCCGAGGTGAGCTTCTTGCTGTTCGAGATCTGCGGTAGGACTTCGATCGGGCTGCGGCCATCCCACTGTGCCGGTGCGCGGAGCGTGAAAGCTGGATCCGGGATCGATTCCTTGAAGGTGAGGGCGATGTCCTGGGTGCGGATGCCATCGGCGTAGACGGCGGTGCAGCGCAGGGTGGCCTTGGTGTTCCCGGTCACTCGGGGCGCGGCGACGGTGCAACGGATTTGATCGACGGCGAGGGTGGATTCCTGGCCATCACGCAGGAGCGTCCAGGTGACCTTTCGCCCTCCGCCGGCCTCGGCGGTGACGGTGGCTTCGGAGCCTTCGTTGATCGTGAGGCGTTTGGTCGAGACGCGGAACTGGTTCCCGGGCTGGACCACGTGGCCGACGAGCGTCTGGAGGGGTTTCTGGTTTTCGAACTGGAGCTTTGCCCATTCGGCGGACCGGGTGACGCGGGAGATGCGGACCTCGTCGATGTCGCCTTCGAAATCGTAGTTGTCGTACCACCCACCGATCCAGAGGCGGGCCGGGGAAGGAATGTTGAGGGGCGTGGAGCGGCGGGGCGACTCGGTGTCGAGTTGGCCGTTCACGTAAAGTCGGGGCATTCCCTTTTCATACGTGTGAAGGACGTGGGTCCATTCGCCCGTCGGGACCTGGGTCTTGCCGTTGACGTTGGCGTCGGAGAAATAGGCGTCGACCTGGACGTGGGGTGGGCTGCGGAACTGGACGACCACCTTGCTCTGGGCCTTTTCGGTGCCCCATCCGACGATGGTGGCGTTGGGGCGGAGCGGGCGGATCCAGGCCTCGGTGGAATGCGGGGCGGAACCGGAGGGGAAGTTCGTGGGCTGGTTGCCGCCGGCGAGACCGTGGTCGCCGTCGAAGTGGCGGGCGGTTCCGATGATGCCGGGCGTGGCGGTCGTGCCGGTGTCCTTGGCATTGGTTCCGGAGACTTCATCGCGTGGCGTGGCACCCAGATGCCAGACCGCGGCGTAACCGTTCGATGCGTCGAAGACGGGTCCCGTTGATGGGTGTGTCGGCGGGGCTCCCCATTGGATGCGGAGTTCCTGCTGTTCGTTTCCGCGGATCACCGGGATCCGCACCCACACCGCGGCGTGCTGGCTGGCCGGATCCCACGCCTCGATCTGATGGGCGAGCGCGGTGCCGTCGGCGGCGGTGAAGCGCAGGTCGGAACCGTCGGGAAGCGCGTTGGCGAACGGGAACGAGTCCCCGTTGAGACGGACCAGCAGCGGAAAGCCCTCCACGGACGCGCCCGCGGGAAGGGCGGCGCCGTTGGTGGTGGTGAGGATCCAGAGCGATCCGGATCCGGGAGACGCGGCGGCGAGTTGGACGGATGCCGCAGCGGCTCCGCAGCAGAGCGCGAGGTGGAGGGCTTTCATGGGGGCGGCTTCTCAGGCGACCTCGACGACGCGGCGGCCGAGGACGTCGAGGCGTGGACGGATGCCGAGACCGGGCGCGGTGCCGGCGGCCATGTAGCCGTTCACGCGTTGGGGCGCGTTCTCGGCGGTGCTGACGGTGACGTAGGAATTGAAATCCGTGGACGTGAACCGATACGCCTCGGGCGTGCTGTGGGCGAGGTGCGCGATGGCGGCGGTGGTGATGTCGCCGCCCCAGCTGTCCTCGAGCGTCATGGCGATGCCCATGGAGACGCACAGGTCGCGCGCCTGCCGGGTCTTGGTGAGCCCGCCGAGCTTGCTGATCTTGAGGTTCACAACGTCTGCGGCGAGATCGGCGCGGGCACGGAGGAGGACGTCGAGGCTGTCGATGTTCTCGTCGAGGACGAAGGCGTGGTCGGTCTGGCGTCGCACGGCGAGGCACTCCTCGTAGGTGAGGCAGGGTTGCTCGATGTAGACGTCGACGTCGCGGACGGCGCGGGCGACGCGCACGGCGTCGTGCTGGGTCCAGCCGGTGTTGGCATCGGCCACGAGGCGGTCGGTGGGCTGGAGGATTGCGCGGACGGCGTGGATGCGGGCGATGTCGAGATCCGGATCGCCGCCGACCTTGAGCTGGAATCGGGTGTACCCCTCGGCGCGGTAGCCGGCGACCTTGGCGGCCATGATCTCGGGGTCATCCTGGGAGATGGCGCGGTAGAGACGGACGGATTCGCCGTAGCGGCCGCCGAGGAGCACGCAGACCGGAAGGCCGGTGGCCTGGCCGAGGATGTCCCAGCAGGCGATGTCGATGCCGGACTTCACATACGGATGGCCCTTGAGGGCAGCATCCATGCGGTGGTTGAGCTTGGTGAGTTCGCGCGGGTCTTCCCCGATCAGGTGCGGTCCCAGTTCGCGGAGTCCGGCGCGGACGCCTTCGGCGTAAGCCGGCAGGTAGAAGGGTCCGAGCGGACAGACCTCGCCGTACCCGATCAAGCCCGTGTCGGTTTCAACGCCGACGATGGTGCTGTCGAACACGGTGACGGACTTGCCGCCGGACCACTTGTAGGTGGTTTCGTGGAGGGGGAGATCGACGCGATGGGCGAAGATGCGGGTGATTTTCATGGCTTGTTAAAGGAGGGAACACCCCAGAGCCGGCCGACAAGTTGCTCGGTTTCCGGATCGGCGGCGTGGAGTTGGGTGCGGTCGAAGGGGAAGAAGTCGTTGCGGGTGAAGAAGGCCTCGGTGGATTCGGCGAAGAATTCCATGGGATCCACGAGGGCGTAGGCGCGATCGGTGTGCGAGCGGCCCTCGCTGTCCTTTCGCTCGACCTTGTCGTACTTGCCGGAGGCCTTGGCCCGGGCGTGGGCGGCCTTCAGGTCCGGATTGCCGAAGCCGCCGGGGAGGAATCGATCGTGGTAGCCGTGGGCGAGTTCGTGGAGCGTGAAATTGGGCATGCGGCGGGTCTCGGCCTCGAAGTCCTTGATGTCGGTGAACTCCACGGCGCGGGCCATGGCGGGGTTCCGACGGTTGGCGCGGAGCCATCCGGCGTCGGGATGGTATTCGGCCCGGCCGCCGACGCCGGGGTAGGGGGAGGAGAACCAGAGGGGAATCTGGCGGAGTTGCTGGACGGGTGGGGCGGGGACGACGCGGACGATCTCCTGAAGTTGGATGCGGAGGAGTTCGATGGCCTTGGCGGTGGCCTTGGGTTCGTCCTGCAGCAGGCGGACGTCGATGTGGAGCGTCCAGCCTTCGATGACGTTGGTCTGGTGGGTGACCACGGGATCGGCGGCCCGCATCAGGAACGGGAGAAACAGAAGGGCGAGGAGGAGGCGGGAGAGTTTCACGGGCTGGTTCGCGGTCTCGGTGTGTTGGGACTTGTCCTTGGGTGGAAGCGGGGTGATGGGGAGTGCCGCTTCAGGGCGACGAGGACGTCGCCACCCCGGACTTCTGTTGCGCGGGTGATGGTTTGACGAGCCCAGGCGGTTGCACGCCACAACTATGGAGTGGCATCTGCGGGCGTCTTGGTTGAGAACGGCGCGGTCCCGTGAATTCGCGCACACCATCCGAATCGTTGAAGCAGATGCCCGCGGCGCCGACGTCGGTCGACGCCGGGTTGCTGGAGATGCTTTTTGATCAGGCGCCCGACGTGGCGTTCTTCATCAAGGACGTGACGGGGCGCTACACGGCGGTGAACCAATCGCTGGTAGAACGTCACGGGTTGCAGTTGAAGTCGCAGGTGTTGGGGAAGCGACCGACGGACATCTGCCCCGGGGATCTGGGGCGGATCCCGGCGGCACAGGATGCGGCGGTGCTGCGGACGGGGCGACCGCTCCTGGACCATCTCGAGTTGCACTGGTACGCGCCGCACAAGCCGGGGTGGTGCCTGACGACGAAGCTCCCGATCCGGGATGCATCCGGTGCCTGCATCGGGCTGCTGGGAATCTCGCGGGACGTGCGCGCCCCGATTGCAGCGAGCGAGATTCCGATGGGGTTTGCGACGGCGTTGGAAGGTCTGGAGCAGAACCCGGCGGAGGCGGTTTCGCCCTCGGGATTGGCGCGGAAGGCGCGGATGGCGCCGGCACGGTTTGCCCGGTTGATGAAGCGTTTCTTCGGGATCACGCCGCGGCAGTTCATCGCGAAGACCCGGATCGCGGCGGCGTCGCTGATGTTGCGGGAGACGGAGCGCAGCGTGGCGGAGATTGGTGTGGCGTGTGGATTCTATGACCACAGCGCGTTCACGCGGGCTTTCCGGAGCGTGACGGGGGTTACGCCGACGCAGTATCGGTCGGCGAATGGCGGGGGAACGAAAAGGCCGCTCCCTGAGGAGCGGCCTTGGTGAAGTGAGGTGCCGGCGTGGGGCCGGGTTACTTCGTGTTGCCGAGATTGGCGGGACCGTTGACCTGCGAATTGACGCGGAGACGGAGGCCATTGAGTCGGATGAACCCGGAGGCGTCGTCCTGGTTGTAGGCCTTGGTGGGGTCGGCCTCCATGGTGGCGATGTGCGGGTTGTACAGGGAGACGGCGCTCTTGCGGCCGGCGACGCTGATGTTGCCCTTGTAGAGCTTCACACGGACGGTGCCGGAGACGTTCTTTTGGCTTTCCTCGACGAGGGCCTGGAGGGCGAGGCGCTCGGGGGCGAACCAGAATCCGTAGTACACGAGTTCGGCGTACTTCGGGATGAGCGAGTCGCGCAGGTGCATGACCTCGCGGTCCATGGTGAGGGATTCCACCTGGCGATGCGCGAAGTGGAGGATGGCGCCGCCGGGAGTCTCGTAGACGCCGCGGCTCTTCATGCCGACGAAGCGGTTCTCGACCATGTCGACGCGGCCGACGCCATGCTTGCCGCCGATCTTGTTGAGGACCTGCATGACGGCCAGCGGGCTGAGGTGCTTGCCGTTGACGGCGACGCAATCGCCGCGCTCGAAGTCGAGGGTGACGATCTCGGCCTTGTCGGGTGCGTCCTCGGGGAACACGGATAGCGTGGTGAAGTAGTCGCGGTTCTTGGGGGCGCTGGCGTCGAACCAGGGATCCTCCAGGATGCCGGCCTCGTAGGAGATGTGGAGGAGGTTCCGGTCCATGGAGAAGGGCTTCTTGGCAGAGGCCTGGACGGGAATGCCCTTGGATTCGCAATAGTCGATCATCTCGGTGCGACCCGGGAACTGGGAGCGGAAGCGCTCGTCACGCCAGGGAGCAATGATGTCGAGATTCGGGGCGAGGGCGGCGGTGGTGAGTTCGAACCGGACCTGGTCGTTGCCCTTGCCCGTGGCACCGTGGGCGATGGCATCGGCCCCTTCGGCCTGGGCGATCTCGACCATGCGCTTGGCGATCAGCGGGCGGGCGATCGAGGTCCCGAGGAAGTACTGGCCCTCGTAGATGGCCCCGGCGCGGAGCATGGGGAAGATGAAGTCGCGGGCGAACTCCTCCTGGAGGTCGTCGATGTAGATCTTCGACGCGCCGGTCTTCTTGGCCTTCTTCTCAAGACCCTTGAGCTCTTCGGCCTGCCCGATGTTCGCGCAGAACGCGATCATCTCGGCATTGTTGTAGGTTTCCTTGATCCACGAGAGCAGCACCGAGGTGTCGAGGCCGCCCGAGTACGCGAGGACAATTTTCATTTTCGATGACGATGACAATGGCGTGCCGGGGCGTTCCCCAAGGCCGCACAGATGGGGAGTCAACGCGAGGGGTGCCAGCCATGGAAGGAGTTTTTTGGGAGGGCGGGTTTCCCGGCTTGATGGGATTCCCCGGTTCGGGGATTACAGGCGCGATGTTCCCTCGCGCGCGCCTGTGGCGGAGCTTGATCTGGTCGGGATGGATGCTGGTCCTGGCCGCCTGTTGTCCGGGGGAATTTCTCCGGGCCGGAACCTTCGAGCCATTGGACGGGTTCCGACCGGACGCCACGGAGGTAGCCCGGTTGGGGCGGGTCCGCAGCTTGATGGCGTCGTCGGGACCGATGAACCGGCCTGTGGTGCGTGTGGTGTTCTACGGCCAGTCGATCACGATCTATCCGTGGTGGCTCGAGGTGTCGCAGCGGTTGCGGGAGGCCTATCCGTACGTTCAGTTCGAGATCCACAACCTGGCGATCTCCGGATTCCAGGCGGTCAGGCTGGCCTACACCTGCGAGCACGATGTCATTCCCTCGCAGCCGGACCTGATCATCCTCCATGCTTATGGAATCGAGCCGGACTTCCATCGGTTGCTCACGCTGCTGCGCCAGCGCACGACCGCCGACGTGCTGGTGCAGCGGGATCATCCGCTGACGGCCGCTGAACTGGCCGAAGTGACCGATCCAGCGAAATTGGCGACGGCCGATCCGTCGACGTGGGAGTACAGGAACTACGTGTGGCTTCCGCGCGTGGTCTCGGCGACCGGATGCGCCCTGGCCGATGTGCGGGGGTATTGGAAGGAGTACTGCCGGTTGCGCGGGCGGAAGGCGCCGGATCTGCTGGCGGATCCGACGCACCCGAACGAGGAGGGGAACCATGTCCTGGCGGCATCGGTGCTCGCCTACCTGTTGCCGGGAGATTCGGCCGGGACCGTGGATCCGTGGAACTCAGAGAAGGTCCGCGAGGTGCGGATCCTGCGTGAGGCCGAGCGGCCGCTCCAACGGCTGACGCTGGAGTTCACGGGGTCACGTGTGGATGCCATCGCAGACGGCGACGGGGCTGTGCCGGTGCAGGTCTGGGTGGATGGCCGGAAGCCGTCTGAAATTCCTGAAATCCGGTACTTCGGGCGCACGACGACCGTCCCGGGACGGCCCTGGCCCGCGTTGACGATGGTGGATTCCGTCGTGCCGCGTGTGCCGGAGCTGTGGACCTTGCGTGTCTTGCGCATGACGCCGGGAAACCAGTTTGCGGAGTTCGAACTGCATGGGTCGGCGACGGGGTTCGACGGGGCGGGTTCAAACCGCTCGAATTTCGTGTCGAACTCAGGGCGGGTCCTGATCCTCCAGAGCGCATGGAACCTGGGGTTGGCGCTCAACGCCCAGGGGATTGGATTGCCGCCGGATTACCGCATTGAGTGGCGGTGCGCGTGGACGGGTACCGATACCTTCATGCCACGGGTTGGGCGGGATCCGGGATGGGAACAACCGGTCACGCTGGTCGCCGGGTTGCCGGACGGGGTGCATCGGTTGGAATTGGAGGGAGAGTCGCTGGAGGCATTGGGAGCGTTGCGGGTTTTCCGGCCCGCGGGGCCTGTGAAGGCGGCGGTTGTCGAAAGGATCACACGGCGCACCGAAGCGCGGATTGGTTGGAGGTTCCGGGGCACGGATTGGCAGTTCCGAAGGGAAGGGGAATGGCCGGCGGGCGCGCACATGGAGACGAGCACGAACCTTCTGGAATGGAAGGCCTGGACGCCGGACGAAGCCCCCACCGCCGGATGGCCGGTGGCGGAGGAACCCGTGCGGTACTTCCGGGTCCGCTGAATGGCGGAGTTTCACGTTGGAAGATTCAAGTTTCAAGGGGGGCAGCAGGCGTAGCAGACGAGGTCACGAGGCTGGGGACGAACCAAGTCTCCAGACCCCAGAACCACAGCCTCCTGACGTCGTCTGCTATCTCCCCCGCGTCTGGGACGGGGTGGCGACGTCCTCGTCGCTCGGTCATGAGCTTTTCCGATGGCGGTGAGGGCACTGCTTCAAACTTGGCCAAACTTGAGACTCTTCCCCCCGCCGGGTGAGGGCACCCGGCCTACAACCATGTGGTTTGTAGGCCACGTGCCCCACGCGGCGGACCATGGGCATCTGGCGGGGCTTCAAACTCGAATCTTCAAAACTTGAAACTCTGTAAACGCATTTGATTACGGGACGGTTTCCGTCGTCCACTAGCGCGCATGAAGCTCTCCCTCCTGGTTGCTGGCGCAGCCATGTTCACCTGGGCTGCTGTCCACGCGCAGCAGACCCAGACCCCCACGACCGGCACCGCCGGGTCTTCGGCAGGCGATGCCTGGTTTCCATCGGAGTCGCAGTTCCGCACGGTGGTCCTCGATGAGGACCAGACCGTGAACGGTGAATTGACGGACTCGGTGGTGGATCCGATGGAACTCGCGGTCGCCAAGGATGGCCGGGTGTTCTGGGCCGAGCGGGCTGGCATCGTGAAGATGTGGTCGCCGGCCACGAAGAAGACGACGGTGATCGCAAAGTTGCCGGTGTTCACCGGCCTCGAGGAGGGCATGCTCGGGATCACGCTCGATCCGAATTTCGACAAGAACGGATGGATCTACCTCAACCGTTCGTTGACCGAGACGTACAACGATGGACAGGGCAAGGCAGGCAAGATCCGGGTCGCACGCTTCACGCTGAAGGGCGCGGAACTGGATGTCGCCTCGGAGAAGGTGATCATCGACATGGAGGTGCAGCGCGAGCAGTGCTGTCACGTGGGCGGGTCGCTGGCGTTCGATGCCGCGGGTAACCTCTACATCTCGATCGGGGACAACACGAACCCGTTCGATTCCGACGGGTTCAGTCCGAGTGACGAGCGCAAGGGACGTTATCCCTGGGACGCGCAGCGTTCGTCGGCGAATCCCAATTCGCTCGTGGGAAAGATCCTGCGCATCACGCCCAAGCCCGAGGGTGGATACACCATTCCCAAGGGCAACCTGTTCCCGGAGGGCACGCCGAAGACCCGGCCCGAGGTCTACGTGATGGGTAACCGCAATCCGTTCCGCATCACGGTCGATCCCAAGACCGGGTTCCTCTACTGGGGCGAGGTCGGACCGGACGCGGGTGGGCCCGATCAGAAGCGTGGGCCGGCGGGTTTTGACGAGGTCAATCAGGCGCGCAAGGCGGGCTTCTTTGGTTGGCCGCTGTTCGTGGGCGACAACCGTCCGTACCGCCGCGTGAACTTCGACGAACGCCAGAAGAGCCAGGATGTGCGCAAGGCGTATGACGACGTCCGGAAGAAGCGTGAGGAGCTGACCAAGAAGGGCGAGACGAACAACCTGCCGGTGCTTCCGGAGAAGCCGCCGGGCTGGGAACCCACCGGGGACTTCTGGGATGCGGCCGCGCCGATCAACCGTTCACCGAACAACACAGGGCCGGAATTGCTGCCGCCGGCGCAACCCGCGTTCATCTATTACCCCGCGTCGGCCTCCACCCGCTTTCCTGAGGTGGGCTCCGGCGGTCGCACGGCCATGGCCGGTCCGGTGTACTACTACGACGAGAAGAACCCGTCGCCGAACAAGCTCCCGAAGGAGTTCGACCACACCCTCTTCATCTACGAGTGGAGCCGGGACTGGATCATCGCGGTGAAGCTGGATGCCGATAACAACATCGCGAAGACCGCCGATGGAAAGTGGATGATGAAGCGCTTCATGCCCTCGACGAAGGTCAAGCGGCCGATGGACATGGAGTTGGGCGCGGACGGTTGCCTGTACGTGATCGAGTTCGGTAAGGACTGGGGCAACAACAAGGACACGAAGATCCTCCGCATCGAGTACACCGGTGGACGGTGAACGGCGGAATCCCGGTTGAACCGGGCCGCACTTCGAGCACGGCGCCATACCCGGTAACGGGTTGGCGCCTTCTTCGTTCCGGATCAGAAGACCGGATCGACCTGCACGCCCTGCTTCACCAGCCACGCGACCGCCGACTCGATCACCTTGGCCTGGCCGGAGAGTTCCAGTCCGACAAGGCCGATGTCCGGTCCCACGCTGGCGCTGCGGATGTCGTAGATGACGTCGAACGTGTGGCTCATCTCCCAGAGGAGCGGACGCTGGATGTCCTTCGAGGAAAAGGTGAGCCAGTAGCGGATCGCGACGTCGGCGTTTTTCGTGGCCATGGGACTGAATTCAGGATTTCGGCGGACTCGGAATGGTGGGGCGGTTGCACAAGCCGTGCTTGAACCGAACCCGCGGGACATCTTGGGACAACGGGGGAGAAGTTTGAAGGTCGGAGTTTCAGCTTCCCCGCCGGGTGAGGGCACCCGGCCTTCAGCCTGGATGTGTGAAGGCTGCGTGCCCTCACGCGGCGGCCTGGCCGGGGCCTTCAAACTTGAATCTTCAAACTTCCAAATCCTACCCCAGCCTCCTGACGTCGTCTGCTACGTACGGGGGGTGGCTGACGAGGTCACGAGGCAGTGGTGATGGGCTTCAAACTTCAAACTTCAAACTCTTGCACGCCGGGTTAGGACACCCGGCCTTCAATCAGCCTCCGCGGTCGCCGGAAACGGGTTGGCCGTGTTCGAGGAGTCCAACAGGGATGCGGACAAGCGGGACGACGCCGATCCCTTCCCGTCCACCTGCGCCACGCCGCCGCGGAGGTAGGGCTCAAGCCAGCCCCAGCGGTCCCTTGTCGCAGAACTTTGGATTTCCGAAGGCCTTTACCTCGTTTCCGAAGGCGTGCGCGAGCGCCATCCAGAGGCGGTTGTGCGGGGTCATGTCGAATTTTGCCGCGCGGCCGCTGCCGAATCCCAGGCCACCGCCGACCAGGACGAACGGGATATTCTCGAGCGTATGGCTGTTGCCCTTTCCGAGTTCGTTCGTCCACAGCAGCGTCGTGTGATCGAGCAGGGTGCCCTGTCCGCCGGGTTCGGGCGTGTCCTGGAGCTTCTTCGCCAGGGCAGCGATCTGTTCTGTGAACCACACGTTGATCTTCGCCAGCTTCTCCTGTGATCCCTCGTTGAGATCGGGATCGTGCGACAGGGAATGGTGGCCTTCATCCACGCCGATCCACTTCATCCGGGCCTGACCCACGGAGTTCGTGTACTGGAGCGAAGCCACCCGCGTCATGTCGTTTGCGAACGCGTTCACGAGCAGGTCCGACTGCATCACGGAAGACCGCGGCATGTCGTCGTTGTCGGTGCTGACACCGGGTTCCAGCGCGGGTGCGGGCCGGGCGAGCTTCTGGCGTCGGAGATCCTTCAACTCGCGCTCCATCTCGCGCACGAAGGTGGTGTGTTTCTCCAGCAGCGCGCGGTCCTCCTTGCCCAGATTCTTCCCGGCGCGCTTGAGGTCGGCGCGAACGCCGTCGAGCACGCTCCCCAGACTCTCCTGATCCTTCATCTGCCCGAACATCCGTTCGAACACCTGGTACGGATCGGATACGGGAGCCACCGGTTGATTTGGCCCGGCGTAGCTCCACCGGGTCCACGGATCCGCCCGGTTCGGGACGGCCACCCCGAGATCCAGCGTGGCAAAACGCGTCCGGGTTTCCGCGCGCGTCTGCAGGAACCGACCTAATTCCTGGTCAATCGAAGGACCGCTCGCCCAGCCAGCGGGCGTATCGGATCCGCCCTGGATGTTCCCTGGGAACAACTCGATGCCGGTGAGGAGACAACTCATCCCGCGCATGTGGCCGTCGCCATCGCCGCGGACGCGGTTGCACAGACCCTGGATCGTCAGCACCCGATCCTTGAACGGCGTGAGGGGCGCGAGGATGCGCTTGAAGGTCGAGTGCGGCCCCTCGGCATCCGGCCAGAACAGCGGCGGCACGGTGCCGTTGGGGGTGAAGATGAAGACGATCCGCTGGGGCGGACGTTTGGTGCGGGCGGCGTTCAGGGAGGGAAGCCCGGCCAGGAACGGAACCGCGGCCGCGGTCAAACCCAGTTGGCGGACGAACCCGCGCCGATCCAGACCTTGATGCTTCAGGACATTCATCGCTTCGTCTCCTTTCCTTCCATGACTCCCGCCACGGCAATCTCGATCCACAAGCGTTGGATGTGGTGCGCGTCCCGGAGGAACTGCGCATCCAACCGGCCCAGGAGGTCCGGCGCAAACGCCATGGGCGCCTGCTTCCACGTGTGCTGGAAAAGCTGCTTCACGAAGGCGCGCCGCGCCTCCGGACTCTCCGCGGCATGGTTGGCCACATCGCGCGCCCCGGACAACCGCACCACCTGACCATCCGCCGTCGTATACTCGGCGGTGGCATTCACCGGCTTCGCGTTGTCGACCGTGCGGAATCGCCCCACGGCGTCGAAGTGTTCCAGGCTGAACCCGAGCGGATTGATGGTCGCGTGACATCCCATGCAACTCGCCTTGCCGGTCAGTTCGGTGACCTTTTCCCGCATCGTCAGGGATGGGTCGAACCGGTCATCCATGAACTCGATGGCCATCGGTGGCGGGCGCAACGTCCGCCCGAGGACGTTGCGTGTGAGGAACACGCCGCGATGGATCGGCGACGAGCTCCGGTGATACGAGAACGCTGCCAGGAGCAGGGGATGCGTCAGCACGCCGGCCCGTTGCGACGCGTCGAATTTCACCGGAACGAATCCGCCATCGGCGGGAACCTTCACGCCGTAGAACGCCGCCAACCGCGGGTTCAGGTAGAGGTAATCCGCCTGCAGCAACTCCCGGTAATTCGAGCGCTCACTCCACACCACGTGCTCGAGGAAGGTCTCGAGCGACCAGCGCAGGTCGGACACGACCGCTTCGTCGAACCCGGGGTAGGCCTTGGGATCCTTCGAGATATCGGTGGCCTCCTCCAGCTTGAGCCAGTGATGGAAGAAGCCGGTGAGCTTCGCCCGCGCCCGCGGATCCGAAAGCATCCGGGTGGCCTGGGCGCGGACCTGGTCGGCCGTCTTCAACTGGCCTTCCTGTGCTGCCGTTCGGAGGGCTTCATCCGGCACCGAATCCCAGAGCGCCAAGGCCAACTGGGCCGCCACCGCCGAGTCGTCGCGCCGCCCGTCGAGACCCGGATACAGGAACTCCGGTGAGGTCAGGATGCGGAGGACGGTACGCTTCAGGGCGGTCTCCGGGGCCACGCCCTTCGCAAAGAAACTGTCCACGACGGACGCGCGTTCCTTGGTCGTCAGCGGGCGGCGCCACGCTCGTTCGGCCAGTGTTCCTGCGAATTCCTTCAGCGCCGCGACCCGGTTCGTTGAGCCTTCGCGCGAACCCGTCAGCGAACCCAACCTTCCGTCGATCACTCCGGCCACCTCGACCGCTGCCCGCGAGACCGCGTCGAGCCAGGCCTTTGAGACCGCGGTGCCGCGCGCATATCCATGGCTCGAATCATCCGCGGGGAAGGGCGTGGACATCACCACCCACGATGTCGACGCGTTGGTGGAGAGCACCTGTGCGGGCACCACGGCCCAGGTCCCGTGCGGGGGACGCCACTCCAGACGCACCGATGCGTTCGTCTCCTTGAACTTGAAGAAGTCCACCCGCAGCGGATAGCTCCGGCCGCCCAACAGCGGAACGGCCGCCGTTGCTTCGCGCATCTGGCCACCCGAGCTCACCCACAGATCGATCGTGGCGTTCTGGCGTTTGGCATCGCTGTCGTCCCGGCGGTTCGCGTCGCCCGAGGCGAGGTCCGAGTTCACATACAGGCGTGCGCCGTTGGGCGTGCGCAGCCGGAATTCATAGCTGCCGCTTTCCGGCGCCCACAAGGACCCCGACCACGCCACCGAGAACTGGTCGGCGGTGATGTCGGCGGTCGGACTGTTGGTGCCGTAGTCGGCATCGACGAAGGCATCGGTGCGCTTCAGGGCGCTCCGCTCCTTCTTGTTCATTCCCTTGGACTGCCAGTACTCGGCGTTCAATCCGCCGGTGGGCGTGGCCTGTTGCACCTTGCCGAACCCCGCGAGCAGGTCCGCCACGGATTCCTGGAATTGGCGGTGGGTCAACCGTTGGAGTTCCTTCCGCACCGGGAACAGCTTCGCCCGGGCCTCCGGCGAATAGAACGCGCCGTGAATGTACGCGGCGACGGCGGCCGAATCCTCCGCCGAACACGATCCCGGGTCGTCCTCGGGCATCGTCCGCTGGATGTAGGTCGCCAGCGATTCCACGGACCGGTCACCCGTCAACGGTTCGTCGTGCTTGCGCGCCACGCCCTCGCCCTTGGGACCGTGACATCGGACGCAATCATTGCGGTACACCGCAGCCCCGCGCTTCAGCAAAGCCGGATCCGGAGCCGCGGCACAACCCACGGAAAGCCCCATCAGGCAGACCGCCCACCGGAACAAGGAATGTGTGCGTGCGCTCATGACCGTTCCCAACGACGCCATACTATCCCAACCCACACAAAGGCCAAGGGGGCGTTTCGATGACGACGCAGGGCGCGCAATGACGGGGTGGCGACGTCCCCGTCGCCCGCCAAAGCCTCTCCCCATGGCGATGAGGACATCGCTTCTCTGCGCGGTGACGGGGTGGCGACGTCCTCGTCGCCCGCCAAAGCCTCTCCCCCTGGCGCTGAGGACATCGCTTCTCCGCGCGGTGACGGGGTGGCGACGTCCCCGTCGCCCGCCAAAGCCTCTCCCCATGGCGATGAGGACATCGCTTCTCCGCGCGGTGACGGGGTGGCGACGTCCTCGTCGCCCGCCAAAGCCTCTCCCCATGGCGATGAGGACGTCGCCTCTCCGTTCTTCCGACCATCGTCCGATACCGGTGAGCCGGCATCGGGGGCATAGAAAGCCGGCGCGTGCGGGAAAGGTTTATTCCCTGAGCCGCCACCACCGCACATGAGCACTTCCGGACCCGCACCCGTTTCGAGAACCTTCGACGCCCGCGTCGCTGAGCTTGGCTTCACCCTTCCGCTGCCCCCGGACTGGGTCGGCCACGAACTGCCGGCCGAGGAACCGGACTTCGGCAACCCGACGCTGCTGGTTCCGCTGGCGGTGGTGACCGCGCCGTACTCCGCCTTGATCTTCGCGATCGCTGCGCGCCCCGCCTACGACAACGGGTCCCTCCACGATTGGGCGCGCTTTCTCCTCGAGCACAACGGCCTGACGCCGCGCACCCTCGGCGTGCACGCGGTAGGAACCTTGCCCGCCATCGTCGGGGAAGCGGTCCAATCATCGGACATGGGTCCGATGCTGGTCCGGTTTGCCTTCTGCGAGGATGGCCGGCGCCTGCTCAACCTGACCCTGACCGCGCCCGAGATGCTTGCGGGCACCGTCCAGGGATTGTGGTTCGAGATCCTGTCGCAGTTTGTCCTCACAACGCCCCGGGGATCGACCGTCCCGGTGATGGCGGGAACACCTGTCGGCAACGTCGAGGCTCCGGAATCGCCGGCCGCCGCGGTGGCTGCGGCCGAGGCTGCTGCCCTGGTTGAGGAAGCCCGGGCAGCGGCAGCAAGAGCGGCGGCGGAGATTGCCGGGCAGGCATTCGTGGATTCACCCGTCACGCGGAGCCGTTCTGTGGAAGCCCCGACCACCTTCCGCAGCCACGCCCTGGCGGATTCGCCGGCCACGCTTGATCCGGAACATCCCATCAACGCCAACCTCCGCGAGCGGGGGATCGGGCTGACTCCAAATCTTCTGGCTGTGGATGCTGCCGATTGCCGGGCCACGCTGGGCGCGGGCGCCCTGGGATCCCTCATCGACGTGGCTTTTGGGTGGCACGTCCTGGATGACGGCGCCCGTACCCTCCTGCTGGACCCTTCGAACGAGGTCCAGATCCACCTCGAACTCGTCCCGCGTGATGATCGCGACAACGGCACCATTCTCGATGCCTGCGAATCCGGAGCCGTGGATGCCTACCCATCCCCACGGTTCGCCCGCCACCCGGAGGGCGAGGTTTTCGGGCTCGCGGTCAGCGGCATTCACGCGGGTGGTGAACCCGTCGAGCAGGTCCATCTCTTCCGGGAAGTGCGCCCGGACGGAATGATGATCCGCGCCCGCATCACCTCCACGCCTGCCCGTGTGGACGCGTCGACAAATCTTGCCGAACAGATCCTCCGAAGCGCCCGGTGCGGGATCCCCGAGGATCAGGAAGACGAGGAGGGGTTGGCGTCCGGCGGTGAGCTGTGCGAGGAAGTGCCCGCGCCGAGCACCCCAACTCCGGGCGAACCACCCGCGTGGCTCCTCCGTGCCCAGCAACTCGAGCAGGCGGGGGACGTCGCGGGCGCGGAACGCCTCATCAAGGACTCCGTTCCGAATGCCTGGTACGCAGTCGTCATCGCCGATCTGCATCGCGACCGCATGCTTCGGTTCCGGGAGGCGGGCGACCTCGTTGCTGCCCGCACGGCGCGCAAGGCCGCCGTCGACTGGATCGGTACGTTCACCGTCTTCGCCACCAGCGGCGGCGAGGGCGCGGCCTTCTCGTATGAGCGGGATCAGTTCCTCGCCCGATTGCCCGAGGTCTAGGCCAACCCGCACCGGGCACCCGGCCTTCAGTCGAAGGAACCCCTGTGTATTCCGCGTGCCCCCACGCGGCGGCGCCCGGCAACACCCACATTCCCGGATGAAATTCCCCGTTCCCCCGGTATCCTCTGCGAATCATGTCGCTGCGCCGCCGCTCCGAGGAACTCTTCGCCGAAGCCCTCCGCCATACTCCTGGCGGTGTGAATTCACCGGTCCGCGCCTTCCGTGCCGTTGGGGGACAACCCTTCTTCGTGAACTCCGCCCGCGGCTCCCGGCTCACCGATGTCGATGGCAACGAGTTGATCGACTATGTGCTCACGTGGGGACCCGCGATCCTGGGCCACGCGCATCCGCGGGTGATCGAGGCGGTCCAGGCCGCTGCTGCGCGCGGGACCAGCTTCGGAATCCCCAATCCTGCCGAGGTTGAACTGGCGGCCCTCGTCAAATCCTGGGTGCCCGGCATCGACAAGGTCCGCTTCTGCAACTCCGGTACTGAAGCCTGCATGTCGGCCATCCGGTTGGCGCGTGGTTTCACCCGACGCGATCGCATCCTCAAGTTCGACGGCTGTTACCACGGCCACGCCGATTCACTGCTGGTAAAGGCGGGCTCCGGTGCGCTGACGCTGGGCCAGCCAGACAGCGCGGGCGTTCCTGCCGATGTTGCCAAGCACACGCTCGTCCTGCCGTTCAACGATCCCGAGGCCTTGGTTAGGCTGTTTGAACAGCACGGCCCGCACCTCGCCGCGGTCATCCTCGAACTGGTTCCGGCCAATGCGGGCCTGTACCTCCCGCGACCCGGTTACCTGGAACTCCTCCGCGAACTCACCCGTGCCCATGGCACCGTGCTGATCGCGGATGAAGTCATGACCGGTTTCCGCCTCGGCCGTTCGGGGGCGCAGGGGCACTTCGGACTGCAACCCGACCTCACCACCTTCGGGAAAGTCATCGGTGGCGGCCTGCCTGTGGGAGCGTTTGGGGGGCGTGGGGAAATCATGGATCATCTCGCGCCGCTTGGCCCGGTCTATCAGGCCGGAACGCTCAGCGGGAACCCGCTCGCCATGGCCGCCGGTCTGGCGACGTTGCGCGAACTTGAATCAACCGACGCCTTCGCACGGCTCGAACACGCCGGAGCCCGACTTGAATCCGGCATGAAGGCCGTCGCCGCGGCCCATGGCGTCCCCATGCAGTTCCAGCGGATCGGTTCCATGTTCTGCGGGTACTTCACGGATCGCCCCGTCTGGAACCTCAACGACGCCCTCACCTCGGATCGCACCCGGTTCGGGAAATTCTTCCACGCCATGCTCGACCAGGGCGTCTACCTCGCTCCCAGCCAGTTCGAGGCGGGATTCCTTTCCACCGCGCATTCGGACGCGGACATCGACCTGACCATCGCCGCAGCGGATCGAGCCTTCGCCGGATTCAGGTGAAGCCGCGGGCGATCAAGAACGGGGTGGCGACGTCCCCGTCGCCCCTCCAAAGCCTCACGCGATGGCGATGAGGACATCGCCCCTCCTGTGAAGAACGGGGTGGCGACGTCCTCGTCGCCCATCCAAAGCCTCACCCGATGGCAATAAGGATACCGCTCCTCCGCTCAAGGATTGGCTGCCCTCACCCCTGGCTCCACCGCATCCAGCAACACCTGTGTCGGCTGGTTCAATGGCAGCAACCGCGCCTCCTCCATCGTCACCCAACGGAACTCCTGCGCCTCGTCGTTGAGCTGGACCTGCGGTGTTCCTGGGACCCGACAGGTATAATTCAACAGCAGGAAATGGGCGTCCTTGTAGAACTCCGGCGGATGGATCGCATCCTGCACGAGCACGAAGCGCACGTCCTGAACCTCCAATCCCGTTTCCTCCCACATCTCCCGGCGCAGCGCCGCCTCGCTCGCTTCTCCCCACTCGATCTTTCCTCCCGGAATACCCCAGCGATCCGACCACTTCGCTGTCCGCACCATCAGCATCCGGCCGTCCTCCCGGAACACCAGCCCGCCCACGGTCGCGATGGGGCGCTGGGGAATCGCTGACGGGACATGGAGGCGGAGATCGTTCCGTTCCAGCAACCCGCGCAATTCGCCCAAGTGCTCGACGATCAGGTCCGGACGCGCACGGCGCAGTTGCTCCAGTCGGTTGTAACCCGTCAGCACCGCGATGCTGGGGATGCCCCCGTGGCGCGCCGCGTCGACGTCGTGTTCCATGTCCCCGATGAATACGGTGTCCGCCGGGGTGAGGCCGTGTTCAGTCATCAGGATGCGGATCTGGTCGCGCTTGTCGGGAACGCCCAGGTACGGGTGCTGGAGGTATTCTCCGAAGCCGGTCGTCCGCTGCTGGATCTCGTACATCCGCGGGTGGACGGCGCTGAGGAGGAACGTCCGCAGGCCGCGGTTCCGGCAAAATTCGAGGAACTCCTGCGCGTGGGGCAGGGCAACCACCGTGTCCTGCACCTGGGCGAAATGATGGTGGAACCACGATTCCAGTTCCGGGAGTGGCACGTGCGACACGTACCTCTCGTAAAAGCCGCGGAACGGCAGTTGGAACTCCGTCCGGAACTGCTCCAGCGTCAATTCGGGCACACCCGCCCGTCGGAAGATGTGGTTCGACGCATGCCACACGGCCGGGAGGTCGTCCACCAGCGTCCCGGACCAGTCGAAGATCACGTTTCGGATCACGAGCCCACCCTACGGCCAGTTCCTCCGTTGTCGATGCCCCGGCTGGATGGAGTCTGGAGCCGGGGCGCATCTGGACACTGCCGCGCGCATCGAACGGGGTGGCGACGTCCTCGTCGCCGTTCCAAAGCCGTTCCCAAGGCGATGAGGACATCGCCGCCCCGAAAGCCATGCCCACAATCCCCAACCTTGAATCTCCCGGTCCTGCGCGAGACTCTCACCCGCATCATGCTCTCCCTCCTGTCATGGATACGCGGCGCCTCGATGGCGGTCGCGCTGTCCTGTGTGGGGGCAGGCACGGGGGACCACTGGTCGTTCCGTCCCGTCGCACCGGTGGATCCGCCCGCGGTGAAGGATGCGGGATGGCTCCGCAGCCCGATGGACCGTTTCATCCTCGCTCGATTGGAACAGGAGGGGTTGCGGCCATCCCCTCCGGCGGATCGGGCGGCGTGGTTGCGTCGGGTTTCGCTGGACCTGGTGGGGTTGCCGCCTGCGCCGGAGCAGGTGCAGGCGTTCCTCAGCGATACCGCCCCCGACGCGGAGGCTCGGGTCGTCGATGCACTGCTGGGGTCGCCACGATACGGCGAACGGTGGGCGCAACACTGGCTGGATGTGGTGCGGTTCGCGGATACCCACGGCTTCGAAGTGAACACGGAACGGCCCAATGCGTGGCCGTACCGGGATTACGTGATCGCCGCGTTCAACGCGGACACCCCTTACGACCAGTTCGTCCGCGAACAGATCGCCGGGGACGCCTGGGGCCAGGATGCGGCCACGGGGTTCCTCGTGACGGCGTCGGTCCTGTTGCCGGGGCAGATTGGAGCCGACGACGTCTCGAAGCGGCTCGCCCGGCAGGACGCCCTTGATGAGATCGTAGTCAACACCGGTCAGACGTTCCTCGGGTTGAGTGTGGGCTGCGCCCGTTGCCACGACCACAAGTTCGATCCCATCACGGCCCGCGACTATTACTCGATGCAGGCCTTCTTCGCCGGGGTGGAGTACGGCGACCGCGAGATGCGCACCCCTGAGGCGCGCCGGATGAGCGAGGACGCCGCGCGGATGCGCGCACGCGTGACCGCCATCGACGCGGAATTGACGCGGTTCGAGGCGAAGGCTCGCCCCGGGCAGTCCGGCACAAACCGGACCACAGCGCTGCGGCCGCCCGTCAACGCGTCACGCAACTCCGACCGCTTTGCTCCGGTGCGGACCCGGCGGGTGCGGTTCACGATTCGCAAGACCACGAACCTCGAACCCTGCATCGATGAATTGGAGGTGTACGACACGGCCGCGCGCAATGTCGCCCTGGCTTCGTCCGGGACCCGCGTGACGTCGTCCGGTGATCGCACCGAACCCGACCGACACGAACTGCGTTTCATCCACGACGGCCGCTATGGGAACTCGCGCAGTTGGATGTCCAGCGAGATGGGGAAGGGCTCGGTGACGTTGGAATTCCAAGCCGCCTGCGAGATCGAACGGGTGGTGTGGGGCCGCGACAGGACCCGCGAGTTCGTGGATCGGCTCGCGACGGATTACGCGATCGAGGTTGAAACCACTCCCGGCATTTGGCGTGTCATCGCGGATTCCTCCGATCGGCAGCCGATGGACGCACCCGCTGCGGTTCGCCTGGCCGGTGCTCTGGAGCCCAGTCTGACCGCGACCGAAACAGCCACCGCGAACGCCTTGGTGGTCGAACGAAGGGAGTTGGACGGACGCATCGGGAAGGTGACCCAGGCCCAGATGGCCTTCGCTGGCGTGTTCCGACAGCCCGACGACATCCGCCTCCTGCATCGCGGCGATCCCGAGCAACCCCGGGATCCGGTCGTGCCGGCGGTCCCTGCGGTTTTGGGCGGGCTGAAGATGGACCGGGACTCGGCGGAGGCCGATCGGCGCCGCGCCTTGGCGGAATGGATTGCCGATCCGGCGAACCCGCTCACGGCGCGCGTGATGGTGAATCGGATCTGGCAGGGACACTTCGGCGTCGGACTGGTCGAGACGGCGAGCGACTTCGGTCGGAGCGGGACGAAGCCTTCGCACCCGGAATTGCTCGACTGGCTGGCGATCGAGTTTGTCCGCAGCGGTTGGTCAGTGAAGCAGATGCACCGCCGCATCGTGTTGTCCGCGACTTACCGGCAGTCGTCCCGCGTGGATCCGGTCGCCGCAACCCGGGATGCCGACGTGCGTTGGCTGTGGCGGTTTCCCGCGCGTCGGATGGAGTCCGAACCGATGCGCGATTCGATGTTGTGGGTGAGCGGCCGATTGAACCTGGCGATGGGTGGACGCGGGTTCGATCTCTTCAACAACCGTGGCGGGTTGTCCGGATTCCAACCGGTGGAGTCGTACGCGGGCGATGGCCTCAAGCGGATGATCTATGCCCACAAGGTCCGACGCGAACGGGAGGCGGTGTTCGGAGCCTTTGATTGTCCGGACGCGGGTCAGAGCACGGCGCGTCGCCGCGAATCCACGACCCCGGTGCAGGCGCTGAACCTCTTCAACAGTCGGTTCACCGTGGAGCAGTCGGAGGCCTTTGCCCGACGTGTGGCCTCCGAGGCCGGGACCGATCCGGCGCGACAGGTGCAACGGGCCTACGCCCTCGCGCTGGGTCGTTCGCCCACCGCGACGGAATTGGCGGAGATCGTTCCGGTGGTCCGTGACCACGGCGTCGCCGTCCTCGCCCGGGCCCTCTTCAACAGCAACGAATTCCTGTTTGTGCCGTAGGGGGAGTTCCCAGATGCCAGTTTTTCGTGAGCCCAAACGGGGCGCCCCAAGGCAGCCCGGGACATCGCCCCAGGAACGCGGGTTGGAATGATCAAAAAGCCCTGAAAGGGTGGATCAGGATTGTGGGTGGGTCTCGAAGGGGGGAAGGGGGGCACCCTTTCAGGGCTTGGGTGCATGTTGGGCATGTGACCCAGGCGTTGCCTTGGGCTTGCCTGGTGTGCCGCGTTGGGGTGTGGGAGGTGTGGTGTGGGATGACCCAGTGTTCCATTATGCTCCAAAAAGGGCTGTTCCCGTGGGGCTCGTCGCGGCGGGCGCGTGATCTGAACACCTTCAGTTTGTTTCTGTTTTACCTAAACTTTGGTTCATGCTTCCGCAAATTTCATATGTTTAGAATGATAAGTAATGGGCGCCAGTATCTGAAATTAGCGGGATACCATGAAGATCTGGAACACTGCGCTGATGAATCGTGGAGCTGTAGTCGAAAGGGGCGGCCGAGCCCCCACTCGGTCCAGCTTCGTGGAGCGGTTGAGGGATCTGGGCGACCAGTCCGTCTGGGAAGGTTTTTTTACTCGATACGGACGTGTGGTTCGTCAGGTGGCTTTACGTTCCGGCCTAAATGCCGATGAGGCTGAGGATGTGCTGCAGGAAACAGCGCTGTCGGTGGCCCGCAAGATGCCTGAATTCATCTACGAACGGACGCGATGTTCGTTCGAAGGCTGGGTTCGGCACGTGGCCCGATTGCGGATACTAGACCAGATGCGACGTCGAGCCCCTAGGGGTGTCATGGGCGGAGGGGGCGCTTCCGGGATTCTGGAGTCGATCCCGGATCAGGCGGCTGGGGCTAAATTGGATGAGGTCTGGGAGAAGGCCTGGCGAACAAATGTCCTGCAGACAGCATTGGAACGTCTCCAGCTCAAAGTCTCCCCCGAACATTTCCAGATTTTCTATCTCAACGTTGTTGCGGGTGTGTCTGGTCCGGAGGTTGTCCGTACTCTGGGCGTCAGCATTGCTCAGGTGTACGTGGTCCGGCATCGGCTCACCCGGTTGCTCAAAGGGAAGTCGCCCGCCTCCAGTCGACTCCGGGTGGACTCGGTTGATCCCGGTCGCCCAGCATGATGCCTCCGACCTCTGATTCAGGGCGACCCAAGGATCCGTCCGACCTTGCGACGCCGCCGCGAGTTCCCGAGCATGAGCTGATCCGGTGCGTGGGCGCCGGAAGCTATGGTCAGGTTTGGCTGGCGCGTTCCGTCCTCGGGAGCTGGCGTGCGGTCAAGGTCGTGCACCGGCGCCTGTTCCGGGAAGATCGGCCGTACGATCGCGAATACCTCGGCGTGCAGCGGTTCGAACCGCTTTCCCGCGAGGACGATGGCTTCGTCGATATCCTGCAGACCGGTCGCAACGACGAGGGGGGCTACTTCTACTACGTGATGGAGCTGGCCGACGACGTCCGGACGCCGTCGGGTCGATGGGATGGAGACCCAACCGCCTACGAGCCGCGCACGCTGGCGTGGGTGCTGGCGGAGCAGGAAAGGCTTTCGCTGGAGGAATGCGTGGAGCTTGGTCTGTCGCTGTGCCGGGCATTGGGTCGCTTGCACGATGCCGGTTTGATCCACCGGGACGTGAAACCGTCGAACGTGATCTATGTCGATGACCGGCCGCGCCTGGCAGACATTGGGCTGGTGGTGGAGCAGTCCGAAGCGTCGTCGTGGGTGGGCACAGAGGGGTTCATTCCGCCCGAAGGCCCGAATTCCCCACAGGCCGACATCTACAGTCTCGGTAAGGTCCTGTATGTGGCGATGACTGGCATGGATCGCGCGGACTTCCCGCTTCCTCCTCTGGGACTCGGTACGGGTGCAGACGGCGGAAGACTCCTGGAACTGAACTCCATCCTGCTGCGGGCCTGCGCCGCCGCCGTGGGTGCCCGCTATGCCACGGCGGCGGAGATGGTATCGGACCTCGAGCTCATTCAGTCCGGCGGATCGGTGCGGAAACGGCGTCGACGTGGGGCATCCGCGTTCTGGCGGATGGCGGGCGTTGGGGTGTTGATTGGGGTGGTGGGTTTCGTCGGTGTCTGGTGGGGACGTTGGATGCGTGAACGTGAGGCCCAGTTTGTTCCGGTTGCTGCCGTGGCGACATTGGGCGGAAAGGACCACGATTCGTCGGTGTCGCTCCTCACCACGAAGGGGATGCGTCGTCTCGACGAAGGAGATGAGTCTGCCGCTTTGTTGTATTTTTGCGAGGCGTTGGCCGCCGCGACTGCGGCCGGCGAGCCCACAGAGATCCACCGTCTCCGGGTAGGGGTGGTGCGGGACCGGCTGCCTCAACTGGCTGCTGTGATTGATGTTGGGGGCGAGGTTTGTTCCGTTGACTTCAGTCCGGACGGTCGGCTGGTGGCTATTGCTGACATTCGCGGCACGGTGACGGTCTGGGAGGCATCAACAGGACGACGGCTCTATGGGCCGCACGAGCCCTCGGGATTCCCTGTGAAGGTTCGGGTAGCGCCCGATGGGCTTCGGTTGTTTCTGGTTCCGGAAGTTCGGTTGCCTGCACTACGAGGGGTCGATAAACCGGTTGGAACCGCTCGGGTATTGGACTTGGCAACTGGGTTGCCGATGGCCCCTGAAGTCTCCGGGGTTTTTTGGGGGGTCTTCAGCCCCGATGGTCGATGGTTGGTGACGATGGGTACAGGCAACCGGATGGAGTTGCGGTCCGTAGGGGAAATGGAGCCGATTCGAGTGTTGGAAAGCAGCCCAGCGGTGGTTTCCTGGATGGAGTTCAGTCCGGATGGAAAGACGCTGGCTGCTGTGTCAGATGATGCGGCGGCTTGGCTTTGGACTGTTCCAGAGGGCACCCAGCTGGGCAGGCCTCTGGCCATCGGAGGTTACGGGATGCGGGTGGTGTTCAGCCCGTCCGGCAGCCACATGGCTACGTTGGCCGTGGATGCGGCCCGCAATTGGATGGCTCGGGTCTGGGACTGGTCGAAAGGGCAGATGACGTGGCAATTAGCACCATTCGCCAGTTCGGGTCCAATCTTGGACTTCGGCACTCCCGATGGGAGCCGGATGTTAACGGGCAATGGCAGTGGTGCTTTGAGCCTGCATACCTTGCAGGGTCCGTCCGTTGGCGTGACGGAAATCCGATCTGGGATGGGAACAAGCCGGGGGTGGGTTGTGAGTGCGGATGGCAGTCGCGCTGCCGTGGGAAGCGAAGATGGATCCGTTAAAGTCTGGGATCTTGCGGACGCCCGGGTGCTGACCCCCGTGCTCCTACACCCGCATGGCATAAGTAAGATGGCTATGAGCCCGAAAGGTTCGACGCTGTTGACCGCGACCCGCGAAGGGGTGGTTCGAATCTGGGATTTGGCACAGCGAGGAGCTGAGTTGGAACCTATTGAGATGCCTGGAGCCTTTGTCCATATCCAAAGCCCGTACGTTTCCTATCCGAATATCCTGTCAGCTTCTGGCGAGCAGGTCCTGTTCGGCATGCAGCGAAACGGAGCGCGGGTGCCCGTTGCTTTGGATATCAAGAGCGGGCGGGAGCTGCCGTTGCCCACCGTGGGGGACTTGGAATGTGGTGTACTCGTTTCGGGACAGCAGCATGGCAGTGTCGCGATGTATCGCCGAGGTGACCCGTTCTGGAAGGAATCGAATGATGTCCTTCTGCTTCGCATGCAGTCGAACCGTTGGCAAACGATCCCTTTGCCGCATCCAGAGTTGGTGATCCAGGCCGAGTTCCTCGAAGACGATCGGTGGTTGATGACTCTGGACACCGGATGTCAGGTGCGGTGCTGGGACACTGCCTCAGCACAGCTCCTTTGGGAGGAATCTCTCCCAGTAGCAAATGTGGATGAGATCTGCCTTTTCCCCGACGGTCGGTCGGTCGGTTGGCTGGATGACTCCGTGGGTAAGCTGGTCTCGCGGTCGCTTTCGTCCAAGGAAGACCCGGTGCGGTTCCTGCCGCTTCCCAAGGCCTTGTTGGGGGAGTCCTATCCACGCAGAGCATGTTTTCTAGCCGCACTCACCCGCGATTGGCCCCAGCAGGATTGGAGCGGGAGTTCCCCGGGGACCTTCCCTTTCCGGGGGCTGCCATCGTCGGGATGCAGGGTGCGGACTATCATCCGGGATCTGAGCGGTTGCTGTTCTACAACGACGCGGGTAGCGCAATACTCATTGACCTGCGCCGTCGAATGGAAACGCCCTTGTCGCACGAAATGCGAACGCCACCCATCCGCTCGCTTCGCTTTGATTCAACCGGTCGTTTCGCTTTGAGGGTGGATCAGGAAGGCGGCGTCTCGGTCCACGACGCTGCCTCCGGCGATCTGGTCGTGCCCCGGATTCCCCATCCGCAAGGCGTCTCTTGGGCGACCCTCACCTCGAACGGAATGCTCGTCACCGGCTCAAAACCCAATCGGATCCGACGCTGGCAGTTGCGGCCTGCCACGGAATCCCCGGAGAAACTCCGTGCCCAGGCCGAGGCCCTCGCCGGACGCCGCATCGATGACCGCGGACAGTTGGTGTGGTTGGCGGGGTCCAACGTGGTGCAGAGATTGAGGTGAGGAGGGGGGAGGAGTTCGAAGTTTGAAGAGGCAATTGCAGAAGTAATCGCGAGCAGCCCGCTGATCAGTTGAGTTTTTGCTGTTTTGCTGGGTTTCTGCACCCCTCAGCCATTTCGTTGATCACCAGCTCCCCCTCAAAATCCCCAGTAAATCCGAGTTCTGCAATTGCCTCTGAAGATTCAAGTTTCAAGCCCGCGGGAAGTTCCCGGTTGCCCCTTCGGGGCCCGAGTGAGCCCCAACGGGGCGGCCCACGATAGCCCGGGGCAACGCCCCGGGGACGCGGGTTGGAATAATCAGAAAGCCCTGAAAGGGCGGATCAGGATCGTGGGCGGGTTTGGAAGGGCTTGGGCCGCCCTTTCAGGGCTTGGGTGAATGTGGGGGACGTGAACCCAGGGCGTTGCCGTGGGCTTGCTTGGTCTGCCCGGTTGGGGCGTGGGGGCCTCGCTTCAAACTTGAAACTGTAAACTTCAAACTCTTCATCCACAGCCTCGTTACCTCGTTTGCTACGTCCTACTGGCTCCACGGCTGTGGGAGTGCCAAGTGTGGGAATACCTATGTCTAGGTCAGGACTTGGGTCCTTCGTGCAATCTGTGGATAGCCATAAAGAGGTGTATCCCGATCGCCTTCGAGCCATCGGTGGAGTCTCCAAAACTTCCTGAGATAATTTTGTAAGGATCCGCAGAGGTGCCCTGATTCGAGTTCATGACGGATGGAGTGTCCATCCGTGCCATCGCCCTTGCGTATCATGAGCGTCACGTTGGGAACTGTCGTCCGTCCTCTCCACCGGATCTTCCGGAATCGCTGGAGCGTGGCGATGGCGTTGGGGTTGTCCGTGGCGACGATCGAGGCGGCGCCGTTCACCTATCAGGGGCGCCTGGTCGACAACGCCACCCCGGCCAACGGCTGTATGAACTGCGCTTCCGACTCTGGGATGCGCTCACGGCCGGTGCCCAGGTTGGATCCGACGTGACGCTGGCCTCCGTGGGCGTGACCAATGGCCTGTTCACGGTCTCGGTCGACTTCGGCAATGGCACCTTCCCGGGTGCGGACCGGTGGATCGAGCTGGCGGCCCGCCCTTCGGGTTCCGCTTCGCCCATTGCGGTGTTCGCGCCCCGCACGGCCATCACGGCGGTTCCCTACGCCCTGCACGCCTTCTCGACGCCGGGCGACGCTTCGACGCTGACCTCCGGAACCCTTCCCGACGCCCGCCTCAGCCTCAACATCGCGCGGATCGTCGACGTCAACAGCTCGAGCAACACCCTCAGTGACCGTGTGTTTGCCACGCAGGCCGATCTTCAGGCCCAGGTGAACACCCTCAGCGATCGCGTCACCCAACTGACGGCGGCGCTGCCGCCGGCGTCGGGCGTGGTGGCTCCCACGTTGCCGGCCGGACTGGTGATCGCGTCGCCGGTGACCGGTGACCTCACCCTGTTGACGCAGGGCCTGGTCCAGTTTGCGCGGTTCGATGCCCCCGCCTGGACCACCGGCGCCACCTTGAACGCCCCCGGCGCCCGCAACAGTCACGGCGCGGCCTGGACCGGCACGGCGATGCTGGTGTGGGGCGGCGTGAACGGCACGACGCCTACGGCCACCGGCGGTTCCTATGATCCGGCCAACGATTCCTGGACGCCGATCGCCACCGTGAATGCGCCGGCGGCCCGACGCGGCCACGCGCTGGTGTGGACGGGCGAACGGATGCTGGTCTGGGGCGGCCTCGGGGACACCTATCTCGGCACGGGCGCATCCTATAGCCCGACCAACCAGCTCTGGACCCCGCTCACGACCCTCGGTGCCCCGGCGGAACGCGTGGGCCAGGCGTCGGCGTGGACCGGTGCGCGGCTCTTCATCTTTGGCGGCCGCAACGACAATGGCCTGCTGTCCGACGGTGCCTCCTATGACCCGCTCGGCGACCTGTGGATCACGTTGCCGACAACGGATGCGCCCTCGGCCCGACGCAATGCGACGGCCACGTGGTGCGGGGATCGGGTGATCGTGTGGGGTGGTGAAACGGACGCGGGCGAAACCGACAGCGGCGCCGCGCTGCCGATGGCGGGCGGGGTGACGCACGGAGCGTGGACGGCGCTCTCGACGGTGAACGCACCGCTGGGACGCCAGGGGCACACGGCGGTCTGGACGGGGACCCGGTTGATCATCTGGGGCGGCAAGGTCGGCGGCGTGGCCGTCAATGACGGCGCGTCCTATGACCCGCAGACGGACACCTGGACGGCGTTGCCCACGACGGGCGCGGCCTCGGCCCGGGGCAGTCACGCGGCGGTGTGGACCGGACGCGAGATGGTGGTGTTCGGAGGCGAGGACGCCTTCGGGGCGCTGGGCACGGGCGCGGGCTATGACCCGGCCACGGGGATCTGGCATCCGCTGTCGTCGTCGGGAGGCGCCCTGCCACGCCGGTCGCATACCGGGGTGTGGACGGGGACGGAGCTGGTGGTCTTTGGCGGACTCGGATCGGGCGTGCCGGCGACTTCGATGGCGGCGGTGCAACGGCTGATGCCGGAGGCGACGTGGTACCTGTACCGGAAGCCGTGAGCCGAGGAACAATTTCAAACCCATTTCGGAGAAACAACATGCGACGGATCCTGACGTGTCTGGCGGCGGCGGCGATGGTGGGCGGCGTGGCGCGAGCCCAATGGCTGACGCAGGAACTCGGCCTGAAGGCCGGATGGAATGCGGTGTTCCTGCACGTGGATGCCTCGCATGCCACGCTGGATGAGTTGGTGGGCAGCGACCCGGATGGCAACATCCAGGAAATCTGGTTGTGGAAGCCGGATCTTTCCTCCCAGCAGTTCGTGGACAGCCCGCAGGCGCCGTTGTCCACCGACAGCCGGTGGGTGAGCTGGAGCCGCATCCAGGGACCTGGGTCGCGTCTGACCCACCTGGCCCCCAACGTCGCTTACCTGGTCAAGGTCAGGAACAGCGCGCCCACCTATACCTGGACCGTGAAGGGCAAACCCGTCGCCCCGAGCTACCAGTGGACGACCTCAGGCCTGAACTTCATCGGATTCCCGACCGATCCGTCGACACCGCCAACATTCGACACCTTCCTGGGGCAGGCCCCGGCGGAATTGCGTCGGTCGGCCGAGTTCTACCGCTATCCGGGCGGGGACCTTGGACCGGGCAATCCGGCCCAGGTGTTCGCCCTGCGCACGACGCGGATGCGCCGCGGTGAAGCCTACTGGATCAAGTCGGGCGACTACTTCAACCGGTACTTCAGTCCCTTTGAGGTCCAGGCGTCGGGATCGGGTCAGGTGCGGTTCCGTGACAACCTCCGCAGTGCTGGCATCCGGGTCAACAACCTGACCACGGCGCCGTTGACGCTGACGTTGGGCTTCCGGGCATCCGAGGCGGCGCCGACGGGTCAACCGGTGGTGACGGGCGTGGTGCCCCTGCTGATCCGGGGCACGCGGAACCCGACGACGGGTGCGTATGCCTACAGCAACCTGAACGTCACGACCCCGTCCACCTGGACGCTGGCTCCGGCGGGCTCCGATGGTTCGAGCCTCGAGATCGTGCTCGGGGCGGATCGATCGGCCATGACCGGCAATGCTGGCGATCTGCTGGCGGGCGTCCTGCAGTTCAGCGATGGCAACTCCCAGGCCCGCGTGGACGTGGCGGTGTCGGCGATCGTTGGCAACACCACCGGCCTGTGGGTCGGTGGCGCGGCGGTGACGCAGGTGGGCCAATACCTGAAGAAATATGCCAAGGACCCCGACGGCGACCTGCTCGTCGGCACCAATGGGCAGTATCAGGTACTCTCGACGGACACGAACATGACCGCGGTTCCGGCGGCGTATCCGATGCGGCTGATCCTGCACAACCCGCCGACCGGTACGGCGGCCCTCTACCAGCGCCTGTTCACCGGTGTGGATGTGCAGACCAACGCGGTGGTTGCCCGCCATGAGGCGGTGCTGGATCCCCGGCAACGGGCCGATGCCCGACGCATCAGCGCGCCCCATCTGCCGTTCACCACGGCCAATACGGGATGGAACTTCGACGGACGCCTTGTCGCTGGAGCCACGGTGACGACCTCGGTGACCAACCGCTTCGACGACGGCATGTCCAACCCGTTCGTCCACACCTACCACCCGGACCACGACAACCTGAACGCGCGGTTCACCCAGACGGTTCCGCAGGGCTCGGAGTCCTACACCGTGGTGCGGGACATCACCCTCCAGCTCACGCCGCCGTCGGATGACTTCGGAGGCCGCACGTCGGTGGGCGAGACCCTCACGGGCGTCTATGCCGAGCGCATCCGGGTCCTCGGGTTGGCCCGTGGCGGTGGGAACGCCGACACCCGGAACTTCGACGTGAAGGGCGAGTTCATCCTGAACCGCCTCAGTCCCACCCCGGCCGTTTCCTCGGCCCCTTGAAGTTTTCGCCATCCACTTTCCACAGATCCATTTCGAGCAGGGAGAACAGACCATGAACATGATCCGAAACACGGTGGCGCGGAAGAGCGCCTGGTTGAGCACCATCGCCCTCGTGGCGGCAATGCACCTGGGCGAATCCGCCCTCGCGCAGGCGACCTCGCGGCCCCCCGACCGCATGACCTACCAGGGCTTCATCGCGGGCAGCGATGGCGTGGCCCTCGGCAACACGGCGCCCAAGAACTACGACGTCATCTTCCGGATCTATGATTCGGAAACCGGAGGGATTCCGCTCTGGGGCGAACAGCAGACAGTGACGGTCGACAAGGGTCTCTTCAGCGTGCTGCTGGGCGAAGGAGCCGCGGTCAATGGCACCCCGAATGCCGGCATCACACTCTCCACCCTGTTCAACGGAGGGACGGCCTCGGATCGGTATGTAGGGATTACTATCAAGGGCATCGGAAGTGGAGGCACGGATGTGGATGTCATGCCGCGGATGCGGTTGCTGAGTTCGCCCTACGCTTTCCTTGCCAGCCGATCGTTGTCGTCACAGACCGCTGTCAAACTGGTCCAGGACAACGTCGGAGCAGCGGATCTCCTGACCAGCAGCGGGAACATGGTCAACATAAACGGCTCCCTGAGCATCGAGGGGTCTGGTGCCCTTGTGCTTGGAGCAGGAGACCCAAGCAAGGGGGATTCGCTGAACGGGCGAATCGGCTATGCCCTGCAGACGCCTGGAGTCTGGATGTAATCGGAACGGGAGCGACGCACGCTGATCGTAGGATACAATTCGTCGCCGAAGGTGGGTCCACCTTCAACGGGCCAATCAACGCGGCCAGCCTGAGCATTACCGGGGCTATCAGCGCAGCTACCCTCAGCTTGAGTGGGCAGTTCAGTGCGGCAAATGTCACAGCTACCCATGTAACGTCGACGACCAACACGGTGAACTCGGAACTCCGGATTGGCTCCAGTGCCAAGATCGATCTTGGTGTAGGACTCACGAAGGGACAGGACAACGGCACCATCAGCTACTCGAGATTTGGAACAGACCGGGATCTGGAGATTGTTGGTGGTGGTACAGGAATCTCCGATCGAAGGATCTCCTCTTTAACCATGGATAGCATACTTCAATGGACCCGTAGGTATCAATGCGGGCAATCCAGGCATGTCGATTACCACAACGAGCGGGACTACCCCCGTTGATCTCGACGTTCTCAACATCATCAGGACGCAGCAAAGGGTCTACGCGCTCGGGTACGCAAACAACTCCGACCGTCGAATCAAGAGCGTCATCCGCCTTGCCGACGCAAATGATGACATCCAGAAGCTGAGGTCTATCCGTGTCACGGACTACAGGGAGATCCAACGAGGAGAGACCCAGCGTGGAATCAAGAAGGGTGTCATCGCACAGGAGGTACGTGAGGTCCTGCCGGATGCCGTCAGCACTGGCTCAGGCATCGTTCCCCACCTCAATGAGACAGCAGTCCAACTGGAGTCCGTTGGGAGTGCTGGAATCGTCAAGGCGAGGTTCACCATCCCGCATGGTCTAAGAGACAGCCAACGGTTTGAAGCTCTGGTAGACGGCGCAGCCCGAAGCCTCAGCGTGGACAAGGTTGTGGATGAGATGACGATCTGCATCAAGGCTTGGCAGCCGTGCCCTCCGTACTCCAGGTCACCGGAAAGGAAACCGAAGATTTTCTTTCCGTGGATTACAATCAGATATTCATGACTGCCGTCAGCGCACTGCAGGAGGTGGAGCGTCGACTTGTTGAAGTGGAGAGGAGGGAATCGCGGATAGAGGTGTTGGAAAGGAAAGCGGCGCGCGTTGAAGAACTCGAAAAGAGGGCGGTGATGTGGGATCAACTGGAGGCTCAGGCGGCTCGTCTGCAGGCTTTGGAGGGCAAGCTAGCCGAGTTGCAGCAGGTGGTCTTGAAACACAGCGAGCGAGATGGTCGAAGCAGATCGGCCGCCAACGCGACCGACTCCAATCCCACGTCCGTAGCTTCAAGCCGGTAGCCCAAGCTGTTTGATCCGCCAGAAACCGGAGTCCAACTGCGATGAATCGTGCCATGACAACGGTCCATGTCTGTATAGCCCTCGCCCTGGGATTGTGGATTGGGCGGCCAGCGATGGCGCAAGCTCTGCCTCTGGAGGCGTCTGAGACCAGTCTGAAGCCCAATTTGCAGAGTGTCGCTGGTGTTCCCATCTCCCGAGTTGTTGGAGTTCCCGAAGGCTCCAATGGCAGGGTGCCTAACAGCAATGAATCGACTGGCATTGCCGTGGATCCAACCCCAGGACAGTTCCGCGCCCTGTTCACCATGGGTGGATCCACGGGTTTGAAGAACGCAACCTGGACAAACCTGCGCTCATCGGTTCGATTGAACACGGGAACAGGTACATTGAATGGGACGCTGGCAGCGGAGATGGGGTTGCCAGTTGCTCGTGGCACTTCGGATCAAGTCGTGGCCTACTTGCGCTGGGCGCGCGTTGGCAAGTCTCAGTTTATTCGGAAATCCAGTCTCAGTTTCGGATCGGTCATCACAGTGCCCGATGTCTCCGAGAATGGTGTGCTTCTGCAGGGGGAAACTGCCCGTGGGTATTGGTTGCCTGAACCATTTACAGTTAATCAGCACGTGGGCTCTGGGTACTATTGGAGTCCCCACGCCAACCGCCTTTATGCCGTTCAGACAGGTCCCGTCTCGGTGACTTGGATCAAGGCGCAGCCATATACAATTAATACGGTGCCGAACTATGTGAACCTGGCCGGAAGCACCAGCTTTTTCACCAATGGGGCCAACGTCTTCCTGCTGTACACACAGCGGAAAATCGTATCCGGCACCCCTGCCAAGCAACCCCGTTACATGTACTGGACCCAGAAAGGCTTCCAGGGAACCGGCAAACCAATCAATGTCCCCACAGCGCGAGTAGGGGCTATCAATATCGTTTACAATGATGCCTTCCCAAGGACCGTGCCTGCCGAGTATCAGGGAATTGGAAGCACAAGTCCTGTCGACGGCAGCACCAACGCGGTTCTGCAGGAGTTACGCACTCTCTGGTATGAGCAGCAGATAGGGCAGATCTACGCCTATAATGCGGAGGGACGCGTCTTCGTGGAAATACTGGGGATGCCGTTGGAAATGGGCGTCGCATCCAGTTGGGCTTTGAGGTTGTCGACGTTATCCAGCAACCGATCCCAATGGACGTTAAAGTCGAGTTGGGGGAGAGAATCATCCCGCCGCAGCAAGGTTCCCTGAGCCAGCTTGATCCTCAGCCAATTCGCCAGCCTGGCATTTCGTTTGCCTACCAGGAGCTTAATTCTTCCGGCGGGCGCGCTGCCTACTATGCCACCCGAGAGACGCTGAACCTCAACGACTTCCTGGTTCACTGGATGGAAACGGGGGTCGCTGGCATCGAGTGGCCGCGGTATTATGGACGGTATGAGCTCCGTTGGCCGACGGATGTGACCAAGTATAGCCTCTATGTGCGACCTGAGGTGGCCAATGACAAGGAGGCCGAAAGCACTGCGGTTGTTCTGGATCCCATGACCGTCCCTACCCTCGAATATCAGGATCCATTGGATCGCCCGAGGGCCCAGATCCTCGCTGATTCCCGATTTGTGAGTGTCCTTGATGAGACCCAACCGGTTCATCGATCGCTCTTGCGATACAACACAGCCCAGAGTGTTGGCTTCGAAAGGGTCTTTTCCTGGTTCGTGGGCACCTTACGTGCCACGAATTATGCCGGAAACCCTATCGTGACCAATCTTACAGCCTGGAATGGTTCGACCCTGGTGTGGCCGGATCCGCCGCAGGCACCTCGCGTGGTCCATCAAAGCGTGGCGGTTGGTCAGCGAATTTCTGCACCGATGGATGAGCCAGGAAGTCGGGCAGAGGATCCTTATCTTGCCGGATATGTCTCTGAGAGGGAGGGTTCCACCTATGATTTGGGTTCCTACCTGAACCCGTTCATGGTGGCTTTGATATGGCGTCGAAGGGTTCCATCATTCCGGTGAACGCCATCCCTGGGAAGAACCTGCTGGAAGTCTGGTGGTTCCGGCCCAGTTCCAGTCGGGCTGGCCTGAACAATGGCAACACCCTCGCGGGCTTCGCGGTAGCGCACTGGCCCTCGGCGGTGGGGCGCTACACGATCGTCTGGCCGTCATCGCCTCGGGAGATCGTCCTGGCGAGCAAGCTGGGTGGCATTGATGCCACCGTGGCGGAGGCCCAGGGACCATCTACCACCAGAACGATCGGACGCTCCCGGGTACAATCCGAACGAGGAGCATGCGATCATGAGTGGTGGCACGCCCTATGCCACGCGGGACGACCTGAACATCACGGCCCCGGGAGAGGGCTATTCCTCGGATCCGTTCGTGCTGGTCTCTTACCGGGCCTTTGACGGACGTCCGTCGATGGGGGTGTTCAAGGTGTTGCGTGAGAAGCCGGAGGTGGGTTGGGTGTTCGACTACCCGGTGCCGGCGGGCCAGATGATGCAACCGCCGCCGCCGTTGACCTTCCTGCAGAAGCCCATCGTGGGCACGGGCGATGCCGCCTTCACCCGGAACTACGAGCCAACCCTGGCGGAACAGGACCTGCCCGGTGGATGGAACAACACCGACGGAACCAACGTCTTCGGCCACTACCAGAAGTTCCTCTTCAAGGACCGTCATCACGACCTGTGGGTCTATCGTGGACCGCACACGGGCTTGCCGACGGTGCACGCCGGAACCTATCAGGCCATGACCGGAACGATCGAACCGATCGGCACCGTCCGGGTGGTCGCCAACTCGGCCTTCCGTGTCCCGGTGCATGCGTCGCGCCAGGATGAGTTCCTGGCCCTGACGGTGGAAAGTGGGCCGGCCTGGGTCTCGCGAATGGCCTGGGCGTGGCGGGCACTCCGCCATCCGGAACCAGTGGCAACTTCACGGTCCGCTACGCCGTGCGCGACCTGTATGACCTGAGCGCGGTGACCAACGAGTTCACCCTGGAGGTCGTGGCTTCGGGAACGCCGTCGGTGCCGCCCGCCCTCGCGATCATCAGCACCAACCAATACACGGGCAGCGTGGTGACCTTCACGAATCGGCCGCCGTTCCTCGCGCAATCGCCGAATGGGTTCGAACAGCTTCACGATGCGGTATTACTACAAGACCGAAGCCAGCTTTGCCTGGCCCGGGATTGTCAACCCGCCCGCGGTGGGAACCATCGTGCCCTACCTGCGCCCGATCGATCCGGCCACGGGGTCCTACGTGGGTGATCCGACCTCCGAGCTGACGGCGTCGCTGGACATCGTGTACCGGCCTTTCTGGCCTGAGCGGGATCCCAAGGATTCCACCAAGCCGGTGCCGACGCTTCCCTTCGCGGCAACGCTGGCGAAGCCGGCCTTCGGCTTGCCCGGTATCCGGGACTTCAAGACCGCCCATGTGCTCTACCAGCAGAGCATCGCCGCGAACCTGCGCGAGGAGGTACCCAGCGCCGTGCTCCATGATGCGACGCGGGCCAAGCTTTCGGACATCAAGTCCGTGTTCGACGCCCTGGAGGCGGCCTCCCCCGGCACTTACAAAGGGATCTTCCCGAACGTGGGAATCGCTCCCGACAGCGTCTACAAGACCTTCTACCAGGGGAAATATTACTTCCCCAATCTGCCGCCCCACCTGTCGACCCGGGTCTACCTCGACCCGAACCGGGGATCGCAGGGACAGTTGGTCTTCCAGGGTGAGTTCAAGAACGAGGCGTTTGGGGAGAGTTATGTGATGCCCAATGTCCTGCGGGGATCGGACCTCGAGGCCGTGCTCAATCTCTGTCCGACATCGGACGAAAAGGGGCGCGCCGCCTGGACCCTTCTGGTCCAAGGCCTGTCGACGGATGTGGAGACGTTCATCGAGAATCTGGAGGTTCCCGGAACGTACATCCCGGATCCCGACCAAACCGATTGTCGTCGGGGTATGGAGAACTGGCAGAGGTCAAGAACGCGAACACCCCTGTGGATAGCTATGCCCTGAGCGCCACGGGGCCCGGGTCGGGCTATGTGACGGTGATCGAGGCCAGTGGCACCGACCGCACCAAGCCGGGCGATCCGGTGTCCATGCACGTGCTGCGGGTGGGCGGCGGCCTGAATCGCGGTGAAGTGAAGGTCCAGTTGTCGGCCAACCCGCTGAGTGAACTGGTGACCTTCCAGTTCACCGGCGACATGGCGGCGCGTTACGACGAGTTCGAGTATGAGTGGAAGATTGCCGCGCCGGTGGATGGTCTGCCGCCGCAGGTGGATGCCGCGATGTCGCGCTACCTCTCGCTGAAGACGATCAGCACCAACATTCCACGCGTGACCATCGGCGGTGCCGGGGTCCAGGCGCTCGGGGACAACTACGTGGTCATGCGGTACCGGCCGGTTTCGCCGAATCATCCCCTCTACAAGGAGACGCCGAACGACGCCGACTGGTCGGCGTGGACGGCCCCGGCGTTGGCCGAGGGTTGGATCAAGCGGGTGCTGGCGGGCATCAATCCCTTCAACCAACGGGTCAGCGACCTGTTCAACAATCAGGTCAACACGGACGTGAGCCTCCTGACCCAGGCCGGCAAGCGCTGGGAGGGTGACGTGGCCCTGAACCTCGACACGATCAACAACTATGGGTTGATCGAGATCTACGAGACGGTCCTGCGCCGGGGCGTTCGATGAGCATCGAGTCCGGGTTCAACTACGGACCGGCCAATGATGCGCTGCTGCTGGCCGCGGGTTACCTCAGCGATCTGTACATGATGATCGGCAACGAGGCCTGGGCCGATGCTGCGAACCCGACGATTGGCATCAGCACGGCCGACAAGAACTACGGCGACGTGGCGACGTCCCTCTTCAGCTTCAAGGGCCAGGTGCCGACGCTGCTGGACGAGGAACTGGGCCTGTTGCGCGGCCGGGATGACTTCCTGTTGCCCGGGGTGGACGTGGCACCGGTGTACAACCGCATGGTGTGGAACTACACGCGCGGCATTGATTCCGGCGAGGTCGTCTACGCCCTGAACTACAACATCAAGGAGAAGACGGATACCGACGCGGACGGCGTGGTCAACGCGGAGGACGCAGCGCACATGTTCCCGCAGGGTCATGGCGATGCCTATGGGCATTACCTGACGGCCATCAAGGGCTACTACTCGCTGTTGATGAACGCGAACTTCGACTGGGTGCCCCGCATCGAGGCGGTCAACGTGCTGGGCAAGCCGGTGTCGGTGGATTACCAGGACGAACGCAAGTTTGCCTCGGCAGCGCCGCACTGGCCCGGGCAGGTCGGCAGGTGTTCGACCTGACCTGGCGCAAGGACCATCAGTCGGTCCGCAGCTCAGGTTGGGCACATCTTTCCCGACGCGTGAAAACACCCAGCGGAGCTACGTCAACACCGCGACGGGGGCCACGAATCACCCCGTGCGTAGTTGGGGCGCGGACCATTGGGCGAGTCGCGTGTCCCAGGCGACCTACCTGAATTGGGTCGTCGGCAATGCCATCCTGCCGGCCGTGGATCCGGATCCGAATCACGAGGGCATCCAGAAGGTGGATCGGACGACGGTGCCTGAACTGCGGGAGTTGACGGTCCTGGCGACGGGACTCAACACCGCGCTGGACAATTGCGAGGGCGGGCTTTCGCCGTTGGGCGTTTCCGAGGGTGGGTTGGCCTTGGACCTGAATCCGAACCAGATCGGTGCAGCCCAGAATGGGACGCACTTCGAGCAGATCTACCAACGGGCCATCCTGGCCTACAGAATGCCGTCTCGGCCTTTGACGACGCCAAGGATGTCACACGCCTGATGCGGACGGAGCAGGACTCGCTCGTCGAGTTGCAGGCGTCGATCCAGAATCAGGAGCGCGCCTATACCAATGCCCTGATCGAGCTCTATGGGACGCCGTACACGGACGACATTGGGCCGGGCAAGACCTACAAGCAGGGGTATGCGGGGCCGGACTTCTTCAACTTCGCGCTGACGGACAAGGTGGAGTTCGATTTTCCCGACATGTGGAACTATTCGTCCAAGACGAAGTGGGAGATTCCCATCATGGATCTGCCGAGGGGGTATACCTCCTGGATTGACGAGTGGATTACTTTCAGGCCGGCTCCGATCGACGGCGTAACGCCTGGCGCCGACTCCGGGGTCAACACCGCCCTGGTTGATGGGGACACGCGGTTCGGGGTGGTTGTTAAGACAAATGTTGTCACCTATTGGGAACGTGGTGTTGAAATAACCGCATCGGTACCAAGCTTCTTCTTCAGTCTACGAACTCGGTGAGCACGGATACCGGATCAAGCCCAGTTCGTGGACGGGGAACAGGGTGTCGCCGGGTCGGTTGCAGCAGGCGATCATTTCGCAGATTGATGCGCATGGCGCGTTGGCCGAGGAAATCAACAGTCTCGATAATGATCTCGCGAGCTTGTACAAGAGTCTCGACCTCATCAAAAGGGAGGTCAAGCAGTGGAATGACAGCCGGACGGCGGAAGCTGTCAACATGGCGTCTGAATTGTTGGTTTCAAAGGCTGAGTTTGCGAACGAGATTTTCCAGTTGGTCATGGATAACACAACGGAGGACATCATTCTCACCGCCGATGGTCTGGGCGAAGCGCTGCCGAGCAGCTTCATCGCGGGTGTAGCCACCGGCGGCGACCTCACCTCGGCAGGGCGCGCGGCACTGGAGGCGGTTGGCGGTACAACCAAAATGGTCACTGATAACATTGCCATCATCCGGGACAGCCTGGTCAAAGGGCTTCGCATGATTCATGATACGACATGGAATCAGTGCAGTGGAATACTATAGCTGTCGGGGAACGGGAAATGGAAGTTCGGCAGAAGACGTTTGAATTTGGTCAGGCGGTTGAGCAGTTCCAGAAGCATTATGCCGAGATCCAAGCTTTGGCACTGGCTTATGATCAATCCAAGAGGCAGGTGCGGACCTGATGGCGGAAGGTGACCGAATCCTGGCCGAGCGGCAGGCGTTCCGGCAGCAATCGGCTTCGATCATCCAGGGTTATCGGACTCGGGATGCGGCCTTCCGGGTGTTCCGCAATGAGAAGCTGGAGCGCTACAAGACGCTGCTGGATCTGGCTTCGCGCTACGCGCTGATGGCGGCTAACGCCTTCGATTATGAAACGGGGCTGTTGGGGACGCAGGCGGGTCGCGCCTTCGTGGGCCGCATCGTCTCCTCGCGCTCACTCGGTGTGATGAAGGGGGGAGCCGCAGTTCGCTGGCAGCAACACGGGTGATCCCGGCCTTTCCAGTGCCCTGGCGGAAATGAAGGCGGACTGGGAGGTCCTGCGTGGGCGGCTTGGGTTCAACAACCCGGATGCCTACGGCACCACCCTGTCTCTTCGCACGGAGAACTTCCGCATCCTGCCGGGCACGGATGGTGACACGAACTGGAAGGATGTGCTGAATCAGGCCTACCGGGCCGACCTTCTGGCCGATAACGATGTGCGCCGGCATTGCATGCAGATCGACAACGGAAGCGGCCTGCCGGTTCCCGGGTTGGTCATCACCTTCTCCACCACGATCACCGATGGCAGAACCTGTTTGGTCGCCCTTGGCCCCGGGGACGGCAAGTTCAGCCCGACGGCCTTTGCCACGAAGGTCCACAGTGTGGGTGTGGCCCTCGAAGGGTACCGCGGCATGGCCTCGCCCTCCGCGAACTCGGGTGCGGTCGGCACCAGCGGAGCAACGTCGCCACCGATCCGGGATCGTGGTTCCTCGATCCGCTTGGCGTTGGCCGGGACGCCGGACGTCTACCTCATTCCGGTGGGTGTGGACTCCATGCGCAGCCCGCCGCTGGGTGACCAGAGCGCCATCCGGACGTGGCAGGTGGAGGATTTGGCGATCCCGATGCCCTTCAACATCGGGGGTTCACAGTTCACGACCAAGCAGCTGTATCAGTCGGCGGACTCGCTTTCGGAGCCGTTGTTCGAATTGCGGAAGCATCAGTCCTTCCGGCCCGTGCCTCGGCCAGTTGGTTCTCACCGCAGATCTATACTATGGGAGGTACCCTCCAACGTTCCCAGTTCACCAACAGCCGCCTGATCGGACGCTCGGTCTGGAACAGCCAGTGGAAGCTGGTGATCCCGGGACGAGTTGCTGGCCAACCCGCAGGAGGGACTCGACCGGTTCCGCCAGACGGTGAAGGACATCAAGCTCCACTTCGTGACCTATTCCTACTCCGGCAACTGAACCGCCCACCCCTGAAGCCCATGAATACTCGAAGCATGAATGTCCGTTTCCGCCTCATGGCGGGTTTGGTGGCGATCGGTCTCACCGGCGCGTCGCTGGCCTTCCCGCCCGCGCCGCATCACCTGGTCCACGGTCTGGTCCGGGACGAACAGGGCAATCCCCTGGACGACCCGAAGGCCGTGGTCCAACTGGACGTGGGTGGAACGATCGTGTCGACGGCGACGGTGTCGTCGCTGACCGATGTCGATGGCAACTATCGCCTGACCATCCCGCTGGACAGCGGCGTGACGGCGCAACGGTACAAGCCGACGGCGCAGTTGCCGTCGGTGCCGTTCCGGATGCGGGTGAAGATCGGGAACGTGAACTACGTGCCGATCCACATGAACGGCGTGTCCAGTCTGGTGACCAAGGCGGGCGGGTTGTCCCGCGTGGATCTCACATTGGGTGAGGATCTGGACGGCGACGGAATGCCGGACGCGTGGGAACGCACGCTGATGGCGGCCAGCGGTGGAACGAAGACGCTGGCGGACATCCGGCCGGGAGGCGACGACGACGGCGACGGGATGACGAACCTGGCGGAGTATCTGGCGGGCACGTACGCGTTTGATCCGGAGGACGGCTTCACGTTGTCGATCCTTGGGGTCGAAGCCGGGCGTTCGCAGCTGGAGTTCACGGCGATCCGGGGTCGGACCTATACGATCGAATCGTCGAACGACATGAAGACGTGGACGCCGGTGAATTTCCAGGTGGGCACCGGTGCCGAGCAGGACTCGTACGTGGCGAAGGATGTGCGACCGGTGCGCGTGTCGGTAGGCGCGGGAGCTGAGGCGTCGGAGGCGCCGCGGTTCTTCAAGGTGATGGTGCACTGATCTCCGGGGATCCCCTGCCGATGGCACAGATGACCCACAGCCCTGTCGAGGTGTCCCGATGGCCGCGTGCCGCGGTTGTCGTTGCGTGCCTTTTGTTGGTCGTGTTGGCCGCGTGGCCATTCCTGGTTTGGAAGAAGGCCCACCCATCACCAGGGAATGGCCGGTCGCCCAGACTTCCGAAGTGGAGTTGAAGGAGGGGCGGTTGACCGGGAAGGCAACCGGCGAGGTCTTCAGCGGATGGCTGACGGAGTCCTATGGGAACGGGGTGTTGCGCTCGCGCTCCTTCGTCTCCAATGGCGTTCTGGAGGGATTGTCCGAGGGATGGCACACGAACGGGGTGTTGCAGGTGAGTGAACACTTCGTCGGCGGCCGGAGTGAGGGGGCGGTCACGAAGTGGTCGACAGCCGGTGTCCGTATCTCCGAGGCCAGCACGCGGGCGGGCATGTTGGAGGGTCGGTTCCAGCGGTGGCACACCAATGGGGTGCTCGCCGAGGAAATGGAGATGCTCCGTGGCCAACCGCATGGCATGGCCCGGTCCTGGTATCCGAGCGGAAATCCCAAGGCCGAGGTGCAACTGGAGAACGGAAAGGTCGTGGCCCAGCGCTATTGGGATGACATGGCGGCTGCATCCAGCGTGGCGGGCGCCGGCGCGGGAGGGGCACCGTGAGACGTCTTCTTCGGCATTCCACGGTCTCGATCCTGATGACGGCCGCAGCCCAAGCCGCGGATCTGGAGCCGGGTGTGGCCTCGATCACGTCGGGTGGCGGTGGGTTGTCCTCGGGTTCCTTGCAGGTGCAGGCCGTCGTCGGTCAGGCCGTGGTGGATGTCTCGGGCTCGGCCGCCGGCGGCACGACGCTGCGGGTGCAGTCGGGTCTGTGGGCCCAGTACGCGGCGACGTTGAACGCTCCGCCGGTGGGATCCCTGGACACCCTGGATCGGCCCTTGGGTTCGCGGGTGGTGAAGGTGCTGGCGTCGACGTTACTGTCGAATGACACGGATGTGGATGGGGACGTCCTGAGGATCCAGTCGGTGGGGTCGGCCTTGCCGGCGGGTTCGACGGTGGTGTTGAGCGGGGCGTTCGTGGTCTACACGGCTCCCACGGGCAACGCCGGTCCGGGAAGTTTTGAGTATGTGCTCTCGGATGGTACCGATGGCCCGACCGCCACGGTGACCGTGGTGGTGACGGAGTCGGGGTCGGGTGGCGTGGATCAACCGCCGAATGCCGTGGTGCTGGAAAGTGTGGGTGGGGATTTCGTGTTCACGGCGATCGGTGTTCCCGGACGTAGGTATCGGGTGCAGTACACGACGGATGTGCAGGCACCGTATCTGTGGCGGGAGTTCAATCCGGCCGCGATCTACACCGCACCTGGCGGGCTCGCCGCGGGCGTGTTCCGCCACGTGGATGTCCAACCCGCAGACGCAATCCGGTTGTACCGGGCAATTGTCCACCGATGAAAGCAGGCGCGATGACTCGATTTCTGGAAAGGCGGTTATCCGCAGATGGCGCAGATGGCGCAGATGTCCGGCCCGAAGTGGCCCGATTCGCTGCCGTCAACGGCCTCACCCTGCGGGCGCAAGGCGAACACGCATCCGGTTCCAGCCGTTCTGCGTTCTCTGCGGTTCAGGTTCCTTGCTGGAGTCATCGGGTCCCCCGGTGGCTGGGCGTGTGTGTCGCGGGCGCGATCGCAACCGTGGCTGTTCAGGCGGCCGTGATCACGGAGGCGACGCGGACCTATACGGTGGGTTATACGCTCGGCGATCTGGTGGACCCTCCGGTGACGTTCGAGCAGACGGTGACGGACTCGACGATCACGTCGCTGACGGAGGTGCGGGTGGGGTTGCACCTGGTGGGGGTGAGCCCAGGAGCGGGTTGGGCGAGCGAGATGTACGTGTCGCTGAACCGGGATCTGACGGCGACGTCGGTGCTGTTGAACGGGGTCGGAATCACGACGCTGGATCCGGTAGGCTTTGGCTATGATGGGTGGAACGTGACGTTCCGGGATGGGGCGACCGCCGGGGATGTGCATGCCGTGAACCTGGGTTCCGGGGTGATGGTGGGAGAGGTGGAGCCGGACGGACGTTTGGATGCAACCGATACGGCGAGGTCGTCGATGTTGTCGGTGTTCGTGGGCGGGACGGGGAACGGGGTGTGGCGGTTGAGCGTGGCGGACCTTGCGGTGGGCGGACAGATGCAGTTGGTGTCGTGGTCGCTGACGTTGAGCGGGGCATCGCCGATTCCGGAGACTGGGGTGTTGGGTGGGGTGGGGTTGGTGGTTCTCGGAGCGGTGGGGGTGGGGTGGTGGAGGAAGAAGAGTTTCAACCATCGAACTTCCAACTCTGCCACCAGGTAACCTTTCGCCCCTCGGCGGCGTATGAATGCGTTGTTGAGTACCTTAACGCGATATGACGCGGCCTGGAAGGTCACGCTTGAGACACGTCTGCTGGCGCGCCTCGGGTTGGTTTTTTCCGAACTTGCGGCGCTCATCGGCGGTCGGTGCACTGGTGTTATTGGGTGCTGGATTGCAGAAGATCCTCTCGGACTCCGCCGCTGGTGTCCTTTGGGGGGAGGATTTAGGATTTCCTGAAGATGTGAGAGTAATGGAGGCAACCATGCAAACCAGCAACCAAGCCCGTAGGACCGGATCGTGTGGAGCGAGATTTTGGAAAATGGGCTTGAGCAGGGGCAAGCTGAAGGGCGCCCTACAGCAGTCCGTGAAGTGTTCCTCGAGATGATCCAGTCTCGCTTTGGCCTTTGCACTGGCTCCTTCCAGACGCGGATCGAAGCGATACAGGACGAGGGGCAACTATGGCAGTTCGCCCGCGTCGTCTTGAAAGCCTCCTCGCTCGCAGACCTTGAGACCCGTTCCCCCTGATGACGCGGAACAGTTGGTTGCTGGAAATCTGGGCTCGGCAACTCCCATTGAAGGCTGGGTGGCCCCACCCGGCGCAGTTCCCTACGGTTGTAGCAGACGACGTGAGGAGGCTGTGGAAGAGGGGGAGTTTGAAGATTGAAGTCTGCTCACTGCCTCGTGACCTCGTATTGGCTACGATCCGAGTGGTAGCTGACGAGGTAACGAGGCAGTGATTGAACACAGCCTCCTGACCTCGTCTGCTACGGTTGTAGCTGCTCCTGCTGAAAGGCGGCCCGCACTCACGTCTCGCTCATTTTCCCTGGAGTCCGCGAAGAGTGGCAAAGAAGTGTCAAAGGTGACTTTTCCGAAGGGGAGCGGTTGGGGGGAGAAGCTGGTGCATCCGCATGGAGTTGAACCATGAACCTTCTGATCCGTAGTCAGATGCTCTATCCAATTGAGCTACGGATGCACTGAGCGGGCGGACGTTAGGAATCGGACCCGGTTGGAGCAAGCCCTTTTTCAGATTTGATCAATTTCGTCACCGATTTGTGCGGTCTGGTGGGGAAGGATTCGCCGCTTGGTCGCTCGGTAGAATCCCCAAGCTCCGGAGGTGAAGAAGCCAACGCGTACGTACAGATGCGTATTGCTGTGGCGGCATTGATTCACGGAGTATGGCCCCATCATGAACCAGCGCCTTGCTACCCGTCGGCGCGTCTGGATGGGGTCCCTGGTGGCAGTCGGTTGCCGGTGGATCGCTCAGCCTCGGCGGCGATCACGACGCCATCGCGAAGCCGCACTCAGATCGGTGCATTGCCGAGGTTCGTGCGCATCGAATCGGTTGGCTTGCAGGGTTGTCGCGAAGGTTGATTTCCAGTTTCGATTGCCGCGATAGTCATGGCCTGTCCATTGGTACATTTCGTCGGTTGATTCTTGGATTCGATATGGATCCGGTCGACTGCTCTCAATGTTGCCTGGGTATCGCTGTTTTTGCAGTGGAGACGTGGGTGATCATCTCAGGAGCTTCAATTTTATGGAATTCGAACCATGGTGGGTGGGTCTTTCCTCTTCGGAACGGAGGTGCCGGGTCCGGACTGGAGCGCTGGGTGAGTCCGTGTTGAGGAGGGGCGTGCCCCGTCAGGATCTGGGCTTCTGCCCCAACAATTCATCGCTGCCCAGCTTCCTCCCATGAAGGTTTACTTCGCGAAAGATGAGCGAGGGAACTTTGGAGACGATCTGAATCTGGTCCTTTGGCCCAAGCTCCTGCCCGAGTTGGATGGTACCGAGGACGGCAAGATTCTGGTCGGGATCGGCACCTTGCTGAACGAACGGGTTCCAGTTGAACCTTTCAAACATGTGTTCGGATCCGGTGCGGGCTACGGGGCAAAGCCTATCATTGGTGATCGGTGGAAGTTCCATGCAGTACGCGGCCCCATTACGGCTCAGTTGTTGGGACTCGATCCCTCCATGGCGGTGACTGACTCCGGGGTGCTGGCCGTGCATCTCGTGGATCCTGCGTGGAGGAATGCCAGCCGCATCCCGGTGTCCTTCATGCCCCATCACATGACCGACTTTTTCGCTGATTGGCGGTCGATCTGTGAGGAAGCGGGGGTGCACTTCATCTCTCCCTGTTCCCCGTGGGATGTGGTCATGAAGGAAATCTGCCGCTCCGATCGATTGATCACGGAGGCCATGCATGGGGCGATCGTCGCCGACGCCCTCCGGGTTCCGTGGACCGCGGTTTCGATTGGTCCCTGTTTCAATCAGGAAAAGTGGCTGGATTGGGGACTTTCAGTCGGGGTGACGCCCGAAATGGTCCCCATCCCTTACCTAAGTGAGCTCCGATCCCGGTTGTCGCCCGTCGACTCCACCAAACAGGCCGTGAAGCGTGCGCTTTACGGCAGTCCCCTCTGGTCGAAAGCCTGGGCCAAGCCGGTCCCAGCCGATACGCCCCCCACGCTCCGTCAGGAGGCCGTTCAGGCGATCCGGAACGTGGCCAAGAACCGGCCGTTTGTCCTCAGTGACTCCGGGTTGCTTGCGACGAAGATCTCCATCCTTGAGGAGCGGTTGGACAAGCTGCGCATCGAGCTCAGGAAGTAAGCTTCGGATCGTCCTCGGACTTGTCGGGACTGCGCGGATCCCTAGCTTGGGCAGATGGATTGTATGAATGGACGCAACACCGCCTCCATGCGCCGGCATCAGCCGGCCAGGACGGTGTTGGCCCTTCTCCTCGTGGCCTTGACCCTTTCCTCGGCCACAAGCGCGTCGACTCTGCAATCCTTCCTCACCCGCCATTGCGTGGAGTGTCACGACGCGGAGACGCGGAAGGGCGGACTGGACCTGACGGGCTCGTTTTCGGGGCCGGAAACAGCAGCGGGCGTTGATCGCTGGGTCGGGATCCATGACCGGGTGGCGTCTGGCGAGATGCCGCCACCGAAGAAGAAATCGCGTCCGACCGCCGGTGAGGCGCGGGGTTTCACGAATGCGCTCGCGAAGGTGCTGGTGAACACCGAGCGGCAGAAGATCGCGAAGGACGGTCGTGCGACCCAGCGGCGGATGAACCGGCATGAATACGAGCAGACCTTACGGGACCTTCTTTTCCTGCCGGCGCTCGAGGTGAAGGGATTCCTGCCCGAAGACAGCATCGTAGCCGGGTTCAACAAGGTCGGGGCCGGCCTGGATGTCTCCCACGTTCATCTGGGGCGGTATCTGGCCGCGGCGGAGTTCGCCGTCCGTTCCGCCATGGCACCGCAGGTCGAGGCTCCGAAGCGGACCGTCCAACGATTCCATGCGTGGGACCAGGGGGAGTTCTTCGGATTGATTCCGTTGGATGGACCCAAGGAGCGGCGGACGTTTCCGCTCGTGGGCCTGCAATTGATGACGAACGTCATGGCCACGCGGAAACGGGACGCAGAACCGGATGCAGAACGCCGCCAGCGCGAGGCCATGGGCGTCGTGGTCAGCACGTACGAGCCGACCGAGATCCGATTCGGCCGCTTCCGCGCGCCCATGACCGGCAGGTACCGGCTGCGCGCCAGTGGCTACAGCTTCTGGATGGGGCGCCAGTTCACGAACGTGTCCAAGGGCCGGCGCAGCGAGCCCGTGACCCTTTACGCGGATTCGGACCCACGCATCCTGCGCCGCCTCGGCAGCTTTGACTTCGGCGTGGAACCCACCGTCTGCGAACTCGAGGTGGACCTGCTGGCCGGGGAGACCATCCGGCCCGACGCCGCCCGCCTGCACCGGTCGCGTCCGCCCGATCACCGGAATCCGCTGACGGAGGCCGATGGCATGCCGGGGGTGGCCTTCCAATGGCTGGAGGTGGAGGGTCCGATCTTCGACCAATGGCCGCCCGCCGGGCACCAGGCGTTGTTCGGCAGCCTGCCCGTGAAGGATCTTCCCCGGGCGGAAGGCGTACCGCGGCGACGGCAGCGTCCGGCCGGGGTCACGGTGGAGTCGGCGGACCCGACGGCCGATGCGGAACGGTTGATGCGGAAGTTCATTGGCCGGGCCTACCGGAGGACGGTGGCCGAGGAGGATATCGCGCGATTTGTGGGGCTGATGAAGGGGGCGATGGCAACGGGCAGCGACTTCACGGAGGCGATGGTGGTGGGTTACACGGCCGTGTTGAGTTCTCCGACCTTCCTCTACCTGGACGAGCCCAAAGCCGGGAAGCTCACCGACGCAGCGCTGGCCGAGCGCCTCGCGTTCTTCCTGTGGAATGCAGCCCCCGACGCCGGATTGCGCGAGTTGGCTTCCAAGGGGCGCCTGGGCAAGCCCGAGGTGTTGCGCACGCAGACCGACCGGTTGCTCGATGACCCACGCTCGCGTCAGTTCATTGATGCCTTTCTCGATTACTGGCTCGACCTGCGCGGGATCGCCGCGACCGCCCCCGATGAGATGTTGTACCCGGATTACCAGCTGGACGACCTGTTGGTGGAATCAATGGCGTCGGAGACGCAGGCGTTCTTCGGGGAACTCGTCCGGCGGAATCTCGGGATCACGAATCTGGTGGATTCGGACTTCGCCATGGTGAACGAGCGGTTGGCACGCCATTACGGCATCGAGGGTGTCGAGGGCGTTGGCATCCGGCGCGTGGCGCTCGGTAGCAATCGCGTGCGGGGCGGTTTGATGACGCAGGCGAGCGTGCTGAAGGTGACGGCCAATGGAACGACCACGTCTCCCGTGAGGCGCGGGGCCTGGGTCATGAACCGGATCATCGGCCGGCCGCCGCCGCCGGCACCGCCGAGTGTCCCCGCCGTGGAACCCGACATCCGCGGGGCCACGACCATCCGGGAACAGTTGGCCAAGCACCGCACGCAGGAGTACTGCAACGCCTGCCACCGATTGATCGATCCGGCCGGGTTCGCGCTGGAGAACTTCGACGTGATGGGCGGTTGGCGGACGCGGTATCGCGCGTCGGGCGGCGACCCGGTGAAGGGCATCGGTCACAATGGGAACTTCTTCCACTTTGGCCTGGGGCTGGACGTGGATGCCTCGGGGGAGCTTCCGGACGGGCGGCCTTTTCAGGATGTGCGGGAGTTGAAGCGGTTGCTGGTGTCGGATCGGGAGCAATTGGCCCGGAATCTGGTGCGGCAGTTGGTGGTGTACGCCACGGGCGCGCCGGTGGGGTTTGCGGATCGGGCCGCGATCGAGGAGATCCTGCGGGCCAATCGGGGTCGCGACTTTCCCGTGAGGTCACTCATTCATGGGGTTGTGCAGAGCGACCTTTTCCGGAACAAGTAGGAGGAGTTGAACCCCATGAAGCAGCGAACGGAGATCAGCGGGGCCTGCGGGCCGTTTGTTTCGACCGGGACCGGCCTGTCGCGCCGGTGCTTCCTGCGTGCCGCCGGCGTGGCCTTGTCCCTGCCGATGCTCGACTCGATGCAGCCGGTGTTCGGTCGTCGGGCCGAAGCGGCGCTTCCGGGCAGTGACGGCGTGCCGCGGCGGATGCTGGCCATCTGCAACAACCTGGGGCTTCTCCCGGACAACTTTTTCCCGAAGGCCAACGGGCGTGATTACGCGCCGTCCCCCTATCTCGAAATCCTGCGGGACCTGCGACAGGACTTCACGGTGTTCAGCGGGGTTTCCCATCCCGACGTGGACGGCGGTCATCCCGCCGACAACTGCTTCCTCACGGCGGCTCCGCATCCGGGGCGTGGTGGGTTCCGGAACACCATCTCGCTCGACCAATACATCGCCGAACGCGTCGGGCACCTGACGCGGTTCCCGTCGTTGAATTTGGGCGTGAATGTGGAGCAGGGCGCAAGGAGCCTGGCTTGGACCAGTTCGGGCGTGATGATCCCCTGCGAGGAGAAGCCGTCGGAGGTCTTCGCAGACCTGTTCCTGCAGGGGTCAGCCGCTGAGAGGGATCGTCAGGTCCGCAAGCTCGACCTCGGTCGCAGCATCCTCGATTCGCTATCGGACCAGGCCCGCGGCCTGCAACGGCGCGTCAATGGAGCCGATCGCGAACGCCTCGACCAGTATTTCACCAGCGTCCGCGAACTCGAACAACGGATGCAGATGTCGAAGGAATGGGAGACCAAGCCCAAGCCAACTGTCAGCAGATCCGTGCCGCTCGATCCCGCCAGCCCGAAGGAATACATGGAGAAGGTCCGCCTCATGTATGATCTCGCGCGTTTGGCGTTCGAGACCGATTCAACGCGCTCGATCGCGCTCCTCCTCGACAGCGTGAACTCCCCGGCCATCGATCTCGAAGGAACGAAGATCACCGGCGGCTACCACGACCTGTCGCACCATGGGCGTTCCGCGGAGAAGCTGGCCCAGTTGCGCGCGATCGATGAGTGGCACATGCGGCTGATCGCGGGTCTCGCCAGCGGACTCAAGTCCGTGCGCGAAGGCGATTCCAACCTGCTTGATCGGACGATGATCCTGTACGGATCCAATCTCGGGAATGCCAACACCCACGTGACGACCAATCTTCCGACGCTGCTGGTCGGCGGCGGGTTCCGTCACGGCCAGCACCTCGGATTTGATCGGGAGCGGAATTATCCGTTGCCGAACCTCTTCGTCTCGATGCTGCAACGGATGGGCATCGAGGCCGACCATTTTGCCAGTTCCACTGGAACCTTCCGCGGCCTCGAAATGGCGTAGCAGACGACGTGAGGAGGCTGGGGGAGGAGTTCCAAGATTGAAGATTCAAGTTTGAAGCCGGGACCCTGCCTCGTGACCTCGTCAGCTACCCTTCCCGACGTAGCAGACGACGTGAGGAGGCTGGGGAAGAAGTTCCAAGATTGAAGATTCAAGTTTGAAGCCAGGATCCTGCCTCGTGACCTCGTCAGCTACCCTTCCCGACGTAGCAGACGACGTGAGGAGGCTGGGGGAGAAGTTCCAAGATTGAAGATTCAAGTTTGAAGCCAGGACCCTGCCTCGTGACCTCGTCAGCTACCCTTCCCGACGTAGCAGACGACGTGAGGAGGCTGGGGGAGGAGTTCCAAGATTGAAGATTCAAGTTTGAAGCCGGGACCCTGCCTCGTGACCTCGTCAGCTACCCTTCCCGACGTAGCAGACGACGTGAGGAGGCTGGGGGAGGAGTTCCAGGTTTGGAGATCCTTCGTCTTGTGGTCCTGCGGCTTGACGCGGGCGAGGCAAGGCGCGCAGCTTCCACCATTCCATCGAACTTTGCCGGGTGACCTGCCGTCGTGATGTCACGTGCGGAAGGGGTGTGCCTGCGTTCGGAGGTGTGGCAGCGACATCCTGAATCGAAATGAAGACTTCATCGTGGCTGTGGGCCTGTGCGGCGAGCCTTGGATTGGCCAGTGCCAGCTTGCATGCCGAGTTCATCCTGTGGGTCAGTGACAACGGATTGAAGGGAACCGAGGTTGGGTCGGACGGCGTCGTGCGCGGCGCGTTCTATCCGGCGTCGGCAACGGACGGCACGCCGTACGTGGACCAGGGTTTCGTGGACCTGTTGTTGGCGCAGGGACACACGGTCACGCGGTTCAATCCGAACCCGCAGGCCATGTCGTTGGATGACGTCCCACGGATCAACGAACACGACCTGATCATCCTGGGCACGGCGTTGAACAGCGGCCCATTCAACCTGAACTCCCGCGGACCGAAGTGGAACACGATGATCACGAAACCGATGATCATCACCAAGTCGACCCTGATCCGACGGGATCGCATGGGATACCTGCTCGACAACAAGGAATACGACTGCGGCGCCGATGCGAGCGTGACGGCGAGCGGCAAGCTGACGCTGGTGAACGGGACCCATCCGATCTTCGAAGGCATCGCGCGGACCGCGGTGGGTGCGAATCTGGTGATGGATCAGCCGGGTTTCCGGCTGGTGGCATCGCCGTTGAACAATCGTGGGGTGTCGGTGCAGTACTTCCAGCTGTCGATCAACGGCGTGGATCAGGGCATCGTGAATCCGGTGGAGCCGGGCGGTCGCGTGCTGGCGACGATCGACTTCAATCCGATGGACCCGGGCGTGAACATCCCCGCGGGCCAGGCGCCGGCGGTGGATCCCTCGTATGTGGCGAAGGGGTACGCGATCGTGGAATGGCCCGCGGGCACCCCGGTCCGGACGACGCAGGTCCAGGGCGAGACGAACGCCAGTTACCGGTTGCTCTTTGCGTGCGGAACACGCGATGCGTCCGGTTCGGCGGCGGGATCCCCGAATCCCCAGGTGGGTGCGATGGACCTGACGGCGGACGGTCAGAAGCTGTTCCTGAATGCGGTGAACCACGCGATCAAGCAGGGGCCGCCGCGGTTGATCTCGGGGCCATGGGGCGAATGGGACTACAAGCAGTACCTGTATGGCGGCCGGGGAAATCTGGTGCTGTCGAACCAGACATCGACGGGATTCACGGCGCACGTCTCGACCAATGACGTTGATGTGGTGAACAACACGACCTTCGAGAAGGGGGCCGATGCCGCCATCGAACCCGCCGGGCGACCGACGATCTACCGCGAGTTCCCGTCGCTGGACCTGTCGCGGATTGGCCAGAAGGTTTCGGCGAGCTTCCAGTTGAAGTTCAACAATGCCCTCCAGCCGAGCGACCAGTTCGTGCGGTTCGGGTTCGGCAACACGAACAACAACTCCTCGTTCTACCTGAAGATCGACTCGGGCGAGGGTGGCGGGACCACGCTGGGCTGGCGTTCGGATGCCACGATGACGGACACGAACGGACTGACGCTGCGCGCAGCGACCTTCAATCCGGCGGGCAACCTCGCGGAGGCGACCGTGCTGAACTACCCGACGGTGGGGCCGAACCTCGGGTTCGTGTCCGGCAATTACAGTCACTTCCTGAATAGCGGCAGCCTGAACGCGGCCGGCAGCCAGTACCCGGGCGGCATCGGATCGTATCCGAACGGCGCGGGCCTTGGGGTGCAGGAGAAGCTCGATGTGGTGCACACGATCACGATGACGATGGAACGGGTCGAGGGTGGCCTGAAGATCGGTGCCACGTGGGGCAACAGTGCGGGCGAGGAAGTTCTCGAATCCGCTTACAGCGCGCCCTACATCGATGCGCCGGCTCCCAGCGGTCATGGCGCGCTGGATCAGATCGGGTGCCTGGGCTTCAACCTCATGAATCATGACCTGTTCGCATTGGGCGAAGTGGGCGGCAGCTACACGGTTTCCGCCTTCCGCCTGAGCTACGTGAGCCCGCCGGAGTTCAAGGTGACCTCGATCGCGTACGCCTCCGATCGGAACGCCTTGGTGCTGACGTGGAACTCCGAATCGGCCGCCACCTATGTGGTGGAGGTCACCCAGAAGTTCGATGGCTGGGTACCGTTGGCCGCCGGTGTGGCGTCCCAGGGAGAGACGACCGTGACCGAGATCGCGAATCCGGTGCCGGGGTCCTTCTATCGCATCCGGAAGGAATGATGACGGGCAGATGCCCGGATCTTTCGAAGATGATATCCCGGTCGCGTCGGGGCCTCGGGGCCCGGGCGTGGACCGGGATTTTTGTTTTCAGCCTGAAAGCGGCAGTTGGAACCGCAGATGGCACAGATAACGCAGATAGTCAGCAGCTTGGATCGGGCGTGCCCTTCACCCGCAAGGTGACATCTGCACGGGCCTTGGGTGCTGGCATTTCTGCCCCTCCATCTGCGGAATCGGCGAAATCTGCGGTTCAATGAACTGCCGTTTCTAGGTTCAGGATTCCGGCGAGAGGGAGGAGGCGACGTCGACGTCGTAGGCCTTGAAGGCGGGGACGGTGCCGGCGAGGGCGGCAAGGCCCATGAGTGCGGCGGGCGCCCAGAGCCAGACCCATCCCGGCTGGAAGGGTTCGATGACGACGCCGGTCTGGGTGCGGACGAGGGAGGCGGCCCCGAAGAGGAGGGCGAAGTGGACGAAGAATCCGCACGCGGCGCCGATGGCGGCAATGGTCGTGGCCTCGGCGATGATCGCGGTGAAGATGATCCGCCGTCGGGCTCCGAGCGCGCGGAGGATGGCGAGGTCTCGGCGTCGTGCGCTCATGGAATTGTAGATGGATGCGAGCACTGACGCGGCAGCCACGACCGCCACCAGCCACGCGACAAGCGTGAGGACGTTGTCAAACCACCCGATCTTGTCGAAGAGCTGTGCCATCACCGTTCCGATGGGCCACGCGAAGGTGAGTCGGTCGCCCTGCTTGTTGTAGAGTTGGTCGAGCCGGAAGCCGGCGGCGGGGTCGCGCAGCTTCACCAGCGCGGCGCTGACGTCCTGCGCGGTGGCGGGGTCGTGGCCGGCCATGTTCTGGATGCCGGCGACGGGGATCCACACGACGCGATCGGCGGGCGTGTTGGAGGCGTCGAGGATTCCGACGACGACGTAGATCTCCTCGTGCTGGACGTTGTCGGAGGGTTTGGAGGCGTAGTTCAGGCCATGGTAGGGCTTGAATTCGTCACCGATCTTCAGCCCCAGCTTCTGGGCGGCGAAGGCGCCGAGCAGGGCTTCCCGATAGCCGTCCTCGAAGACGCGGCCTTCGCGTACCCGGAACCTCCGGCCTTCGGCGAACTCGTGGTCGGTGAAGTGGTTCGTGGTGGTGCCGACGATGCGGAAGCCGAGGTAATTGTCCCCCATTGCAAGGGGGACGACTGCCTTGACCGCAGGGTTCGCGGCGAGGGTGGCGAGGTCGGTGGGACGGATGTTTCCCGGGGAGGCTTCGAGGTGGAAGATGGCGTTGAGGACCAGCTGGAGCTTGGAGCTGCGGGCACCGAGCACGGCGTCCCATCCGCCGTCCATCCGCTCGAAGGTTTGTCGCGCCTGGGTCTTGAGCGACCAAACGGTCATCAGGAGGCCGCCTGCGAGCGAAAGCGAAAGCGCGGTGACGATGGTGGACAGCAGGTGCTGCCGCAGGCTGCGTCGGACAAGGAGCCAAAGGGTCATGCGCGGGCGGGTTGGGGGCGTGCAGCCCGGTTGATGTCGGCGAGCGATGGAACGGTGTCGAAGGCCCCCAGGATGTCGCGGTCGTGGGAGACGAGGAGCAGGGCGGACCCGTTCTCGGCGCAGGTTTCGCGGATCAGCGCGAGCGCTTCGCGGGCGTTGGCGGGGTCAAGGTTTCCGGTGGGTTCGTCGGCGAGGACGAGGCGGGGTTTCCCGGCCATGGCGCGGGCGACGGCCACGCGCTGCTGCTGGCCCGTCGACAACTGCCGGGGGAAATGGTGAAGGCGGTCACCCAGGCCGACGCGCTTGAGGAGTTCGGTGGCGCGGGTCGGGTTGGCCCCCGCGCCGAAGCTCATGCCGAGGACGACGTTCTCGAGGCACGTGAAGCCCTGGAGCAGGTTGAACGATTGGAAGATGTAGCCGATGGCGTTGGCGCGGATCCGATCGCGGCCGTGTTCGGTCATGCCGACGATTTCCTGACCGTCGATGCGGATGCTGCCGGAGTCGGGCGTGAGGATGCCGGCGATGAGGTGGAGGAAGGTGGTCTTTCCGGTGCCGCTGGGCCCGGCGAGCGCCACGGCCTGACCCGCGGCGAGGGAGAATTCGGGGATGTCGACCACTGGCTGCAGATGGCCGTCCGGCGACCGGAAGCCCTTCTGGAGCGCGCGGATTTCGAGCAACGACATGATGCCGAACAGTGGGGCTTCCGGGGGAAGTTTCAACCCGGAAAATCAGAATGATCGGCAGGGAGATGGTGAGTCCCAGGTTTCCTGATCCATGCGATCCGGTCCGGCCGCCGGGACCGGGATCGTTCTCCGGATCTCCATCTTTGGTCGCGACGGTGCAGACGGTTGGTTGACGAGACGGTCAAACGGAGCCCGCGGCGGTCAAGCGACCGCGGGGTGTGGCGGAGTACTTGAGGAAGCTGTCGAGGAGCAGTTGGACGCCGAAGTTGTTCACGCCGGATCCGAAGAACACCGGGGAGAGTTTTCCGGCGAGCACACGGTCGTGGTCGAACTCCGATCCGGCCATCTCGATCATCTCGATCTGTTCGCGGACCTGCGCATAGGTCTGCTCGTCCAGACGGCTGGAAACCTGCGGATCATCCAATCCGGTCACGTTCACCGGGGCGCGGTACATGCCGCCGACCACGCGCTCAAACAGGTGAACCTTCCGCTCGATGCGGTCGTAGATGCCCTTGAAATCGGAACCGTTTCCCAGCGGCCAGTTCATGGCCACGGAACGGATGCCGAGGACTGCCTCCAGTTCGTCCATGAGCCCGATCGGATCGCGCGCGGGGCGGTCGAGCTTGTTCATGAAGGTGAAGATGGGGACCCCCCGGCGCGAGCAGACCTCGAAGAGTTTCCGGGTCTGGGCCTCGACGCCCTTGCCGGCGTCGATGACCATGATGACGGCGTCGACGGCGGTAAGTACCCGATAGGTGTCCTCGGAGAAATCCTTGTGACCGGGGGTGTCGAGGAGGTTGATGCGATACCCGGCGTAATCGAACTGGAGGACGGTCGAGCTGATGGAGATGCCGCGTTTCTTTTCGAGTTCCATCCAGTCCGAGGTCGTTGCGCGCTGGTTCTTGCGGGCGGTGACGGAGCCGGCGAGCTGCACGGCGCCGCCGTACAGCAGGAGTTTCTCCGTCAGTGTGGTCTTTCCGGCATCCGGATGGGAGATGATGGCAAAGGTCCGGCGCCTGTTGATTTCCGCTTCAAGTGTCACGCTGGGTGGCAGGCTACCAAGCGAAGCGGCCGCATTCAAACAGGGTCTCTACGGCGCGACGGATGATGTTCGTCCCATGGAGCGGGGTGGCGGCGTCCTGATTGCCGTGGGAATGGGCTTTGGAACCGCGACAAGGACGTCGACACCCCGATTCGGACGCTGGGCAGTCCCAGGATGCGTCCCGGTGGGCTGTTGGAACGTCCTTGCGGTTGAAGGGGAGCCCATTCAATGGCAAGAATGGGGGGTCATGATGTTCCCCGGTACACTGCGAGGAGTCCGCTGGTCGTTGCTCATGGTCTTTCTGGCCCTGGCCGGCACGGCGCAGTCGGCGGATGCCACGAAGGGGAAGACTGCCAAACTCGATTTCAACCGGGACATCCGGCCCATCCTCTCGGACCACTGCTATTCCTGCCACGGGCCCGATGAAGGCCGGCGGAAGGGCGGCTTGCGTCTGGATGTGCAGGAGGACGCCTTCCGGTTGTTGAAGTCAGGCAAGCGGGCGCTGGTGCCCGGGGATCTTGCGGCGAGCACGTTGGTGGAACGGATCACCACGTCGGATCCGGATGAGGTGATGCCCCCGCCCAAGGGAGGAAAGCCCCTGTCGGAAGCCCAGGTGGCGGTGCTCAAGCGTTGGGTGGCCGAGGGTGCGGGCTGGCAGAAGCACTGGTCCTTCGTGGCTCCCGAGCGCTCGGAGGTGCCGGCCGTGAAGGACAAACGCTGGCCGCGGAACGAGCTCGATCATTTCGTGCTCGCGCGGATGGAGGGCGAAGGCCTGAAGCCGTCGCCCGAAGCCGACAAGTCCGTGCTCATCCGTCGCGCGACCCTCGATCTCACCGGGCTGCCGCCGACGATCGAGGAAGTGGACCGCTTCCTGGCGGATCGGTCGTCGGATGCCTATGAAAAGCTGGTCGATCGGTTGTTGGAGACGCCGCAGTACGGCGAGCGCATGGCGGCGAACTGGCTGGATCTTTCCCGGTTCGCCGACACCAGCGGGTATCATTTTGATGGCGTCCGGTTCATGTGGCTGTGGCGGGATTGGGTGATTGATGCGTTCAACCGGAACCAGCCGTACGACCAGTTCACGGTGGAACAGTTGGCCGGCGATCTCCTTCCGGAGCCCACCCAATCGCAGCGGGTTGCCACCGGTTTCGTCCGGAACAACATGACCAACGACGAAGGCGGCGCAGATCCCGACGAGTATCTGAACAAGTATGTCGTGGACCGCGTGAACACAGTGGGTTCGGTCTGGCTCGGGATGACCGTCGGGTGTTCCGAGTGTCATGACCACAAGTACGATCCGCTCAGCAGCCGGGAGTTCTATCGGTTGTACGCCTTCTTCCACAACGTGCCGGAGAAGGGGCTGGACCGGATCCGGACGGACAACCCGCCTCCGCGCCTGCCGGTGCCGACACCGGAACAGGCAGTGAAGTTCGTCGAGGCGGACTTCCGGGTGAAGGATGCCGAGAAGACGTTGCAGGACCGGCAGAACGAGTTGGGCGAAACGCAGGAGAAATTCGAGCGCGAGACCAACAGTCGCCCGCCCACGGCGCCGGCCTTGGCCGATCGCGTGGCGCGCGTGATGTTCGACGGGAATCTGGCTTCCACGGTGAGTGGGGTTGAAAAGATGGGAGTTTGGACCGGGACGAACAATGTCGGGTATGACGCTGCCCGCATGGGGCAGGGGGTGGTGCTCGACGGCAAGGCGGCGGTGGAGTTTGCCGATTTTCCGGAATTCCGGCGTACGAATGCGTTCAGCATCGGCACCTGGGCTCGCTGGAAGGGAGCCAACGGGGCGCTTTGGAGCCGCATGGAGCCCGGCCCTGGGTTCCGCGGTGTGGATGCGTTGATCGCTGACAACCGGGTGCAGGTTCACTTCGTGGCCCAATGGCCGGGTGACGCGATCAAGGTGAAGATGCGGGACACGGTTCCTGCCGACCAGTGGCATCATGTGCTGGTGACCTACGATGGCTCGGGCAAGGCGTCGGGTTTTGCGGTTTACGTGGATGGGCGCCGCCGGGACCTCGAAGTGGAGAAGGACGCGCTCTGGGCGAACCCACCACGACCCAGCCGTTCCGGGTCGGTTCACGTGCTGGGGATACCTTTCTGTCCGGCACGGTGGACGACGTGGCCGTGTACCGCAGGGCCTTGACGGCAGACGAGGCTCCGATGGAGGCGTTGCAGGGCTTCCTGCCCGTGATTGCCAAGACCGGTGGGAAGCGGACGCCTGACGAGCAGGAGGCGCTGAGGAAGTTTTATCGCGAGGGATTCGCTGTGGACCTGATCCGGTCCGAGGAAGCGCTGGCAAAGGCCCGCAAGGCCAAGGAGTCGCTGTATGGATCGATCCCGACGACCCTCGTCATGGAGGAGATGGAGAAGCCGCGGGACACGCACATCCTGGTGCGCGGCGATTTCCGCACGCGTGGCGAGAAGGTGACCGCCGGGGTGCCTGCGTTCCTGCCGCCGATTCCGGATGGGCTTCCGGCAAACCGGTTGGGTCTCGCCCGGTGGTTGGTTGATCAGTCCCATCCGTTGACGGCGCGGGTCACGGTGAACCGGATGTGGGCGCTGTTCTTCGGGAATGGGCTGGTGAAGACATTGAACGACTTCGGTTCGCAGGGCGATTGGCCGAGTCATCCGGAGATGCTGGATTGGATGGCCGCACAGTTCCGCGATGGCGGAACGGTTTCCAACGGAGCGCGACGTGGGCCGAAGCGGTCGGTCACGCCGTGGAATACCAAGGAATTCGTCCGCCTCATCCTGACCTCGGCCACGTACCGCCAAACGGCGGCGGTGACACCGGGGCTTCTGGAGAAGGATCGTTACAATCGGTGGCTGGCCCGTGGTCCACGCATCCGACTGGACGCGGAATTCGTCCGCGACAATGCGCTGGCGGTTTCAGGTCTCCTGGACCGCAAGATCGGCGGACCTTCGGTGAAGCCTTACCAACCGGCGGGAATCTGGGACGGCACGGATTCACGGTACGACCAGGACCACGGCGAGAAGCTGTATCGGCGCGGCATGTACGTCTTCTGGCGTCGATCGGCGCATTATCCGTCGTTCGCGACCTTCGATGCACCCAACCGGGAGGTGTGCACCTTCCTCCGTCAACGGACGCAGACGCCGTTGCAGTCCCTGGTGCTGATGAACGATCCGGTCTATGTCGAGGCCGCCCGGGCGTTGGCCGCCCGCGTCTGGCGTGAACGTCCCGATGATGCGGAGGACCGGTTGGTCCGGGCCTTCCGGCACGTGCTGGGGCGTGTTCCGGCCAAGGACGAACTCGCGGTCCTGCGCGAGACGTATGCGACGCAGAAGACCCGGTTCACGAGCGATGCCGAGGCCGCGAAGGCCTTCACCTCGGTGGGCGAGAGTCCCGTCGAGGCCGACATTCCCCGCGTCGAACTGGCCGCGCTCACCGCGGTGGCGAACGTCCTGCTCAACCTTCACGAAACCATCACCCGCTGATCCCATGAACCTTGATCCAGAATTGCAGCGCATCCACTCGCGGCGGGCGTTCCTGACGAAGAGCACGACGGGGCTGGGCGTGATTGCCCTCGCCAGTCTCCTCAACCCGGGGACGGCCTCTGCCGCCGCGCCGGGCGGCGCCCTGCAGAAGCTCCATCACACGCCGAAGGCCAAGCGGGTGATCTACCTCTTCCAGTCCGGGGCTCCCTCGCATCTGGACCTGTTCGATCCCAAGCCGCGTCTGGTTGAGCTCACCGGGACCGAGCTTCCGCCGAGCGTCCGCAAGGGCCAGCGCATTACCGGGATGACCGCCGGCCAGAAGCAACTGCTCTGCGTGGGCTCGGCCTATCCGTTCAAGCGCTATGGCGCGCACGGGGTGGAGATGAGCGAAATGCTCCCCGGCATTGGCGGCATCGCCGACCGCATCGCGCTGGTCCGTTCGATGTTCACCGAGCCGATCAACCACGATCCGGCCGTGACCTTCTTCGGCACGGGGCATCAGCAGCCGGGGCGTCCGACGATGGGTGCGTGGCTGGCCTACGGGTTGGGTTCCGAGAACGAGAACCTGCCGTCCTATGTGGTGCTCACCAGCGGCGGCGGCGGTCAGCCCCTGCAGGCGCGTTATTGGGGCAATGGATTCCTCCCCGGCAATTATCAGGGCGTTCAGTTCCGCAACCAGGGGGATCCGGTGCTTTATGTGTCCGATCCTCCGGGACTCAGCCGCGATGCACGTCGGCAGTTGATCGATTCAATGCAGGTGTTGAACCGGCGGCAGCTCGGGCAACTGGCCGACCCCGACATCGCCACGCACATCGACAATTACGAACTGGCGTTCCGGATGCAGACGAGCGTTCCGGACCTGATGGACATCGCGAAGGAGCCCAAGGAAGTGCTCGAGATGTACGGTGCCGTCCCCGGCAAACCGTCCTTCGCCAACAACTGCCTTCTGGCGCGTCGTCTCGCCGAACGCGGCGTGCGATTCATCCAGTTGTGTCACCGCGACTGGGACCATCACGGCGGACTTCCCGACGGCATCAAGAACCAGACCTCGCAGACCGACAAACCCAGCGCTGCGTTGATCCGGGATCTCGCCCAGCGCGGGTTGCTCGACGACACCCTGGTGATCTGGGGCGGCGAGTTTGGACGCACCGCCTACAGCCAGGGCGAGATCACCAAGACCAACTTCGGGCGCGACCATCATCCGCGCTGCTATTCGATGTGGTTCGCCGGCGGCGGGATCAAGCCCGGCATCGTCATCGGGGAGACGGACGACTTCGGATACAACATCGTCCGGGACCCGGTGAACGTGCACGACCTGCACGCCACGATGCTTCACCTGCTGGGGATCGAGCACACCCGTTTGACCTATCGGTTCGAGGGGCGGGACTACCGCCTGACCGACATCCACGGGGAATTGGTGCCCGCCTTGATGGCGTAGCTGGTTACGGGCGCACTCAGCGCCGCAGGTGGTCGCTGACCAGGCGGGTCAGGACAGCATCGGTGGCCTTGAAGGCGAGGTTGTTGGTGCCATCGCCGATGTTGGTCAGCACCAGCAGGGCGGCCTGCTTTTCCGGCGCGACCCACGCGTTGCTGAACCACTGGGTGTTCGACCCGGTGTGGTTGATGGCCTTTCCGCCGGCCCAGGGGCGGTGGGAGACAGCCCAGCCGTACGCATAAGTCTCCCCGGCTTCCGGCGTGTGCAATTGGCGGAAGGTTTCGGATCGTAGCAGCGCCGGGCCGGAACCAGTGCCACGGCGCGCGTGCCACATGAGATACTTGGCAAGGTCGAAGAGGGAGCCATGCATCGTCCCCGCCGGACCCAGCGCAGGTGGATTGTCCGCGCTGGGACCCGGGCGTGTGCCGACGGGCACCCCATCGATCCATTGATGGCCCCAGGGTTGGTTGGTGCGACCCGGTGTTCCCGGGGGACCGAAGCCAGCGGTATCCATCGACAGGGGCGCGAAGAGCCGTTCGCGCATCAAGTCCTCCCAGGATTTCCCCGTCACGGACTCGAGCATCATTCCCGCAAAGACGTAGCCGGTATTGGAATACAGGTATTTGGTGCCCGGCGTGGAAACAGGCGCATTCGTGGTGACGGCGCGGAGCCATTGGGTGCGTTTGTCCGAGACTCCATCCCGCCGGCGCCACAGGGCACGCCATACCCCGTTGGTGACCAGTTGGTCATGATCCGGGGCGCCCGCCCGGTGCCGCAGCAATTGGGAGAGCGTCACCGGACGCCATCCGGTGTGCATGTCGGTCACCTTGGCTCCGAGGATTTCGCCCAGGGTCGTGTCCCATCGGATGCGCCCTTCCTCGACCAGCATCCCGCCAGCGTGGCCGTCATGGATTTGGTCAACGACCCATGATGCCAGACGTCCCCGAGCATGACGGGGACGTCGGTGCCTTCTACCCGGACCCCGACCGCGCCCGCTGCCAGGACACGGTTGGATCGGATGACGATGGCTGCGAGGCCCGGGAGGTGATGTTTTTCGCGGAGTTTTTCGAGCATCGGGTCGAGATCGACGAAGGTGTCCGGGACGAGACGGGCGTCGGTGAAACCCTCGGGAAGAACTGACCGAGGGCGGGTGATGTTGGCAGCGCGTCCGACGATGGCGGGTTCCAGGATCTCCCATTGCGTGCCATCCCGGGTTCCTTCAAGCCGGTAGATGCCTTCGAATCGGACCGGGAACTGGAAGTTGTCGGCGGCGTGGGAGTGGGGCGTGCGGAGTACGAGGAGGGCAGCAAGGACGTGGGAAGCGAGGATCAACCAACGGCCAGGCAACACAGGGCAGGGGAACGTTCTCATTCGTAGTCGATCCGAAGGGAGATGCCTTCGACGCGGGATTGGAGGACCCGGAGGCCGTCGACCCCACGCAATCGGAAGAACGCGGCACCGGTGGATTGCAGGGGAACAAGGAAGAATCGGTCCACGGGATTGTGGGTGGCGCCGGAAGCCGTGTTGAACGGGCCTGCCGGATCGGTGGCGGTCTCGAGCGTGGCGCCCGCAGGGGCCGTTGCGAGAGCGGTGGACAGCCAGGTGCTGCGGGGTTGGACGCGGGTTGAAAAGAAGGCGGCCGGGACCGGGTTGTCGTTCTCGATGGATTCCAGGACCCATCCGTTTCCGTCGTTCTGATACAGTCCTCGGTAATCGAAGATGGTGCCATTGCCGCCGGCTCCCGTGGGTTGGGTGTTGAAGGCGGCCTGGACGGCGAAGTGGATCCCCGCGAGTTGCCATGTGGACCCGCGGCGCACGAACAGGGGACCGCTGGAATCCATGGTCGAGAGGCATCCTTCGTCGTTGCCGCGCCCGCCATTGAACCGGCAACCCACCAGAGGCCCGTACAGTCCGATGGTCGTGCCGTCGATGTTGGCATCGACTGAGTTCGTTCCCCATCGGAGGACACCGTCGACCGGGCCCCATTCCCATCCGGCCAGCACTGGACCCATTCCGCGGTCGGCGAGGATCTCGGCGCCACGCGTCGCGCCGCGTCCGAGGATCATGACGAATTCCCCGACGCGAACATCCTGGGTGGCGACGGGGGCATTGGAAGCAAACCGACCGCTGACATGCCACAGGCGGAGGTCGGACGCGGCATCGGTCTGGAAGCCGACCACACGATAGCGGCGCCCTTGCCACTCGAACTTGTCGCCGATGTTGCCTCCAATATGGGCGGCGGTCAGGAAGGAGGACGGGCCCACCGGGACCCCACAGAACGAGTTGAAACGCCCGGTCCACTGCCAGCCGGTGTTGGCGAGGGAGCCGGTCGGTTCCGAGGTGTTGCGGGAACCATCGCCGGGTTCAAAGACGACGACGGCCCACAGGAGGCCGGGCAGGGCGCAGACCCAGGCGGCGACAGCAGCACTGCAGCGGCTCCACGACGTCCTAAGCATGGTGTGCAAGGTGTCATGAAGGGGCGAGGTTTCCAAACCTCCTTACACGCGGCTTACAAGGCAAACTTCCGGCTTCCAATGCGCGGATGCTGCGGCAGCCTTCGGAGACTCACATGAAGCGCATTTTACTTCCTGTTCTCGCCGCACTCGCCGTCGCGCGGGGCACTCTCGTTGCCATCGAACCCTCGGACCTGATCGGGACCTGGGTGCATTCCCGCGTGGAGGTCGGGGGAAATGTTGTCGAGGACGAGACCCTGAAGTCGGCGGAGATGGAACTCACAAACGGCAAGTACGTGTTCCGCATGGGCGACAACACCGCGAAGGGCACGTACGCGCTGAACACGAAGACGACGCCGGCGCAGTTGGACCTGACGGAAGTCGAGGGTGAGAACGCTGGCCGCAAGATCCAGGCGATCGTGGAGACGACGTCCGGAGGCGGTTGGCGCCTGGCGGCAGACATGCAGGGCGGATCGCGCTTGGCGGCGTTTGCCGATGCGACGGGTGGATCCCAGTTCGTGGCCACCTACCAGCGGAAGCCCGGCACCGTGAGGCCCCTGCGTGGGTTGCTGATCTCGGGTGGTTGCTGCCACGATTATCCCGGGCAGGCGACGATCCTGACCGAAGGCATTTCGAAGCGGGCCAACATCACGTGGGACATCGTGATGGACCCCGGCCAGACGGGGACGAAGCACAAGGTGTCGATCTACAAGACGGAGGATTGGGCGAAGAAGTACGACGTCGTGCTGCACAACGAATGCTTCGCCGACGAGAAGGAGCTCGACTGGCTGGAGCGGATCGTGAAGCCCCACCGGGATGGCGTGCCCGCGGTGGTGATCCACTGCGCGATGCATTGCTACCGCGCCCCAACGAATGACTGGTTCCGGTTCGTGGGCGTGACCAGCCACCGGCATGGGTCGCATTTCGATTATCCCATGACCAACACGGCTCCGGCCCATCCGGTGATGAAGGGGTTCCCCGCCAGTTGGCGCACGCCGAAGGAAGAGTTGTACCACATCGAGAAGGTGGAGCCGACGGCAACGCCGCTCGCCACGGGGTGGTCGCACGAGACCAAGCGGGCCGAGGTGAACGTCTGGGTGAACCAGTTCGGCAAGGGACGGGTGTTCGGTACGACGATCGGGCATTACAACCACACGTTGCAGGACCCGGCGATCCTGGACCTGCTCGCACGTGGGCTCCTGTGGTCGACCGGCAAGCTGGATGACGACGGCAAGCCGGCGATTGGTTATGGGGTGAAGTAGTTGCCGGTTGGCCCATGCAGGCCATGATGGGGCATGCCGGAAAGCTCACCGTACGCGGAATCGACCCTGATCCTGATCGGGCACGGGTCGACCCTGAACCGTGATTCAGCAACGCCGACGCGCCAGCACGCGGCGGCGTTGCGCGCCCGTGGTGTGTTTGGACAGGTGCTGGAGGCCTACTGGAAGCAGGAACCGTCCATCTGCGGTGTCCTGCGGGGTGCCTGGTATCCCCGGGTCTTCGTGGTGCCCCTGTTCATCTCGGAGGGCTACTTCACCGAGCAGGTGATTCCGCGCGAGCTGGGGCTGGGTGTTGTGGGGGCGCCTGGCTTTGAACGCGTTCGCCGGATTGCCGGACGCGAGGTCCACTATTGCGGACCGGTGGGAACGCACGGCTCGATGACCGAAGTGCTGAGGCGCCGTGCCCTGGAGGTCGTGGAGAAGCATCCCGCGCCCCATGGGGTGCCATTGCCCGCAGATGTATCCCTGTTCATCGCCGGGCACGGCACGGGCAACTCGGACAACTCGCGGAAGGCGATCGAAGATCAGGTGGACCGATTGCGCGCCATGGGACATTTCCACGACGTTCACGGTGTCTTCATGGAGGAGGAACCCCGGATCGGGGACTGTCATCAGCTGGCGGGGACGCGCCACATCGTGATGGTGCCGTTCTTCATCAGCGACGGACTCCACAGCTTCGAGGACATCCCCGTGCTGCTGGGGGCGGATCCGGAGGCGGTGCGGCAGCGCCTGGCGGCGGGTTCCTCGACCTGGATCAATCCCACGCAGGAAGGGGATCATTGGGTCTGGTACAGCCGCAGCATTGGCGACGAGCCCCATCTTCCCGAAGTGATCCTGGAGCGGGTCCGCGAGATGGATGGTTTGGGCAGTCCGGGGCCGAGCTTGGGTGGCGCTGGGGTGAACAACGGATGAGAGGTGATGACTCTCGCGGACGGAGAGGGGCGGAATGGGTAACATTTTCAGAGCGGCGGATTGACTTCTGGGACCCCGTTCCTACTCTGAAAGCGATTCGGGCTGCGGGACGTTTCTTCAGCGGGGTTCCCCACCCCCACCTCCTTGGCGTCTGCAGCCCGAATCCATTTTTCAGAGCGTCGAATCGCGAGATCGACGAGAGCGCGCAGAAATCTGAAAAATGTTTTTGACCGGGCCTGTAGGTCCTGTACAAAGCGCGCCGCACCGCGGGGGTGTAGCTCAATTGGTTAGAGCGCTGCCCTGTCACGGCAGAGGTTACGGGTTCGAGCCCCGCCACTCCCGCCACTTTCCTGCGATGCAGACCGGCCATTCGGCCGGTCTTTTTGTTTTCAGGGTGCTTCCGGCTTGGCCGGGTTCCGGAGGACCCAGTTCTGGAACTCCTGTGAGCGATGCGACGGATGGGGGCATCGCCCGGTCAACAATCCTGTGGCCGGGAAGGATTGGATTTGATCCGCGACGTGAAAACGGCGGTGCTGTTGGAAACGATGAACGCATTGCGATGGGGAATCATGGGAGGCGCCGGGATTGCGCGGAAGAACTGGGAAGCGATCCGGCTGTCCGGGAGTGGCGTCGTGACGGCGGTGGGCAGTCGGGACCTGGGCCGGGCGCAGGCGTTCGTTGACCAATGTCAGTCGGAGGCCCCGTTTGCGTCGAAGCCGGCGGCGGTCGAGGGCTATGAAGCGTTGCTGGCGCGGTCGGACGTGGATGCGGTCTACATTCCGTTGCCGACCGGGATCCGGGCGGAATGGGTGGAGCGGGCGGCGGCAGCGGGCAAGCACGTGATGTGCGAGAAGCCGTGCGCCGGTTCGGCGGTGGCGCTCCGGTCGATGCTGGAGGCCTGCCGCAAGGCAGGGGTGCAGTTCATGGACGGCACCATGTTCCAGCACAGCTCACGGCTGGAGGCGGTGCGCCGGGTCCTGGACGATGCGCAGCGCTTCGGTGAGCTGCGTCGGGTGAGTTCGGCTTTCAGCTTCCTGGCGGACGATGGATTCGCCCGGGAGAACATTCGTGGAGATGCCGGTCTGGAACCCATGGGATGTCTCGGGGATCTGGGTTGGTACAACACCCGGATCAGCCTCTGGGCGTTGGGGTGGAAGCGCCCCGTGCGCGTCAGTGCGCGGTGTCATCGGTGGATGCGGCGCGGGGGCGGAGCGCCGGTTCCGGCGGAGGTGACGGTGGAACTCGAGTTCGAGGGAGGGGTGACGGCGGGCTTCTATTGTTCCTTCGCGGCGGCCGACCAGCAGTGGGTGCAGTTCAGCGGCACGCGTGGTGGGCTCCGGTTGGACGACTTCGTCCTCCCGTTTGATGGCCGGTCGCTGGAATTCCAGACGCGGCAGTCGGAGTTCGTCGTGAAGGGATGTGACTTCCGGATGCGGTCAGCCGCCCGGACGGAAGTGATTCCGGAGGCGTCGACCCGTGATGCCGGTGCCCAGGAATCGCGGATGTTCCGCGCGTTCGCGGACTGCGTGGCCCGTGGGGCCGGGGACGCCTTCTGGCCAAGGATCGCGCTGGAGACGCAGGAAGTGCTGGACGCCTGCATGCAGGCGATTGTAGCTACTGGCTTGTCACCCAGCGGATCGCGAGAAGATTGAGGGCGGTACCGGAGCGGAGGTTCAGCTTCCGCTTCACGTGCTCGCGGTGGGCGTCGACGGTCTTGATGCTGATGTGGAGTTGGTTGGCGATCTCGGCGGTGTTGTTGCCGCGGCCTACCAGACGGAAGACCTCGAATTCACGGTCCGTGAGGGTGCTGAGCGGGGTGGACGGTAGAGTGGTCTGGGCTCCGGTCCGGCTTTTTGAGCCGTGCGGGGACTGGAACCAAATCTTGCCATCCCTGACCGCGCGCAGCGCGGTCAGGAGGGTCTTCGTGGGTTCCGCCTTGGCGATGAATCCACGGACGCCAACGGCCAGCGCGCGGTCGGCGTACAGGGTTTCGGACAGGCTGGAATGAAGGGCCACCGGGAGGCTGGGGAACCGGGTCTGGAGTTCCTTGGCGAGGTCGAGTCCGCTGCGGCCGGGAAGATTGATCTCGGTGAGGACGAGGGAGGGCATGCGCCGCTCGACGCTGGAAATCGCCTGGGCTGCGGAGGTGGCTTCGGCGGCGGCTTCGAGGTCCGTGGTCTGCGACAACAGGTGGGTCAGGCCGGTTCGGATGAGCGGGTGCTCATCGACGATGAGGACCCGGCCGAGACGCGGCATCCGTTTGGCGGCATTCGATTTCATTCTTCTGTGTTCAATTTGGGCATGCAGACGTGTGGCCTGGCTTCCGGCTCCTTTGTGGGAAGCATCCCCCCTTGGCCACTACTTCAAAGCATTCCCCATGACTTGGATGCGTGGGCACCCATTACCTTCATTTATGGAAGGTCCAGGAATGCGAAAGGGGGAGATTTCTGGAATGTGGCGAGCTGCAGTCGATGCAGGGCAACCCGGTTGGTAGGGGCTGGCGGTTGCTGCGGAGCGTGGATTTGGACGCCGGACACGGCCCAGGTGAGCGGCGTGGGATGCGCGGGTGGAGGATACCCGGCCTATAGAAGGGGCGGGGCCGGGTGAGGGCACCCGGCCTTCAAGAACGGGAAGGGCGGCTCAGCGGAGGCGCTTGATCAGGACCTTCGAATTCCGGCCGGAGATGTCGTAGCGCTCGCGTCGGGTTGGGGGAAGGTCGTCTGGAGAGGCTTCCACGAATCCGGCCTTGTTCTGGAACCAGGTGAAGGCCTGTGTGGACAGGGTGAACAGCTCGGCCAGGCCCTGTTCGCGGGCGCGGCTCTCGACGTACTGGACGAGTTTGCTGCCGATGCCCTGGTTCTCGTGGGAGGGGCTGACAAAGAGGAAGGCGAGTTCCCCCTTGTTCTGTTCCGGATAGAGATGGAGGGCGACGCACCCAACGGGGTTCTTGTCGATTTCGAACAGGAAGTAGTCGGCCACCTGGCGCTCGATGGCCGCGCGGGTGCGTTTGACGAGTTCCGAGGCGGCCATGGGGGCCTTGGTGAGGTTGAGCAGGGTGCCGATGTCCTTCTTCAGGGCGCGGCGGATCTGGGTGTACTCATTGGCGTAGACGAGGGTTCCGATGCCTTCGTTGGAGAAGACCTCGGCCAGGAGTCCTTCGTCGACACGTCCGTTGATGATGTGGACGCGGGGAACGCCGTGTTCGCAGGCGGCGACGGCGTTGCGGGCCTTGGAGAGCGTTTCCGGGACAAGATCATTGGGCGTGTGCTCCAGGATGGACTGGAGTTCCGCGACGGGCAGTTGGCGGAGGAGGTGGCCCTGTTGGAAGAGGCCGTCCGCGGTGGTGATGTAGACGAGCTTTACGGCGCGGAGCTGCGAGGCCAGAGAGAACGCGATGGCATCGGAGTTGACCCGGAAGGTCTTCCCATCGCCATCGAATCCGAGCGGCGGCACGACGGGGACGATGCCCTGCTGGAGCAGACCCTGGATCATCTCGGTGTCGACCCGTTCGACCTTGCCGGTGAACTGATGATCAACACCACCGACGATACCGAGGGGGTGGGCGATCACGGCGTTCGTGGAGGCGGCGCGGAGGTCGTTTGCCGAGAGGCCCTCGAGGATTTCGTGGGTGAGCCGATTGGCCGCGGTCAGGGAAAGCTGGAGTGTGGTGGCATCCGTGATGCCTGCACCATCCAGGTTCGAAGCGGTGACTCCCCGTTCCTCGGCCAGTTGCCGGATCTGCAGGGATGCCCCGTGAACGAGGACCGTGCGAATGTTCAGCGAACGCAGGACGGCGATATCCAGCAGCAGGTTTGGGAAGTTGTCATCGGTGACGATGGCGCCATCAACGGCGATGACGAATGTCTTTTCCCGAAACCGGGGGATGTAGCGGAGGATGCCCCGCAGGTCGGTCGGCTTCACGAGATCGGATCGGTCTGCATGTTTCCCCAAGGACTACGAAAGGTGGCGGATGGAGCAAGGCCGAAGTTCACCTTGAATTTGACGCACGACCGAATGCGTCGGAAGATGCAGAGAATTCTCCCGATGATTTGTACCACGACGCCGGAGCGTGTCGCAGCCCTTTGGAACCTGCTGCGGACGCCGGAACTGCCTGAACTGGATCAACGATCCAGAACTGGAGTGGTTCCATGCCGACCACTCGAGGTCCGCCTGAGGAGCCTTTGCGCGGAGCTGGGGCTCGGTCCTGAAACCTCCGAGCGGGTGCTGGCGGCGGGGCTTCTGTATCACGATCACCACAACGAGGCGCACGATCTGGTGCAGGACATGACGGACCCGGAGGGTGCCGTGATCCATGCGATTGTTCATCGCCGTGAGCCGGACTTCTGGAACGCGCGGTATTGGTATCGTCGGGTGGGGGATCATGCGGTCTATCGGTGGATGACGCCGCGGGTGCTGGAGTTGGCGGGGACAGATGCGACGCAGGGGGTGGCGAAGCGGTTGGTGATGTCCGGGACGCTGGATCCGCTGGCGCTGGTGGACGCGTGCGAGTCGGTTGCCCGGAAGTCGCCATCGGATCCCGTGCTCCTGTTCCTGCGCCGTTTGCAGCATGCGGAGTTCGAGGGCTTGATGGATCATCTGGTGGCGGGTTGAGGGCGCGGTTGCGCTGGGAGAACGGGCCGGGCAGGGTCGTGGCTTCCGCAGGTGAGCGGAACTGATGATCGATTTCTGGACGGTGTTTTCGGCGGTGATGCCCGTGTACTGCCTTGTCGCGGTGGGTGTCTTCCTGCGCAAGGCGGACTGGCTGACGCATCAGGCGGATGAAAGCCTGATCCGGGTGGTGGTGAACGTGCTGACGCCGTGCCTGATCCTGGACAACGTCCTCAACAACGAGGCGTTGCGGCGTGCGGACAATCTGCTCCTGCCGCCCCTGTTCGGGTTTTGCGGGATTGTCGTGGGCGTGTGTGTCGGCTGGATGGTCCGGCGCTGGGTGGGGGCTTCCAACGTGCGGGAGGAGCGAACATTCGCGTGTGCGACCGGGTTCCAGAATTACGGGTACGCGGCGCTTCCACTCGTGATCAAATTGTTCCCCCGCGAGACGACCGGGGTGTTGTTCCTGCACAACCTGGGGGTGGACATTGCGATGTGGACGGTGGGGTTGGTGACCCTGGGGCATGCGGGACTGACGGATTGGCGCAAGCTGGTGAATGCGCCGCTGGTGGCGATCGTGGCGGGTGTGCTCCTGAACCTGGGTGGCATCCGGTTGCCGGAATTTCTCCATACCAGCAACCACATGTTGGGGGTCTGTTGCTTTCCGCTGGGGCTGATCCTCATCGGGGCAACGCTGGCGGAGACCACGGGGCAGCTCCGGTCGGGTGGAGGATGGCGGCTGATGCTCAGTGGATGTGTCGTCCGCTGTGGGATCACCCCGATCCTCCTGTTGATGGGGGCCCGTTACCTGCCGGCGTCGCTGGAACTGAAGCAGGTGTTGCTGATCGAGGCCGCGATGCCGGCGGCGGTGTTTCCCATTGTGTTGGCCCGGCATTACGGAGGCGACACGCTGACCGCGGTCCGCGTGGTGGTGGCGACGTCGGCGATCGGATTCGTGACGATCCCGATGTGGGTGCGGTTCGGGCTCGGGTTTGTCCTGGGGAAGCGCTGAGCGGTCCAGGAAAACGGATCACCGCCGTTCCAGGACGAGGACGGTGTTGTCTGCCAATCCACATGTCCCAAGGAGCGCTTCGACGCCTGCGATGGCGTGGCGTACCGGGGTGAGAAGGGGGTTGTTCTTGTAGCCGGTGGTTTTCCGCAGCAGGCGGGCACGTTCCTCATCGGGGACAAAGCCTCCGTCGCTGCGGGCGTCCTGCAGGATGACGATGGGATTGAAGTGCATGGACGTCGTGTGGAGCACGCGGGTTGCGGGAAGCGTGACCGCGAGTTGCCCGAGGGTTGCCGCAGTGAAGTAGTTCAGGTGTTGCGGGAAGATGTAGCGGTAGCGTGGACCAAGGAGGCGGACGGCGAGCGAGCGGAAGTTGGGAACGAGGACGAAGCATCGGCCACCGGGCCGGAGGAGTGCCATGGCGTGGCGCAGGAACCGGCCAGGATCCATCAGGTGTTCCGCCACGGCCCAGAAGGTGATGGCGTCGAAGGGGGCGGGGCCGAAGTCGGTTTCGAGGAACGAGGTTCTGAGGACGCGCACGCCCTGGCTTTCGGCGTGATCCAGGGCGGGGCCGGAGACGTCGATACCAGTGGCGTCGTATTGGCCCGGGAAGGATGCCTGCAGGTGGAAAAGGAAGGCGCCCGTAGAGCAGCCGACGTCGAGGATGCGGCCCTGCGGCACGAACCGACGGAAAAGGCGGATCTCACGGGAGAACCGGACCGGGTTGTAGTCGCTCTGAAGCTTGTCCGGCGACAGGTAGAACGGAGTGCCAAGTTGGTCGTACCGTGAACCGTCCGCCCAGTCCTCCTCGACCGGGTTGACGTAGACCATGGAGCAGCGGTTGCAGCGGACGAGTTGAAGGCCGTGCTTGTTGAAAAGGGGGCTGTGGTCCGGGCCGGCGCAGACTGGGCAGGGGCGTTGGAGGAGGCGCGCAGGCACAGTCGGCGGTCGGGGTCAGGTGGTTTCGGTGCGTGCGGCAAACTCCCGGAGCCCTGCGAGAACGTCGCGGAAATCCGGTGGAAGTGGGGCGTCGAACTCGCAGAACCGGCCGTTGCGCGGATGACGGAAGGCAAGCCGCCGGGCATGCAACATCTGTCGCCCGGCCGTGATGCCGGTCAGTTCCGTGAGGCGCTTGCTGGCGGTCTTTCCGTAGACGTCGTCGCCGAAGACCGGGAAGCCGACGTGCTGGAAGTGGACGCGGATCTGATGCGTGCGGCCTGTGTGGAGCTTTGCCTCGACGAACGCGGATCCGGGGAGACGCTCGAGTCGTTGGTAGGTGGTCCGGGCGAACCGTCCGGCCGGGACGACGGCGATCTGCTGACGTCGGGTCGGGTGGCGGGCGAGATTGGCGCGGATGTCGCCGACGGCGGGATCGAGGGCGCCACAGACGATGGCCTGATAGAACTTTTCGACCTGACGGAGCTGGAACTTTTCGGTCAGGGAGATGTGGGTGCGGTCGTTCTTGGCGACGACCAGACAGCCGGAAGTGCCGAGGTCGAGGCGATGGACGATACCAGGACGTTCGACGCCACCGACCCCGCTGAGTTGGCCGGCGCAGTGATGGAGAAGCGCATTGACGATGGTGCCGTCGTCGTGGCCGGCGGAAGGGTGGACCACCAGATCCGCCGGTTTGTTGATGACGATCAGATCCTCGTCCTCGAAGAGCACTTCGAGCGGGATGTCCTGGGCCTGGGCCTCGGCAGCGCGGGGAGCGGGCCAGAGGATGGTGACGACCTCGCCGGTATGGGGCGGATGGGTGGGCTTGACGAGGCTGCCATCGACCTTGATGCGGCCGTCGATGATGAGGCGTTGGATCGTCGCCCGCGAGACTCCGGGAAGGAGCGTCGCCAGATGACGGTCGAGGCGTTCGCGAGGGAGGGACAGTTGAAGGACGAGGGTATCGGGCTGGGACATGCAGATGAATTAGGCCGCGGCCGGTCCACCCTCAGGACGGCGTTGGCGGAGGACAAACCAGAGGGCGAGGCCTGCGATCAGGATCAGCAGGCTCGTGCTCTGGCCAGGTGTGAACCGGAGGGCGGAGGGATCGGAAATGAAGGCGTAGTCGCCACGGAACCATTCGGTGATGGAGCGGATGACGGCGTAGGCGATGAGGTAGGCGGCAAAGACGGCGCCATCGAAGGGACGTCGGGAGTGGAAGGCGGCGAGGCCGACGCACAGTGCGAGGTTGAGTCCGGCTTCGTACAATTGCGAGGGGTGTACCGGCGCATCGAAGGGCAGCGTTCCCTTGGGGAAGCGGACAGCCCAGGGCAGGTCGGTGGGACGGCCATGGCAGCACCCGTTGAAGAAGCAGCCGAGTCGACCGAACACATGGCCCAGGGCGATCCCGGGAGCCAGGCAGTCGCCGACGCGCCAGATGGGGAGCTTCTTGATGTGCAAGTAGGCGATGGCCGTCAGGGCAGCTCCGGCGAGCCCGCCGTAGAACACCAGTCCCCCCTTCCAGACCTGGAAAACCTCACCGAACGGACGCCCGGCAAACTGTTCGTCCCAGTAGCTCACGACGTAGACGATCCGGGCGCCGATCATGCCCCCACCAAGGATCCAAGGCACGACGAGGTCACTGATGACTCCGGAAGGAATACCGGCGCGTTGGCCGCACCGGTTGGCGATCCAGAGTCCGGCCATGAACCCAATACCGACGAGCAGTCCAAAAGTGTGGAGGGAAAAGCCTCCGATCTCGAAAAGGGTTCGGTACACGGCGATCCAGGGTCAGGGCTTCGAAACAAGTGGCCAGGCGGTCAGCGACAGCGGGTCGCGGACATACAGGACGCCTCCGTGGTAGGCCGGATGGGAGTAGGTCTTCCCGGAGGCCTGGAACCGTGCGACCTCGGTGTAGGCCTGCGCACTGGCCTTGAGGAGGCGGACCTCGCCGGAATCGAGTTGGACGAGCAGGTGGCGTGCATCCGCGATGACATTGGCCACGGCGCCGAAACCCGGTTCGTCCCAGGCAACCTTCCCGGTCCTGGTATTGAAACAGATGAAGTTCCGGGTCGGCCCCAGGCCGAATCCGGAATCGTCGACGACGACCGGGCTGGAAAGGTTGATGTTGAGGTTCCGGACCAACCACCGCTCCCCGGACGCAAGGGATTCACCGGAAGCGGAGATGGTTTGGCAGCGGAGTCCGGTTGTGTGGCTGGCGAACAGGACATCGTCTCCGAGGATCACAGGGGTGAGCACGTTGCGATTGGCGCCGGTCTGGAAGGAGGTCCTCCAGAGGACGCCTCCCGAGGTCACGTCCAATCCCACCAACCCCTGGATCGTGGCGGTCACGAACTGCCGACGACCGGCAAGGGTGGCCACGACCGGGGACGAGTAGGAGGTGTGTTCGTCGAGGGCCTGCCACAGTTGCTTCCGGTGCGTTTGTCGACGGCAATGATCGACCGGCCATTGAGGGCGCTGGTCTGGAGGAAAAGCCGGTCGCCATCAACGATCGGGGACCCGGTATGTCCGCGGCGGACGGAAGCGCCGACGTTGGCTTGCCGGTCACCAACCCAGGTCATGCCCAGATCCTTGTAATCGAGGCGCCAAAGTTGTTTGCCGTCGGAGAGCGAAAGGCAGGTGACGATGCCTTGGGCGGACTGGACGTAGACGCGGTCCCCGTCGATCTGCGGCGTGCAGCGCGGGCCAGGTTCGAACTCGTCGGACCAGGACTTGGCGTAGGGTGCCTTCCAGCGTTCCTTGCCCGTGCTGCGGTCGAGGGCGTGGGCTGTTTCGGAGCCTTGGGAATCGTCCACGTAGACGAGGGTGTCTCCGAGGGTGATCGCGCCGGAGTACCCATGGCCGATGGAGAGTTTCCAGAGCGGTTTCGGTTCTGCTGGAAGCTTCTCCGGCAAGGCTTCGAGGCTGCGTCCGTCGCGTTGGGGGCCCCGCCATCCGGGCCAATCCGCCTGCAGGAGCGGGAAGGACGAAAGGGCGATGGCCAGTGCCATGGAGCGGCACGGGACCCGGGTGGCTCTACCAGTTTCCATCGACGAGGAGGGTGGTGATGTTGTGGGCCAACTGTTCGGCGACGAGCGGGGCGGCCATCCGTTCCGCGGAGCCGAGGTCTGCGGCGGCTCGAACGGGCACACGGCCACTGACATTGCGGTCGAGCACCGTCCGTCCGGTGGATCGATCGATGGCGATCACATGAGCCGTGAGGCGGATGTCGTAATCGCGGGTGGAGAAGACGTCGTTGGGTTGGTAGGTCAGCGGGTTGCGCACGTACTCGACCAGGGTGCCGGTGACCAGGATATCCCCGGGTTCCGAGGTCGCGAGGCGGAGGGTGCCGTCGCGTTGGATTTCCTTCCGGAGCGCGGTGGCCACCGGTTCGATGAGGCGGGGTTCGCGGGTCTGGTCGGCGAAGGGGCGGATCTCGATGGATCGCGCGCCCGCCACCTGCCCGCCGGTGGGACCGACGGAATAGCCAGCGCAGCCGGCGAGCAGGGATGCTGCCGCGAGCAGGGAAGCCAACGGGCGCCAGTGGCGGAGATGGGGGTGGGAGGCGGGCATGGGGCCTTACTTGGCGGAGGCGGGAGCGGCGAGTTTCTGGGCGGCCTTGCGAACGGCCTCGCGGCGATCCTTCTCCGCTTGTTCGCGTTGCTTGGCCTGTTCAGCGGCGAGGGGGCGCAGGTACTCGATGCGCTTGCGGGCCTTCTCGGCGAAGGGGGAGGCAGGATCCTTCACGAGCACCTCGTTGTAATAGACGAGGGCGCCCTGATACTTCTCGCGGCGTTCGTAGTATCGGCCTTTCTCGAACGCGCCGCGGGCCTGTTCCGTCTTGAGGTCGAGGATGGTCTGGGTTGCGTCGGGGATGCGCTTGTCGCTGCGATACTCGGCCTTGAACTGATTGAAGGTGTCGATGGCGCGATCGGCGGCGGACTGGTCGTATTCGGCCTTCTGGGACTGCTTGTGCCATGCGGTGCCGGCCTTGTAGAGGGCATCGGCGGCAACGACGGGCTTGTCGTAGTAGCGGTCTGCGGCCCTCTCGTAGGCCTTCACGGCCATGGGATAGTTCTTCTGCTTGTCGCGGGCGGCTCCGATGGCCATCTGGGCGGCCGGGCCGGTTTCGTGGAAGGGGCCGTTGCGGACGATCTGATCGAAGAGGCCTGCCGTCTTGTCCATGGAAGGGAAGAACGGGATGTAGCCCCAGAGCTTGAACCACTGGCCACCGAGGAAGCGGTTGGCGATGGCCATTTCCCGTTGGAGGATCTCGCTGTAGTTGGGGATCTTCGGGTATTTCTGGAGGACTCGTTGGTACTCCTTGAAGGCCTTCTCGTCCTGCTTCCGCTCCTCATAGCAGCGGCCGAGGAGGTACTGGGCGGGGCCGGCGTGGTCCGAGAGGGGCCAGACCTTCACGACACGGCGGGCAGCCTTGAGGGCGGTTCGGTAATCCTTCTTTTCGAATGATTCCTGCGCGACCTGCAGCTGATCCTTGGCGCGATTGCGCTCCCACTTGCCGGTTTGGCCAACCGGTTCATAGGTCCATCCCTCACCGGGCCGGAAAATGATGGGAGCGGGGCAACGGCGCGCACCCACGACGATGCCCATCAGGACGATGAGGCAGTAGAACCAGCGATTCACAGCCCGGCAGCCTAGGGACGGGGTGCGGCAAGTCAACCCGCGCCACGGAGGAACCCAGTGTCTGCGTGCATCACCACACAGCCCCCCTTGCCGAATGGTTCCGTGGCGGCGATGTCCCCATCGCCTTCGGACAGGCTTTGGAACGGCGACGATGACGCCGCCCCCTGTTCCATGCCTGGAATGCTGGAAGGACTTACGACGAGGCGAGCAGTCGCTCCCAGAGTCGTTCGTTGGTCATGGCGCGGACGAGGAACTGCTCGCCCTGATCGGCGCCGTCGAGCGCTTCCGGTTGGATGGGCAGGTGGACGGTGAACGTGAGGCCCTGCGATTCGGAGGGGCGTACGTCGATGCGGCCACCGTGATGATGGACGATGAAGTAACAGGCCATGAGGAGGACCCCGAATTCCTGGGGCATCTGCTTGCGCATCAGGAAGGGGTCGAACATCGACAGGATGGCGTGGTGCGGCATTCCGGGGCCATTGTCGTTGATCGTGATCTCGATCTCGGGCTTGGAACCCGGCCGTTGCTGGAGGGACGCCTCGACGCGGATGACGGAGTTCTCGGGGAGGTGGGCCAGTTCATCCCGGAGGATGAGCGGGAAGAGCTTCCGGAACTTGGGCGCGTCGACGTGAACCACCGGCAGGTTTTCTGGAATGAGGTTCACGACCGAGATGTGGCGTCGGTCGAGGTCAGTACGCAGTTCGGTGAGGGCGGCGTCGAGGGCTTCGCGCAGTTGGATGGGGGTCTCGAAGGCAGAGCCGCCCGGGGTGGGAGTGGCGAGGTTGTCGAGGACGTCGAGCACCTGCTTGACGCGGGATTGGACGTTCCGGTGGAAATCCTGCCAGAAGGTCGGGTTGCGGAGTTCCGTGAGATCGAGGTTCTCGCGGTGGAGCATCTCCGGCGTGAGTTCGAGGAAGGCACGGACGGCGGACATGGCATCCCGGACGTGATGACCGATGCCGGCGGCCAGGACGCCCAGGCTAAGGACGCGGTCCGTGATCACCATCTTGTGGAGGACGGAGAGCTTCTCGCGCAGCAGGTAATCGCGTTCCGTCTGGACGATGTAGAATTCCAGGGAGCGCTTGAGGGTGGTTTCGAGCTGCGGGATGTCCCAGGGCTTGGTGACGTACTTGTAGATGGCACCGGTGTTGACGGCGTCGATGGCGGCATCCAGATCCGTGTAGGCGGTGGCGAGGATGCGGATGATGCGCGGGCGCAGGCGTCGGGCGCGTTCGAGGAACTGGACGCCCTTTTCCCCGGGCATGCGCTGGTCCGACATGATGACGCCGATCTCATCCTGGTGATCGGCGAGGATGCGGAAGCCTTCCTCGGCGTTGTTGGCGGTGAAGATCCTGAAAGAGGAGCCGAACGCGCGGGAGAAGTACTTGAGGGACATCTCCTCGTCGTCGACGTAGAGGATCGCGTACCGCTTGTAGTCGTAGATGTTATCCATTTGGGGGGGGTGCCAGTTGGCTTGCGGATGGTTGAGGTTCCGGGGCGGGCAGAGGGAATTCCAGCGTAAATTCGCTAAAGCGGCCGGGTTCACTGCGCACGGAAATGCGACCGCCGCAGTCGGCGATGATCCGGTGGCAGATGCTGAGCCCGAGGCCCGTCCCACGGCCCACGTCCTTGGTGGTGAAGAAAGGGTCGAAGATCCGGGACGCGACTTCGGCGGGGATCCCGCTGCCGTTGTCGCGGATGTGGATGCGCCGGATCGTGGGCGTTTCGGAGAGGTAGGCGCGGATCTCCGGGGATTCGCCATTCACGTACTTCTTGCTGTGGACGGCATCGACCGCGTTCTGGAGGAGGTTGACGAACACCTGGATCAGGCGGTTCCGGTTGCCGCGCACGGTGATGCTGTCAGGGATTTCGCAAAGGAACCGGATGTCATCACGGAACTCGGCGGCGAGGAACCGGGCTGCGGTGGAGATGGCCGGGGCGATGTCGACGTCGTCCTCGGCGGAGCCGGGGTGGGTGAAGGTGCGGAGGTCGGAGACGATGGTCACCACGCGCGACAGGCCGTCGCCGATGTCGTTGATGGTCTCCTGGAATTCCGCGCGCTCGGATTCGGGGAGTGCGCGGCAATGCCCGGCGAGCATGTGGAGCCCGGTCTTGGCGAAGTTCAGCGGGTTGTTGATCTCGTGGATGATTCCTGCCGAGAGACGTCCCAGGGAGGCGAGCTTCTCGGCCTGGACCAGCTGGGTCTCGGTTTCCTGGAGCTGCTCCAGCGTGGCCTCGAGCTTCTGGTTCTGCCACGACAGCGCCTTCTGGAGCCGGTGGGCATCGACGAGGTTCTTGATGCGGAGGCGGAGTTCCGCCGTGGAAAAGGGTTTGCTGAGGTAGTCGGAGGCCCCGGCGTTGAGGGCCGTCAACTTGGTTTCATCGTCGGCCCGCGCGGTCAGCATCAGGAACGGGATGCTGCGGGTGGACCTTTGGCGTCGGATCTCCTGGCAGACCTGCAGGCCGTCCTTCTCGGGCATCATCATGTCGCACAGGATGACGTCGGGAAGGTACTGGGTGGCGAGGGTGACGGCCTGCTCTCCATCGACGGCCTCGACGAGTTCGTAGTCGTCGCGCAGGGAGAGTCGGAGGAATCCCAGCATGTCGGGTTCGTCCTCGGCGATGAGAAGCCGGGGGTTCTTGGACTGACCCTGGGCCGGCAGCGGCCGCATCGTCTCGCGCAGGTTGGGGATGCCGGCGTAAAGCTCGGCCCGCTTGTAGAGGGTAGCGAGCCAGAGTTGCGTGTCGGATTCGCGGGTGGAGGAGGCAGGGGTTTCCTGAGTTGCGGAGAGGGGTGGCGCTTCCGGCATTGGGGCAGCGACAAGGGCCTCGGCCTGGAACGCCACCGCTGGGAGGCGGACGATCATCGATGTGCCCGTGCCGCGTCGGCTCTGGACCTGCACACTGCCGCCGTGCGCTTCCACGAGTTCCTTGACGATGGCAAGACCGATGCCAGCGCCCTGGTACTTGCGCTGGGCGGAGGTGTCACCCTGCCAGAAACGGTCGAAGACAAATGGGAGCTTGTCGTCGGGGATGCCGACGCCGGTGTCGCTGACGGTAAAGACGACCCGATCGTCCTCGACGGAGGCACGTGCCTCGACACGGCCACCGGCTGGCGTGAATTTCAGGGCGTTGAAGAACAGGTTCAGGAAGACCTTTTCCAGTTTGTCGGGGTCGGCGAGGACTCCCTGGACCTCCGGAGAAACGTGATGGGCGAGGTGGATGCCCTTTCCTTCGGCCAGACTGCGGACGGAGTGGAGGATGCCGCCGAGGAACACGTTGACGGAGATGGGGACCTTCTGGAGTTGGAGGGCGCCGGCGTCGAGCCGGACGAGATCGAGAAGGTCGTTGATGAGCTTCAGCAGGCGCATGCCATTGCCGAACATCGTGTCGAGGAGGTCGACGGTGCGCTCGCTCCTCTCCAGGGTTTCCGCGTTGCGAAGCTGTTCGAGGGGGGCGAGGAGGAGGGTGAGCGGTGTGCGGAGTTCGTGGGAAATGTTGGCAAAGAAACGGCCCTTGATCTCGTCGAGTTCTCGGAGGCGCCGGTTGGACTGGGCGAGTTTCTCGTTGGTGGATTCGAGTTGGGCGTTGGCGTCGCCCAGTTTGGAATTGGCGGATTCGAGCTGTGTGTTTGTGAGGGCGAGTTTGGAATTGGCGCTCTCCAGTTCACGCCGGCTCTGTTCCAGCTGGAAGCGGGCTGCAAAGTCGCTTTGGCGGAGTCCTGTCTGGATGGAATTGCCGAGGATGACGATCAGGCCGGTGATGATGATGAAGTACAGGTTGTTGAAGAACGCGACCTGGTTTCCCGAGGAGACGTGATCAGCGCAGGCCGCGGCGTAGAGGAAGACCACACCCGCGACGGCGGAAGCGCTCTGGATGGTGGTCCATTGAAGGACGAGGCCAACGGCAAGGAGGACCAGGTTGAGGCCGGCGTAATAGGGGGATCGGGCGGTATCCGGGGTGTGGGCGATGATCCACGCCATGCAGGCGGCGGGAATCATTGCCAGGATGACGCCGATGGTCCGGTGGTGGCGCTGGCCCAGGGGATGCAGGACGAGGGCCAACAGCGGAGCCATGGCCAGCGAACCGGCCAGGCGGTAGTTCAGGAATTCCGGGGCCAGTCTCGAGTAGAGCTTGAGATCGACGAAGTACCCCAAGGGTAGGAGGAGCATGGCCAGCACGCACCCGATGCGGATCCGCCGGATGGCGATCACGCGATCGGCATCCTGGTACGCGGCGGCGATCTCTGGCGCCATGCGGCTCATGGATCAGGCGGACTGGCGGCGGACTTCGAGGTAGAGGTTGACGCCGGTGGGATCGGCGCTGACTTCGCTCGCGGATTGGCTCGCGTTGGAGGGGATCAGCTGGCGCATGGCTTCCTCGTCGCGGTAGATCAAGTGCCACTCGAGGAGGAAATCCATGGACTCCCGGAATGGCTTGGAATCATCAACGTTGGTGACGAGCAGCAGACCTCCCGGGGCCAGCAGTTCGTAGAAGAGTTCGGTCAGGCGACGGCAGACCCGGTCGGAGACGTAGTCGAACAATCCGGCGCAATAGACCATGTCGTACATGCCGCGATGGCTGGCGGTATCTGGTCGTGACGCCTCCTTGAGGAGTTGGTTGATGGACTTGGACTGGAACTCGATGGCTGTCTGGCGCCCGTTGAGGTCGCGGATCCGGAGGATGTTCTCCTGGGCGTACTCGAGGGTCTCGTCGTTGAAGTCGAGAAGTGTCAGTTCGGCATGGTCGGCGAGGTCGCCCGAGGCGAGGAACTGTTGCACTTCCTTTGCGGGGCCGCAGCCAAGGTTGAGGATGCGGCATCGGCGACCGGTGGCCTGGACACGGCGTGTTTCCTCCGTGAGGCGTTGCTGGAGGTGATCGATCCGGTTCCGGTGGGCGAGTGCGGGCGGGTTCTGGAGGAACACCACATTGACGAGCTTGGCGAACAGTGTGGCGCCTTCATGCGGATCCCGGAGGATCATGTTCACCATTTCGTAGTCACCGGCGTAGCCGAGCGGCTTCTGGAAGGTGCGGTAAACGAACGGCGAGCACAGCACCAGCGGATGAAGCTGCCGCCTTGCGTAGGCACGATGCGCAGCACGCGCCTCCGGGGTGATGTTGCCGGCGACGGCATCGAAACGGTCCATCCACTCGCCCACCTCGGGGAGGATCCGGCCTTCGAGTTCCTGAAGGACGGTCCGCTCCATCTCGGCGCGGACGCCGAGGGGTTCCGAACGGACGCCGAGTTCGACCTGATCGAGCCATCGGCGGAGATCCATCAACAGCATCTGGAAATCGGAGACGGCGACCTTGAAGTCCGGCGTGACGGCGCGGTTCTTCCGCCACTCGGCCATGAACGCATCGAACTCGGACTGGAGCCGTTGCGGTTGGGCGATGGGGGAGAAGAGGTCGACATCCAGCCAGGACTCGTCGAGAGAGGCCTCGCACAACAGCATGATGCCGGTGTTGACGAGGTTGGAGACAACGCCTCGGCCCGCGAAGACGCAGCGTTCGCCGATGGTGATCCGGAACTCGGAGAGCACCTCGGACAACTGCAGGAGGGAGAAAGGATTGTAGACCTCGAAGACGACGGAAAAACGCGTGAGCCGGACGGGCGTTGCCCGGATCTCCGCGCCCTGACTGTTGCGGCAGGAGATGTGGGTCTCGCGTTCCGAGAAGAGCGGAATTGCGGTCTTTGACGTCATTTCAAACGGGGGGTAGGTCGGGGATCCACCTAGGAGGGGAAGGTGGAAAACCCGGTGGAGTGGCCGGCCATCCCTGTGCCGGTACCGACGAGAATGCTTGTGAAGATGGCGACGACTTCCAGCTCTGGAAAGCGCCAAATCCGTCATCGGCCTGAATTGTTTCGAGGGGTGGAGGGTGCTTGCCCTCTGTAGGGGTTTCCCGCATAACGAACCCATGTTCTGTCACTCCCCGACCAGGTCCCAAGGAACCTGGATGGCTGCGATGGCCTCGATTCTGGCCGTATCCGTGGACCTTCAGGCCGAAGGTTTCCGGAGTCCCACCACTGGAGCCCAAGGATTGGGTGCGTCCGGAGGGAGATTCGCCTTTATCGATGACGCCTCTGCGGCCTGGCACAACCCCGCGAACCTGACCCTATTGCCCGAATGGGAGGTCTCGTTCGAACCGACACTGATCCATCACGAAGCTCGCTACACCGGGCCCTTCGGAACGGCCAAGACGGAGAACCCGTGGAAATTCCTTCCCGCGCTGTTTTTGGGCGGCCCCCTGAACGACCGGGTTTCTGCAGGGTTGGGGGTGACCGTGCCATACGGGTTGTCCGTTGACTGGGACTGGAGCCAGGCCGGGGCGATGAAGTATCTCGCTCCACATTTCGTGGATCTGAAGACCATCAACTTCAACCCGAACCTCGCGTTCAAGATCGGTGATCGCGCGAGCCTTGGCCTTGGCCTGGATGTGATGTGGTCGGAGTTGCAACTGCGGCAGGACTACTCCTGGGCGAACCTGTTCCAGAATCCATTCCTGCCGGATGGTGAACTGCGTGCCCGCGGGGATGGGATCGGTGTCAGTGGGAATGTGGCCCTCAGCGTGGATACGTGGGAAGGCCAGCGGTTGGCGATCACGGCGCGGCTTCCAATGACGGTGTCCTACGAGGGGCATTTTGACGCGAGCAACGTTCCCTTGGCGGGGAGTTCACGGACGGATTTCCGCAGTCAGATTGATTTCCCGACGACCGTGGGGGTTGGGTACGGGGTGCGCGTGACGGACACGGTCCGAGTGGAGGCGAACGTGGAGTTCGTGCAGTTTTCGCGGTTCGAATCCCTTCCGATCGGGGTCGACCCGGTCCAGGCGGCCACCTTGGGTTTGCCAACCTCCTATGCCCAGCAATGGCGGGATACGTTCACCTTTGGCGTGGGCGGGGATTGGGCCTTTTCGGAGGGCTGGAAGTTGCGCCTGAGCTATCAGCATTATCAGACGCCAGTGCCGGACCGCACGTTCTCACCGACGATTCCGGATGCAGCGCAGAACGTGGTGACGGTGGGGGTGGGTTACCGGATGGGAAGGCACCGATTCGATCTCGCCTATTCCCGGGTGTTCTACGACGATCGATCCATCTCCTCGGCGGAGAACGAGGTGTTCTCCGGGGAGTATGAGATCGCGGCGCATCTGATTTCGCTCGGGTACGGCTTCCAGTTTTGAGGAGGGGGCTCGGCCGGTGACATCTGGTATTGCCGCGTCCAAAGGCAGAAGGGCAGGCAATGCAGGACAAGCCGATCACGAGCACGATGGAGACGACCGCCCGGGTTGGGACCAAGGCGCCGTGGGCCTCCGGGGCATCCATGGAGGATGCGGACCGTGCGGTGCTGCGTGGATTGCTCGAAGGGGAGAGCGAGCCCATGGTGGTGCTGGCCCTCAACGGCAATCTCGTGGGATGGAACCGCGCGATGGAGGTGTTGCTGGGCCGGGTGCCTGAGGCTGAGGGCGGCACGATCTTCGATCTGGTGACGCCGGCTTCGCACGCGTCGTGGCACGGTTGGTTATTGCGGTTGGTGAACGGGGAAAACGTTCCGGCCGTGCGGACGTGCATTCCGGAAGTGAGCGGCCAGGAGGTCTGGGTGGACGCCTCCCTTTTCGCCGTGAGTCTCGGAGAGGACCGGGTTCTGGCGCGTGTGCGCTTCCGGGATCGGACGCGGGAGACCCGGGCGGAAGCGGCGCAACGCGCGAGCGAGGAGAGATTCCGGATGCTTTGCGCGATGGCACCCGTGGGCGTGTTCCAGACCGATCCTGAGGGTCGCTTGACCTACACCAACCAGAGGTGGCGCCAACTCGCGGGACTCTACTCCGCAGCCGAACCACGTGGATTGTGGTGGCAGGCGGTGCACCCCGAGGACCGTCCCCGCGTTGTGGATCTCTGGCAGAGCTCGCTGCGCCATGGGAACGAGTTCTTTGCGGAGTTCCGGTTTCTGGTCGAACGCGGGCAGTCGCGCTGGGGGCGCACCCGTATCGCACAGCAGGCCGGTTCCGACGGTCGGGTGGCCTACTGCATTGGCACGAGCGAGGACGTAACGGACTTGAAGCGCGTGCAGTCCGATCTCGCGGCGGCGCGGGACGCAGCGATGGAATCCGCGCGGCTGAAGACCCAGTTCCTGTCCAACATCAGCCATGAAATCCGGACCCCGATGAACGGGGTTCTCGGGATGCTGGAACTTCTGACCGCGACGGAGCTCACCGAGTCGCAGCAACGGTACGCGGGGATCGCCCGCGAAAGTGCGGACATCCTGTTGGGGGTGATGGAGGACATCCTGGATTTCTCGCGCCTGGAGGCCGGCCGACTGCGGTTGACGCCGCAGCCCTTCTCGCCCGGAGAGGTGTTGACCGAGGTCATGCGGCAGGCGTCGCTGTTGGCGGATGCCCGGGGTGTGTCGATCCAGTTGGAGGTGGATCCGCGCATTCCGGCGAAGGTCATCGGCGATGGCACCCGCCTGCAGCAGGTGCTGTCAAAACTGGTGGGGAACGCCGTCAAATTCACGCCCGAGGGCTCGGTGCGCCTGCGATGCCATCAATTGTCGGTGGACGGTCAGCGCTGTCTGCTGCGCTTCGAGGTGGTGGACACGGGGATCGGCATCCCGCCGGCAGCGGTGGAGCGTATCTTCCATCCTTTCGTCCAGGTGGACGGAGAACCGACGCGTCGGCACGGTGGCACCGGCCTTGGACTGGCGTTGGTCAAGCAGTTGGTTGAGTTGATGGGCGGTGAGGTGCGGGTCGAGAGTGTTCTGGGATCCGGGTCGACGTTCTGGTTTCACCTCACGTTTCCCCTGGCCGACCGGAATTCTGTGGCGGGTGACCCGGGATTCAGGAAAAGCGAATGAGCACAGGAATGAGGCTGGCCCGATCATCCAACGGATGGGTTTCACTGGATCCGGCGATGGCCAATCGCCACGGGTTGGTGGCCGGAGCGACCGGGACCGGAAAGACGGTGACACTCCAGGGGATGGCGGAGTCCTTCAGCCGGGCGGGCGTACCGGTTTTCCTGGCGGACGTGAAGGGGGACCTTTCCGGGCTTGGGAAGGTCGGCGGGACCTCTACCAAGGTGGTGGAGCGAGTGCGCCAGTTGGCGGTGGAGGATTACCGGCCGGAGGCGTTCCCGGTCGTGTTCTGGGATGTGTTCGGTCGGCAGGGCCATCCCTTGCGGACGACGGTTTCCGAGATGGGGCCGCTGATGCTGGGAAGGGTGCTGCAGTTGAATGAAACGCAGGCGGCGGTGCTGTCGGTGGCGTTCCGGGTGGCGGACGAGCACGGCCTGCTGTTGCTGGATCTCAAGGATCTGCAGGCGGTGTTGCGTCATCTGGGGGAGAATGCCGCCGCGTTCACCTCGAAGTATGGCAACATTTCGCCGGCCAGCATCGGGGCGATCCAGCGCGGGCTGCTGCAATTGGAGTCGCAGGGGGCTGCGGTCTTCTTTGGGGAACCGGCCCTGAACCTCGAGGATCTGTTACAGACCGATGGTGGTCGTGGCGTGATCAACATTCTGGCGGCGGATCAGTTGATGCAGTCGCCCAAGCTCTACGCCTCCCTCCTGCTGTGGTTGTTGGGCGAGCTTTTCGAGCAATTGCCGGAGGTGGGTGATCTGGATCGGCCAAAGCTGGTCTTTTTCTTCGACGAGGCCCACCTGCTGTTCAATGACATGCCATCGGCGCTCATCGAGAAGGTGGAGCAGGTGGTTCGGTTGATCCGGTCGAAGGGCGTTGGTGTCTACTTCGTGACGCAGAACCCCCGCGATGTTCCGGACCGTGTCCTGGGGCAGTTGGGAAACCGGGTCCAGCATGCGTTGCGTGCGTTCACTCCGTCCGACCAGAAAGCGGTGCGCGCGGCAGCGCAAACGTTCCGGACGAATCCGGCGCTGGATACCGAATCCATCCTGACACAGTTGGGCATTGGGGAAGCGTTGGTGTCGGTGCTGGATGCCCAAGGCCAGCCGACTGTCGTGGAGCGGGCTTTTGTGGCGCCACCGTCCTCGCATGTGGGTTCGCTGACGGCTGCCGAACGCGACGCATTGATCCGTTCTTCCATTGTTGCCGGGGTGTACGAGACGGCGGTGGATCGGGAGTCCGCCTACGAGCGGCTCACGGGGGCTGTTTCCGGCGGGGCCGGGCAGCAATCGGCTCCTCCGGTCGCCGAGGAGAAGCGCGGGTTCTTCGGTCGGTTGTTTGGTGGCGGGGATCCGGCGCCCGCAACCGCAGCTCCTCCGGTGCTGCCGCGGGTGGAACCGCGAGCGCGCAGGGCGCGGGCCGAGAAGTCCGTTGGGGACGTGGTGATCCAGACAGCTGCAAGGTCGTTGACCTCGAACATTGCGGGTGCGATCGGACGGGAGATCGTGCGGGGTGTTCTGGGCGGATTGCTCGGGGGCAGTTCACGCCGACGCCGCTAGGGATCCCGTGGAGACTTTCGAAACGTTGCAGGCATCGGGCGGGTCTGGCCGTTTCGGCAGGCTTTGGAATGACGAGACACGTCGGTATCCGCTCGCGATCCTTGCCGGCCTGGCGCTGGCGTTGGCGTATCCAACTCCAGGGATTGCCGGTCTCGCGTGGGTGGCGCCCGGGGTGCTGCTGATGTGTGCGCTGGGTTTGCGGTGGAAGGAAGCCTTCCGGGTGGGCTACGTGGCGGGCCTGGTCCAGTCGTTGGTTTCATTGAGATGGTTGCTCGAGATGCCGCATCCGGCGGGCGCGGTGGCGGGTTGGCTCGCGTTGTCCGGGTATTGCGCGTTGTTTCCGGCCCTTTGGGTGGCGTTTTCATCGGCTATCGTGGCGCGGCGGAGTCGTCCGGAGGTGGGAAGCCGGGAAGTTGCCGGAAAGACGCCCGTGCCATCCGGGGGGTGGCGGGGAGCCGTGGAAGCTTACCTTTCCACCCCGTGGATCCGGCGGGTCACCATTCCCGTGGCGGTGGCGGCCGTGTGGGTCGCAACCGAGATGCTGCGGAGTCGGTTGCTGACGGGTTTTCCCTGGAACCCGTTGGGGGTCTCGCAATGGCGTCAGGTGCCCCTGTTGCAGGTGGCGCGGGTCACGGGAGTGTACGGCCTTTCGTTCCTGGTGTGTTGGGCGAGCGTCGCGTTTGCCGGGGCGTGCACGATGGTTGCCATCCGCCCCCGTGAGCGCTGGATGTGGCTGGCGGAAGCGCGCCTTCCGTTGTTCGTGGTGCTGGCGTGTCTTGGGACCGGATTCTACCGCGTCATCGAACAGCGCCGTGCGGATCTCCTACGGCCGCCGCGCAAGCTCCGGGTGGCCCTCATTCAACCCTCGATCCCGCAGACGCTGCTGTGGAATCCAGGCGAACGCCTCCGCAGCTTTGCGGTGGCCTCGCGCCTGACGGACGCAGCGCTGGCAACGCAGCCCGACATGCTCGTCTGGCCAGAGGGTGATTTTGGACTGGATGGCGACCGGTTTCAGGAGGTGACCTCCCGGTTTGCGGCACGGCGGATTCCGTGGGCGTTCAGCGCCACGGACGTGTCGGAGGAAGGGGCGGAACGTTCCGCGTACAATGCCGTTTTCCTCGGGGTCGATGGCACGATGTGGGCGACCTATCGGAAGCGGCGGTTGGTGGCATTCGGGGAGTACGTGCCGCTGGTACGCTGGTTTCCGTTCATGAAGCACCTGACGCCGATCGGTGAGGGGTTTGCCGCGGGTTCGGAACCGGCGCGCTTCGAAGTGGGCAACGCGACAGGGCGTGCGGTTGCCGCCCCGGTGATCTGTTTCGAGGACATCTTTCCCCACGGTGTTCGGGACCACGTGGGTGCGGAGGTGGATTTCCTGCTCGAACTGACGAATGACGGGTGGTTCGGCACGAGCAGCGCGCAATGGCAACACCTCGCCAACGTGGTGTTCCGGGCGGTGGAGAATGATGTGGCCATCGTTCGCTGCGCGAACAACGGGATCACCTGCTGGGTGGACTCTCTCGGACTGGTGCGCGATGTCCTTGGGGAAAGCGGGCCCGATGTCTACCGGCCGGGGTTTCGAACGATTGAGGTGCCGGTCGGCATGGGGCGCGCGGGTGCGACGTGGTACCGCAAGTACGGTGACGCGTTTGGCTGGGGATGTGTCGGGTATGCGGTTCTGGCCTCAATGGGCGCGGTCCGGCGTAAAGGCGGCGCTACGCGGGAAGTTTGAAGTTTTCAGTTTCAGGTTTGAAAGGCCCTGCCGCCGCGTGGGGGCACGCGGCCTACAACGCAAGATCCCAGATGCCAGTCGCCAGTTTCCAGTCCTGTGTTTGAAGGCCGAGTGCCCTCACCCGGTGGGGAAGCGAAGATTCAAGTTTGAAGGGCCTGCGCGGGCACGTGGCCTACAGGGCAATTGCCTGTGGACCGCTTCCAGTCATTGCCTCCAGACGTCGGCCGCTACGATCGGTGGCGGGAATTCGGTTGGCAGTCCGGATTCGACAGGGTGGGGCGGTTCGGCCTAGGTTCCCCGCCCTATGTTCGAAGTCACGCGGTCCAACGTGGACGCGATCGCCGGCAAACTGGCGCAATTGAAGAAGTTCCTCGATCTCCCGCTGGTGCTGAAGCGCATCACGGAAATGGAGGCGCAGATGACTTCCGACACCTTCTGGAACAACCAGGACGCGGCGCGGAAGGTGATCGACGACCTGAACGGGCTGAAGCGGAAGGCGGAGCCGATGGCGTCGTTCGAGAAGCGCCTGGATGACGTTCGTGTGCTGCTCGAATTGGGTGAGGCGGAGCCGCCGGCCGGCCAGGACATGATCCAGAAGGAGGCCGACGGCGAATTGGAGGGGCTCACGCGGGATCTCGACCGGTTCGAATTGGAAGTCTTGCTGACCGGGCCCCACGACAACCGCAATTCGATCTTCAGCATCCAGGCGGGCGCCGGTGGGACCGAGGCGCAGGACTGGGCCGAAATGCTGTCGCGGATGTACGGCCGATGGTTCGATGCCCGAGGCTGGAAGTGGGAGGTCACGGATGCATTGCCCGGTGATTCGGCCGGGTTGAAATCGGTGACGTTCCGGGTCGTGGGGCCGAATGCCTACGGTTTCACCAAGGCGGAGCGGGGTGTCCACCGGTTGGTCCGGATTTCGCCTTTCGACTCGAACAAGCGCCGCCACACGAGCTTTGCCTCCATCGACGTGGTGGCGGAGTTGGACGATCTCTCGCTCGCGGACATCGTGATCCCGGACAGCGAGATCAAGCGCGATACGTTCCGGTCCGGTGGCAAGGGCGGGCAGAACGTGAACAAGGTCGAGACGGCGGTCCGCGTGACGCACATTCCGACCGGGATCGTGGCCGCCTCGCAGCAGGAGCGGTCGCAGGCGCAGAACGAGGCGACCGCGATGTCGATGCTGAAGGCCAAGCTGTACGCGTTGAAGCTGGATCAGGCGAAGGCCGACATGGAGAAGTTCTACGGGGAAAAGGGCAGCGTGAGCTGGGGCAACCAGATCCGGAGCTATGTCTTCCAGCCGTATCGGATGGTGAAGGACCTGCGCACCGGCGTGCAGACCTCGGACGTGCAGGGCGTGATGGACGGGTCCCTCGATGCTTACGTGAACGGATGGCTGCGGGCGGGTTGCCCGTTGAAGCGCATCCCCGGCCTCAAGGACGACGACGAATAGGGAGTGGATGGCCTTCCCAGGAATGAAGCACATGAACATCCTCGATACGATCGTCGCCCGGAAGCGTCTTGAAGTGGCGGCCTTGCCGCCTGGGCCCGTCGGCGCCCATCACCTGCGCGAGGCCATCGTGCGGCGGGGCGATGGTGTCCGCGATTTCCTCGGTGCCCTGCGGACACCCCGGCGTGGTTCCGTGGGACTGATCGCCGAGGTGAAGAAGGCTTCGCCGAGCAAGGGCGTGATCCGGCCCGATTTCAATCCAGTCGCCATCGCCCGCGAATACGAGGCGGCCGGAGCCAGCTGTCTCTCGGTGCTGACGGACGTGGATTTCTTCCAGGGTTCGCTCGACTACCTGCGCGAGATCCGGAAGGCAGTTGGGCTTCCGCTCCTGCGGAAGGACTTCGTCATCGACGAACGGCAGATCCTCGAAGCGATCGAGTGGGGCGCGGACGCAATCCTGCTCATCGTGGCGATCCTGACGGACGACGAGTTGCGGCACTTCCACGCGCTGGCGGATGCGGCGGGACTGACAGCACTGGTCGAGGTGCATGATGAGGTCGAGTTGGAGCGGGCATTGGCAGCGGGGGCACGGTTGGTGGGCGTCAACAATCGGAATCTCAAGACCTTCCAGGTCGACCTCGGCACGACCGAGCGGCTCGCGCGCCGGTTGTGGGCGGCGGATGGGGCCAAGGATCGGTTGCTGGTCGCGGAGAGCGGGATCGACACCCGGGCCGACGTGGAGCGTCTGCGGGCCTGCGGTGCCGGGGCCATCCTCGTGGGCGAGTCGCTCATGCGTTCGCCGGTGATCGGCGACAAGGTTTCGGAGTTGCTGGGATAGCGTTTGTGGGTGCTGGGCGGTGTTGAGGGCCGCTCGGGCGCATCCTTCAACGCTCCCAACTGAAACGGGGTGGCGACGTCTGTCGGTACGACAACACTCTTTGCGCCATCGAAGAACCAGAGGAGAGTGGTGGCAATGAACCGAGCGGGGATCTGGGTGGGATCGCTGGCGCTGGCGCTGACGGCGGTCGTTGCGTGTGGCGCGGCGGAGTTTGAGCCGGAGCTTTCGGCGGAGGCTCACCGCTATTTCGATCGCGTGCCCACCGATCGGTTCACGCGTCGCTTGGCGGACCTCGAAGGCGGCCGGGTGGAACTGGACCGTTCGAGCGAACTGGCGTTCGTCAAAAGCCTGCTCGCGGCCCTGGAGATCCCGGAGTCTTCCCAGTTGCTGGTGTTCTCGAACACCAGCCTCCAGTTGAGCCTCATCCATCCCTCGAATCCGCGCGCCCTCTACTTCAACGACGAGCTGTACCTGGGGTGGGTGCCCGGCGGGAAGATCGAGATGGCGACGATCGACGCTGACCTCGGGGCCGTGTTCTACATTTTCGACGTTCCCCGATCCGGGGGGAGTATCCGGGTCGAGCGCGCCCGTCGGTGCATGAACTGTCATGCGAACGAGGACACGTTCCATGTTCCCGGACTGGCGGTGAAGTCCGTGGCCCCCGCCGCCGGGGGCGGCAGCCTCGACAGCTTCCGGAAAGAGATTTCAGGGCATGGGGTGCCGCTGGCGGAACGGTTCGGTGGATGGCATGTGACGGGCGACGGCGGGATGGACGGGCACCTTGGAAATCGGATGGGAAAGCTGTTCCAGGGCGAGATCACCTGGACGCCGCTGGAGCCGGGAAAGCGCTTTGACTGGAACCGCTATCCGGTGGCCACGAGCGACCTCCTCGCGCACCTCGTGCACGAGCATCAGGTGGGCGGAGTCAACCGGATGGCGCGGGCGCAGTATCGGGTGCGCGAACTGCGGGCCGCCGGAAGCGGAACGTTGGGGGCCGCCGCGTTGTCCGCGGTGGAATCAGATGCGCGGGAACTCGTGCGCTACCTCCTCTTCGCCGACGAGGTGCCATTGCCCCCGGGGGGCGTTCCGGGGGACGAGGCCTTTCGCAGGGAGTTCGCGAAGGGCAGGGTGGCGGTGGAGGGGCGGTCCTTGAAGGATCTCGACCTGAAGACGCGGTTGTTCCGCCATCGGTGCAGCTTCCTGGTGCACACGCCACAATTCGCGGGGCTCGATCCGGAGGTCAGGGGACGCGTGCTGCGCGGTCTGGAATCTGCCCTGACCCCGGGCGGAAAGAATCCGGAGTTCCGCTATCTGACGGAGGATGAGAAGGAAGCGATCCGATCGATCCTACGGGCGAAGGTGGCGGGGTTTGCTCAGCGTTGAACCCGCGCGCGGGTCTCGTTTGGGGACGAAAAAGGCGGCCCAAGGGCCGCCTGTGATCCGTGAGGATGTCGGTCCGGAAGCGTCGAGGGCTTACTTGGCGGCTTCGGTCTTCTCGCCGGCACCGGTCCACCCGGAGATGCCCGCGGACATGTGCTTCACGTTCTTGTAGCCGAGCTTCTCAGCGGCTTCGGCGGCGGCCTTGTAGGCGCTGCAGCGGGGACCACCGCAATAGGCCACGATCAGGGTGTTCTTGTCCTCGGGGAGGGACTTGGCGAAGTCCTTCTCGACGGCGTCGAAGTTCAGGGCGCCGGGGACGTGCCCCTTCTTCCAGGACTGGGTGCCATTCACGTCGACGAGGACAGCCTTCTTGGAAGCAACGAGGGCCTTCACTTCCTTGACGCTGATGTCAGGGAATTCACCCGCGTAGGCGGCAACGGCGACGAAGAGGGAGGCAACGACAGCGAAGAGTTTCTTCATGTTGGGGGACAAAATCGGCCGTTCTACGTCATTGGCAAGGGTTATTTCCAGGGTGAGGAAAGGCCTCGATGGCGTGAGGCCGACCCGCACCTTTCCGCGCGTGGCTGGTGAAGTCTCTCTCATCTCTCCTCGATTTCAGCGACATCGTGCGTGGCGAAGTCACGGAGCACTCGCTCCAAACCGTGGAATCGATGAAATCCGGAATGGTCGTTCAGGCGATGGAGGTGGTTTCGGCGCTCAGCCTGCGGCTCGCCCTTCCTGGTGTTTCTCACGGTGATCGAGTCACGACGGCGCCGGTGCACGGATTGGGTACCGGTTGTCGGACGGATGGGGATCTCGGCCCTGTTGCTGCTCGTCGGCGAATGGATCCGGATGAACGGAGTGACCGCGAAGGTGATGGAAGAACGGTTGAGGACGGCATGGACGCTGCCCTGCGTGCTGGCGGCTTTTCCACTCCGTTCCCTTGACGGACGGAAAGGGCAGGCAAAGCCGCAAAGCCGCGAAGAAGGCGACGATGACGCGTTTCGTCCCCTCTGCGCCCCAGCGCCTCTGCGCGAGAACCACGTGCCGGGTTTCCTGACGGGATGGGAATTGGCTCACGCAAAGACGCAAAGGGGGAAGCACGGATGGCTTGTTGTTCTGGTCTTGGCGTCTTTGCGTCTTGAGCGAAGCGGGCGTGAGAACCATGTGTTGGGTTTGAGCCTAGATGGAACTTGTCTCACGCGGAGGCGCGAAGGGGGGGCTTGGACAGGAAAGGGGAACCGCACGCAAAGACGCGAAGAAGGACAAGATCGTGAACGGGCGAATCATTTTGCGTCTTTTTGCGCTTCTTGCGGCAAACCTTGTTCCCGTTTGTGGCGACGCCGGTTGGCGGATTCGTGGTTCAGGGATGTGAGGCTTTTGGACCACGAAGGACACGAAGGGGAAGGGGGCAGGGTACGGTGAAGACAGGATGGCAGGATGACGGGGTGACGCCGTGGGATCGAGGTGTTGGGCGTGTCGTTGATCCCGGGTCGTCGGGTGCGCGCGGCCTGCAGGGGAGTTGCCAGTAGCCAGATTCCAGAAGGGCCTTCAGAGGGCACCGCCGGGTGGGGGCATGCGGCCTACACCTTGGCGCTGGGGCGGGTGAAGCGGACGAGGGCGGTGAGGACCAGGCCGAGGGCGGCGAAGCTGGCGAAGCGGCCGATGTGGTTGGGGGCGTTGGCGGAACGGGCGGTGAGGCGGAGGTTGAGGTCGGTCCAGGTCTCGACCTGGACGGATCGCTTGAAGGTGAGGATGCGGCCTTGCTGGGGGATGGAGGCGCGGATGGCGGTGGGTGAGGGGAGGGCGGCGTCCTGCTGCTCGATGATGCGCTCGGCGAGCTTCTCGAGGGTGGCGTTGTCCGCGGCGCCGTTGAGGGCGAAGAGTTCCTTGGCTTCCTGCTGGGTGTAGTTGGCCTCGGAACGGTTGCGGAGCTGTCGGAGGTTTCCGGCGGCGGGCGCGGATTCGCCGGCGACGGCGGCCTGCCGGACGTTGAGGCCAACGAGAGCCTGCTGGACCTTCAGGTTGTGGAGCTGGACGCGGGCGTCCTCGTTGAAGGCGTTGTCGTGCGTGCTCAGGCCAAAGGCGTTCTGGAAGGCGCGTCGGGCCTTCTGGGGATCGCCTTCGACGAGGAGCCGGTTGCCGATCTGGAGCATCTCCTCGGCGGCCTTGGTCTTGGCGTCGTTCTGGACCTGCTCGCCCTGGAGGTACGACTGGACGTCGACGGTAGCGGTGTTGCCGGTGTCGGTGGACTCGAGCTGGAGCGACCCGGACCAGTCGTTGAGGGTCCACTTGGCGTTCAGGTAGACCTGCCAGGTGATGTCCTCGAGGGGGAGATCGAACTTCGGACCATTGAGGGCGAGGTCTAGCTTGCGCGAGGCGGCGTCGCCGATCCGGGACGAGTAGAAG